>JADJEU010000004.1 GCA_016709005.1 Crocinitomicaceae bacterium | reverse complement strand
TTAAGCGGAATTATTTGTAGGCTCTGTGGAGTGTTCAAAGAATGATTGTTGTTTGTCATAGTGGCTTATTTTTTCAATCTGCGCTTTAAGTCCATGCGCTCGTGCAAAATTCTCGTAATCTCAATAGACGAATCACTCAGTATCCGATAAAATATGATGTGCTTGGTGGTGTTCATGCCTTTTAATGCTGGATATATTTCTGAATATTCTTTGCCTCTTTGCGGATCTTTGGCTAGTTCATAGCAGGCCTGAATAATTAATTTGTAATACTTTTCAGCTTGATTCTCCGACCAAATTTTGCGAGTATACTCCCAAATTTCGGAGAGGTCTTCCACAGCCTTTTTAGTGAATTTATATCGGGTCATTTATTTCCTTTTCGATTTCAACTTTTTTAAGTGTTGATCCGCGTCAAAGTCTTCAGCTAATCCACTATTTATTCCTTCTTCAATTGCACGACGAAGTGTAACAACTTTTCGTTCTTCTTCTTCTAATAATCTCAATCCGGCGCGAACAATTTCGCTTGCGTTTTTGTAACGGCCTTCGCTCAATACGGTTTGAATAAATTCTTCAAAGTAATCTCCCAGCGTAATTGAAGTGTTTTTGCTCATAAATTCATTTTTTGTAAATATACCAAATATTGGTACTATTTCAAAATTTTTGGACCTGAAAAATATCAGATTTAATCCGAAATTCTTACGAGTCCAACGGACTTTTAATCTGCTGCACATTCACCAGCGTCACTTGTGTATAAACCTCGGTGGTTTTGGTACTGGCGTGACCAAGCAGGGTTTGGATATAGCGCAAATCAGTACCGGCTTCCAGGAGATGCGTTGCAAAACTGTGACGCAGCATGTGTGGCGTAACGGTTTTCCAAATACCGGCTCTTTTAGCAGCATTTAATACAATGGAGCGGACGCTGCTGGCTGTATATTTTTCGCCGCCGGCACCTTCAAATAAATATTCTTTCGGTCGCCATTCTTTGAAGTAGATGCGCAAATCTTCAAGCAGCGTGGTACTTAAAACAGTGAAGCGATCTTTTTTTCCTTTTCCCTGATTCACGCGAATCATCATGCGGGCTGAATCGATATCCGTAATTTTCATATCCAGCAACTCTTGTCTGCGCAAGCCGGCAGAGTAGAGGAGCGATACAATGCATTTATGTTTGATGTTGGGTGTTTTGGCAATGATCTTTTGAACTTCCGTTTTGCTTAACACTTTGGGAAGTTTTTCCACTTTCTCAGGGCGGTCAATCATGTAAAAACGATTGGGCATACCTTTGACATTCTCATAATAGAACTTGATGGCGTTGATCATTTGATTGACGTAGGTAGATGATTTGCCCTCTCGCACCAATTGATTCATATAGGCCTGAATATCCTGCTCTGAGATTTCCATGAGCGGAATATCTTTAAAGGTCTCCATAAATAATTTGAAGCAAGAAAGGTAAGTACGCGCCGTATTTAAGGAATACATTTTATTTTCCAGTTTCTCCACATATTCAATCGGAACAACGGTTGGCATATCGTCCAATTCATATCGCTTGCGGATTTTGGACATATCCGACACTTCCTTTTGTTTGCCGGCTGATTTTTTGGTGAAAAACCCAGCGCCGTTAATCCACGCTTTACCTCTGAAATATTTAAATACAAGTCCAATAGACTCTTTGCCTGCAGGCAGATAATATAGCCCCATTGAGCTGCTGTAGCTCACATCTGGCAGGGCTTGTATAAGATCAATCAGTTGACCAGATCCACTGGGTTTTAAGCCAATTTTGGCTTCACCGTCTATTAAGATATTTTTAAGCGATATGTTTCCGTAGGAAGAATGATTCATGAGACAAACTTGACTCAAAAAAAATCCATATCAAAAATTAACCGTAGATTTATCCGTATAATGCAACGGCTAAATTGTTGGCAGAATTTTTTAATAATCTATTTTCAATGCGACATTGGTAATGTCAAAAATTGACAAATATTAATTGAAGAAATTTGAAATGTTAAGGAGATTTTTCATCGGCATCAAAACGTAACAAGTGAAAAGTGACGAATGCAGAATGACGAATGTTGAATATTGACGGAGGATTTTAATCGGTCATCAAAACGTGACAAGTAAATTCGAAGCGAATCGCTAGTGAGAGAGGGAAGCTCTGTAATGCAATGGAAGAGATCACCCGCCCGAACTTGCGATTTGAGAGAATTTGCGCCAGAACGTTTTGTAGACCTTGACTTTTTGGTTCTTTTTTGTCAAGAAAAAAGAACAAGAACATCGATCTGAAAACAAATGCTTATCAATTAAAAACAGAAAATTTATTGTGACAAAAATATAGTCTCGCAACTAGCGAGAAATTTAAGCACAAGCACTTCAATGACAAAAAAAAGAAAATGCCCACAATGCTCCGACATATTTGAAGGACGAACAGACAAAATCTTCTGCAGCGATTACTGCAAATCAGCCTTTCATTACGAAAAAACAAAGCCAAAGAAAAATCGCGATTTAAATTGGTGGACGAACAGTTAAAACTCAACCGGCGGATTTTATCAAAATTCAACAAAGCCGGCAAAGCTGTTGTCCGAAAAGAAAACCTGGAAGCTGAAGGATTCAATCCAAACTTCTTCACCAACTACTGGAAAAACAGAAAAGGTGAAGTCTATTTATTCTGTTACGAATTCGGTTTCCTCAAAAAAACCGAAAACGGAAGATCCAAATACATCCTCGTCACCTGGCAGGATTATATGAAAAAGTAACCGTTAGAGCAACAAGTCACGAATGACGAGTGTAGCGTGACGAATGTTGAATTGAAAAGGTTCATGTTTGGTCAATCAGGTTTCATACCGGGGTATTTTGCCCGCCAAAAGCGCACCGTCATTTCGACAGAGTTGAGCGCTTAATTGCGCGCAACGACGAGAAATCCCGTGCGGTTAACGTGCGATGTTTCTTCGTGAAAAAGGATTACACCAACACTTCGCGCCAGAGCGTTTTGAAGACCTTGTCCGTCAGCTGACGGATTGTTTCTTTTGTTTCAAGACAAAAGAAAGAAGAAAGATGATTTGGAATTCGATTCTTGAACTTTTTGAACTAGTTGAAAATTGGTTTCCGAAAAACCATCAAGCGTTAACCTTACGCGATTCCTCGGCTCTCATGGTCATAAAGACCATTCGTTTCGTCGGAATGACTTTTCGCTGCTGCAGTTGTGTTTTGTTTGTGAATACGTTTTGTTGAACAGAAAAATTTGAAATTTTAACGAGATAGTTCTTTAGCAATCCTGAGAATTGATTTAAACATGCAACTCTTTCCTATAATCCGCAACTATCTCCGACAACACAAGCTCCTTATGCGACTTATGCACTCTATCATGAAAATGATCCAGCTTCTGCAGCATGCCAAGCAGGCTGATCAATTCTTTGTTACTTAAAATACCTGCGCCTGTCAATGAAAGTTGGTTCAAAATTTCAGAAGACTTAAAAATAGCTTGCTGGCCTTTTTTGGTGATGGTGATGTGAATGCTTCTTTTATCGTTGGGATTGGTTTTTTCTGCAATGTATTTTTTGCTGATTAAGCGCTTGATGATATCTGTTCCGGTGGTGATTGGATGGCCGTTTTGCTGAATCAAATCAGATTTGGTATAGACTTTATTATCCAGCAAAGGAATCAGGTACGTGAATTCTTCAATTGTGCCTACTGAGGTGGTTGCCAGATTTTTTCGGCCGTAATTATCCACGTAGCGGTTCATCTTTCCAAGATAGGCTATGGTCATTTCAAGCAAGGTTTTGCGGCTGAACTTTTTCCAGTTGGCCATGCTGATTTTTTCTGAAAAGTCTGACTTGGGTTGAACGCGATCATTCAGAAAGGCTACAAACTGAACCAGATTATCTGCTTCGGGCTTGGTGCCGGATGTTGAAGCAAAATCTTCATAGAGCTTAATGACTTTAATGAGGGTGCTTTCCATACCTCAAAGATACAGAAAATAAATTAATACGAAAACGTATTATAAATTATTTTAATAATACGAAAATGTAGTATATTTGTCCCGTCAACTCATCTGATTATAAAATGAAAACTTTCATATTAATCCTATTAACAAGTCTGCCTGCTTTTTGTTTGGCACAGAATAAAGGAACCATACAGGGCAATGTCTTTAATCAAAATACAAGTGAGCCACTGGCCTTTGCCAAAGTGTTTGCGGAGAATACAGAATACGGCGCGGTGACTGATTTAAACGGGAATTACCGCATTGAATTGCCGGTTGGGACCTACACGCTGCGTGCAACATTTGTCGGATATGAAACACAAAAAAAATTCAACATTACGGTAAACTCGGGGAATACCGAAACGGTAAATTTTGGTCTGGTTGAAAGCTCCAGCAAGCTGGAAGAAGTGGAAGTAGTTTATCAAAGCGATAAAATAGCAACTACCACCGATATGGTAACTCCGTTATCAGTTCAAAAATTAACCTCCGTAGAAATTGAATCAAATCCGGGTGGAAATTTTGATGTATCCAAAGTGGTTCAAACATTACCCGGTGTAGGTGGTTCTTCAGGTGGTGCACAACGCAATGATATTATTATACGCGGTGGTGCGCCCAATGAAAATGTATATTATTTGGATGGAATTGAAATTCCGGTACTCAATCATTTTCAAACGCAGGGCTCGTCGGGTGGGGCGCAGGGTATTTTGAACGTATCTTTTATTGAAGATTTAAAATTGAGTTCATCTGCTTTTGATGCGCGATATGACAACGCATTGGCATCTACCTTTGTGATCAATCAGCGTCAGGGAAATCGTGAAAAATTATCTGGAAATGTGCGTGCAAGTTTTACGGAAAGTCTTTTGACATTGGAAGGACCGATGGGAACCAAAAATGATTTTCTGCTTTCAGCACGTGCTTCGTATTTGGATTTTTTGTTTGAATTGATTGATCTTCCCATTCGTCCAAATTTTACAGATTATCAATTTAAAACAACCTTTCGTCCGGATGATAAAACAACAATCAGCGTGTTGGGACTGGGTGCATACGACCGTTTCAATTTTGCAGCCACCAAAGTTGACAATGACGAAACAGAATATCTCAGAAGATCATTGCCATTTATCACACAATGGAACTATACAACAGGTGTTTCTATCCGCCGCAGAATTGAGGGAGGATTTTACAACATTGCACTGAGCAGAAATATGTTTGACAATCAACTGGATCAATTTGAAGATGCTCAAAATGGTGATGAAAATTTTAGAAATTTTGGTTTGCAATCACAAGAGATCGAAAATAAATTGAGATTTGATTGGAATAAATATAAAGACGGCTGGAAGTATTCATTTGGTGCCATGGGCCAATACGTGAAGTACAACTACAGTTTGTACAATAAAATTTCAGGAGCTGTTTTAGACTCTTCCGGTAATGTGCTTGTACCTGCAATTGAAATCAATTCAAGCACGGCCATTGAATTTTTTAAATTTGGTTTGTTTGCACAAGTGTCTAAAAATTTCTTCAAAGAAAAATTATTGGTTTCGGCAGGTGTGCGCTCAGACATGAATTCATTTACTGACACAGGCCTTAATCCATTAAAGACACTTTCACCGCGAGTTTCGTTTGCGTATCATCTTTCAGATAAATGGGATCTTACGGCATCAGTTGGAAGCTACTATAAAATTCCTACCTATACTACCTTAGGATATCGTGATGAAACCAATACGCTTGCCAATCAATCGTTGGATTATATACGTTCAGATCATTATGTTTTTGGTGCGCAGTGGTTGCCCAATGAAGGTATGCGTATCACCGTAGAAGGATTTTACAAAGACTACCGCAACTATCCGGTATCGGTTGCAAACGGAATTTCACTGGCCAATCAAGGACAGGAATTTGGTGCAGTGGGCAACGAAGAAGTTGTAACAACCGGTAAAGGGCAGACTTATGGTTTTGAAGTTTTCATTCAGCAAAAACTGGTGAAGAAGATTTTCTATGTAGTGAGTTATACCTATGTGCGTTCTTTGTTTTCAGGACTTGATGGTGAATTGCTTCCATCTGCCTGGGATAGTCAGCATTTACTTTCAACGACTTTAGGCTGGAATTTTGGTAAAGGCTGGAAACTTGGAACCAAATATCGTTTTGCAGGAGGTGTGCCGTACACGCCGTTTGATTTGCAAGCTTCACAACAAGTGTACGCATTCACCGGCAACGGTGTATTGGATTATGCCAACGTAAACTCACAACGATTAAGAGCTTTCAATCAACTGGACTTAAGAGTGGATAAAATTGTGAATTTGAAAAAAGTGAGTTTTGATTTTTATTTAGATATTCAAAACTTACTAGCCTTTAAACAAGAAACGCCATCGTACTATACGTTTCAACGCAACGAAGACAATACCGGTTTTGCAACGACAGATGGTCAGCCTTTGCAACTGGACGGATCGAATGCTGTTCCAATTTTGCTCCCAAATTTAAGCGCAACGGTTACGCCAAACATTGGAGTGATATTTGAGTTTTAATCAAGATTCATTTTGGCAAAATGGTCTACCACTTTGTCATTGCACCAGCAAGTTCTGTCATTGTCATTCAAAATTTGCTTTTTTAAAACAATTTACTTACCTTTGACGTAAGTAACGTGTAGCGTTAGTATGATTATTTCATTTAGAAACAAGGACACTCAAAAAATTTGGGAAGGAGAACGAGTCAGAGGACTCTCAACCGAAATACAAGAGATATCGCGTCGGAAACTAAGAATGTTAAACAACTCTCAAGACTTAAATGATTTAATGATTCCACCATCGAATAGACTCGAAAAATTGAAAGGAAATTTAAAGGAGTTCTATTCTATACGAATCAATAACCAATGGCGAATAATATTTAAATGGAATAACGGAAACGCAAGCGAAGTTGAAATACTGGATTATCATTAAAATTAGCTAGATAAAACTGCTGTTACTAGAATGCCTTAAATAAAAAGTAAGTATCATGAGTAAAAAATTGAAGAACATACATCCTGGTGAAATTTTGTTGGAAGAGTTTCTGCTTCCACTTGAAATTACTGCCTACCGACTTTCGAAAGATGTCGGGATTCCTCAAACACGTGTTTCTGAAATTTTAAAAGGTAATCGTCGCATCACAGCAGATACCGCTTTACGCCTTTCTAAATATTTTGGAAACAGCGCAAAATTTTGGCTTGGACTTCAAGATGATTTTGATTTGGAAGAAGAACTTCGTTCAAAACAAAAGGAATTGAACGGGATAAAAAAACATGTAAACAGCGCTGCATAACAGCATTCATTCAGGATGACCATAATCTGGTGTCAACTCTGATGACCATACATTGTGGTATATGCGATGCGTAAAATTTGGTTCTGTGAGCCTTAAATAGCGAGCATGGAACTACGATTTACTCTAATTAAAATCTGTGCAAATCCGTTTCATCTGTGTTAGCGAAGCGAATCAGTGTTCCATAACTAGCATGGCACACATTGTTATTGAATTCAGAAATTCTGCGCTTGATTGCAACGGTTAGCTTTTTGAAAGGTGCCGGTTGGCTTTGTGCGAGTTGGCGTTGCAACCAGCGGGAGCACACGCCAATTGCTGCAAAGACCCGGCAACTGAAAAAACTAAAAGTGGAAAGCAAGGTGACCGCAGCCAACTAATTAGAATCAATAAAAGCGCAAAGGTTATATTGGTGGTTTGTTTAGGCTTCTTCAGACTTTTTCTCTTTCAAAAAGATAAGCCCAACGCAGGTAAAGACAATGGATAATACGGCGGCTAAATTAATCCATGTTTCAAAGTGATAATTTTTCCATTTGGCAATGAAAAAGAAAACCAGAAAGAGATCAGATAAGATGACAAATAAAGTGCTGAAGCGAACAAATTGATGTACGCGATTGCCCCATGTTAGGAGCTGAAGTTGAACCAGTAAAACAAATAAGATGGCAAATGCCAGCAGCCAGTTCCAGCTGGTTAAAAAAGGCAGAATATCAAAACTTACCAGATAGGCAAGCAGGACCAGAATCATACCAAAAATCCAGGTTAATTTTTTTAGCCAGCCCGCAGATTCTTTTCTGAAAACATCAATGAGGTAAATGCCTGCAGAAGCAATCAAAAGTGCGGTAAGTGTCATGGCCGTTTTGATATAAAAAGCCTGCACTTTTTCACCTTGCGAATTCACAATGAAGAGAACTGCAATGAGTGCTAAAAAACTTCCAATGGTAACAATACCGGTCCAATTTTTCTTTTTCATCTACTTAATTCTTACACCAAATAAACAAACATCATCCAGCTGTTCATAGTCACCTTTCCATTCCATGAATGAATCATCCAGTTTTTTCAACTGCGTTTTAACGTCCAGGGTGCTGATTTCAATTAGCAAATCACGCAGGTTTTTGAACTTTAATTTTTTTCCTTTTGGTCCGCCAAATTGATCAGCATATCCATCTGACAAAACATAAACACAATCTCCTTTTTGAAGCTGGAAATCATGATTGGTAAATGGCTTGCGTGCTTCAAATTCACCTATAGGTTGTTTGTCTGCTTTTAGTTCAATGGCTTCACCGTTACGAATAACCACGCATGGATTATTTGCACCCGAGAACTCAAGCATTAAGGTATCGTTGTCAATGGAACAAAGTCCAATGTCCATTCCGTCTTTGATATTGGATTCACTTTGTGAGAACGTGTCTACCACCAATTCAGTGAGTTTATCCAAAATAGCAGCAGGCTGACGAAGTTTAAATTCATTCACCGTTCTGTTCAACGCATTAAATCCTACAATACTCACAAAAGCGCCCGGTACGCCGTGGCCCGTGCAGTCAATGGCAGAGAAAATTGATTTGTTTTCAAATCGCGCAGCCCAGTAAAAATCTCCCGATACAATGTCTTTTGGTTTGTACAAAACAAAATGATCGTGATCAAAAATTTTGCTCAGCTTATCTTCACCTGGTAAAATGGTGTTTTGAATTCGCTTTGCATATTTGATGGAGTCAACAATGTCATTTGTTTTTTCCTCAATCTCTGCTTTTTGATGTTCAAGAAGATGATTTTGTTCAGCAATTTCATGGGTGCGTTCCTGCACAATTTTTTCAAGTTCTTCTTTCTGCTGTTTTACTCTGCGAATCGCCAATCGAATAATAATGTAAATCAATAAAATGAATAATAAGAAGTACACGATATAGGCCCAAATGGTGCGATACCAGGGAGGAAGAATGGTGAATGAAAAAGTTACTTCTTCACTTTCATACCCGTAATAGTTTAATGCTTTTACATGGAATACATAATCGCCCTCACTTAATCGCTGATATTCGGCAGAGCTGTTTGTTTTCCATTTGCTCCACTCGGTATCAAAACCTTCCAGATAATAGCTGTATTGATTTTCAAGAGCACCCAAATAAGCATTACAAGAGAATTCAAATCGAATACTGTTGTTTGCATACAAGATTTTATGCTCGGCTTGTTTTGCATAATGGGTATTGAAATAATAGGCTGAATCCTGATTCAAATTTACCTGGGTGATGAATGATTTGAAAGGCATATCAAAACGCGCCTTGTAGTTATCATTAAAGGCATATACTTTTGTGGATCCGCCGAACCAAAAAATTCCGTCTTTACCGCGTTTGATGGTGTGGATGACATCATCCGCCAACTGCCTGAATGGGGAAGAAACCCAAATTGTTGAATCGCCGTCTTTGGTCAGATAACCAATTTCTGAATACTCTTCTTCTGTACTGGAGTTGTGGAAAAGCACCAACCATAAACGGTCGTCATTGTCATTGATTATGCGGTGAACCAAAAGTTTTTCTTCTGCAAAAAGTGAATTGCAAAGTTTTGATTCCACAAGTTTGTTATCTGCAACTTCATAAAGGCCATTGGATGTTCCAACATAAAGTTTATTGTCAAAAACTGTGAGTGTATACTGTTCATAGTCGGATGTAGAGTCAGCAAAAACGCGCAAACCTTTTAAGACATTCTGAGATTGATTTTTAGTAGTGTCTAAAACATGAATGCCTTCAAATTTGACAGAGTAGTACACGCGATCATTGTATTCAACGACAGAACGTACTTCACCAGATGTACCTGTAAATAATCCTTCATTGACGAATCGGCCATCTTTATAAAGAATTGAACCTAATCCGTCGCCGTCCATTCCCAGCAAAATTCGGTCAGGGTTTGAAGTGGACTGGAACATATCCCAGGCGTAAACGGCAGCAATGAGGTGTTTTTCTTTTTGCTGATCCAGATAATAAACACCGTCATTTGCAATCAATAAATCATACGTGCTGCTGTCTGAAAAAGTAAAGGTTTTGAACTGATACAGTTCCATTCCAAAAATATCCAGTTTTTCAAAGTAGATGGGTTTGCTTTCAGCACTTGTACCTTCATACAGATCAGTATGTGTTGCCAGATAAATCTGATCACCTTTTAGCTGAATATCTTCAGTGATGGTAGTGACGCCGTAATCTTTATCAAATGAAGTGATGGCATCGGATGTTTCAATAAAATTGATTCCGTTGTCATTACAGATCCACAGGTTGTCGTATTGATCAAAGTAGATTTTTCTGATTTCAAGATTTTCCAGGCCGTCTTTCTCCATAAAACTTCTGAGCAATTTACCCTCAAAGGTGAAAAGCATCACACCGTTTCCGGCTGTTGCGATGGCAATGATATTGTCTTTGATCTGAACGTCGCTGATTTTAAAACCTGCACCAAAGTTTAGTGCTTTGTCTGTGAGCTTTACAAATTGATAGTAGTTTCCGTTTTGTTGGAATTCATGAAAAAATCCCTGATTGTCTATGATGAATTTTTTTTCGTTTCGGATAAAAATTTCAATAGGGGTGACCGCTTGTGAATTGCTGATCTCAATAAATTTATCACCCCGCAGCACATAAGACTGATCTTCGACTGCATCATCAAACTCAAAGGTGCAGATCAGTGTCTGGTCAATACATACACTGCGTTTGATGCGTGCAGCATCGGGTACATCAATGACTTCTAACTTTTCATTGAAATAGATAAAAACATGTGTGCTGGCAACAAAATACGTGTGTTCGCCCAGACAATAGACTTGCCAGACATCTTCAAACTGAAGGGAATCAACCGGCTCTGAAATTTTAACGTAAATTGTTTTTCCAAGATCGTTGTAATCAATATATCCAAATTCATTTCGGGCCCCTACATAAATTCGGCCAGAATCACTTTTAGCAAAGGAACGCGGTGTAGTGTTCAGCTCTACCTTGTTCCAGGTTTCGCCATTGTATTCAAGAATTCCTCCATTATTTGCAAAGTACAGAAAGTGGTCGTCATTCTGAATCATGTCCCAGTTTTGGGCATTGGCAGAATAGTCTTTTTGATTGAAGCTGCGGACCTTGATTTTTCCGTACGGAAAATCATTCTGAGAGTAGACTCCCAAAGCCAGAACGACGGAAAAAAGAAGCAAACGGATTTTCACGACGTAAATATAGAATTATTCTAACAATATCGGCTTGGGTTTACGGCCGATTTGCCACAAAAATCCTTTAAGAAAAAGCTCACGCTCAGCCACATCGTCGATAGGGGTGTACACGCCCGTTGGTTGCTCGTTAAAACTGATTGTGCTGATTTCAGATTCGGTAGAGTCTGTTTTTTCAAAGTGAATCACAATGTAATTACAATCAATCTTGTTCATGCCTTCGATGGTTTTTATTTCAATTCCGGCTGTGTCTTTCTTGGTTTCAGAAAGATAATACATGGTTTCAGCATTGGTTGTAATCTGAATGCGTTTGATTTCAGATGAATCCAGATAGGCCGTCATGAGTTCGCCTTTCATCTGATCATAATGTATCGTATCTTGCTGTGAGGCAATAAAACTGTTTTCAAAAATATCCAACTGGTGAAATTCACTGTCGTAATAAAGAGCCAGAATTGAATCGCCTGAAATTTGCGTAAGGTTATTCCACATCACCGGATTTTTATGCAGTTTTAAGATGGAATCCTGCTCACTGAAAAAAGCCGAGTCACAAGCTACAAACATGCCCGAACTTATGATCTCAACAAAGCTGATAGCAATGGATTGATTAAAATCAGTCAGTGTATCCTGCTTGTGGTAAATCGTATCTGCAGAAAGAAAAAGGGTATCGCTGTTTCCAAATTGAATGACATGTGCATTGTCGCGCAGCATAATTTCAGTATTGCCCGCTGTTTTTTTGAGATAATCTGCCAACATTAAAACTTTTTCTGTCGAGTCGTACATGCGCACATCACAAAAGCCTTCTCCTTCATCTTTTAATTGATCGAAAATCAAGCTGTCAGCATAAAAAGTTCTGGTTTTTTCAAACATGGTGGCGCCCTCCCACAAGCGCATAAATTGTTTGTCGGTATAATAAATTCCTTTGTTGCAATGTAACTCCATGGAGTCCATCAGCACTCGCGTTGGTCCATGAAAATGCGCTGATGAAGCAAGTGTTCTGAATTCAAGCGTATCTGAAAATAATTCATAATCCGGGTGCTCTACATGAACACTGTCTTTGAAAAAAAAGATTTTGGATGATGAAAAATAATACCCTTTAATGGAGGTTAATTTTAAATCCTCATTGATGCTGGTGATCACGGCACCGTTTTGATAATAGCCTTTAGAAAGATTGCCATTGTATTCCAGTGAATCGGTAACCAGTTTATATTCCTGATCTCTGAAACGCACATGTCCCCAAAGTTTGGAGATATTGGTTTTTCCATTGTAGAGCAACGAATCGCAAAAAAGATTGACGGTATCGCCTTGATTAATCTGCACATTACCGTAAGCGTAAATCAAATTGGGCGTTTGTAAAAAGATGGCCGAGTCACAAAATAATTTGGTACTGTTGTGTTCAAATTGAACATTACCAACTGCTTTCGTCGTATTCACCTGTCCCTTGTAATCGCTTACACGCTCTGCAAATATTAATTTAACCGGTCCGTTTTGCGCATAGCAATTCCCGCCAAAAAAAAGGACGCTTAAAAAAAGCGCCCGTAAGAATATTGTGAATGTTTTCTTCAATTCTTTTTACGAATAATAGTCTGTTCCCTGTCTGGCCCAACTGAGAGGATCGATACAGGAACGTCTAATTCACCTTCTAAGTATGTGATGTAGTCTAAAAATTCTTTAGGCGCTTCAGCCATGGTTCTGATTTTGGTCAAATCCGTCTTCCAGCCTTTCAGTTCTTTGTAGATTGGTTTGATGGTCAATCCATCAATATCGTATGGAAAATAATCTACACGTTTGCCCTCAATTTCATAATGGGTACACACCTGAATGGTATCAAATGTATCCAATACATCTGCCTTCATCATCGCTAATTGTGTGGCGCCGTTAATCATACAAGCATATTTCAAGGCAGGCAGATCAACCCAGCCGCAACGTCTTTCACGACCAGTTGTTGCGCCATATTCATGACCAATTTCACGAATTTTTGCACCTGTTTCATTTGCAAGTTCAGTAGGGAACGGTCCACTTCCGACACGGGTACAATAAGCTTTGAAAATTCCAATCACCTCACCAATTTTAGTGGGAGCTACACCAAGACCCGTGCAGGTTCCAGCTGTTACCGTGTTCGAAGACGTAACATACGGATAGGTTCCAAAATCAATGTCCAGCATGGTTCCCTGAGCACCTTCAGCAAGTATTTTTTTACCAGCTTTCAATGCATTGTTCACATAAATTTCACTGTCAATCAATTCAATTTTTTTCAGGAATTCAAGTGCTTCAAACCATTTGTTTTCAGTTTCATCAAGCAATTGCTGATACTCATAATTGCCCAGAATTTTTTTGTGTTTGGCAACCAGATTTGTGTATTTTTCTTTGAAGTTGGACAATTGCGTATCGCCCATGCGCAAACCGTTTCTACCGGTTTTGTCCATGTAAGTTGGTCCGATGCCTTTTAAGGTTGAACCAATTTTATGTTGTCCTTTTGATTCTTCTGAAAATTTGTCGAGAATTTTATGCGTTGGCAAAATCAAGTGCGCTTTTTTAGAGATCAACAAGTTTTTTCCAACCGTTACACCGTGTGATTCTATTTTTTCAATTTCAGCGCGCAGCGTTATTGGGTCAATCACCACACCGTTGCCGATAATATTGATTGCATCTTTTCTGAAAATTCCAGATGGGATTGTATGAAGAACGTGTTTAGTACCTTCAAAAATTAAGGTGTGTCCTGCATTGGGTCCGCCTTGAAAACGGGCAATGATTTCATAATTAGGAGTAACAACATCCACAATCTTCCCTTTACCTTCATCTCCCCATTGAAGGCCTAATAAAACATCCACTTGCATTTTTACGAATTAAAGTTTGTCACCGCTTCTTCAACGGAAGGTGCAATATTAAGAACTGTATTGAGTTTAGTCAGTAGTAAAACCTGATTAATTTTGTCAGAGATATTAACAATATAGAGGTCTCCGCCGTGATTGCGGCAACGCGTGAAAATTCGGATTAAAGCATTAATACCAAGGCTATTCAAAACTTTGACTCCTGCTAAATTCAGAATCAGGTTGTTCTCATCTTTTTCAAGATGTTCATTAACCAGCTCATGCAAGGCCTCAAATTCAATGTCGCTTAATGCTGATCCTGATAATTTGATTTCAAAACAAGTCGTGTGATTGATTTCGGATAATTCAATTCCCATTCTTAAGAAGTCTTTTGGGGATCCGTTATTTTTTCGCCGTAGAAATAAAGTGAGTGATGATGAATCTTCACATTAAATAATTCTTCAACCGTTGCTTTGATTTTTTCAATGCGCGGATCACAGAATTCGATCACATCGCCAGAATTCGTGCAAATGACGTGATCATGCTGACTAAAGCCATGCGCTTTTTCAAAATGTGAAATATTACTTCCAAACTGATGCTTGCGAACCAAATTTGAAGCCAGTAGAAGTTCCATCGTATTGTAAAGCGTAGCGCGGCTTACCCGGTAATTTTTATTTTTCATTTTGACATAAAGTGATTCTATATCAAAGTGACCTTTGTGCGCATAAATTTCTGCCAGAATAGCAAAACGTTCAGGCGTTTTACGATGCCCGTTTTTTTCCAGAAAATTGCAGAAAATTGTTTTTACAGTTTCCTGTAAGGACTCTTTGTCTATCATGGTACGCAGGGTATTATGTGTAAAGATAGTAAGAAATAAACTTTCACCGAAGTTTGAACCAAATTCTTTCATTTTCAAGGTTTCAAAGCCTGATGAATCGTATTGCTGCCTTTTGTTTAACTTGCGCCGTAAAAAAATCAAGATGAATCTATGAAAGTAGCGTCTGAGTCCGGTGAGTTGAAAAAAATCGGGCTCACGGTTGGATTGATTTTTGGGTTAAATCTAGTTTACAAGGGTCTTTTTCTTTCAGCTAATCCGATTGGGTTGGACGAACCTTTTAGCGTGTTTCATGCGCAACTTCCGGTTGATCAGATCTGGGAAATTCTCAGACAGGGAAATAATCCGCCACTTTATGAAATTTTTCTTCATTACTGGATTAAAATCTTTGGAATTGGTGAGTTTGCTGTGCGTTTTCCCTCCCTTCTTTTTAATGCTGTCACAGCAGTATTTGTTTTTTCGATTGCTCGCCGGAGTTTTAATTTCAACACGGGTCTTGTTGCGGCACTGATATTTACGTTTTCCAACTACCAGATTTTCTTTGCACATGAAGCGCGCGTCTATGCATTGTTTGGCATGCTGGCAACTATTTCAATGGACCTTTTTATGCGTATGTATGCGTCGAACAAACCTAAGCGGCTGCATGTGATCCTTTTTATACTGGTTAATACGCTTTTGATCTATTCACATTATTTTGGTTTTTTTATAGTTGTGCTCCAAACTTTTTTGGTTTTTTCGATCCAAACTTTACGGGTAAAAATGCTGCGTGTTTATTTAATCATGGTGTTGATTTCGACAATATGCTATTTACCGAATTGGCTCGTCTTAATCAATCGTTTTTTGGACTCTGCCGGAAATGGAACCTGGGTGAAATCACCCAATGAAATCAGCAGTATATATGAAATGTTCAGACAGTTTACCAATGCACCGGTTGTTGCGGTGATCGTAATTTTATTGTTTCTTTCTTGGGGAATTAAATGGCTATTAAAATCAGAAAATAAATCTGTTTCAGCAGAAACCAAAATACTGCAGATATGGTTTTTTGGAATCTTTTTTTTGATGTTTTTTGTGTCTTATCAGATTCCTATGTTCATTGACCGTTATCTGATTTTTATTTCAGCACCAATTGTTATTCTAATAGCCCATGCAGCCGATGTTGTTTTTGAAAACAAACGCCTCCGATGGGTGTCTCTGAGTGTTGTGGTAGCACTTTTTGTAGTTACTTCAAGACCTGATTTGAGTAATAAACGCCCCATGCGTGAAGTTGTAGCAAAGGTAAAAGCGTTAAAGACTGAAGAAACGTCAGTGATATTTTGCCCGGGTGATTTCAACTTTAATTTTGCTTACTACTATCAGCGCAACTTATTTACTGATATCTCATTCGATGATCCTTACAAAAAACTGAATGATGGTTTAAGGTCGCAAAAAATATGGGGCGTTTCAAATGTAACTGACATGGCTCAGCTTCAAACTAAAGCGGTTATTTATGTGGATGCCGGTGCTGATTTTTTATTTCCTGATAATGGCATTTTACCTTTTTTACAAGAAAACGGAAGACTGATAGAAAATCACAAATTTGGAGAAGTTCTTTGGGTGTATCTGTTTCAAATGGAGGGAGGGTAAAATATGACTTTTAGCGTTTGTACAAACTATTGTTTTATATACGCTCCACCGCTTTCACCCCATTGATCTGCTCAAACTGAAGCATCAATTTATCCAAATGTTCGGTGTCGTACACGTAGAGCATAATTTTTCCTTCAAAGATTCCATCGGTAGATTCAAAGCTGATAGATTTCATATTCACGCGGTGTTCTTGTGAAATGATATTGGTGATTGTATTTACAATTCCGACATCATCAATACCGGTGATTTTGATTCCGGCCAAACGTTCTTTGAGGTGTTTGCTTTTCCAGGTTGCTTTGATGATACGATACGCATAGTTAGACATCAAACGCGTTGCATTGGGGCAATTGACACGGTGAATTTTGATGCCTTCGGTTGCGGTGATAAATCCAAATACATCATCACCCGGAATAGGTGTACAGCAATTTGCTAAACGGTATTCAATATCTTTAAAATCTTCACCAATGATAATCGTGTCTTTTTTGCTGTCAACACAGGTGATGATATTTTGAAGAGAACTGGATTGATCTGTTTTTTCAATCTTTTTTGGAAGCACTAAATTTTTAGCAACAACTTCCAGCTCACGAATGCGGCTCAAATCTATTTTGCCTTTTGCAATCTGAAAATAAAGTTCAAGTGTGTTTGGAATCTGATAAAACTTTTCAAGCACTGAAATATTTTCACTCGTATAATTTAAATGAAGCTGTGAAAATTTGCGTTGCAATACTTCTTTACCATCTGCTGCAATGCGCTTCTGATCTTCTTTTAAGGCAGATTTGATTTTTGCTTTTGCGCGCGCGGTTCCAACAAACTTTAACCAATCTTCTTTTGGTTCTTGTTTTTTAGATCTGATAATTTCTACCTGATCACCACTTTTTAGCACGTGTGAAATAGGCATGAGTTTACCATTCACTTTGGCACCAATGCAGGTTAAACCAACATCGGTGTGAATGTCAAAAGCAAAGTCAAGCGTAGTTGCATTTTTGGGCAATACTCTCAAATCACCATTCGGTGTGAAAATATAAATCTCATCTGCAAACAAATTCAATTTGAATTCGTCAATAAATTCTTCTGCGTTTGCTTCTGGATTTTCAAGTAAATCTCTGATCTCACCAATCCAACGATCAAAGGTGTTGTCTTGCGAATTATTTTCTTTGTATTTCCAGTGTGCTGCGTATCCTTTTTCTGCAATCTCATCCATGCGCACACTTCTGATCTGAACTTCTACCCATTTACCGGTAGGACTCATCACGGTTGTATGCAGTGATTCATATCCATTAGCTTTTGGAATTGAAATCCAATCACGCAAACGATCGGGATTAGGTTGATAAAAATCGGTGACAATGGAATAAATTTTCCACGCCATCGGTTTTTCATTTTCCAGTTCGGTATCGTAAATAATACGAATGGCAAAAATGTCAAAGATCTCATCAAAACTTACATTTTTCTGATAGACTTTTTTGTAGATAGACGGAATACTTTTTGTGCGCGCTTTGATGCTGAATTCAAAACCTTCTTTTTCTAAAACTTTTTTGATTGGATTTGTAAATTGACGAATGAATCGGTTTCTGATTTCTTTTGTCTTTTCTAATTTACTTTCAATCTCAATATAACGTTCAGGCTCTTTGTATTTGAAAATAATATCTTCAAACTCATTTTTAATCGCATTAAAACCTAAACGATGCGCAAGCGGAGCATATAAAAATTCAGTCTCAGAACAAATCTTAAGACGCTTATCTGGTCGCATGGAGCTTAGCGTTCGCATGTTGTGCAAACGATCTGCTATCTTAATAAAGGCAACGCGCAAATCATCTGAAATGGTCAGAATTAATTTTCTGAAATTCTCTGCTTGTAATGAAATATTTTCATCAAATACTTCTGGTATTTTTGTTAATCCGTTGATGATGGTTCGCACTTTCAAACCAAACATTTCTTCAATGTCGTTGAGTGTGATGTAGGTGTCTTCAACAGTATCATGAAGCAAGGCACAGACTATGGCGGTTGTACCTAATCCCATTTCTTCGGTACAAATTCGTGCTACGGCAATGGGGTGAAAAATATACGGTTCGCCGGATTTCCGGCGCATTTCTTTATGTGCTTCTACGGCAAGGTCAAACGCCTTACGAATTTGTTTGGTGTCTTCTTTATCACGCACGTTACGGCTTGCCCAAAGCAATCCACGATACGCTTTCAGAATTTCCATCCGCTCTTTATCGAGGTCAATTTCGTTGTAAGTTTCGCCAATCATGCTTCTGTCTGCGTGTCAATTATTTTGTGGAAGTTCTGCCTTGATCTGTGTGAGAGGGTTTGCCAGTTGCTTTGCCATTTTCCCACAAACGGGTTTCCTCCAATTTACCACTTTTATTGTAATAATTCCAGGATCCATGCTGAACTGAGTTTACCCATGGACCTTCTTCTTGAATTTTTCCATTTGGATAGTAATACTTCCAGATTCCATTCATCAAACCATTGGCCCAGGTTCCTTCTTCAATTTTTAATCCGGCTTCGTTGTAATAGATCCAAACACCCACTGCATTTCCATCTGCCCATTGACCTGTCTTCTCAATTTGTCCGTTTTCGTAGTAATAGGTCCAAGTGCCTACGTGGTGGCCATCTTTCCATTGGCCGGCTCGTTTTAACTTTCCGGTTTCAGTATAATATTTCCATTCGCCTGTCTGATTACCTCCTTCATCAAAAGTTCCTTCTTCTTCTTTGTTGCCATTCTCATAATAATAAGTCCAGACGCCTGTCGTAATACCGTTTGACCAGCCACCTTTTTTTTCGATGTTTCCATTTTCGTAGTAATACGTCCAAACACCTTCGTTGTGATCTTTTACCCAATTACCCGTTTTGTGAATTTTACCGCTTGGATAATAATAATTCCAGGTTCCGTCTTGCAAACCTTCCAGGTAATTTCCTTCTTGTTCCAGATAACCGGCCTCGTTGTAAAAAGACCACTTGCCTGATTGTTGATGATTGAGCCAGGTTCCTGTTTGAGAAACTTTACCATTTTCATAATAATAGGTCCAGGTGCCTGCTGCTACACCATCTTCCCACAAACCGGTTTTTTCCAATTGGCCCGATTCAAAATAATAATTCCAGGTACCTTGTTGTAGGTCTTTTACAAAACTGCCTTCTTCAAATAATTTTTTATTTTCATAATAGTATTTCCATTTTCCAACGCGCATGCCTTTGTCATATTCTCCTTCATATTGAATGACGCCGTTAGCATGATATCCTATCCATCTTCCATCTTCATCACCCGCAACAAAATTTCCGGTTTCTGAAAGAGCTCCGTTTTCATGATAGTAATTCCAGGTTCCTTCTTTGGCTCCTTTTACATATAATCCCGTTGCTTTAACCTGTCCGTTTTCATGATAAAACGTCCAGGTTTTTACCGGAATACCTTTTTTGTATTTTCCCGTTTCTTTGAGATTTCCATTCTCAAAATAGACTTTGTGTTTTTGACCAATGCTGGATAATCCCGCAAGCAAAAAAAGAAAAAGCAAAACTTGTTTCATACGTTATTTTGTAGGTAAAACTTTTGTACGCACTTCACCAAATCCAATTCTCAAATTATCTTTTTCACAATAGCCACGCATAATAACGGTGTCACCATCCTGAATGAATTTGCGCTCCGATCCATCTTTCATTTTTAAAGGTTTGGTGCCTTTCCACGCAAGTTCTAGCATGGATCCGAATGAATCAGGTGTTGTGCCTGATATAGTTCCGGATGCCATCATATCGCCGCAATTGATATTACAACCATTGATTGTATGATGTGCCAATTGCTGATTCATGTTCCAGTACATGTGTTTGTAATTGGATCTTGAAATTACGTTTTCAGTTCCGTCCTCTGTTTCAATAATGACCTCAAGTTTGATATCAATGTGTTTATCTCCTGAATATTCAAGGTACGGTAATACTTTTGGTTCTTGATTTGGTCCCGGAATTCTGAAATGCTCCAGGGCGTCGAGTGAAACAATCCACGGTGACATAGACGACGCAAAGTTTTTAGCCAGAAACGGTCCAAGTGGAACATATTCCCATTTTTGAATATCTCTTGCAGACCAGTCATTGAAAAGACACATGCCGTAAATAAAATCATCTGCTTCTTTTGTGGAGATGGATTCACCCATGGGTTTACCCTGATAGGTTGTGAACGCAAGTTCCAATTCAAAATCCAGTTGTTTGCTTGCACCAAAAACAGGCGGTTCATTTTCAACCGGCAGTTGTTGTCCTTTAGGTCTATAGATTGGTTGACCTGATAAAACAATAGAGGATGCTCTGCCGTGATAGCCAACCGGAATATGCAACCAGTTAGGCAGCAATGCATTCGCAGGATCTCTGAACATCACACCTACATTGGTTGCGTGTTCGCGGCTTGAATAAAAATCGGTATAGTCGCCAACTTTAATTGGCAGATGCATAGCAGCATCAGCTTGCTGAACAAATATTGAAGAATGATGTTCTGTTTTATTTTTTAATTCAGTTGAATCTTCTTTCAGTAAATTGAAAAGACGCTCGCGTAAGTTTGAATTGGCGTTTTTTCCTTTTGACATCAATGAATTTAAATGTTGATTTTCAAAATCTGCCTGATCAAACCCAAGGTTAGAAAGATACCCAAGTTCAAAGAGCGCAAGCAAATCAATTATCTTATCACCTAAAGCAACACCAACCCGCGGGCTCTTAGTGGTTGTACTAAAAATTCCAAATGGAAGATTCTGAACCGGAAAATCACTGTTGGCTGAAACCTGAACCCAGGACTTTGCATGAAGGGGTATGATATATGACATAGCTTGATTCGTTGAGAAATTGTTATTTTGTAACAAATTTACAAGATTGACAGGATACTTCTGTGACCAAATCAAATAAAATACTGTTGGGCTGGCTGGCGTTCATTTTTGTGGTTGTGCATTCCACAGCTATCTTCATTTATGCCTTTCCAGAACAGTATATTTCGCCGGGCCTGAAGAACACGGCTTCTGTTTACGTTCATCCGGTTTTTGAACAAACCTGGAGCCTCTTTGCCCCGGCACCGCTGAACGACACCAAATTGCGCGTAAAGTATTATTTTGAAGACGATTCCACCGACTGGATTGAACCCATGAAAGATGTTTATGCTTCGCACGCACTTTACAGAGGTTCTTATCACGGTGATTTGGCGGTAGGGGAGTCCAATTTACTGTATTATATTGCCAACGACTTGATTTGGAAAGGACTTTCACCGTATGAGCCTTTTGTAAAAGACAGTGCGCAGACATTTTCCTACACCAGTAGTTATTGGATGACTAAAAATTTCATTTATGGCTCAGCCGATTTCCTTTATGATAAAAGACCCGTTCGCGCATTGGCTGAATGCTCCTTTCGAAATGTAAAAACAAATGAATCTGGTGTGATGATTTTACCCGAATTTTCATGGATCGAAAAATGATAAAACAAATCCCTGAAATATTCACCCGCGATTTTGAGCACTGGTTTAAAATTGAAATCTTTAGAAGAGTGCTTTATATTTTTGTATTGATAAATACGATTACACTTCTTCCTATAGCGGCTGATTTATGGTCGTATCATGGAATGAGCGGCACACGCTGGGATTATAGTTTACCGATCTGGAAACAAATCAGTACTTCTTTTCTCAATGTATTAAGTCACCCTGCAAATGCAACATATAGCTGGGTGTATATACTTTTTATTGTTGGGCAGATTTCTTTTTTGGTTTTGGGTATTTTTAGAATTCTCCCAAAATTATCTGCTCTCGCAATTTATTTTTTTACTGTAAATCTGAACATGAAAGGCGCGCTCATGTTCACAGGTGGCGAGGTACTTTTAAATTTGATGTTGTTCTATTTGATTTTTATTCAGAGTAGTGATACTTCTCAAAAATGGAAAGCCAGATTTTGGATTGATCGAAATGAAAAACCGGTTTTTAGTCTACTTCAAAATACGCTGAATAATTCGTTTTACTGGATCATTCTGATTCAGGTTTGTATACTTTATTTCTTCAGCACACTCTATAAATTGTTAGATGAAAATTGGCGATCCGGTGATGCAATTATGTATATCTCCAATGTGTCTGCATATTCTAGCGGAGCCATGCGCGCAGTGTTTAGTGAAAGCCATTTTTTATCGCTAGTCGCTTCGTATGCGATTTTGATTTATCAGGGATTTTTTCCAATTCTGGTTTGGATCAAAAAAATTAAAATTCCGTTTTTACTCTTCGGCGTTTTCTTTCACATCAGTATTGCATTTGGAATGGGAATTTTTACGTTTGGAATCGTGATGTGTTTGGTGTATCTGCCTTTCTTAAGCGGTGATCAGATTGATATACTAAGGAAGAGATTGAGGTTGCGAAGAAGTTAGTACCAAGCATTATTGAATCAGGTAATATATCAGTGCCTTATCTGTGTAATCTGTGAGCAATTAAAACTCCAAACGTAGCTTGAAGATTTTTTTCTTTGCAATTGTGCGTAATACTTTGCGCGAAATTAAGCTTCGCTGAATTTAAAAAGATTACTCTATTTAAACCGCTTCACCTTTATCAACTCCACGTCAAAAACGAGCGCACAGAATGGTTCAATCGGTCCGCTTCCTTTTTCACCATAAGCTAATTCTTGTGGCATAAACAAACGGTAACGCGCACCTTCATTCATCAGTAAAAGTCCTTCTTGCCAGCCAGGAATTAAACCAAGTGGTGTAAATTCTATTGGTCTTTGAGATGGAATGGTACTTTCAAATTCTCTTCCATCAATAAATCTTCCGGTATAATGAACAATACAGGTATCGGTCAGGTTTGGCCGAATCCCTTTTCCTTCTCTGAAAACAACATATTGTAATCCGGATTCTGTGACAACCACGCTGTCACGGTTTGCGTTTTCCTGCAGAAAGAGAATTCCATTTTCTTTGTTGAGTTCAGAATAATATTTGGCAACTTCTGTACGTGCTTCCATCACTGAAAGCGCTGGATTTGAATTTTGAATTCCGTCACGAACACCCGTTACCAGCATAGGAACATCCATGGCCTGATCAATTCCACGGCCAACCAAAGAGGAAACCAATACAAAAGCTTCTTCCATACCAATGGCATAACTTGCATCGATTTTTGAAACAGCTTGCTCATTCACCGAACCATCATCCAATAAATACAAATCAAAAATACTATCGCGTGAATCAAATGGAATTCTCAATTCATTACCACTGAGATAATCTACCATGCCTGATTCAATTTGCATCATGTCAAATTTCAGTTTGTTCTCTTGCGATGCATAGATCGTATATGCCGCAAAAGCATGATCTAATCCAATGCAGTAACTTATTTTTTCAGTGAAATCTTTGAACTCAATTTTTGGTTTGGTGTCGGTAAGTGTAATTGGCTCATTGTCTCCAGAACAAGAAATCAAAATCAAACCAAGCAGAACAAAAATTGTATTTTTCATTGTGATTAATTTACTTCTAAAAGTTCAACTTCAAAGATTAAGGCCATGTACGGTTTAATTGGTCCTCCTGGTCTTGGATTTGCACCGTAAGCTAAATCTTCTGGAATAAATAATTTCCATTTTGATCCTTGTGGCATTAATTGAAGTGCTTCAGTCCATCCTTTGATTACTTGTGTAACGCCAAATGACGCAGGTTGATTTCTAACCACTGAGCTATCAAAAACAGTTCCATTTGTTAAGGTGCCATGATAGTGCACGGTTACTTCTGAATTCATATTTGGTTTTGTGCCTTTGCCTTCAGTGATTATTTCATATTGCAATCCAGAGGAAGTGGTTTTAACTGTTGGTCTTTTCGCATTTTCAGCTAAAAAATCGGCTCCTTCTTTTTTGATCGCATCGTATTTTGAAGCGCTTTGTTTTTCGATATAATCCTGAATGATCTGATTAGCTTCCTGCGGAGTGAACTTCGGATCTTTTTTATCAAAGACAGCTTTCATTCCTTCAATGAATTTCTCAACACTGATGGATTCCAGATCCTGATTTTCGAGACTGTAACCGACACTCATACCTACGCAATAACTTGCATCATTCAATAGATCACTCATGATTTTTTTTTACAAAGATAAGGCAAAAAAAAGAGCCCGTTAGTGCGGGCTCTTTTGATTCTTAGTTTTCTTCAAGTACAAAGAAGGCTGTACGTCTGTTTCGTTGATGGTATTCTTCTTGCTTGTCTTTATCTTCAAGAGAATAAATGTAGTCTGGTGTAAGCGTAACAGTTTCTCCGTTTTCATCTTTAATTTCTGCTGGCATAGTTTCACCGTATCCTTTTGCAACCAGTCGTTCCATTGGAATACCTTGAGAAATCAGATAATCTACAACAGATTGTGCTCTTCGTTCAGATAAGTTCAAATTGTATTTGTCACTTCCGCGCTCATCCGTATGAGATCTGATCTCTATTTTCAGATTGTGGTTGAGCTCAAGAAATTCTAATAGTTTATTCAAAATTTCAATTGACACTGGTCGCAGAGTGGCGCTGTCATAATCGTACTCGATACCTTCAATTGTAATCTCGCCTTCTGGTATTTTTCAAGATAAAAATCCTGTCTGTAAGATTTTGAGTAAAGCTCACCTTTTGTCATTACAACTGCTTTGTCAGCAAAATATCCTTTTGCTGTTGCACGTAAAAACAATTCAAGATTTGGAATTAATTCATGTTCATAATAGCCTTTATCATCTGCTATAAGTTCAAAATGTTCCCACTGATAACTAACATCTTTGAATTCAATTCGTGCTCCGGGAATAACTTCTTCCGTAATTTCATCATAAACATAACCTTTGATTTTAAATACGGGTGGCGGTTGCAAAACAGTATAGATTTTATAGCAGTGAGCACAAAGTTTATAAATTGAATCACACTCAGAACAATCACTTCTGTTTGAAGTAATAAATCCGTGACGCATTTCATCATCTGTTACGTAGTAGCTGTCGTCGTGAGCTGAATTTATAGGAATACCCAAATTGACAGGCATCTCATAAAAATCAGATTCAGGATCATAATTACTTTTAAAAATGTCCAATCCCCCCATGGACGCATGTCCGTCTGAACTAAAGAAAAGGGAACTTGAATTTGCATGAAAAAATGGAGACAATTCATCGTATTCAGAATTGAGTGGTTCACCAACATTGTAGGGTTGACCTTTCGGACTTCCGACTTCGTCCAGTTCTATTCTCCAAATGTCATATCCGCCATAACCTCCAGGTTGGTTACTTGAATAATAAAGATATTTGCCATCTGCAGTGACAAATGGATTGATACTTTCAAATCCTTGAACATTAACAGTGGAGTCAAGTTTTAAGGATTCAAAAAATTTCATATCAATCATTCGGGCAAGGTAGATATGCTTGTCCTTTCTGTTTTCATCACTCCAACGGGTATAATAAACAAAGTTGTTGTAGATACTTCCGGAAGCATCATGACGTGCAGAATTTAATGGTCGACCGAAATTTTTTGCTTTTGACCAATCACCATCGCTATTTTTTTCTGACCAATAAAGATCGCAGAGGTAACGTGAATCTTGCGTTTCAGGATCAAGAATAACACAGCCTGAACGTGCGCTTGTAAAAATTAACCGATCATATCCATCTCCCCAATACATGGCCGCAAAGGATGATGTTCCTGCATTAAAAATTGTGGTGTCAGCAAGCACCACTTCGATTTTTTCTTCAGGTTCTTCAACTTCCAAAGCATATCGGCATCCCGAAATTTCACGAAAAGCGCGTTTGAGCATATTGTCTGAAACGCCTTCTATGCCAACATATTTATCAAATACAGCCTGGGCTTCTTCATATCTGCCCAAATACATTAACATTTGACCGTAGTAATAATAATCGTCTGTGTAATCTGATGTTTCAGCAGATGCTTTGAAATAGGTGGCGGCCTGAGAATAGTCATGGCTATAGCGATAACACATAGCCATTTGATGATTCACGTAAGCTGTTAAACTAACTGTTTTTTCATCGCCCGTGGAGGCAGAATCCTTTTTAATTTTTTGATTGGAAAGTGTTGCTTCGTAAGGAATTACACGTGTGGATAATCCAAGTGTATCATCTAACACCATGTGGTAATAGCGCAATGCTGTTGCGTAATCTTTTCCCTCGTATGCTTGATCCGCATTGTATAACCAAACCTTTTTAGATTGTGAAAATGCCGTAGCGCCAACAAGGGTCAGAACCAGCATAAAAGATGTTCGCCAAATAAGTTTTCGAATCATAAACGCGGACAAATTTTTACATTTTGTGGATTTGCTTTTTGATGCATGTAAGTGAAAGAAACTTCAAATCCACCTCGTCCCGTTGAAGCCGAGCTAAGAGTCGAAAGGTTAATGTCGTAAGCAAACTTTACAATGTAATTTATTTTGCGTGCGCCGATAGAAATTACAGCAGCATCTTTATTTCTATAAACAATTCCGCCTAATAAAAACACCTCTGGTGCCTTCAGGTAAAATCCAACATCGCCTGCAAAAGTAAGTTCGCTGAATTTTTTTTGTTGCATGAAGAGTACTTTCGGAATCACGTAAAAAGTTTCTGTAATGTTTACCCTTACACCTGAATGAACATATAATCTTAGCGGTAAATCATTACTTGCCCCAAAGAAGGATTCCTGTGGTTGAATCAAATTGAAAACGGATGCTCCGATAAAAGGATTTAATTTACTTTGCTGCTTTGAAAAGTAATACATGGCACCAAAATTCAGTTCAGGTATAACAAATGATTGTCCATTGAAATTCTCGCCATTAGGAAGTGTATTGTCAAAAATACCACCACTGTTTGTTGTGTATTGATTATCGAAAGTATGCAGCTGATGAACCACTGATTTTTGAGTCACGCCCGCTTGAATTCCAAAAGAAATATTGTGATATTGACTGCGGTCGAGTGATACTGTATATGCAGCAGATACAAGACCCTGAAGTGCATTATAGTTCCCGATACCAGCTCTGTAATTCACAATTTGACCACCAAATCCCCATTTTTTGTAAGGCATATCGAAGCTCACCAAACCCGTAACATAAGGTTTGAAGTTTACTGCTTTCCATTGTGTTCTATAGTGTGTGTGAATTCTCCAGCTTCCTTCAACCACTCCAGTTAACGCAGGGTTGAGGTAGAGCGGTGCTCCATCATAAATAGACAAGTGGAAATCCTGACTGAACCCATGTGAGTTCACCAAAATGCAAAAAGCGATCAGAATTTTTTTAAACATTTTCATTAGCGGATGAGAGTTACGTCGCCTTCTTTTATAAACTGCCGGTTACCAGCCACGGTTACCGTAAATGTCCAGGTATAAACTCCTATTGGTGCGTCAGCGCCGTTGTATGTGCCATCCCAGCCTACATTTGCATCAGTCGATGTAAAGATGAGTTGTCCCCAATTATTATAGATGTTGAAATTAACTGTCGCAAATGGTCCGCCTCGGATTATAAAGACGTCGTTGTCACCGTCCCCATTTGGCGTAAATGCTGTAGGCAAAACAGGAAGCAATACTACTTGAATTGATTTTGAAGTTGTATCAACACAGCCCGCAGTGTCAGTTACCTGAAGAGTGATCAGATAGAATCCTCCATTTGCATACTCGTGAATTTCATTTTGATTATTACCTCCGATACCGTCACCAAAATTCCAATACCATTCTGTAATTACCCCTGCTGTTTGATCTGTATAATAAACATCCTCAAGTGCTAAAGCGGGAATTGGTGCAACCGTGAAGTCTGCATCAGGACCTGTCAAAACATTAACATTATTTGTAACCGTTCCTACACAACCTGAATCCGAGGTCACGCTCAACATAACAGGATAGGTCCCTGCATTCACAAAAATGTAAGAAGGATTTTGAGTTGAACTATTTGCTTCGCCGGCATTAAAGTCCCAAGACCAGCTTACTATATCGCCAGCGGCCAAGAATGAAATGTCTTCGAAATCGACGAGCTCACCCTGACACGCATATTCATGCTGGAATATTGCTACAGGTACAGGGTTAACATAGACTGTCTTAACGATTGTATCAAAACAATTATTAGAAGATTCAACAATTAAAGTTGCGTTGAAGGATCCTGACCCTGTATAAGGATGAATAGGGTCATTAGCAATAGAACTAGTTCCATCACCAAAATCATATTGCCAGGTTATTATTGATCCAGATGATACTGTTGATTCATCAGTGAAATAGGTGTTTTCATTTGCACAAGCTGATGAATAATCAAAGTCTGCGGTCGGTGCGCTTTTGTAGATTACATGAATTGTATCTTTATCAGCAATACAACCAAAGTCAGCTGAAGTAGTCAGGATAAGATCAACAAATCCATTTGAAATATCAAGTGGTGAAGGTGCATAAAATGTATTTAACAGCGCATTGCTTGGTGAAAAAGTCCCTGTCCCGGTTGATGTCCAGGTACCACTGGTGGCTGAACCAGTTAAGATTCCGGTAAGCGGAACCAATTCATTTTCACAATAGGATTGATCAGGCCCCGCATTAGCCGATGGAGGAGCAATAAAGAATACAGTTAGGGAATCTTCTTCAAGCGGACAAATTCCACCACTGGTTTGAAGATGCAGTTGAACTGATCCAAAGATCGTATCAGCGGTATTAATAGTATAAGTAGTAGATAATGAAGTCGGACTAGCGATAGAACCAAAGCCATCCACTGTCCAAAGCACTGAATAGCCCGTCGTCACTATCCCGTCAAGATTCAAGGATGGAAGGTTTGCGCAGATAGAATCACCGGTTAAGATAGTCACTGAGGGTTGCTCTAGAATGGTAACAAGCAAGCTGTCTGCTACCGCAAGACATCCGCCATTTCCGGTTGATGTCAGAACTAAGGTTACGCTTCCAACTGTTGTGTCTGAAGCGCTGATTGAATAATCTGTGATCAAATCAGTTTCAGAAGGAGAAAAACTGCCTGAGCCTGATGTGGTCCAAATACCAGTCGAGGATGCTCCGGTAACAGTTCCTGCTACAGGAACATCTGGCTGACTAGCACATGTTGTAACGTCTGGTCCTGCAAAAACTACAGGTGGTTCTGTGAAATAAATGACCGTTGTATCTTTGTCATCCGGACACGAGAAAAAACTACCGGAAGAAGTCAAAATAAGAATCAAACTATCTTCTAAAATATCTGCGGGAGACGCAACGTAAGATGTATTTAAATCAGAGATGTCGTCAAATGCACCACCATTTCCCCCAGACCATACTGAAGCTATTGCAAATTGAACCGCGCCAGTTACAGGTATGTCCGGAACATTGTTTCTGCAATAGTATAAATCAGGTCCTGCGGTGACAACTGGTGATTCTATAAAGGTGACTTTGAGGGTGTCAAATTCTGGCAAACAATTGCCTGTGGACTGAAGTACAAAAGTAAGTTCGCCTTGCGCATAGTCAGAAGCAGTGGGAGTATATGTTGTTGTAAGATTTGTTGGGTTTGCGAAAGTTCCGGTTCCATTTAGTACAGTCCATAAACCGGTCGTTACGCCGCCGGTAACCGAGCCAGCCAAGTTTATGTCGTTCGGACTTTTACAGAGCGTTAAATCTGCTCCTGCATCAACATAAACCCGTCTGATAAATGACGACATGTAATGATATAGACATCCGGTTGAAGCTCCGCCGTTAATGATTCCTAGTGAAAAATAATCCGTTGAATTTGTCACCAGATTGGCGGATCCAACTGGAACATCCGTTGTGTTATAACTAATTTGAGCTCCCATCCATGCGCCACCGGTTCCAGGCACTGGTGCAAATGCGGCAGCTGGAATTAATGTTGCTGATCCATTCAGGGTAAAATCACCTTCAGATCCAGCCGGACAAGTAATATTCAGAAGAAAACTTTGTCCATTAGCTCTGGCAAAACTGACCTGATCAGATCCTGCACAATTCAACGGAGGTAATATTGCTTCACCTAATTCACAGCCGTAGCCAGACATATGCAGCAAATAAACAGGTTTGTCTGCAGTCACATACGTGAGTTGATTATCTGTAATAAAGGAGTAGGTGTCACCTTGATTTAAAATTACGGTTGGATTTAGAACGCCATCATTCACTGTTACCGTGGTAAAGTTTTGTGTTGCTAAAACATAAAGAGCTTCATTAGAACCGCCATTTAAAAATCCTTTGTTCACGATATAGTCGGTGCCAATTACATCTGTAGGCACAATTTGATCTCCCATTAAATCATAACAGCTACCGCCGCCAGAAGGATTTACAGAATCATCAGATACGGTTACTGATATTGGTTTATCTGAGACGACCACAGATCCGGCCAGATTATTTCCAATCACACTTGTATTGCCAACCAGGTTTTGTACTGTATAAACATTACCCGCTAGTGGCAAAACAACTGAAAAAGTCACACCTGCAGGGTGTCCGACAATACCAGTTTTCGGTGTAATCCAAACTGTTGTATTAGGTTCTGTTGCGACAATATTAATTTGCTGCCGCGGTTGCGTAACAATCGCATCTCCATTTAAATCTCCACCCAATGTTTGATTGTTCCAACTTGTCTGAAAAGGAGCAACAAATTCATATCCCATTCCATTATTTCCTTTCAAAGAATAGGTTTCCGGATTATAAAAATTAGGTGCCCGTGTTATAATATCGTAAACAACCGTAATCGGAAAATTTGAAGTAATATGAACGCCCGTATTGAGCACAGAATTAGCCGGCTTACTTTCAAGGCTATTCATTATGTGAGAAACATACTTCGTAAATAAAGTATTGGCCGGAACAGTAAAAGTGGTGTCGTATGTTGAAGCAGGTTGTTTTATATTGACAATCGTGGGATTATTAAAGGTAGATATGTGAAATGCCATTGGATCCCTCCACCAGTGATCCGGTGTGACCCAAGGTGCAGCAAACCAGAAATTGGTATCAATCTGTGCTTTCAATTCCTGTGCTCCGGTGAACACAAAAGCAACAATCAATAATATGTTTCTAATCTTTTTCATGGTTCAGATTTTTAGAGAGATTTATTCATCCTTCTTTTTATTTTCCTCAAAAATTCCATTGTTTAAATCTTCGTCTTCCTGATCAAGTGTCGGTTTATTTTTTGTTGTGATAAAAGTCAGCATGATTTCATGCGTACCATAATTGTATGTTCGTATTTGGCCCAATGAGTAGTCAAAAGCATAACCTATTGAAAGGCGATTCCAAAGATTTACTCCTGCAATTACACCAACAGCATCTTGGGTACGCATTGTCAGACCTCCCCAGAACTTGTTCATATAAGTTCCTTTCATCATCACGCTGAGTTGAGGTGGGGCAGGATTAACATACTGGAACATAATACTTGGCTGTAAAACAAATTTTTTCTTTTTGCTATAGAAATTCATTCCGGCTATTGCTGTATAATGTTTTGCCAAGCCATAATTGAAGCCTGTAAAAGATACTGATTTGCCAAGCAGATGTCTCATAGATAAAGACACGTAGAACTTTTTAGAATAGATATAAATTCCAGATCCAAAATCAATTGCATTGGTGGCTAGAATATTTCCTGTTAAAACATCATCAACGGGATCAGCTAATTGTGCATCATAGAGCAAAACGTTGTACTGAAGATAACCTGGTTTGACACCAAATCCCATGCGAATCGAATCTGTAAGATTAATGTGATACGCATAGTTTAAATAGATATTGGTGTTTTGAATCAGACCACTTCTGTCCGACATGAGCGAAACGCCATAGCCGTGCTTGCGCATATTGGCATAAGATCCATAGAAGTTAGCATGCATGGTAACTGGTGCTTCATCGAATCCTGCCCACTGGTTTCTATAACCAATACTTGCCTTGTGCACATCCTCGCTTCCTGCAAGCGCTGGATTATAATAATATTGATTCAAAATATAATTTGAAAAAACAAATTGTTGCTGTGCCTTTGCGTTTGAAATGCAAATCAAAAGAACTACTATGACGAGTGTTTGTTTCATTAATCGTTCTGAGCAGTTAAGATTAATAATGAACCTTCGTAAATTTCTTCATCACTTATTTTGATGATGTAGAAATACGTTCCTTCCGGCAATAAATCTCCTTTATAAGTTCCATCAAACGGATCTGCATAACCATAAGAATGGTAAAGCGTCTGACCCCAGCGATTGAGAACAATAATTTCAGCATTTGGGTTTACAAGATCAATGAAGTTCAATTTCCAAACATCGTTGTTGCCGTCTCCATTAGGTGAAATTGCATTCGGAATTAATTTGTTGATGTCTTCTTCAACAGTGTTTATGACAATCTCAACAGATGCGCTATCTACGCAGCCCACAGTTCCATAAGCATATTGAGTAATGGTATAAGTACCGTTTAAGTCATAGTAAGTGGTTGGGTCTTGTATAGTCGAGTTGTCTCCATTATCAAATGTCCAATACCATGATACTGCGTTGCTTGAAGTATCAATAAAAGTGAATTCAGCATCCACATTTAAGCCATTAGAAGTGTTGTAATAAAATCCTGCAATTGGCTTTTCAGGAATATTGATAATTTCTACGAGCGTATCTGAGCAACCATTAACAGTTTGTACAATATGCGTAATTACAAAGTTTCCAGACCCGATGAATAATTGTGACGGATCAGCTGCTGCCTGTGAGCCTTGGCCACCAAAGTCGTAGTACCAATAGTTAATCGGGTCGGCAACGGTTGTTGAGTTGTCAGTAAAGTCCAGAATAACTAGATTATTTTCACAAGACGAAGTATAATTGAAATCTGCAACCGGTAATTCAAAGACTTCAACGTTTTGCGTAATTGTGTCTGAACAGCCCGCATCACTGCTTACAATCAATTCAACCTGATAAGAACCGGAATTTGCGTACAGATGAGAATTGTTTTGTGAAGAACTAGAGTTTCCATCGTCATAATTCCAATCCCATGCACTGATTGTTCCGTAACCATTCAACGAAAAGTCTGTGAAGTTCACCGTTTCTTCGAGACAAACATTACTAAAATTGAAGTTGGCAAAAGGTGGTGCAATGAATGTAATTTGGACTACATCTGAAACAGATACACAAGTTCCGTTGTTTGTAGATGTAAGTGTAAGAGAAACTGTTCCAGCAGTTACTTCTGCTGCCGTTGGAATGTAGCCGGCATTCAGACTGGCATTATTTGGAGTATAAGTACCTGAACCACCTACCCATTGACCAGTTGTAGTAGCACCGTTAACGGTTCCAGATAAGTTAACTGCAGGTTCATTGGTGCAGGCAAGGATATCACCACCCGCATAAACTGCTGGCGATGGAGTAAAGATTACAATAATACTGTCCTTTGAAATGGTACATGAACCGTTGCTTGTGCTTTGCAGATAAATTGTAATCGTTCCTCCAGCTACATCTGACGGTGTTGGTGTATAATTACAGTTAAGTGTTAAGTTGTCAGGGCTAAACGAACCATTGCCGGAAGTTGTCCATTTTCCTGTAGTAGTAGCACCATATACAATTCCTGAAAGAGAAAAGTTCGGATTATTTGAACAGACATAAATTGTATCGACGCTAGCCTCTGCAACAGGTGATTCTGTAATTGTGATCACCATAGTGTCTTTAACGACATTGCAATTCGTTGCTCCAGTTGAAGTCAGCACAAGCGTTACTAATCCGGCTGCTGTATCGGCTGGTGAAGGAACATATACTGCATCCAAAGTGAACTCGTCAGGAATAAATGTTCCACTTCCTAGAGTAGACCATTCGCCCGTTGTTGACCCTCCAAAAACAGCGCCATCCAAAACAACATCCGCATTATTTGCACAAACCGTCTGGTCTGCAGATGCATTTACAATTGGAGCTGGATCGACATGCAGGATCAAGGTATCTTTCATAACTGGACAAGGGCCTGTTGAAGATAGAATAATTGTGACGGGGCTGATAATCGTATCCAGATTACTCGCAACATAAATATTATTTAAAGTTGTTAATCCGGCGGAAAAAGTTCCATAGCCACTACCACCCCAACTTCCGGTAACAGAACCACCACCAACAACACCTGTGAGAGGGTAGGGAACATTTGCGCAAATCGTATCTTCTTCTACTCCTGCATCAACAAATGGGTAAGATTGGAATTCTGATAAGTAGGCGTAAGAAGCGTCTGTACCTGTGCCACCATGTAGAACGCCCATACCAAAAATATCTTCTGAATTGGTTACAAGGTTGAAGGCGTTTATAGGGACATCGGTTGTATTGAAATACTTTAGTGCTGCAACAAACTCACCGCCAGTCCCTGGCACGATGCTAAAATCTGCAGGCGTAATCAACGATCCGTTTCCATTCAACTCAAATGCATCTTCGAATCCTGCCCGGGTGTAGAGGATTAAACCAAGTGAATCAGTTTTAGAGCGCACAAAGGTTTGCTCATATTTACCAGCACAGAACAAGGAGGGTACTTGTGCAGCAGCCAAACTGCAGCCGAAACCAGATACATGCCAAACATAAACCGGCTTATTTGTTTCGATATAGTTTACATTTTCTGTAATGTCATAGGTGTAGGTTTCCCCCCAATTAATTAGCGTGGAGGTTGTACCTGAATTATGAATTGTAATGGTAGTTGCATTTTCCGTTGCTAAAATATAGACGCGCTCTCCTGCGGCAGTTCCTTTGCGAATTATGTAGTCTGTTCCAAGGTAGTCGGTTGGTGTAATTTGATCTCCAATTGTTGAGGTACAGCCACCATTTGACATCGCGCCGGAAAAAAGTGTGACTGCTATTGGCTTGTCTGACGCGATAATAGAACCTGCCAAGGTAGTTGCGGCAGTTACATTTACATCACGACCACTGTACGTTTCACCTTGATCAAGCGAAATGGAAAAAGTCACATTAGCAACATGTCCTGTAATTGCCGTCCTTGGTGTAATCAGAACCGTTGTATTATCTTCAGTAGCTACAATCTCAAACGAGCTGTAAGTTGCTGGTGCTGTAACTGCATTGTCCCAGTTTTTTTGAAAAGGGGTATAGAAATTCGTGCCTATCGATTTGTTCCCTTTTAAGGAGAACATTTCGCGATTACTAGCAGCGACAACTTCATAGTATGCGGTAATTTTTGTTGTAGCCGTAATTTTTATTCCAGTATTATCAACGACATTAGCTGTCGGTGGTTCAATTTGAGCAATGAAAGGAGTCAGGTTAATGCTATCATTGTCGTATGCCGTTAAGTTTACAACCACAGGAACGAAAGCACCATTAGCAGGCAATGATACCGTAACAACCGAAGCCTGATCATAAGATTGGAACTTTAAATAAATCGGACTTTGTCCCTCTCCACTTGAAATATCCGGTGCAGCAAACCAAAAGAGTGTGTCCTGCTGAGCTAAAGAACTATTGATGACAATAAGAAGGCTGATAAATACAAATGCATTTTTCAGAGAACCAAAAAGTCTGATTTGAGTAGTAAGTGTTTTCAATTCTAAAAATCTTGATCAATCAATCTATGCGTCAAATATAACAACTATACTGTATCAATTGAAATTGAAATAGTTCTATTTTGTTTAAACGTACAAAAAAGCTCAAAGGTTGAGCCTTTGAGCTTTTATTATTGCCAATTCAAAATAATCTTTAATTCTGTTCCAAGACAAAGAATGCTGTTCTCCTATTTCGTTGATGGTATTCTTCACGTTTGTCTTCAGCAGAAACTGTTTCAATATACGCTGGCGTTAGGGTAACGATAGCTCCATCAGGTCCCGGAATTTCTGCAGGCATTGTTTCACCATACCCTTTTGGTTGAAGTCGCTCACGCGGAATACCATGATCTACAAGATAATCAACGACACTCTGCGCTCTTTTTTCCGAGAGTCGCAGATTATAATCATCATTTCCTCGCATGTCAGTGTGCGATCTGATTTCTATTGTAAGATTGCTGTTAAGTTCAAGAAATTCGATCAGGTTATCAAGAATTTTTTCTGATTCTGGCCTAAGTTTTGCACTGTCAAAGTCGTACTCGATACCTTCGATGGTGATTTCTCCTTTTGGTATTTTTTCTAAATAAAAATCTTGCGTGTAGTTTTTAGATTCAGTTTCCCCCAATGTAAAAACAACTGCTTTATCGGCAAAATAATCTTTCTGGGTAGCACGCATAAATAGTTCCAGATTTGGAACAAGTTCATGCTGATAATAACCGTTCTCATCTGCAATTAACTCAAAATGCTCCCACTTATAATTAGCGTCTTTGAATTCAATTTTAGCACCGGGTATTACTTGATTTGTTAGAACATCATACACGTATCCACTGATGTAAAATTTTAGTTCCGGTCGGGTAATTTGATAAATCTGGTTGCAGTGTATACTAAGATTATAAATAGAGTCACACTCGCTGCAAGCCTCCCTGTCAGAACTTACATATCCGATTCGCAGCTGATCATCCACGATATAATAACTGTCGTCACGACTTGAATTTACTGGTGATCCAACATTATAGGCTTCACTCCACCATTCGGTTTCTTCATTCCAGCGGGTGGCAAAAATGTCCAATCCTCCAAAACCAATATGACCGCCTGATGCGAAATAGAGAGTCTGTGTGACATCATGGTAGAACGGAGTCATCTCATCGTCAAAGGTATTGATTTGATTACCCAGATTGACTGGTTCGGTAGTTTCGCCGTTTGGTCCCAATGTCGTCATCCAAATATCCATTCCTCCTTCACCGCCTGGTCTGTTTGTTGAATAATATAGCGTTTTTCCATCATCAGTTAATGAAGGATTCATCGATCTGAAACCATCCATATTGACATTATTATCTAATGGAAAAGGGGCCAACCAGGTATTGTTGAATTTGCGACTGGCATAGATCTTAGTTTCATTGCGATTATTTGGATCCATCTTAGTAAAGAAAATGCTATTTCCATCAGACGAAATAACTGCACTAGCTTCATGGTATTCATTCGTGTTTATGGCGAATGGAAATTTTTCAGCACTGCCGAAAGTACCATCCTCATTCAGGTTTAAGATGTAAATATCCAACAGATATAATTCTAGAGGATTTCTTTCTTCAGTTACCATAGAATCCGGAATATCTTGAACACGTGCACTTGAAAAAAGCATGTAGTCATCGGACGCGAATTGAAGTCCAAAACTTGTACTACCAGAATTTAATACCTCTCCCGGATCACTGATTACGACGCCTTCTTTGGTGTTAAGCGGATTCATCGCAAATTGACAACTTGCAATTTTGGCTGTAGCTAACTGATAATATTGATTGTCTGGATTATTGTTTGATTGCTGGAATTGCTCGAACTGCGTCATTGCTTCTTCAAACTTGCTGTTGTACATTAATGAAACAGCATAGAAATACTGTGCGTATGGAAATTCTTCTTTTGGGTTTTTCAACGCAGCAGCATACCAGATTTCAGCATTTTTATAATCATCTGCCATGCGATAGGCATCCGAAAGTTTGTGAATTAACTCGATCTGTTTAGCCGTTGGATTTTCGGGTGGACTTACAGTTCCGTCTTCATTTTTTTCTGGCTCTTTATAAGCAGTTGTAATTTCGTATGGATAGTAAATAGCCTCTTCACCTTGCTGAATTTTGAACAAAATGAATGAGTAAAAATGGACAGCATTTGAGTACTGACCATTTGCCATTGCAGCATCGCCCATTTTCATCAGTTCATTATCGGTCTGACCTGAAACATTTGTAATTGAGAAAATCCCAAGGGCAAGTATGAAAATAATTCGATTCATCATAATCTTGGACAAGTTGGAACTGGATTAGGGTTTGGAGTACTGAATATATAGGTAAGTGAAAATTCTGAACCGCCTCGACCGCGTGAAACGTCGTTTAGGCTTGAAGTATTAATGTCATAGCTCATTCTACCAATAAAATTGCCGTATTTAGCACCAAATTCAATAATCGCGGCGTCTTTATTTCGGTATGTTAATCCGCCTAACAGAAACAAATCATAATTACTCAAATAAAATTGTCCCTGAGCGGCATACGTTAATTCAGTTGCTTTTTCCTGAAATTGGAAGAATACTTTTGGCATGATTGAAATAGTTGGGGTTATGGCAACCCTTGCGCCTAGTATTCCCTCAGTTCTTATTTTCAACTTATTGGTTTCACCCAAAAATGATTCCGAAGGATTATTTAGATGATAAAAAGAAACCCCGCCAAATGGATTAATCATTGAAGTAGGTTTTGCGTAGTAATACATTGCCCCGGCATTGACGTCTAAATTGAAGATGCCGTTATTGCCAAAGTTTTCATTTGTAGAAAGCGCAGTATTGAATTCTCCTCCATTTGTTTTTACGTATTGATTCGCGAAAGTCAAACTTGACGAATTAATAGATTTCTGGAAAACGCCAACCTGGGCTCCAACTGAAATGAAACTGAATCGTTGCTGGCCAAAAACAAATTTATACGCGGCAGAAGGCATAAAGCTGATTACATTATACCCGCCTGTACCTGCTCGAAAGTTTGCGATTTGAGCTCCATATCCCCACTTACCTTTATTGGCATCAAAACTTATGAGGCCAGTAGTAAAGGGTTTTGTAGCGACGGCTAGCCATTGATTTCTATAGTGACCGTGAATTCTGTATTCTCCCTTGAAGACACCTGTCATTCCTGGATTGGCATTCAAGGCAGCAGCGTCATATTGAGATAAGTGAAAATCCTGTGAATTTCCAATTACGCTTAGCATTGACGCAAATATTAATAAACTAATCTTTTTCATCTTCATTATCTGATTAGAGAAACATCTCCTGATAAAGTAACAACTTCTCCGTCATATCTTGTCACAACAGCTACATAAACGAATACACCGATAGGCTGTGGCTCACCTTTAAAGTTTCCATCCCACCCTGATGATTGGGGATCAGTGGTTTCAAAAACCAATTGTCCCCAGTTGTTGTATATTTTAAAATCCACGGATTCAAAATTACCGCCAAGAATCATCAGCAGATCATTGTTGCCGTCTCCGTTAGGTGAAAATGCTGATGGCACCAAAGGTCCATGGAAAATTGGAATTATCAGGTAGGCAGTGTCGACACAGCCTGCTTCGTCAATCACAATTAATTCGACATTGTATTGTCCCTCGAAGTCATATGCATGTACTGGGTTTTGTAAGGATGAGGTGTCGCCATCTGCAAAACTCCATAGCCATTGGTCAAGAGGAGAACCATTGGCAGTAGACTGATCAGTAAAATTAATATCAACAAAAAGATTTGCACTAAGCGGATTTGCAGTAAAATCTGCTGTAGGTCCAGGCAAGATGTTAACACTTACAACGGTGTCGTTAGAACAACCAAAACCTGATGTAACACTAAGCATTACGGTATAGTTTTGTGATGAGCCAAATTGGTGGACTGGATTTTGAGAGGAAGCCGTTGTCCCATCACCAAAATTCCAACTCCAACTTGAAATAGTGTCGTTAGGTACCGACGAAGCGTCATAAAAGTAGGTTCCTCCCGGCAAACATGGTGCAGGAAGATCAAATGCGGCAGTAGGAATATGATGCGCGTTGACTGGTAACGTTAAGGTGTCCTGACAACCATTTGACGAGATCACAATCATTTGGACATTATGAATTCCAGGCGTGTTAAAAGTATAGACAGGGTTTGTTTGGGTTGATGTTCCTGCTGTTTCAAAGAGCCAGTTATAACCAACTATTGGATCAACACTCGTCGATGTATTTGTAAATTCAGTTGGTAATCCGAAACAATCTTCAACAAAAGTGAATCCAGGAGTAGGAGAAGGCACAATCACGAGATCCAAGGTGTCATATAATGCCAAACATCCTCCGTTATCAATGGTCTGGAAGTAAATCTGAACGGTTCCAGAAGTTTCGTCTGCTAATCCATGTGTGTAGAAAGTTTGGGAGGCCGAGTCGTCCGGAGCAAAGGTACCGTCTCCTGTTGTTTGCCACCATCCGTTTCCAGTTGATGAATTTGATTCTAGCTGCAATGGAAATCCTGCACAAATCGTGTCATCGAATACCAGATTCATTGTTGGAGGTTGATTGAAATTAATATACAATGAGTCCTGATCATCAGGGCAGCCAGAAAAGTTGAAGGTCTCGATGTATAAAGTGATTTGGCCAGAAGTAATATCTGCCGGATCAAATGTGTAGGTCGCATTTAACTGACTCGGGTCATCAAATGATCCTGCACCATTCGTTGACCAGATAATGTTTGCCGCAAATTGAACGCTGGCGTTCAATTGCACGTATAAGGAATCTTCACAAACATCAATATCTCCACCAGTATTAATTGCAGGAGTATCCAGATATTGAATAACTAGTGTGTCACTTTGAGAAGGACAGAGTCCATTTCCAGTAGACGTGAGAACAATCGTGGTCGTTCCATTATTCATCTCCGCTAATGAAGGAAAGTAAGTTGCATTTAGGTTTGTTGCACTTGGAACAAAAGCGCCACCGTTCGGTATCCAAAGGCCTCCAGTAGCACCTGTTACTAGTCCGCTTAAAGGCAAACCAGGATTAGAGACGCATACTGCAGTATCTGCTCCTGCATCGACAATGGCTAGAGATTGAATTGGCAAAGCCTGCACGATTGTATCAGAACAGCCTGCATCATTCGTAACAACGAGCTCAACATCGAGAGTTCCTCCGCTGGCAAAGGTATGGCTAGGATTTTGAAGAGTACTTGACGACAAATCACCAAAGTCCCAATCATATGCGATAATCGTAGTTCCCGCACTAGTTGATGATTGATCTAGGAAAGGAACGGACTCGCCAACGCAAGCACCTGCAGGTAAATCAAAGTCAGGAACCAGATTTGAAATTGTGATAGGTAAAGTTGTTGATGTTTCGCAATCTGTGCCCTTTTGAGCAATGAGAGTAACTGTATAATTACCGAATCCAGGGTAAACAAATGTTGGATTAGTCAGATTACTGCTGTCTGCAGGATTACCTGTTCCAAATCCCCACCAGAAACCGCTAGCACCTGAAGCACTGTTATTGATAAAATTGATCGTTGTACCAGAACAAAAATCGGTTGCTCCAATGATTGCTTGCGGAGCTTCGTCAACATGAATTTCTTTTATTAACGTGTCTGTGCATCCTAGTGAACTTGTTACAACCAATTCGACATCGTAGTCTCCAGGAGATGAGTATCCATGATTCGGGTTTTGAACCGTTGTGGTAGAGAGGTCACCAAAATCCCATTCCCATTGCGTGATTGTTCCGTTAACATTCGATGATTGATCGATATAACTAACGAGAACGTTCGTGCATGTCGTATCTAAATCAGCAAAATCAGCTACGACGTTTGAAACAAGTAAATTGATGCTTGTTGTATCTGCACAGGTTGTTCCTTTTTGTGCAATTAGAGTTACGGTATAAGCTCCATAAGAACCATAAACAAAGGAAGGGTCACTTATAATACTCGAGTCCGCCGGAAATCCGGTGCCAAAATCCCACCAAAAACCATTTGCTAGAGGATCACTGTTGTTATTGAATGTTACACCAAGATCATTGCAACCAGGCATTGCAGCTATTGACGCTTGGGGAGGCACTTTGACAAAGACTTGTTTGGTGATCGTGTCAGAACAGCCAACGTTCGTGTGAGCGATCAACTCTACGGTTTGATTACCACTGACTGCATAGGCATGGGTTGGATTTTGGGCAGCCGAGGTTTGACCATCACCAAAGTTCCACTCCCATTGATCGACAACTCCATTGAATGCAGGTACTGAGAGGTCTGTAAATGAACCGGTTTCCCCTATACAAAGTGTGTCTGGTGCTGAAAAGTCACCAAGCAAATCTGAAACAACCATTGTGTAGTAAACGGTGTCTGCGCAGAGCGTGCCCTTTTGTGCCATTAGTGTTATTGGATATGTTCCTAATGAAGGATAGTTAAAAGTAGGTTCAAAAGCAACACTAGTATCTGCAGGATTCCCAGTACCAAAATCCCACCAGAACCCATTTGCCCCAGCTCCACTTTCATTAATGAATTGGATGTTTGTTCCAGAACAAGCATCGATAGGTCCAATACCAGCATCTTGAGGAGGAGGACAATTTAAGACGTTGAATTGAAAGTCACGCGTGATTTTACCGATTTTGACACCATCGCGATATTCAGTTATCATAACACCGACAACGAATTGTCCCAAAATCGGAGGTATCCCACTAATTATTCCTGTTGGACTTATTGTTAACCCGGGTAGAGAGCCAACGGTTGGGTCTAATGGATCTGTCGCGCTATAACCCGCTAAAAAGGTAACTGTAGAAAAAGTTACGTTGTCTGGTGGAGTCCCGAGTGCATTGATCCCGGTTAAATTATTGTATGGTGTGTAAAATGAGTAAACCAATGAGTCTCCATCAGCATCAGTAGCTGAAAAATCTAAATTCAAATCTGTTCCCTGACACACAAATACAGGAGGGAAGTTGGCAATAACGGGGCTTGAATTCGTTAACCAAATATTATTGTCAGGAACATATGCATAAAAGGTTTCATTCATAGACCCTGGTGTGCTAATGTTGTCAATGGAATTGTTTCTGCAACACAGACCAGCAGGAAAAGCTCCTCCAGCAATTGCGCTCATCCAAAGATGGTAACCACCTGTTCCCGGAGGTAATGAAACAACAGCAGAAAAGATTGCTTCTTCGACACAAATTCCTGGATCAAATGCGCATGTATCTATTGGTGGATTTAGCACGGTTCTTCCTTGTAAAGGTAAACTGTACAAACCCGGAGTAGGAGAAGTACCATTTCCTCGGCGCACGTTTATCTGAACCGTTGCTGGAAAGTCGAAACAACTTGGACAACAATCCCGATATAGTTTACATGTCAGTAAATAACTCGATCCGCCTAAGTGTTGGTAAATAATTTCACCACCAATGATGTGTGTTCCAAAAGAGTTAAGCGACACGATAAGTGCGCTCAGGAGTAGTAGTTTTTTCATTCGTAACTCGATTTTTTGGATGAGTTCAACTAGCGAAATTATTAATATTCTTCTAGCATTCCAAATTTTTAAGGCATTATCTAAGGATTACCGTTGTTTGTCTATAAAAAATATTCATTTGTCGCTGCAAAATTTTGATTCAGCCCTTTTTTACATATCTTAGCTGATTGAAATGATTAAAAACTTACTTATGACAAGGATTTTATCGCTTGTGCTTCTCTTAAATCTTACTTGTTTTTCATATGGGCAGATTAACGTTCAGTGGGAGGCTCTTTTGAATGATCCTATTGGCAATTCTACTGATAAAGCATCTGATCTGGCATTGGACGCATCGGGCAACACCTATGTGACGGGAAGTTCATTTAACGGTACTGATTTTGACATGGTAACTGTTAAGTATGATCCTGACGGCAATGAAATTTGGCGAACTTCTTATGGAGGCACTGGTCTTGACGAAGCAGCCGCAATAGTTCTTGATGGCAACAATGATGTGTTGATTACTGGATATCGTTTTGTTTCAGGCTCTGATTACGATATTGCTACTGTAAAATATAATGGTGTAACAGGTGCTGAAGTTTGGTCAGCACTTTTCACAGGATCAGCTCTTTTTGATGGAGGAAAAGATGTTACGGTTGATGCGTCAAACAATGTAATAGTTACAGGCACCCATTCCTTTTCAGCAACAGATATTGACTATCGTGTGATTAAATACAACCCAGCAGGTGTTCAGCAATGGACTTATTCCGACGGTACAACTTTAAATGACGAGGGAAAAGTAGTGGTAACAGATGCTGCTGGAAATATCTATGTTGCAGGCCACTCAGAGTTTTCAACAGCAGCCACATACGTAGATTTTTTAGTACTGAAATTTTCACCTGCGGGCGCATTGTTGTTTAGTGTCACCCGTGATTCTGGCTTCAATAAATTAGATACGCCGCATGCCATGAGACTGGATGCATCGGGGAATATTTATGTCGGAGGGCAAGGATTTACAACGGTGCAGAATGAGGAAGATTATTTATTAATGAAGTTCAACAATTCTGGTACCTTCCAATGGCTGCAGATTTATGCTGGAGATGCTGAAGCACTTGATCGCATTAATGCACTCGATGTTGATCAGACTTCTGGAAATGTTTTTGTAACCGGCCGATCCAAATCAATTGCCAGTAGTGAAGATTATTATACCATGGCTTACAGCCCGGCAGGAGCCGTTCTCTGGTCAGATCGCTATTCAAGTGCCGGACTTGGCTTTGATGAAGGAGCGGATATTGTGTTAGGGGCTAGTGGCAATCTATATGTTACAGGATATAGCAACAATCTTGGCTCTAACAATGACTACACAACGCTTAAATACTATCTATCCGGAAACTTAATTTGGGAGACCAGTTTTGATGGTCCATCGTCACTTTCAGATCAGGCAGTAAGAATGAAATTGGATCCTTTAGAAAATATTTTTGTAACTGGAAAATCCCATGGCGGGACTTCAACGAATCTTGATTACAGCACTATTAAGTATTGCCAGCTTGAAACGCTAGGTGGTGTTGATGAAGAAATATGCGTTGGACAAAATGTTAACCTAACTGCTACTGGAGGCATAAATATTACATTGTCAGTTTTAACGGGAGATGCAGGAAGTCTATCTTGTACATCATGTGCTACAGTGAACGTTGATCCAACTTCAACAACTACATATATAGTAAGTAGCGAGAGTTTGACGGGTTGCATTGATTTTGATACGGTGGTTGTGACCGTCAATGCAATTCCAGTACCGACTATTTATGCTGATGGCCCCTTAAATTTTTGCCTGGGTCAGGATGTTATTCTTTCAACCGACACTTATGTAAATTACCTATGGAGCACAAGTGCAACTTCAAACGCCATTACGGTGACGTCGGCCGGTACTTATACCGTGACTATAACAGACGCTAACGGATGCCAAAATATAGCCAGTGCTGTAGTTGGCGTATTTAGCCTTCCAGTTGTAAATGCAGGCGCAGATATTACTGTGTGCCCTGGAGAATCTGAAACTCTTAACGCGACAGGTGCATTAACCTACCTTTGGAATGTGAATACTACTCTCTCTCAATTAAACATTCCAAATCCAGTAGCCACTCCAATCGCTCCAACGAGCTATATTGTTACCGGCACAGACATTAATGGCTGTCAGGATAAAGACACCTTATTGGCTACCTTATTTACATTGCCAACGATTAACGCCGGACCTGACGGGCAAGTTTGCTTAGGTGATTCCTGGCCAATAAATGCTGTTGGAGGATTGACTTATTTGTGGAATTCGCATCCATCTCTTTCTGCATTAAACATCGCTAATCCTACAGCAACTCCTACATCTCAAACTGAATATTTTGTAACGGGTACGGATGCAAACGGCTGTTCAAATATTGATTCCATAACTGTTTCAACTATTAATCTTCCTAATATTAACGCAGGTATTGATATGTTTATCTGTGAAGGTGGCAGTGTCCAAATCTTTGTTGTTGGTGGTTTGAGTTATACGTGGAATACTGATCCGACTTTATCGTCTACAACAATTTCAAATCCATTTGCATCACCGCTTGTAACGACAACTTATACTGTTGAAGGAACTGATATCAATGGATGTTCTAATACAGATCAAGTAGTTGTCAATGTAAACACCTTGCCAAATGTTTCTGCAGGTCAGGACACATCAGTATGTGTAAACGGAAGTATTCAGCTGTTGGCTACTGGAGCATCAACTTACACTTGGTCACCAAATGCCAGTTTATCGGCTACCAACATTGCCAATCCGACAGCCACGCCAACGGGTGCAACAACTTATTTTGTCACTGGCGAAGATGGAAATGGTTGTGAAAATTCAGCGCAGGTTACTGTTACCATTAATGCATTGCCAACTATTTCTGCAGGATCTGATGTAGCGATTTGTGTAGGAGACAGTACTCAATTAAATGCATCTGGTGGTGTAATTTATATCTGGACGTTCAATACCACATTATCCGATTTTGTAATTGGAAATCCATGGGCAGAACCTTCTACTACAACGACTTACTTTTTAACAGGAACCGATGCCAATGGATGCAGCAATACGGATGATGTAACTGTCACGATCAATCCGCTGCCGACTCCGCCTGTTTTGACACTGGACAGTGTTTTTATTTCATCTTCCTATACAAACGGAAACCAATGGTATTTGAATGGAAATCCGTTGTTGGGTGAAACAAATGATACTGTTAATTATGTCACGATTGGTCAAAATGGTGGATACACCGTTGAGTATACAGACGGTAATGGCTGTTCAATATTCTCAGACGCGTCTAACGTCATTATCATTTTTGATGTAAGTGTAGAGGAAATGGAGGAGTTATCAGTAAGAGTCTATCCAAATCCAACGAACGGATTATTAAATATTGAGTTGGAAGAAGGGATTGATCAAATGATAATCGTTTCTATGAGCGGAACTGTTATTCAAATTGAAAATAATCTGAATGCAGGAATGAATATATTTGATTTGAATGACCTTGCCAGCGGAACTTATTTGCTGCAATTCATTAAAGGTGACGAAGTATTCACTAAGCGTATTATCAAACAATAATCGAGAAAAGTACTTTATAGAAAAGGAGGCTTCGGTCTCCTTTTTTAATTTAATTCTTCTTCAAACATTTCCAATATTCTGCGATACTCGTCAATCCAGCTTGTTGTTTCAACAAATCCGTGTGGTTCTATTGGATAGCCGATTAAATCCCAATTCTTCTTCTTCAATTCAATGAATCGCTGGCTCAAACGCACAACATCTTGATACTGTACGTTGTCGTCTTCGATTCCGTGAAGCATGAGTAACCTTCCTTGCAAGCCTTCTGCAAAATAAATCGGAGAACTTCTTTTGTATGCGATCGGATCCTCTTCAGGAGTATTAAGAATGTTTGATGTATACTCATGATTGTAATGCGCCCAATCTGTTACAGATCTTAATGCAGCACCACATTTAAATTTGCCCGGCTCGGTCAGCATGGCCATAAGTGTAATAAACCCACCATAAGATCCACCATAAATACCAACTCGAGTTGAATCAATACCATACTTTTTAATCAGTACATCACGTCCGTCTAGATGATCAGATAAATCAGTTCCCCCCATGTGACGATAAATATCCGTTCTGAAATTTTTGCCATAGCCCTCGCTTGCACGGTAATCGATATCTAAAACAGTATAACCTTTATCCGCAAGCAAGTTATTAAACATAAATTCACGGTGATAGGAGCTCCACCAATTGTGTGCGTTTTGAAGATAGCCGGCACCGTGGACAAAAATTACACCAGCTCCATTTTTTGCGTCTGATTTTGGTTCATACAATCGTGCGTAAATGGTTGTTCCATCTTCTGCTTGGAAGGTAATTACTTCGGGGGCTCTCCATTTGTAGGCGCTAAATTCTGATGTCGTTGAATTTGTGATTTGGGTGAGCGAACTATTTTCTTTTACTGGAGCCAGATATAGTTCCCAGGGCTTGTTTTTGTAGGAATAATTGACGGCTAAAAATTTTTCATCAGAGAAATATACACTTCATGATTTCCATCTGTTGTAAGAATCGGCGTAAGTTTTTTGGTTGCAATATCAAGGGAATAAAACTCTCTGTTTCCGGGATGATTTTTATTGGCGGTGATGAAAAATTTTGTTTTGTCTTTTGAAAGAGTTGCCTGATGAATTTCAAAATTTCCAGTGGTCAGATTTTCTTTTTTTATTTTTGATTCATCTGAAATATCGGCAGTGTAGAGATGTGAATAACCAGATTCTTCAGATTGGAAATAAACCTTGTCATTATTAATCCAGCCAACATTTCCGGCTTCCAATTTCCAGCCAGAAATTCCCGGGCCACCAATCCACTGCTCATCGCGTTGATGCTCGACTTCAGCACTCTTTTTGGTTAAGGTATCGTAGCAAACAATCCAGCGGTCTTTGTTGTCGTATGATTTTATTTCAAGTAGATATTTATCACCTGAATCATTAAAACCATGATCCAGAAAAACCATTTTCTTTGATTTATCACTTTCCGATTTGAAGTTTTCTTTTTCATATTCTTTGAAAAATTCAGGTCGCTTTTTTACATCAGTCAGATGATCAAACTGAATTTGAAAACAAGTGTCTTCTTTTAAATTCCAGCAATAAATTTCGTGGTGCGGATCTTGTGACCCTACTTTAGGGCGGGCATTTACAGATCTCGAATACCCACTCGCATTTACATATTCTTCAATGTGTGTGGGTGCATCTTCAGGATACTTGTCTAAGCCAAAAACAACTTGTGTAAGCTGTTTATTGACTGAAATAAAGCTGAGGTATTTTCCTTCTAAATAAACGGGTGAAATTTCTTTGAACGAATGTGCTTCATAAAAGTTGGTTCTAGCTTCTTTCCGTTTTTTATCTGTCCGAACAATCTCAAATAATTCTTCTTGCTGATTGATCAAAAAACTTGTTTCGGATTGGTTGTCAGATTTATTTCCTTTTTGAAAAAAAGTAATTTGTCTGATAGAAAGTTCGGCTTTATTAAAAAGGAAAAGATTGTCACCTTCACGAAGCAGTATTCTATTTGCGTCCAAAATTTCATGTACATAGAAGGGTGAATATTTTGAGTAGATGAGTCTTGTTCCTTTTGGAGTCCATTCAAATAAACGATCTCCTTTTGAAAACAGGTTCATTGAATTTTTGTCATCTGTGATAAAGCCATCAACCGGAAGCATCAAGGTTTCTTCTGCACTTAATTTCCTGTATTTTTTATCTGCAACAGAGTAGGCATAATATGGAGCCACGCTTTCATTTTCATGTTTCCACCGGAAGTAAATAATTTGACTGTTTGGAGACCAGACAATATCTTCTGGTTGATAACCAATGAATTCATTTCCAGACATGATTTTGTCCAATTCAAGTTGAGATATCGACTTAGTTGAACTGAGTATCAAAAGGATCAGACAGATAAATTGAAGTTTTTTCATTGAATAATTTGTTGAGAATAAATGCTATCTGCGAAGAACGCCAAAAAAAATCAAAGTTTTTACCAAGTTATGCGCGCATAATAAAAATAATGATTAACTTAGCTGGTATCATGGATAAAATGAATAAGGAACAATTGTTTGAGTTTCACCTGAGAAATAACTGGTTTAAAGTTTCCCGTTATTATAATCAGGCGGCTTCAAAATATAAAATGACCTTTTCATGGGGCTTCATTTTGTTGAATGTGGAAAAGGGAGGTACACCTAGTACTTCACTGGGACCTAGAATGGGAATGGAGCCTACAAGCTTGTCCCGAACATTGAAAAGCATGGAGGATAAAGGGCTGATTTATCGTGAGCCAGATAAAGTGGACAAACGAAAATCACTTGTGTTCCTAACTGAAGAAGGTATAGAAAAACGTAAAATCGCAAAGCAGGTAGTACTTGATTTTAACCAAAAACTCTACGAGCGTCTGCCAAAAGCAAAAGTGGCGGCTTTTTTTGAAGTAAGTTATAAAATTGATGAGTTATTGAATGAATTATTAGGAGATAAAAAGGATAATCAGAAATGAATAGAAAAATTAAAAAAGTAGCAGTACTTGGTTCTGGTGTAATGGGATCAGCAATTGCGTGTCATTTTGCAAACATTGGGTGTGAGGTTCTTTTGTTGGATATGGTTCCGCGTGAGCTGAATGATAAAGAAAAAGCAACAGGACAAACATTAGAAAGTAAAAATGTACGCAACAGAATTGTCAATGATTCGTTGATGAATTGTATCAAGTCAAAACCTGCACCACTTTATTCCAATGTCTTTGCAAAAAGAATTACTACTGGAAATTTTGATGACGATTTTCAAAAGATCAATGCCTTTGACTGGGTGATTGAAGTCGTTGTAGAAAGATTGGATATCAAACATCTTATTCTGGCAAAAGTCGATCAATACAGAAAACCAGGAACGCTTGTGTCATCAAATACTTCAGGGATTCCAATTCACATGATGCTGGAAGGCAGAAGTGAAGATTTTCAAAAACATTTTTGCGAAACACACTTCTTCAATCCACCAAGATATTTAAGATTGCTGGAAATTATTCCTACTCCAAAAACGAATCAGTCAATTATAGATTTTTTAATGCATTACGGTGCTAGATTCTTAGGCAAGAAAACGGTATTGTGTAAAGATACGCCTGCCTTTATTGCTAATAGAGTAGGTGTATATTCAATCATGTCATTATTCCATGTGGTGGAAGAAATGGATTTGACAATTGATGAGGTAGATAAATTAACCGGACCTGTTTTAGGTCGTCCAAAATCAGCAACGTTCAGAACATGTGATGTAGTTGGTTTGGATACGCTTGTCCATGTTGCAAATGGCCTTGCTGCAAATTGTCCGAATGATGAAGAAAAAGATTCATTTAAACTGCCAGGTTATGTTAGTAAAATGGTGGAGAACAAATGGCTCGGATCAAAAACGAAACAAGGTTTCTACAAAAAAGTTGCCAAAGGATCTGACAGTGAAATTCTTTCACTTAATCTGAAAACACTGGAATACGAACCAAAGAAAAAATCTGATTTTCCAATTCTTGCACAAACGAAATCTGTTGATGATCTGGCCACAAGAACCAAAATGTTGTTTGGTGCGCAAGACAAAGCTGGACAGTTTTATCGCAAATTATTTTCAGGATTATTCTCGTATGTTTCATATCGTATTCCTGAAATCACGGATGATATTTTCAAAATTGACGATGCGCTAAAAGCAGGATTCGGTTGGGAACTTGGACCATTTGAAACGTGGGATATCATTGGCCTTGAAAAAGGAATTGCCATGATGAAAGAACATGGAAAAACTCCAGCTGACTGGGTTTTGAAAATGGTTGCTGCCGGAAATAAATCCTTCTTTAAAATTGAAAACGGAACGCGCAAATTTTACGACATCGCCAGTTCATCTTACAAATCAATTCCAGGAACAGAAGATCTATTATTCTTAGATAACATCAGAGATACAAACACGGTTTGGAAAAATGCAGATTGTCACATTGTGCATTTGGGAGATGGAATTTTGAACGTAGAATTCCACACAAAAATGAATACAATTGGTGGCGGTGTTTTGCAAGGAATCAACAAAGCAATTGATCTTGCAGAAACAGAATACAAAGGCGTTGTTATTTCAAATACAGGTCAAAATTTTTCAGCCGGAGCAAACGTTGGTTTGATTTTTATGATGGCTGCCGATCAGGAATATGACGAATTAAATTTTGCGATTAAACAATTCCAGGATACGATGATGCGTGTGCGCTATTCGGCTTGTCCGGTTATTGTTGCACCGCACAACATGGCCTTGGGTGGCGGTTGTGAAATGTCAATGCATGCAGATAAAGTAATTGCTCACGCTGAATTATACATGGGACTTGTTGAGTTTGGAGTAGGATTAATACCAGGCGGTGGCGGAACAAAAGAATTTGCAAAACGACTTTCAGATTCAATGCGTTCAGGTGATGTTCGCATCAACAGATTCCGCGATGCATTTTTGACAATTGGTCAGGCAAAAGTTTCCATGTCTGCTGAAGAAGCTTTCGATTTAGGTTATTTGAGAAGAGGTGTAGATGAGATTGTGATTGATCGCGATTATCAATTAACTCGTGCTAAAGAAGCTTGTCTTGCACTTTATAATGCAGGTTATACGCAGCCGGCTAAACCAAAAAACATTACCGTTCTTGGACAAGAAGGATTGGGAATAGTCTACGTTGGAGCAGGCACGATGAAAGAAGGACATTACATTTCGGATCACGACGCATACATCTCTGAAAAATTAGGATTTGTATTGTCCGGTGGAGATCTTTCTGAAGTATCTGAAGTAGATGAACAATATCTTTTAGACCTGGAGCGCAAAGCATTTTTGGATTTGTGTACGAAGAAAAAAACGTTGGAACGAATTCAGTCAATTGTGACCAAAGGAAAAATTTTGAGAAATTAATTTCACAAGGTATGAAAACAGCATACATTGTAAAAGGATATCGCACAGCGGTAGGTAAAGCAAAAAAAGGAGGTTTCCGTTTTTCAAGACCGGATGATTTGGCTGCGGATGTGATTAAACATTTGGTTGCACAAATTCCAAATCTGGATAAAAATCTGATTGATGACGTGATGGTAGGTAACGCCATGCCAGAAGCAGAGCAAGGGCTAAACGTGGCCCGTTTGATTTCATTGATGGGACTGGATACAGATAAAGTTCCGGGAATGACAGTGAATCGTTATTGTTCATCAGGACTTGAAACAATGGCAATCGCAACAGCAAAAATTCAAGCCGGAATGGCTAATATGATTATTGCAGGTGGAGCAGAATCCATGTCTGCAATTGAAATGGGAGGATGGAGAGTTGTTCCAAATCCAAAAGTTTCGAAAGTACATCCTGATTGGTATTGGGGAATGGGAACCACTGCAGAAGCAGTTGCTACACAATATAAAATCTCACGCGAAGATCAGGATCAATTTGCTTTGCAATCTCACCTAAAAGCCTTGAAAGCACAAGCAGAAGGACGCTTCAACGATGACATTGTTCCAATCAACGTGAATGAAGTTTATTTAGATGCAAATGGAAAACGCGCTGAAAGAATAAATATCATCAAACAAGATGAAGGCCCAAGAAAAGAAACAACCTATGAAGCGCTTGCATCACTGAAACCAGTGTTCGATGCCAAAGGATCTGTAACTGCAGGTAACTCATCTCAGATGTCAGACGGTGCAGCATTTTTGATGATCATGTCTGAAGAAATGGTGAAGCAATTAAATGTTCAGCCAATTGCAAGATTACTTTCATACAAAGTGGTTGGAGTTGAACCACGCATTATGGGAATTGGTCCGGTTGATGCAATTCCGGGAGCAGTAAAAATGGCCGGATTAAAATTAAACGACATTGATTTGTTTGAGTTGAACGAAGCATTTGCATCGCAATCATTAGCCGTGATTCGCGAAACAGGAATCAATCCTGAAATTGTAAACGTGAACGGTGGTGCAATTTCAATGGGGCATCCGCTAGGTTGTACCGGAGCAAAATTGTCTGTACAAATTATCAATGAATTAAAAAAACGAAATAAAAAATACGGTGTTGTTACCATGTGCGTAGGTACAGGTCAAGGAGCAGCAGGCGTTATTGAGGTATTATAAAAATGAATCAAACAGAAACAAAAATCGAGATTAAAATTATTGACCCGCGCGATATTCGCGCATTGAGATTAAAAGTTTTGTGGCCGCACAAAGAAACTGTTGAAAATTGTTCTTTGCCTTCAGATACAGAGCCGGGAGCATTTCATGTTGGAGCTGTACAAAATGGAAGAGTAGTTGGAACGTCTTCTTTTTTGGTTGATGTAAATCCAAAATTTGAAGAAAAGAATCAATACAGATTGCGTGCCATGGCAACAGATCCAGATATACAAGGGACAGGAACCGGAGCGGCAATATTGGCCAGAGGAATAAAAGAATTGAAAGAACGCGGTGTAAAATTATTGTGGTGCGATGCCAGATTAAAAGCCACCGGGTTTTATGAGAAATTAAATTTTAAAGTAATGGGGGAAATTTATGACGTGCCTGTCATTGGTCCTCACAAATTAATGTACATAGAATTATAAAATGGAAACAATGGAATCTAAAAAACCAATTAAAGGAGGAGAATTCATCATTCGTGAAACTGCGTGTGAAAACATATTTACTCCAGAAGATTATACCGAAGAGCAAAAAATGATTGCTCAAATGTGTCTTGATTTTATCAGCGCAGAGGTACTACCTAATCTTGAAAAAATTGATCATCAGGAAGAAGGTCTGATGCAAAAATTACTTGATAAGGCAGGTGAACTTGGAATGTTGGGAATGTCTGTTCCGTCTGAATTAGGTGGTATGGGAGTTGATTTTCCAACGTCCCTTTTGGCAACAGAATATACAGGAAGAGGTCATTCGTTTTCGGTGGCTTATGGTGCACATACCGGTATCGGAACTTTGCCGATCTTGTATTATGGAAACGAAGCACAAAAACAAAAATACATTCCAAAATTAGCAAGCGGAGAATGGAAAGCAGCGTATTGTTTGACTGAGCCAAGTTCAGGATCTGATGCTAACTCTGGAAAAACAAAAGCAGTTCTTTCTGCTGATGGAAAACACTACACATTGAATGGACAAAAGATGTGGATCACCAACGGTGGTTTTGCAAACTTGTTTACTGTTTTTGCTAAAATTGAAGGAGACGAAAATCTGACTGGGTTTATTGTTGAAGCAAATTCAGAAGGCATCTCTTTAAATGCTGAAGAAAAGAAAATGGGGATCAAAGGATCTTCAACACGTCAGGTGTTTTTCAATAACGTAAAAGTTCCGGTTGAGAATTTATTGGGAGAAAGAAATCAAGGATTTAAAATCGCGTTAAACATCTTGAACATTGGCCGCATCAAACTTGCAGGTGGTGTTTTAGGCGGATCAAAAGCAGTGATGAATTATGCCGTGAAATATTCAAACGAGCGTGAACAATTTGGAAGATCTATTTCTAAATACGGTGCTATTCGTCATAAAATTGGAGAGATGGCAGTGAGAACATTTGCGTTGGAATCAGCTTGTTACAGACTTGCATTTGACATTGAAGCAGCTATCGAAGGCTTCATGAAAGATGGCATGGACAAACACAAAGCAACATTGAAAGGTATTGAACAATTTGCTCCAGAATGCGCGATGCTGAAAGTGGTTGGATCTGAAGTATTAGATTTCTGTGTAGATGAATCAGTTCAGATTTACGGTGGAATGGGGTACTCGGCAGAGTCACCTGTAGAGCGCGCTTACAGAGATTCACGTATCAACAGAATTTTTGAAGGTACCAATGAAATCAATCGACTTTTAACCGTAGATATGGTTTTGAAAAAAGCCATGAAAGGCGAATTGGATTTGATGACACCAGCAATGGCAGTTGCCAATGAGTTGATGAGTATTCCTGATTTTGCAGATGCAAGCGGCGCATTATTTGATGCTGAAAAAGGATATCTCAGAAATTTCAAAAAAGCAATTTTGATGGTTGCCGGAACAGCTGTGCAAAAACTGATGATGGAACTTTCAAAACAACAAGAAATTCTGATGAACGTTGCGGACATGTTGAATGATGTCTATGTTGCCGAATCAGTTTTATTGCGCGTTGAAAAAATGGTAAAATCAAAAGGTGAAGCAGCTTGTCAAGAGTACATTGCAATTGTTCGCACATTCATTTTTGATGCTGCAGATCGTATCAATAAATCTGGTAAAGATGCTTTGATGGCTTTTGTTACTGAAGATGAATTGCGAATGATGATGATGGGCCTAAAACGCTTCACAAAAGTAGAGCCGTATAATACTAAAGATGCACGTCAGGCAATTGCCAATAAATTAATTGCTAAAAATGAATACTGTCTTTCAGATGCCGTGAATCAAGGATAAACTTGAATTACGAATTTGGATTGACGAAATACGAATACTAGATTTTAGAAACCGTTCTTCAGCAATGAGGAGCGGTTTTTTTATTCCTGATAAGCTCTGCGAAACTCAGCGTTTTTAATCTGCGCACCTCTGCGAAGAAATTTCTCGTGGCGTTCTCCCAGAGTTTGCGCAGAAAGAGTCGCTGATTAACGCTGGTTTGGTAGTTTCCGCAAGATTTTTTTCATTGCGCCTTAGCGTCGTTGCGTGACACCTTTTCCAATGGTATGTCGAAAAAAAAAGACCACCCGTTTCCGAATGGTCTCTTTAAAATATTTGTACTACTAATTAGTAAAGCAATTCATCCATGATACCATCTGTTCCTTCGCCGCGTCCAATCAGCGCAAGGATACTTTCAACATCTACATCATCTAGACTTTTGAAACCGATTCCAACAGCAACGTGTTCCAGGACTTTCATTTCTTTATCTGAAATGTTTCCATCAATTTGAGCCATTTGAATCAGATTGATCATTTGCTCAAAACGCTCTTCACGATTGTAAGGTGTATTTGAACTGAACTGTTTTGGATTCTTGATGATGCGTTCAATTTGTTCTGGACTCAATCCAATGTGAGCACCTATTTTGTTTAGTAAGTTTTTCTCTTCAATTCCCATTGGGCCATCTGCTTTCGCAATCATCACCAAATTTCTAAAATGGCTGCGATCTACTTTGCGTTCGCCAGATTCGTATAATTCTTCAATTTCCATGTTCAAAAAGATTTCTGCAAAATTAATATTTCAAGGCTGATTTGGTCAAAATCGGGCGAAACAATTTGGGTTCTTAATCCTTTTTCTATATTTATCAGGTGATTGGTTGATTTTGATCAGGTTTATGATTGACCGCCAATTCGTTAATTCAATCTTACTAAATGATGAAAAACTACCTGATTTCTTTAGCCTTGCTTCCAATTTTTATTTATTCCTGTGCCTCTGAAACTGAAACAGAGGACATGGTTATGATACCCAAAAAAGTGGAATACAGCCTCATCGAAACAACGAGTTGGCTTCCCGGAATCTGGGAAAATGCTAACGAGTTTGGCGCTATGCGTGAAATCTGGGAGGTTGTGAATGATTCAACGTTACAAGGGACTGTAACGGCAACTAGGTTTGAATTGCCAAATTCAAAAGATAATGGCGGAATCTACATTGACACTCTTGAAACCATCACGCTTGAAGAGCGCAACGGAAGTATATTTTATATTCCAGCAGTAAAAGATCAGAATCAAGGTTTGCCTGTTAAGTTCAGATTAACGAGCTCATCTGATTCAGAATTGAAATTTGAAAATCCAGATCACGATTTTCCACAGTTGATTCATTATATCAAAGTCAATGAAGATTCTATTTTTGCAACGGTCTCTGGTCAATTTGAAGGACAGCAGGTTGAAGAAAAATTTCCATTTAAGCGCGTAAAGTAAATTGTGATTTTTTTTTTCGCTTCAGTTCGCGTGCAACAAAATTGAAATTTAGATTCCCTATCAAAATAAGTTTTCAAACTACTTCGTGACTTTGCGTCTTAGTGGCAAAAAAAGGATAGCCACTAAGGCTCGAAGACACAAAGAAATCAAATGGAAAATTGAACAGATTTAGTAAAGAATTTTCTTATTTGGCAAAAAACTTCAATCCAATAATGGATGCTATAAGAGTTGTCAGAAAAAACATGCGCCAGAACGTTGCGGGTTCTTGAAAAACAAAAATACCAACTAAGACAGTTCCAACAGCTCCTATTCCGGTCCATACGGCATAAGCTGTTCCAATGGGTAATGTTTTTGTTGCAATGTAGAGCAGCCACATGCTTATTGTCAAACAAATAAAAAATCCGGTCATCCACCAATACGATGTGGAACCCGTGCTTTCTTTTGCTTTACCTAAACAGGTTGCAAAACCTGTTTCAAATAATCCAGCAATTATTAAAATCAGCCAACTCATTTTTTTTCTTTGAGCATTTTTTCAATGCGAATCATGCGTTGATTAATCTCATCCAATTTGTGAAGAATGATGATATGAGTTTTCTTGGCATCAATGCCGACAGGGCTATCAGCACTTGTAATGAGGGATGCTATTTTAAGATATTCTGATTCTTCTACTTCAAAATTATTCATACTTATTTTTTTGATGAGATTATTTGCCAGAAGTTTTTTTCTTCTTTGGAGCCGCATGTTCAATTCCGTAAAAATCGCGGATTTGTTTTTTTGAGTAGGCAGTAAGTCTGAAATCTTCTGATGGATTAATCAAGATTCTATGCGTCATTGCTTCTCTTCCCAGGAGCATTTGAAAGCCCATGGATCTTCTGTTGGCAAGTGTTACTTGAATCGTCCATTTTTCACCACCCATTTCAATGAATGTCTGAATGACATAACGCGGTTGGGCTTCACCCGTGGAACTTTTTACTAATCTGAAATCATAAACAGGTGCTGCACATTCTACAAATATATCAGTATGTATGCGTAATGGATGAATCTCAAATTTCACCCACTGTTGTCTGCCTTTGTAAAACTCTGTGATATTAACGGCGTGAATAGAAGATGTTTTAGCACCCGAATCTATGCGTGCACGAATTGCCGGAATTTTTAAATCAGGAAGTGAACACCACTCTGCATTACCAACAATCATTAATTTTCGAAGATCCATATTATTCTAAGCCAAGTTCTTTGCGCATCGATTGATCAACGGATTTATTTTTTGTCCAATAGTCAGATCGAATTGTTTTAATTTTTGTTCCTGTTGAAGTCAATACTTTTTTTGATTCACCAAATCCATCTGGATAGGTTTCAGACCAACTTGTGATTTTTCTTGGGAAGGCAGATTCATATGTGATTGTGACTTCTCTTTCAAGCTCAGCATAATTCATTGAAACTTTGTGATGCAGTGAATCAAGTTTTTCATTTTTGACTTCACAGGTGTACGATTTCATTTCCTGATGTAGCAATCGCAAATAAGTGAAAGAAGGTACCATTTGTTGCGTTCCGGTTGGAATTGATTCAGGATATAAACGAATCATTGACCAGATTTCATCCTCGGTCCACGCGGTTTCGAGTTGTTCATCTTTTATATTTTCATCTTCAAAATAAGAAGAAATGTTGTAGTGCATTTTTTTATCGCGCAGCATTTCCATAAAAACATGGCCGCACCATTCTTGAACGGATGTGGTAATTTTCAAAACGTGATCAAAATTTTCAAAGGGCACAAAACTGCTCGTCATCAGTGAGTAGGGGTAGATGCCCGTGACAAAATTTTTGGTGAGATTGAGTTTCAAAACCGGAATTGTTTTCTTTTTCGATTTGTCTGCTTTGGTAAATTCATCGGTAGAAAAATCTTCAGTTACAAAAATCATGATGGCATAACCTTCTCTGATTTCACCGTAGCGCGCTTGCTGAATTTTGAAACTTGTAATTTCTGCAGTTCCATTATACCAATACGATTTTGCTTCTTCTGAAATTGGTGTTCCGTCTGGAGCAGATAAATTTGTTTCACTTGCGCAGGAAAAAAACGCCACAAAAAAGTATAAGAAGTCCGATGCTTGTTTTTTTCATGTAAACTGACTGAACTTCAAATTTCGGAAATTAACTGATCATTCGACTATTAAAAGCAAATAGAATTGTTGTAAAATTATCAGGTTATAAAAAAGGAGTTGGTCAGTCGTGATCAGCAAATGGTTAATGTTTTAGCCACTTGATAAATCATCTATCCATGTTTTACTTTCGTTTTTTTACCGGAATCTGTCCATTCATCCCAAGAGCCGGTTTTCGTACCGTTAAGATAGCTGCCTTTTGACTTAGGTAATCCGTTCATATACCATTCTTCCCAAACGCCGTCTTTGCTGCCAGCTGCATACGATCCCTGTGAGCTCATCTGACCATTTTCATGAAAGGTTTTCCATAAAAACACTTGTTTGCCTTCCTGATATTCTCCCTCAGAACTGACGTTTCCATTTTCATAATACGTAACATAACGACCATCCGGAACACCATTTACATAGTTGATTTCAGAAGATAGTTTTCCATTTTGATAGAATGTTTTTACTTCACCATCAGGTTCACCGTTTAGATATTTTCCTTTTTGTTTGAGATTTCCGTTTTCCCAATAGAATTCAAACTCACCGTTTTTATTGCCTTCAATATAACTTACCAATGATTTCAATTTTCCATTTTCAAACCACTCACGGCAAAGTCCATGGAGCTGTCCGCTGAGATATTTAAAATCTTCCAGCATTTGTCCTTCCTCAGTCCAGGTTTGATAGTTGCTATCGAGTACCCCGTTGTTATAATATTCAAGTGATTTTTGCTGTCCATTTGGATACCAGACAGACTGTTGACCGTGCAGTTGTCCTTGTGAAAAATGACTTACTTTCAGAAGTTTTCCTTGTCGGTCAGAATATTTCCACTCACCGGATTTTTTGCCGCAAGCCAGAAATCCATTTACATAAGAACCATTTTTGAATGTTTCTTCGTGCTTCACGGTATCGCATTGTGCAGATCCATTGATGCTGATAAAAGCAAGGCTAATAATTGGAATAATATTTTTCATGATTGAAGTATTAGTCATCCTTTCAAAGTTAAATTAATTTTTTAATAGCTCGTTTTTGTCTTTTTACCCTCAGCGTCCCAGTTCATCCACTTCCCAACTTTTACGTCGTTTTCATATGTGCCTTTCGAAGCTGGCAAACCATTTTCGTAAAACTCTTCCCACACACCTGTTTTCTTTCCTTGTTCATCGTATGCACCGGTTAGTTCAATTTGGCCGTTTTCAAAATACTCAATCCAGATACCGCTCTTTTGTCCATTGGCATTATATATTCCGGTTGTTGCCATTTGACCGTTTTCGTAGTATTCTTTCCATAATCCTGTTTTTTTACCATTGACAAACGCACATTCAAAATGCAACTGGCCAGATTCATAATATTCTTTGTAGCTGCCATTAATCTCACCTGCCTTAAATTCAGTTTCAATATGAGGCTTGCCAGATTCGAAGTAACCAAAATACTTGCCATTTTTCTTCCCCATGTTAAAATTGGTCTGATATTTTAGTGCACCATTCTCATAATAAACCTTTAAATCACCTTCATATTCGCCATTCAAATAAGCTCCTTCAACTTTCACTTTACCATCCACGAAGTAATCTTTAAAATTGCCATTTAGAACACCTTCAGTATAATTTATTTCAAATTCTTTATTTCCGTTCGGATACCATTTTTCTGACAGACCATCGAGTTTATCTTCTTTATAAAACTCCTTTTTTTTAGTTTTGCCATTGTCATAATACATCACAAGAGCGCCGTTGCGTTTACCTTGTGTATAATTGCCAACTTCAATTACCGCACCACTTTCATTCCAAACTTTATATTCTCCTTCCAGATAACCGTTTTGGTAATAATCAATCTCCTGAATTTTTCCTGAAGGATAAAAGAATGTCCACTTACCTGTTTTTTCGTTGCAATATTGTTCGCCTATTGCAAGTGTATCCCCGTTTTTAATTTGATAATACGGTTCGATGCGTGGCGCATCTTTCCATGTAAATTGTACTGTTTTTCCTACCTCAAAATTGTTTTTTTTCTGGCCGTTCACCGTCATTTCTGAGTGCTTTTCCATCACTTTGGCAAATGCAATTCCGTCTTGTACTTCAAGTATTTTAATTACGCCGATGGTCAGCCAACCGGTAGAAGCAAATCCAAAGAGGGTCGTTTCAAAATATTTGTTGAGCTCACCAGTTGCTCCAATAGCAGGAATATCGGTCCCCGGCGTGAGTTGAATCATCAGATCCGTTGAGCTGTTGTTTTTCAATGTACCTTCCATTACATGTTCTACCGAATCGCATTGCGCATTGGCGCTTTGAAAAGTGATCGTTAAAAATAATAAAGACAGAATTTTTTTCATAGACCCTGGATAAAGGTCAAAGATCGTAAAAAATTGGTTATCAAAAGGCTGCCGGCCTGAATCCTTCAGTCAGTGCTAGTTAGCCAATAGGTAACCGAAACGCTTGATTTTACGTAAGTACATTATATTAAAGCAACATTATGAAAGGAATTATTCTGGCAGGAGGTTCGGGTACTCGTTTGTATCCTTTGACAAAGGCTGTTTCAAAGCAGATTTTGCCAATCTATGACAAGCCAATGATCTACTATCCAATGTCGGTATTGATGCTGGCTGGAATCCGCGAGATATTAATAATTTCTACTCCCAGAGATATTCTTGTTTTTGAAGAGTTGTTTGGAAGCGGTGAGCAATTGGGATTAAATATTCAATACAAAGTTCAACCCTCACCGGATGGATTGGCGCAAGCTTTTTTATTAGGTGAAGAGTTTCTGGCTGGACAACCTGCGTGTCTGGTCTTAGGAGATAATATTTTTTACGGTTACGGGTTGCAAAAAATATTGGAAACCGCTGCTCAGACAACTAAAGGTGCTGTGGTATTTGGTTATTTTGTAAATGACCCTGAACGTTATGGGGTTGTTGAGTTTGATGAAAACAGAAAAGCAATTGGTCTCGAGGAAAAACCTCAAAATCCAAAATCCAATTACGCAGTTACCGGACTTTATTTTTACGATAATACGGTTGTAGAAAAAGCAAAAAAACTCAAACCATCAAAACGAGGTGAATTAGAAATTACCGATCTCAATAGGCTTTATCTGGAAGAGGGAACTCTAAAAACAGAATTGTTGGGCAGGGGCATGGCATGGTTAGACACTGGAACACATGAGTCTCTCATTCAGGCTTCAACATTTATTGCATCGATAGAGCAACGTCAAGGTTTGAAAGTTGCTTGTCTGGAAGAGATCGCGTACCGCAAAAAATTCATTGATGAAGCACAATTGCGAAAACTGGCAGAACCGTTGAGTAAAAATCAGTATGGTGAATACCTGCTGCGGTTGTTGGATAAGCGGTTTTTGGCGTTTTAATAATTCGAAAAAAATAAACTAAATGGATACCTTGAAACAAATTTTTATTGATAGTCTGAATGGCTTATCGCTTGATGTCATTCCGTTATTTCTTTTTCAATTGCTTTGCGCCGGACTTTTAGGCTATCTCACAGAAAAAATATTGAATAAAAAATTTGCTATAGAAGTAGTTACCCATGGCGCATTGATTGCTGTGGTTGCTGCTCTTCTAGCTTCTTTAGTTAAATATTCCGTACCGGCATCTGTAATTGCTGCAGCCGTTTTGTTGATCTTTATCAAGACAAAAGACGAATCAAAACTTCACATCATTGGAACTTTCATTGTCTTGGCGTTAGGGATTGGATGTGGTTTGGGATCAGTCATCCAAACCGTTATTGGGTTTATGGTTTTGATACCTGTAATTTTATTTCTACCGCTAAAAAAATAAATGCTCAAGCGCTTTCATATCGACCAGTTGCTCTTGTTTTTTCTTCTGTCTATTTCGGCATTAGTGCTTGCTTTTGGTAAATCTGTGATTGGTTTTGAAAAAGTTGACGGAACAGAACTGGTTCGATACCTGGCACCGCAGTCCATGATTTCATTTCCAGACCAGGGATTTATTAAATCAGAAGATTCTGTTTTTGCGTTCAATCCTGAGTATGATGTTTTTTATTCCGTTGATGGCGGAGATTGTTTTTTTAATGGGGGTTCATCGTTTAAGCTAAGCGATATTGAAAATCCGAACATAATTTATATTCCCGGTTCGTATCATTGGAAACGTCCAATTGGAACATTTCCCAGTGGAAAAAATATTGTGCTTTATCTTAAACATAAAACCAGATCTATCGAAACGGAAACGATTTATCTAACCTATTTCGAGAAGCGAGAAAGCGACTTACCTGTTTTATCATTAACACTCAATTTAGAAGATTTGATTAGTGAAGATCAAGGACTGTTGGTTTTTGGACAAGAGTCTTGGTCAGATGAAGGTTTCTATAAAAACTGGTGGAATCGAAATGCGAATTTTCAAAGGCGCGGTAAACAATGGGAGCGACCCGCACACGTACAATATTATGAAGCAGGTGAATTGAAATTCGAAGAAGATTGCGGACTTAAAATCAGTGGAAATGCAACACGCGGATTCCCTCAAAAATCGTTTCAGCTGATTGCAAGAAAAACATACGGTAGTGAATTTTTAGAGTATCCTTTTTTTGGAAAATCGGGAAATAAAAAATCGAGATCACTTGTAATTAGAAATTCTGGTAATGATAATACCAAAACACTTTTTGCAGATCTTTTTATGCAGACACTTGCCCGGGACTCATATGTTACGACACAAACGGGCCATCCTTTGGTCGTTTATATCAATGGCAATTATTGGGGAATTTATAATTTGAGAGAACGAATCGATCCATATTATTTGTTAAAACAAGAAGATGTGAAGGAAGAAGAGATTACAATTTTGGAAGGATTAGAATTAAAAGATGGCAACCAGGATGAAAAAGAAAAATTTGATGATTTGATTGCCAGATTGTCGACATCTGTAGAGTTCAGTGATGCTCTGATGAGTGAGGTACAAAATGAAATTGATCTGAATTCATTCACCGACTATATTATTTTTGAAACATACTTTGCAAATACGGATTGGCCGAATAATAATTCAATCTGTTTTAAATCAAAAGAAGGGAAATGGAAATGGATATTGCACGACCTTGATTATGGACTTGCATATCTGGGGGCGTCTGCAGTGGAGAAGAATCTATTTGCAAAACTGGAGGAGTCAAATTCAGCAGTTGGGATACTATTCCGATTTCTTATGAAAGATAAATCATATCAAGAACTATTTGTCGCGAGGGCAGAGTCTGTTTTGAATTCGATGTTAAGTGAAAAGGTCATAACTAGTGTTTTTGAGAATTTGTCCAATCAGTATCGAAATGAAATCGGTACGCAAATCAATCGTTGGAGAATGATAGATTCGATGGAGGATTGGGTATCGAATTGTACAAAAAATCTAGATTTTTTGATTAACAGAAGAACATTTTATTTGAATCAAATAGAAGAACTAGATGTTTGAGTCTATAAAAAATAATTTCAGTTATATACTGGTAATGGCCTTGTGGTCTGTTATTGGCATGTTATCAACTGAAATTGCAACTGTATTTATTTTAGGAACTTTGATTTTGTTCTTTCACAAAGAGCGATATTTTGAAGCCCTTTTTGGTTTTTTCTTTCTCATCATTCTTTCAGATAATACAGAGGAACTTTGGCGATTTGCAAAAGTGATCAAACCTTATTATTTGCTTTTAATGGGCGCACTGGTCATTTTTAATCATCGTAAACTAATTTCAGATTACACTATTATCAAGCGATTTGTGCCATACCTGATCGTTGCACTTATTTGCATTTACTTTTCAGTTGATGCAGGAATTGCTCTTCAGAAAACAATTTCATATGCCTTGATCTTGCTTATAGTACCAAATATTGTGCTTTACGAATACAACCGTATGGGAAGTCTGTTTTTTGCAAATCTTGTGGCATTTTCAATCATCATACATTTGATTTCAATTTCTGTTATTGTAACGTTTCCTGAGGTTGGAATTTCTCATGGGGGAAGATGGCAGGGAATGTTTGGAAATCCAAATGGACTTGGTATTTTTCTAGTTGTCTGGTATATTTTGTACAGTGCAATCAACATTGAATTTCCAGATCTTTTCAGTCGTCGTGAGCGCATCTTTTATCTCTTATTTACAATAATGTTCCTATGGATGAGTGGTTCTCGTACAGGAATGTTATCTATTGGAATGTATGAGCTTGCGTTGAACGGATTTAAATATTCGCGCTATTTAACGGTACTACTTCTTGGTACTTTTTTCATCTTTTTTGATTTTCTCTATGATGGCGTAATCCAGATTCTCTTCGATCTTGGCTTATCTGAGTCGCTACGGCTTGATACGATAGAGGAGGGGTCTGGAAGATACATAGCTTGGTGGTTTACCTGGGAATATATTAAGTATGACTCCTTTTTTTATTGGGAAAGGCATGGGGTATGATGAACATTTAATGCGGTCGAATTATCAGTATCTTTCGCAATTAGGGCATGAAGGAGGGGTGCACAATACTTATTTGATTGTCTGGATTAATACCGGTCTAATTGGATTAATAGCTTTCCTTGGAGGCTTATTTAGTTTTTTTATACAAGCTGCAGGTAAATGTATTTATGCCTTTCCTGCACTTATAGCAGTGTTGATTTCGGCTTATTTTGAACCTTGGCTTTCTGCGTCATTGAATCCTTATACAGTTATATTTTTAATAATTTTGGTTTTAATTTTAAAGTCTAAGACAGATGAAGAAGCGCTTGCTTAAAATAGTTTCGACGCTGCTTGCGCTGATTTTACTTACTGAAGTAGGGTTGCGGATTTTTTTAGACAATGAAGACCGCGTGCTCTATCTTGAAGATGCAAAATGTGAATATCGGTTGGCACCCAATCAAGCCGTATTTCGTTTTCACAATTTGTATCAGACGAACGAGTATGGAATGCGATCAGTTTCTGTAAAAAAACGCAGAAAAAGAGAATCTTATTATTTGGAGATTCGGTCCTCAATGGAGGGACAAAATTGGATCAGAAGGAAGTTTTAAGTTCATTGCTTGAAGTAAAACTTTCTGAACATTATGGTTGTGAAATCGCTACATTTAATATCTCTGCGGGAAGCTGGGGGCCACAGAATGCATACAATTTTCTGCAAACATATATTGACTTTGAATTTGATGCAATGGTGTTACTCTTTAGTTCGCATGACTATCATGATAACATGCATTTCAGAAAAGTTGTTGGAGTAGAACCAGCCTGGCCAGTTGATCAACCTTATCTTGCAACGACTGATTTATTCACAGGGTATGTAATTCCTAAATTGAATTCTTGGTTCGGCAATAGGTATGATTATCTTCAGGGCTTTGATGATTCAGCAGTTAATCCGGGCTGGCAATTATTTATTGATTATGCCAAAATTCATCAAAAACCATTGATCGTTTACCATCATCCGAAAACAAATGAGATTGCTGACAAAGCCTATGTGAAAGAAGGTGATTCACTGCAATTCTTATTGGCTCGAAATGAAGTTGATTATTTAAGCGGACTCAATTTTGAAAAGGAGATTGATTTTATGGATGATATCCATTTAGAAGCCTCTGGTCACATCGTAATTTCAGATGCCATTTTTGATTTTATCTTGGAAAAAAACACATTGTTACTCAACAGCGCAAAAGAATGACTCCAAAAATAAACAAATCTAAACTGTTAAAACGCAGCATCCTTGCTTTGCTGTTACTATTATGTATCGGTCTTTTTGTAGCCCACAAATTTGTGCAGCGTTATGGCTTTGACGGCATCGGTGAATTTATTTCTGTTTATCGCACAAATCTGAAACTGGCAGATGAAGTTGAGCCGCAAGATCTCCAGTTGAAAATTTCAGATGCCGACTATGATTTTTTGAAAAAACGAAGAGACGTTGCATTGGAGAGAGGTATTCAAATCAACGATGGTGAGGACAATTATGTTGAATGCAAAATTATCCAAGGCGTAGATACGATTAAAGGTGAAATGAGATTGAAAGGCCACATGACCGATCATCTTGAAGGAGATAAATGGTCTTTCCGGGTGAAAACGAAAAAGAAACCGGTGTTTGGAATGACTCGTTTTTCGCTGCAGCATCCCGGAACGCGCAACTATGCTTACGAGTGGGTCTATCATCAATTGTTGAAAGAAGAAGAAGTTATTCATTTAAATTATGATTTCATTCGTTTAAAACTGAATGATAAAGATCTTGGAATTTATGCGATTGAAGAGCATTTCGGACAACATGTTCTTGATCATAATGATCGTCCTAAAGGCGCCATTTTGAGATGGAATCCAAATTTGTATTGGGAGCAGCGAATTGATGAATTGCAAGGAACTTATTTGGATGAACAATATTCTGATTACGCATCATCCTTTATTGAACCTTATGAAAAAGGTGCAGTTGAAGATGATTCAGTTTTGATTGATACCTATGTGCAAGGAGCTGCCATGCTTGAGGCTTTCAGACGGGGAGAAAAAACAACTTCAGAAATATTTGATGTCGTAAAACTTGCACGGTTTCATGCCATTATTGATTTAGTGGGTGGTCATCATTCACTCGATTGGAGCGATGTGAAATTTTTCTACAATTCTGAATCTGGTAAAATTGAACCAGTAGGTTATGAAAGCTTTTCTGTTCGTAAAACAGAGTCTATAGCCGGGCAACGAATTCCTGATGAGTATGATGAATTAGATTTTAATTATCACAACCGTTTGTTCTCAGATCCAGTGTTCTTTGAAGTTTATATTCAGGAGTTGGAACGAATAGCAGATGAAAAGTATTTACATGCATTTATTGAAAAAATTCAACCAGAACTGAACAAAAAACTGGGTGTACTTGCGCATGAATTTCCGTACAGAAAATTTACGTTTGATCCATATTTTGAGAACATAGAATTGATCAGACACAACCTGGAACTGCCAAAAGCGTTTCATGCATTTAAAGAGTCTTCTACTGATTCGACTGTTGCAATAAGTCTAACGCCAGTGTGTGATTTCCCAATCGAAATTATCAGTTTGATAATTGATGATAAGAATGATTTTGAATTAGATTCTGTTTTTATTTTACCAGCAAAAGCAAGAAATACCTACGCACATTATTTTCAAATCGAATTTAAATATGATTCTAAAAAATTGAAGAATCTGAAATTGAAAGCAAGAATTCCAGGCAGCTTAAATATTTTTGAAGTAGAGGTATCGGATTTACCTTCTTACAAACAAAGTAGTATTCAATTTGATATCAAAACCATCGATAGTCCAGCTGACCAATTGACTCATCTAAATGATACGGTTTCATTCTTTAATGCAAAAGACGTAGTGATTGAAACTGTTTATTACTTGCCTGATTCCAATCATACCTTGAAAATATTTCCAGGGCAGCAAATCCATTTTTTGAAATCTGGTAAAATAATTTCGCACGGTAAAATTGAGATGATCGGTGGTACAGAAGAAGGAGAAACCATTTTGATATCGGCTGAAAAGTTTGAGCTTGACTCTGGCTTTATGAAAGAACACATTGTTTTAAACGAAGGTAAAATGACTTGTATCAATGTTGACTTTTTTAAGTCGGAAGATTTTATATATTCAAGAAACGCAAGTATATATTTTAAGAACTGTTCATTTGGTGAGACAACAACAGATTTTATTCATGCCTTGCGCTCAGAAATCGTTATTACAGATTGTGCTTCGGGTACTATTAGTTCTTTTGGAGTTTTCGACCGATCTCTCGTCAGAATAAGAAATTTTGACGCAAAAAAAGGTGATGTTTTTATAAAATCATTTGGCTCTGATATTGATATGTATTCGTCGAGCATTGCGGATTACCAAACCGTTTCAGAAGGGAGTTATAACGCCAGCTTCTCTGCATGGAATTGCACTTTTTCTGCAAAAGAAAATTTGTTCAGTCTAAATTTTTCATCCAACTGCAGCATGTTGGGGTGCACAATTAATGATAGTAAAATTGGATTCATTGTGGATAGAGAAAGAACAAACCTTCTTGGCGATTCGAAATATGAATTGTATCGGACGTCAGCTGAAAATATCGATCAGTTAGAACAAAAATAGAGGTGAACAAAAAGGCATTCTATAGCGCTATTTTATTTTTTCTGAACACATTTAATTTGTGCGCTCAGCCCATATCTCCTTTCAATAATAAGTCATTGGAGGTTGATTCTACAGGTAATTATTCGTTTATTATAAGTGGACATTTTTACGGTGATGGTACAAATAAATCAGGCTATCCGGCAAATACGTTACTCGCAAATTTGGATTGGGTCAATGAATCAGATGCGTGTATGTTGATTTGCTTGGGAGACTTGTTCATGGATATCACAAATGATATTCCTAAATACAAAACAAGTCTGTTTGACAAATTAGAAATTCCTTTATTCAACGCAGTGGGCAATCATGATCTGACAGGATCAGTTTATCATGACAACTATGGTGCTACCTTTTTTAAGTTTCAAATTGGAAATGATATGCACGTTGTTTTGGATACTGAACTTGACAATGGGGATCTTGAAGGTGATCAGTTGAAAATGCTTTCTGAGATAGAAACGCAATGTAAATCTGAAAAAATAAATAATGTGGTTTTCTATGCACATCGAACCATATGGAAAGATTCTTATTCAAAGTTGGATGGACTTTTTCAGGACAATACTCAGAGTATAGCAGCGGTGAATTACAAAAGTGAAGTGTTACCAATAGTCTCTAATATTGCGGCAAAGACAAATGTATACTGGTTTGCAGGTTCGTTGGGCGACGCACCGGCATCCTTTTTTTATTTTAAAGATGAGCAAAACAAGATTACTTACATTGCAACCGCAATAAGAGCTTTGTTAAGAGATGCTGTTTTAATTGCAGACGTAAAAAGCGGGCAGGTTTCTTTTACCACTCATTCTTTCACGAATCAAACTCTGGAGCCTCTTGAGAAATACGATGTGGCTTTCTGGAAAAAGACATCTGCGGCTGAGCCTTTCAACTATAAACTCATTCCATTGTATATAAAAAACATTTTTTTCAGCCGTGCTTTTTGGTATGGCATAGGGTTTGCTTTGGTTGTTTTTGGAACGATCTGGTATATACGGAAACGTCGCAGAAAGGTGAGTTAAACTTTCTCATTTCCGACTGGTCAGGTTGATGAGCTAAAAACTTGAGCTATGGATATGACGAAGATGATTTACGGTTTAATCAAAATTTTAATTCTTGCAATTTTGTTTTCGCTTTGAAATTTTCGAAGCCAATTAAACCTTCGCAACTAATTTCTGTCCAATTGAAAACTGTAAATTCACGGATATGAAATTAGCCACTTTAATTCCGCTTGCATCTGTATTTCTGATTGCTTGTAACAAAGACGAACCTAAAATTGATAAGGATCTGCCAGCTGTTTATCAGAAGTTTTATAATGTGACTGAAGTATACCAGGATGGTGATTTTGTTGTGATAGAAACTCCTGGAATTCCGGAACATAAAAGTCCGTATTATTCCGGAACAGAATGGGAGTCTGATCGCTATGAGGCATACAACGGTACTAATACTTCATACAATCAAAACCCCAATAAAATTGCCATTCAAAATTATACATTCCGAATCCCACTCAATCCTGCCTTGAATTCAAGTCATACTTCCACGCCAATGGGGCCAATGGGTGTCGCGATTAATGGAGTTCCCTTTTTTAATCAATATGCTGCGCCTGGTGATGATCTTGCACAAGAGATTAACACGTTTGATCAGTACAATGGGCATCCGCAACAACAAGGTGGATATCATTATCATTTGGAACCAGCCTATCTAACTTCTATTCATGGATCAGATGCATTACTTGGATTTTTGTTAGATGGTTTTCCTGTTTATGGTCCTATGGAAAATGGAGCTGCAGTCACCAATGCTGATTTGGATGTTTATCACGGCCATTCTCATGCTACTGCAGAATATCCGGATGGAATTTATCATTATCATATCACATCAACTGACCCATACATTAATGGAGATGGATTTTATGGCACTGCCGGAACGGTTACGCAATAATTTATTTTTCATCTTTTTTATTTTTCTGATTTCGTGCTCAACGATGCCAGAGAAAATAAATAGTTCTGATAAAGATCTGAAAAAAGAAGAAGGTGTTTATACTTATAATGGATCTGTTTATAGCGGTATGCTAGAAGATTATGATGCTAATGGGCGGTTGCTTTCAGAAGTAAAATTAGTCGATGGAAAAAAGGAAGGCCTCTCCAAATTTTATTGGCCTAACGGAAAATTAAAGTGTGAAGCAAATTATCAGAATGGAATTTATCACGGTTCTGTGGTGCGCTATTTTGAAAATGGAAATCTCTTTTCGTCTTTTAATTATAATCATGGACAAGAATCTGGCAAACAACAAATGTGGAAATCAGATGGAAGAATAAAAGTGAATTACGAAGTCATCAATGGAAGAAAATACGGTTTAACCGGTGTGAAAAATTGTGTAAATGTTTTGGAAGAGGATAGTCATAGTTATTAGTGTGTTTGTTTTTTTTGCATGTAGAGCAGATCACAACGCTAGTGAATCTAATGCAGAAATTGAACCAGATATTGCAAGCCTACCTTATTACAATTCTCCTGATTTTACGCCACATTGGAATGTGGAAAGGCCTGATACATTTCATGCAATTGCACCATTCAATTTTATAAATCAGAATGGAAGTAGTATCACTGAAAAAACCTTTGAAGACAAAATCTATCTGGTGAATTTTTTCTTTACTGCTTGTGGAAGTATCTGCCCAAAGATGATGCGTAACATGGAAACCGTTCAAGATCATTTTGCAGAAAATGAAGATGTGCTTTTAGTTTCCCATACAGTTATGCCTTCAATGGATTCTGTTGCAACTTTAAAAAAATACGAATCCAATTTTAACGTGATTGAAAACAAATGGCATTTTGTGACTGGCGTAAAATCGGAGTTATACAATCTTGCCCGCACATCTTATTTTGTAGAAGAGGAACCAGGCTATACAAAAGATTCAACTGAATTTTTACACACCGAACATTTTGTGCTGGTAGATAAGAATAAACATCTGCGAGGTATATATAACGGTACAGTTGAGCTAGAAATGGAAAGGGTAATAGAAGATATTGATTTATTGCTCAAAGAAAATTAATGGGATTGAGCAACACCTTCTTTTTCATTTTTAGGAACAAAAAGTAGCGCTACAAATCCTAAAACGAAGAAAGTAATCAGCGCAAGAACTGATGCACGCATATCGCCTGAACTAGCTTCTACAAATCCAAAAATCACCATGCCGATTACGATTCCAATTTTCTCCGTAATATCAAAAAAACTAAAAAACGAAGCGGTATCTTTTGTTTCTGGTAAAAATTTGGAATAGGTTGATCTGCTCAAAGCCTGTGTTCCGCCCATTACGAAACCAACTATACTTGCTAGTATATAGAAGTTTATTTCGTTGTAAACAAAAAAGTAAGCGAAGGCACAACAGACTACCCAAACAAACAGAGCTATACCTAATGTTTTTAGATTTCCCAAACTTCTGGAAAGCCGACTAAACAGAAGAGACCCAGGAATTGCAATAAATTGTATCAATAAAACTGCAATAATTAGTCCCGCTTCGTTTGAATCGGGTTTATTGAAAACTTCTTTTTTTGCGAATAGAACAGCCATCAGCATGACCGTTTGTACTCCCATTGAAAATATGAAAAACGAAATAAGGTAACGCTTTAGTCTAACTCTCGTTTTGATGTAATTTCCAACTTTTAATAGCTCTCTAAATCCATCTCCAAGAATTTTTCGAGTTATTTGATTGCCAGTAGTAACTCTTGGTAGCCGTCTGTATGTAATTTGGGCAAACCCCATCCACCATAGACCTGTGATCCAAAAACTGTGTTTAGCTGGCATTCCAAAACCTTTAATTGCGACGAGCAAGGAAATTAAAAGCAATGCGCTTCCAAAATATCCCATAGAGAAGCCTCGTGCAGATATTTTATCATGATCTTTTGGGTCAGCTATTTCAGGCATAAAAGCATTATAAAAAACTAAACTATTCCAGAAGCCAAGGCTGGCGAGAAACAGAAAAGTCATCGCTAACTCAATTGGAACATCTTTGAAGAAAAATAAGGCTGAAACGTTAATGGAACCTAAGTAGCAGAAGAATTGCATAAACCGCTTTTTGCTTCCAGAAAAATCGGCTACTCCAGAAAGAATTGGGGATAAAATTGAAACCATCAAAAGTGAAGCAGCAATCACGTAAGAATATAAAACAGTATTCTTTATTTCACAACCAAAAAAATTAACAAGGTCGGTTATACGTTTGCCTTCGGAATCAAATTCTCCAGTATTGGATTCGTAGAAGATCGGAAAAATGGCCGTTGAAATAACCAGAGGATATACCGAATTTGCCCAGTCGTAAAATGTCCAGGCGCGAATAATTTTTTTATCTCCTTTTGCAATCATACGATTCTGAGTTTAAACAAATGTGCATAAAAAAAGGGAGACCGCAGCCTCCCTTTCTTAAAAACAAAATCATAATACCTATGGAACAAACGTGAATGTTACACGACGGTTTTTAGCCTGACCAATTTCGGTGGCTGTAGTATCCGCCGGAAGCGTATCACCTTTTGATTCAATAATGATGCGGGCACCATCAATTCCTTTAGACATCAAATACGTTTTGATTGATTCTGCACGCGCTTGATCAATTCCTGCAGCATCTGAATCACTAGTTTCATCTGTATCGTTATGAGCCGTCAATTTTACTTTACAAGTTTTATTGTTTGTCATAACAGTTACAATGTTTGCCAGGTGATCCATTCCGTTTTGAGTCAAATCAGCCGAAGCATAACCAAAATAAACAGTTGTGTATTCCATCACCAAATTGTCTTTCAAACCTTCTGGATTGATTGGTGCAACTTCGTAGATAATGGTAGTTTTTACTTCATTCTCATCTTGTTTACAAACACATTCTGATTCTTCGTCAATTCTGCGAACTGAGATGTTATCAATAAAGTAATAAGCACTTACAACAGAGGTTCCCATGAAATCTTTTGTACCCTTCATGCGCTCATTTTTTGTCTCCCCGTTAGCCATGAAATTTCCGATAGTAATAAATTTCTCACCGCCTTCAGCTTTGTAAATTCCGCAAATTTCATCCCATCCAAAATAAGCGTTGAATACCGGATTATCTTTGTGTTGAATATGAGTAGGAGCGATGATCGTTTTATTTTCATCTATGTTGTATTGTTTTTTTGAGAAGTTCATACCAATGTTGTTGCAGGCATATTTTGAAGCTTCTGCAAGGCTGATATAAAATGTCACACAGTACATTGCATCTTTGGTAAGAGGTACTGTAAGTTTTGCCGAGACATAACTTCTTGGTTCTTTATCTCCATAACTGAAAGCACGGATACCGGCATAGTTTTCACCGTCCATAGCAGCTTCCATTCCGAGTGCATTTGCGGGGGTTCCAAATCCTTCTTTCACTTTTGCTGAAAATAAATCGGCAGCAGCCAGTGTTGGTGACATCCATCCGATGGCAACCGCAATTCCTCCGGCTTTTTTTATTTTACCCTCCATTTGCTCGAAACTCGGATTTTCCACCAAGTTTTCTGCGTCCTGTGCTTGAACTAATATTCCAAGTCCCATTATAGACATCAGTAACAATCCTGTTTTTTTCATGACTCTTTTTTTTAATTTATTGCAAATCCTTTGACTGTTTCAATAAAGCACTTCACTTTCTCGGGATCGGTGTCCGGATAAACACCGTGGCCTAAATTAGCGATATGCCTTTGATTGCCAAAAGATTTTAGCAAGTTTTTTGTTTTTGTTTCTATTGTTTTGAAGTCGGCATACAAAACGCACGGGTCTAAATTTCCTTGCAACGTCTTTTCCGTCCCGATTATTTTTCTGCTTTCCTCAATATTCATATTCCAGTCCAGTCCTATCGTCTGGCAACTTAATCCTGCAAGTTCGTGACGTGCATAATACGCACCTTTTGCAAAAACAGTTACCGGCACTTCAGTAATGGCATCACATATCTGCTTTACATATTTTGTTCCAAACTCTGAATACTCAACAGGACCAAGCACTCCAGCCCATGAATCAAAGAGCTGAACCATGGCCGCTCCTGCATTTATCTGCAATTTCAGATAGGCAATTGTGACGTTTGTAATCTTGGTTAAAATTTGATGTGCTAACTCAGGATTCGAGTAGATTAATTTTTTTGATTTCGAAAAAGTTTTTGATCCTTCTCCCTCAACCATGTAACAAAGAATAGTCCATGGTGCGCCCGCAAATCCAATGATTGGAACACGTCCGTTTAAATCTCTTTTGGTGATTTTTATTGCTTCAGCAACATAACCTAGTCTGTCAGCAACATCAATCTGATCTGAAATTAAATTAAGATCATCAGCAGATTTAATCGTCTTTTCAAACCAAGGCCCTTTTGTTCAATCATTTGATAGGCAAGCCCATTGCTTCAGGCACTACAAGAATGTCTGAGAAGATTATGGCCGCATCAACACCTAATAAATCAACAGGCTGAATTGTTACTTCAGCGGCGCGCTCTGGTGTCTCAACAAGTTCCTTAAAATCTTTTAATCCCGCGCGCACTTTTCTGTATTCCGGTAAAATTCTTCCGGCTTGTCGCATCATCCATACAGGAAAACGAGGTGTCTTTTCACCGCGAATCATCTGTAGAATCAATTCATTTTGATAGTTGCTCATGGATAGTTTACCAGTTGATCGGTTTTTGGTTTTGCGAAATTAATATTTCATTTGTCTTACTGAAGTGTTTGCACCCTAAAAATCCGCGATGAGCTGATAAAGGTGAGGGGTGAACGCTCGTCAGAATAGTATGTTTGGATTTGTCAATGAGCTCGGCCTTTTTTATTGCATTAGCTCCCACAAAAGAAAAACGACACCTGATTTTTGAGATGATATTTTTCGAATTACTTCATCTGTAAATTTTTCCCAGCCAAATTTTTGATGCGAATTAGGTTCACCTGCTTTTACGGTCAGTGTTGCGTTGAGCATGAAAACACCTTGCTCTGCCCATCTTTCCAAATTGCCATTTTGTGGAAAAGGAATGTTGAGATCTGATTGAATTTCTTTGAAAATATTTTGAAGCGATTTTGGAATTGGCTTCACATGTTCGGCAACAGAAAAGCAAAGACCATGCGCATGACCTGGGGTCGGATAGGGATCTTGACCAAGTATAACCACCTTAACCTGATCAAAAGGACATTTTTCAAAAGCATTGAAGATATCAGAACCTTTAGGCCATACATCCGATGATTGATATGCTTCGCGGACTTTAACGATCAGTAATTTGAAATAAGGTTTTTCAAATTCCTCACTTAGTTTCAAATTCCAACTTGGTTCAATCTTGACTTGCATAGGCTATAAACCAAAAAAAGGCCTTCTCCCGCATGATCGAGAAAAGACCTTCATCTTTTTTAAAGACAAATTTCTTACTTAAGAGCGTTTACCTTTTTAGTAAGGCTCGATTTCAAGTTTGCAGCTTTGTTTTTGTGGATAACATTGCGTTTAGCCAATTTATCCAACATAGCAGAAACTTTTGGAAGCGCAGTAGCTGCAGCTTTTTTATCAGTTGTATCACGCAAAGCTTTTACAGCGTTACGCGTGGTTTTGTGCTGATATTTGTTAACAAGATTTTTTGCGTTGTTCGCGCGAATTCTCTTGATAGCTGACTTATGATTTGCCATAATCTAATTGTTTGTTCTTTTACTTTTAAAATTAATTCTGGTATTCAGACGCGATATTATCGCGTCTCTACAGGTTTTAACTGTATTTGTAGCCCGTAGGGGAATCGAACCCCTGTTTCCAGGATGAAAACCTGGCGTCCTAACCCCTAGACGAACGGGCCAAATTACGTTATCGCTTGTTTGACGAAGCTGCTTTGTAAATGTGCTCAATACTTTGATCTTTTTCTGAAGCTTCGTTTAGCATCAGCACTCTTGTAGCCCGTAGGGGAATCGAACCCCTGTTTCCAGGATGAAAACCTGGCGTCCTAACCCCTAGACGAACGGGCCAAAAATGTTAAACTTTTTCCGAAAAGGAGTGCAAATATACGAGATTCCGTTTTAATGGCAACACCAATACATCAAATTTTTTATGCTTTGATGTCGTTCGAGGCTTTAAATTTGAAGCCTAGTGCTTTACCGGTTTTTAAGGCCGAGTTACTGGAGAGTGTTTGCAAATCAGACACACTAACCTGGTTTATGGAGTCGTAAGGTGGATTTAACAAATCAAACTCAAGCGCGTAGACGGCCGCTCTATATATAATATCCTGAACAATTTCACGGGTTAAAACCGGGTTCATAAAATCACGGTACAGCATACCCAAATCACCTTTTCCCTCTAATTGAAAGTGGCTTTCTCGATTAATAAAAAGACGCCCGATTAAAAATCCGGTATCATTCAGACGTCCATATTCATAGGAGTCTGCCAGAAAATCATAAATGTGTATCACACCACAGAAAGCATTTTCAGGATTGTCTTTTACGTATGATGTTTTTGTTGCGAAATCGTAATTAGAAAACTTAAATACGTTAGTGTGCATGTGAAAGATCAATATATCACTTCCAATATACAAATGAGCTTCACCTTCACCGCGATCAACATATCTTAATCGAACGCGCGGATCATCAATCTCTTTTCCAAGAGCCATAATACAATGTTGCAGCTCCTCTTTCAATTGAGCAAACCAGTGAACTGTATTTTTATAGATATCTTGTTTCAATACAGACTTGCTGCGGAGCAAGTTTATGAGATATTCTTTTTCTGAATGATCAGCCATAATTAATATGCTTTAGCAATAAGTACACGACGTTTGGAAGGTTTACCGGTAACCATACAGGTTCCTTCTTCTTCAACAGCATCTAAAGGAATGCAGCGAATCGTAGCTTTTGTATCCGTTTTAATTTGTTCTTCTGTTTCTTTTGTTCCGTCCCAATGTGCTGCAAAGAATCCACCTTCACTTTCAAGACGTTTTTTGAATTCATCATACGAGTCTACTTTTTTGATGGAGTCGTTACGCATCTTCAATGCTTTTTCAAATAGATTTTTTTGGATATCATCTAAAAGAGCAACAATGTTATCAGCAAGACCATCGAGGCTGTACGATTTTTTTTCCTGCGTATCTCTGCGCGCAACTTCAACCTGATTGTTTTCCAAATCTCTCAAGCCAACAGCAATTCTAACCGGCACACCTTTCACTTCGTATTCTGCAAATTTCCAACCCGGACGTTTCTGATCATCATCATCAAATTTTACGGTCAATCCTTTTGATCTTAAATCAGCAAGTAAGTTTGAAAGTTTATCTTTAATCTGAGTGAGCTGTTCTTCATTATTAAAAATTGGAACTACCGCTACGTGAATTGGAGCCAATTTAGGAGGAACAACCAAACCTAAATCATCTGAATGCGTCATAATCAATGCACCCATTAAGCGGGTTGAAACGCCCCACGAAGTTGCCCAAACGTAATCCAGTTTACCAGCTTTATCTGTAAATTTTACTTCAAATGCTTTGGCAAAATTTTGTCCGAGAAAATGTGACGTACCGGCCTGCAATGCTTTTCCATCTTGCATCATCGCTTCAATACAATACGTTTCATCAGCACCGGCAAAACGTTCGTTTTCAGATTTTATTCCTTTCACAACTGGCATCGCCATGAACTCTTCAGCAAACTCTGCATAAACATCCAGCATTTTTTCTGTTTCTTCAATCGCTTCTTGTTTAGTAGCGTGAGCGGTATGACCTTCTTGCCACAATAACTCGGTTGTTCTTAAAAACAAACGTGTGCGCATTTCCCATCTCACCACATTCGCCCATTGATTGATCAAGATTGGAAGATCTCTATAGGATTGAATCCATTTTTTGTAAGAGCTCCAGATGATTGTTTCAGAAGTTGGTCTTACAATTAATTCTTCTTCCAGTTTAGCTTTTGGATCTACCACAATTCCGCCTCCATTCTCATCTACCTTTAAACGATAGTGTGTAACCACCGCACATTCTTTGGCAAATCCTTCTACATGGCTTGCTTCTTTGCTCAGGTAAGATTTTGGAATAAAGAGCGGGAAGTATGCATTTGAATGTCCAGTTTCTTTGAATCTTTTATCCAAAGCGTCTTTCATTTTTTCCCAAATTGCAAAGCCGTAAGGTTTAATAATCATACACCCTTTTACGTCTGAATGCTCAGCTAAATCAGCCGCTTTGATGATGTCCAGATACCATTGTGAGTAGTCTGTTTCGCGTTTGGTAATTTTCTCAGCCATGAGTTTGGTACGGTATTTGTTAATTTTCTGTTAAGAGAGCTACAAAGGTATAAAATTAAGATAGTATGATTTGCTCATGCGATCAAAGTTTTAAACGCAATCATAAGTAGCAGCAGCGGAGGTTAGATTATTAACCCTTCAGGTTGACAGATGAGCCGTCGAATCTGAAACAAACTTGGGCGTATGAAAAAGTATTTTTACCTGCTTGGAATTTTAGGTCTTACCGCTTCTTGTGGAACGGCCACTTATATGTATGATGATGTCTATGATGTTGCAGAGGGCAAGTCATTGACTGAAGAGGGGTATACTGACCTGATTAAGGACAACGAAAAAGATCATAAAGTAGTTGTAGATAAAAAAGACAAGGTAACGTTTGGAGGTTATTATCCTTCCAATAATCAGCTTTCCGGAGGAACATCGTTTTCGAATACTAATAACAACTGTAATTGTTCTTGTGGGCATTATCCTCATTCAAATCAATGGCGCTATGTTCAACCGGGTTGGACATACGGAAATCCAAACTCATTGTGGTTCAATAGCTGCTCCTGCAATCACTGGAATAACAATCTAGCTTATCATTACATCAATTTTGGCAACAGTTATAATCTTTATGGATATTATGATTACTGGGGCGGATGGCATAATTATTATCCTTTAGGAATGGATCCTTATGGTTACTATGCCGCTATATATGGTTGGTATCCGTATCAGTGGAATAATGGCAACAACGGTATTTTTAATGGAGTTTACAATAGTTACGATAACACTGCAGATAATGGTAATCATTTTTATGGGCATCGCAATTCATCATCAACCAATTCATCGAATACAACAGTTTATGCGCATACTGTTAAGCAAGTTATTTCGACCCCCGTTTCTACAACAAATCAAACGGTAACGAATGTTGAAAACGGTTCTGGATTGACAATTGGATCTACTGGAATTTCGAACAAGCCTGCATTCGCGACTGAAGGATCAACGATGACTTCTCAGCCCTTTGGAACCGGTTTGGTTTCAGATCCTAATGTTGTGTCACAATCTCAAAAACCAATTTCAACTAACACCGGTGCAGTATCTGGTCATGCGATTGCCACGACAAGTAAAGATACGTATGCCGGAGGAATTACTTCTACAACTGCTACCAGTAGTGGATCAAGCCATGTTGCCGCATCCAATCAATTTGAAGTAAAGTATCCAACAGGCACCGCAGCCCGAAATGGTTCTGGACAATCCAGTGGAACGCAACATGTTGATCCGGTAAATCAGAACAGTGGTACGCCAAATTACTATACACCACCAGTTGTAACAAATTCGTCAGGTTATTCTTCTACGAATTCTACAAGTCGCAGTACAAGCACAACGTACAACTCAACCAACACCAATACAACTTCCAATACTTCAAACGCCTATTCAGGAAGTAATTCAACCACCAGTCATCGGTCAAGTACAACAACTACGAACAGTGGTTCAAGTTCATCGACTAACTCTGGAGGATCGCGCTCTACATCTACTTCAAGAAGATAAAAAGTATGAAAGCCCTATTTGGTTTTTTTGCGCTGATAGGTATCACGCAAATTGCATTTTCACAAAATGAAGATGATGCTTTACGCTATTCTCAAATTTATTTTGGAGGTACAGCGCGTTCGGTTTCAACTGCAGGTTCATTTGGCGCTGTAGGTGGAGATTACTCGGCTGTCAGCACGAACCCCGCCGGTTTAGGGAGATTCAAAAAAAATAATTTTTCGTTTTCGCAAGCTGTTGAAGTGCCGAATGCTACTACTTCATTTTATGGAACCGATACCCGAGCCGTGAAAGGTGAGTATAAAATTTCGAACATATCTTATATTAGAGCCTATAGTTTGGATCCGAAAAAATTCAACAATTGGTATAGCGTCCAACTCGGTATGGGCTATAATCGTTTGCATAGTTTTGAAGAAAGGGTTTCGTATAGCGGAACTTCAGATTCATCAATCCTGCATTCATTTATCAAACGTGCCAACGGAACCATGCCTGACAATATTTATTATGCTTTTCCATTTGATGCAGGTTTAGCTTATGATACCTATGCATTAGATCCCGGACCTGATAATACCTATGTGACTGATTTTACTTCAGGCAATGCAATACACAACCGAAACATATACAGGTCGGGTGGTTTGGGTGAATATAGTTTCACCTTGAGTGGAAATTACGCAAATAAATTATTAGTAGGAGGAACATTCAATCTTACCAGACTTAAATATTCAGAATCCTATGAACACAGAGAAGAATTTACAGATTCCAGTTTGTGGATTCGTGATATTCGATATCTCTACAACTTAGGAGTGAAGGGCTGGGGATATGGTGCCCGCGTTGGTGCCATTTTTATGCCGGCAGATTGGATTCGTATTGGCGCATCCGTACAGTCGCCAACTTTTTTTAGAAACAAAGATGAATGGGATGCCAACATGTACACAGATACAGATGACGGATTGAAATATGTGGCGGAAGAAAATGTTCCAAGCGGATCGTATGACTACACAATTCAAACACCGCTGCGCGCAAATTTTAATTTAGGATTGGTGCATAAAAAAAGTGTCTGGAACGAATATTTGCACGATCAGCAATTCAGTGAATCACCTATATTTTTAATTCTGAAAATGCACAAATAAAAAATCTTTACAGAAGTGTTCTTAATGTGCGCATAGGTGCAGAGGCACGTGTAAATGAGAATCTTTATGTGCGTGGAGGTTTTGCGCATTTCAGTTCAGCGTTCAAAAGTGGAAAAGGAAATATTCAATATCCAACTAATTTCTTTACCGGAGGAATTGGCTACAACCTTGGTATGTTTTACATAGATGCTGCAGTTATGGTTCGGCGAAATAAAGCGGATTATTATGCATATGATCCAACGATAAATGGAAGTCATGCACGAATCGAATATTCAAATACCAGTTTGATAATTACCACTGGTTTTCGGTTTGAATAAGTAGAATGACTTAAATCATTTCGTTCGATTTCATTTTTTATTAGCTTTGCCGAATTGAAATCACTCTACTCATATTCTGCAATTCTGCTTACCCTGATTTTTCAACGGGTTTAATTTATCAGACGTTGACCGTTGTGAATAAATTTCTATTTTAATCGCGCTGAAATCACTGAAAAGTATTGCGTAAACAAAGAAAAGCCTGAGAAAAAATGTCATGGAAAATGTCATCTGGAAAAACAATTGACAGTTTCAACATCCTCTAAAAGCTCAGAAGCTCGAGCGACAATTCAACCAATTACGTTTTGGCTATTTGGAGTTGAAATTTTAAAAGAATTGAGAATAGAAACTTTCCAGGTGAATTCAAAAAAGAGCGATGATTTGTTCGTTAAGGCAACGGCGAATGCTGATACCAGTATGTTTGTTCCGCCTGATTTTAGCTAGTAATTAATTTGTTTTCTGATGTCAAGAAGATATCAGTCCTGAGTTTGAATTATTTCTTGCTCTAACTATCTATTATCAAATCAAATAAAAAAAAATGAAATCTATTCTAAATATAGCTTTTGCTAGTACTATTCTGTTCACGTTCGTCTCGTGCAAAAAAGACAAAGAAAATCCGACAATTCTAATTGCAGAACCTATTAATCATTCTGAACACCTTTGGGGATCAGAAGTTCACATTGAAGCAACTTTTGCTGATGACCGTGATTTAAAATCATATCACATTCACATGGGTACCGAAGCTGGTGATCACACACCAGAATTTAATATCGAATTTACAGGTGATATTTCTGGAAAGTCATATGATTTCCATGAACATTTTATGGTTCCAGATTCCATAGAACATGTTTACTATTTACACTTTGAGGTTACAGATGCTGAAGGCAAATCAACTGAAGCTAAATTAATGCTGCATTTCATGCAATAACACGAATTGAAAACAAAGCCAGCGGTGAGAAAAGTCACTGCTGGTTTTATTGAATACAATTAACTTAGGGCTCAGACTAACCAACCCGATTGTAAATACGTCATCACTTTATGAGACATTTATTTCCTTTATTTCTGATTCTATTGGTTCTTTCTTGCAACAAAAGTGAGAAGAACAAGGCTACGGTCGATCTTAATTTTCAAACTAACAATGGTGCTTCGGCATATTCATTTTCAGAATATTTTACCAATGGTGATGGAATTAAAATCAGAATTGAAGTATTGCAATTTTATATTGCAGATGTACGATTTGTTGACAAGAAAGGCGAGGAAACAACGGTTGCAGATATTGCGCTTGTAAAATGTATAAATGGAAATGGAAGCATGTCCATGCAAATTCCTGCCGGTGATTATACTGCCATTAAATTTGGTATTGGCGTTCCTGATGCAATGAATCAAGCCGGACCCGCAGCTTATACTGCAGCAGATCATCCATTAAGTTCAACGCAAAACACGTACTGGGGAATGAATTCAATGTATCGTTTCGTGATGATCGATGGTAAGTATGATTTAACAGGTGATGGAATTGATGAAGGTGGTTTTTCATATCACACCGGTTTTAATGATTGTTATCGTGAGTTAGAATTAGCACATGACTTTTCATTCGATAAAAAAGGTACACATACTGAAAAGATCTCCATTGATCTGAGCAAACTATTCTACAGTGCAGGAAGTATCGTGGATGTTACTACAGAGTCTAATTTTCACGGTGATTATTCACAGATAGATTTAGCGATTCGGCTCAGCAATAATTTTGCCGCTGGCTTAAGTATTCAATAAGATGTTTTCGGTTCAATACAATTAACGTATTGAATTATGATTAAACAAATATTATTTTCTTCACTTTTGTTACTCACAGTATTGGGTAAGGCATGTGATGTTTGTGGTTGCGCTATGGGCGCATTCAGTCAAGGCATCATGCCTGATTACAGTTCGCACTTTGTTGGTTTCAGATATAATTGGTCGCAGTTTAATACCCAGATTAAACACCAATATCCTGTTAAGCCAACAGAAAATTCTGCAGATACGTATCAGCGTTTGGATTTTGTAGCGCGATATAATATTTCAAAAAAAATCAAACTGAATCTGAGTGCACCATTCATTCAAAACAGTATGGTTGGCTCGCATCAGCCAATCACTGCTTCAGGCATTGGAGACCCGATTTTATTGGTACATTATCAGTTTTGGACCGAATCACTAATGCAGAAAAACCATTTTCTCACGGTTGGATCCGGAATAAAATTTCCACTTGGAAAATCAGATATTGCGGATAATGGTTTACTGGTCAATCGAAATTTTCAGCCTGGTACCGGAAGTGTAGATTTTTTGATCACGTCAAATTACTTTCATCGAAAAAATAAATCAGCGGTAAGTTTGGAATCAAGTTACAAAATCAATCTAAAAAATGCTGAGGAATATCGATTTGGAAATCAATTCAACCTTGCGGCAAATTATGTTTATCTCACCGGAAAAAATAAGTTTAGCTTTTTAGCCATTGCTGGATTGTATGCAGAACATGCCGCACCCCATACAGAAAATCAAGATCGTGTTTTTAATACCGGTGTATATGGTTTGTATTCTAATACAGGAATTCAGTTTTATATTAGTAAGATAAGATTCTCAACTGGTTTTCAATATCCGCTTTATCAGAATTTCCAAACCGATAATGCAACGACCATATCTGCAAAACCAAGGTTTAATGCTGATCTTATTTTCTTTTTTGGAAAATGATTTAATTTAGGGGCATGATAGCACATACTCCTAAACCGCCTTATTATGCCGTTATTTTTTCATCGCTTAAATCTTCTGAAGATAAAGGCTATGCTGAAATGGCAGATTTGATGGTAGATCTGGCTTCAAAACAAGATGGCTTTTTGGGCATCGAGTCTGCCAGACAAGAACTTGGAATTACCGTTTCATATTGGCGGGATTTAACATCAATAAGAAATTGGAAGGCAAATTCAGATCATCTGCTTGCTCAAAAGTATGGCCGTGAAAAATGGTATCAAGCGTATAAAACCAGAATCTGTCTTGTAGAAAGAGATTACGATTTTGGAATCTGATTTTACTTTTTGCGATCAATCATTTTACGGGCAACAGAAGTTACGACTCGTCTTGGCATAAATCGAATCAGGCCTGAGGTGGCCTTATTTATGAAGCCGGGAATCGCAACGCGTTTTCCTTTCATCATGGATTTATAAGCATATTGGGCAACGCTTTCGGCTGAAACAAATTTTTGGTTTGTCATGAAACCAGATTCATGCATGGCTGCTGCATCTTGAAATCCAGAAGTGGTTGCTCCCGGACATAGCGCTGTAACAGTTACTCCTTTGTCTGCTACTTCGTTGGCAATTGCTTCAGAAAATGCAAGTACAAAATGTTTTGTTGCAGCATAAACCGCCATCATTGGACATGGCAAGAACGCTGCTGTAGAAGCCACGTTCATAATTTTTCCTGATTTACGTTTAATCATTTCAGGTAAAAATAAATGGGTTAGGTGAGTCAGACTTTTTACGTTGAGGTCAATCATCATGGCTTGTTTATTCCAGTCAGAATCGACAAGTGAATTGAAATCACCAAAACCGGCATTGTTGATCAGATAATCAACTTGAATATTTTTTGCTTTTACCTGATCAAATACTTCTTGTGCAGAATTGTTTTTTGAAAGATCTGAAACGATAATTTCAACTTGAATTTTGTTTTTCGAAATCAAATCTGAAGCAAGTTCTTTTAACTTTCCTTCACTGCGTGCAACCAAAATAAGATGATCGCCTTTTGATGCGTGAATTTTTGCAAGTTCCATTCCAATGCCGCTTGAAGCGCCTGTAATTAATGCTGTTTTCATAATTTTATTTTTTAGTGTTTTTTGATGCTGTCCCACGATGATTCGATGACGGAATACAATCTGTCTTTGGTCATAATTAAATCTCCTGAAAGCGTAATTTGAACTGCCGTGACTATGTTCCCATAAATTAAATTCGTCATCAGTTTTAAATCCATTTCACGCAGTACGTTTTGAGAAATTCCCTGAGCAAAAAATTCAACTATGGGTAAATAGTGTATTTCCCCTTTTTGTTTCGTTTCGGAAGTAATCATCGTGCAGTGACCAATCTGTTCAGCAAAGTGGAATGCGCTTTCATTTTCACAGAAATAATCGTAAAGATTTAGCCAGGTCTGAAAAAACTTTTCTTTATAACTTAAGTCCGCTGTGAGGTGTTCACTCAATGCTTTCCCGAAGTCTATTTTTAAGTTTAGATACAATTCGTTAATGATTTCTTCCTTGCTTGAAAAGTGATGATAAATTGTTCCTGCTGCCACACCTGACTCTTTCACTACCTGCGACATGGGGGTTGCCTGAATGCCTTGCTGAACAACAAGTTCAAGCATGGCATTCAGTATTTTAGCACGTTTGTTGGTTTCTGTAATTGTCACCGACCGAATATTCGTTCGGTACAAATGTATGACATATTTTCAATTCTATACATCAAGGCAAAAAAAAAGAGACCGAAGTCTCTTTTCATTATATTTTCAATGTGAAATTTCTAGAACGTGAAACGAACAGAAAATGCAGCTCCGTATCCAAAAGAATTGTACTCATAATAGTCCCAAACTTCCCATAAAGGTCTTGCATCAAGGCTGATTAAGATAGGTGCGCCTGCAGAATTGAAGTCATATTCTAATCCAATTTGTCCTCCAATAGCAAGTGTTAAGCCGTCGTCGTAATAATCACGTGATTGATATGAGCCGATTGCAGCACCGGGTCCAACATACCAATTCAATCCGGCAGTCAGGTTCCAAACCCAATGGTAGGCAGCAAATATTCCAAAATGTCTCCAGTGTCTATGGGTTCTTGCTCCCAAATCAATTTCGAGTCGGTTTGCATCGCCAAAGCCATGTTGATAAGATATCTCTGCTCCGTTTCCTCTTCCGTCACCATTCAAACGCAAACCAATTGCGTGTGGATTAACTTGAGCGTTAAGGGAGAGTATTAGTGTGAAAAATGCGGCAAATAAAATGTACTTTAACTTCATATTATGTTTTAAGAATTTGTTCTAAAGTAGCGAAACTTATCTCATCATCCAATTATAAAATCGACTAACTGCAGAAACTTTTAGACAAAAAAAATCTCAATCGATTTTTACTGAAATTTTATCGATACAATTCATTCCGTCAACCGCTGCAGACATAATTCCTCCGGCATAACCAGCTCCTTCGCCGCAAGGATAGAGCCCTGCAATTTCAATATGTTCCATTGTTTCATCTGATCGCGGAATTTTTATGGGTGATGATGTTCTGGATTCAGGTGCATGCAGCACGGCTTCATTGGTTAAAAATCCGGGCATTTTTTTTCCCCATTCTAAAAATGCTTTTTTTAATCTGCTTGAAATCATTGGGGGTAGAACAGTGTTCAGGTCAACTGATTTTAAGCCGGGCTGATAAGATGTTTCAGGTAAGTCTTTAGAAATTTTTCCTTGCGTAAAATCAACCAAACGCTGGGCAGGCACTACTTGTGTTTTGCCACCGGCAATCCAGCAGGCGTGTTCAACTTCTTTTTGAAAATCAAGGCATACAAATGGATTTTTTTCAAAATTCTCCATCAAATGGTGTGGTTCAATTTGAACAACCATTCCTGAATTTGAATAGGGATTATTTCTTTTGGAGGGTGACCAGCCATTTGTAACAACTTCTTCCAGATCCGTTGCGCAAGGGGCAACAATGCCTCCGGGACACATACAGAATGAATACACACCCATGCCGTCTACTTGTGTAACCAATGAGTAAGTTGCAGGTGGTAAATTTTCATCACTGTGTAAACCATGGTACTGAATTTCGTCAATCAGATTTTGGCTGTGTTCAATTCTAACCCCAAGCGCAAAAGGTTTGGCTTCTATTTTTATTTTGCGTTCAAAAAGCAATTCGAAAATGTCACGGGCTGAATGGCCTGTTGCTAAAATTAAATTTTCACAGTCAATCCAGTTTTTCTGATTTATTTCAATTGATTTTATTTTTTGATTTTCAATTTTTAAATCTGTCAGTTTTGATTCAAAATGAACTTCACCTCCTCCGGCAATAATAGCTTCGCGCATACTTTGGATTATTTGCGGAAGACGGTTTGTTCCAATGTGCGGATGGGCATTCACCAAAATATCCTTGTCTGCTCCAAAATGTACAAACCATTCTAAAGCTTTTTGTGTATTGCCTCTTTTTTTTGAACGTGTATAAAGTTTTCCATCTGAATAAGTTCCCGCTCCGCCTTCGCCAAAACAATAATTTGAATTTGGATCAACCAAATGTTCTTTGTGAATTTTCGCAAGGTCTCTGCGCCGTGCACGCACATCTTTTCCGCGTTCAAAAATGATTGGTTTTATTCCATGCTCCAGGGCGCGCAAAGCAGCAAACATACCAGCCGGGCCACTGCCAATAATCATAACTTGTTTGGAAGGATCAACTTTTTTTGGAAAGAAAAAATGCTCTTCGGCAATAAATTGTTCATCCACATAAACCGCTAATCGCAAATTATATTTGATATCTCTTTTACGAGCATCCAGTGATCTTTTTTTTACTTCGATGTGCGTAATATCTTTCTCGTTTAAATTCAGAAATGATGCAACCGTACTTTTAATGTAGGCATCGTCATGAATGAAATGGTAGGGTATTCGTATGTCGGCTTCGTGAATCACAGTTCAAAGGTAGTTGAAAGTTTGAAAAAGGTACGTGAAGGCAGGGGTTAGGCTATCAGGTAATCTTAAAGGTAATCGGTAAGAAGGAGTAATCAGGTAATCGGGTTTAAAAGGTAATCGGTGAGAAGGGGTAATCATGTAATCGGTAAGAAGAAAGTAACCAGGTAATCAGAAAGAAGGGAGTGATCAGTTAGTCGGTTGGAAAAAGTAATCAGGATTAGGAATATAAAGTTTGCAATGCACTAATTAGTATTCACCCGACCACCTGTCCGCCGATCACCTGACCACTGATTACCGACCACCGATCACCCGACCTCCGACCACCTGGCCACAGATCACTTGACCATTGATCACCTACCACTGTTTACTATTTCACCCCCTGAAAGCTACCCTTCAAACGTCAATGAAAACCACCAAATTTGTGATTTTAAACTGTTTAGTGGATTGCTGAAAAATGTATTATCCTGAATGAGTAAATTGGTAATGCCATTGCTAAGTTTAATGTCGACACCAAACTTGAAGTACTCTAAATAAAAATCAAAACCGCCGCCAACCTGGTAGGCAAAGTCATGTCTTTTTAATTTCAAAATCGGATCTTCTGAGTTTTGCAGTACGCCTTCCTGGCTAGCTAAATCAAGGCTGTATGAAAATCCACTGATCGCATAGGCAGAAAAATTATTCAGCCGTTTTGTATTTAGTTTCAGAAGCAAAGGAAAATTTAAAACAGTAGGTTGAGTCCGGGTAATTTTCTGTTTTAATTTGCCGCGGTTTAAATACTGATACTTGATTTCTGTTTCGTGAAATGAAATGGAAGGCACAAAACGAATATTGAATACTGCGTGTGGATTCCAGCTAATCACAGGCACATGAATCGCAAGCCCGGGCATTCGGTTAAATAGTATATTTTGAATGGAATCCTGAATCAAACCAGCATCATTTATTTCGTATCTGTAGGTTGTTGAAGTTGTTCCCAGCATAGCGCCAAAATGAAAATCTTTATACTCAAATTGAGGATAATTTTTTCCATTTCGCTGGCTGTAAACAAAGCCATGAAAAATAATTAAACTACCAAGAAAGAATGGTCTCACATGTTTTTGCACAAACTAAGAACGCAAGAATGGTAAATATATTTTGGGTGTTCCCTCGGCTAAGCCAAGCGGCGTGCTATCCGCTGTAGTCTTTGCCAAAAAGCAAAGAGCTGCCGCTGCTATCACTAACACAAATCCTGAAAAAAATAGAATAAAGTATTAACCTTCAAAGGTGATCGAAAACCACCAAACTTTTGTTTTGAGTGATGAAAGCGGATCCATGAAAAAAGTATTGTCCTGAATCACCACATTTTTTATTCCATTTGATAATTTAAGTTCAATGGCAAATTTGAAATAAGGCATCCAAAAATCAAATCCACCACCTACCTGATAAGAAAAATCGTGCTGTTTAATTTTTACAATCGGTTCTCCTTGCGTTTGGTCAACATCTTTTTGTGAAGCAAGATCCAGGCTATACTGAAAACCCGTAATCGCGTATGCTGCAAAATTCGTTAGCCTTTTAGTACGCAATTTCAGCATTATTGGAAAATCAAGAGTGGTAGACTCCAACCGGTTTTCTTTTACTTTTTGTACACCTTTATTTACGTAAGAATACTGAAACAATCTTTCCTGAAAACTCAACGAAGGCACAAATCGCATGGAAAGAGTTTCATGAATATTCCAGCTTGAAATAATACCAAGGTTAAAACCGGGTTGTTTCTTAATTGTAATTCCGGTTAAAGAGTCTTGAATCAATGAATCTGCGCGCAGTGTGTAGTGAAAGTCAGCCGTATTGACACCAAGTGCAAAACCAAAGTGAAAATGTTTGCGGTCAAACTCAGGATAATTCTTACCGTTCTGCGCTATAGCATGATGCCCAAGCACATTCAGGGTAAGTATAATTATCAGAGTCGTTTTCTTCACTTCCATGCAAATCTACGAAAATCAAGCCAAAAGGCATGATCTGGTTGTCAATGCTATAACAGTGTTGAGCTGAAAAAGGTTACAATGAACTAGGATAATACGTCAACAACCTTAACAAAGCGTTGTGTATAGTAGCCGTCAGAGAGTTGTGAAATTTTTACTCCTCCTCCGCGTGATGAAGATGCATGAATGAAAATTAAGTTTTCACTTTTATTCTCAAAAACAATTCCAACATGACCAATGGTGCTGCTTTGTGTGCCTTTGAAAAGAATAATGTCGCCAGATTCAGCGCAATCTTTTTCTTTTTGCTGACCTAAATTGCCCATTGCTGCGCTTGAGTGCGGAAGTTTTATGCCAAATTTCTTGAAAACATAAAGCACAAATCCTGAACAATCAAACCCTTTGGTTGATTCTCCACCCCAAAGATAGGGAGTACCAATAAAGTTTTGCGCATACGAGGTAATGCTGTCGCGCAAGTTGTAAGTGACACAAAGTGTATCGCTTTCATTTGAAAAACTAAAAAATGAACTTAATGCGATCAGTGAGGAGAGGATCAATTTTTTCATGCTGCAAAAGTAGACCACGCATGTTGGCTGACAAAAAAAATCGTGTGAAGAATTGTTAAAGACGATTGCCCTATTTGCGCAAAGCTAATATTCTGTAGTGCGCAATACGCACTCTCTAAGTCAGGCAGGGCAGGCTTTTTGGTGTTTAACGGTTTGTTTTCACTGATCACGTTCATTGACGGCATTATGAATTATTAACATTGATGGTTGATATTGTTGACGAAATTAAAGAAGGGCAACTTGCAATATTTTTACCTTTACTTTATGATCATTCGCAGTAAAGCTCCGTTCAGACTTGGATTAGCAGGTGGAGGAACCGATGTAAGTCCTTATTCAGACTTGTACGGCGGCGCAATTTTGAATGTAACAGTCAACTTGTATGCGCGAACAACAATTATTCCGCGTAACGATTCCAAAATAATTATTCATTCGGTTGATCAAAACAAAACGTTTGAATTTGACTCGGCATCCTCATTGAAATTGAATGGTGAAATTGATTTGCAAATAGGGGTTTACAACCGAATTGTAAAAGATTACAGCTCCAAACCACTTGGCTTTGAAATGACAACCTCAATGGATGTTCCTACAGGAAGTGGTTTAGGGACATCATCTACCTTGGTTGTTTCAATTTTAGGAGCATTTGTAGAGTGGCTTGAACTGCCGCTGGGTGAATATGATATTGCAAAGCTTGCTTACGAAATTGAACGTACAGATTTGGGAATGGCCGGTGGAAAACAAGATCAGTACGCAGCCACATTTGGCGGTGTCAATTTTATGGAATTTCTGACCGGTGATAAAGTGATTGTGAATCCGCTCAGAACCAAAAAAAGTTTTTTGAATGAAGTGAATTTTAATTTGATTCTCTATTACACAAATACAAATCGTGAGTCGGCTAAAATTATTGAAAAGCAAATTGAAAATGTGAAGGCATCTACGGCTAAACCCATTGAAGCCATGCACCAATTAAAACAACAAGCCTTTCAAATGAAAGAGGCTTTTTTGCGCAGTGATATTCCCACAATCGGCAAGTTGTTGCATGAAAGCTGGCTGAATAAAAAAGAAATGGCTTCTGGAATTTCAAATACTGAAATTGATAAAATTTATGAAACGGCTATTGCTGCCGGAGCAACTGGCGGAAAAATTTCAGGAGCAGGTGGTGGAGGCTTTATGATGTTCTTTGCAGAAGACACAAAAAGATATCAGGTTGTTGAAGCATTAAAAAAATTGGGCGGTAGCGTTTCAAATTATGAATTCACGCAAAAAGGGTTAGATTCATGGACAATCAGATAAAAGAAGCTATCGTTTTAGCCGGAGGATTAGGAACCAGATTGCAATCTGAAATAGGCGAGTTTCCAAAATCACTGGCTCCTGTAAATGGAAAACCATTTCTGCATTATTTGCTCTCCAAATTAAAGGCCAGCGGTATTGAAACGGTCATTCTTTCTGTTGGGTATAAACATGAATTAATTGTAGCTGAAATTGGAGATTCTTATTTGGGAATGAAAATTTTATATGCCATTGAAAAGGAACCTCAGGGAACAGGCGGAGGAATAAAACTAGCCCTTGAAAAAACAAAAGCTCCTGTTTTATTTGTCTGCAACGGTGATACTTTTTTTGACATTAATCTCAAAGAACTTGCTGATTATCATTTTGAGAATCATGCTACATGCACGCTGGCCCTGAAGAAACTTTCAAACGTAGATCGGTATGGAAGTATTGAGCTTGATCCAGACGGAAAAATCACCAAATTCACTGAAAAAAAATTCAGAGACGAAGCTATCATTAACGGTGGTGTGTATTGCATCAATCATGGCATTTTAATTCACTACCCGGTGAATACACCTTTTTCATTTGAGACAAATTATCTTGAGAAAAATCCAACCGCAAAAAAAATATACGGCAAAGTCTTTGACGCCTATTTCATGGATATCGGTGTGCCTGAAGATTATCAGAAATTCCAAAAGGACATGCAGTCATGAATTTAACTGATTTACGTTTTGATAAATCCTGGACGCTCTTTCTGGACAGGGATGGCGTAATCAACCATCAAATCGCAAATGATTACGTTAAAACACCGGCTGAATTTAAATTTGTAGACGGCGTTCTGGAAGCACTGGCACATTTTTCTGAACTTTTTGGCAGAATTCTGATTGTCATCAATCAGCAGGGAATCAATCGAAAAATAATGACTGAAGAACAACTGACAGTTCTTCATGATTATATGCTTGACCTGATCAAACTTTCAGGTGGCCGAATTGATAAAATTTATTTTGCGCCGCAGCTGGCAACAGAAAGCGGATATTATCGAAAACCTGGAGTAGGCATGGGACTTCACGCTAAAAAAGATTTTCCGGAAATTGACTTTGAAAAATCAATTATTGTAGGCGATTCAGAAACCGACATTGAGTTTGGTATGAAATTGGGAATGAAAACCGTAATGTTGACAAAGGGGCGTAACCTTTCAACAAAAGCAAATTATATTTTTCAAAATTTGTCAGAAGTTTCAAAAGCATTAAAATAAGGTATCATGAGATTCATTTTTGCAATACTTTTTCTTTCAGTAACTTTTTGCGGAATCAGCCAGGTTAATCAGACAGATGCCAATGGGATGAAGCAGGGTGTTTGGAAAAAGGCCTACGATAACAGCGGCGTTTACAAATATACCGGTCAGTTTAAAGATGACAAACCATATGGCAAATTTGTGTACTATTATGAAACCGGTGAAGTTGAAGCGGTGATTAATTTTTCAGACGACGGTTCAGTTGGATACAGTAAAATGTATCACGAATCAGGTTATCTGATGGCACGCGGAAAATACACCAATCAACTCAAAGACAGTACGTGGATTTATTTTGATGACAGAGGAATTGTTAGCTATCAGGAAGAATATAAAAATGGTAAGCTGAATGGAATTAAAGTAGTGTATTATCAACCTGTGAATGGTCAATATTTGATTGCAAAATATTTTAATTACCGTGATGATTTAATGCACGGAGAATTTAAAACTTACCATCCAAGCACGGCGCTGGAAAGTGAAGGCAGTTATGATAATGGCAAACTGCACGGCACCATTAAATATTACTACCCAAACGGAAAATATTTACGAATCGAACGGTATAATTATGGTGTGCGACACGGTTATTGGATTTTCTACAATGACGATGGAACGCAAGCCGGCTACAAACTTTTTTGGGAGGGAAAAGAACTCAAAGGAGAAGCTCTGGCAAAAAAAGAAGCAGAGTTAAAAGAGAAAAAAGCGGGTCAATAATTTCTGTTATACGAGCTGAACGTAGACCAGTTTTTTGGTTTCAAAAAATTCTTCTTTAAAAAAATCACTGAGGTTGATAATCTCCATGTAGTTTTTTATTCCGCTGAGCTCTTCAGTTAAGTCCCCGCCTTTTAAGTAGAAAACGCCATTAGGATATCCATTTTGTTGCTTGCTTTTAAATTTGCGTTCCACCCATGGAAGAAAATCTTGCATCTGAGTAACTGCCCGGCTCACTACAAAATCAAACTTACCGTTCACTTCTTCAGCGCGTTTATGCTCTGCTTTCAGGTTGGTTAGCCCAATTGAATTTTTTACTTCGTTAACTACTTTTATTTTTTTACCAATTGAATCAACCAGTAAAAAATTTACCTCTGGAAAAAGGATCGCTAAGGGCAAGCCAGGAAATCCACCACCTGTCCCTACATCAAGAATATCAGAGCCCGGTGTAAATTGAATCACTTTTGCAATAGCTAATGAATGCAAGACATGTCTTTCGTAGAACGTCTCAAAATCTTTACGACTGATCACGTTGATCTGATCATTCCAAAATTTATACAGTTCATACAAAGCGCTGAACTGATCGCGCTGTTTGGAAGTAAGATTTGGAAAATAATTGAATATGATTCCGGCGTCGGACACCATTGCTTTAGATTGTATCTTTGGATGAACCCATCATTTCAGCAAGGAATGTTCTTGCTCTGAATAGTTGGGCTTTTACAGTTCCTAAAGGCAAACTCATTTGTTCGGCAATCTCTTCGTAAGATAATTCTTCAAAGTATCTTTTTTCAATCAGATCACGGTAACGCGGTTTTAATTTTTTAACCAGACCACGCATCATCTTTACTTTTTCATCGTGCATGCGCTCTTCTTCAGGATCTTTTTCACCGCTGCGAATGTCAATCGAAATGCTGTCACCATCATCATTGGTATAACCGCTGTCAATAGATGTTACCTGAATTCTTTTTTTGCGAATATGATCAATTGCATTGTTGGATGCAATTTTGAATAACCAGGTAGAGAAAGCAAAACTTGGAGAATATTGATGCAAACGATTGAATGCTTTTCCAAACGCCTCAATGGTTAAATCTTCTGCATCATCTTCTGTGCGCACCATCTTCAGCATCATAAAATAGATTGACTCACGATAACGTTCCATCAAATCGCCGTAGGCGGCTTGCTCACCGTTGAGCGCTTGCTCAACTAAAACTAAATCACGTTTTCCTTTGTCAGATAAATTATCTCCTTTTACCATTTTGATGCTTCTGATCGGTCTGTCGAATAATAAATGAACGGCATGATGATAAAGTGTATCAGTTCAAGAATCGGAATCCACCAGATTAAATCTCGTGAAGCCAGTTTTTTGAAAAGTGCCCCGTGTATCAGCCAGAAAATAATGTATCTGACAAATAAAATTCCGGCAACAATCCACCACCATTTATAATTAAAGAGTAAAATAATGAAAGAAACGAGCATCAAAAACATGCTCGCTGGCAATATTCCTAAAAGTAGTTTGTTAATAAGTCGGTATCCCGGCGCGGTTGTAAAGTGTCTCTGTTTCTGATTAACCCAGTCGCGCCATGATTTTTTTGGATGTGAATACACAAAACTTTCTGGATTGATTTCAATGGCAACATTTGTTTTTGTTGCGGCATCTTTCATGAATAGATCATCATCTCCCGATTGAACATGGTAATGATTTTTAAATCCATCTACTTCAAAAAAGCGCTTTTTCGTGTAACTCATATTTCTGCCAACTGCCATGTATGGCCGTTTGGCAAGTGCATGGCTTAGATAAGTAGCAGCAATCATGGTTGTATCAAACCGAATCAACTTATTCAAAAAACCTTTCTCCTGCTGATAAGGACCGTATCCAATCACAATTTCTTTTCCTTCTGTATAATTTGAAACCAGATTCCGTAACCAGTTATTGCCCGCCGGGTAACAGTCTGCATCGATCATTACAAGATGCTCGTAGGTGGCACCCTTGATACCAATTGTTAAAGGCATCTTTTTACCAAACTTGCGGTGACGGTTTTTTTCAATCTCTACAATTCTAAGATTTGAATACTGTTTCTGATAGGCTTGTATGATGTGTTTAGATTCATCAATACTCATATCATTCACTACAATTACTTCGAACTGAGGGTAGTTCTGACTTAAAATTGCAGGTAAATTTTTATAGAGATTGTCTTCTTCATTTCTTGCACATACAATAATACTTAGTGGCGGAAGAGAATTGGACGCTTGCTGCTTTTTGTAAAGCACCAATCTGAAATGCGACCAAAACAGATAAATAAGCTGTGTAAGTACTGCAGTACAAAAGATCAGGAAAACAATTCCTGCAAAATCAAAACGTAGTTCTGGCCAGATACTCATAATTCTCAATCTTACAAATGTTCACATATTTAATATGCCGTATATTTGTTTGCTCAGTACTTTTCAACAAAATGGATTTTATAGCAGAGCGGTTTGATCCGCATTCAAAAGCCCGAACAGGCAGAATTAAAACCGATCACGGTGAAATTCTTACACCCATATTTATGCCTGTAGGTACTGCAGGTACTGTAAAAGCCGTGCATCAGCATGAACTCAGAGATGACATCAAAGCTCAAATCATTTTGGGCAATACCTATCATTTGTATCTCAGACCTGGATTAGACGTCATCGAAAAAGCAGGAGGCTTGCATAAATTCAACGGTTGGGAAAAACCAATATTGACCGATAGTGGTGGATATCAGGTGTATTCACTTTCTGGAACACGCAAAATTAAAGAAGAAGGGGTTAAGTTTCAATCGCATGTTGATGGTAGTTATCACGTGTTTACACCAGAATATGCAATTGATATTCAGCGAATCATTGGTGCTGACATCATTATGGCATTTGATGAGTGTACCCCTTTTCCCTGTGAATATGATTACGCTAAAAACTCGATGCACATGACTCATCGCTGGTTGAAGCGTTGTGTGGATCGAATGAATGAAACGGATGGCAAGTATGGTTATTCACAAGTGCTATTCCCAATTGTACAGGGAAGTGTGTATAAAGATTTGAGAACACAAAGCGCAGAAAAAATTGCGTCATACAACATGCCTGGCAATGCAATTGGCGGACTTTCTGTTGGAGAACCCGATGAAGATCTTTATGCAATGACAGAATTGGTTTGCGGAATTTTACCAAAAGATAAACAACGCTATTTAATGGGCGTGGGAACGCCAGCTAATATTTTAGAGTGTATTGCTCTTGGAATAGATATGTTTGATTGTGTGATGCCAACGCGAAACGCCCGCCACGGAATGTTGTTTACACGCAATGGAATCATGAACATGCGCAATGCCAAATGGAAAGATGATTTTTCTCCGTTGGATGTGGATGGTACGTCTTATGTGGATTCAGTTTATTCAAAAGCCTACGTGCGTCATTTATTCCACACCAGTGAAATTTTGGGAATGCAAATTGCGAGTATTCACAATCTGGCCTTTTATTTGTGGCTTATAGGTGAAGCACGCAATCAAATTGAATTAGGTACGTTTACTGAATGGAAGAATAAAATGGTTCCTGTACTAAGTCAAAAACTATAAGGTGCTGCTAACTAAGCTCGATCGATATATCATGAAGAAGTTCCTCGGAACTTTTGTGTTCATGTTGTTCCTGCTAATGTCCATTGCAATTGTATTTGATCTTTCTGAAAAATTAAATGATTTTATTGATCAGGGTGCTCCATGGAGTGAGATTATTGGAGTGTACTATGTGAATTTTTTCATTTTTTTTGGTGTACAGTTTAGTTATATGCTGAATTTTATTTCAGTCATCTGGTTTACTTCTAAAATGGCTTCTAATACTGAGATTGTGCCAATCTTAAGTGCGGGTGTTGGCTTCAATAGATTTCTGAGACCTTATGTTTTTTCGTCCATTATTTTGGTGATATGGGCCATTCTGATGTACAATTTTGTTCTGCCCGCGTCAAATAAGTTAAGATTAGAATTTGAAGAGAAATATTATCGTGCTAAAACCAGCAAGGCAAATCAACATATTCAAATCAGCAACAACGAAATTGTATATTATTTTAGTTACGATGGTCAATCGAAAGATATCACCAACATGACCTATGAAAAATGGTTGGGTGATTCACTCGAATATGTTCTTACTGCCGGTTATGCAGAAGGAGATAGTCTGACCAATAACTGGAAACTGATGAATTATGAAATCCGGTATTTTGGAGAGTTTAATGACAAAATCATCAAACGTGCAAAGACAGATACTACGTTAAGCTTTGGATTTGAAGATTTAATTTTCAGATCGAATGTGATTGAAGCGATGAACAATGCGGAGCTGGATGTATTCATTAAAGAACAAGAAGCTCGGGGTTCAGATAGTATTCCAGAATTTCTCATTGAAAAACACAAACGTTGGGCTTCACCTTTTGCAATTATTATTCTCACATTGATTGGTGTTGCAGTGTCCAGTAAAAAAACGCGCGGCGGTCTGGGCTTAAATCTGGCAATCGGACTTATTATTTGTGTTTTATATATTTTCTCAATGCAGATGACTACGGTTGCCGCTATCAATGTTGGTTTTACACCCGTAATTGCGGTGTGGTTGCCAAATATCATTTTTGCAATTATCGCATTATTTTTATTAAAGATTGCACCAAAATAGCAAGTATGAATTCGAAGGAAGAATTGCTGAAAAAATTGAATGCATGGAGCAAAAATACCATGGTCGAACATCTTGGAATTGTTATAACCGAAATGGGGGATGATTATTTAATAGGTACCATGCCGGTTGATCATCGCACGCATCAACCTATGGGCTTGTTGCACGGTGGAGCAAGTGCTGCATTAATTGAAACACTTGGGTCAATTGGTTCTGCCATGCGCATTGATCAGGCCACTCAGTCTGTCGTTGGAATTGAAATTAATGCCAATCACATTCGCGGAATGAAATCAGGAATTGTGACTGCAAAAGCAAAATTGGTTCACGGGGGAAAAACAAGTCACATCTGGCAAGTAGATCTTACCGATGAAAATCAGAAATTAGTTTGCACCGGAAGATTAACCGTATTGGTTGTTGCATTAAATCAAAACAAATAGAAGCTTTTTTTGCATATCGTATTCCGGATGCTGCACGGCCAAAATTTTTTAAAGGAGATTTTGTAAAATTGGAGCAGCCAGTCATTCTTGAAAAAGATGAAATCATCTTGCATTCATTTTTAGGCGATGAAATTTATGTTTTAAAAAATCCGCAGGAAATAAATTCAGAAAAATTTCAACTGCTTGATGAAGAAACTTTCGATGATCTTGTGGTTGCTGACCAAAACACGTACCTGGAAGCCTTTGCTAAAATGAAAAATGTACTGGACGATGGCACTCTGAAAAAAATAATTCTCTCCAGAATAAAAAAAGTAAGCACGCAAAAAAATGGGTTAGAGATTTTTAATTTACTAAACTCAACTTATAAAAGTACTTTTAATTATATTTTCTCATCTGCTGAAACCGGCATTTGGATTGGTGCTACACCTGAACTTTTATTGAAGGCAGATGGCAATATCGTGTCAACCGTTTCACTCGCCGGCACAAAACCAAACGATGGCTTTTCAGAGTGGACTCAGAAAGAACGGGAAGAACAAAAAATTGTAACTGATTTTATCCTCACGGCTTTTCAGGAAAATAAAATCGGCGAAACAATTTCTTCAAAAACTTATACCGCAAAAGCGGGTCCGGTAGAACATCTCAAAACGGACATTCACGGTAAAATTGAAACAGAAAATCAGATTTACTCTTTGTTAAAAAGTCTGCATCCAACACCGGCAACATGCGGAATTCCAAAAGTTGAAGCCAAAGCTAAAATTGTTCAAGTAGAAAAACATCAGCGAAAATTCTATACTGGTTTTATTGGAATTAATTCAGATGAGATCAAATATTATTTTGTCAATCTGCGGTGTATGAAATTGCAAAAGAATAATGCCTATCTGTATGTTGGGGGGGGCTTAACAAGTGCGTCCGTTGCTGAGCGCGAATGGGCAGAAACTGAGCGTAAAGCCGATACACTGGAAAAAGTGTTGAAATAAATTCTTTCCTTTTCTGAGATACGTCGGCTAGATTCATGATATGCTAAATCTTGTCAAAAAAGAATTGGTTTTATATTTTCTTTGACAGATTGGCAACTATATCCGTAAATTAGGAGCATGAGTCTTGCATTGAATTCGAATGATTATCCGGTTTTGAATGGCTTGTTGAATGAGATGAACAAATCTTTTTCAAAAAACAAAGCCGTTTTCAATAAGCGATTTGATGCGTGGTTGCTGGCTAATGAAGAGGATCAAAATTTGCGTCACGAGCTGAATTCATTGGCCGCTCAAATTCTGGAACAAGTCAATTTTGAAAAGGCCTTTACGGACTATGGCATAAATTCAAATCGCGGATTTTTTCACGAAATTTATATACGTCTGAAGCATCAGATTCTGCCAGTCAAATTAGAAGCAGATGAATTGAAGTCTATTTATTCAAAGCTGGCAATTGATCCAAACCAGCTAAAAGTATTGGAGTTGGTAGATGTGACTAACTGGAAAAAAATATTTTCTCTTATAGATGCTGAAAGTATAAGTGCGCAAGATCAGTCAAAACTTGTTAGCGAAATTTACAGTGCGCTGGTTGTTTTAACACATCGCTTAACCTCTATCGGAATTGATCCGTACTTTGTTAGCCGAATTCCTGAAGCGGACGATGTGGATTCTCCATTTTTTGAATTGAACATTGCAATTACAGCGCACACCAGTTCTGTAAAGCAAAGATCTTCCAAACTAAGTGAAAGTGAACATCAGGTGATTCTTGAAAAACTCAATCGCTGCGATGCTATTTTGGAACAGATGGAGGCCAACGAAAAGTTAAACGGAACCAGTTTACACTTAATCTTTTTATCAAAACTGGCGGGGCAACAATTAAAACGAATCAGACTACTTTTAGCTTTGCTTGCTGCATTTGACAAGAACAATCGGAATGAGTCACAAGCCTTGCTGGCAGCTACTTTGGTTCCAACTATCAACAGACCAAACCGACTTACAAAATTTTTAAAGGCAAATACGCAATTGCTTGCGCATCGTGTGGTCAATCACACATCAGAAAAAGGTGAACACTATGTTGGTTTTAGCAGAAATGAAAATAAAAAACTTTTTCTGTCTGCAATGGGTGGTGGCTTATTAGTCGTGCTTCTGGTATTTATAAAACATCTCATTCATGCTTTGCATTTGTCACTTTTTTTTGAAGGATTATTGTTCGGATTAAATTACGCGGCAGGTTTTGTGACCATGCATTTACTTCATTTTACTTTAGCAACCAAGCAATCGGCAATGACGGCTTCTTATATTGCTTCGGCACTGGATCCTGCAAATCCAAAAAGTACACAAGCAAAAAAGGCTTTTCGATTTGTAATCACCAGTCAGTTTGTTTCGTTGGTTGGAAATCTGATTATTGTTTTGCCACTCTGTTATTTTATCGGATGGTCTGTATTTCATTTTGCGGAGAGTTCAATTTTTTCGCAAAAAGAAGCTGAAGCGGCACTTTATTCCAATCATCCGTTTTTAAGCTTGTCTTTGATTTATGCGGGTGTTACGGCAATATTTTTATCAACATCCGGAATCATCACCGGTTTGGTAGATAATAAAATTCAATTCTCTGAAATTCCTTATCGAATTATTCATCATCCACTTTTGAAAAAAAGAATTACACTAGAAAAATTAAATAAGATTGCAGCCTTTGTAGAAAAAAATGGAGGAGCAATCAGCGGCAATATTTTTTTAGGTCTGGCTTTGGGAATGGCCGGCAATTTTGGCGAGTTTTTAGGATTACCTTTGATATCCGACACATTACAATCTCTGCCGGTAATTTTGGTTTTGCAACCGGAAGTGGCTGGTCTTTCTCAACTGAATTAATTGTGACCGTTTTCTTTGGTGTAATTTTTATTGGATTGATCAATGTGATTGCAAGCTTTTTGATTTCGTTTGGGCTTGCTTGTAAATCAAGAAATATTTCGTTTAGAAATGCGCTGAAGATTTTGTTTGGATAAACCGCAAGTTTTTTTAGACAATGCATTAGTTGTGGCCTGCTGTGTTTATGAACTAAATCAAACTAAATTTATGATAGAAGATTAATCGAGCGTTAAAGTACTCGGGTGAAATCGTTTTCATTTGACTAAGCAGTAATTCTATCTGATTATCAAAGCTATCAAAGCATGAATCAATTGTCCTCAATACTTCAAAATTCTCAAAAGTGCCAAGATCACTAATATCGACTGCATAGTATGTATTACCTTGCCAATGTTCTTCAATACAAATGTCCGAGACTTTGATTTCTGCAAATGCTTGAGTGAATTTTATTGAGTCTGTGCAAAACAATTCATGTATTAAAATTGTATCAGATCCTTTTATAATTGAATGTATTGCAACTATTGAAACAGGCTGATTTAATTTTTTTACTTCGCTTTCATTTGATTGGTTTCCGCTGCATGCTGGAATTGACGTAGCACTATTTTTAACTATTTTTCTTTGACTAGCGCATGAAATTACGGAAAGAGTGACAAAACAAAATATTGCGATCCGTTTAACCATTTATCAACTAATTTACTCTTTCCGCTTCCACTCATTCAAATTAGTGGTAATGCTAAAAGCATTGGAAGTTCCAGCAGCAGAATAAATGGCAATACCGTAATTGAAGGCAAACTTTTTGACTTTAAATCCGACACCAAAAGAAAATCCACCCACACTCATGCGGTTAACAACACCCATTGAATTGCGGCGCTGGTAATTGAATCCAACCCGTATGAAAAAGTTTTCTGTCGGTAAAATCTCTAATCCAAAATTGGTGTGATAGCCTACTTTCTGAATAAAACTTGAAGTGGGAACAGGAATGGTATCTCCTGTCAGCTGATCAATCGTAGGTACAAGTGATGGATCGTTGTAAGTCAAATCCCAACGAGTTAAATCTGTTCCAACCAAACTCAATCTGAAGGGTGCGTGATGAAATTTATACGAGATTCCGGCAACAACTTCTGTAGGCAAGGGCTCGTGATTTTTTGAAGTAAATCCTTTCAGCTGATATCCGATATTTCTTGCAACTAAACTGATGGTAATATTTGATTTATCATCGTGGAACATGGTTGCCACGTCTGCCCCAATTCCAAAAGCGGAGTAGGTTTCATAATGTGAAAAAAGCAAGTTGAAATTACCTCCGATTGAAAAATATTTATTGAGTTGTTTTGCATAGCCGGTTCCCATTGCGTAATCACCCGCCGTGAAAGTTCCTTGCTCAATTCCTGCTGCATCAGTGCGTGTAAATTTTCCGTAAGAAACGTATCGCAGATGTCCGGTAAACGTTCCTAGTTTTTCAATGTTTTTTCCAAAGGCAAGCATTCCATAATTTATTCCTGCCGGATAAATAAAATGATTCATGCTAAGGTTGTTGTCCATTTCTGGAGTTATCGAAGCAGGATTGGAAACTGCTAAATTGATATCACCATCTTTCAACGGAACAAAATCAGAACCTAATGAAAGTGAACGTGCGCTGAAATCAAGATCCAAAAATTGCCAGGCATTAGTTCCTCCAGTTTGCGCCATTAACGCCGCTGAAAAAGAAAAGGCAAATAGGGTAAATCTGAATTTCATATGCTAAGATAACGCAGCTAAAGATAGTTTATTTTATTGCTCGGTAATTGCTTCATCTCCACTAACCCGCGGCCCCAGTTCAATGGCTTCCATGTTTTTAACTTCTTTGTCGTGAATTTCAAATCGCAGTAGCGTTTTTACTTTGTGAAATCCTTTGTAACCGCAAGCTCCCGGATTAAGCCAAAGACAATTGAGGTTTTTATCAAATTGAACCAGCAGAATATGAGAATGACCACAAACGAAAATGTTCGCGGTTTTTTTCTGTAACTCATCAAATGCTTCGTGACTATATTTAAATGGGCGGCCGCCGATATGTGAAATCAACACTTCCATTCCTTCACATTGAAAGCGATTATGTTTAGGCCAGATTTGACGCACGCTGGTGTCATCGATGTTTCCATAAACACCGCGCACTGGTTTAAATTTCTCAAGATCTTCAATCACTTTAACGGAGCCTACATCACCCGCATGCCAGATCTCATCTACGTTTTCAAAGTATTTAAAAACCTTTGGATCAAGATAGCCGTGTGTGTCAGATAAAAGTCCAATGCGCTTCATACACCTAAGGTAAGGTCAATTTCATAAAATCTAAATATCAAAACCAGATTCTCTAAATAATTATATTTGAAATTCAATTAACCTTTGCGCCTTAGCGTCTTAGCGTGAAACTTTTTTGTATGACTGAAAATGAAATCTCAAAAATTATCGTGAATGCTTGTTATAAAATTCATACTACTCTTGGCCCAGGTTTGCTCGAATCAGTTTATGAAGAAGTCCTGAGTTTTGAATTGAAAAAATCTGATTTAGATATTAAAAGGCAATGTGGAATTCCAGTTGTATATGAAACTCAAAAACTCGATCTTGGATTTAGGGCTGATCTGATCGTTGAAGATAAGGTTATCATTGAAATAAAATCTATAGAATCTATTGCTCCGGTTCATCAGAAACAATTGCTCACTTATTTAAGGTTAGCTGATAAGAGATTGGGGATTCTGGTAAACTTTAATGAAGCCTTGATTAAAAATGGAATTCAGCGTATTGTAAATAACCTTTAATTGTCACGCTAAGACGCAAAGTCGCAAAGAACAAATAGTTCAACTTTCATAATATCTTTGCCAAATGGCTCATCACCGATATTTCATTCAGCTGGCCTATCAAGGCACACACTATTTTGGTTGGCAAATTCAGTCCAATCATAATTCTGTACAGGCTGAAATTGAGCGAGCCTTGACGCAGTTAAACAGCAATCAAAAAATTGAGATTACTGGCTGTGGCCGCACCGATACAGGAGTTCACGCATCTGATTATTTTGCGCATTTTGATCTGGAAAAAGAAATTGATCCGCAACATTGGAAGTATAAACTGAATCTGATGTTAACAAATGACATTGCAATTAAAAATGTTTTCGTTGTTGCACCAACCCTGCATGCGCGATTTGATGCCGTTTCCAGAACTTATGAATATCGGATTCATACCTCAAAAGATCCCTTTGTTTTTAATTCTTGCTGGGTTAATAATCTCAAACTTGATCTTGAAAAATTCAGCAGGCTTGTGAGTTGATGAAGCTGCATACTGATTTTGAATGTTTCAGTAAAGTACACACCGATGTCACAAATTTCAATTGTCAGATTCACAAAATGGAATGGCAACAAACTGAAAACGGATATCTTTTTAGAATCAGCGCAAACCGATTTCTGCGCAACATGGTGCGCGCCGTGGTGGGGACGTTAATAGAGGTAGGTACCGGAAAAATTTCTGTTCTGGAATTTGAAGAAATCCTTCATTCTAAAAATAGAAGTAAAGCGGGAACGTCTGTTCCGGCAAATGGTTTGACACTTGTTAAGATTGACTACCCTGACGGTTCATTTTAATTTTATCAAACAGCAACAAACTTCCAGAAATCAGCATGAGCACCCAGGGAGCACCGTGCATCAGCAAGTCCAGCCAATCGGCAGTTTGCATAGGCTGTTCACCTGATATGGCGCCACCACCTGCAATCCATTGCAATTTACCCCAAATGTGAGGAGGAGTGAATGGTGCCAGACCAAGGGTAAGACTGGCAATCAGAAAAAGACCGAAATTTTTTGTGAGTAATTGTTTCATAAGCCAAAGTTAGAAAGGCATCCTGACATCTCCGGTGCCATTTGTCACAGAACAATCAGCCATGCCCGCAGATCAGGCACTCGTCTGCCTGAAGACAAATAAAAACCAAGAATTTTCGTTATTTTTGCAGAAAGAATAACCAATGGTATTACCGATTGTCGCATACGGATCACCGATTTTAAAAAAGGAAGCAGAAGAAATTGATGAGTCTTACGAAGGCTTGAATCAATTAATTGAGGACATGTTTGAAACCATGTATGAAGCCAGTGGTGTAGGGTTGGCTGCTCCGCAAATTGATAAATCAGTGCGTTTGTTTATTGTGGATGCATCGCCTTTTGCTGAAGTTGAAGAAGGTGAGGAGCCGGATCCAATGGCTAAAGGATTGGAAAATTTCAAAAAGGTTTTTATCAATCCGATCATTGAAGAAGAGACTGGGGAAGAGTGGGCTTTTGCTGAAGGATGCCTTAGTATTCCTAAAATACGTGAAGAGGTCATGCGCAAACCAAAAATCAAAATTTCATATTACGATCAGCAATGGAAATTCCATGAAGAAGAATATGATGGGTACGCTGCCAGAATAATTCAGCACGAATATGATCACATTGAAGGTATTCTGTTTACAGATCATTTGAGTCCGCTGAAAAGAACTATTCTTAAGAAAAAGCTTGCCAATATTTCTAAAGGAGAGGTAGATGCCCCTTATAGAATGAAATTTCCAAATCTTTCGAAAAAACGTTAATCAAAAAACTATGAAAAATTATTTTCAAAAAGTGAGCTTGTTTTTGATTCCGGCAGTGATTGCCTTTGCTCTTGTTTCGTGCGGAGGAGATGATACCACGTATGATGAAAAACAGGATGATCTGACGCCTAAAGTAGATTATGCAGAGTTTTCAAAAGAGTTAGTAGAACTTGAAAAAAAGATTCTATCTCAGACCCCTCCGGACAAAAATTTGTTGCAAGAGGCTACTACAAAATTTCAGGATTTCGCCGGTTATTTTCCTGACGATCCAAAATCACCAGATTATTTATTGAAGGCTTCAGACTACGCCTTGACATTGGGTCAGGTGGAAAAGAGCGTGAAAATTCTGACGCGAATTATCACAGATTATCCTTCCTATAATAAATTGGAAGATGTGATGTTCAACAAAGCAAGTCATCTTGATTTTGAATTGCGTGATACCACCGAAGCAAAAGTAGCTTATCAGGAGTTTATTGATAAATTTCCTAATTCAGATTTAGTGGATGATGCTCAAAACAGAATAGATAACATCTCACTTTCTTTAGAAGAACTTGCCAATAAATTTATTGAAGATCTGGAGAAAAAACCGCAGTAGCCGATCTGACTATTTTCCTCACATACGATTATGAACTTTTCTTTGGTGAGCGAACCGGAACGGTTGAGAAATGTATTATAGAGCCTACTAATCTGCTGAGAAATCTTGCTAAAAGAACAGATATTAAATTGGTTTTTTTTGTTGACACCGGCTATCTCAAAAAACTCATTCATTACAAAGATCAATTTCCAAAAGTAAAGTACGAATACGATCTGGTCACTGATCAGATTAAATCATTAGTTGCTGAAGGACACGATTGCCAGCTCCACATTCACCCTCATTGGGAAGATTCAGCGCATAATGGAACAGATTGGGTGATGAATACCGATCGATATAAGTTGGTTGATTTTTCAAATGAGGAGATTGAAAAAATAGTTTTGGAATATCAGCAAATTTTAAAAGAGATTACTCAAAAGCCGGTAAACATTTACAGAGCAGGAGGCTGGTGTTTACAACCCTTTTCGCGAATTCAAAAGGCGTTTGAAAAGGCAAATTTGAAATTAGATTCTTCTGTTTTTGTTGGCGGTAAATTTACTTCAGGAAACTATTTTTACGATTTTACAAATACACCTCTAAAGTCAATCTGGAAATTTTCGAATGATCTGTGCGTGGAAGATCCAAATGGTGCGTTTTTAGAATATCCGATTTCAAGTTATAAATACTCTTCTATTTTTTTCTGGAAACTATTTTTGAATGGAAGATTGGATCCAAAAAATCACAAACCAATTGGTGACGGATTTCCTATGCCAGCGCCAGGACAACGAAAAAAAATGTTGACGTCAGGCATGCTGCTTTCTGCATCATGCGATGGCTATTTTGTAACAAAATTAGATGCAGTCCTGAAACAAAATCAAGCGCGTGGTTATAATGAATTGGTTGTACTCGGACATCCAAAAGCGCTTACTCATTTTGCATTAGAAAAATTAGAGCAGTTTGTGATCAGACAAAAGAATAAACATACTTTTTCAACGTTCACTGAAGTGCTTCAAACGCGATGAAATTAGTAGAACGAAAATACATTGACATTCAAAAATGGAATGATGCTATTTCAAATTCTGAAGTAGAAAATGTCTTTATGTATGCCTGGTATCTAGACTCTGTTTGTTCACATTGGCGTGCCTTGATCACAGAAGATTATAAAACGATCTTGCCTGTTCCATACACAAAAAAACTTGGTGTCAGACAAATGATTCAGGCACCATTTACGCGCGAATATGATATCATCGGAAATGAGTTTAATTGGTCTGAAGTAATTTCATTTTTAGCATCTGATTTTAAGTCCATTCATTTTAGAAATCAAAATAAGGGCCTTGCCGGCTCTGAAAAAGTAAGAACACATCAACTGCTTTCACTCAAAGATGATTATCAGAATTCATACAGCACCAACGCCAAACGAATTTTAAAAAAGGTAAACGGATATACGATTGAGGCTGCAAAAAATCCTTTGATTGTACTTGACCTCTTTCGCGAAAATGTTGCACACAAAGTGGATACCATTTCAAAACAAGATCTGATTGTACTGGAAAAACTAATGAATACGGCACTTGATTTAAAGAAAGGTGAATTACTGGTAGTAAAAGAAAATAAAGCAATCGTAGCCGCAGGATTTTTTCTTTTTGACAAACATCGAGTCACTTATTTAAAAGGTGCATCCACTGAATCTTCAAAGAAAGCCGGTGCCATGTATTATTTGATGAATCAAGCCATGTTGCGGTATCAATCAGATTTTTCAACCTTTGATTTTGGTGGATCCGATATAGAAAAGGTTGCAGAATTTTATCATAAATTTGGAGCTGAAGACAGAACCTATTACGATTATTCAATAGACGATTTACCTTTTTGGTTTAAGACTTTAAAAAAATTAAAACGATGAGCAAAACCATTTTAATTGTTGGAAGTTCAGGCGGACTCGGACAAGTTATTTCAAACTGGTTTGCTTCACGCAACTTCAAGCTTGCATTACATTATCATCAGCATGAACCGACAATAAAATCAGACAATCTCAAAAAATACAAAGCAGACATTACCAAAGAATCAGAAGTCAAAAAAATGATTGATCAGGTTATTGCTGATTTTGGTAAGATTGACATTGTCATTAATAACGCGGGCGTTTCTAAAAGTGAAATCAGCTGGAAAACAAGTTCTGAAAATTGGGATCATACTTTGGCTGTAAATCTCAACGGACCATTTTATGTTGCTAAATATGTTTTGCCACACATGCGTGAAAATGGCTTTGGCAGAATCATTTTTATGTCGTCTATAGTGGCTCAAACGGGCTTCATTGGAACTTCTGCGTACGCTGCTTCAAAAGCAGGTATAATTGGTCTGACAAAAACATTGGCGAAAGAAGTTGCATCAAAAACATTACAGTGAATGCAATTGCGCCTGGATATTTTTCAGACGGAATGATTAATGATGTGACTCCTGAACTGCAAGAACAACTTAAAAAACAAATTCCGGTTGGTTCACTTGGCAATCCAGAAGAAATTGCTGCATTGATCGAGTACATTATTTCTGACAATGCATCCTATTTGACCGGGCAGGCTATTGGTTTGAATGGTGGGTTAGATATGTGATTCTCTTAGCAAAAAAAACACTCAGAAAAATCAAAGTCCATTTCCCTGAGTGTTTGTGTATCAACCCTGCTATATTTAAATTCCAATGATATTTTTTAAATCCTCACTGGATTTTACATCTTTTGTAATGTCGGTCATTGACATAATTGGTCTTGTTCCTTCGTTTTTGAGAGCAGCAAAATTTTCTTCATCCAGCATAAACATCTTTTTATCTTTTGTAAAAAGCAGAATTACATTTCGACCTGTTGGATTGCATACAATTCGATTAGGTGCAAAACTAAAAGATCCATTGTAGTTCAAATCCAAAACACAAACAACATACTTGTCCAAAATTTCGTGCCCGTTGGCTGCATTTTTATAAGTCGGTGCAAGCGCTACGGTATTGCCCATGCGATAAACCTGATCACAATTGTAAACACCAAAATCAGGTGAATTTAAACCAGCAACAATGGTTGGATAGGTATGTCCGGCATCAGCGCCCGCAGCAAGCATGGTTGATCCGATTTCATTTTCAGGCTGCTGAATATTTTTCATTTTCTCCGGATGCTGAATAGCTTCGCGATTCGTAACAACCCGACCAAACCAGTTAGCGTGCTCTGATTTGACCCAAACATGCTTTTTTTTATGAACGGATGAGATGTACATGATTGGAAGAACCGTATCTTTTTTATGCTCCCACAACTTGAAAGTGCGCCATGACTTTCGATCCATTTTGACCAGGGTACTGTCGCCTTGTTGTGACATTGTAATTCTGCTTGACATCAGTCCAAAAAATGGCCACAACGATAAGCCTGCGCCAAAAAATGTCTCGCCATGCAGTGATCTCATTTTGGTTGGAATAGCTTCTTTGACAACAGGCATCTCCCTAACAATTGGAATAGGATCTGCAAATTTAATTTCATGTATGGAGGTCCATTTTCCAGTTTCATTCATCTGGTAAAATGATACATTTTCTTCACGTGAGGTGCAATTAAAATTGATTGTTGCGGGAGTTTGAAGTGTGAGTATTTCACCATTCTGCGTGGCGTTGATTTCATACATACCAACTGAACTGAAATTTAAGGCTTCACCGGTTTCATCATAGGTCATGGGAATTCCGGATACTGCAATTTCGGCTTGATTTCTGTATTCACGATAGCTGATTTCATAAGTGCCTTGAACTAGTTTACCTGACTGATCGACAACTGAATTTGGCTGCATCACAATGGTAGAACCGCTGGTATGTGTGCATGTTCCGCCTGTTGCATTATCAATGGTGCAAACAGTTGCAATGGGTTTAAGCGGCTCGAAATAATTTTGCAAATCGTTATATGAAATTCCATCCGTGTAGTGAATGACAAATCCGTGATAATAATCCTTTGCCTCATTTGCGTTGGTTGCTCCCGTTTGTTCCACTAAACTCCACCCGGGTTTGTCTTCGTTTATTTTGGGAAGCAATTGCATCAACTGATTCATGCGTTGATCATTTAATTTTTTTTGATCAAAGTCGGCTGATTGTCTGTAAGCGGTATATACCAATTCAATATGATAAATTATTTTTCCTTCCAGCTCCTGCATGGAAGATTGATCTATAATAAATGGTTTTGCAAAATGAGTAGGCAAAACAATGCTGTTTTCCTGAATGGGCTCAAATCTTACCAAACGTTCTGGTTCGCTATCAATCAGGGTATATATACTAAATGAAATTTGTGTTATGCTCATCAGCAGCACGATTAGAATGTTCTTCTTCATAACTCAATTTTTAAGTGTGTATAAGTTGAATGTTATGAAAATCGGAAGGTAACCTCTGTTGAAGATAAAAAGCGGTGAATTGATTAAAGTGTCATTCTATTTTGCGACCTTTGCACAAGCGCTTCTAATACATTTTGAAGGTTAAGTTATGGTTCACGAACTAAGCAAATCCAATTCCATCCTGAATCAGTTTATTACTGAAATCAGAAATAAAGATGTTCAGAAAGACCCTTTGCGTTTTCGGAAAAATCTGGAGCGTATGGGTGAAATAATGGCATACGAACTCAGCAAAAAATTAGATTATGCTGAAACAAAAGTTGAAACACCACTTGGAATAGCAACAGTAAATCAATTGAAAAATCAACCTGTAATCGCTTCAATTTTAAGAGCAGGTTTGACGCTGCATACTGGCATCCTCAATTTTTTTGATCATGCTGAAAATGCTTTCATATCTGCTTATCGGGAAGAAAAGGATGGTGGAGAAATAAAAGTGCATGTTGAGTATTTGGCAAGTCCTGATTTGAATGGTAAAACATTAATTATTGCTGATCCAATGCTGGCAACAGGGCAATCGATGTCGTTAGTTTATGAAGCGATTTTGCGAAATGGAACTCCTGCAAAAATTCACACCGTTTCGGCTATCGCCAGCAGACAAGCAATTGACTATGTCAGCAAACATTTACCTACCGGAACAGAAATTTGGGTTGCCGTAATTGATGAAGAATTAAATTCAAACTCATACATCGTTCCCGGAATTGGTGATGCAGGTGATTTAGCATTTGGTTTAAAATTATAACGATGCTGAACCTGCCACTTTTTTTAACGGGATTTTTCTTTGGAACTTTCAAGTTCCTTTTTGCTCATTGGACTACCTACGCTACCGCAGTTGGTATGGGATACGAGCCGCATTATTACGAGATATTTATATCGGTAACATCAGGTGCATGGCTGAGTATGGCTGTGTTTTATTTCCTGAGCGAATTGCTGATGAAAAATGCGGCTAAGAAAAGACATGAAAATTATCAGAAAGCAAAGGCTAGTGGAATGCCAATGCCCACCAAGAAAAAATTTACACGCGTTAATAAAGGTCTCGTGAAAATGAAAAGAAGTTTGGGCATCTATGGAATTACTATGATTGCTCCGCTTATTCTTTCTATTCCTATCGGTTCAATTGTTTGCGCAAAATTCTTTGGTCATGAAAAGAAAACTTTTCCGTTGATGCTGCTCTTTACTGCTTCGTATAGTTTTCTGATGTGCTTCTTAGTGTGGCTGGCGCAATGAAATTTGTAAAGCATATTTTCTTCGATCTGGATCACACCCTTTGGGATTTTGAAAGAAATTCGACAGAGGCAATCTTGGAACTCTTTCATAAAAATGGCTTGGATCAGTTTGTGCAGTCATTTGATACATTTATAGCCGATTATCAGCAAATCAACTTCGCCTACTGGGATAAGTACAATAAAGGAGAGATTGATAAACGTACTGTCAGATATGGCCGGTTCCACGAACTATTTCAAAAACACAAAATTGAAAATCCGATTTCATTCGCTGAAGATTTTGCAGATCAGTACGTCGAGATTGCGCCTTACAAAACACATTTGTTTCCTGACACGCATGAAGTATTATCTTATCTCCAAAACAAATACAAGTTGCATCTGATCACAAACGGCTTTAAGGAAGTTTTGGATAAAAAAATAAAGTACACCAATTTGGAGCCTTACTTTGATTTGATTTTATCAGCGGAAGATGTGGGAGTGAATAAACCACATCCACTTGTTTTTGAAACAGCATTGACAAGAACAAATGCAATTGCATCTGAATCGCTCATGATCGGTGATAGTTATGAGGCAGATATTTTGGGAGCAAAAAATGTAGGAATGCATACCTTACATTTTAATCCCAAACAAGAACCTAAAAAAACTGAAAGCGCTGAAATTCATCGATTAAGCGAACTGTTTGGGATACTCTGAAAACAGAAGCACTTTGGTTCTAGTTTAGAATGATTCTAAACTGTGCAAAATCAGTCTAAAAAACTGCTGCAAATGAAATTCAGATTTATACATTTGCTCACTAAATAAACTCCAAGACGATATGTCTAAGACTATCACTATCAGGAAAGGACTTGATATTAAATTGATTGGCGAAGCTGAGAAGGTAAAGAGCGGTGTAGACTTCGCAAATAATTTCGTAATCAAAACCACCGACTTCCACGGATTAACTCCAAAACTTGTTGTAAAAATCGGAGATAAAGTAAAGGCAGGTTCTGTTCTTTTCTTCGATAAAAATCGTGAATCAATCAAATTTACTTCGCCCGTTTCTGGTGAAGTGACTGACATTGTTCGCGGTGAAAAACGCAAGATTCTTCAAATCAACATCAATGCTACGGCAGATATTGCACATGAAGATTTTGGAGCAAAGATGCAAGTAAGTTAAGTGGTGATGAAGTAAAAAATCACTTGTTGACAACTGGTCTTTGGCCACTTGTGAAGATGCGACCTTTGGACATCATTGCAAATCCGGCAGATAAACCAAAAGCAATTTTTATTTCTGCATTTGATTCCTCGCCACTTGCGCCAGACTATGATTATGTGTTGCACGGTGAAAACGCTGCTTTTCAGGCTGGAATCACGGCCTTGTCTAAGTTGGCTCCAAAAGTTCATCTAACGGTAAACGGCGGAGGTGCTCCGGATTCTACTTTTTCAAATGCAAAAGATTGTCAGATAAATAAAATCTCGGGTAAGCATCCTGCAGGAAACGTTGGAACACAAATTCACCATATTGATCCAATCAATAAAGGGGAAGTTGTCTGGACCATAAATGCTCAAGATGTTGCAATCATTGGTCGCTTGTTTTTAACAGGTAAGTATGATGCTTCTCGCATTGTGGCTCTTACAGGATCAGAAGTAAAAGCGCCTAAATATTATAAAATGATCATCGGTTCTCCTGTTTCAAAGTTGTTGAACGGAGCAATCAATGATGGTGATGTCAGAATTATCAGCGGTAACGTACTTTCTGGAACTAAAATTTCAAAAGACGGCAATCTTGGATATTACGACAATCAAATCACTGTTATCCCAGAAGGAACAGAACCGAAATTCATGATATCTAAAGGATGGATGGAACCTGGTTTTGGAAAATTCTCAACGAATCGTTCTTATTTCTCTTGGTTAATGCCAAATAAAAAATACCGCATGGATACAAACCTGAATGGTGAGATCCGGAATTTTGTGGTAACTGGAGAAATGGAAAAAGTATTCCCATTTGATATTTACCCGATGCAATTGATTAAGTCTGTAATGTATAACGATATTGACTTAATGGAAAAATTAGGTATTTATGAAGTAGCACCGGAAGATTTTGCGTTGTGTGAATTTGTTTGTACTTCCAAAATCGATATCCAGAATGTCATTCGTGAAGGTCTGGATGTGATTCAAAAAGAATGCATGTAATTTTATTATTGTCCAACTCTAATACTCAATCAAATTGAAGGCAATTGAAAAAATGTTGCGTAAGATGGAGCCCGACCATCACGGAAAATGGGCTAAATTCCACCCGGTTTGGGATGGTTTTTATACATTCCTGTTTACGCCTGGTGAAACAACTAAAAAAGGATCACATATCCGAGACGGTATCGATTTGAAACGTACCATGTTCTTTGTAATTCTGGCATTGGTTCCTTGTTTGCTTTTTGGAATCTACAATACCGGACATTGGCATTATGTTGCAGAAACTGGAAATATTGATCTTCCATATTGGAGCCAGTTTGGGGACAAAGTGATTTATGGAGCACTTCAGGTTCTTCCAATTGTTATCGTTTCTTACGGAGTAGGTCTTGGTGTTGAATTCGCGTTTTGTATTAAAAACGGACATGCTATTCAAGAAGGATTCCTTGTCTCTGGTATGTTGATTCCTCTTATTGTTCCTGCTGATGTTCCACTTTGGATGGTTGCAATTGCTACGATTTTCGCAGTAATTATGGCTAAGGAAGTTTTTGGTGGTACAGGTATGAACATTGTGAACGTTGCATTAACAGCACGTGCATTTTTATTCTTTGCTTATCCATCGATGATGTCCGGAGATAAAATCTGGATGAGCGGATTAATGGATAAAACAGATAAAGTGGCAGGCTTCTCCGGCGCTACTCCGCTCGGTGAACTAGCCAGTTTTACAACTGATGAACCTGTGCATGCCTCTCTTGGAGCTTTTAGTGAAAAATGGTCATTGATGGATTCTATGATGGGATATATTCCAGGTTCTGTTGGTGAAACTTCGTTTATCGCAATCATGCTTGGAGCTGCTTTATTATTGTATACTGGTATTGCCAGCTGGAAAATTATTTTCTCATTCTTTGCTGGTGGACTTGCGATTGGATATTTGTTGAATGCAGTTTCCGTAAACATGTATATGGATTTAAATCCGCTGCATCACATCATGTTGGGTGGATTTGCTTTTGGAGCCGTGTTTATGGCAACAGATCCTGTAACTGCTGCTCAAACATCTACTGGAAAATATATTTATGGTTTTATGGCAGGTGCTATGTGTATCGTAATACGCGTGCTCAATCCTGCATTCCCAGAGGGAGTCATGATGGCTATTCTTCTTTTAAATGTATTGGCTCCACTGATTGATCATTATGTGATTCAGTCAAATGTGAAACGAAGACTTAAACGACTTAAAACTGCTTAATCATGGCAATTAATAAAAACAGTAATAGTTATACATTCTTATTTGCAATTGCGGTTGTCGTGATCGTAGGTGCAAGTTTGGCCGCTATTGCAGAAGGCTTGAAGCCTTACCAAAAAGAAAATGATGACATCAAAAAGAAAATGGAAATTCTTGGTGCTTTGAACATAGAATGTAACCGGGAAAATGCTGTTGAGATGTTCTATAAATACATTGATACGACTGCTTCGATTGTTTTAAACTCAGAAGGTCAGGAAATTCCGGGTGATCCATTTTCAGTTGATCACAAAAAGAGTATAAAGATAAAACGCTTGATCCTAAAGACAGAAAATATCCTTTAATTGTGGCCAATATTGACGGGGAGACACGCTATGTTATTCCAATGGTTGGAAGTGGTTTGTGGGGACCGATTTGGGGAAATATCGCAATCAAATCTGACATGTCTTCAATATCGGGAGCTAAGTTTAACCACAAGGGAGAAACTCCGGGGTTAGGAGCTGAAATAGTTCAAGAATTTTACTATTCGCAGTATGAAGAAGAATCGATTTCGGAGAACGGTGTTTACACAAAAATTAAAAGTGTGAAAGATGGATCCGGGAATGAACCACACAAGATTGACGGAATTACCGGAGGAACAATTACATCAAAAGGTGTAGAAGAGATGGTGGATCGCACCTTGCAGGTTTATGTAAAATATTTTGCGACTAAAACTAATTGATCATGAGTGAACAAGTAAAGGAACCTTTATTCTCAAAGAAGAATAGAAAACTGATCACAGATCCGTTGTCAGAAAATAATCCGGTAACAATTCAAGTACTGGGTATCTGTTCAGCACTGGCAATTACCGTTTCCTTGGAACAGGCAGTGGTAATGGGATTAAGTGTGCTTGCGGTGGTGTCTGTAGGTAACGTTGTAATCTCGCTCTTACGTAATTTAATTCCTGATCGTATCCGAATTATCATACAGTTGGTTGCCGCCGCTTCTCTTGTAATTATTGTCAATGAGGTTTTGAAAGCTTTTCTGCCGGATATGGCTGAAAAACTTTCTGTCTTTGTCGGATTGATCATCACGAATTGTATTTTGATGGGACGTTATGAGGCCTTTGCAATGATGAATAAACCTTGGCCTTCGTTCTTGGATGGTATTGGAAATTCATTGGGCTATGTCTGGATTTTATTAGCTGTTTCTTTTTTCAGAGAGTTATTTGGTACTGGAAAATTATTTGGAATGACAATTCTTGGAGACAGCATTGAAAAAACAGGTTTATATGCTTATGGCTACATGAACAATAACCTAATCATTCTTGCACCATTTGCATTATTCTGCGTTGCAATCATTATTTGGATTCAGCGTTCAGTGAACAAATCATTAATCGAAAAATAATACTTTATCATGGTAGATTATATAAATATAGCCATCAAGGGAATCTTTGTTGAGAACATGATTTTCGCATACTTTTTAGGTATGTGTTCTTATCTGGCTGTCTCTAAAACTGTAAAGACAGCTTCAGGTTTAGGTGCGGCTGTTATTTTCGTATTGGGAGTTACGGTGCCTGTTAACTGGTTACTGGAAAATTATGTCTTAAAAGAAGGCGCGTTAAGTTGGTTAGGCGACGAGTTCAAAACTCTTGATTTGAGTTTTCTTGCTTTTATCATGTTCATTGCAGTAGTTGCTGCAATTGTTCAATTGGTAGAGATGTTGGTTGAAAAATTTGCACCTGCACTTTACGGTGCTCTTGGTATTTTCCTTCCTCTTATTGCTGTTAACTGTTCGATTTTGGGTGGTGCACTTTTTATGCAAGAGCGTCAGTATTCAACAATTGGTGAGGCTACAGTGTTTGCGGTTTCTTCAGGAATTGGTTGGTTTATTGCGATTGTTGCGCTTGCGGCTATTCGTGAAAAAATTAAATATTCACACGTGCCTGCTCCTCTTAAGGGATTAGGGATCACCTTTATCATCACTGGTTTGATGGGAATTGCATTTATGAGTTTTAGTGGTATCAGTTTATAAACTAGATTAGGATGTTAGAAACAGTATTAATTACCGTAATCGTTTTCACTATAGTAATCCTGCTATTGGTGAGCTTGCTTTTGTATGTAAAAGCAAAAGTTTCAAGTGCTGGAAAAATTAAAATTACCATTAACGGTGGTGCACGTGTATTAGAAGTTGATGGTGGTAGTTCACTGATGTCAACGTTAAGCACGCAAGGCGTTTATTTGCCTTCTGCTTGTGGTGGCGGTGGAACATGCCTTCAGTGCGTGTGTCAGGTGTCTAAAGGTGGTGGAAATATTTTACCTACAGAAGAGCCAAACTTTTCACGTAAACAAATAGCTGAGCATTACCGTTTGGGTTGTCAGGTAAAAGTAAAAGAGGATATGGAAATCCATATTCACGAAGAAATTCTTGGTATTAAGGAATGGGAAGCAACAGTTAGTTCGAACTACAACGTTGCAACTTTCATTAAAGAATTTATTGTTGAACTTCCTGAAGATATGGATTATAAAGCTGGTGGTTATATCCAGATTAAAATTCCTGTATGCGAAGTAAAATACAGCGAGATGGATATCACAGCTCACCCGGTAGATCATGCCGGAGCTCCTGATAAATTCAAAGCCGATTGGGATAAATTTGGTTTGTGGCCTCTTGTAATGAAGAATAATGAAGAAGTAGTTCGTGCTTATTCAATGGCTTCTTATCCTGCTGAAGGAAGAAAAATCATGTTGAATGTGCGTATTGCTACTCCACCTTGGGATCGTGCTAAAAATGCTTGGATGAATGTAAATCCAGGTGTTGCATCTTCATATATTTTCAATTTGAAACCGGGTGATAAAGCAATTGTGTCTGGACCATACGGTGAATTCTTCATCAATGAATCCGATGCTGAAATGTTATACATCGGTGGTGGAGCTGGTATGGCACCAATGCGCTCACACTTGTACGAGCTATTTAAAACATTAAGAACAAACCGCAAAGTTACTTATTGGTATGGTGGTCGTTCGAAAGCAGAGTTGTTCTATATTGAGCACTTCCGTTCTTTGGAGCGCGAATTCCCGAACTTTAAATTCTATTTGGTTTTATCTGAACCAATGGAATCTGACAACTGGAAGGTAATGAAAGACACCAATGATAAAGAAGGAGATGGGTTTTTAGGTTTTGTGCATCAGGTAGTGATTGATCAGTATTTGAAAAAACATGACGCTCCTGAAGATTTGGAAGTTTATTTCTGCGGTCCGCCAATGATGAACCAAGCCGTAATCAAAATGTGTGACGAATGGGGTGTTCCACCTGAAAGCGTTCGTTTTGATGACTTTGGAGGATAATATTTAAAACCCGCTTCGGCGGGTTTTTTTATGTTCTGCCTCAACCTTTAAGGAATTGAGACGTATTATTTCTAAAGTCAAAATCTTTAATAATGAAAAACAGTTTACTTCTTCTCACGTTTGTTTCAATTAGCAGCTTTGCACAAATTCAAACAACAACAGGTTCTGGAAATTTTTTCAATCCTTTGCTATGGGATTGTCTATGTGTGCCTGCGAGCGGTGATTCGCTTGTAGTAAACCATAACATGCAACTCACAGCTTCGATTTATTATAATGCTGGCCAGATAAAAGTCAATCCCTCTGGTTCATTGATCGAAGATGCAATGGACAGAGACGTTTGGGTGGATGGTACTGGATCGTTAATTAACAACGGAACGTTTGATTGCTACCGTCTGTATGTTTCAAATGGCTCTTTTATCAATACGTCTACTTCTGTTTATTTTGACAGCTTATGGAATCAAGGCAGTATCGCAAATTCAGGGGTAATGACAGTTTATGATGTATTCAATGATCAGGAAGGATCGTTTACTAACTCAGGTACTTTTGTTATCGATAATAATTTTAATAATCAAGGCGATTTTTTGAATTCTGCCACTGGGACAATTGATCTTGGAAATGACTTTTCAAATTGCAACATTCAAACAATGGACGCTATGTTTGTGAATGATGGTGTGTTTTGTATCGCAATGGATTTTACAAACTGTATTGATGATACATTGAATGGATCGGGTGAGTATTTTATTGGTGGAGTCAGCTCTAATTTTGGTGTTTTTGATGGTTCATTCACTTTTAATACTCCATCAGGAACTGTTGGTGTACCCGGAAATATTCAAGCCGGGGTAACGGTGAGTAATCAGCCTTGTTATCTTGCCGTAGAAGAAAATAAATCAGAGCTGTCAGTTTATCCAAATCCGGCAAAAGACTTAATTTTTGTTTCTGAATCCAACTTGATTTATCATATATCCGATTTAAGCGGCAAAATTATTTCTACTGGCAGAACTTCATCTGTCGGAATTGATATTTCAACATTTGAATCTGGCGTATACACAATCCAAATTCAGTCAGGATCAGAAATAACTTCAAATTCGAAATTTGTAAAGCTATAAACTCTTAAAAAACACAAAACGTTGTCTCCTTAGTTGAGGTGAAAACGTTTTATTTTTTAATCACAACTTTATTAATCGATCAGCGTTCGCGCATTTTGTTTGAGACACTAGAAAATATTGACCAATCGCTTTTTCTTCATTTGAATGATGTGCATGCTCCATGGCTCGATGTTGTCATGTGGTATGTGAGCTGGACGGCCACCTGGATTCCTCTTTTCGTTTTCTTTTTGTGGTATGCTTATAAACGGGGTGGAGCAAAATTTATGTTTACTTTATTAGTGAGCGCAGCTATCTGTGTTGCATTGACAGATTTAATTTCAGTTCATGGATTTAAAGAAACAGTTCAACGCTACAGACCAACACATAATACCGAAATTGGGCATCTTGTCAAAACTGTTGTGAAGCCAAACGGTGAAGAATATCGTGGTGGAATTTATAGTTTCGTTTCATCTCACGCTGCAAATTTTGGTGGAATCACAATCCTGATTTTTCTTTTTTTTAGAAGATTTTCAAAAGCGTGGTATTTACTTTTTCCCTGGTTGATTCTGATAGCATACAGCCGAATTTACTTAGGCGTACATTATCCTTCAGATTTGATTGCCGGTGGATTGCTAGGCGCTTTGATTGGCCTTTTGATTTATTCGCTAGTCAAGAAATTTATTTTTCCAAAATTGGTTTTGAAGACCTGATTACAGATTTGACTTTGCTATTTCAAGACAGTAACATGACCATAGTAGGCATGTTCTAAAAGTTCGGAATCCAACATCACACATTTCCAAACGTAAACATCATCCGGAACTTTCACGCCATGGTAAGTTCCATCCCATTCAACCGTTTGATCGGTGGTTGTAAAAATCAGTTGCCCCCAACGATCAAAAACCATCAGTTCATATGAAACGGCTCCCCATGCATAGCCTCTCCAGGTTGGATTTTTTGCATCTCCGTTTGGAGTGAATGTGTTTGGAATAAAGAATGCAAACTCACCAAAAACATATACTGAGTGAATTGCGGTATCAGCACATCCGTGATCGCTGTAAACAATTTGCATGACATCAAAATATCCTGTATCGGTAAATTCATGTAACGGATTCACCTCATTGCTATAGTCACCATCTCCAAAATACCATTCCCAGTCCATGGCACCACTTGATAAATCATGAAATTGTACTTCTGGTTCAAGAATTGAAACTTCGGTAAAATAAGGTGTAAATTCAGCGGTTGGTTTTGGATAGACGATGATTGGATAATCGACATATGAATTAAAATCACAGCCATCTGAGGTGGTTACCCATAAGGACACGTAGTAGTTTCCTGGTTCTGTATAAACATGAACTGGATTTTGCGCGAATGAATAAATACTATCTCCAAAACTCCATTCCCAGTTGGTGATGCTGCCATTTAGAACGGTGGATGAATCTGAAAAAGTTACTATCAAAGGTTGACAACCGGAAGTTAAATCAGGACCCCATGCAAAATCTGGAAATGGATGCGTAAGTACTGTCTGAATAACTGTGTCTGTACAACCAAAATTCGAAGTCACAATTAAACTCACATCAAAGCTATCTGACAAAATTTGAAAACCATGCTGCGGATTTTGAAGAAGGGATGTTGTACCATCTCCAAAATTCCAAGCCCAATTTGTGATTGTGCCGCTGCTGATAGTAGAAAGATCTGAGTACAAAATCGTGTCTTGGGGACAAGCAACAGGCGCAATGAATGCTGCGATAGGAGCAGGGTAAACAATGATTGGTGATGTGTACGAATTGGCGCAATTAAATCCTGACGTAACTGTCAAGGTCACACTATAATTTCCTGAAACTGTGTAAACATGGGTTGGATTTTGAAGCGTTGAAACGAGAGATCCATCGCCAAAATTCCATGACCAACTGTCTACGGTTCCTGCAGCAATTGATGACATATCATTGAAGCTTGTCACTCCATTTTGACAAGCAGAAAATTCAACAAAATTTGCAACAGGAACATCCGTAACGGTCACTGTAAATGTAGCACTGCTGTTGCAGCCACTGCTGGACCCAACGGTATGAGTAACCAGATAGGTACCAGGTGCACTATAGGTGTGAGAAGCATCTTCTGTCGTTGCAGTTGTTCCATCTCCAAAATCCCAGAACCATGTGTCTATTATACCTGCACTTATCGTTGAGTTATCTGTAAAATTGATTGCATTTCCATCACAAATTGTATCAGTTGCAATAATACCTGCTTGCACATTATTACTCACGACAACAAATTCAAAAGTTTGGTCAAAACATGCACCACCCGCAGAAACAAAAAGTGAAACGGGATAAGTTCCCGGGGCTGCATAAGTATGCGTGGTTACCGGTCCAACGACTGAGCTATTTCCATCTCCAAAATTCCACAACCATGAATCCGGGAAACCGGTAGAAGCATCTGTAAATGTTGTAGGACTTCCGGTGCAAACGGTATCTGCAATAAAATCTGCAACCGGAATATCTGAAACATAAACAGGGTGAGTAACTGAGCTATCACAACCGTGAATATTGGTAACAAGCAAGGTCACATTATAAATTCCAGCATTTGCAAAAATGTAATTTGGATTTTGAGAAAAGGATTGATTGCCATCATCAAAATCATAATACCAAGTTGCGATTGGTGCCGCATCTACTGTCAGATCTGTAAACGAACTTACCGTAAAAAGACAAACCGTATCTGCGGTGAATTCAGGAATAGGAACTGTGTAAACTGTAATTGGTGTGATTAAAGTATCTGCACATCCTGCAGGATTTGAAACGATGTACGTTAAAGTAAAAGTTCCTCCGGGATCAAAAATGTGTGTCGGATTTTGTGTAAAATCAAGCGGCGATCCATCACCAAAATCCCACTGAAAATCTGTTGGGGTATTGGTGGAAAGATCTGTCAATTGAACCGTCTCGCCTGCGCAAACCGTGTTGTAAGAAAAATCTGCCTGTGGTTGAATCAATACATTTACATTTTGCGTGATTGAATGTGTGCAACCAAAAATATTTTCTACTGTCAGATCTACAGAATAAGTTCCGGGATTTGGATAAATGTGATTTGGCGATGTGCTATTATCAACCGGACTTGCATCTCCAAAATCCCAGCTCCATAAAACTGCGCCCGTTGAATTATCTGTAAAAAGATTTGGATACGTGTGACATGCAATTGTTGCTGCAAAGTCTGCTGTTGGATTTGGATTCACCGTGATTGTCTGAACCAAGGTGTCTGTACATCCAAACGCATTTGTGACTACTAATTCAACATCAAAATTCCCTGCAGTCGTATATAGATGAAATGGATTTGGCCCAATACCATTCAGTGTACCATCTCCAAAATCCCATTGCCAGGAAACTGCGGAAGTAGATAAATCTGTAAATGCAGTAAGCGTATTCAGACAAACTACATTTGATGTAAAATCTGCAACGGGTAAAGGAAATACTTGAACCGTTGTATTCAAGGTATCAATGCAACCGAATATATTTTCGGTCACCAACTGTATTGGAAATAATCCGGGAGAGGCATAGGTGTGAACCGGATTTTGATTTACTTCTAATGGAGAACCATCACCTAAGTTCCATTGCCAGATAATTGGACCACCTGTTGTCAGATCTGTAAAATTTGTTGCGCCACCAAGACAAGGTGTGTTGGTTGTGAAGGTTGGATTTGTTCTGGGAAACGCAGTCACTGCTTGTGTAATGCTATGGGTGCAGCCGCTAGCTGAATAGCCCGCAGTGAGTGTCACATTAAATGTTCCTGAACTTGCATAAGTGTGTATTGGGTTCGGATTATTTGTGTTGTCTGTATTTCCATCACCAAAATTCCAGCTCCAGGTATCAGGTGTTCCCAATGAAAGATCTGTAAAAAAAGTTTCATCTTCGGCGCAAACATTTAGGAATGAAAAATCAGCTGTTGGGATAGGAGTAACAGTTATAGGCAGTGTGATTGTGTCTGAACAACCATTACCTGCCATGGCTATTAATTCAACATTGTATGTTCCAACTGCAGTATACGTATGTGTTGGATTTTGTAAAATACTGGTGGGTGATCCATCATCAAAATTCCATTGCCAGGATGAGGTAATTCCAGCAGATAAATCTGTAAAGGATGAAAGCGATCCAAGACAAGTGCTGCCGGTTGAAAAATTAGCAACAGGGACTGTACTGACATTCACTAGTTGAGTTAATGTATTGGTACAATTTGCAGGATTTGTAACGGTAAGACTCACAGAATAAGTACCGTCATTACCATAAAAATGGGTAGGGCTTTGTGATGTGTTCAGAGGTGAAGCATCTCCAAAATTCCACGACCAATCCGTTACACCACCAATAGATAAATCTGTGAAAGAAGTCGTGTCTATTTCACAAACAACATCGAAAATAAAATTCGCTGTTGGAATAGAATCGATGTAAATATCGTGTTGAATTGTATCGGTACAACCAAATGCAGTATATGCAATTAATTCAGTCGTAATATCGCCTGTCACTGTATATGTGTGAGATGGACTGACTACTGCAGAATTTGTTCCGTCACCAAAATCCCACACATAAGTAGATGCACCAACTGAGTTGTTTAAAAATCCAATAGGTGTTCCTGCGCAAGCGGTATCAGGCAATGTAGTATAATCAGCAATAGGAAGAGGATGTACAAGTACAGTTAATTCACTGCTGTCAGAACAACCTGCAGCGCTTGTTATAATAAGTTCAACCGTATAGGTAGCGTCCGCACCTGCTGCGGTATAGATTTGTGTTGGTGGATTTTGAAGAATTGAATTAGATCCATTCCCTAAGTCCCAATCGTATTGATCACCACCCACTGCTGTTCCGGTATAATTTGCAGAAACATTTAGTGGTGTGCAGCCATTATTCGGTGTCAATGTAAAAGTTGGATCAGGCAATGCGTTCACGGTAATAATTTCTGTATCGGTTGCAATACATCCAAGCAAATTAACGGTGAGTAAAATTGTTTGAGATCCTGATGTATTAAATAAAATTGGCGCAGGAGAATATACATTTGAAGTTGCCGGCGTTCCATTTTGAAATGTCCAAGCATAGCTTCCGCCAAGTGTGGAATTGTTGGTTAGCGACACTGTTTCACCCACACAAATACTGACTGGATTCGCAACAAAATCTGCAACTGGAATTGGAAGCACAACCACATTCATCGTGATCACATCTGGACCACAGTAACCATCCACAGCAAGTTCAATCACATAGGTTCCCGCAACGTTAAACTGAATGTTGTGTGGTCCTGCCGTAGTTTCAGTACTCACTCCAAAATCCCAGGCATAAGTTAAATTTTCTCCGGTAGATTGATCAATAAATAAAATAGATTCGCCTGCACAAATCGTATCTGTGGTTGCAAAAAAATCTGCGATTGTTTCTGGATGCACAGTTATAAATTCGAGATCAATATCAGATCCGCAGTGATTACTTCCAAAAAGTTGAATGACATGATTGGTTGCTGAATAGGATCCTGAATTGATAAAAGTCTGATTGGGCAGTGTTGCGCCATTGCCTGCAAAAACACCATCGACTGTCCATGTATAGTTGATTGGTGGTTCGTACGAATTATTTACGGTAGAAACAACTAAAGGTGAGCAACCGTCTAAAGGCGTCGAAACAATATCCACAACAGGAATTGTATCAATCGTAATGTTCGTTGTAATGGTATCAAAACCACAAGCATTGCCAGCAACAAGTGTGATGGTATATACACCAGTTGTATCATATGTTTGTATTGGTGGATTTATGGTGGTGATGTATGTATTACCATTCCCCATATTCCATTGATAATTATTTGCTGGAGATGTGCCGGCGGATGCATTTGTAAAAGTGACATTTTGTGGCGCACAACCCAAGCCTCCAAGGCCAGCTAAACTATTATTAAAGTTTGCGGTCGGTCCTGCGACAATTACAATCGGACTGATTGTTGAGTTAGCCGTGTTGCAACTGTTTACTGCTGTCAAACTAATTGTATAACTGCCAGAAGCTGTATAAAAGTGTGATGGAGGAATAGGGCTCGCAGTGGTAATAATTGTTCCATCACCAAAATTCCAGGTATATGAATTTGCGTTTACGGAAAGATTAGTTAACGTACTTAAATCATGTGGCGCGCAGCCGCTGTATTCGGTTATGTCAAGCGTCATGGCTGCAGAAACGTACTTTTCAAAAACTACGGTGAGCGTTGCGGTTGCAGTGCAACCATTTGCATGTGTTGCTGTCATTGTTACTGTAAAGGTTCCGTATGACGTGTAGGTATGTGGAAAGTCAGCATTCGATGCCGTTGTAAAGGTTCCGGAGCCGTCACCAAAATCCCAGGTATAACTGACTGCTCCTGTTGTTGTATTTGAGAATGTAACAATTTGTGAGGTTGATGGATCTGCCGGTAAAAGGCAATTTATTAGATCTCCGTCAATGTCAGCACCAGAAATAGCAACGGCAGGAATCGGAAGACTGGTGACTGTCTGCGTCTCACTATTGGTGCAACCGGGTCCATTCGTTTGGGTAAGCGTCACATTGTAGCTTCCACCAGCGGCATATGTATGTGTGGCATTAGTGGTTGTCGCTGTGCCGCCATCTCCAAAGTTCCAGGAATAAGTAGTAGCGCCAATTGTTCCGGTAGATGAGTTTGTAAAAGTTACAGGTAATCCACCACACGCATTGTTTGGATTAAAGGTGAAGTTTGCATTCGGGGTCGGGTAGATTCGTACTATGACTGTGGCAGTGTCTGTGCACGGCACGCTTGAATCTGTTACAACGAGCATGTAGGTGTAGGTTCCAACAGCCGAGATATTGGATGTGTTTGGTGCAGCCATTCCACTTGTATTGTCAAATGAAACACCATTTAAAAACCACTCATAATCGGCAGTGACATTGTTCACGCCAGTACTCGTATTTACAAATGAAATTACTTGTGGACCAGGCCCGCAAATATTGGTTTGTGAAGTTGTAAAAGCAGCATTAACTTGTGGACATGCAGCATAGCTGTCGAATGAAATCGAAAGAACAAATAGAAAAATAAAAAAAGCGAGTACTGTTTTTTTCATTAGGTAACCTACGGTTGTGAGACGTTCAGCAAATCGTATAGTTGCTGAAATTACAAAAAAAAGTCATTCGGCAATTCAAGCCTAGAAGCGGAAGATCAAGGCTCCTGCAGTAGAAATGTCATGAACCCATGTAGATGGCACAATTTTAATCAGTCGCTTTTTTAGTCCGTATGAGCAATTGCGACCAAGAATTAAGAACGTTTTTCGATCAATCCAATGTTGTACCAACTCATCTGAAATAAATTTGCAATCGTGAAGGTAGACTGCATCTGTTATCGGAAAACGTGCAGAGTCCAATAAAAGCTGATCAGCAAAGACCAGACTTTTATTTTCAAATTCAAACGCAGACTGATCCGGATCAATGACAAAATACGTTGAAGCACTTTTTTTACCCGCAAGTTGCAATCGATTGGGTTCAACGTGAAATTTTAAATCTTGATTTGATTCCTGAGTTGTAAAAGTCGAAACCGTTGTAAATTCTTTTCCTTCGAAAATGTCTAGCACAATTTCATTTTTCATTTTATAGAAGACAACTTGCTTGGTGTTTGACTTTTTAAAATGATCTATCGTATCAGAAACAAAAAAAGAGGTTAGAAATAGTAAGGCTAACTGAAACGCAAATTTTGATTTACGCAGAATGCTAAAACTGATTAAAATTAAAAATAGATATAGAAAAACAGCATCATACCAGCTGATTACAATCGAATCAAAAACCGCAAACGGCAAACTCTCTACAATGCGCACGCCATTATTCAGCAAATAAATTAACCAATCTAAAATATAAAAGAATACATAACTGAGCAGCGGAACCGTGTTCACAATTAAGGATCCAATTCCAATGATCAGAACAAAAAATGAGATGGGAATTACAATCAGATTTGCGATCAGAAAGTAATTGGGAAACTGCTGAAAGCAATAAATTCCTAATGGAAATGTTGCGAGTTGGGCTGCAATCGAAACGCATGTTACTTGCCATATTTTATCCATCAATTTATTCTTGAAAAAGAACAATGCATAGATTTTTGGATGAAAAAAAACAATGCCGATTACTGCAAAATAACTCAGTAAAAATCCAAGTTGAAAAAGCACATTGGGATCCATTAAGAGCAGAATTATGGCTGAGATCATGAGAGACTGATAAATGGATGTGTCTCGTTGCATTTCACTTCCAATCAAGACAAATGAAAACATTACAGCCGCTCTTAAAACAGAGGGTGATAATCCTGTAAGAACTGCATAGAACCAAATACCACTTAATGCAAAAATCAGAAATAGAAATTTAGCTTTTTTGATTCGCTTTAGTGGCTTAAGCATGAAGCCAAGAATCAGCATGACAATTCCTACATGAAGTCCTGAAACTGCTAAAACGTGAAGCGCACCGGTCGACGCATAACTCAGCATAAGTTCATCACTGATCAATGCTTTATCTCCTAAAACAAGAGCCTTTGCTACAGCCACATTTTCAGGATCCATTCCTGAATTTTCAAAAACGTTGGAACAATAATTTCTGATTCCATAAATTGATTCAAGAATTGGATTGGCATCATTGCCTGAGATTTTCCATTGATTGCGGCGAATAAAAACCTGATGATGGATGTCGTGCAGCTTCATATAGGACCGATAATCAAATTCGTTTGGATTCATTGGTGCATTGATTGCTGAGACGAATCCACTTGCAAAAATCTGATCGCCGTAACTCAAGTTTTCTGAATTTGAATCTCGCTCTATGAAGACTTGAATCTTACCGGATGTTTCATGATTGTTGAGTGCGTTAACAGTGGCGTCACACTTCAACCATTTTTCAGAGAGTGTCGGATAGTCTTTTAAGGTAAGTTGAAGATAAGTGATCGAATCTTTTTGAATGTAATTGGAAAAATACTGCTTGTCTTTTGAGCTGTCCGATTGACTCTTGCTGAATATTCCAGTGCCGGTAAAAAAGAGAAAAAGCAATGATCCAAAAACAGCATTCGACAGAAAACTGTTTTTAGCGCGAAGTATCATCGCTCCAATCAATAACCCAAACAAAAAGACAAGCCAGCTAAAGTTGATTTCAACTGAGAAATAGTGAGACAAGAGTATCCCAACTACCAACGGTAAAAGTATCTTCAGTGAAACCGAATACTTTATACTATTCAATGAAAAAAAGTACTAGTTATTAAAATGATAGAAATGCAACACGTCGTCCGCACTTAGAAGTGGAGCGAGCTAACTGACCCAAAGAGAAATTGATCTCCATGTGCAGTTGAACGATGAAAGGATTTGTTTTTACACCGCTCGAAAGATCAGGATAGTTAGTCAATGGATAGCGTGAAGCGTCGTAATCCGGTGATGTCAAATTTGATAGTGTATAATGAACACGAAGTCCCATCTGCAGAGCTACAACATCGTTACCCATCATATAACCTCCAAAACCAAATACAAGACTTGTTAATTTAGGATTGATATATGGAGTAGCATCTACTGGAACATTTAGAGTAGCCTCGTCTGTATAGGTTGGTTTTTTTGTGAATGAAAATTCAGGTCCGATCTCAATATAAGATGCCTCTTTTGTAAATCTGAAAAGCGGAGCAATGTTAAATGATGAGTATTTAATGTTGTATTTGTAGGTTCTTGAAGAGTCGTAAATACCCGATTGCAGAAACGAAAATGAATTAGTCCCGTAAGTGAAATCGGTAGCAATGGAAACATAATAGCCATAATTGAATCCAACTTTAGCACCAAAGAAGTAATTATAACCCGGGCTGATTCCAAGTCTGTTGTCCTGACTGATATGGCTGTTTTTTAAGAAGCCGGAACCGCCGCCGCCTTTAAGGCCGACATCAAACCAAAGTTGACTGTTTGCGTTGAGTGTCAACGCTAATAATGAGATTGAAAGTAAAAGATGGCGCATACTTTTTTGGGTTAAATTGATTGATTAACAGATTTCTTTTGCGGGGTAAAAATAATGGAATATCCTTTCGGGTCTTAAAAAATTGCAATAAAATAAGCGCTATTAAAAAATCATTTTCTACTTTAGCTACCCTAAAACGAATCTATAATGACAAGAGTAAACCTAAAAAACGCTATAACGTCAGTAATCGTGGGATTGGCCCTCGTTTCTTGCGGAAATTCAGAACCAGAGGATGGCCTAAATGTTGTTGACACAACCGCCACTGAAGATGAATTGACAGAAGACATGTTTGAATCTCCGGATGTAGATTATCATTTGCCTTCTCCACTGCAGGTAGCAAGTATCTTCAAAAAATCAGGACTTGTTTATCATTCTAACATCACCAACCCAACTACCAACGTTTCTAAGTATACTGAAGAGTTGAAACAGATGTTAAACTTTGGTGTTTATTCTGCAGATATGGCTTATTGCGTATTGAACGAACAGTCAAACGAAGGCCGCAAATACCTTGGTGTTATTACTACGCTTGCTGAACAAATTGGAATGGAAGCTGTTTTTGAAAATCAGGATTTGATGGATCGTTTTGATAAAAACATTGAAGACAAGGATTCTATCGAGATTTTGATGATTGATATTCATGAGCGCACTGAAACATACATGGAAGAAAATGACATGCAAAATAAATCGGCAATTCACTTTGCAGGTGCATGGACAGAAGGTATGTACTTAGGTGTTTATGACTTTGAGAAAAATAAAGGAAAAGAAGGTCTGGGAGCTCAGATCACCGAGCAAATGGCTATTCTAAGCAACATCATTAAAGGATTAAAAGATCCAAAAAATAGTGGCATAGATCTTGGATGGTTAATCACTGACCTTGAGAATATTCAATCAACCTTTGACAACTTTGAATCTGTGAAGGCTTATGTTGCGGACGAAAATGCAACTGAACTTAATCTGACCGATGCTGATTTCAAAGCCTTAAGTGGTTTGATTAAAACGCTAAGAGGTAAAATTATTAACGGTTAAACCAATTTACCAATGAAAAAGACATTCATATTAATAGCTAGTTTCTGTTTCGTGGTTTTGTTTGCACAAACTGCGGCAAATCTAACCGAGTTTAAAGAAAATATCGAAACTCAGAAGGTAGAAGCAAAAGATGCTTTGAAGCCTTATCGCTACGACGGTTCTAAAGTAACTTACTTCAATTTCAAAACCTATAAACAAACAAAAGAGGTTGAGGTTTATTTATTCAACAATACTGATTATCGTTTCTCTTTCAATGGAAAATCATTGCCAAATGATATCACTGTTCAGATTTACGACGAAGATGTTACAATCACTGACCGTATCATGCTAAAAGAGTTTTCAGGCGTAATGGGTAAAAACGTAGTGGTTGAAACTACAGATTTGCAAAAAGCGTACGATACTAAAAAACCAAACGGTGGTCGTTTGAAACGTGTATTTGTTAGCTACGCGATTCCAGGAGTACCGGGCGCTGAAAATAAAACGCCTACCATGAAAGAACGCGCAGCGATGGTTCTGGTTATGGGATATAAAATTTAAGAAATAATTATTTCCAATCAAGCTCCTCCTGCTCTGTGCAAGAGGAGCTTTTTTATTTAATGTTGCACAACTTTTTTAAGAAATGATGATGATTCAAGTAACACTGCCTGACGGATCAGTCAGAGAATACAATCAAGGCGCATCTGCAATGGATGTAGCTTTAAGCATCAGTGAAGGCCTTGCCAGGAATGTCTTGGCTGCTGAGGTAAACGGTGAAATTATTGACGCCAATCGACCTTTGCCTGAAAAAACAATGCTGAAATTGTTGACCTGGAATGATGAAGGTGGTAAAATGGCCATGTGGCATTCGTCTGCGCATTTGATGGCTGAGGCGATTGAAGCACTGTATCCGGGTGTAAAACTTGCTATTGGTCCTCCGATTGAAAATGGTTTTTATTATGATATTGATTTAGGATCGCACACAATTTCTGATGCAAATCTTCCAGATATCGAAAAGAAAATGATCGAATTGGCTGGTCAGAAAAATGCTTATATCCGCAAAGAAGTTTCCAAAGCAGATGCGATAAAATACTTTACAGAAAAAGCAGATCCGTATAAATTAGAATTGATTGATGGCTTAGCAGATGGCACGATCACTTTCTATACACAAGGTAATTTTACAGATCTGTGTCGTGGTCCGCACATTCCAAATACTGGATTTATTAAGGCGGTAAAGCTGATGTCTATTGCTGGAGCGTATTGGCGCGGTGATGAAAAAAATAAACAGCTTACACGCATTTACGGAATCACTTTCCAAAAGCAAAAAGATCTTACTGATTATTTGACAATGCTTGAAGAAGCAAAGAAGCGTGATCATAGAAAATTAGGAAAAGAACTGGAGCTTTTCACCTTCTCTCAAAAAGTGGGTATGGGTCTTCCACTGTGGCTTCCAAAAGGAGCTTTACTTCGTGAACGACTTGAAAACTTCCTGAAAAAAGTTCAACGTAAAGCGGGTTATGAGCAAGTCATTACGCCACACATTGGATCAAAAGAATTGTATATCACGTCAGGCCATTTTGCGAAATACGGAGCTGATTCATTTAGAGCAATTACAACGCCTCATGAAGGGGAAGAGTTTTTGTTAAAACCAATGAACTGTCCTCATCACTGTGAAATTTACAAAAGTAAACCACGCAGCTACAAAGATCTTCCTGTGCGCTTTGCAGAGTTTGGAACAGTTTATCGTTACGAACAAAGCGGTGAGTTGCATGGCCTTACACGTGTGCGTGGATTTACGCAAGATGATGCGCATTTATTCTGCATGCCTGAACAAGTAAAAGATGAGTTTAAAAAGGTAATTGATATCGTGCTTTACATTTTCAAGACTTTAAAATTTGAAAATTTCCAGGCACAAATTTCATTGAGAGATCCAAACAATCCTGAAAAATATATTGGCTCGGATGAGAATTGGGAAAAAGCTGAACGTGCAATTATAGAGGCTGCTGCTGAGAAAGGTTTGAAAACAGTAGTTGAATATGGAGAAGCTGCCTTCTATGGACCAAAGCTGGACTTTATGGTGCGTGATGCTTTAAATCGTGAATGGCAATTGGGAACTATTCAGGTTGACTACAATTTACCGGAACGTTTTGAATTGGAGTATGTAGGCGCTGATAATGAAAGACATAGGCCGGTAATGATCCACCGTGCACCGTTTGGATCCATGGAACGCTTTATTGCCGTATTGATTGAACATTGTGCTGGGAAGTTCCCACTGTGGCTGACTTCAGATCAGATTGCGGTTTTACCAATATCTGAAAAGTATAATGATTACGCTCAAAAAGTGTTGGATTTCCTAAATAATTACGATATTCGCGGCTTCGTTGACGAAAGGAACGAAAAAATTGGAAAGAAAATCCGCGACAATGAGGTGAAAAAAATACCTTTCATGTTGATTGTCGGAGAGAAAGAGGCAGAGTCGGGTGAAGTAGGTGTGAGAAAGCAAGCAGAAGGAGACCTAGGAACAATGACCATGCAGGCTTTTGCAGATTTTCTGACCAAGGAAATTGAAAAAGAATTAGAGTAACAACTTAAGAAAGGGGGAACGAACCATAGCATTCGAAACACAAAAACGACCAGACGGCAGAAGATTCTTCAGCAGACAGAAAGAAGATGCACACCGTATAAACGAGCGTATTAATGCCCAGGAAGTCCGCGTAGTGTGGGACGGAGGGGCAGCAGTTATGTCTATTAAGGATGCCTTGCGCAAAGCGCAGGAGTCAGAACTTGATCTCGTTGAAATATCGCCGAATGCGGAACCTCCCGTATGTAAGATAGTTGATTACAAAAAGTTTCTTTACGAACAAAAGAAGAAACAAAAAGAGATAAAAGCAAAACAAGCGCAGGTTGTTGTTAAAGAAATCCGTTTCGGTCCAAATACTGAGGATCACGATTTTAACTTTAAACTGAATCACGCAAAAGGTTTTTTGAAAGAAGGTTCAAAAGTAAAAGCATACGTATTCTTTAAAGGAAGAGCGATTGTTTTTAAAGACCGCGGAGAAATTTTGTTGCTTCGATTTGCTCAGGAACTTGAAGAGTTTGGAAGCGTTGAACAACTTCCAAAATTGGATGGAAAGAAGATGATCATGATGATCGCACCAAAGAAAAAGTAAATAATAATTAGTTGAGATAAAATAAAGAAGAAGATGCCTAAAATGAAAACAAAATCCAGTGCTAAGAAGAGATTCACAGTAACTGGAAGTGGCAAAATCAAAAGAAAGCACGCTTTCAAAAGCCACATTTTGACCAAAAAGTCAACGAAAAGAAAAGCACGCCTCACAAAACCAGGTCTGGTTCACAAATCAGATATGAAAAGTGTGAAAGCGCAATTGCTTATGTAAAAAAATCCTGGGAAGCTTGTTAATACAAGTGACCTGAACAGGATCGGTTAAAGTAAATGAACCCGGTATTTAGTCACTAAGATCCAAACATTTTAAAACGGACACTAACTACCAAAACAACTTAAAATTATGCCTAGATCAGTAAACAGCGTAGCCTCGAGATCAAGAAGAAAACGCTTCATGAAACTCGCCAAAGGTTACTGGGGAAGAAAGAAAAATGTATGGACTGTAGCTAAGAACGCAATCGAAAAAGGATTGGTTCACGCCTATTCAGGACGTAAACAAAAGAAACGTTCATTCAGAGGAATGTGGATTCAGCGTATCAACGCTGGAGCTCGTAACCACGGAATGAGCTATTCAGTTTTCATCGGAAAAGTGAATAAAAAAGGTATCAAATTGAACAGAAAAGTATTGGCTGATTTAGCTTTAAATCACCCACAAGCTTTTAAAGCTGTTGTTGATTCTGTAAAATAAATAAGACAATTCATCTCTCAACTAATTGTTTGAAACGTCCCGGCTTGGCCAGGACGTTTTTTTTGTGCTTGAAAATTCTGTATCTTTCTCCCTGCGGGTTTGATAATCTACCGTTAATAATTTTGTAGTTGACTAAAAATTGTTTGGTGCATGAAAAAATCTCTAACGATTTTATTTTTGATTGCTGGCTTGATGAGCAAGGCTCAAACATGGGCGCCTATTGGGGCAACGTGGTATTATGATTATGGATTTCCGACCGGTTCGTTTGGTACACCGGGTACTTCCTACAGTGTTTTTGAAGTAGTTGATGATACTTTAATAAATGGAATCACTTGCTCGAAAATTCAGAAGTCAAAATCATATAGCATTTCTGGACGGCCAATGCAGGAGTATACCTACTACTTAAATGATTCTGTTTTTTTCTACAATGCTCATTTTTCTGAATTTCAACTCTTGTACGATTTTGATGCCGTGGCAGGTGAATTTTGGTATTATCGTTTTTATGGTGATGCTTCTTTGGTTGATATTGACTCCATTAAAACAGTTGTGGATTCAACTGACTTCATAACTATCAATTCAATTCCTCTAAAACGTCTTTACGTTCATTACGAACCTGTTGGTTTTGAGTATGGGTGGATGTATGATGATGATCCAATGACGGGTCAAAGCGAGATCATCGAATATGTAGGAGATATAAAAAATTTGATCAGTACTTTTGTCCTCGATGGCATTTTGCTCGATTATCACCAACCTTATGGCCTCCGTTGTTATGATGATTCCAATATCGGTCATTACGAAACCGGCATTGTGGATTCATGTAATTACGTGAATCTTTTAGGGGAAACAGAACTTGAGACGGAACATGTTTCTCTTTACCCAAATCCAGCCAACAACAAAATCTTTCTGAATATTGAAACTGAATTCTATCAAATTTATTCATCGGATGGAAGACTAATTCAAGCTGGTGAGGCAGGCACAGATTATTCAATAGATGTTTCCAATCTTCAAAACGGAATTTATTTATTGACACTCGACAAAGGTTTGCAGCCATTATGTTTTGTAAAGGAATAAGGATTAACGGCGTTTTTTGAATCAACTGTTAAATGAGTACTGCGATCAGTGATTCTTCGACATTTTCGTAAATTGCTGCACTCAGATTTTACTTTTTCAAGTTTTTGCATTGTAAATCTGTTCTTGAATAAATTGAGTGCATGCTGGACGAACGCCTCCGATATTTTAAACTTCTTGGAATGCAGCCCACAGACAATGTGGATGCAATCAAAAAGGCGTATCGAAAAATGGCGTTTAATTATCATCCGGATAAAAATACGTCAGCTGATGCACATCATAAATTTATTGAGATTACCGAGGCATATGAAATCCTTACAGGTCAGCGTAAATTAACAAGTGAGCCAAAATCAAAATTGCGATCTGACGAAGAAATTTTTGCAGAAAAAGTTGTCTTTGCCAAAGCACGGTACAAGCATCAGCAAGAAGAAGAGGCCAGGCAAGATGCGCTTTATTTTCAAAATATTACAACAGGTTGGAAGTGGCGCTGGTTTAGAATTGGCGCCGTGTATGCAATGTTCATGTCTCTTTTTTTAACCATCGATTATTTTGCAGATGGCACTTCCGAAACAATTGAAACCAAGGATCTTTCCATTGCTTATCACAATCAGGTAATCTCTGCAAAAGATGAACACTTTCGCGTGCGTAATCATGATTACTGGAGTTCTGATTACTATGGTCAGGTGCGAGGAAACAGAAGTCCGCTGTTTCATGATTTGAAATCTGTTTCACTGATTCTTGATCCACCGGACCTGACGATTCGCAAGCATTCAGATATTATGGTGCGGTTTGATAGTTTTGACGAATATGAACTTGTAACAATCATGTCCTATAATTCGATGTACGGTGTTTTTCCATTTGTCCATATTTTTTTATTGGCACCTTTGGTTTTGACAATCTTCAAACGGCCCGTCTTGCGGTTTTCTATCTGGCGGTTGGTTTCAATTTATATGGTATTTCCGCTTTCCGTTTTTCTGATCTTTTCAAACGATCGGCTCTTTCACTTGCTTGGGATTTTATAGTAAGCAATTAGGAGTAAGGCGGTGGCAGTCTGTGTTTCAAGAATCAGCAACCTGTTCTTGGTTTGAAATATCTGGATGATAAATCAACGGTGCTTAAACCCTGGACGGTTTAGATTGTCAAATCACTAACTATGATCATCTCACTTATTCTGCCAACTGAGTACTACCGAATGTCTGTTAACGACTGCTGACTGCCAATAGCACCACTAAAGTTCTTAGAAAAAGCGTAAATTTGAATGATCGATCAATTTCAAAACCAAATTCTAGTATCTATGAAAAAAATTATCGCCGGCATGCTTTTGTTGTGTAGCTCATTTATTGCTTTGTCAAAAGAAAATCCTGCTTATGTAATTTACAACGCAAAAGGTGGTGAAGCAGATTATGATAAAATGGTAAAAGCCGCTTTGGAAAAAAAATATATTTTCTTTGGTGAGTATCATAACAATCCTATTTCACATTGGTTGCAATTTGAATTGACGAAATCAATTTATGCAGATAAAAAATCAAATTTGATTTTAGGTGCTGAAATGTTTGAAGCAGATAACCAATACATCATGGACGAATATCTTGCCGGATATATTTCAGAAAAAAGTTTTCAGGAAGAAGTCAGACTTTGGCCAAACTACAATACTGATTATAAACCTTTGTTTGAATTTGCCAAAGTCAACAAACTTCCTTTTATAGCTACTAACATACCGCGACGTTATGCAAGTATGTGTTTCAAAAAAGGTGTCGAATCTTTAAACAGTCTTTCTGATCTTGCCAAATCATACATTGTTCCTTTGAATACATTTCAATTTGATTCAACTGTGAATTGCTACAAAGAACTTTTGAATTCAGACCACGGTGGATTAAATATGGCTACCACACAAGCGATTAAAGATGCAACAATGGCTTACTTCATTGCAAAAAACATGACACCAAATGGTGTAATCATTCATTATCAAGGCGCTTATCATTCCAACAATTATGAAGGTATCTTGCATTATTTGAAAAAAACAGCACCTATAGAACAGATGATGACTATATCAACAGTTACGCAAGAAGATGTAAGTGCATTGGCAGAAGAAAATAAAGGCCTGGCAGATTTTATAATTTGCGTACCTGAAACAATGACGACAACCCACTAATTGAATGAGCGATTTTAACGATCAGGAACTTCCTTTGATGGAAGAGTTTTACTCACTTCAGGGTGAGGGATTTTATGCTGGTCGCCCTGCATATTTTATTCGGCTTGCAGGTTGTGATGTTGGCTGTCATTGGTGCGATGTGAAAGAGAGCTGGGACGCAAATAAACATTCGAAAGTTTTAGTTTCTGAACTTGTTCAACGTGTTTTGAAATCAGGCACCGGACTTGTTGTTATAACCGGAGGCGAGCCGGCCATGTATGATTTGACATTGCTAACTGAATCACTTCGGTCAGCTGGAACAGAAATTGCAATAGAAACTTCAGGTGCATATTCATTAAAGGGCCATTTTGATTGGGTTTGTTTATCTCCCAAAAAATTTAAAATGCCTTTGGAAGAGAATTACAAAAAAGCACATGAATTGAAAATGATTATATTTAACAAGCATGATCTGGTATGGGCTGAGGAGTTAAAACAAAAAATTAATTCTTCGTCTAAACGTTATCTCCAGCCTGAATGGGATAAACGCGATGAGGTGTTACCAATCATGCTGGATTACGTTAAAAAGAATACCGAGTGGACTATCTCACTTCAAACACATAAATATTTGAACATACCTTAACCCTATGAAGAATTTAGTTTTGACCGCATTTATTTTTCTGACAGCAGCTTGCTCGATAGCCCAGCCAGGCCAATGGAATACAAAAAGCAAGAAAGCCATTAAATATGTTGAAATGGGAATGGCTGCCACGCGTGAGCTTTCGCCTGACGGCAGTGGACCTGATTATAAAACCGCTATTTATTGGGTAGATAAGGCGATTGAAAAAGATCCGCTATTCACAGATGCTTATTTTCTGAAAGCAGAATATTGTATGTCTATCGGACGAAATTTGGATGCTATTGAAGCTTACCGGAAGATCATTGAAATTGATCCAAATATTTCAACGACAGGTTTTGTTTATTTTGATCTTGCGATTTTGGAAATGTCCCAGGGTTTATATCAGGATGCATTGGATCATGCTAAAAAGTATAAATCAATTCCGGGTGCAAATCCTGAATATCTTCCACAAATTGACATGATCATTTTAAATTGTGAGTTTGCAATTCACGCCATAAAAAATCCGACAAAATTTAATCCGGTCAATGTGGGTGCAGGGGTAAATACTGCAGATTCAGAATACTTTCCAACACTTACAGTTGATCAGCAGCAATTATTATTTACACGTCGTGTAACAGATTCAAGAGGTTTCCAGCAGGAAGATTTTTTTGTTAGTACAACACAACAAGGTTATTGGGGAACTGGTGATCCTATGCCAAAAAATATTAATACAGCTTACAACGAAGGAGCTCCAACTTTTGCACCAGACGGCCGTACCTTAATATTTGTAGGATGTATTTCTGAGCGCGGAACTTATGGTGATGGTAGAAGAGGTTATGGCAGTTGTGATCTTTTCATTACACAAAAAGCGGGCAATACCTGGTATGATCCAATCAATTTACCGGGTGGTGTAAATACTCAAAATTGGGAAACACAACCGTCACTTTCTGCAGATGGCAAAACACTCTATTTTGTGCGCGGACCAGTAAGAGGAACCGGAAAAATGAACATTCGTAACGGGGATATTTATGTTTCTAAAATGAATGAAGACGGATCGTGGAGCGAAGCAAAAAAATTACCAGACAATATTAATACATCACAGTCAGAACAATCTTGTTTCATTCACCCCGATGGAAAAACACTTTATTTTTCCTCTAATGGTCATGTAGGAATGGGTGGTTATGATTTATACATGACGACTTTACAACCTGATGGAAGCTGGAGTGATCCAGTCAACCTCGGATATCCGATCAACACGCACAACAATGAAAATTCATTGGTTGTTTACGCAGATGGAAGTCTTGCTGTTTTTGCTTCTGACCGTGAAGGGGGATTGGGTGAGTTGGATTTATATGAATTTGAAATGCCTGTTTCAATCCGTCCAACCAAAACTATCTATATGACGGGAACTGTTTTTGATTCCAAAACAAATGTAAAACTAGGAGCTCAATTCAGATTGGTTGATCTGGAAACTGGAAAAGAAATGGTGTATTCTTACTCTGACTCTAAAACTGGAGGATTTCTGGTAACATTGCCAATTAATAAGGATTATGGTTTGTTTGTTGAGAAAGAGGGTTACCTACCGTACTCGGTAAATTTTAATCTCACAGTTCCTGAAAATTCGACAGAACCCTATCATCAGGATGTGCCTTTGGTTATGGATGTTGTAGGTGGTGAAGTGACTCTTGAAAATGTTTTCTTTGATTTAGACTCGTACAATTTAAGAGCAGTTTCTTATGTTGAGTTGGATAAACTTGCACAATACCTGAACGATAATCCAACCATGAAAATTGAACTTCAGGGACACACCGATACGCAAGGCGATGACAAACATAATTTGGAATTAAGTCATAACCGTGCAAAAGCCGTTTACGAATATCTGATTTCAAAAGGTATTCCAAAAGAACGCATGACCTACAAAGGATACGGTGAAACACAACCGGTTGTCACGGATGAAGAAATTGAAAAGATGACGACAGACAAAGAGAAAAAAGCGGCACATCAAAAAAATAGAAGAACCGTTTATAAAATTACAGCGATATAGCAAATAAAACAATGAACGCACTCTGGCACTTCTTCAGATTAATCCGGCCGCTCAACTTAGCGGTGATTGCGCTGACGATGGCGGTGTTTCAGATCTATGTTGCGCAAAACGGGTTTCGTGAAGCTCTTAAACCAGAGTTTTTAACCCTTGTTTTTTCCACTCTACTGATTGCTGCTGCAGGTAATATTATCAATGATTATTTTGACGTAAAGGCAGATCGCGTCAATAAACCAGAACTCTTGATTATTGACAAGTACATCAAACGCAGATGGGCTATTGTTTTTAATTGGGTTTTTAATTCTGTGGGGCTTTTAATTGCCATGTATCTGGGCTGGAAGTATGACAACTGGTTTATGGCCATTATACCTTTTGTTACCATCAACTTGCTTTGGTTTTATTCCATGTATTTCAAACGTACCTTGATTCTTGGAAATGTCATTGTAGCATTCCTCACAGGAATTGTGCCGCTCTATATATTGCTTTACAACAATTATATTTCAATCTTCGATTATCGCGGCGCAATCGTTCTGTCTTTTGCGCTGTATGCATTTTGGTTAAATCTGATTCGAGAGATCGTTAAAGATATGGCCGATATCAAAGGTGATTTATTATTGAACAGTAAATCCATGCCGATTGTTTTTGGTATTGGAAAAACAAAAATTGTTTTGATCCTTCTTTATATCATTGCTGTTGCGCCGTTGTCTTATTTTCTGTATAAGAGCCTGATTTTTTTTAGTGTTGATAATGTGACAGGTGTTGTCAATATCGCAATCTATTTATTGGCTTTGACCTTGCTGGCAATAGTGGCATCGTTTGTCGTGTTGCCTAACTATATGAATAGATCCAGGTTTTTAATGTCTTCAAATCTTCTGAAATTGGCCATGTTTTTTGGCTTGTTGATTCCATTGTTTTTGTAAATATCTGTGAACATCAGTGGCATCTGTGAGCTAATTTTTATGGCTTTTTTCTTTGTGAAACTTCTTTTTCTTTGTGCACCTTTGTGCAATAGCTTTAAACCCTATGCTCGAAAATCTCCAAAATAAAAAAATTATTCTTGCCTCCAAATCACCTCGCCGGCAAGAGCTCTTGAAAGGACTTGGACTCAACTTTGAAGTCCGTACCAAAGACATTGAAGAAATATATTCTGCAGATTTAAGAGCAGAGGATGTCCCGGTTTTTTTATCAGAGAAAAAAGCAAACGAATTTCTCCACGAATTAAAATCAGGAGAAATTATTATCACTTCAGATACCATTGTCATTCATCAGGGCAAGATTTTAGAAAAACCAAAATCGAAAGAAGAAGCTCATGAAATGCTTCGCCGGTTGGCAGATTCAGAACACATTGTTGTAACGGGCGTTTGTATTCAATCATTAGAAAAGAAAATTGTTTTTAGTGATTTGACGCTTGTAGAATTTAGTGCATTGACAGACGAAGAAATAGATTTCTACATTGAAAATTACAAACCCTTTGACAAAGCAGGTTCGTATGGCGCACAAGACTGGATTGGTTTTGTAGCGATTAAAAAATTAACCGGATCTTATTTTAATGTCATGGGATTACCGGTTCATCGCGTGTATGCTGAGTTGAAAAATTTTTAGTTTGATGGAACACAGAACACGCAGATTATTATGATAAAATAGGATTCGATTTTGATAAGAATCAAATCAGCGAAAATCATAAAAGATCAGTGTCATCAGCGTTCTATAAAAGCGTTGGATTTTGGCTTAAATTTGGCGGTGTTTTTTTTCCACGCAAAGACGCAAAGAAGTTTGCTCAGAGACGTTTCACCAGAAATTTATCACACGAAAAATGCCCCGTGCTTCCAATGGCATGATCAATGTATTCAAAGCCTGAGCGCTCATAAAGTTTGATCGCTTCAAGCATATTGGCAAAAGTTTCGATGTACACCAAATCGTATTTAGCTTCTTTTGCAAAAGCCAGACATTTTTGCATCAGCGCTGCGCCAATTCCTTTTCCGCGCGCTTCTTTTTTCAGAAACATGCGTTGCAATTCACAATAGTTTTCTGTTTGGTTTGGAATGCGTGCAATGCCACAACCACCAAGTAGTTCTCCATCCTCAATGGCAACATAATAAATTGAATCCGGAGTTTTGTAGCCACTGCTCATGTTATACAATTGCGGATCATGATAGATTGTTCCGGGTTTATTATTGCCCTGATCTTCCAGTGATTTTTTAATGACCTCTGCCAGTGCAGGATTATCAGAATCTTCTATAAGGCGGATAGTATATGACATCTTTCAAAATTAATCAGATTGCCGAAATCACATTACTCTTTTTAGATTTCTCAACGATCAAAAACCTTTTTTCGAAACTGACTCACCAACAAAGCAATGACCATTATGTAGACGACAGATCCAATCAAAAAGAAAAGCCAGAAATCATTTCCCGAAATGGCCTGATCGTAGGAATGGAAGGTCCAAAAAACAGGTACTATTCCAAAAAGGTAGCGAGCCCAGCTATCAATAAAAAAGGATAACACGGGAACCAGTAAAATCAAATCTACTCCCTTGAAAAAAGCCATGCCTTCAATTTTATTATTGGCATAGGTGGAAACAACAAGGGTAATCAAAGGTGCAGTCAGCGCATATTGAAGAGAAAGTAAAAAAGCAAACGACCATCCGGGAAAAGCAATTCCTGAAAACGCGATCATGCTGAATGCACCCGCGAAGGAAAAAAGCGCCGCAAAAATGAGTCTGAAGAAAATAAAGTAAGACGGCGTAATCGGTAAGATTCGAATCACTTGCAATACGTTTTCATCTTTTTCATCCAGAATAATAAAGGATGAGATAAATCCAAACATAATGGCAGTCTGTGCGCTGGCAAACATCATAATCATCACATGATATTCTGCTGCTTCCGGATAGCGCGTGGTTATGAAGGGTACAAAGTAACGGACAAATAGAATCAACAAGATTGGTGTAAGCAGAAAGAGTAAAAGTGTTTTGTCTCTGAATATTTTTTTCAGATCAGCAACAGTGAGTTGAACAATACGTTTCATTTTTGAATGTTTTTTGTGATTGAGTGTACAGCTCAAAAATAGGTGAGGACAATCCAGATTAGCAGCGCAGCGTAAGCATACACGATGCGGCTGACAGAAAATGTTTCGTCAAAAGAAGCTTGAAACAGATCAATGGCCGGTTGCGTTGGAACTAAAATGTACCAGTAAAATTTTGTCAAACCGAAATAACCGAGAAATGGAACGCTCAGCAAAAGAAGCCAGCCAATGGCTTTAAGTATGTATTTGTTGAATGCATTTTCACGGGCAACTACAATAAACCCTAAAAATGAAAATAGCATGGAAGTTAAAATTGAAGCAAGTGTAAAATGAATCCAGTTAAAGTTTAATCCATGTGCTGCAATTGCCATGGCAAGACAGCAAACCAGTGATATGACTGTGAGACTGATTGATTTTGACAAGATGTAATTTTTTTCATCAAAAGGAGCGATGGCTAAAACCTGAAGCGTATTTTCATTTTTTTCAAAAAGCATCATCACCCCAATGAATAAAAAACCAAGTAATGCGGGATCGTTAAAAATAACCAACACCAGCAATTGATCCATGTTACCAAATGTGCTCAGCCCTTTAAATACCGCAATGTAAATAAGAGTAACAAGTGCAGAGATTTGTATGATTCGGTTGCGGTTCAGCAACATAAAATCATGTTTTAGAAAGTGCGCAAGTTGGTTCATCTTAGCTAAGTGTTTTACCGGTAATCTGAATAAAAATATCGTCAAGCGTTGCTTCTTTGGAATGGATGGTTTCAATTTCGGAGCGCTCAATCAAAGCAGAAAAAACTCTATTTTTTCCGAGTTCGTCCAATGAAAATTCATAGAGGTTGTGATCATTTTTCAAACGCACTTCCACCATGCGTTTGCTGCCCTTCAGTTTCAGGTTCTGTGGTTTGTCCAGCGCCATGATGCTGCCATCTGCAATAAAGGCAACCCGGTCACAAAGTTCATCTGCGTCATGCATTTCATGGGTGGTGATGAAAATGGTTTTACCTTGTTTTTTTTGCTCCAGAATCAAGTCTTTTACAATGCGAGAATTCACCGGATCAAGTCCGGAAGTGGGTTCATCCAAAAATAAAATTTCAGGATCGTGCATAATGGCGCGAACAAAATTGAGCCGCATTTTCATTCCTTTGGAATAATCGCCTACTTTTTTATTGGCATCTTTTTCTAACCCAACCATTGCCAGCAAATCCATTGGTGATTTGGATCTGGAATAAAAAGCTTTGAAAAAATTGAGATTTTCCAAAGCAGTTAATTTTAAATAGTGGTTCGGCAATTCAAATCCCACACCAATTTTCTCGTACAATTTTTTGCCCCATTGATTTACTTCTACACCGTCAATCTTTGCTGATCCATTATAGCCAGAAAGTAATCGGAACAAGATTTTTTGTGTTGTACTTTTACCTGAACCACTAGGACCTAGAAATCCAAAAACTTCACCGCAGTCAATGTTAAAATTGATTCTGTTCAATGCGGTCTTTGCGGTTCCGGCATAGATGTATTCAAGGTCTTTTACGTCTATCATGGCTTTAGTGCTTTTTGTAATAAGTCAATTAATTCGTCTACTGATTTCATGAGTTCTTTTTCATTTTTTGCAAAAAGTGATTTGCCTTTTTTTAAGTTTTTATCAAAGTCAACACCGTGCATGTTTTGCATCAAATCACCTACGCTGAGACTCATGCTGATGAGAAAGTGAACAGCAGATGGGGTAGAGGTTTTTTTGGAGAAATTGCCTTTCTTTTTTTCTTGCTCTACAAGTTTGGTGAAGAATTCAAAGGCAATTTTTTTCCAGGAACTTAGATGCGGTTGAACCACTGCACTGTTTTCTTTGAAGCCAACCCGGTAAAGAAATTGACTGCAGAGTGGTTCATTCAAATCAAACCTAATTCCCTCTTTAAACATTTGCCGGTAGTATCCCCAAAAATCACTGAAGTCATCTCTGTTTAAATTTTGGATGTATGAAAACTTCACCATTTCACAATGCGTTTTCAGATACAGCCAGAGGTCAAGCTTATCTTCAAAATACTGATAAACGCTGCCTTTGGCGATACCTAAATTTTTTACGATCTGCGTAATACTTGCCACGTCAAAATTGTTTGCAGCAAATTCGGTCAGTGCGGCATTCAGAAATCTCGTTTTCTTTTCTTCCGATAATTTGATAAAGGTCTCTTTTGGCATGAGCGCAATTTTCTTAAATGTGACTATGTGGTCACAAATGTAAGTCAAAAAAGTGACTGGTTGGTCATTTCTAGTTAAAATATTTTGGAAGATTTTTAAAAATCCAGGAATGACAATGCTTTTGGATTCATAAAAAAGCATGATCTTTGTAGCATGAGTCGCGCAGCAAAACCCGAGGTTATCCCCTTTACATCCTATCAAAAACTTTTAGTTGCGCTTCTTGCACTCACACAGTTTACTGTTGTACTTGATTTTATGGTGATGTCTCCATTGGGAGATTTGCTGATGAAATCCATGAAGTTAAAACCGGATCAATTTGGAATTGTAGTTTCTGCTTATGCATTCAGTGCTGGTATTTCAGGATTGCTAACCGCAGGTTTTGCAGATCGGTTTGACCGCAAAAAATTATTGATGTTTTTCTACATCGGTTTTATCCTTGGAACATTGGCTTGCGGATTAGCATCAACTTATCAGCAGTTGGTTGCGGCAAGAATTATTACTGGAATATTTGGTGGTGTGATTGGTTCTGTATCGATGGCAATTGTGGCGGACCTTTTTGCTTTGGAACAACGCGGCCGTGTGATGGGCTTGTTACAGATGGGCTTTGGTGCCAGTCAGGTTTTGGGAATTCCAATCAGTTTGTATCTCGCTAATTTGTGGAATTGGGAGGCGCCGTTTTATATGATTGTTGGACTTGCTTCGATTGTTTGGATTGTCATTCTCATCAAAATGAAACCAATCACCAAACATTTGGAAGTGAAAAGTGAAAACAACGCATTCAAACATCTTTACAAAACTTTACTGAAACGTGATTACCGGATTGGTTATTTGGCTACGGCCTTATTATCATTGGGTGGCTTTATGATGATGCCCTGGGGAAGTGCATTTGCGATTAACAACTTAGGTGTGTCTGAGTTTGAGTTACCGCTTTTATTTATGGTAGCCGGAATTGCAACGCTGATTATAATGCCAATTGTTGGAAAGATGAGTGACCGGTTTGACAAATTTCGTTTGCTGGCAGGCGCATCAATCTTGATGATTTTGGTCGTATTGGTTTATACCAATCTATCGATGATTCCGCTTTGGTTGGTGATGATTTTTAACGTGCTAATGATGATGGCAATTTTTAGCAGAATGGTTCCGTCGATGGCACTTGTCTCTGCTTTGCCTCAGATGCAGGATCGCGGTGCGTTTATGAGTATCAATTCATCGCTGCAACAAATTGCAGGTGGTGTTGCGGCTGCTATTGGCGGTATGATTGTGGTTCAGAAAACAGAATTCAGTCCGCTTGAAAATTACAATGTGGTTGGGGTTGTGGTAGGTGTGTTGAGTTTGATTTGTGTTGTGGCGGTTTACAGGGTTAGTGTGGTGGTGAAGAGTAGAAAGATTTAATTAATTTTAGTACAAGCGCGCAAAAAAAGTAGTTGAACTGAATCACATCAATCATCTCAGAATAAAATGAATTTATTAAAATCAATCTCACCTCAAATTCTGCTAATTCCGCTAGTCACTCTGCTAACCTCCTGCAGTGTCCAAAGCCCTGATCAAGCCGAAATCGATACAACTAAAACAGAAATTCAAATTGGTGAAATTGTGCCTCAACTCGGTGACAGTTTGTGGTATATTTTTCAGGATTCAAAAAATAATTATTGGTTTGGAAGTAATGGGGAAGGTGTGTTTCGACATGACGGATCTACCATTCTGAACTTAACAACGAAAGACGGATTGTGCAGTGATAGCATTCGACAAATTCAGGAAGATGAAGTTGGCAATATGTATTTTTCTACAATGGCTGGCATCAATAAATTTGACGGAAAAGAAATCACCACCTTGCAACCAATCAAAAGTACCGACTGGAAATCTGAGCCTGGTGATATGTGGTTTGCCATGTTGGGCAAACGCAATGAACACGGCCCGTACCGATACGATGGAAAAAATTTATACAATTTAGAATTTCCAAAACATTACCTGCACGATGAATTTTACGAACGCGGAATTAATCCTTTTTTCAGTCCGTATGAAATTTACTGCATCTACAAAGACCGCAGCGGTGTGATGTGGTTTGGTACCTCGGTATTTGGACTTTGTCGTTTTGACGGGCAATCTGTTAAGTGGATGTATGAAGAAGATTTGACGCTTGCACCTACTGGCGGAACTTTTGGAATTCGTTCGATTTTTGAAGATGCGGATGGTGATTTTTGGATCTGCAATACACTGCATCGATATGTTTTTGATTTAGAAAAAACAGAAAAAAGTGATCGACTCCAGTATCAAAAAATGGACGGAATTGGAAACTCAGAAATTTTTGGAGGCGATGATTACATTTATTATTCATATATCTTAGAAGACAACGACGGAAAGATTTGGTTGACCACCTGGGACAAAGGTGTCTATAAGTATGATGGTGAAAACATCACCAACTATTTGGTAAAAGATGATTCAATGATTGTCAATTTAGTTTCCATGTATAAAGACAAACAAGGTGATTTTTGGCTGGGCACGCCTGAGCATGGAGCATACAAATTTAATGGGGAAGGGTTTGAGCGGTTTTTGGAGTGAGTTTTTTGGTTAGCTTGGGAGCTATGTTATCCTCTTCACATTGGCAGTAATCATAAAAAATGTTATATAACAACTGGTAGCTCAACTTAGGTTGGAGAACCTCCTAAAAGTCAAGCAGAATTTTCATTATAAAAACAATGTGAATAACTTTTTTGTGGACTTTATTTGTCCTGAAAAAATCTATTACTAATTTTGGACAAATTATGACCAAATGCCAACTGTGAAAAAATTTAGTACTTTCGGAGAGCACCTCAGGTACATCAGAGAGATTTCGGGACGAACATTGAGAGACGTTTCATCAAACATTGGTGTTGATCCTTCTCTGCTTGCAAAAATTGAACGAAACGAGAGGCAGCCTACTAAGCAGCTTATAAAGCAAGTTGCGGTCTTTTTTGAGGTTAGCGAAAAAGAGTTGCAAAATGAATTTCTAAGTGATCAAATTGCATACAAAATTTTAGAAGAAGAAGCTGACTTGAATATCTTGAAAGTTGCAGAAAAAAAAGTGTCTTACTTAAAAAACTTACGCAATGGGTAAAACGATGACAAGGAACAAAGAGCTACCGACTTTTTTCGGGCAGGTTCAAGTAAAAGGTGAACGCCAAATCGCGAACTTTGATAATAATATTAAACCAATCACTTTTTATCAGCATCCGCAAGGACAGTTGTGGCAAGGAGATAGTATTGAGTGGCTTAAATCACTTCCCGATGAAAGTGTCGATATGATTTTTGCTGATCCGCCTTATAATATAAAAAAAGCAGATTGGGACACTTTTTAAAGTCAAGAAGAATATATCAAGTTTTCCATGAAGTGGGTTGAACAAGCCTCAAGAGTTTTAAAACCAACAGGTACACTTTTCATTTGTGGATTTTCAGAGATTCTTGCGGATTTGAAACATCCAGCAACAAAATATTTTAAGTCGTGTCGTTGGATTATATGGAATTATAAAAACAAGGCAAATCTTGGGAAGGATTGGGGCCGAAGCCATGAAAGCATTTTGCATTTTCGTAAAACAAAAAAATTTACTTTTAATATTGATGAAATTCGTATTCCCTACGGAGAACACACTCTTAAGTACCCAAATCATCCTCAGGCTAATTCAAGCCAATATGGTAATGGAAAAAAGGGCAATCATATTTGGGAACCAAACCCTCTTGGAGCAAAACCAAAGGACGTAATTGAAATACCACAAGACATAATTGAAGTGCCAACAACATGTAATGGAATGCATGAGAAGACACCTCACCCAACACAAAAACCAGAAGAGCTTTTGAGGAAATTAATTCTGGCATCTTCAAACACCGGTGACACGATCCTTGATCCATTTTGTGGTTCTGGAACAACTGCAGTATGCGCTCAACAGCTTGGACGTAAGTGGATGTCATGCGATCTTTCTCCTGAATATTTGGATTGGGCTGCAAATCGAATTGAACTAGTCGAGGATTGGAGTATTGAAAAATGGATTAAATACGATTTTGAAAATCAAAAAAGAAGAAACTCAATCCGATGAAATTAAAACAACTTGTAAATAGAGCAAAAGATAAAAGCAACTTCAAAGACCTAAAGGTTATGTTACTTTCTGTAGTGAATACTTAACTTACATCGGGGAGAATCTTCAGGCTATAATCGTTTCACAAAACGAAAATCATTATCGTTTTTATCAATACAAGAAAGAGGCTAATTTTCAAATTACAAGGCCCATAAACTCAAATTTGATGTATGATGCAAATACGTTCGCAGAAACATCAAACGAATTTGTAAAGATTTTAAAAAGCATAAGGACGATCAACAGAAATGACAATTCAGTGCGACAAATAATTAATAGATCAACTTATACAATACAACAATCTATTGGCTCGGCTTTGGATGGATTGCCAGCTGGAAAATCAAATACTGCGAGGAAATTGAACGGTGATTTGTTTGAACATTTTATTCGGCTGTTAATTCGAGAAATTGGTATTGACTGCAAGGCGGGAACTATTAGAGTTCCAGTTATTGTAGCCAACAATGAGCCTCAATTTAAAATGAGTTATCAGCATGACCTTATTATTGGAGATGACGATGATGTTAAAGTTATTGGATCGATAAAAACATCAAGTAAAGATCGCATTGACAAAATTTTCATCGATAAATTTCTTTACAATAAATTGACTGATAAAGCAACACCTCATATAGCGATTTTTTTGAATGATGTACAGAGGAAAAAACGCGAGAAAGGAGAGTATGGCGTAAACTCCACTTTTTTACCTGGGCACTTCAAAGGTTATACTGTAAAACTTAATCCTCTTGACGGTGTATATTATTGCGATATTCGACCAAATATGAGAACCGAAAGTATTCTAAAAGACCATATAAAAACATTTGACAATTTGCTAATAGAGGATATTTGGAAATTTATTTAATCAATGCTAATCGACAAGTAAGGGTTAGAATTTAAAATTGTTTCTGATTGCAAAGAATCTTGCGAACCGATCAATAGATATGGAATTGAAGTCAACATGAAATAATTTTTCTAAGAATACTTACGAAGAGATTTGTGGGAGTTCATAGTAAATTTAAGTTGTATTTGAAAAAATACCCGCCCCTGATAGCAACGGCAGCCTGCAATTAATTTTGACGTGTGAGCTTTGCTTTTGTTTGGCGTATGCCCAAAACAAAAGCATAAAGCGAACCGGAAAAAGAAAGTGCAGCTAGAGTAGGCAATAAAAAGAGTCTAAAAGGCTTCCCCAAGATTTAGATGGGAAAAAAAACGTTGATTACTTTCACATCATTGAATTCAGGCGCACAACCAGATTAGACTTTTACCCACCAACACCAAAATCATAACATTTATCCTAAAAGGGAACTATTGCCTGAGTTTCTTGTTATTTTAGTGTTCAAATAAAACCCCTATGAAATTATTTTTAGTTGTTGCCGGATTGACCTTGATGACCGCAAGCTCGGTTTTGGCTCAGAAAAAAGCAGACACCAAAACTGCTGTTGAATCACCCATAAATTCTGGTTTGGTTTCTGGATTATCTTTCCGGAATATTGGACCAGCCATGGCAAGTGGACGGATTGCAGATATTGCCGTGAACCCAAATAACCCAAGTGAATATTATTTAGCCGTTGCATCTGGCGGTGTTTGGAAAACTACCAATCACGGAAATACCTACACACCTATTTTTGATAATTACGGATCGTATTCTACGGGTTGCATTACCATTGATCCAAACAACACCAATACTATTTGGTTAGGCACGGGTGAAAATAATAACCAACGTTCAGTTGCTTACGGTGATGGTGTTTATAGATCAGATGACGGCGGGGCAAGCTGGACCAACATGGGCTTAAAAAATTCAGAACATATTTCAAAAATAATTGTGGATCCACGCAATTCAGATGTGGTTTATGTTGCTGCTTATGGGCCGCTATGGTCAGCAGGTGGTGAGCGCGGAACCTATAAAACTACAGACGGTGGAAAAACGTGGAAACAAATTCACTTCATTTCAGAAAACAGCGGAACGGCAGATTTGATTATGGATCCAAAAAATCCGGATGTATTGTATGAATCAGTTCATCAACGCAGACGTCATGTGTACACGTATATTGGTGGTGGTGCTGAAAGCGGTGTGTATAAATCTACTGACGGCGGCGCAACCTGGTTTCAATTAAAAAGTGGTTTGCCATCATCTAACATGGGGCGTGTTGGTTTAGCAGTTTCACCGGCTGATCCAAATTATGTGTACGCAATTTGCGAAGCAGAAAATGGACAACAAGGTTTCTACAGATCTACAAATAAAGGAGCTAGTTTTGAAAAAAGATCATCATACGAAACAAGTGGAAATTATTATCAGGAAATTATTTGTGACCCGGTTGATGTAAATAAAGTATTTAGCATGGACACGTGGTTACATCATACAGAAGATGGTGGAAGAACTTTTCAGGCCACAGGTGAAAATGATAAACACGTAGACAACCATTGTATATGGATTGACCCAACAGACACGCGCCACTGGCTAGTTGGTTGTGATGGCGGTTTGTACGAAACATGGGATCATGCTGCGCATTGGGAGTTTAAACCTAATTTGCCAATTACACAATTCTACAAAGTATCAGTTGACAACGATTATCCATTTTACAATGTGTATGGTGGAACACAAGACAACAACTCGATGGGTGGACCTTCACGCACAATCAACAATGCTGGAATTTTAAATTCAGATTGGTTTATTACAAATGGCGGTGATGGTTTTGAATCACAAATTGATCCAACAAATCCAAACATTGTTTACGCACAAGCTCAGTATGGTTATTTGGTGCGTTATGATAAACAGAGTGGCGAATCAGTAGGAATACAACCGATGCCAGGCAAAGGGGAAGCAGCTTACAGATGGAACTGGGATGCGCCTTTGATTATTTCAAATCACAACAACAAACGACTTTATTTTGCTGCTAACAAAGTTTTCAAAAGCGATGACCAGGGAAATACCTGGAAAGTTATTTCACCGGATTTAACCAGACAATTGAACCGCGATCAAATGGAAGTAATGGGTGAAATTCAATCACCGGATGTGGTGATGAAAAATAAATCCACTTCAATTTTTGGAAATATCACTGCAATGGATGAGTCTCCGAAAAATGAAAATTTACTGTATGTTGGAACCGATGACGGCTTGATTCAGATTACAAAAGATGGTGGAGCAACGTGGACTAAAAAAGAAACATTCCCTGGAATTCCAAATCTTACCTATGTCAATCAGATTGTGACTTCGAAGCATGATGAAAGCACTGTGTTTGCGATTTTCAACAATCATAAAAACGGAGATTTTAAACCGTATATTTTGAAGAGTACAAGCAAAGGTGATTCGTGGGTTTCTATTTCCGGAGATTTGCCAGCGCGTGGAACCGTGTATTGTATTGCACAAGATCATGTGAACCCTGATTTGCTTTTTGCAGGAACTGAATTTGGTGTTTATTTTACTTTGAACGGTGGAACAAACTGGATTCAAATGAAATCAGGTTTGCCAACGATTGCCATTAAAGATATGGCAATACAGGCACGTGAAAATGATTTGGTGTTAGCATCGTTTGGAAGAGGTTTTTATGTATTGGATGATTATACACCGCTGCGTTATTTGAGCACAGAAAACTTAGATAAAAAAGCCATGATTTTTCCAATACGCACAGCCTTGGAGTATATTGAAACAAGTCCGCTTGGCTTGACTGGCAGATCATCTCAAGGTGCAGGTTTTTATTTGGCAGAGAATCCGCCATTTGGAGCAACGTTTACGTATTATGTGAAAGATGTTCCGCAATCACCTAAAGCAATTCGTCAGGCAGATGAAAAGAAAAAAAGAGATGCAGGACAAGACATCACTTATCCAACCTACGAACAATTTGTAGCAGAAGATAATTACGAAGATCCGTTCTTACTTTTTGTAATCAGAGATGCTGCAGGAAATGAAGTGAACCGATTGAAAAAATCGGCGTCGCAAGGAATTAATCGCATTACCTGGAATTTGAGATATCCAAGTACGGTGCCTGTAGAATTGAATAAACAAGGTCCTGGCAGATACAGCAACCCGGAAGAAGGTCCGCTTGCGTTACCTGGAAAATACACCGTTGAAATTCACATGAGTACCAACGGAATTCTTGAAAAAATTTCAGAGCCGGCATCGTTTGAAGTAAAAGCGTTGGAAAATTCATCACTCGCCAGACAGTCTGACGAAATACTTGCTTTCAAAAAAGAAGTATCTGAATTCCGCAGATCATTCCGCGGAACAGCCAATGAATTTGAAGAGTTGCGCAATGTGTTGCGTTATATCAAAGTTGCGATTCAGGAATATCCGGGAGCAGATATGAGTTTGATGAAAGAGGTAATTGCTTTGGAAGATTTGTCTGAAAAAATTTACATCACGATGTGGGGAGATTATCACAAAGCAAGCCGTGATATTGAAACTGGTCCAAGCATCGGCGATCGCATTGAAACCATTATTTATCAATGCTGGTATTCAACAAGCAATGTCACTACCACACAAAAAGATCAATATGCTTTGGCAAAAGAAGAGTATGTTGGTTTGCGCAAAAATGTAGATGATTTCAAAACACGCATTGAAGCGCTTGAAGTGAAGTTAGATTCTTTTGGTGTTCCTTATACGCCGAATAGAAGCAATTGGAAAGTGGATTAAGAGATTTAGAATCTTAAAAAAAAACGGCACTGAAAAAACCGGTCACTGAGCGGAGCCGAAGTGACCGGTTTTTTTATTTCAACATCTATCAAATAAAAATGTGGAGGTGTCATTCCGACAGAGTTTGTGCTTAATTGCACAAACGACGAGGAATCGCGGAAGGTTAACGTTGGATCTTGCTTCGTAACTAGATTCCATAAACATCAACGCGATTCCTCGGCTCTCATCCCGATTATAATCGGTTGGCGTTCGTCGGAATGACATTTCGTGGGACGATTTTGAATGTGATGTTTTTTTGATTTTCAATTACATGAGATCTATCATTCAATTCATTTACTCAAATCATGTATTTACCCCTCTATTAATGCGTACTTTGTAGCTAACTAAAGAGTGTAGCGTTATGAAAGGATTTAAAACGAATATTGAAAAGGACACGTTGGCAAACGCAAACTTCAGAAAAGTACTGTACACTAGTCAGCACATGCAGTTGGTATTGATGACCCTGAAACCAGGCGAAGCAATTGGTGAAGAAGTCCACAGAGAAAATGATCAATTTTTCAGATTTGAAAGTGGTACCGGAAAATGTATCATTGATGGAAATGAGTATGATTTGAAAGATGGAGATGTGGTGATTGTTCCTTCAGGTGCAAAACACAATATCATCAATACCAGTTCAGCAACTGAATTGAAAATGTACACGATTTATGCGCCGCCGCATCATCAGGATGGCATTGTGCGTGCAACAAAAGTCGAAGCTGAAAACAACGAAGCCGAATTTCATGGAAAAACGACTGAATCAATTTAATTAATTCATAATTTTCTATTTCGAATCCGCATTTGTTTTGGCGATGAATTGTATTGTATGAAAAATAAAAATATTCAGACTGAGATTGACGCCAGTTATTTGTATAAAAAACTTGCTGATCATGAAGAGGACGAGGTAATCGCCAATGTTTTCAGACAGATGAGTGACATTGAAAAAAGTCACGCAGAAGCTTTTGCAAAAAAGGAGAATCTCAGTCTGGATAAATTGATGATTCCGTCCTGGCGGGCAAAAACATTGAATTTGATTGGACGTGTTTTTGGATATTCTTATGTGCTGGGATCACTTATGGACACAGAGAAAAGTATCTCTGGTGCCCTCATCAGTCACAAAAAAACAAACAAACAGAAAATTACCGGAACAGAAACTACTCATGTGAAAATTCTTCAATCCATTTTGGAAAAAGAAAAGAATGTGAGTGGTACCCAACTTTCCAAATTTGAAAAGAGACATCGCTCAGTGGGTGGTAACGCCATTCGCGCAGCGGTGCTTGGAGGCAATGACGGACTGGTTTCAAATTTCAGTTTGATTATGGGAGTTGCAGGAGCCACAACTGGCCAAGAAGGTGTTTTACTAGCTGGTCTGGCGGGATTGCTGGCGGGGGCTTTGTCAATGTCTTTGGGCGAATGGATATCAGTAAAAAGTTCGCAAGAGCTTTATGAAAATCAAATGCAAATTGAGATGGATGAGTTGGAAACAAATCCTGAAGGTGAAGCAAAAGAACTAGCGCTGATTTACATCGCAAAAGGAATTCCGGAAGAACAAGCATACGAAATGTCTGCCGAAATCATGAAGGATAAAAATCGCGCGCATGAAGTTTTAGTAAAGGAAGAACTCGGAATTAATGCTGAAGAGCTGAAAGGATCAGCCATGGAAGCGGCTATTTATTCGTTCATTCTTTTTGGAATTGGCGCTGTTATTCCGGTTTTGCCGTTTATGTTTATTGATGGAATTCCTGCAATTATCTGGAGTGTTTGTCTCAGCGCCGCCGGACTATTTATAATTGGCGCCGCGATTACATTATTTACAAATCGTAACGTTTGGTTTTCTGGAATCCGACAAGTTTTGTTTGGATTGGCTGCTGCGGCTGTGACTTTTGGAATTGGGAAATTGATTGGGGTTTCGTTGGCGTAGCATCAGGCATGATAATTGCCTCCCAATTTGTATCTTCGATCAACTTTTACAAAACCATGAAGCAGATCCTCTTTATTCTAGTTGCATTTAGTTCGATTTGCAGTTACGCGCAGTTCTTTAAAAAGACCAGCAGCGGATATGAAATGTATTCAGATTCGGCTATGACCAAACGAACCGGCACAGATGTTTATGAAAACTGCTGGAGTAAAATGGTTTTTGCCAAAGACAGTTCGTTTCTTTTTTATGAAGGTCGCAAAAATCAGCGTGGCTATTATGCTGTCAAAAAAAATGGAAAATGGGGTGGAATAGATGCAACTGGAAAAGAAGTGAAAGCGTTCACGTTTGATGCTCCCTTTGAGCAACGTAAATCAGGTCACTATTTGGTTTTTGAAAATTTAAAAGATACGCTGGATCAATTGAAGTATAAAATTGGTTCTACGATTTCACGGTATGATTCTACTATGAATCTGGATACGTCTTTTTATATCATGGATGATTATAAAGGCACGTATCTGGTGTCTTACAACAAAATAAAGTTTGGATTGATCAATGCCGATTTCAAATTGCTCCTTCCGATGAAGTATGAAAGCGTTACCTATAAAATGTTGAATTTTCGTTTTAACCCATCTGGATTTTTACCACTCGAAAATGAATTGGATAAATGTGGTGTGGTGAATTATACCGGCAAGATTGTTATTCCGTTTAACTATGAATGGATGAACGATTATGTATGGAATGATAATTTTATTTTTGTGCAGAACGGAAAGAAAAAAGGATTTGTAAATACATCAAACGTGATTGTGGTTCCATTGAAATATGAAACTTGCCCGATGTTTTTAGGACCCAAAAATCTGGTGGCAGATGAAAATTATACCTGGTTTGTGAATGAAAAATTTGAAGCAATCTCACAAAAATATCAGGCGCTGGAGCGTGAGGGTAATGTTTATTTTTTCAAACAGAATGGAAAATGGGGCGTTGCAGATGTCGATTTAAAAGTGATTGTTCCTAATGTTTATAGCTCGATTGAATATGGCCCGCGCTTAAAAGCCAACCCTGATTTCAAATGTTATTACGCAGTGAAAAATGGCAAGTATGGTTTAATCTCTTTGACAAATGAAATTATCGTTCCCTTTGAGTACGAATGTCTCTGCGGCTTATCTTACTATGCTCCCGATGCGTATTATATCGAATTCAAAAAAGCAGGTTCACTGTATCGTTTTGACTATACCGGAAAATTGGTTGAAAAAGTAGTTGGTGAGGGCAAAGCGTGTTTGTGTGAGATGGTTCCTGGGCAGTAGCTTTTTGGAGTGGTTGATAGGTTGAAAAGGGTTTGTAGTTGATTGGTTTAAAGGGTTAAAAAAGTTGAGGGAGGAAGTTTTAGAGTTTAGCATATCTTAATTAATAATTACAGACCCACTCCAATCATGCATAAATAAGCAATGGTATTCAACAACCTGCTAAATAAACTCCAAACTCTCAACAACAAACCATCAACCAATAAACCCATCAACCCTTCAACCAATAAACCATAAACCCTTCAACCAAAAAGTCCGTTACTTTTCAAAATCCCTCGCATTACTAGAAAACAAAAGGCAACTTGCCATTCAACGAATATTTGCCACCTTTGTATTTTAGATTTAAGATGTCCAAAAAACCACTCATATTAATCACCAACGACGATAGCATTTCTGCTAAAGGAATTGCCAATCTGGTAGAAGCCATGAAATCTCTGGGAGATATTTTGGTTGTTGCTCCTGATTCACCGCAAAGCGGAACGGGTCACGCAATTACAATTCATTCACCCTTGCGTTTGGCAAAATCAAATCAGTTTGCAGGAATTGATGCTTACACGTGTTCTGGAACCCCGGTTGATTGTGTGAAATTATCGATCTATGAAATTTTAAAACGCAAACCAGATTTATTGGTTTCAGGAGTGAATCATGGTTCGAATGCAGCTACCAATGTACTTTATTCAGGAACGATGTCTGCTGCTGTTGAAGGCGCCATTGAAGGGATTCCGTCAATAGGTTTTTCATTATTGGATCACGATGCCGATGCGGATTTTGAAGCCTCAAAACATTTTGCAACAAAAATTGCTGCTGGTGTTCTAGCGAACAAATTACAAAAAGGAACTTGCCTCAACGTAAATATTCCCAAAGGAAAATTGAGTGAGATCAACGGCATGAAAATCTGCAGACAAGGAACTGCTTTTTGGGAAGATTCTTTTGATAAAAGACAAGATCCTTTTGGTGGAACTTATTACTGGCTTACGGGTAAATTTGAAACTACCGATAAAGGTGCTGATACCGATATGTGGGCGCTTGAAAATAAATATGTATCAATCGTTCCGACTCAATTTGATATGACAGCACATCACCTGATTTCACAACTTAATGAATGGAATTTCTAGTATGAAAAAATTTGACAAAGTAATCTACGGCGTGATTGCAGGAATTATTCTGCCAATCATTGGTTTTTTTATTTCATTCCCAATCAAACGATTGCCAACAACCACATTCAGTGAATATGTGGCTTACGCAATGGGTGGAGACAATCAGCAAGACATTTTAATCTTCTGTATGATTCCAAATATGTTCCTTTTTTACTTCACTAACTTCCGTTGGAACGCTTACGAATTAACCAAAGGATTAGTAGGAGTCACCCTCGTTTTAGGATTGGGACTCTTTTTCTTAACGATGTAAATTGGAATTATTCTCCGTCAGCAATCTTGCCGGCAACAGCGGGACATTTTTCTTCCAACGCTAAAGCCCAGCCTTCATCGGCAAATGTTTCCGGATTGTATTTCGTCATGATTTCGCTGTCGCACTCAAGCCACATAATATCAAAATCACCTTCTTTGTCCATACATGTACAGAACTCATCTGCTGCTTTGCCCTGATCTTCAGTATAACTTGCACATGAACTCATCAACACCAGCGCCGAAGCGAAATAGAAAATAGTCTTCATAATCTTGGATTTGGATTTGTGACAAGATACAAAAAAATGATTTGAGTTGAAATTCTACGTGAACTCTTGAAATGAATCATGAATATCCAATATCGAATAACGAATGTAGAATGATGAGTGACGAATTGAGAGAACCAATCTTCCCCTCTCCTTTGGAGTGAGATTACCCAGAAAACGGGAAGGCTCGTGAAATCATATTATTTACAAGGGTATTAAACCTTTCTTCATTCTTCTTGTAGTTGAATTTGAAAGCAATTTCATTCAAGTATTCCTGAAAATATTTGATAGATATTTTGTGATAAGATCCTATGATCCTCTTTTCAGAATTCCCCAAACCTGAAAGCGGCCTTTAGTAAATATCTTCTTGCATGATTTAATAATATGTGGCCCTTGTAGACATTTCCTATTCAAGAGTATCTTCCAAAACCATCAGTCACTACTGTACTTTCTTTGATTGCTTGACATAAAATAGGTTTGATTTTCGCCCCAGGCCTTCTTTAGGACTCGCAGTATAATTTTGCCTTCACGTTGCTGCATTCCTAGCACGGGTGTTTTATGTTCACCCCCCCCGAAAAATAATTTTTTTTTTTTTTTGATTTATGCATCTTGGTCATACTTCCACCAAAGTAGGTTTCATCAATTTCCACAATTCCTTTGGAGTAGGTGAGTTTCTTCCATTGCTTCTTCTTTGTAAAAACCAAGCTGTATCTTTATTTACATCAGTGACGGGACAATTCCAATGATTTTTCCCCACTATTATAAAAATTGATCCATTTTTCAAGGAATTTGGTTGATTCAAAAACTGTTTGCATCAAAACGCCAAAGGGCGCAGTTTGACAGTGTCTCTTCGATTGCAAGTGGTTTTGAATTCCAACGGATTTTTCTAAATGATTAATACACTTTTCTTGTGTATCAAAATTCTCTAAGAGAGTTACTAAGTCCATGTTTCGATTTTTATCAAAACACTTCTGTAAATCGTAATCTACTTCCCTTTATCTGGGTAATCTCACTTAGGGGCCCGGGGGGGGGGGGGGGGGGTATAAAAAAACATCTTAATAATCCAACCCGCTGCAACTTTATCCTCCTTCATACACTTAAAAACCACTGCGCCACGATGTTTTTTTTTGGGAAAAAGAACCTCCCCCCCAATTTTTTTGGAGTCGGTGCGTTTGGCAACGGCCCCCCCAGCTCCCATCACACGCCATCCCTTTTTAGTGCTTGCTCAACTTCCCCCTCCATAAAAATGCGTTGCGCCATACCAGTATCTCTGAAAACTTTGTGAATGCGGTCAATGTCTGTATCGGTTACAAATACTTGTCCAAAAGCATGATCTGAAACCAGTTTCATCAGATGAGTTACGCGGTGATGATCCAATTTATCAAAGACATCGTCCAACAATAAAATTGGTTTCATATCGAGCAGATTTTTAATAATCTCAAACTGTGCCAATTTTAAAGCAACTAAAAACGATTTTTGCTGACCTTGTGATCCAAATTTTTTGATGGGTTGTTTGTTGATGTGAAAGATCAAATCATCTTTATGAATACCAACCGACGTAAAGCCTGTATTCATATCTCTGCGTTCAGATTTTTTTAGCTCTTCTGCAAAATTTCCATCGTTGAGTTGTGAGCGATACTCAATTTCAATTTCTTCTTTGTGATTGGCAATGAGATCAAAATATTTTTGAAACACGGGAATAAAATCCACTAAAAAATGCTGTCTTTTTTCGTGAATCACTTTACCCAATTCAATCAACTGAATATCCCAAACATCAATACTCTCAGGGTCAAAGATGCGTTGATCGTAGAACTGTTTCAGCAAAGCATTGCGTTGATCCAATACTTTATTATAGCGCTGTAAATTATCTAAATACGATCGGTCAAATTGTGAGATGATGCTGTCAATAAATTTGCGACGTGTATCACTTCCTTCAGATATTAAGTTGGTGTCATAGGGTGAAATCACCACCGCAGGAAAAGATCCAATGTGATCGGCTAATCGTTCGTATTCTTTTTTATTGCGTTTTACTTTTTTCTTTTGACCGTGCTGAACGGAGCATGAAATCTCAATTTCCTTTTCGTCCTTTTGATAGGTTCCTTGTAGCAGAAAAAACTTTTCGTCGTGGCGAATGTTCTGACTATCGATTGGATTTAAAAAACTTTTGCAAAAGCAAAGATAAAAAATCGCATCCAGCAAATTGGTTTTTCCCTCACCGTTATTGCCTACAAATACATTGATACTTTCCGAAAACTCCAATTGAGCTTCAGAATAGTTTTTAAAATTGACCAATGAAAGGGCGCTGATGTACATAACGGTTTCGGTGGATCAAATATACGGAATTGTTGCGGGGTTTTTGGTAATCGGTTATCTGGTAATCGGTGGTCGTATTTTTATGGTGATTGGTAATCGGTAATCGGTGGTTAGGTGGTCGGTTTTTTTATGGTAATTAATTAGTCAGGCAAGAATTCTCAATCAAATATCCAATTTACCTTTTTACCGATTACTGATTACCGTTTACCTGATTACTTGATTACCGATTACCCGATTATCAGACTACTGATTACCGTTTACCTGATTACTTGATTACCGATTACCCGATTACTGATTACCTTTTACCTGATCACCTTTTTTCACCATCTTGCTAAACTTCAAATCCAGCATCACGATAATCGCAGTAAAGCCCCAAACCGGAACAGTAGCTTTATCTGTATCTAAATAATTGTTCAGAATTCCGTGAACAAAGTACGTGACCAAAGCAAGCGTGAGTAGTAAAACCGTCAATCGCAAATCTCCATCGGGCATGCGTATGTAGAGATTAATGGCGGTGTAAAAAATGTAGCCCACTAAAACTAACATCAGAATGAGTCCAGGCAAACCTTGCTCAGACATCGGTCCTAAATATTCTGAATGTGCGTTTCCACGGTTACCAGAATTTGTAGAGATGATTGTTTTGAAAGACTCTAATTGGAAAGGAGCGTAAACCATGGCATAGGTTCCCGGACCCCAGCCTAAGATTGGTCGCTCTTCAAACAAACGAACGGCGCAATACCATCTGTTTAATCTTTCCAGATTAGATGCGTCGGTGGTAATGTTGGCCATGGATTCAATGCGTTCATCCATATTTTCTGTGGCATGTTCTGCATCATTTTTTTCAAGGGAGTGCATGATTTGCGTCCATGAGATAGCGGCATAGATCAATCCAACCATTCCTATTGCGAGTAGGTATCTGAATCTGATTTTGAACCGGATTAAAAAGTAAACGGCCAAGGCAGCAATCAAACTCAACCAGGCGGCACGTGTATAGGACATCATGATTGCAAAACCAAAAAGTACAATCAAAGAGATGAGCGTAATTTGAACCAATGGACCATTTTTTCTACCGATTAAGAAACCAATCAGAATTGGAAATACCAAAGCTAATATTGCACCATAAGATGTATGATCCTTAAAAAACGGAAACATCACCCAGTGGCCAGTCTCTTCATCAAAGCCATACATGGCGTGGTTTGACAAGGTATACAAAACTACAATCGTAAGTGATCCAATAAACAACCAGATAAACCACTTGATGTTTTTTTCTGTTTTGAAAAATAAGTATCCGTAAAAATAAATGGGAATAATAAACCACAATTTAGTCAGCAAAAATTTGAAGGAGACTAATGGTAATTCACTTGTAATCGAGGTCAGAAAAATCCAACTGAATTGTAGTGCAAAGATAATGGTGATAGGGTGTCTCAGAAACTCACGGTCAAACCATTTGGAAATAAATTGCATGAGTACAACCAAAATCAGAATACCAAATAGCAAGGGTTCGGTTGGTAAAAAAAGTCCAATTGAACCACCTACATATTCTTCAATATTTACTGAGAGGGGCGTACAAAAAACAATGAACATGAATAATTTATCCATGTGAAAAATCGCCGTGTAAACAAGGAGTAAACCAATAGGGAAAGCAGTAAGCAGCAGTTGATCTTTACTAATTAAATAGGAGTTGACTCCCAGGAAAATAAATCCAAGAAGGTAGAACCACCGCATTTTGAGAATCTCCTGCATGCGGTAAAAATCTTATAAATTATTTTGCTTGATTTCTCTGAATTTCTCAATTCCCAACAAAAGGAAAATAGAGAAAAGGAATGCACTGAAGGTTGCAAATAAAACGATGATTGCTCGTTTTGGTTTTGCTTTTTTGTCCGGAATTTCTGCCGGACTGTGTCTAATGGTTTGTTGAATGTTTGTGCTGGCATATTGCGATGCCTGATCATTCACATCTAAAATATTTGAATAGCGCAAGGCAAAGAATTCACTCAGGTTAGAATAGATGTCATAATCTGTTCCATATTTCTGTGTTGCATCAATTTTGCGTTTCATCTCTTCAGCAAAATCTTTATCACCTGAACGTTTTGCTTCTAAGTAGACAGCATTCATATTCTGACGCTCATCTTTACTAACAACACCTGAGTCACTTAAGTTTTTCAGACGATCACTGTAATCACCCATTTCAGTTTTGATTAAAGAAACTTCATGTTGCACCGCATGCATTGGGCCTACTGAACGCTGACGAATCATTCGGTTCATCACAGTATCTACTAATCTGACGATGTCATTTGCGATATCAGTTGCAATAATTGGGTCCGTATCATAGACATCGATGTTGATCGAGTTGTATCGTGTTCGTTCAAACTTGATGTTGCCTTCGTAGATTTTTTGGAATTCAAAACGAGCGTGTGCATCACTCGAATCGATTTCATAGTGTGAGTACAAATCGTATTTATGAATAAGGCTATCCCGGATTTCAGGTGAGATTAAAACTTGCAAAAGCCTTTCAGCATCCGCTTCATCACCAAACTCAACCACTGAATTACGGCTATTGGTATTGTAATCAACCGAGTTTGATTTGGTTGGGAATACAACCGCGCGCGACATATAATAAGGGGTCATCATTAATGAAATAACTACCGACACAAAAAGTGCAGATGCAGTGATGATCATAATTGGTTTACGTTTTTTCCATAAAAACGCAATCAATTGTCCTGAATTTAAGTTTTGTTCCTGGCTCATGAAATCTTTAATTGGCTTGCAAAAATAATCAATGATTCGTTTACGTTGATTTACCGCAAAGGTTCGGCAGGATTGCAAGGGTTTAACGAAAAAGACAAACGCACATAAAATGGAATTCGTATTTTGCAATCAAAATTAGTCTGTATGAAGCGTTATGTCTTAGGTTTAGTGGGAGTTGCGGTTGTAGGAACAATCACAACAAATTATTTTCTGACTCAACCTGTTGAACAAGAAATACTAAAGGATGAAAAATCAGGTATTCCAATCCCAACGCAAGTCTATGAACACATGCAAGATGAAGAAGGTTTTGGTGAACGTAAACGTAATTATTTTGATCACATACACGGTAATTATCCAAACTGGCGTGAAGTGAATGCAGCAAATTTTCATGCCATCTATGAGCAACGTGCTCAGATGCGATTGCAAAAGACGCCCGAAATTTTTGCCAACGGAGCCTTTGAGGCGGAATGGATTCAGCGCGGCAGCAACAACCTTGCAGGAAATGTTCAGGTCAGTGATTTTGATCCGTTGACCGAATCGCTTTACGCCATTTCAGATGGTGGAATTATATGGAAGGGAGATTTGAATGACGGTGCCTGGGAACCACTCAATGATGATATTCAGTTTGGTTCGAAAGTTTTAAAAGTGTTCTATTTACCAGGGGGAGGTTTGCGCATCGTTGCCGCAAAATCACACGGTATTTTTTATTCTGATGATGAAGGTGCAACCTGGACGCAGGCTACTGGTTTTACGGCTACCTGGGACTACGGCTCTGCCATTGATCTGGTGAGATTAAATGATGCAGCAGGTACCTTGGTGTATCTCTATAATGGTTACAGTTTTGGTTTAGGCGATTGGCAAAATCGACTGGCTTATTCAACAACAAATGGTGAATCATGGACGCTTTTAACCAACTTCAACACAAGCGATAATAATTTTGCATCACTTTCTGCACCGCATAATTCGGCGCGTGCCTACATCGTCAATGGAAATTCAGAATCTTATATTTTTGAAGGAACAACACTCACACCTGTTTCCACAACCCTTGCGCTTAGCGGCGCAGATGCCTGTTATCTGACATCCACCATGAGTTCAACGGATACTACTTTGTATGTGCTAATGGACAATACTGAACTTTACAAATCTACCAATGGTGGTTCAAGTTATACATTCGTCGCGTCAACTCCGGTTTCATCGTGGGAAGCTGGAATAGCTGTGTCTATTGATAATGCAGATGTTTTGTACATGGGGGAAATGGAATTGTGGAGATCAACCGATGGTGGTCTGAACTTCAATAAAGTAAACGAGTGGTGGGAATATTACGATGACGTTCCGGGAAAAATTCACGCAGACATCATGAGTATCTCTCCTTTCAAAAAATCAAATGGAGATGAGATTACGATTATTCCAAATCATGGTGGTGTAAGTATCTCGTATGATAATTTAGCTACAACAGAAAATATTGGTATGCTGCACTTAAATGTGGGACAATTTTATGACGTTATTACGAGTCCTATCAACTCATCTTACATTTTTGGCGGTTCACAAGATCAGGGTTTCCAGCGCACGGCAGCAGGAAATCTATTAACCACCTCCAATTTTGAACAAGTGATTTCTGGAGATTACGGTCAAATGCAATTTTCAAATAATGGGCAAGGAATCTGGACACAATATCCGGGAGCTGATTTTTCATATTATTCAAATGCAATGGATGACGCTTCTGCAGCTTATTGGTATAATATTGACGGATCGGATATGCCAAATTACGATTGGATTGTTCCTACTGAAGCGCCGGTAAATCCTGCTGACGATTATATTTTTGTGGGTGGAGGGGAAGAGACCGGAGGCAGTGGATCGTATCTGATCAAACTTATCAATGATGGTTTCAGTGCAAGCACGTATCAATATGATTTTGATTTCAATGCTGCGTCTGGTGGCGGAAATATTTCTGCAATCGGCGTTACGCCACTCAATCAAAATCAGTATTATGTAGCTACTGACAACGGAAAATTCTTTCACTCAGAAGATGCCGGACTTGATTGGACAATGACCAGTTCTTTCACCGGACCTGAAGGTGCGTGGATTTTTAGCTCAGATATTTATGCGTCCCGATTGACTGCAAATCTTGTATTTGTAAGTGGTGCAGGTTATATAACAGATGCCGTTCACATGTCAACAGATGGAGGAGTAACCTTTACCGGAATCTGGCCAGCTTCATTGCCAGAAACGGCAGTGCACGAAATGTGCATGGATCCACAGGAAGATTATTTATTTGTTGCCTCGGACGCGGGCCCTTATGTTTACGTTGTTGCGGAAGGTGAGTGGTATAGTTTGCTTGGAATTTCTGCTCCGGTTCAGGAATACATGTCGGTAGAATATGTAGACGCTGAACATGTTGTTCGTTTTTCTACCTGGGGTCGTGGAATCTGGGATTTGAATATGCCTTACGCTGCATCAACAGATGAAATGGAAGTTGCTGATGGAAAAGGAATTTATCCAAATCCTTCTGCAGAAGGCAATTTGACTGTACGTGTATCTGAACCTTCGAAACTGATTCTTTTTAATATGCAGGGACAAGAAGTATTTACAACTCTTCTGACGAATGAAGTGAATACCTTGCAACTTGGATTTCTGAAAAGTGGTTCTTATGTGGTGATGACAATTTCGCAAACGGGTCATTTGGAAAAGGAAATTTGGGTGAGAAAATAAGTTTCACCGATATTCGTTCGATTTAATTTTGGATTAATCTTCACGACCGATAATCGCGTTGGTTAAGCCAGTAATTATAAGTTTAAACAATTAATTTTGTCGAAAGATTGTCCGAATCGGTATTTGTCATTTAATTGTCAATGTGCTGAAAATCAATAATTAATATTTTGAACAGATCTAAAATATACCGATTGGTATTTTTTGTACCCGTTATTTCAGTCATTCGTCCCTGAAAAACTTAACTTAATCTAAAAAACGAAAATTAGGTACCTGAAATCAGAACATTAATTCAATTAAGATGTTATCTTTAAATAAAATTAGTAAATAAATTAGTTGTCATGGCACGTAAAAAATCAATGGACAAAGTAGATAAAATAATCAATGAGATTAAAAATTCTACGCCAAAATTCAAGCTTCAGCTTGATGCGAAAACAACTATTACATTGAAGACTAAAGAACAAATGCAAAAATGGATGGAATTGTATCCAAAAGCGCAATTACTCTAACCTTTAATTTATAGTTGGTGAAAAAGAGCCTGTCATTAAGCAGGCTCTTTTTTATTTTACCCAACGCTAAAGATTCTATCTTTACCTTAATAAATAGCTATCATGCTTGAAATCGGAAAAACCAATAACCTTAGAATTGTCAAAGAAGTTGACTTCGGCCTTTACCTCGATGGTGGAGAGTCTGGTGAAATTTTAATTCCTACCAGATATGTTCCCAAGAACGCAAAAGTAGATGAGTATCTGGATGTATTTATTTATCACGATTCTGAAGACCGTCTCATTGCAACTACTGAAACTCCACTTGCACAAGTTGATCAATTTGCCTATCTCAAAGTAAAACAACTCACGCAGGTTGGTGCCTTTTTAGAGTGGGGTTTGATGAAAGATTTACTTGTTCCGTTTCGTGAGCAGAAATATGAAATGTTCAACAATACTTCTTATCTCGTCAGAGTTTATTTGGATAAAGTATCGAAACGAATTGCAGCAACTACCAAACTAGATCGCTACATAGATAACGTTCCCTACGATTATGAAGAAGGACAAGAAGTTGATTTAATCATTTGGGAAAAAACAGATCTCGGCTACAAAGTCATCATCAACGAAGAACATACTGGACTTTTATACGCCAATGAAATTTTTACGCCGGTTCATGTCGGTATGAAAACCAAAGGCTTTATTAAACGCTTGCGCGAAGATGAAAAAATTGATGTCTCACTTCAAAAGCAAGGATTTGTGCATGTGGATGAAACATCGCAAATGATTTTAGAAAAACTAAAAACACGAGGCGGGTTCATTGAAGCAAATGATAATACATCACCTGAGTCAATCAAACACATGTTTGGAATCTCCAAAAAAGTTTTCAAAAAGGCAATTGGATCTCTTTATAAAGAACGCTTGATTACTATTGAGGACAGAGGAATTCGATTGGTAAAATAAATCAGTCGGCTGTATTCAGTTGGCACTTACCAGTAAGTCATTATTCTAATAACCTGTAATCTCGATCTGTCAGCTGAGAGACAGATCTCTCTCAAGGGTTAACGTTGGATCTCCGTCTGAAAAAAAACGTACTACTTCTTCGTCAAAAAGAGCAGAACACCTTTGTAAGGAATGGCAATGTGTCTTGTGTCAATCTCTGCGATTCCATAACAATTTTCATTATCTGTTTTGTGCACGTTGAATGCTTGCGGAAGATTTGGTTCTGGTGCTTTTATTTCACGTCCAAAAACACGGTAAATAAAATCATCACGCTCTAAACGCTCTACTGAGTATATACTAAAAGTCATTGGATCAATATTCGTTCCTGTGATAGAGCTGGACAGAACCTTAAGCGTTGTTCCAAGCAATGCATTCAACTCTTCAATACTTGGAGTTTTTCTGCTGAGCACAGCAAAACTATCTACAACATATTCACCAAAAATTTCCAGTTTGAGATCTGCACGATACTCCAGTTTTTCAACTTTTTGAATGGGTTGAGCAAGCTGTTTTGCCGGTTTGACTATTCGCACAGTGTTGGTGTCAAGTGTTTGTGTGGTAGCGGTCAATGAAAAACCAATCAGAAGAATACTTATCAGGAGTCGCATAAAAAAATAGTTGTTATGGATATGAAATCAACTTCTATGCCAAGTGAATAGAATCTTTCTGGAACAACTTATTTAACAAGGATTTTTTTTGTATTTCCTTCTATGAAGCAGTTAATAGGCGTATAAACTGAAAGCTGATTTCATTGAATTGATTTATGCGATCCATCACACGAAGGCATTTTTTTGGAGAGTCCGCACACACAATCATTTATTCCAATTCCTTTCAGAATTCGGTCAGTGTATTTTTCAATTCGTGCTGTTCGCGTTTCTGATTGTTTAGCTGCGGTGAAGAAAAGGAGATAGCCACGTTGCCGTCCCGGCGTTAAGGCGTGAAAGGCTTTTTTGAGTGCCGCACTTGCCTTAAATTTAATTTCTAATTCTTCAGGAAACTCGTATTCTGTTGTCTTTTTTAGTTCAACTTTTATTCCTGCTTTTTCGTTTTCAATAGTTTCGAAAATGTATGCTTTGATAACAGGTTCGAGTTTAATAATCTCTTTCAGATTTGTAAAGCGAATCACTCTTGCGGACTGACTGTTTTCACCGGGCTTGGTTAGAATTCCTTTTGGGTCACTCAGCAAAACCCCTTTAATGAAACTGAAGACACAATTGTCTTTAAATCCCCCGAGGAGAATGACATTCTTTTTTTGAAACGAGTAACAAGGTGATCCCCACTTTAGTTCTTCCGTCAACATGCAATCCAGAATAATCATTCGTAATTTTTCCAACTCTGGTTTCCATTTTTCGAGATTATCGAAATATAAATCAACTTTTGGATTCATGCGTGTTTACTTTTTGATATTGAACTTACCATCTGTTTCCTGATCCTCCACCACGTGAACTTCCTCCACCATAAGATGAACCACCGCCACCGCTGAAACTGCTTCCTCCACCGCCGTAGGATGAACCACCGGAAGACGAAGAACTGGATCTTGTTTTGCGCGCAATGGTGTATCGCTCAACTTTTGAATGACCGCAACTCTCACATTTATATTTTCGCTCACCGGTTCCGGTTGAATCATAAGTAGCTGCTGTTATAGTTCGATCATATTCTTTCCAATAGGTTTTGAATTTGCAACTTGGACATTTATTGTATTTTGAAAACCATTTTTTGTAGCCAAGTATAAGTACTTCTTTTCCGCCATAACTTACCCAAACATCGTAGTCAATGGATTTAATTTTTTCTTCTGTGAGTTGACCTTTTGCCAGATGTTTATCTTCTGCATGGTCATCCAGTTTATGCATTTCTTCACCGGTTGTTGGACTAAAGCGTGTGGTGTTTCGCCAACGCTCCATCATACTTCTGTTGAGAAAATAGAGTAGGGCAAAAGGAATCGGAAATACAAATGGCCACACGGCTAATGAGAAAAATTTCAAAGTAAAATAACGCTTGTGTAAATCTTTGATGAAAAAACAAATCATAAAAACGACCAACCAGGCGGCAGTCAGAAGGCCAGCACTCATCGTGTAAATTCCCCAAATATCGGATTCAAAAAAGTTGTAAGGTTCTTCTTCATAATACGTGTCGTCATAACCAGAGTCGTACGATTCATCAGTTGTTGCGGAAGAATAAATTGGAGGGGAACCATAGAAAAAATCACAAACAGCTTGTGTTCCTCTGATCATACCTGTTACGTAATCGTCATTTTTGAAATGCGGAACCATTTCTTCTTGCTGAATGTTATAACAATCTACATCGGTTAAAATTCCTTCTGTACCACGACCAGTTATAAAATCAATCCCATGTATATCATGAATCAAAAGCATGAGTAAACCATTTTCAGTTTCTTTGCTTCCAATGCCCCAGAGGTTGAACAAATCAGTTCCCCAGACACGTGCGTCGTTATCGCCGATTGAATTCAGACAAACTACTGCAACCTGATAACCTAAGGAATCTTCTAATTCATTCAATAAGAAATTCATCATATCTTCAGCATCAGCGCTGAGCATGTTATGCGGATCTGTTATATGACCGTTATCAATCTCACGCGCATTGCTTCAGATATTCCGGAGAAATAATTTTTCAACGAGGCGTCCACTCCGTTTTCAATTAAAACATCGCCTTCACTTTCAATTAAAACATCTCCTTTAGACGCTACAAATATTGCGTCATCGGGGCCATACGGCGACCATGTCATATTTTTCAATTCGCCGTTTGATCGTTCCACACGATCCGGATATTGGGAATGAATTCCTGTATTTCCCTGATAGTTTGAAAGTTTAGTATCATATCTTATCTCTTTAAAAATATGATCGCCTAATCGTTGGATCGAAACAAAATCTCCTGTTCCTACCGCATCACCGGCAAAATGAATTTCTTCAATATCTGCTGCAAGCCCATTCAAAAACGATTTGCTATAAAATACCTTGAGCCGGGATCCAATTCTGAATACAACTTTCTTTTTTGATTTGCAATGGATCTGAAAAACAAAACGCCCGTTTGTTTTTTTCTCAAGATCCCAGAGTTCGACCAGCTTGTCAGCAAATGCGTCCAGGTCTTCAGGATTTTTGATATTGTCTATACGCACACAGACGGGTTCAACATAGCGGTTGAAGAAATACGTTTCGCGCGTAAAGATCATTTCACGTCGCCATTCTTCATCAATTTTTTTTTCAGGATCTATGATAAATCCTGTGCTGTCTAATACTGGAACCGGAACATCAGAAGGGCTGAAAATTTTACTTTTTTGGCTGAAGGTATCAACTGATAATCCGCTTAAAAAGAAAACGAAAAGTAGAGATAATAGGGTGGTTCTCGACAAATTATTTTTCATTGTAATAAGGTTTAACTTCGTATTCAGGAAATTGTTCTTTGTTTTTTTTGACCAGAATATTATAGTTTTTTACAGCATCGTTGTAGTTCTTTTTTTCGAAGGCAATTCTGTTTTCAGAGCCTTCAATCTGAATCAATAATTTTTCTACAGCAGAAGCTTCTCCATATTGTTTCACCAAATCTTTTGCCTGATCAACTTTTGCATCCAGTGAATTTTCAAGTCTGAATTTTTCCTCGCCGCTACTTGCAGCTATTTCAGTTTGGAGGGCTTTGATGGTAGAATCCAACACAACCATTTCTGCCGGAGAAGTTTGAACCGCTTTAAATAAATCAGGAATCATGCTGTTGCGCTGATCAATTGCAACTTGAACCAAATCAAGTTTGGACGCAACGTCTTCTTCTGCTTCAATGAGTTGATCGCGGATTAATTTTAATTCCGTGTTATTTTGTTCAATCTGATCTTTTTCAAGAGCACTATTTTTCCAACTAACTAAAAAAAAAATCAGGATAATCCCTAAAACCAGTGCACCTATAACAATGTAGAGCATTCTTTTTCTGGCGGTAGTATCCTTTTCCATTACAGATGCTTTCTTATTGAGTGTGCTTAAAACCATCACGGCTTGCTGATCTCTTGGATCAACAACCAGTTCTTTGCGTGCATAGTATTCTGCTTTTGAACGCGTCTCCGGATTGTGATCTTCTAACCACATCATCATATAAGCTTTGGCAAGAATCGCGTTGCAATTTGATAGATACGGATTGATTGCAACGGCCTGTTCGCCTTCTATAACTGCATCTTTGTAATTGCGCGCTTTCAAATGATCATCTGCCAACTTGAGATGTTTTTGTGCATTCACCAGCATGCCCTGCCAACCTTCTTCGGTAACGCCCATACTGATAGCAAGCTCTTTTAATTCATCAAGTGTCAAAGGTCTTTCTGCAATCGTGTGATCTGTTTCACCCGCATCGACAATCGCTTTTATTTGCGCTTTTAACCTTGCTTCGTTTTGATCCATTTCGTTCATATCTGTCTTGAAATTAAGAAACAATTTCGATTTCTACATCTTCAACTGCAACAACGTCACCATTATACAGCTTGCGTCGTACTCTGAATTCTTCTTCGCCATTGACACTTACCTGTCCTTCTTCAATCATTGATTTTCCATGACCGCCAGTTTCAGACAAACCTTCACTTTTTAAAACTTTCACCAGTTCAATAAAAGGTGAATCTTTCTTTAATTTAAATTTTCGTTTTTCCATTTTCGTAATAGGTTACCAACTCGAGTGCTGCATCTTGTGAAGATATTTCTTTCATACGCAGTTTTTTGGTGAGTGCAACTAATTTTTTTTGTACTGATTTATTTTGATAGACACTGTTTAAAATTAATTCTTTAACTGATTCATGCATCCAATAGAGTTGCTGTTCATCTCGGTTGGAATCAAAAGAACCGTTGATTTTTGTCTGATTGGCAAAACTTTCTATCAAATTCCAAACTACGTCCATTCCTTTATTTTCAACTGCGCTGGTCGTTTCTACTTTTGGAATCCATCCATTTTCGTTTGCCGGAAAAAGGTGAATTGCATTTTGAAATTGTGCTTTGGCAAGATTTGCTTTTTTAATGTTGTCACCGTCTGCTTTGTTGATCACAATTCCATCAGCCATCTCCATGATGCCGCGCTTGATTCCCTGCAATTCATCACCCGCACCAGCAAGCATAAGCAACATAAAAAAATCAGTCATGGAATGAACAGCCGTTTCTGATTGACCTACACCTACTGTTTCAATTAAGATAACATCATAGCCTGCAGCTTCACATAAAAAAACACATTCCCGTGTACGTTGGGCAACCCCGCCAAGAGAACCTCTGCTTGCAGTTGGTCGGATAAAAGCATGGGGATTGATGGCCAGATTTGTCATTCTTGTTTTATCTCCTAAAATACTTCCACCTGTTTTTTCACTGCTTGGATCAATTGCCAAGACAGCAACTTTTTTTCCAAGTGAGATTAAGTACTGACCAAAACTTTCAATGAAGGTACTTTTACCCACGCCCGGCACTCCAGTAATTCCGATGCGTATAGATTTGCCGGAAACAGAAAGACATTTCAGCAAAAGTTCACGCGCCATTTTCTGATCTTGCTCCCGTGTACTTTCCAACAGTGTGATAGATTCTGCAAGTGCATTTTTATTACCACTTTGAATCGATGCAAAAAGTTTCGACGCGGTGCGGTTAGCGGCGTGTTTTTTATGCACAGCAACTAACTTGTCAATCTTTGCCTGATCTGGATTTTTAAGTTTACTCATTGCACCTTAAGGTTGTCCGGTATTAATAGCTCCTGCAGTTGTATCACTTGATGCTGTGCTGTCTACCGGAGCTGCAAATCTATAGGATTCTATCCAGGCCGGATCTTGAACATCACGCAATAATTTGAACAAAGTATCGCCATAAAAATATTGGGTAAGCACATTACTTACTCCATACTCTTTGTACAAAAAGTCTGATTGATAACGTGAGGGCTTCATTTGCCCCTGGCTCCAGCCTTCGGTGTCAAAGTACATGGGGTGTTCATAGAAACGGATCTTCCACAAATCATAAAATGGTTTTGCGTAATAGCCAATGATATTATCTAATTCATCTGAAACCAAGAAACAAGAATCAACGCCGTATTTTTGGAAAAGATTTTCACGTTTCATATTGGCAAGGCTTGGATAATATCCCATGGCCTGATACATGAACTGCTGCTCAGTAACGATAAATGCTCCGGTAATAGTGCTGTCGCGAAGCGTTATTATGGCATAGGTGATGAGTTGCGAATGTGCACTGGTAAATAAACCAATTCCAAAGCATGTTTTTTTTACACCGCCTTGCGCTTGTAAATTGCATGTCAATGCCAGAGTCAATATAGCTGTGAACAGGTGTCTCACGATTCAGAATCGAACTCTAAATTAACAAAAACTATGCTATAAAAGTGATAAGCAGGGTATGGCTGCTTTCAGACAGGCAAAATTTGAATCTGCTAGTCTAAAACGCGAAGCAGGTAATTGATGATGTCTGTATAAGAAAGAATGCCCTTTAATTCACCATGATCTGCAATGATGAATGCGTGTACTTCGCCTTTCACCATTTCTTTTGCTGCTTTTTTGATTGAAGTATCCGGTTTCATGGTAACCGGGCTAATCGACATAATGTCTTTTACGGTTAAATTCTGATAGACGGAATCGTTGTCATTCAGGGAAGCGGTTCCAATTGCGCGCATAAAATCTACCAAACTTACCATGCCTGTTACCTTGTTGTTTTCTACAACGGGAATGTGGTGATGGAAGGGTGTTTTTTCATACAAATGTTTGATGTCAACCAATTTTTGAGCCGGTGTTACCGAATCAACCTGAGCTGTCATAATGGTGGAAACAGGTGCGTCTAATTTCATAGAATTCATAGCAGATAAGACTGCGAATTTAGCCTTTTTCATTCAAAAGGCTTGTCATTAAAGATAACATTTGTTTGGCATGAAACTGATTATTCTCAGTGAGTGTAGAGTGGATGCCGCATTCGACTATATTTGTATAATAAATTAATAGCTTATGAAAGCACGTACATTGGTTGAATTATTGACGTTATCATCAAATCTTTACATGATGTCTAAAGATAAGGAGTTGATGGAGCGTTTTCACAACATTGCAGATAAGGGCAAAGAAAAGATCAACGAGTTTATGCATTCTGAGAAAGACGCAGATGGCAACGAAGTTGAGTTTCTTCAGAAAATTGCAATGAAAGCGCATGATGTGAAAGAAGAGCTGGAGGCAAAAATTGGTGAAATGGTGACTCAGTTTTATACCAAAGTCAACATTGCTCACACCGATGAGATCAAAGCCCTTCATGCAAAAATTGATGATTTGTCAAAAACAGTAGCCTTACTTGAAGCGCGCTTAAACCGCTACGAGAGCGAACAATGAGTGTTTTTAGTTCCATAGCCCGCAAGTATCGTTCTGTTCGGCGGTACAATCAGATTCTTCGCATTTTAGTCAAATACGGCTTTGATGATCTGGTATCTTATATGGAAGAACAGAAGCGGTTTGGATGGATTCGTAAATTGATTCCCAAGTCATTTCGTAAAGCCGCGGTACATTATACCAAGTATGAAAAAATGCGTCTGGCTTGTGAAGAGCTTGGACCAACCTTTGTCAAATTTGGACAGATACTGAGTAACCGGCCTGATTTGATTCCGCTAGATTTGATTGTTGAGTTTGAAAAACTGCAGGACAGCGTTCCGCCTCTTTCAGGTGAGATAGCCAAAAAGGTGGTGGAAACAGAATTGAAAAAATCAACAGATGAATTGTTTGCCTGGTTTGACCTGCAGCCCTTTGCTTCAGCATCCATGGCTCAAGTTCACAAGGCAACTTTAAAAACGGGTGAACGTGTAGCGATCAAAGTGCAACGCCCGGGTATCAAAGAAGTGATTATTGAAGATATCAAGGTGATGTACACGGTTGCTGAAATAATCAACAGACGTGTGCCATCTGCCCGCAGCTTTGATCCGGTTGGACTCGTGCGCAACTTTGAAGAAAGTATTTTGAAGGAACTTGACTTTATTCATGAGTCGGTTAACGCGCAACGTTTTTACAATAATTTTTCTGGTACAGATGCTGATTCCAGATTCATTCATGCACCAAAAGTGTATCGTGAATTTACAACACCCCGCGTGTTGGTACTGGAGTTTATCTCCGGATTCAAAGTATCTAAACTCGATCAGATTGCGTCCAATAATTACGATCGTGAATTACTTGCACGAAAACTCGGTATCTCTTTTCTCAAGCAGGTTTTTGAACATGGTTTTTTTCATGCAGATCCGCATCCGGGAAATATTCTGATTTTAAATACCGGCGAAATTTGTTACCTCGATTTTGGAATGATGGGAAACATTCTTCCAAAAGACATGGAAACTTTTGGCAATCTTTTTCTTTCAGTCAGAGATAAAAACATAAAGAAAGTAATTCAGGCATTGATGGCTTTGTCTGATCAGATTACGATTAAAAACATGCGTGCGCTGGAAGGAGATATAACTGAATTTGTTGAGAGTTATGCTGCAAGCGGAGGTCACACCAACGAAATGAGTACCGTGCTAATGCAGCTGAAAGATGTTGTAGTAAAACACAACTTAAAAATTCCAATGCATTTCTTTTTATTGGCACGTGCACTGGTAACCATTGAAGGTGTTATCCGGAATCTGGATCCAAAACTGGATTTGCTTGAACTTGCAAAACCGTATTTAATTGCAACCATTACCAAAAAATTCAATCCAATCGATTTTGGTAAAAAAATCATGAATGGTCTTTTTGATTTTGGAAATTATATGGAAGAGTTTCCTCGTGATTTAAAAAACGCAATCCGAAAAATAAATACGGGCGAAATGAAAGTGAACTTGCACCATCAGGGAGTAGATCCAATGGTGCATACCTTGAATCGTATTGCTAAGCAATTGGTATCCGCAATGCTTGTCGCATCCTTGTTAATTGGAGGTTCATTAACCTTAATCAACGAGACACAACCACTCTGGGGTGAAACATCGTCGTGGTCAATCATGGCATTCATTTTTGCAGGCATCATTGTTTTAGGTATGCTGCGCGATATTCGTAAAGGAGATAAAGACGGCTGGGGCGGTTGGAAAGAAAATTAGTTTTTGAAATGTAAAAAAAAGTCCCGGTTTTGCCGGGACTTTTTCATTTAACCAAATCTGAAACTAGAGATTTAAAATTGTTACAGTGAGCGTGCCTTGTATCAATGGATTTGTTCCACTCACGTTTCCATCGGCAGTAGCACCGTTTCCTGAATCACGGTAACGCACATCGATCGTGTGTGTACCTGCTGCAAGGTTGTATGTTTTTGTCATGTTCCAATAAGAGATCATCTGACCTACTGCATCTGTATTGGATGCAATAATTTGTTGCTGTCCGCCTTGTGGTGACGCAACTCCATCAACGTGAATTCCTATATCAACCGCTGCAAACGCTACTCCTGCCGCTGAGCATTGTACACCTCCATCTGTAGAAATAATAACGCGGGCATTGGCAGGTACCGTAATGGTTTGTGTGAGTCCCGGAATTAATGTATAAGTTGTTGTTGTAATGAACGCTATGGCCTGAGCCGTTCCAAAAACACTGGCACTGGTTTGACCTGTTGTTGGGTAGTAGGTTGTGCACACCCAGCTTGTTCCATTATATAAAGCAATTTGATTGATTGAACAAGTTAATCCACCAATAACAACGTTGTCTACGTTATCTGAAAATCCTGCTGGTTTTCCTGTTAAAGTTGACCAATCTGCCGAACCTGAATTGTCATCACCGTCAGCAAGGTCTGCAGGCACATTTGTAACATCTGACCAATCAATTGAAGACACTGTTCTTGCATTCAAAGCATACGGTACAGAAAGCAATTGTGAACTTCCCATCAGGACGTAAGCAGATCCTCCAAGTGGATCCATTTTTACCTGAATAAAATAAATTGCACCGCCCCAGTCAATGGTATTAAATGTTCCAAAAGTTACGGCGCCGCCGCCAACATTCAAGTTGACAAGACCGTGTTGGTTTGTAGTGGCTACATGCGTTTCAGTATATACCGGTGAGCCGCCTGAGCTGTTTTGAAGAATGCTGATTTCAAAACTGACGGTTTGATTTGCAATTAAATCACCACTTGTATTTCTGGCAACAGCCTGATATTTGAACATGTTTGGAGCCTGCGCTATTCCTGCCAGCACAGTAAGCATGGTGATTAAACTAAGTACTAATTTTTTCATATAATTTATTTTTTAGGATCTCTGAAAATGAAATCAGAATTAGAATTTTTCGATTTTTAGTGTTTTGATTTTTTGATTCGATTCGGTAGTCACCTGCATGAAATAAATTCCATCTGCATAAGCAGACATATCAATTTGTAGAACCGATTCGGCAGCATAGGTTGTAACGTAAATCATTCTGCCAGACGGATCCAGAATAGCAACCTGTAATGTGTTGAGATTGTTTTTTACTTCAAAATTAACCAGACCATTGGTTGGATTCGGAAAAAGGTTTAAAGTCATTTCTGTGGCCAGATCTTCTATCACGCTGAAGCGCAGATCAGGTTGATGAAATCCTTGTGTGAGTTGATTGCTGGTTCCGGTATAAGTATCTGTGACCACTTCTCCCAACGTCCAGCTTAAAGTAGCTGCACTGCCAACATAATAATCACCAGTACTCGAAACTACGGTAGGAGTAAGGCTTTGTGCAAGAGAAGAAAATGAGACAGAAACAAACAGAAACCCTGTGAGTTTTTTCATGTCAATAGTTTTTGATTAATTCAAATATATGGAAATATTGAATTGGTTGGTTATATGGTTTGACGTGAAAGGGGAGTCTTTTCTCCACCCGATGGAAGAGATACAGAAGTGTCCTTTACCATGAGTAGAGTTAAGTTGGTCATAGATCAGCGTAGTTCATTGCAAACAATAAATTGAACCTTTTTGTTCTGCTGCTGTAATGAATAAAAAATCAACTAGTATGAAAAATAGTTTAGCCCATCACACATTAAAAAGCACATTGGCTTTTTTGGTATTGATCTTATTTTCTTTCGGTGTACAGGCACAGCAAAAGCCGGGAATTATTGAAGGGACTTGTCAGGAAATAACTACCGGCTTACCATTGAAAAATGTTAAGTTATCTCTTAAAGATGCGAACGGAAAAACAATACAAGCAGTTTCAGACAGCTTAGGTTTTTATTCTTTTGCAAAAGTATTACCAGGTATTTATGCTATGGAAGCCAACTATCCGGGATATGCTAAACAGACTTTTACAAAACTGAATGTAACCGCAGGGCAAAAAATCATTCAGAACATCAATTTCAGCGCACCTGTTGTGACAGCACCTGTTGATCAACTTATCAGCACGGGTGAGGTTTCAAAAGATTATTCTAATTCAGGTAGTAAAATAGAATCAAAAAGAAATTCTGGTGTTTATGGTTATACTTCAATCGCACAAGACGTTGATCACAACACTGAAGCATACAACGCCATCAATGAAAATGGATATAAAAACGTTACTACAAATCCGCTTTCAACTTTTTCGGTGGATGTAGACGCGGCATCCTATTCCAACGCACGCAGATTTATAGTGGGCGGCTCCAAACCGCCTGTTGATGCAGTCAGAGTAGAAGAGTTTATAAATTATTTTGATTATGATTATCCGGATCCAGCTGATGAACATCCGTTTTCAATTACTACAGAAATTGGGAATTGTCCATGGAATCAAAACAACAAATTAGTGCACATTGGTTTGCAGGCTGAGCGATTAAAAACAAAAGATCTTCCAACCAACAATCTTGTTTTTTTATTGGATGTTTCAGGTTCTATGAATGCTGAAAATAAATTACCGCTGCTTAAAAAATCATTTCAATTATTGATTGAAGAATTACGTCCCGAAGATCGTGTTGCCATTGTGGTATATGCCGGAGCTGCAGGAGTTGTTTTGGAATCAACAGCAACTACCAAAGAAAATAAAATTAAAATTCTGGAATCGTTGGATGGATTAAATGCAGGTGGTTCAACAGCTGGTGGACAAGGAATACAATTAGCGTATAAAGTTGCTGAACAATATTTTGTGCAGGGCGGAAACAACCGCGTCATTCTTGCAACGGATGGCGATTTTAACGTCGGAATGAGCAGTGATGGAGAGATGCAACGTTTAATTGAAGATAAACGAAATTCAGGAATTTTTCTAACCTGTTTAGGATTTGGAATGGGCAATTACAAAGATTCTAAATTGGAAGTTTTAGCAGATAAAGGAAATGGAAATTATGCTTACATCGATAATCTTTTAGAAGCAAAAAAAGTGTTGGTCACTGAAATTGGAGGAACCTTATTGACGCTTGCGAAGGATGTAAAAATTCAGGTTGAGTTTAATCCCATGGTGGTTGAATCGTACAGATTGGTGGGCTATGAAAACCGTTTGCTGAATGAAGAAGATTTTAACGACGATAAAAAAGATGCTGGTGAAATTGGTGCCGGACATTCTGTAACGGCTCTGTACGAAATTGTTTTGAAAGGAGCTGGCACTGCGCCAACAGTAGATGACTTGCGTTATCAGCAACCACAGCATGGTGAATCAGCTTTAAGTAATGAAATGTTAACTGTAAAGTTCCGTTATAAAAAACCAGATGGCGATACAAGCATTCTGATCGAAAAAAATCTGGAGAATAAATTAGCTGATTGGAAATTATTATCGAACGACTTCAAATTTTCTGCAGCAGTCGCTGCATGGGGAATGTTATTGCGCGATTCTGAATATAAAGGAACAGCAACCTACGATTTAATCCTGGACTGGGCCAAAGAAGGAAAAGGAGATGATAAAAATGGATACCGTGCAGAGTTTATTCGATTGGTGGAGTTGACAAAGTTGATGTAGTATAATTGAATGTAAACAAAAAAAAATCCCGCTCGGTGAGTGGGATTTTTTTTTGAACTATTTTTTATTTTTTTTCTTCTTGTCTTTTTTGTCTTTCTTTTTAGACTTTTTGTCTTTTTTCTTGCCTTTATCTTTCGAAGCTTTTTTATCCTTCTTATCTTTTTTAACAGGCTTTTCTTTTTTTGCTTTTTTCTTTTTAGCGTCGTCTTTTTTTACGGCAGGCTTAGCTGCGTCTTTCGATTTTGCTGCTGCTTTTTTCGGAGCCGTTGTAATTTCTATCACGATATCTGATTTTTCGGCGGAAGCTTTTTTAGAGGTTTTCTTTTTGGCTACTTTTTTTGTATCAGCTTTTTTTGTAGTCACTTTTTTAGCAGCAGATTTAGCTTTGGCTGCTTTCGGTTTGGTAGCTTTTTTTACTTTTTTGGCTGCTGGTTTTTCAATCGCAGGTTTATTTTCTGATGTCTCCATGATGGGTCAATTTTAGAGTAAACGTACTAATTCTTTTGGAACTTTGTATTAAGGAATTGTTAAACGCGGTGACTTCGACAGGCTCAGCCACTATTTATGATCAGCTTTGCCACCGTTTTGTGATCTGCTAGTATTACTTGTCGCAATTTCCCTGACCATCCGCTAGATGCATTACGCTGACTTCGGGAGGAAGATTATAACCGATGCCTGAGCGTGTCAAAGGCAGCGTATGCAATTTCACTCGTCGCTCTTTTTCTTTCTGTCAAAATACTCCTCCTGTCTGCTCAGTAAACGCCACCACTCATCTTGTTCATCACCGTCTCTGAATACACGTATAGCACCAGCACGAACTAAAATCCGGCGCAATTCGTTGTCTTCAAAACCACCCAAATGTTGTTTCAGGGTAGTAAATGAACGTTCAATATGACTTTTATGATTTAGAAAATAGCGGGCAGTTGTTTCGGCCATAAATTCTGTTTTGTTGCTCTCAAATAATTTCTGCATTTCTTGTTTGTGTTTGATGTTTTGCAGAAAAAAAGAAATCAATCCGCCAATGATGGCAGAGATGCCGGAGATGAGAATGGTTTCTTGCATATAGTAGAGTTTTGAAGTGGAAAGATAGGGAATTTTAGTTCGAATTCCACCGTGGCTTCAACAGGTTCAGCCACTGTAATTGTTTTGTCAGCCATGTAAGAAAAGATCACGATCGATGCCTGAGCTTGTAGAAGGCAGAGAATAAAAAAAAATAGAGAGCGACTTCTGGATTCGGAATTCAATATTTCGTGTTTGATATTCAAACAATAAAACATTTTTTGTTGGCAGAGCGACTAAGGCAAAAAATCTTCCTCACTCACAGACATTTTTTCTTCCATATTGTAAGGTGGTATCACCACAATTTTTTCGGTAGCCAGATCTAAATAGGTACAGCCAAAAATGCGGTCAATCATTGTGACGCCGAAGGTTGAACCATCGCTTAAAAGAACACAGTCGTCATCTATACCAGTGATAAAATATTTTTCATCGATTTTAAAATCGTGTGAAATGATTTTGTTGTTTTCGATGGTGAATTTTAAAATGAAACCTGGTTCATCTTTATCTTGAATAAAATTGGTTGAAACCATCCAGATTGTTCCGCTTGAAAAAACAATTAGTTTGGGTGTGCTCTGAATTTTACGAACTGGTGCTTCAAATTCTATTTTATCCAATGATTTGTTTTGTGAACTATCATACAACTCTAAAAAATAACCGTAATGTGAGTCGTGCAAATATTCTTCCGTATGCGCGCTGGGATTGCCATAGCGCCGGCTGTCTTTTTTTGTTTTTTCAGTCAGAATGATTGATAAGGTATCACCCTTAATTTCAGTGGTTTTATATTCAACTAAAGATTCGGTGGCAAAATATTCTTGTGCGTATAGGACAACTGCACTGGCCAAAACAATCAGGAGAACAAAAACAACGGCGCCTTTGATAGTTCGTTTGCGTTTTGCTTTTTCGTGGGCATTGAGATTGGTTGTCATCTGATTTGAAATGGTTTCTGATCAAATATACTGATTGAAACCAATAAGTTGGAATAAGATGTTGGGTTGTGGAAAAAATAGGGTGAATTACCCAGAGAAAGTTTAGAATTTAGTTGTTAGGTTTGAGCGATTACATTTTTTCTAAAAACACAAAACTCATTCACCATGCTAAAACAAATCATCGTTGTTGCTTTTTTTAGTTGTCTTGTCACGTTCGCAAATGCTCAGGTTCGAAGCACAGATGAAATAGATCCAGGAAATCCAGGCGAAGCTTTTTTTCATGCAAACATGGGAATTCCAATGAACTATATTTTTGGAAAACATAACATGGATACTTTGGTGGATGCAAATGGAAGATTGTTGAAACGCAGCTATGCAGACGATGAACGCACTTTTTATGAAACGTGGACTTATTATGAAAACGGTGCGCTCAAAGAATATGTTTCTTTTGGGCAAGATACCATTAACCGCCATGAAACATACAACGCAGCAGGACATATCACAGAATATTATGAGTTCACCGATGGTAAGCCCATTCATTGGTATTACAAGTACACGACCATCAAACTAAAGAAGCAAAAAATTCTGCGCAAAGAAATTTACAATACCAACAATCAAATGCTGGCCGCGCATGAATGCGATATCACGGATGGAAATGAAAAACTGCTGCGTATTTTCACATACAGGTATGACGAGCAAGGCCGTGTAAAAGTTGAAACAATTCGCAATATGGATGCTACGCCAGGTGAAGATTGGTACTATTATTACGATGATGGCGACAAAGATTATAAGGCGCTAATGGATCCAAACATGGATGAAATTAGAAGAGTGTATTTGGAGAAGTAAGGGTGCTTGCTGAGTTGGGAAAACTCGCTCATGAAATCTTAATGCTATTGAAGTGAATGACGTGTTGAGGATTGGTTGATTTTGAGTGTTTTCGAACTATACTCAAATTAGAATATGCCTTTAAGTGGGTATGAAATAAAAGATATGGCCCATTCTTTTTCACAAAGAATGGAAAGACGTATCCAGTGAAGACGTGGATGTACAACCTTTTTGGCAGATTTTTATGTGGAAATGTTACGCTGATTTTTTTGTTGAATGGAAGGATATGAAGATGGGGAAAATGAAATATCCTTAATGCAAGCGACAACCTTATCTCCCATTTTCCTCCTTATCTTTGCATTTCTCAATCATAGTTCTAAAAAAAATGTCAAACACGCTCTCAGAATCTGATCCAAACAAAATTGCCGCAGAAGAATCTACCTACTTAGTTGTATCAACTTCGCAATTACCAGAATCAGGCAAGGGTTTATTTACAACCATTGATATTTACAAAGAAGAAATTATTGCCATTTATAAAGGTGAAATTTTGACCAATGAAGAAGCTTTGGAACGATCAGAACTTGGACTGGACAGGTATTTTGTAAGCATGTTGGATGGTAGTATTATGGACTCTGAAAACACAGAATGTTTTGCCAAATACGCAAATGATGCCAGAGGATTTAATCAATCAATCTTCAAAAACAATTCTAAAATTATGATTGATGATGATGGCTCAGTTTGTTTGATTGCAACACAAAAAATAAAGGCAGGCTCCGAAATATTTTGCAGTTATGGGTATCGCTACTGGAAAAATCAAAAAGAATTTCTCAGCAAAACAAAATGATTTTTTTGCAATTGTTTGAGCGTGTGGAGTAATTATTCCATTCAATCAACCAATCCTACCGATTAAGAAAATTTAACTTGACTTAACGCAGCATTATTCTTAAATTGGGGGTAATGAAATTTACAGGACTCATCGTTTTTGGATTGTTGCTTCAGCTGCTGTCATTTAATGCAGGGGGCTATGCGCATGCAGAAAAGGATCAGTGTTCAAAGGGCGATCAACACCACCTAATTGTTGTTCAGAATTGTGGAGTAGTTCGTTTGTTTTCTGAAAATGACGATTTTAAACTTCGCAGACAGCCACTATCATTTTTTTCAAGATTCAATAATCGCCGCAATTTTTATGCGGATTCTCAATTAAATTATAAGTACAGCGGTCCTAAAAAGGAATCTTGCCCGCTGCGCTATCAGCTTTGTGTTTTAAGGTTATAAGATTGAATTGAAAATTACACAATTCAATTACTAACAACATGCCTTCAGAATTTAAAGTGGAGGCTAAAAAACACACAGACTTATGAAATTTCAAAAAATAGAGAAAGAAGAAATCAGTGCATTGCAATTTCCATCAAATGATGTTTTGCAAAATGAAGAGCGTAAAAAGGAGCGCAGCCAAAAATTAATTCGCGCTTCCATTTTAGGAAATCTTGAAAAAGAAAAGTGTAAAATACTTTTCAGATCCAGCAAAGGACACAATTACGTGGAAACAACTATTTGGGCAGTAACGGATAAATATGTTTGTCTTAAAGGCGGCGTAGCTATTTTGATTACGGCAATCATTGAAGTGATATAATTTGGTTTAAACAATGAGCGGCAGTTGCCTTGTAAGGTAGCTGTCGCTTTTTTTTTGATAGTACCTCATGAGGTTTTCTCAATCAAATGATTAGTTTTAGTTTATGAATTCTTGTTTGATTTGTACTCCGGATTTTTTTTCTGCCTTTCTGATAGTGCACATAATTGGCGGTGGAGCTGGACTTATTTCAGGCACCTTGAATTTAATTTTGAAAAAAGGAGGCAAGATTCATAAAATAATCGGTCAGTTTTTTTTCTTTGGCATGTTGGTCGCTGGCTTATCGGCATTGATTTTATCGTTTATCAAGTCAAATCACTTTTTGTTTATTGTTGGAGTATTTACGCTGTATATGGTTATTACGGGTAAGCGTTATATTTATTTAAAGTTGTTAGGAGTAAACCAAAAACCGGCCTTGTTTGATTGGATGATTTCGTTAGCGATGGTATTTGCTGCCTTGGTGTTTTTGGTTTTAGGGGTGATGATGCTCATTAAGCAAAATAATTTTGGAATAGTTCTGATCGTTTTTGGAATCATCAGCTTTGGTTTTGTGCGGCGTGATTTTTCAAATTACCGGGGTCAAGTGAAAGAAAAAAACTATTGGTTGTTGATGCATTTACAACGCATGACTGGCGCTTACATTGCTTCTGCGACGGCTTTTCTCGTAGTGAATGCAAAATACATTCCGTTTGAATTGCCGGCTTTTGTTTTTTGGCTTTTACCAACGGCAGTACTCACACCACTCATTGTAAGCTGGTCAAACAAATACAGTAAAAAATAATTCAGGGATGAAAAATATAGTTGTTCTGATTTTAGCGATTCTGTGTGGTGTGGTTGTTTCAGCTCAGGTAAATATTGTGTCAGCATTGGAATTGCACAAATCAATTTATGGATCTCACAACTATTCAGATCTCACAGCAAATTCTGATTTTACAGATTTGAAAAACGGGTATTATGAAAGCAGATTTGTAACGGATCCAGCGAATTCAGATTGGGATATTCTTCTAACGCAAGCAAGACTTTATTTAAATAAAGACAGAACATACTTATTGGCTGTCACCTATTTTGATTCAGATGAACAATGCAGCCGGTATAAAACTAGTTTTTATGAAGTCTCAAAAATGGAGATACACTTCTTCAGTTACAAAATGAGAATATCCTGCCACAACTTACCTGGGATGATTTTTTATCCAGATCCAAATCAAAAAATGTTCTTGAAAAATATTTACCTCAAATCAAACAAGAGTATCTGGGTGAAGACGCAACGATAGAAGATGCGCTGAATGAAGTCTATGATTTCCATTTTAAACTCATCAAAAACCAAAAAAATCTTACAGCAACTTTAACAACTTGCGACTATATACCACGCAACTTATTTGAGATTCCTTTAGTTGATTGGGCAATTATTGTATCCGATTTTAAGACGATTAAATTGGTTTACAATTCCAAATCCAAATTTTTTCAGGTTTCAAAATAAAAAAACCATACACACAAATTAAAGCGCGTATGGTTTTTTTGGAAAAAATTTTGTCTATTAGTTTTTAATGATTTTCTGAGAAGTGATTTTGCCGTCAGTAATTATTTCTGCTGTGTAGATTCCGGCTTCCAAATCTGATAAATTTATTTGTGTTATTTCAGAATCTGCTTTCAGTTCCAGCACTTTTTGACCAGACATAGCGTAGATTGTAACTATTGCACCAACTTCAATACCTTGAATTGAAATTAAATCAGTTGCAGGATTTGGATAGATTATGATTTCATTACCTGAAGTTTCTTCGATGCCGGCGGTGCCATTGGAAATGAAAGTGACCGTCAATGATCCATAAACTGATGCTATACCTGTACCATCCGTCTCCACGTAGTTTTGTGCAACAGCATAAAATGTGTGACTACCGGCCGCGATATCATATACTCGGGTGTGTGAAAATGAATTTCGATCCAGATCAGCATTTTCTGCTTCAACACTTACGTTTCCATCATTAGAACCCCAGGCTGTGGTGTTGCTGGCAGCCAAAACAATACGATCACCAACTGAAGATACAACCTTTCCGTTAAAATTTACAATTGCCTTGCCTGCTGTTGCGGGATTGATTGTTACCTGACCCACCGTAGTTGCGTTGGTTAAATCTTGATTCGTAGCTATAATTCCATCAAAGCCAACCAATGAGTAGCCATCAGGAATAAATTCAACTGTAAGAGCTCCATAAATCGAAGCAATTCCGGTGCCTGCAGTTTCTACATAATTGTGCGCAATGGCATAAAAAGTTTGACTTCCTGCAACAACGTCATAAACCCGGGTGTGCGAAAATTGTGCTTGAGTCACGTCTGAGTTATCAATTTCTACTCCAACGTTTCCGTCATCTACTCCCCAACTCGCAGTATTGCTAGCTGCTAAAACGATCATGTCACCCGGACTGGCAATGCAAAATCCATCAAATCGGACAATTACTCTGCCGGTTGTAGCCGGATTGATTGTTACAGATCCAACAGTGGTTTCACTTGTCAGGTCAATCGACGGCTCAGCAACACCAGTAAACCCTACCAAAGTTGAAATACCGTTTGGAATGTACTCAACAGTTAAGTTACCGTAAATCGATGCGATTCCCGAGCCATCTGTTTCAATGGCATTGTCTGCAACCGCATAAAAAGTCTGGCTGCCAGGCACAACATCATAAACACGGGTATGTGAAAATGAACGTCTGTTAATGTCTGTATTATTTACTTCTATACCAACACCGCCATCGTTGACTCCCCAATTGGTTGTATTACTTGCAGCTAAAATTATCCGGTCACCAACATCAGCAATACATACCCCATCAAAGTGGACAATTACTTTGCCGGCAGTAGCCGGATTGATTGTTATTTCGCCTACAACAGTCGAAGTACTCAGGTCAATACTGCCTTCGGATATGCTCACACTATTGACCGTCTGAGCATTTGACAGAAGGGGCAGGGCTATAAAAAAAACTGAAAGTAATTTTGTTCTCATAAATTTGATTTGGTTAGTTCTATTCAACAAAACTAGGGTGGTCCAATCAATCCTGAAATAACATTTATCAATCGAATTATGGATAAATATCAATGGACCTGCATTAATGTTTCATTATCAGACTGAAATAAGCAGTGTTCATTTGTTGTGTTTTGATAGTAAGGTAAATGGCATCGTTGCATAGATGTAATTCCCTTAATACCTATCATTTGTCAGACCAATCAACACGATTGAAATTAAACAAAAAGTGCAGTGGCACCGTGGCAAATCTTTTTATCCCTACCTTTGCAGCCCCATTCAATAAGTGAGTTGACTTCAAAATCAGAATCGCTCCAAAAAAAGAAAGGCACATTTTTATGAAACGCATTTTAGAATCCAAAAAAATTTTCAACGTAACTTCAGCTGCAACCATTGATTTGGGTGAACTGAAAAAGGCTTACCGCAATTTTATGAAGGAGTGGCATCCTGATAAATTCAGAGAGAGTGATGAACAACTTGCCAATGCTGAAGCGCAGAGCAAAAAAATCATTGAAGCTTATCACTTTTTAGTGAGTATTGCTCCTGAAACACATGCCGCTAATATTGAAGAATATACAATGTTGACCACCACAGCAACGATAGAAGATTACGATTACAAAAATCAGGTTCTGAAAATCATTTTTCAAAACGGCGCGGTATATGAATATTTTGGCGTTCCAAAAAGTATCTTCAATAAAATGGGCAGTGCAGCAACACTTCCTCGTTTTGCACGCCGACACATTTTTCATTCTTTCGTTTACAGAGAGAGTGCAAAAATGCACGCTGCTGAACCAGCCCAGTAATTCCTGATTTCGCTATTTTTTTTTATCTTCATCGAGGATAGAAATTTTCGTATATGCCTTTTTCCCTTCCAAAAGCTGGTCTGATAATCACCGCAGATGATTACGGAATATCTGATTCTGTCAACCAGGGAACATTAGAAGCAGTTCGCAAAGGTATTGTTACCAGTGTTCATGTAATGGCAAATCTGGTTACAGAAACAGCGATGGAAGAGTTGAAAGATACCATCATTGAATCAGGTAATCGTTGCGGAATTGGATTACATCTCAATACAACCTGGGGCAAAGCTATCATTCAAAAACCGGCTAGTTTCAAGCATAGTTTTGATTTGAGTCCCATGGGTGATGCCGAAGATTATTTTGTGTATCGCATGTTGAATACGTATGAACACAATCAGACAGATTTTATTGAGATGAAAAATGAACTGGTTGCGCAATATGTTCGACTTGGTGATTTACTCAATGGAGATTTTCCGATCGATGCAATTTCATCACATCATAACATTCATTTCTGGGATGCAGATTTTTTGAAGATAATAAAGCACATTGCCAGTGATCAAAAAATTCCGGTGCGCAGTCCAATCCGATTAACCACCGATGATCAGAGACCAAAACCAGAAGACTATCCAAAGAAAACAAAACCGTTAGCCCGTATTGCACTAAAAAATCTGGAAGGTGTTTCGGGTGGAACACTCAAATTATTATTGACTGCAATTTGTGCTGAAAAACTGCATGAACATCATAATGTTTTGACAGAGGTGTATAAGCTACCGGCACCAAAAAATAATACCGGCCACTGGTTTGGGCAACCTGAATGGTATGCGATGGAATGGTTTATGCATGAATTGAATCGTTTGCACATGTTGTCGCCGGGATATGTTTCTGAAATCTACATGCATCTTTCCAATTCACCTGACGAAGGCGATCATCGATGGGATTATACCATGCAAAACCGGTTTGATGAATTCAGCGTGATCAGTAAAGCAAGTTTTATACAAAAATTCAACAGTGAAAAAGAGCGTTTGAGTATTCGGCACGGCTCATACCGTGATTTGTTGCAGGGTTGATTTTTTCAGATTATGAATTAATTCTATTCCGTATCTTCGCAGCTGTTTGCCACAAAGGCATCTGATTAATTCAATCTTTAACAAAATAAAAAATGAAAAGAGTATTATTTGTAGTGGCTGTTATGGCAGCTGTATTAACATCATGCGGTGGCGGACCAACATTAATTGGAAAATGGAAATTAGACAGTGTTTCAGGAGAACAATTATCGGCTGAAGAAACTGAAGGCACAATGGAATTCAAAGAAGATGGAACGTGGGAAAGCAAGCGTGGTGAAATGTCAATTACAGGGAAGTGGACGTTAAGCGATGACAAAAAAACATTGACTACGTCTACAGAAGGAAGAGAAGAAATTTTGAACGGTGTTGAAATTACAGAAACCAATTTTTCTTTCAAAGATGGCAGTGATGTGATCACTTTCAAACGAGTTGATTAAAGCTGCTTTTTTTTTGCCTGAGCAATTTGCTTCTGGCCAAATGAATTTAAAAGGCTCCGTGATCGGGGCCTTTTTTTTGTCAGTTGACTAATATCATTTTGGTAAATTTAAAAATCAAAAACACCTATTTGTGGAGATTTTAGAAAGATTAAAAGGCCCAATGGATTCGCCTGCGTTGAAAGTTAGTTTGATTGTATCAATATCATTGATTATTGCTATAAAACTTTTTTTACGCGCTTATGATCTATAGTCAGGAACTCATGGATTGGTATTTTGCAAATGGTATTTATCTGGGCTACCTGAATCGCATTTTAGTTATTTATCTTTCGGTTGCATTCGCGATTTATGCTTTTCGCAAAAGTTATAAAGCAGTTTACTATGGCTTGCTGATTATTTATGCATTAAGTATTTTGCAGTATTTGAGTTATGTATTCACCGGCCCGCGGTCTTTGGATTCTTTTGTCATTAATTTGGTAGCTGTATCTGGACTGACACAGGCACTTACAATTCTGCTTAGTCAGGCACGCTCAAATAAATACCTTATGATTTATGCAATTCTAACACTCATGACAACACTTGCATCTGGCAATTTGGTGAATGCAGAGCTAATCTCCTTGCTTAATATCATTCAACTGGCATCGGCGTTCATTCCGGTTTGTTTTATTTATCTGATAATGGAAGAATTCAAAGTTTCAAGGCCTGATAACAAGCAGGATATTCTTGATACCTAGATCAAGCTGTAATTTGATCTATATATGGTTCGATTAATATTTGGCAATTGTGCCTCCCTTCTCACTGGACAGCTATGATGCGGAACAGACATCCCCGACAAAATCAGCCATAAATCAATCATCACTGGTTATTTCGTCATTCTAAAAACGACATCTTGTCAGAAATAGGGTAATGGCACATTCATTGACGGCTTCAATCGAATTCAAATCAAAATAGTAAAACAATGGCAACAAAAGGTACCGTGAATGTTCAAACAGAGAACATTTTTCCGTTGATTAAAAAGTTTCTTTACAGTGATCATGAAATATTTTTGCGCGAATTGGTTTCAAACGCAGTGGATGCTACCAGTAAACTAAAAGTGTTAAGTGCTGCCGGTGAAGCTAAAGGTGAGCTGGGAGATTTGAAAGTAGAAGTGATTCTGGATAAAGAAGCCGGAACGCTTACAGTGAAAGATCGTGGAATTGGAATGACCGAAGAGGAAATTCAAAAATACATCAATCAGATTGCCTTTTCAGGCGCAGAGGAATTCGTAAATAAATACAAAGGAAAAGAAGGTGCTGAGCAAATAATCGGACATTTTGGGCTTGGTTTTTATTCTGCCTTTATGGTGGCAAAACAAGTTCAGATCAGAACGCTTTCATTTAAAGAAGGGTCTCAGGCAGTGCAGTGGGAGAGTGACGGAACACCTGAATTTGAAATCACTGACATTGATAAATCTGATAGAGGAACAGAAATCATTTTGCATTTAGCTGATGATTCTCTTGAGTTTTTGGAGAAAAGCAGAGTAGAAGGAATCTTAAATAAGTATTGCAAATTTTTACCGGTTGAAATTAAATTCGGAACCAAAACTGAATGGGTTGATGATGCGAACGGTGAAAAAGATGATAAAGGAAATGTAAAAAAGGTTGAAGTTCAGATTGACAACATCATCAACAATCCAACACCTGCTTGGGTAAAGGCGCCTGCTGATTTGACTGATGAAGATTACAAAAACTTCTACCGTGAGTTATATCCAATGAGTTTTGAAGCGCCGCTGTTTCATATTCATTTGAATGTTGATTATCCATTTAACCTTACGGGAATTTTATATTTTCCAAAACTGAAAGAGAATATTGAAGTTCAGAAAAATAAAATTCAACTTTATTCCAATCAGGTTTTTATTACGGATTCGGTTGGTGAAATTGTTCCTGAATTTTTAACCTTGTTACATGGAGTTTTGGATTCACCAGATATTCCGCTCAACGTTTCCAGATCATACTTGCAGGCTGATGGAAATGTGAAAAAAATATCCGCACACATCACTAAAAAGGTGGCTGATAAATTAGCCCAGATGTTCAAAGATGATCGCAAAGATTTTGAATCAAAATTTGAAGATTTGAAAGTATTCATTGAGTACGGAATGTTGACTGAAGATAAATTCTATGAGAAAGGTGAGAAATTTACTTTGCTCAAAAATCTCGAAGGAAATTATTTGACGATTGAAGAATACATTGAAAAAATTAAACCGCTTCAAACTGACAAAGAAGGAAAAACGGTAGTGCTCTATGCAAACAATTTTGATGCACAACATCAGTTTGTAGAAGCAGCCAAAGAACGTGGCTACGATGTGGTTTTATTTGATTCACCATTATCGCCACACTTCATTTCAAAACTGGAAAGCAAATTGGAAAATGTGTCCTTTGCACGTGTTGATTCAGATACCTTAGATAAATTGATTAAGAAGGATGATGAAGCTCCGTCTTTATTATCAGACAAAGAAAAAGAAACTTTGAAACCAATTTTTGAAGAGGTCATCAACAAAGACAAATTCACCGTTCATTTTGAAAACATGAGCGAAAAAGAACCGCCGATCGTTATCACACAACCTGAATTTATCAGACGTATGATGGAACAACAAAAGCTCGGCGGCGGCGGCGGAATGTTTGGAGCATTCCCTGAAATGTACACACTTGCTGTTAATTCAAATCACCCGGTTGTTGGTTCTATTTTGAAAAAACAAAAAGACAACAAACAAAAACTGGCAAAACAACTTTGCGATTTAGCCATGCTTTCTCAAGGTATGTTAAAAGGTGAAGAACTGACGAAGTTCATCAACCGCAGTATTGAGTTAATGAAATAAAATCGAATTAATTTTTCCTAAATCCTTCCCCTCTCCTTTGGAGAGGGGCCGGGGAGAAACTCTAGGGACTGGGGGTTACGAAAATCTTTTTAAAATTATTCGAATCTCATTCAACATCAAAGCGGTTGCTCCCCAAATAATTTTGCCGTCAATTTCAAATGCAGGAACATCTTTCATTGTTGCTCCTTTACCAACAGAAACGGTTGTAATGACGCGATTGGATTCATGCAATAATTCATTCAGGTCAAATGTGAAAACAGATTTTACTTCACGCGCATCTGCAACAAATTCTGGTTTTGATTCAAGCATACCAACATAGGGATGAACCAAAAAATTGCTCACCGGAATATATACATCTGTTAATCGTCCAAGTACCTTTATATGATCGGGATGTATTCCAATTTCCTCATGTGTTTCGCGCAAAGCAGCTTCAAGTGATGTATAATCTTCATCCTCTTTTTTACCACCGGGAAAACTCATTTGATTAATAAATCTTGATTGTTAATTTGTTCGAATTGCTCTCCGAATTCCTCTACCTCTGCTCAGATGAGTTCCGGGGTGAGGTCTTTTTACTAATTTTGTAATCCATGACCGAAGATCAAGAACTCGAACTCTTCACAATCAAAACGAAATTCTTTCGTGAGATTCCGCACCCAAAGTTGATTCTAAAAGCAATCAATCAGGTTGAGAAACTCATGAATCACACACCCTTGTATGATGATCGCGCAAATGATTTTGGTGACGCTAATCTTACAGTCGTTTTAAAATCTCATACTGAAAAAATTATTGCTTTAAAAACCGCGATTGCTCATGCAGACGAACCAGAAGCGCTTTTTCTGGCATTAAGCGAATTGTATGAATGGCATTGGTCATTGATTTTGCGTATGACTTTATATTTACCAGAGCTAGCGAGCTATCCAGATGGTGAGATCAAACAATCGGATCCGATTGATTCTTATTCTGTTTTGGCTTTTATCATGGCAAAAGGTCTGGCAGAAAATCAAATAAAGGCCTATATTTGTAAAGAACTTGAAACAACAGAACCAGATCAATTTTCGATTCTGACAAAATGTTGTCTTCAAAGCAGAAAAATAGTGGCAAATGGAGGAGCGAATCAATCGTCTGAAAGAACTGCTGGATAAAGAAAATTATCCTTCTGTTTATCTATTTAAATTCATCATTAAAAAAGACGACGAAAAAATGCAGGAGATTAAACTGTGTTTTGATGAGTCGGCTGAGTTTGAAAATAACCTTTCAAAAAACGGAAATTATGTTTCCATCAGCATAAAGCAAATGATGCTGAACAGTGAAGATATTCTGCTGCGCTATGAGCGTGTTTCAAAAATTAAAAATGTAATTGTACTTTAAAAATGGGTGAACGCGATACAGTAGATTTGGTATTAATTGGGCTCTACATTACAGGTGCGGTATTGTTGTTGATCGCAGCTTATCTGATTTATCTGCGCCGTTACATCAAGCGGGGTAAGATGAAAATGCTTAACGATGTCATTTTGCATACCTCACGCTATGATTTATATCACGCACCTACAAAGTTTTTGCTCGAATTACCAAAAAAATCACAGGTTGATTTGGCACTGCTTGATGAAAATGAAAAATTGGTTTTGCAATTGTTGAATATTGAAATGGAGGCGGGTCAGCATCCGGTTTCTTTCGATCCGACACCTTTGAGTGACGGTGTTTATTACCTGTCACTGAAGACAGACAACGCTTCTTTTCTCAGAAGAATAACCATTGAAAAAAAATAAGAAATTGCAATAAGTTCCAATCTTATTCGTAAGTGATTAAGAATTTTGAATCTAACTTGTAACTTTTGAGGGGTATTATGTGTTTGGATGGAGGAGTGGACTAACCAAAATTTTGAATAACATGCTAATGAAAAACCCAACTGCTAAAATTTTTCTGGTACTTGTTTTCTTGCCAATCAGGCCATCAGCCAAAATTATTATGAGCCTAAACTAAGTTTTGGTGCAGATGTCGGAATTCCGGCGCGTGCGCAGAATGGCTCATTTCAGCGTGTGATGGAAGGACTTTTAATGGTGGCGTAGTTGTGCAATACAATATTTTGGAGGTATTACGGCAGGTATCGGTGTTAAATATTCGTATTTCACAATCAGTCCTTTTGCTCTTAACAATGTCAATTGGAGCGGTGGTTTTCACATGCCCTCGGCGCATTTTAAAATTGGATATGAACGTTTTACAACCGAACGAATTTCATTTAATATCAGTGCCCGCATGGGATATTCGGTACTGTTTGCACATCATGGAAATGATTCTGTTGCGGTCGGCCTGGAACGAAATCCGGTAGAGTCTTGTTTCTTTATAGAACCTCAGGTTGAGATTGCCCTGCTCACTGAAAAATCTTCATCTGATGGTTTTAGTTTAGTGCTCGGTTACCCGTTTTATTTTAATGAATTTGGACCTCGCTACCTGGGTATGGATAAATTTCCTAACCTCATTGCGGAAGACTATGTCGGCATTACCCGATTCTTCAGCTTTGGCTTTGGCTATCGTTATTACTTTGGCAGAAAGTAGAGTCTTAGCCTGAATACAAGCTTGCATGCCACAACTTAAAATTGATTTTTTGCTTTAGCCAACATTTTCAGCTATTTTTACGTAGATAATTGAAATATCTTGTTTATGAGAATTTTATCCGGTCTGGTTTTTTTAGGAATTGCAATGGCACTCGTTGCCTGCAACAAAGAGGAACCAGATGACACAACCAATCTGCCTGAAGGTGCAACACCTTATACAGAAGCCGATATTCAATTTGTGCCGTATCAGTCTGGAAACAGGGTGTTCAAAAAACTACCGCTGCTTGATTCTACTCTTGAATTGCAATTCGTTGAAAGATCCAGAACCGAAGAATATTTTGCATGGGATCAAACTTTTTTCAAATTCAGCAACGATACAGAACTTGAAGCTGAGTTCCGTTTGAGATATCTTCAATCAGATAACTCACAAAAAACGCTGGCGATCTACATGCCTTATCGCGATCTCAATAATATTTCACGCACCAATCTTTTTGAATTGCCTATTTCACACGTTGGCATTGAGACCGGACTTTTTCAGAATCTGATTGACTTTCATGATACGCTTGTTTTAAACTCCATTATGTGGTATGACGTGTATGAAGTAAAACCTCTTTTGACGACAGATTCGATCAAAGATGGTCTTCAAAACTACAACCGAATCTATTACAATTCGGTGTATGGTCTGATTAAAATGAATCAGAAAAATGGCACTGAGTGGATGTTGCAGCAATAAATTTTGCTGTTAAGATGAATGCAATCAAAGTTACTTTCTGGAACCGAACATCACAAGGTATACCTGTGATTGCTTGTAATTGCTTAGTTTGTAAATCACAAAATCCAAAAGATAATCGCACGCGTACTTCAATTATGATTTCTGTTGGAGATAAAAATATAGTGGTTGATACCGGACCAGATTTTAGATTGCAGATGTTGCGTGAAAATGTTCAGAACCTGGAGGCTGTTTTGTTTACACATGAACACAAAGATCATATTTCAGGTCTCGATGATATTCGTGCGTTTAATTATGTTTCTCAATCACCCATGAACATCTTTACAACGGATGCTGTTTTTGCTGCTCTGCAACGTGAGTTTCATTATGTGTTTGATGGTACAAATTACCCTGGAATTCCTCAGGTAAATGTCAATTTTTTTAAAGATGAACCTTTCGATTTATTAGGAGAGAAAATTATTCCGGTAGAAGTGATGCACTATAAATTGCCCGTTACTGCTTTTCGGATACGAAATTTCACCTACATCACCGATGCCAATTTCATTGACGAAAAAAATCTGGAAAAAATTTATGGTACAGAAATACTTGTGATCAATGCACTCAGACGTGAAACACACATTTCGCATTTTACGCTTGATGAAGCCTTGCAGCTGATTGAAAAATCAAGCCCAAAAAGCGTATCTCATTCACATGAGTCACCTCTTAGGGATTACATGATGAAGTAAATCTGGAGTTGCCTGCTCATGTGGAATTGGCCTGGGGATGGCTTGCAAATTGAGATCCAATGAATTTGAGAAGTAAGTTGATATCGCTTTTTATTCTAGCGGTAATTCTTTTGTTCGTCTGGTTGATGATTCAGAATAAATCTAAAAAGTCATACCTCTATCCTGATTTTGGAATTGATGTTCCTGAAAATTATCAATCGCTTGGTATTGACGTTTCGCATTATCAGGGGGAGATTAATTGGGCTGAAGTTTCAGCTATGACGATTCTGGATGATTCAATCGGTTTTGCGTTTATTAAGTTGACTGAAGGTACATCTTTGGTTGATGATCAGGCCATGAGAAATGCTGAAGGTGCAACGGAAGAGGAAATTCTTTTTGGATTCTATCATTTTTTCAGACCGTCGCTCGATGCAAAAAGTCAGGCGCTTTTTTTCTGCGACCAGTCAAAAGAGTTTGACTATACCTTAAGGCCAGTGATCGATATTGAAATCACAGAGAATTATTCATCATCCAGAATTGTCGATTCAGTTTATCAGTTTTTAGAAATTGTTGAAACAGAACTAGGGAACCGACCGGCTATTTATACGAACGAGTCTTTTTTTAAAGATGTTTTTCAAAATTCCTATCTCAAAAATGAAGTCTATTGGATAGCAAATTACAACGGTGAGTGTGAGGCAATGGATTTAAAAAATGTTTTCATCTGGCAATTTTCAGATAAAGGAACGGTGGATGGAATTTCTTCAAAAGTAGATCTGAATGTTGCAAAACCTTCTTTCAAAGAAGTAATGGTTTTGGAAAAAATAGACCGCTAAAGTTTTTAAAAAAGAAGAAGCGGATGTCAGATTTGACTTAAGAGCTTTTCATTTAACCCAAAACTTATGAAAAAGTAAGATCTCTCCAGTCAGAATCACGTACACCCGCTTCTAATCTTAAATGATTATTTATAGAGTAGCTAGAATCTTTACTTCAGCAAAGTTACAGAATAGTTTAAAGACGTGGTGCGCTATTCGTCGAAATTCTGATTTTTTTCGTTTCTAAACGCTAATCTGCCAATTTTTCGCAAAAAAAACCATAAAATGGATCAATTTGCTCAAAAATGGAAGCGTGCATAAATCAAGTTTTATGCACGCCTAATGTAAAAAGAATGAAATTCGGAGATTCTGAACAGGTTTGCTCAGCAATCTGAAAATACTAATGTTGTTCGTCGTCTGGTTTGGTTGGGTCGTAAGGGAAAAGTTTGACATCCGATTTATGACCTGTAATATCATCCATGATCTCTTCGAGTTGTTCAACACCAATTTGCTTAAATTTTATTTTCTTGTCTTTATCCAAAACAAAGATGCGCGGCGTTGAATAGACATCGTATGTGTCTGAATAATTCAAACTTTCGAGAGTCGTCTTCTGCAACAATGGACGTGGATCTTTCATGGCTTGATCATATACTGATTTTGTTAAACCAACATTGATGAAAGAAAGTTTGTGTTCACGAATAAATTTTTTCCATGCTACAAAATCATCACCGGTTGCTTTGGCTACTGCAAACACTTCGATGCCGCGCTTCTTGAATTTTTCTTCATAAAGCGTTTGTAGTTTTGGAGTCGTTTTTTTACAATGTCCGCAGTTTGGATCCCAGAAATAGAGAACGGTGTATTCTGCTTCAACCTTATACATATTGATCCAATTCTGTTCAGTCGTGTCGGTCAGAATTAACATCGGTGCAAAATTACCAATTAGCGTACGGCCCACTTTATTTATTTTTTCGCAGAAATCATCCAGATTTTCAGGTGTCATCCAATAAGCCTTATTATTTGGTGCGCAATAGTAATTCGCCCCTAAGTACCAATAAACACGATCCATTCCCATGATCTGCATATTTGCATATTTATTGACAATGTGTGAAAGAGTGTACTGGAAAACTTTATTTTCCTGATCAGCCATATCCATTTGATTTAACATCCAGGATGCATACTTGGTAATGGTATCAGGTATTTGTAAAATTCCGCCTTCTTTTGAAAAGAACTTTTCCAGTTTATTGTGATAAACCGGTGCATTAATAATGCGTGGATCTTTGAAGTTTACACCGTCCCAATAATGTGCGATATAGTAATTGTAAACATAATTTGAATCAGTGATTACTCCTTTATCATCTTTTGGAAAATCTGGTAAATCAACTTCCATTGTCAAGATGATAAGACTTGCAATAAAACGTCCCGGGTTTTCGGCAACTACTTTTTTCTGATATGCAAGTACCTCTTTGTTGAGGGATTTACTTTCTTCTTTTAATTTTTCGCGCTCAGGTGAATCCGCAGGCAATGCATCATATTGTTTTGTTATATCAGCCATCTTCTTTTTGTTGGCTGTCATAAATAAAATGTATTTGTAGAATACTTCGTTGTTGATCGATTTATTCACCTTCATGGAAGTTACCATGTCTTTCTGATCAGCGACATACATGTCTACCGGCTCATTGTCATGTATGAATTCAAACAAGATACTTCCTCCTCTTACAATGGCATACATACCCGGTTTTTGTTTTGCGCCGTCAAATTGAAACACACTTCCTTTACTCACCGTGGTATCTGCGTAGTAAAGTTTAGGTCCAAAATATTTTGCCAGAAAGACAGTCGTATCTTTCATGCCTTCCACTTTGAATTTAAAGAACTGAGCATTCAGTCCCGCTGAAGCTAAGAAGATAGTAAATGCAATTAGTATTCTTTTCATAAATGCAAATTTGATATTAGTTCAATTTGTTTTTTGCCAAGTTGGTTCTGCAAATTGCTGGCCACACTTCGAAAATACATAACAAAAATAATGCTTTACTGCTATGTTCTCTCTTCCAAGACGAAGATAAACCGCCTTGGTCATCTCTTTAACAATATTTTAACTTTTTAGGCAGCTTTTGAAAGGCAGCTTAATTTTTTCCAAGATTAAAAATCGACTTGCGGACATTTAGAAAGTTGGATAGGATAAAGAGTATGAAGCAAGCAACAGCGAGTATAATGGAAGGCATGATTCCTGATTTTTCAAGATGAATGCCGTTTTCGTCTAACCATCGGTTGACTAAAAATACATTTACCAGGGTCATGATGATCACGCTGGAAATGGTGATTACACCAAATACCAGAATCATCTGAGTTGTAAAAGTTCGGGTGATGCTTTTGACTGAATAACCAATTCGCAATAAGGTTCTGATTTCATAAGACACTTTATTTAGCATCAGCTGTGAATATTGCACAAAAGCCATCAATGATAAAAGCATGATGAGCAGAGCAGCCACACCAAAAATTCCTATTACAACCGTGATGATGGTTTTTATTTTCGCAATGTCTATTTCACCCTGGCTGATGTCCAGATTCATTTCATCCATAAGCTCTTCAAGTTCGCCGTAACTGTCATCTTTGGTGGTAATAAAAATGCGGGTTGGGTTAATGATGTTGCCATTGCTGTAAATTCCATTGGCATATTCTAAAAAAGATTCGGGAACAAGAATTGAACTGATTTTATGAGAAAAACCAACCACCTGACCAATCATCTTGACACGTTTTCCGTTGCCGTTAATATGAATCGTTAATCGCGCAGCCATTAATAATTCTTCAGAGATCTGATTCATTCCCTGGCTTTGAGCAAAGCCATAATTGATCAACATGATAAAATCTCTGGGCAAAACAATCGGTATATAATCACTTGTGTCTTTCCAGCTCCAGTCGACATCAATATCCATGAACCGATCCGGAATCGCCTGAAAAAACATATCCGCATAAAAATGCGGGAGCCCATCGCCCGGAACTTCAGAAATTCCAACTTTGAAATCTGCAGATTGAAATGGAGCAATATCTGTAATAAATTCTTTTGAACGCAATGCTTCGATATCTTCAGGCGTGAATTCGGTATTGTTCATTCCAACCGACGTCAACTTGGTAACGCGTTTTTGAATAACCACTGAGTTGGGTCCAAAAAGTTCTTCTTCGGATGAATGAAAATTGCGTACATCTAAAATTAATTGAAAGCTTAGTAATAGAGACGTCAGTCCAATTAGCGCTCCTCCGGTTGCAAAAATGAACTGAAGGTTTGTGGAATTTCGAAATAAAAGTTTTCGCAACATAGCTTAGAGTTTTAATTCTTTGTCAAACGTAAAACCATGTTTTCCTCCAAGCGAAGTGAGAATAAATCCTCCTTTATTCTTGTCAGTCTCTTTGCAAATTAAATCAAAAGCAATGCGTGAATTTGATTCATCCAAATGACTGAAGGGTTCATCCATTAAAAGCAAATCAAATGGTTGCAGCAATGCGCGAATAATAGCAACGCGTTGCTGTTGTCCAAGCGAAAGTGTTTTTGCGGTTTGATTTTTTTTATCCGGAATACCAAGTATCTCTAACATCTCATTTATTTCTATATCCGTCCGATGATTGGTAAGGCTGTTTTTTAATTGCAGATTTTCCCAGGTTGTTAAATCTCCAAATAATTGCAAATCCTGAAAGATGACACTGAGTTTTGTTTTTCTCAATTCAATCCAGGTATGCAATGAAAAGGAGCGAATATCTTTTTGATCAATAAGTACCTTTCCATCATAATCGTGTCGCACACCATAAAGGATATTGGTGAAAGTTGATTTTCCTTTTCCGCTGATTGCATTCACCAAAACTTTGGAAGGAAAATCCAACGCAAAACTATTTTTCCATACACTTTCTGCAGCATGGTTGTAATCCTTCAGAGGATGCGGTAAAACTGATTCAAAGCGAATGATCATGCGTTTGTTTTATAAGTTAAATCAAATAGTTTGCCAGATTTACTTTTTGAGTTCAGCGTTTTTTTTGGCTGAGTAAAACATTTCAGTGTGTGGAATGTCATCTTCAAGATACTCTTTACCCGTGCTGACAAAGCCGTATTGAGCATAAAACTTGCAGAGATAACTTTGTGCAGATATTCGAATATCTGGATTTTGCATTTCCTTGTCTATAAATTCCATACACGTTTTCATTAATACGTGTCCCACTTTTTGATCGCGATAATCAGGGTGGCTTGCAACACGACCGATGCTTACTTCTTGATAGGATATTCCCGCTGGTAAAATTCGGGCGGTACCTATCATTGTTTTTGTTTGAGCATCGCGAACCATGACTTGAAAAGATTTGATGTCTTTGCCATCCAGGTCTTGATAAGGACAATTTTGCTCGACTACAAAAACCGCAATGCGTAAAGCAATGATGTCGTGAAAATCGATTAAGGAAAGGCTTTCAAAAGGCGTTATTCGAATTTCCATGCAGTTTGGGTTTATGCTAAATTAGTCAAATACATCATTCCATTCATCATCTGCTCAGCCATCTTCACAAGACCTTGTTAAAAACCGTTCATCAAGAATTTGTGTTTTTTCCGTTATGATTATGTATATTTGAATTCAAATTTTAAAAATTATAAATATGAAAAAACTTTACACAATGCTTTTTGCTGCTGCGGCTGTATTGTCGGTGAATGCTCAAGAGGATCTTTCTGTATCTCTGCAGAATTTCACGAACGGACAAGCCACATCTAATGATCCACTTGATTTAAGCTTCACGATTACGAATGAAGGAATTGATATTCCTGCAGGCGACACTATTTATTATGCGGTGTCAATTGGTACAGATGTATGGACTGTAGATGACTTAACTTCTGGTTATGTGAGCGGTTCTATTACAGGTGCTGTTTTTCCTAATGGAGCTTCAACTGACGTAACCGTGGTAGGTATCGATATGGCTTGGGCATATGCCAATTTAGGCGGCCTGAATGGTGATATTTGTATTACAATTCTTGGCGTTAATGACGAGGCGTTGAGCGCTGTAACCGATATTAACCCACTTGATAATATTGCTTGCGTTGACTACACAGTAACTCAAGTTGCTGGATTAGAAGGTGTAGGTATGGATCATATCTCAGTTTATCCTAACCCTGCTACAGAAATTGTAAACTTCCAGGTTGGTAACAACGAAGTTTCTCATATCAATGTATTTGACATGAACGGAAGATTGGTTAGCTCAATGCAAGTAATTGGAAATGTTGAAACTCTTGACACTGAAAACATTCAAAATGGTATTTATTATTACCAAATGATGAATGGTGAAGAAATGGTTGCAACTGACAAATTTGTTGTAAGCAAATAAGATTTAAAAAATAGCGATATTTAAGCCATCCCTTTGGGGGTGGCTTTTTTTTTATGGATAATTCGGATGTTATTGACTACGTTGTTTCTGAACTCAAACGGGAGTTTGCAGATGAATCAACAGGACATGATTGGTTTCACATTGAACGCGTGTGGAAAAACGCAAAGCAAATTGCCGCCACAGAAGGTGGAGATTTATTTGTCATTGAACTTGCCGCACTTTTGCATGATATCGCTGATCACAAATTTGTAGAAGATGCGGATGCAGAAGCCAAACGTCGGATTCAGGCAATGCTGACTAAAGCAGAGGTCGGACAACACACGATCGATCGTGTCATTGATATCGTTTTGAAATCTTCTTTTAAAGGCGGAATTGGGGAAAATCCAATGACACAATTAGAAGGTTTGATCATTCAGGATGCTGATCGACTAGATGCTATTGGTGCCATTGGAATTGCACGCACATTTGCTTTTGGAGGTAAGTTTGGCAATCTTTTGTATCATCCGGATATTCCACCGGCTACATTTAAAAACGCAGAGGAGTATCGAAAAAACAGAACCCATACCATCAATCATTTTTATGAAAAACTCCTTTTGCTCAAAGATAGAATGAATACGCCAACAGGCAGAAAAATGGCTGAACAACGACATCTTTTTATGCAGGAATTTTTAAATCAGTTTTACAACGAGTGGCAAGGAAAAATTTAACGTAATTTTGAATCAAAACCACGATATGAAATTTCTTCGAAGTCTTTTTGTTTTGATAATAATTAGTCAAACTGCAATAGCTCAGGATGGCTTCAATGTCGGCGCTAAAATTGCTACTAGTTTTCATTTGAATACGCATCGTAACAAACAAACAACCATTTGGTCATCTGAAAGTGGTTACGGGTTTTCGGTTGGCTTGCCATTACGTTTTGGTTATGCTGATGATCGTGCATTTGTAACCGGACTTGATTACGAGTACATCGCTTTTGATAACCGGGTAAATAATTATTTAGTTTCAAGTACCCGATTTCATTATTTACATGTACCAGCAACACTTCATTTTAATCTTATTTCTTCCTTGTTTATTTCTGCAGGGACCGGAATAAATCTTGTATTAAGTTCGAAATCATTTGTACCTGGAGTTTCTGTTAATATTTCAAATTCCATAAATCCGTTTCAGCCTTATTTGTCACTTGGAGTCGGAACATGTGTGGAGCGTGGATCAGGACTTTTTGAACTCAGTGCTCAGGCGCGTTACCATTTTCTGGATATTTGGCAAAAAGATTATCCGCAGCACGCTATAACCACCAGTAAGATAGTGTCTATGGATCTCGTAATGCGTTTTTATTTCTGATTGATCAGATGTAACAAAAAACCATTTTTTCAGTATAGTATCTTGGAATGAATATTGTATCCAACCCTTAAACCTAAATAATTGTTCAACATGGTTCGTTATTTCTACTCAGCCGTTTTTTTCGTCTCGGCGCTTATAACTGGTTCAAATTTATATGCTCAGGAAGAAACTGAAAATGATGCATGTTTTGAGCCAGACAAAAAAACAATGAAAATTCTTTCTCAGGCTGAAAGTGATAAATACGATAAAAACGAACGCCGTAAATTTTATACTACCGCGCTTGAAATGGCACCAGGAAATGCTTACGTCTATTATTCTTTTGCAACATTTAACTGGGAACACGCTTCCAATATGGCGGCAGCTTATGAAGAAGGAAGAGCAAGTTATGCGCAGTTACGCACCGCATACGAAGGTGCGCTTAGAACGTATAAAGAAGTCATTTTTTATTGTTCAGATTACAGCGCTGATGCGTATTACAAAATTGGATACATCTATTATTTTCTGAATGAAAAAGCAGAAGCTTCCAAATATTTCAATCTCTTTTTAGAATTTAAAAGTGATGATCCTTCACGCTATGGTGAAGCCTATGCAACACAGAAAGCAGAGATTCAGGAAATTTTACCCGAGATAGAATTTTTTGCAAATTTCTATTCCAATTTAGTTCCGTTTAAACCCAGCGCTGTTCCCAATGTAAGTTCTGCCAAACATGAATATCTTCCAATGATTTCACCAGACGGTGAATTAATTTTTTTCACACGTAAAGGTGCTGAAGAAGAACATGGGGTAAAGGAAGTTTTGGTTGAGGAATTTACGGTGAGCTTACGCAAATCACTGGCTGAAGATTTTAACAGCGGTTCTAAATTGGCAAAACCCTTTAATGTGCCGACTTACGCAAATTATGGGGGTGTTACGTTGTCGCTTGATAATAAAGAGATGTTTATTTGTGCTTGCCAGTATGTAAATTATCAGGAGCATGCAAATTGTGATCTTTATGTTACGCGTTTTGAGCGTAGTGGTGAAGGTGGAAATGATTTTATTTGGTCACCGCTCGAAAATCTTGGACCAACTGTTAATACCAAAGATGGCTGGGAAGCACAACCAACGTTGTCTGCAGATGGCAATACATTATACTTTGCAACCTGGCGTGAAGGATCTCAATTGACAGATATTTATTATTCAACACGCAATTCGCAGGGAGGCTGGACCACTGCTAAACCTGTACCGGGTGGCATCAATACAGATGGTCATGACAAAGCACCTTTCCTGCATCAGGATAGCGAAACACTTTATTTTGTTTCAGATTGTTCTACTTCGCGTTTAGGTGCGGGCGGTTCTGATATTTTTTATACACGTAAAGACGAAAGCGGTAACTGGCAAACACCTACCAACATTGGTTATCCAATTAATTCACAAGCCAATGAAGTTGCATTTATCGTTTCATTTGACGGCCATGTTGCGTATTATACTTTCTTTAATGTGAATACAAACAGCTATGACATTTTCTACTTTGATCTCTATGAAGCGGCAAGACCAAAAGCTGTAAAAATTTATAAAGGAGAAGTAAAAGATGAAGCGGGTGAACCAATTAAAGACGCTATTGTAGAGGTATCGTATAAAGAGTCTGGTGAAAGTGTGCAAGTAAAAGTGAATGGTGATGATGGAAAATTTACTGCTGTTGTGATGGCTGATTTGGAAGAGGATGTCATGATCACTGTTAAAAAGAAGGATATTCTTTCGATACAGAACTACTCAAAGCAGATGAGGTGATTGATACAATTCAAAAATCCGTGTCAGGAATTCAAATGGAAATTGATGTAATTAAAGTTGGAAAAGCATTTACAATTGATGATATTTTGTTTGATACAGATTCGTATGTTCTTTCAAGTGATTCAAAATTTATTCTGGATCAGTTTGTGAAATTTTTGAATGAAAACCCAACGGTTACTGTAACAATTCAAGGTCATACAGATGATTTGGGAGATGATTTCCATAATAAGGAACTTAGCGCAAGTCGTGCAAAAAGTGTAATGGATTATATTATCTCAAAAGGGATTTCTGCTGATCGTCTCAAGTCTGAAGGATATGGCGAATCAAAACCAAAAGTGCCAAATAACTCTACTCAAAACAGAGCGCAGAACAGACGTACTGATTTCTTGATAACAGGCATGTAATGTTTGTTTCATCAAATTTACTGCGCGATCTTCTACCTTATTTTAAACGGAAATTAAAATCTGTTTATGAAGAAGAAGAAATTGAAAGTATTTTTTTTCGCATCACAGAGGATACACTGAATCTTACCAAACGTAAGGTCTTAACTGAAGACAAACGATTGACAGAATCTGAGCTGTTAACATTCAAAGAGTATGTTGATCACCTTGCAAAAAATGAACCGCTGCAATATATTTTAGGTGAAGCCGATTTTTTAGGTTTGAAATTTAAAGTATCACCGGCTGTATTAATTCCGCGCCCAGAGACTGAAGAACTCGTTGATCTGATCATAAGAGAAAACAAAACAAAAAGTGAACTTGAAATTTTAGACATCGGTTGTGGTTCGGGATGTATTCCTATCTCACTAAAAAAAAATATACCGCAATCAAAAGTTACGGCAATGGATATTTCTTCCGCTGCTCTTGAAATTGCAAAAATCAATTCGGTCATCAACAAAACAGAAATTACTTTTTTGGAAAGAGATCTTTTTTCAGATTCAGTTTTGGAGATGCAACAGTTTGATATTATTGTAAGCAATCCGCCATACATTGCAGACTCAGAAAGAGAGGGCATGCATGCTAATGTCAAAGAGCATGAACCAGCGATTGCACTGTTTGTTCCAGATTCAGATCCTTTAAAATTCTACAATCGAATTTTTTATTTTGCTCAAACAAATTTAAAACCTGATGGCTTAATTTATTTTGAAATCAATCCGTATTTTGCTGATGAGTTAACTAAAATTGCTCTCCAGAATAAATTTTCCAGTGCAATTGTTTTGACAGATCTTTCAGGTAAAAATCGCTTTTTGAAAGTAACTAAATAAAAAAAGACCGCATCTTTTCAGAGCGGTCTTTTTCAAATTCAATTCAGTTGAACTTAGTTCACTATTAGTTTTTGGGTAATTACATTGCTGTCAGAATAAATTTTGATCAGATAAACTCCAGCGGCCATTTCAGACGATTCCACTTGCGTATTATTTGTATTGATTGAACCAGTCAGAATTAGATTCCCATTCAAGTCAGTGATTTCATAATACTGAACTTGATCTGGTTGATCTACATGAATTGTAAAAGTAGAATTGGTAGGATTTGGATAGATTGAAATCATACCCATTTCTTCATCCTGAATTTGCAATGTTGTACCGCCACCGTTAAATACAGATGCTGTTTTGTTTGAACGTGTTGAGTTATGATCTTGAGCCTTAGAGGAGGTGCATGATGAAGTTAAATTAAATTCAACCATATAATCCAATCCTGCAATAACAGGTGGTGTATCTAAATAAGTAGTTGTAGCAATCGGAAGATTATCTACAACAACCCAGCCATTTACATCATCGTGTCGCAATAGGTCAACTGAAGTATAGTTTATGCCTTCATATTTATCCCAACTTAAAGAGTAGTTAACCAAATCTGTAGTCGAGCTGACAACATGTATTGTTTTATGGAAATCACTTGGAGCGCTCTCGTTTCCGCACGCATCATATGTTGTGATATAGTATCTCCATGAACGATCTGTAGGGGAAGCTGCATTATCTTGAAAAAATGATTCCAATGCAAACGGTCTAGTGGCCACTAATTCAAAATCGCCGTAGGTAGAAAGTTCACGATATACTTTATATCCTGCAATATTTGGTTGTGAAAGATCTTTTTCCCAAACAACAAGGTTGTAAGTGAATGAAGAGTCAACGGTTAAAAGACAAATAGATGGTCTCTCTGGAGCGATTGCTTCAATTACAGCTTTCGTCTGATGGACACATCCGTTAGCATCTGTTATTGTAAGAATATAAGACCCAGGACCTGCATTTTCAAGGTCAGCTGTTGTTTGACCATTGCTCCATGAATAAGAAGTAATTGGTGCTATACCTTGCCACGTGTTCACTTCAACTGCCCCTAGATTTTGCATACATGGTGAGTTTGTGATATTGTTTATACTTGCTCCCGGGCCATCAACAGCATCAACATGGTGTGAGTAGGTTATAGTGCAGCCTGTAACTATGTCGGTTACTACACATTCATAGTATCCGGGAAGCGCATTCATAATATCTTCTGTGGTTGCACCATTATTCCATAGGTAAGAATATGTGCTACTACCAGTAGTCACATCATAGTCAATAACTCCGTTAGGTGTTGCGCAAGTTGCTGGAGTTGAATTTGCATTTTCTACGGCGAATCCAGGCAGGTTGGTTGTCGAATAGGTATTGTAATATTTACATCCCAAGTCTGTTTTAATAGCTATAGAATAATCTCCTTTTGCTAATCCAGAAATATCCTCTGTTGTTTCTCCATTTGACCATAGAAATGAAATAGGTGTTCCACCACCGGTAATAGATAAATTGATAGCCGCATCAGCACTTTGATGCACACAGCTTTCAGGTGTCATTGTTTCCGTCACTATGATTTCAGCATCACTTATGTGAGCCACTGCAACAGATTTACATCCGTTGGCATCCGTTATATTTCCATAGTAGTTTCCTGAATAAAGATTTTGCAGAGTTGTCGGTATGGAGCCTGTTACTGTTTCTGTAATTCCATTAGACCAGTACAAATTATATGGAGCTGTTCCACCAAAAATATCTGAGTTTATTTCGCCGTCATTATTTCCGCAGGTAGAATTAGATGGAGACGTGCTAAATTGTGGACTAGAAAAGAATGAAGGAGCTGATGACATTAAATAATTTGTGTAAGCCAGAAACGTCAAAAGTTATTGGAATATTTCCATAAATAGGCAAACCAGTAATGACTGCAGTTGTTGAAACCAAATCATTGGCTAGATTTCCAGAGATGATGATATCGACATCGGATAAATTTAGACCCGGACTTAATCCAAAACCAGCATCAGCATAAATAGTAAAGAAGCGTGAATTTTCACCAGCATTATAGACTGGGTTATCAACTGACATGTAATAGAAATCTGAATAGTCATATCCGATGATGTTAATTGTTGTGTGGTCGGCTTCTGCGTCAAACACTTCGATCGTATGCACTATTTGAAACGAATAATCAGAATTACACATGGTGTCAACTTGCCATCCAACCAATACAGGTGGTGTTTGTGACCAGAGCGTAGAAGAAATAACAAGTATTAATCCAAACAATAATTTTTTCATTTTTTTGAATTTAGATACTCTGACAAAGGTAAAACTAAAAATCGATCAAACTTGTTTTCTTTCGTATCAATCCAGTTTAAAGCACGACAAAAAAAAGCCCTCCGTTGGGAGGGCCTTCACTTAAATGTTTAATGAATTAGTTTTTGACAAATTTATTGACCACAATTTTTTCATCAGAAATGAGCCTAATCATATAGACTCCAGACTCAATTGCGTACAAATCAATGTTTGTATTGTTTGTCATGATTGTTCCTGTTGAAACCACTTTTCCATTTAAATCGGTGACCTCATAGTATTGGAACAATTCAGGATTATCAACATGAAGTGTCAGAATACCATTGGTAGGATTTGGAAAGATTGAAATGATGCCCATTTCTTCATCCTGAATTTGAACGGTTGTTCCTCCACCGCTAAATATAGATGCAGTTTTATTTGAACGTGTTGAGTTATGATCTTGCGCTTTCGTTGAAGTACAAGAAGATGTCAAAACGAATTCAATCATGTAGTCAAGTCCTGTCAAAATTGGAGGTGTATCCAAAGCTAAATTGGTTCCATAAGGAATGTTTGTAATTGTTTGCCAGCCGTTTGTTGAATCAAATCTGAAAACATCAACGGACGAATAGACAAATCCTTCGTAATTATCCCAGCTAATCGTATAGTCTGTTCCATTTGAAGTATTAGCAACAACGTGAATTGTTTTGTGAACAAAACTTGGATCACTTTCGTTTCCACAAGCGTCATAAGCAGTTATGTAATATCTCCAAGATCTGTCAACAGGTGAAGCGTCGTTATCTTGAAAAATAGACTCAAGTGCATATGGGCGTGTTGATACCAATTCAAAAACACCATATTGGGAAGTCTCTCTATAAATTTTGTAACCAGCAATATTTGGTTGGCTTAAATCTTTCTCCCAAATTACCATATTGTAAATTAAAGAAGTGTCCACAGATAGCATACAAATTTGCGGTGGCTCTGGAGGTAAACTTCCAATGGTAACTGTATGTTTAAAAACACATCCATCTAAAGCAGTTACAGTTAATTCGTAAGCACCTGCTCCGATATTTTGAATATCCTCTGTTGTTTGACCTGAACTCCAAGATACGGAGGTCACTGGTGCCGAGTAAGGATATACGTTTAGATTAATAACCCCGTTATTTTGACCGCAAGTAGGTTGAATAATATAATTCATATAGGCCCCTGGACCAAAAGAGCTGAAGATATCGCGTTTATAATTGGTGACACAACCAGTTGTAATATCTGTTATTACACATTTATAAGTCCCAGAAGGAATACTACTAATGTCTTCTGAGCTGGCACCATTACTCCATGCAAAGTTGTAACTACCAGAACCATTTACAAGAGAAATGTCAATTGCCCCATCACTCGAACTACAGGTTGCATCAATTGAGCTGTATGTCTCTGCATAGAATAGTGGAGACGCATCTACGAAATAAGTTCCGTTTGCTTCACAACCAGCATCTGTCCTTACTTCAACTGTATATTCACCAGTAGTTAAGTTTGAGGCGGTTGATGTAGTTTGACCGTTTGACCAATAGATAAAGTCAACGGATCCAAGAGTAGAAAAAATGTTCAATTCAATTTCCCCATCTGAACTCGCATTTTTGCAAGTTTCTGGTGTAATAGATTCACTAAGGTCAACCTCATTATCACTGATTTGACCAAGTCCAACAGCTTTACATCCATTGGCATCGGTAATGTTTGCATAATAATTACCAGGCGCTAGATCTGTAAGATCGGCAGGTAAACCACTAACGACTTCAGATGTTCCGTTTGACCAATAAAGTTGATAAGGAGGCGCAATACCACTGATAGATGAGGTGATTATTCCGTCGTCATTTCCACATATAGAGTTACTGATGTTTATGAAAATACTTGGTGCGGTAAAAAGTACGGGAGCACCTGAAGAAGAATATCCAGAACAGCCGGCAGCATTTACATAATCATAGTAGATGATGCCCGCACCATTGTTCAAATAAATTTCAGGATCAAACATGTAGCTGGTTTGATTGGCCCAGGTAAATACCCCACCCGCTGGTGATGCATAAGGGCGAATGTCAATAGGATTATCATTTTCACACATGGACAATGAAGACAAGTTAATTGTAACTGGAATATATCCATAAGCTGGAATCCCTGAAATGGTCAATCCTGAAGTATAACCTAAATCATTGGTGACATTGCCATAAGCACTGATGGTCATGTTTGACAAATTTAACCCAGGCGAAAGGCCTGTACTGGCATCGGCTAATATTTTAAATGTACGAATCGTTTGACCAGCAACATGAGGTGGGTTGACAGCCTGTACAGTTAAAAAATCACTGCCGTCCCAAAGGTCAACGTAGATGTAAGTACTGTCAGCATCGAGATCCTCAATTAGAATATCATAAACAACGGCAAAGTCAAAGTCTGAATTACACATGGTATCAAGTTGATATCCAACAAGTGTTGGCAGATTTTGAGACATGGCGCTCAACCCAATCAGACAGCAAAAACTGGTAATTATTTTTTTCATAATAGCTTGCTTAATAAGTGTAAAGGTAAAATAAAAAATTGATCAAACTTAAAATGACTCAGATCGATGCGTTATAGGATACGACGAAAAAAAAAGGCCCTCCGTTGGGAAGGCCTTCCTAATAAGTTTAAAACTCTTAGTTTTTCACAAACTTGTTCACGACAGTTTTGTCGTCAGAAATCAGTCGGATCATATAAACACCAGACTCCATTGAGTACAAATCTATGTTGGTATTGTTTGTTAAAATGGTTCCACTTGCAATAACCCTCCCATTCAAATCTGTGATTTCATAGGTTTGGAATAACTCCGGATTATCTATATGAAGTGTCAACATTTCATTCGCTGGATTAGGATAGATAGAAATTAATCCTAGATCCTCATCTTGAATTTCAGCCGTTGAACCACCACCGTCAAATGATGAAGCTGTTTTATTTGATCGGGTTGAGTTATGGTCTTGCGCTTTTGAAGATGTACAATCGTTCGTAAGATTAAATGAAACCATATAGTCAAGACCCGCAAGCACTAGCGGGGCTTCATTATAAAAATTTGTTCCATAAGGTAGATTTGCCGCAAGTTCCCAACCATTCACATCATCGTGTCTGAAAAGATCAATTGATGAATAAGAAATTCCTTCGTAATCATCCCATGAAATAGTATAGTTGGTGCCATCCGATGTACTCGAAACAATGTGAATAGTTTTGTGAACAAAGCTTCCGTAACTTTCGGTACCGCAAGCGTCAACTGTTGTGATATAATATCTCCATGATCTGTCTACCGGTGACGCGTCATTATCTTGAAAAAATGATTCAAGCGCGTATGGGCGTGTTACAATCTTCTCAAATTGACCGAAGACAGAAGTCTCACGATAAATATTAAATGCTGAAACAGGTTGTGTGATGTCTTTTTCCCAAACTACCATGTTATAGATGAGTGAAGTATCAACTGTCAACAAACAAATTGTTGGCTGATATGGACGTTGATTAACAAGTTTAATCGTTAAATAGTTTGTGCACCCTGCTTGATCGGTATAGGTCAACGTGTAATTACCAGCAGCTAGGCCAGAAAGATCTTCTGTTGTTGCTCCGTTACTCCATTCATAGAAAGATGGTGTATCATAGAGGCCGTCGATAGTGATATCAATGCTTCCATCTGAATTTCCACATGTCGGTTGCACTGTTTCGTCAGCCCACAAGTTAACGTTGTTGTAATTTTCTAAAGTCTTGGCCCAAGTTAAGGAGCAACCGTTACCATCAGAAACTGTGCATGTGTAAAGTCCACCATCAGCAGTTAAAAGATCCTCTTGAGTCCAGACAGTTGTACCACTTTTTTTCCAATCCCACGCATAAGCTCCTAATCCACCAGTTGTCGTAATATAAAATTCCCCGTTTGGGGCTGATAAACAGTTTGAATTAGGATAGTAGTCATCCAATTTTACTTTTAAAGCGGAATCCAGAATTGAATAGGTACCAAAAAAGTTGCAGTTCGCCGTAGTATGAATACTAACAGAATATTCACCGGGTCCAGCAGCAATAATTGGAGCAGTACTTCCATTCGACCATAAGATTTCATCAACAGTTCCTGAACTTGGAATAATTGTTAAATCGATCGATCCAGGTTGTCCTGCACAACGCACATCTGTCAATGTTGGAGACACTGAAATATCGGAATCAGAAATATTAGCCTTTGCGACATTTTTGCAGCCATGTATGTCCGTAACGTTTACATAATAAACACCTGATGAAAGATTGCTGATTGAAGTTGAACCACCAGTACTTGTTGAATATCCAGTAGACCAATAAACTTCAAAAGGTGATCCAAATCCATTGATTTCAGCGGTTGCAGATCCAGTTGCACCAAGGCAAGTACTCGGAGTGGTACTCACAGTAATAGAAGGAGCTTCCCAAAAACTTACAGGTAATGAGCCTGTCCCAATGCATCCGGTAGCTCCGTCAACTAGACTATACTCAATGTTATAAGAATAGTCGTCAGCGATGTAAACGTTATATGCTACAGCAGGATTTATGAAAGGAGCATCTGAATAAGTATATGGAGTAGGTGTAAGTACTGTATTGAAGGTACCTCCTTGCTCAACAACATAATTAGTAAGATCTATCGGATTACCTGTATTGCAGATTTGCAATAGCGCTGTTGTGAAGAATACATCTATTTGACCATTTACTTCGATTCCAGAAAGTGAACCACTTACTGACATTGTTGGATCAAGTCCATTAGATGTTGTTGCAATGACTTGAAGATCCTCTAGACTTAAAACGCCAGCAGGCGGTGGTGTTGCATAATTAATGCTGATTGGGAAAACATAAGTGGTCGTATTACCAACAACACTTGTTAGCGGATTGAAGGCTTCCAAAAAATTATTTGTGTAGGTTGGATAATTTATGGTTACGGCATCACCGTTAATGTCAGTTACAACAACGGTTAATGTTTTAGTAGTGCCATCAAAACAAAATGGTTCAGAATCTTACAAATAAATGGCATCAATGATCGGGTCGTCCTGAGCAATGGTCGTATGTATAAATCCGCCAAAAAACAAGGCAATCGTAATAATTTTCTTCATAACTAGTTTATTTTAAAACACTAAGCAATCAACATGATTAAACGAAAAGACGAATTCGTCGATCCAATGGTTGGTTTTATCGATTAAATATTCTCAATCACCATAGCAGAGGCGCCGCCGCCGCCGTTGCAAATTGCAGCAGCACCAAGTTTTCCACCATTTTGTTTCAAGACGTTGATAAGGGTTACAATAATTCTTGATCCTGAACTTCCTAGTGGGTGACCTAAGGCAACTGCTCCGCCATTTACATCGACTTTAGAACCGTCTAATCCCATCTCTTTGATGTTTGCTAAACCAACAACAGCAAAGGCTTGATTAAGTTCCCAGAAATCAATATCAGAAGTTTTTAATCCTGCTTTCTCAAGAGCTTTTGGAGCCGCTAAAGATGGTGCAGTTGTGAACCACTCTGGGGCTTGTGCAGCATCAGCATAAGATCTGATTTTAGCAATTGGTTTCAATTTATATTTTTCAACTGCCTCTGCACTTGCAAGAATTAATGCAGATGCTCCATCGTTTAATGTTGAAGCGTTTGCAGCCGTCACTGTTCCTGCTTTGTCAAATACTGGAGGAAGTGTAGGAATCTTATCCAGATTTACATTTTTATATTCTTCATCTTCACTTACAATAATTGGATCGCCTTTGCGCTGAGGTACTGAAACCGGAACAACTTCGTCTTTGAATTTTCCAGCAGCCCATGCAGCAGCCGAACGTGTGTAAGAATCAATTGCAAATTTATCTTGCTCTTCACGCGTGAAGTTTTTTTCTTTCGCACATTTTTCTGCACAAACTCCCATGTGAACTTGGTTGTAGACATCCGTCAAACCATCTTTCACCATTCCATCAATCATTTTAACATCACCTAATTTGGTAGCCGATCTTGCGTGAAAATAATGTGGAACCAAACTCATGTTTTCCATTCCGCCTGCAACAACAATATGATTATCACCAGCAGCAATTGTTTGTGCCGCTAAACTGATTGATTTCATTCCAGAAGCACATACTTTGTTGACAGTTGTACAAGGAACGTTTTGACCAAGACCAGCAAATAAAGCCGCTTGGCGTGCAGGAGCCTGACCTAAGTTTGCCTGCAATACATTTCCCATAAAAACTTCATCAACTAGTTTGGAGTCAATTCCGGCCTTTTCAATTGCACCTTTAATTGCTGTAGCTCCCAATTGTGTTGCAGAAACAGTCGATAAAGAACCACCAAAACTTCCAATAGGAGTGCGCACTGCCGAAATGATATAAATGTCTTTCATAAATTTTTGTCTGTAATGTTATAAGTACCAAAATTAGCAAAAATGATTCGCTACTCCCTTACAATTGGTTCTTTTTTAAAAGGATTGATGCAAATGAAATGATTGGGATTCATAGGTCAAGACTCATCAGAGCCGCAAGATCGTTAGTTTGACTTTGAATTCTAAACGCATGGAGCTCTTCTTTATGCTGGCCATTTTTGCGCTTGCATGGATTGGGGTTGAAATGAATGAGAAAAATCTGATTTTTTATTAACAAAACTTTAGAATTCCCGTAAACCAGTTCATTATCTTTGACCTTTACCTTGCAGCATGAGCCAAAATCCTCAAATAAGTATTGTCGTTCCTCTTTATAATGAAGAGGAATCACTTCCTGAACTTCATCAGTGGATTGTTCGAGTCATGCATGCGAATAATTTTAGCTATGAAGTTGTTTTCATTGATGACGGCAGTACTGATAGTTCCTGGGAAGTTGTAGAAAAAATAAAATCAGCAGATTCCAATGTAAAAGGAATTAAGTTTCAACGCAATTATGGCAAGTCTGCTGCGTTGCATGTCGGTTTTCAAGCTGTTACAGGAGATATTGTGATCACTATGGATGCAGATCTTCAGGATAGTCCGGAAGAAATACCTGATTTATATAAAATGATCACCGTCGATAAGTTTGATCTGGTTTCTGGCTGGAAGAAAAAACGATACGATCCGATTTCCAAAACTATACCTACAAAATTATACAACGGCGTCAATCGCATGATCAGCGGCATAAAACTGCATGACATGAATTGCGGTTTGAAAGCATATCGCAAACAGGTAGTGAAATCGATTGAGATTTTTGGTGAGATGCATCGTTACATACCTGTCATTGCAAAGGCAGCTGGATTTCCAAAAATCGGGGAGAAGGTAGTTCAGCATCAGGAACGTAAATACGGCGTTTCTAAATTTGGACTGAACCGATTTGTGAATGGATTTTTAGATCTTTTTACAATCACTTTTATCACGCGATTCGGAAAAAAACCAATGCATATTTTTGGGTTACTTGGCAGTCTTTCTTTTCTGCTTGGTATGGGATTGACCGCGTGGATGATCGTTTCTAAACTGTTCTTTGATACTGCCGGCCGCTTAATTGCAGACCGTGCTGAATTCTATATTGCATTGGTCGCGATGATTATCGGTGTCCAATTATTTTTAGCAGGATTTGTAGCAGAATTAGTTTCCAGAAATTCCTCTATCCGAAATAATTATCTCATCGAAAAAGAAATTTAACCGGCGTGGAAACCAACGGAAAAAAGAAAATCATTTTGTTGGGAACAGCACACCCGTTCAGAGGTGGCTTAGCATCATACAACGAACGTCTCGCACTAGAGTTCATCAAAGAAGGACATGACGTTGAAATTTTTACATTCACAGTACAATATCCTAACTTTTTATTTCCAGGAAAATCACAATTTTCTGAAGAACCTGCGCCGAAAAATTTAATCATCAAACGCAAAGTAAATTCTGTCAATCCTTTCAATTGGATTAAAGTTGGAAATGAAATCAAGCGATTAAAACCAGATATTCTCATTTTCAAATTCTGGTTGCCTTTTATGGGGCCTTGCTTTGGAACCATTGCCAGACGGGTGAAGAAAAATCGTCACACAAAAATAATTACGGTTCTTGATAATGTGATTCCACACGAACATCGTTTTGGAGACAAAATGTTTACCAGGTATTTTCTGAAACCGATTGATGCATTCATCTCCATGTCAAAAAGTGTAGCAGATGATTTGAATCTATTTGATCAGAAAAAACCAAGAGACTTTAACCCACATCCTTTATTCGATAATTTTGGTGAAGCAATCTCAAAAGAGAAAGCGAAAGAAATTTTAGGTTTGGATTCAAACTCACGTTACATTCTTTTCTTTGGAATCATCCGTGACTATAAAGGACTAGATTTGTTGCTGGAGGCTTTCGAAAAATTGCCGTCGCGAAACAAAAATGTAAAGCTTTTAGTAGCTGGTGAATACTATTCGAATGAAGAAAAATACAAACAACTTATCGCCGATTTGAAAATTGAAAACGACGTAAAAGTTGTGAATGAGTTTATAAAAGATTCAGAAGTAGTAAGATATTTCTGTGCGGCAGATATTGTTGCACAACCATATAAAAATGCAACACAAAGTGGCGTTACTCAAATCGGTTATCATTTTGAAACACCTATGCTTGTGACCAATGTGGGTGGTTTACCTGAAATGATTCCAGACGGTAAAGTAGGGTATGTAGTTGAACCAAATCCTGATTCAATTTCAAAAGCTTTGGAAGATTTTTTTAATACAGATAAGGAAACTCTTTTCCGTGAAAATCTGAAAGTAGAAAAGCAAAAATATTTGTGGGATAAGCTTACCGCAAAAATTCTTCACTTAGCGAAGTAATTATTTTTCAAACTCCACCTTCAACTAGAGCAATTGGTGCGGGAAATAATTCGTTTAACCACAGAGTTGAAAAAGGAGTTAAAAAAATGGAGTTTCACTGAGAACGTATCGCACTAAATCAACTCTAAAATACTCTGTGCAAAAACTCTGAGTTACTCTGTGGTAAAAAAAACAGCTTACAATAGTATTACTTTACTCCATAGTAAATAGTAGCAATTCCTCCGCTTACTAATTTAGATTCAACGTTTCGGTATCCTACTTTTTTCATGATGTCAATAAACTCTTGCCCTTCTGGAAAGGCGGCAACTGATTCAGGTAAGTAGGCGTATGCAGATTTATCTTTAGAGATTGCAGAACCTACTTTGGGAATGATGTATTTTGAGTGAAATTTGAAATACTGTTTAACCGGGAATTTTTTAGGTTTCGAAAATTCTAAAATCACACCCGTTGCATTTGGTTTCAATACGCGCAGCATTTCACCTAATCCTTTTTCGAGATTCTCAAAATTTCGTACACCGAAGCCTACTGTAAATGCATCAAAATAATTTGATTCAAATGGAAGGTTTTCAGAATCGCCCTGAATCATTTCAATGATGTGGTCGATTTTCTTTTTCTTCATTTTTACGCGTCCTACGTCGAGCATACCTGAAGACAAATCAAGACCTACTACTTTTGTGGGTTTTAGTTTTAGAGCTGCAATAGCAAAGTCACCGGTTCCGGTTGCAATATCCAGAATTACTTTCGGCTGTGATTTTGATAAAATACGAATTGCTTTTCTTCTCCAAATCTTATCGATTCCAAGTGATAAAAAGTGATTCAGAAAATCATAGCGCTTTGAAATGTTATCAAACATTTCTGCTACTTCTTCTTTTTTTGTTGAGTCGGCTTTGCCGTAAGGTTTTACTTTGGTTCCCATGAATAATTTTGGGTGATTAAAGGAGATTGAGTGCTTCGTTCATGAGTTGTTCTTTGTCAACAGAAACGACTCCCACTTTTTCGCAGACCAAACCGCCTGCAAGGTTTGCAATTTCTGCAGTAAGTTTTGGAGAAAGTCCAGATGCAAGGCAAAGCGTTGCTACGCTGATCACTGTATCACCTGCGCCTGACACATCTGCAATTACACGGTAATGTGCAGGTATGAAATGGTTTTCAGAAGCATCATTGATGTAGACACCATGTTCAGACATGGTTACGAAGGTGTGCTTTGGATTTAATTTTTTATTTAGTTCTTCTACAGACCTCAGGAATGCGTCTTTATCTCTGGCAGAAAAATCCATGTTGGTGCCTTCTTTCAACTCTTTCAGATTTGGTTTAAAAAGAGTAACGTTTTTGTATTCGAAAAAGTTTTCCTTTTTTGGATCTACTGTGGTGATTATTTTTTTTTCATTCGCAAAACGGATCACTTCATGAATCAACTCCGGAACTAAAACTCCTTTGTTATAATCTTCAAAAATAATAGCGTCTGCTTTATGTGTTGTTGCTAATTCTTTAACTAATGTGATCAGGTATTTTGCCAGGTCAGTATGAATAGGTTTTACTTCTTCCTGATCAATGCGCAGCAATTGCTGATTATTTCCAATCACGCGTGTTTTAACCGTAGTTGTATGATTTTTAGATCTGAAAATTCCTTTATCTGAAAGATTATTTTCTTTGAGAATCTTCAGAAACTGATCACCTTCTTCATCGGTTCCGATTACTGAACAAATGATTGGTTCGGCTCCTAAAGCTTTGATATTTAAAGCAACATTTGCTGCTCCACCCAATCTGCTTTCACGTGATTTAAACTTAACTACAGGCACAGGTGCTTCTGGAGAAATACGCGTAACCGATCCGTTGAGGTAGGTATCAACCATTACATCACCCAGAATGATAATTTTTCTGGATTCAAAATCGGAAAATGTATTTTGTAAATCAATCATTAACTCAATTTATCGAGTGCAGTTTTCATTCGTGTAAGTGCATTTTTCAAAACATCTTCGGATGCAGCATACGATATACGTACACATTTTCCATCTCCGAATGCCTCACCGGTTACTAGAGCAACAAGTGCTTCATCCAATAAATACATGGTCAAATCTTCTGCTGTTTTAATGGTATGTTTACCGTAAGATTTTCCAAAGAAGTAAGTCACATCCGGAAATAAATAGAAAGCTCCCTGAGGCACATTTACTTTTAAGCCTTTAATCTCACGAAGCAAAGAGACAACCAAATCACGTCTCTTGTGAAAAGCATCTACCATGAATTTAATTTTGGAAGGATCAGCTTCCATAGCTGCCTTTGTTGCGCGCTGAGAAATCGATCCAGTTCCTGATGTATATTGTCCTTGTAGTTTTGTACAAGCAGCTGCAATTTCTTTTGGAGCACCAATGTATCCTACTCTCCAACCTGTCATCGCAAATGCTTTAGCTACGCCGTTAACTGTAATGGTGCGATCGTAAACTTCTGGAAATTGAGCAAAGCTTTCATTCTTTCCAACAAAATTAATGTGCTCGTAAATTTCATCAGAGATTACATAGAAGTTTGGTGTAGCTGCTACAACTGCTGCAAGCCCTCTAAGTTCTTCTTTTGTATAAGCTGTTCCTGTTGGGTTGCATGGATTGCTGAACACCATCATTTTTGATTTTGGTGTAATCGCTTTTTTCAACTGATCAGGCGTGATCTTGAAATCATTTTCTATTGTTGTTGTAATGACAATTGGAATTCCGCCCGCCATTTTTACTTGTTCAAAATAGGTCACCCAATATGGCGCCGGAATAATGACTTCATCACCTGGATTAATCATACAAAGAATTACATTGATCAAACTCTGTTTAGCACCAGTTGATACTACAATTTGATCAGGGGTATAGGTTAATCCGTTGTCACGTTTAAATTTCAGGCAGATTGATTCGCGTAAATCCAAATAACCCTGAACTGGCATATAAGTCGAGTAGTTATCATCGATCGCTTTTTTTGCAGCTTCTTTGATAAAATCAGGAGTGTGAAAATCTGGTTCACCCAAACTCAAAGAGATAATATCTTTTCCTTGTAATTTTAGTTCACGACTGCGGGCAGCCATTGCCAGAGTTGCAGATTCTTCTAATTCGTTTACTCTGTCAGACAGTTGAATCATGTTATTTACGGTTTTATACAAATCTAAGGAAATATTGATATTTGACGGTAGTTTTAGATTCCGAAATAATCACGCGTCATTCCGCTTTTTTCGTAGGGATACGCGTTAAAGGTTCCAGTACCTATAGCTACTTTTTCGTTCGTTGATTCTTTGAAAATTTCTCCTTGTGTGATGATGATACGTTTTCCGTTAGAGATAATGGTGCCCTTTCCAATCAGGATATCGCCAAGTCTCACAGGTTTGAGGTAGTTTATTTTGAATTCCACGGTTGAGACTAAACAAGCATTTTCAGAAGAGGCGTACAAGGCCGCTAAACCTAAAACACCATCCATGTATCCGGCAACCAGGCCGCCGTGAGCAGTGGTAGGTGTTGCCAAGTGTTCTTTTTTAACTTCGAGTTTGTAGACAATTTCATCAGCTTCGAATTTTTGCAATTCCATGCCGTGAAGTTTTCCAAACTCATTGGTTTGCTGATAGATTTTGATAAGTAATTCTCTGAAGTTTAGCATCTGATTCAAGTCTGTTGCAAATTTAATGCGATAATTTAAAAGAATTCGTCTGGAATAGTTTCATGAGTTCTAAATCATTCTATATATTTGCATCACCAATAAGTAAAGCGGGAATAGCTCAGTTGGTAGAGCATCAGCCTTCCAAGCTGAGGGTCGCGAGTTCGAGTCTCGTTTCCCGCTCTCAAAAAAAGCCGGTCTATAAGATCGGCTTTTATTTTATTGGTCTTGAGTTAAATTTTTTGCTGATCTATTTCAAAGAAAGCGCCCCGCTTGGACATTTCAAAACCTGACTCACAATTTCTTCTTTTGACGCGTTCTCGACTTGAATCCAAGGTTTTTCTTTCGGTTTGAAAACAGCAGAAAGTCCTTTAGCGCAAACGGCAGAATGACTGCATTTTTCCGCATTCCACAGAATAGTCACATCTTCTTTTTTATACTCTTTCATATGCAAAATTTAAAATCCTAATTAATCAGTATTTGTTTTGACGTCGCACCTGAATTGGTGATAACTTGAATAATATAAATGCCAGTATCTAAATTGGAAAGATCAAGAAGTATTGAAGCCTTTCCGCTAGTATTGATCATTCCCCGCTCAATGCCTTTCGTATCTATAATTCGAATGATTGTGTTTTCTGCGTATGCCAATTTAATCGTCACAAAATCAGTTGCCGGATTTGGAAAAATTGAAAATTCAGAATTGTAATTTTGATCTACACCAACCGTTGTAAATGTATAGCATGAACTAGTGTCTATACAACCATTTTCTGAGATTTTCATTGCGTAAGATCCATTGGCAGGTGCTGTAAAACTTTGTGCTGTTTCACCTGAAATCACAGAGAATCCAGTTGAACAATTTAACCACTCATATGTGCCACCAGAAGAAACCGCTGTTATTGTAGTTCCGATTACCGTAACAGAAGAATCAATGGGTATAACACTGACACTAATATTTATGCATGAAGCTGGTGTTACACATGCTGGTTCACCGCGAACATAATAAGTTGTGTTTCCTTGTGGAAAAAGGACTGCTGAACTTCCCGAAAAACTTCCAACCAACGTACCTTCACAGCTACCAGTATAGACGCTCCAATAATCTGCGCTGTTCAAATTTCCGGATGATATTGAAAGCGTAAGCGGCATATTTTTACAAATTGTAGTTTCGCTCAAAGAAAGGGTAGGAATATCTGCATCAAAGCAAGGTTCATATTTCATAACCGATGCTTTGTAAGTTCCGCCGTCATAATCTTGAAAAGCAATTAAAGGATATCCACCATCAAATGCGAGACTAGTAAATAATGCTTGAGATGGGGTGAATCCAGGTACACCAAGCTCAAGCCAGTCAGTTCCATCAAACCACATCACGTTAGATCTGAATCCGTATGATGCGTCTTGATAAGCAACATACGGATCAGTGCCTAAAAATTCCAGATCAATGTAATCAGAAGCACCTGCTGAAAAACCGGCCGCTCCAACAAATTGCCAGCTGCCGTCGTATTTCATTACCGTTACTTTGTCACTGTTTGAAACATCTTCAAATGCAACAAAAATGGTTGTTCCATTATTTGCAATGGACGTTTTTCCCACGCCTCCTAGGGTGATTCCTTGGGCACCTAAATATTGCCAATTCGCACCATCAAAATACATCACTGAAAGTTCATTTGATACGTCAGCATCTCTGAAAGAAACACAAGGCGTTGATCCCAACATGCTAAGTGATATTTCGGTTGCTACACCAGCAGAAAATCCTGATACACCTACTTGTTCCCAAGCAGTTCCATTGAACCGCATCGCAGAAACTTTATTTCCATTCGACCCATCCTGATAGGCAACATATGGAGTAGAACCGTCAAATTTCAAATTCACAAAACTTGCGTTGTCACCGGTAAAACCAGCTGTACCAATTGTCACCCAGCTTGTACCATTAAATGCTTTGACAGTGACTCTGTTTACGCTTGATCCATCCACATATGCAACGAATGGAAAACCATTATCAATTGCAAGACTTGTGTAAAGAGCTCCGGCGGCTGATATTCCTGGTGCTCCAACATAGACCCAATTGGAGCCGTCGTGCTTCATAACACTGCATTTATTTGAGTTTGCTAAATCACGATAGGCAACGTAAGGGGTACCAGCGTCAACAGCTAAACTTGTGTATTGAGCCTGTCCAGCAGAAAACGCCGAAGTTCCAATATTTTGCCATTGCGCATTCAAAGAAGATGAACTAATGAAATAAAAGAAAAACAGAATGTAAAAAGGTTGGAATTTCATGCAGTAAATTGGTGTAGATTGAATTCGCGAATTTACATAATTTCAGACAGGTGATCAAAATAAAGGATTGATAGCCAATTATTCAGTTCGTTTACTGCTTTGAATGGTAAACGGATTAGAATGTTCGCTGTTCGAAATGAAAACAGAGTCAGTTAATGTAAGTAGAAATGCTTCCAGACAATTTTTATCGTATTCAGTTAGTTGAACACCGCGGGTTTTAATGTGGGTCATTTTGGCGTCTAAGTTGGCGCTGTGATTTAGTCCAGTACTATAAAAGTCTATAACATCTCGTATGGTTTTGAATCTGCCATCATGCATATAAGGAGCGGTCAGCACAATATTCCGCAATGAAGGTATTTTGAATTTCCCATAATCACTTAGTTTTCCGGTGTATCCACCTAACCCAAAATCTCTGTAATTTAAAGGATCTTCAACAGCATCAATTCCGTTGTTACCGAATTTACCTGAGGTTGCCAGGGCATTTGCGTCGGTTGAATGACAATGGAGACAGTCTGCCATGGATTGATCATTCATGATTTCGAAACCACGAAATTCTTCAGTAGTCAATTTGTCTTCTCTGCGTAACACCCGATCAAATTTAGAATTGTGTGAAATTAAAGTCCGCTCAAATTGTGCGATTGCTTTTGATATCAATATACTGTCGATTGCAACCTCTCCAAAAACCAGATCAAATTGATCACGGTAGAATTTGCTCTTTTGAATTCGCCTGGTTGCAGTTGGCCAATCCAAATTCATTTCAAGATGATCTCTTACTGGAAAAAAAATCTGATCTTCAATAGTCACTGCACGACCATCCCAGAAGTAGGCTTGATACCATGCAAGATTGAATAAAGGTGGCGTATTTCTCTTTTGAACCTGACCGTTTATTCCTTTGCTGAATTTATTTGGTGAATCACTGAAGGCAAATTCTTGTTTGTGACAACTTGCACATGAAATAGTTTTATCCTTGCTTAAAATAGGATCATAAAAAAGAAACCGTCCCAGCGCAACTCCTTCTATCGTCACCGGATTATCAGATGACTGTGGCATAGCTGGAAATGCCACAGGATTGGGGAATTTATACGGCGTGAGTGCTGCTTTTTCTGAATTCGAAAGAAAAAAAGTACTCGTAAAAATAAGACAGATCAGAAAAAAAAAAGTACGCATGTTTAGTGTGCAATCACAATTTCATGGAGTTCTTTAGTTCCACTTGATTCAATCATGATAAGATATCTGCCTGGAGCCAAATCTGACAAATCAATTTCTTCTTGTCCGGAAGGCAATGGGATGAATCTGATAAACTGACCATTCAAACTAAGAATAGAAATTTGTTTGACCAGAAAATCCGGACTACTGTTTGTCTGCTTAATTGTAATAGATCGTTCTGTGATTGTTGGATAGACTTTAAAATTGGACGGTTTTGACTGTTCTGCAACAGGGTGAAACCATGTTTCCTGTACCATCAAATTATCAATCATCCAACCTTCTTGATTCGTATCAACCGAATCAGAAACTATTCTAAATCGGATGCTGAGGTTGTTTATGGTTTGGAGATAGTCATATGAAAAGCAGAGCCAAATATTTTTCCAGGTAGAGTCTGTGCCTGTGAAGCAAGGATCACCAGCAGGTAAGGCGCCCTCATTTGGAATATCCCAGCCGTAAAAATTATAAACGTTGGAATTGTAGAATGCATTTTCCCAGGTTAGTCCTGAATCAGAAGAGAACTCGATAAGCCCACCATCCATGTTTGTATCCAGATCAAGTTTTTGATTCCATTGGATAGCAATAGCTCCCGCATACAGCATGTTTTCAGGTAGCATAAACCAAGCCGATGAATTGAGTGAGTCAGGGTAGGTGTTTACAGTGTCGGTAATCAAAACATTTGGTACTGTGGATGCACTTTCAAAAATAATTTTTTGAGGAGGACCAATTTGCCAAATGCCAGAGATAGTTGTATCAAGATTTACAAAAATAGATTGACTTACTATTGTATCGGCCCCATCAAAATACTGTGTATAATATTGGGCATTAGCTATTATGGCAAAGCCACTAAAGAAAGCGAGTAAAGTTTTTTTCATACGCAGGACTAATTAAGGATCTAGGTGAAATTCTATAATTAGTAACGCGATCTGAAAGAGTTAGGTTGGTAAATTTTACTCAATCCGCTTAGCGCCTGCAACTTTTTGATTCAACAATGCTATTTCCAGAACTTCACCCATTGTCTCAACATAGTGAAATGTCAGGCCTTTCAGATATGATTGTTCGATATCCGCAACATCTTTTTCATTTTTAGCACTCAGAATTATTTCTTTGATATTGGCCCGCTTGGCTGCCAGAATTTTTTCTTTGATTCCGCCTACGGGTAATACCGATCCACGTAAAGTTATCTCGCCAGTCATCGCAAGGAATTTTTTTACTTTGCGTTGTGTGAATGCTGATGCTATAGAGGTAAGCATTGTGATTCCAGCAGAAGGACCGTCTTTTGGAGTAGCGCCTTCCGGTACGTGTACATGAACATCAAATTTGTCAAAGACATCCGCATCCAAATCAAATTTTTCTGCGTTTGCTTTTAGGTATTGATGCGCAAGAACCGCTGATTCTTTCATAACAGCACCTAAATTTCCGGTGAGCGTTAATTTGCCTTTTCCTTTTGATAAACTGGTTTCAATGTAAAGAATATCTCCACCAACTTGTGTCCAGGCAAGACCAGTAACAACGCCCGCAAAATCGTTTCCAATATATTTGTCTTTGCTGTGGGATGGTCCTAAAATTTTCAGAAGTTCATCAACCGATATTTTTGGATTCAGTCGCTCATTCATGGCGATTTGTTTGGCACGATTTCGAACCAGTTTTGCAATGCGTTTTTCTAAAGTTCTGACACCTGACTCTGCTGTATAATCATCTACGATACGTTCCAATACTGCATCTGAAAGTATGGCATCTTTTTTAGTGATTCCATGCGCTTCCAATTGTTTCGGAATCAAATGGCGTTTGGCAATTTCAATTTTTTCTTCAACTGTGTAGCCATTGACTTCAATGATTTCCATTCGATCACGCAAAGGTCCCTGGATGTTTGAAAGATTATTTGCCGTTGCGATGAAAAGCACCTTTGAAAGATCGTAATCTAACTCAACAAAATTATCATTGAACGCAAAGTTTTGTTCCGGATCTAAAACTTCTAAAAGTGCTGAAGATGGATCACCATGATTGTCACGTCCGATTTTATCAATCTCATCTAAAACAAAAACCGGATTAGAAGTTCCTGCCTTTTTGATATTCTGCAAAATTCTTCCAGGCATTGCGCCAATGTAGGTTCTTCTGTGACCACGAATTTCTGCTTCGTCATGCAAACCGCCTAATGACATGCGTACATATTTTCTGCCAATAGCTTCAGCAATGGATTTTCCAAGTGATGTTTTTCCAACTCCCGGAGGGCCATACAAACAAAGAATTGGAGACTTCATATCTCCTTTCAATTTCAAAACAGCAAGGTATTCTAAGATGCGCTCTTTTACTTTTTTCAATCCAAAATGATCGCGTTCTAAAACGGCTTCAGCATGTTTCAAATCAAACTTGTCATTTGTCAATTCGTTCCAGGAAAGCTCAAAAAGCATATCAATGTAGTTGAGCTGCACAGAATATTCAGCCCCTTGTGGATTCATTCTGCTGAATTTTGCAATTTCTTTGCGGTAGGCTTTCTCAACTTTTTCGCTCCACTTTTTTAGTTTGGCGCGCTTTTCAAACTCGTTGATTTCATTTTGAACCGGATTATCTCCCAACTCATCCTGTATCGTGCGCATTTGTTGATTGAGAAAATATTCGCGCTGCTGACGGTCAATGTCCATCTTCACTTTTGACTGAATTTCATTTTTCATGCTGAGCATTTTAATCTCATATGAAAGTTGTTCAATCACGCCTTCAATGCGCTTACCTATGTTGTTCATTTCAAGCAACTGCTGCTTTTTCTCAAGCTCACTGCTCAGATTAGAAGCGATAAAGTTTACAAGAAAGGTCGGGCTCTCAATATTTTTAATCGCAAAAGTAGCTTCGGTAGGAATATTAGGGGAGTCTTTGATGATGCGAATCGCCATATCTTTCATAGAAGAAACAAGCGCAACATTCTTATCTAATTTAGCATCGAGTTTTTCATCCAGCAATCCAGTTACTTTTGCCTTGAAGTAAGGAACCTCTTGCACAAATTCTTCTAATTGAAACCTTCTTTTTCCTTGAATAATAATGGTGGTGCTGCCATCAGGCATTTTTAATTTGCGGATAATTTGCGCAACAGTTCCAACCCGATTAAAATCTCCCACACCCGGATCTTCAATATTTGATTTTACCTGAGATAAAACACCAATCGTTTTTGTTGTAGCGAAGGCTTCCTCGATCAGACGAATTGATTTATCTCGCCCAATCGTAATTGGAATTACCACACCCGGAAAAAGTACGTTGTTTCTCAGTGGAAGAATCGGCAGAATCTCAGGAACAGATTCACTGTTCATATGATTTTCTTCTTCTTCAGAAATCAATGGAATGAATTCCGGATCCTGATCAATAATATTGTTGAGTCCTAAAAAATCGCTTTCAAAAAGTTCAGACATAAGTTCAGTTTTGCAGTCAGTTTGTCATTTTAACATCTGAAAAAATCTCATCAATTGCACAAATCAAGTATAATTCTGAGAGAGTTCCTGTATAGTCAATCATTGTGCCAAGCCATGCAGATGACTCAGAATTTTTTTGTCAGTAGCCGAGAGGCTGAGGTTTCTGCGTGACATCATGTTCTGGGCTACTTCACATGCTTTGTCAAATTTGAATTTGGAGGATGATTCTGTGCCGCCCCAAGTAAAAGATGGAACATATTTAGCAGGAAAACCTGCCCCAAAAATATTTGCACTGACTCCCACAACGGTAGCTGTATTTAGCATTGTATTGATTCCTGTTTTTGAATGATCGCCCATAATTACGCCACAAAAAGTAATCTCTGTTTGTTCTGATTTTTTTGTGTGATAGGAATGAATTTTCAGCTTACCGTAGGTATTCATGAGATTAGACGAATTGGTATCTGCACCAAAGTTGCACCATTCTCCAATTACACTATTTCCTAAGAAACCATCGTGCCCCTTGTTAGAGTATGCCTGAAAAACAGAATTTGATATCTCACCACCCACTTTGCAATAAGGACCAATCGTAGTGGGACCGTATATTTTTGCAGCCATTTTTACTACTGCATGTTCGCCTAAGGCAAATGGACCGCGAATGATTGCGCCTTCCATAATCTCAGCATCTTTTCCAATATAGATCGGGCCTTCAGAAGCATTCAGAATCGCAAAATTAACTTTAGCCCCTTTTTCAATAAATATTCTAGAAGGCTTTAAGGATTGATTTGTTTTTCCGATGGACTGAGATTTTTTTTTGGCTGTTATGAGATCAAAATCCAGCACAATTGCTTCACCATTTTTCTGAAAAATATCCCAGACGTTTTCAATGAAGAGTAGATTTGCTTTTTCCTTTTTAATAGTCTTTTTTGCAACCCCATTGGAAGCCACCCAGCGGTTATTTACCTCCAGTTTTTCACCCGGCTTCAAGGTTGCCACCCATTTAACCAATTCTTTATCTGGTTTAATATTTCCGGCAATTATCAGTGCTTTTTTATCACTCAGTTTTTTGAATTTTTCACTGAGATAGACTTCAGTTACAAATCCTGTTGAGGCTGGTTTTAATAATTTAATCCATGATTCAGAAATGGTGAGAATTCCAAATCTGATTTCTGAAACCGGTCTTGTCAAGGTTAATGGGGCAAGGCTCAGGTGCAGATTATTATCGTGAAAGATTAGATCCATAGCTTGTAATTGGGCAAAAAAAAAGCCTCAAAATTGAGGCTTTACGAAGATAAGTATAAATAATTATTTTTTCTTCATGCTTGAGCTGTAACGAGTTTTGAATTTATCGATACGACCCGCAGTATCCACATACTGTTGTTTTCCAGTAAAAAATGGATGAGAAAGTGAGCTAACGTCAAGTTTAATCAAAGGATACTCGTTACCATCTTCCCATGTAATATTTTCTTTCGATACTGCAGCAGAGCGGCCTACCCAGCCTGTTTCGCTTACCATGTCTTTAAATACAACTGTTCTGTATTCTTCTGGATGAATTCCTTTTTTCATTTTTGTCAAGTTTTATTACTGTTCCTCTTTTCTGAAGTCAAGCCAATAGGTAGAACTTCCAAAATCGGAGTGCAAATTTAATATATTTTTTTTACTTCAGATAAAAATCGTAAATAAAATAAAAAAAGTCTTTTAGCGTATTGTACCTTTGGATTGTCCAAAGTTATGAATTACCGGCTTCTGATCTTATTTGTACCGCTTGTTTTTGCGACTCTCACGGGTTGTAAGAAGGATAAAATATTTTCTAAAGACCATCTTGAATTTTCAAATGACTCGGTCCTTTTTGATACAGTCTTTACTACCATTGGTTCTACCACAAAGCGTTTTAAAATTTATAACAACAACAATGCAAAGATTCTGGTTGAAGAAATTGAGTTGATGGGCGGAGCCAATTCTCCTTTCAGAATCAATGTAGACGGTGTTTCAGGGGTTTATCATGAAGATGTTGTCATTCCAAAAAATGACTCCCTGTTTGCTTTTGTAGAGGTCACTCTCGAAGTGAACAACGCAACCAATCCGCTTGTTATTTCTGATTCAATTCGTTTTCTGACCAATGGACTCAATCAATATGTAAAGCTCGATGTGTGGGGTCAGGACGCCTATTTCCATGCCAATGAGATTGTGAGTGGAGTCTGGGCAAACGACAAACCGCACGTGATATATGGTGTGGCAGCGGTTGGTTATCCAGGTATTGATTCCAATCTTAATTTAACCATACCACAAGGTACAGACGTTTTTTGCCATAAGAATTCTACTTTATTGGTTTATAAGAGTAGTCTCGATATTTAAGGTCAACTGAATAATGAAGTTACTTTTCAAGGTGATCGGCTTGAATCTTTTTACGATGACGTACCCGGTCAATGGTGGGGGATTCGTTTGATCGAAGCTAATCAGTCATCGATCAATTATGCAATTATTAAGAATGGCTCAGTGGCTTTGCAAGTTGATTCTACACAAGCAGCCCTTACTTTGAATCTTACCAATACCATAGTCGAAAATTCTGATTTTTTCAATTTTAACGTGAATGCAGGTAGCAAAGTTCAAGTAGAGAATTGCATTTTTGGTGATGCTGGCCTTTATTCTGTTTTTTTATTTGCAGGCGGGGAATTTACATTTAAAAATTGCCACATTACAAACTACTGGAACGGAGGAAGAGGAGGCCCAGGGCTTGCAATTAAAAACTGGTACGAATACGAGGATGTTAAGTATGTGAGGCCAATCGTGAATTCGCGATTCGACAACTGTGTAATTTATGGCTCAGCTTTGAATGAATTAGAGGTGGATACTATCTCGGGTGCTACGTTTGATTGTGTTTTCAATTCATGCTTGAGCAGAAGAGAAGAACCTTATACCTATACAAACTTTGTTAATGTAATATGGAATCAAGATCCTGTTTTTGTTGATCCAGGAGTGGGTGATTTTCATTTCTCTGACTCCTCACCTTTGAGCAATTCAGGCGATGGCGCTCACGCTACAGGAGCAGATCTGGAAGGGGTAGCAAGAAACCTATCTGCACCAGATATTGGGGCATATGAAAAAATCTAATTTTGATTAATTGATAGTTACGGTTTGGGTCGTTGTGCTAACATCTCCCAGAAAGGAAAACTTACTGTAGGCGTTTAAGGTTACGACATATGTGCCCGGAATAGTGAACGTATGCGTGAATTTGATATCAGACCAGGCCATGTTATTTTCAGGAGCGCCAACAGGTCCACTCATGTACCAGTCCTGACTTAACGCTCTTTTCGAACATGAAGTAAAATTGACAGGTGTTCCAACTGATGCCGTAGTCTGTCCATTGTCAATACAAGCTTCAGGCGGCTTGTTGCAAGCAACAAAAAACAGAGGGATAACCAGGTAAAGCAAGAGTAGTTTTGGCACAATTCAAAAATTTTAACGAATGTAGTAAAGCGAATCTAGTGTTCAACGGTCTGTACTATAAAAATTTCGGTTGTCGATTCAGAAGGTAAAGATCAATTATTGTTCCAAATTTTGCAGCAAACTCTCTCCAATGGGTAAAGTTGTTTTTTGACTGAACGTCTTGTGCATTGTAGCCTACAGCGTCAATGCGATAATGTCGGGCTATAAAAACTGCACGTTGATTATGGAATTTTTGGCTGACAATTATTAACGATTTGCAATTGAAAACTTTTTTTGCCCGGACAACAGAGTCTAGCGTTCTGAAACCTGCATAATCTCTGATAATATCTTCATCAGGTACACCAAGACTAATTAGATATTCGGCCATATCAGTAGTTTCATTATAGGATTTGATATGGTTATCTCCACTCACAACCAGCTTTTTTACTTTTCTATTTAAGTAGAGTTCAGCCGCTGCTTCCATTCGGTATTTAAAATACGGGTTGATTCCAAAGCGACCGTTTTTGCCAGAACCTAACACCAACGCAAATTCTTTTTTTGGAATTTCTTCGATGGAATCATACAGGTAATTTTGGGTAGAAAAAATGATCAAACAATTTGAGCACATTGCCCAGAATAGCGCTCCTAAGGATATTGGTGCCGCGTTTAGTATGATTCGTTTTAGTTTCATGAAAGCTAATTTCATTTAAAGTATAGCGATACTCCAAAGAATTTTGTAACTTGTTGTTAGCGGAAATTTTATTCGCGGGCAGATTTGGATTATTTGCTAAAACCATCAGAAAGCCCTTTAATTGTAAGTTTTAGTAAAAATGGCAAACAAATTGATTAAGTAACCGTAACCAAGACAATGGGTATCGTTATACAAGTGCAAAGAAATTAAAACCAACCAAAGAATTATGCCAGTTAACCCTATTTATCACCACACTGAAGACAAGCTCATGCAGGAGCTCCAGTGGATAAAGCGCGCCAAGGAGGACCCGAGGAGTTTCGAGCCGCTTTACAATAAATACTATGAGCAGATTTTCCGGTACATCTATCAACGGATGGATGATAAAGAAATGGCTCACGACATCACCAGTCAGGTTTTTCTGAAAGCATTAAACAATATTCAGAAATACGAATACCGTGGTGTTCCTTTTGCAAGTTGGCTGTATCGCATTGCCAAAAGCGAATTGTATCAATCATTCAGAGATGAAAAAGCAACACGCACCGTTAACGTGGAATCGGTGAGCTTGCATGACATGATTGAAGACATGGAAGAAGATATGTCTGAAGAAAAACGCAGTATACTTTTAAAAGCAATTGGTGAGCTCAGCGAAGATGAAGTTCAGATGATAGAAATGCGTTTTTTTGAAAAAAGATCGTTCAAAGAAATCGGAGATATCCTTGAAATCACTGAAAACAACGCAAAGGTTAAAGCACATCGTATTATACAAAAAATGAAAGCACTATTCAATAAAATAGGTTATGAAAAATAGAAAAATGAATCTTGACAGACCACCGCTCGATCAGAAAGAAATTCAGATGGGGATGAACTTTGGTCAGCTAATGGTCTCCTATCAGGCCATGTCAAAACCTTTTTATAAAACGAAATGGTTCTTCGGAACAGCAGGAATGGCTTCCATCGGCTTAATTGTCGGTGGAACCTTTGCTTTTCAGAGTAGCGATAAAACAATGGATTCGCAGGCCAATCTCACGATTACTGATTCGCCTCCGATTTCATTGGCTGAGCATTCTGAAAAGCAAGAATTGTTTGCCTTGAATTATACAGAATCACCCGTTTTTGAAGAGACAAAACAAACTGAATTCACCTCAACAAAAGAAGCAAAACATGATAAAAAAAATACTCCTTTAAGCATACCTGAGCCACTATTAATTTCGTCTCAAGAACAGGTCAATACTGATCTCAATTCAAAGGATGAATCTGCTGAAGTAAAAAACACATCTGAACCAATTGATCTGACGCCAAGAATAAACGGCAGGGCAAACGGTGATATTACACGTGAAGATTTATTGGATAACAAAGGGCTTACTACCAATGCTGACGTGAGTATCATTCATTTTGAACTTCATCTTATTGACGGTCTGGGTGGCAAAGTTTTTGAAGAGGAAAGCAATCAGCTTAACAAGGAAATGAAGGAGGCTTTGAAGAATGTTAATCAGGGTGAGATGATTTATTTTGAAAACATCAAAGGAAAAACAGCTGAAGGCCACGTTGTGCGCCTGAATCCACTCAGATACGTGCTCCTGAATTAGTCCAATTCAAGTCCGGCCCCCCCCCAAAATCTATCGTTAATTTATTAACAATTCGAAGTTAATTGTTAATGGAAATTTGCACGGTACCTTTTAATTGGTGTAAATTTGAGGGTTGTCGTAAAAATGGCTTTGGGAAAGAAAAATATCACGCTTATTCTTTTGATTTTGACGTTGGGAAAATTTACCAACGCTCAGCCTACCCATTTTACAACATCAGACTATTGGAAACATCAGCGCAAAGAAGTTTACTTTGGAGTAGGTGCAACAAATTTTTTGGGTGATTTAGGTGGTCTAAACAGAATCGGAACAGATTATTCACCTTTGGATTTAGAGTGGGTTGTTACGCGTCCTGCTGGCCATATCGGATTTCGTTACAGATTGAAACCTTGGATTTGTACAAAGTCAAATCTTCAATATGGAATTCTGAAAGGAGATGATGCTCTTACCAATGAGCCATCACGACACTACCGGAATCTTAAGGTGCGCACACATATCATTGAATTTTCACAGCATCTAGAATTCATTATTTTTAATAAGGAACAATTTGGTAAGCGTTATAATATTCATGGTTTAAAAGGGATGCGGAATAAAAATACGCTCGTGTATTTAATTTCTGGATTTTCTGTGTTTGGATATATTCCACAAGGCCCGGGAGATGGAGGCTGGACCAATCTCCGACCCTTGAATACAGAAGGTCAGGGATTGCCCGGAGGTCCTGCACCCTATAAGTTTATTAATTATGGAATTCCTTTTGGAATGGGATGTAAAATTGGTTTGGACGCATTGTGGAGATTGTCATTTGAATTGACTTATACCAAAACTTTTACAGATTATCTTGATGATGTAAGTTCTGTTTATTATGATAATGCTGCAATTGATGCGGCTTACGGTTCAACATCAGCTTATTTTGCAGATCCATCTTCGGGTGAATTTGAGTCATGGACACATCCTGGTCAAATGCGCGGGGATTCAAGACAGAAAGATGCTTATTTCTTTTTCAATGTCTCCATGATTCGCAACGTAACGTACAAGCGATCAAAGAAACTCAAGTTCCAGTATCGTGCCCGTTATTAAGTCCAGAGCTTTTTTAACGTTCATAACTTTCCAACAATTCATTTTATTAATTTTTACACTTCGCTCTGGGCTTTGTAAATTTGTATTGTCTGAACTCATTTTACCAGACAAGTGCGAAAAAGCCAGGCATCATGTATAAGATTTTTATTCGGCCCATTTTATTTCTATTTGATCCTGAAAAAGTGCATCACTTCACTTTTCGTATGATTCGCATGACTGCTGCAATTCCGGGAGTTAAATTTTTCAGAAAAAAAGCTTACTGTGTTGAGAATAATAAACTGAAAAGAAATCTATTTGGACTTGAGTTTAAGAATCCGGTTGGTCTAGCGGCGGGCTTTGATAAAAATGCAATCCTGCTGAATCAATGGGAAGATTTTGGCTTCGGTTTTATTGAGATTGGAACGGTCACTCCAAAACCTCAAAGTGGTAATCCTAAAAAGCGTTTGTTCCGCTTGAAAAAAGATCAGGCAATCATCAATCGCATGGGGTTTAATAATGATGGAGTTGATGTTATTGCTGGCCGCCTGGCAAATCGCCAAACAAAAATTATTGTTGGAGGTAATATTGGAAAAAATACTTTAACAGGGGATGACGGAGCAAAAGCAGATTACATAACCAACTTCAAAACGCTGCATCCGCACGTAGACTATTTTGTGGTGAATGTAAGTTGCCCCAATGTGGGCAGTCTGGCCAAACTTCAGAACAGAGATTTTCTGGTGGATCTTTTGAGTACACTTAAAGAAATTAATCGCGAATTAAAAGTTGAAAAACCAATTCTGCTAAAAATTGCGCCAGACTTAAATCAGATTCAATTGGATGAGGTGATTGAAATTGTGATTACTTCAAAAATTGAAGGAGTGGTTGCTTCCAATACAACTACTTCAAGAGAAAATTTGAAAACAGATTCTCAGACGATTCAAAAAATAGCTAACGGTGGCTTGAGTGGAAAACCTGTCAGAGATAAGAGTACTGAAGTGATTCGTTACCTAGCTGAAAAATCTGGGAAAGCATTTCCAATAATTGGCGTCGGTGGTATTCATTCTGCTGATGATGCCATTGAAAAAATAAAAGCCGGTGCAGATTTGGTTCAGGTTTATACAGGTTTTATTTATGAAGGCCCCGGTTTGGTAAAACAAATTAATAAAGCGTTGATTGATGTCAAATAGCCCGATCAAATTAATCGAATGTCCGCGTGATGCCATGCAAGGATTGCATGATTTTATACCTACGGAAACCAAGGTGAATTATATTAATCAGCTTTTAAAAGTTGGCTTTGATACAATTGATTTTGGAAGTTTTGTTTCTGCTAAAGCGATACCTCAATTGCGCGATACCACAGAAGTGTTGAGCGGTCTTGATCTCTCATCAACAAAATCAAAACTTCTTGCAATCGTTGCAAATACGCGTGGTGCAGAAGATGCGGTAAAATTTAAAGAGATTGATTATCTCGGTTTTCCTTTTTCAATCTCAGAAACTTTTCAGCAACGAAATACAAATTCATCTATTGAAGAATCACTCACACGTGTCGCAGAAATTCAAAAGCTGTGTAAAGAATCTAATAAGAAATTGGTAGTGTACATTTCAATGGCGTTTGGAAATCCTTACGGTGATGAATGGAATTTGCAGGTGGCGGCAAATTGGTGTAAAAAATTATATGAAAATCTGGGCATTGATATTTTAGCTTTGTCAGATACAATTGGCGTTTCAAATCCGGATAATATCAAACAACTTTTTGGCGGTCTCATTCCTGAACTCCCAAATGTTGAGTTTGGGGCACATTTGCACTCAACTCCAAACACCGTTTTTGAAAAAGTAGAAGCTGCTTATCAGGCAGGATGCAGAAGGTTTGATGGAGCGATTAAAGGATTTGGCGGCTGCCCCATGGCTACAGATGATTTAACAGGCAACATGCCAACTGAAGAAATGATTTCGTACTTTAACAGCCAAAATCTTGGTATAAATATTGATAACTCAGAATTCCAAAAGTCCATGATGATGGCATTAAATGTATTCCCAAATAAATAAAACATGAAAAAAAATCTACTCTTAACTACCTTATTTTCTGCCTTCGTATCTCTTGTAAATGCTGGTGAAATAAACAAGGCTGTCGATCCATTTACCACTGTTGTAGTGACCGGAAACTACAAAGTGACCATGATCGAATCTACCGAAGAAAAAGTGCTTGTTGTAAATACGGATGAAAACATCACTGATGATAAAATTTTGATTACGGTAGAAGGCGGTACGTTGGATATCAAAATAAAAGGGGATACTTACAAAGAACGTTTGATGGACGTTACTATCTACTACAAAAAAGTGAATCAGATTGATGCTCGTCGGGGTGCTCGCGTTACAGTAAACAATTTGATGAAAGGCGACGTGATTACTTTCAATTGTTCAACAGGAGGTCAGGTCAAGGCAGAGCTTGAAGCTGGCACGGCTAAATTGAAAATCTCAAACGATGGTTTAATTAACGTAACAGGAAAAGCTACAATTGCGGAAATGGAAGTGAGCACTGGTGGAACATTGGTAGCTACGCAACTAATAACTGAAAGCGCCAGTGCAAAGGTATCTGCAGGCGGTTCGATAAAAGTTTATGCATCTAAAAAAGTAACAGTAACTGTTTTTTCCGGAGGATCTATTACTTATTACGGAAATCCGGCTACTGTTGAAGAGTCTATAAAAGTTGGTGGCACAATTGAAAAAGGAAAGTAGAAGTTGATGAAGGCGATCTGGATTGGATTAGGATTTGTATCACTTGTTGTAATGTCATGCAGCAGTGGACAAGCGGATGACGAGTCTGTTTTTATTTCAGATACTACGATCATTTTAGATACGTATCCAAAACTTGAGGCAGAGTGTATTCCAATCATGGAGCAGTTGCAAATGTGCACCACTTCAGACACTGTAACGACATTACCGCCTTGCAACAATGAATTTTTTCAGGTCTTTAAATATCGCCCGGATCGTGTCTGGACGGATGGATTTATAGTAGAAATGATTCCTGGTTTATTTGGTTCACCAGTGCATCAGGTAGTTGTTGTGGAAGGTTATTTTGGAAAGTATCAAATCATCAATCAGTATTTTGGTCATCTTTTAGAAATGCGCACGTCGCCATCTGGATGCAATGATTTATTGATAGGATACGATGATCCTGATTTAGGTGTGGTAGGATTAAAACACGAATGGAAAGGTCAAAAATACGATGTGGTGGACGTTGAAGAAATAGATGGTCACCGTGTTTTGCCTCAGTTCAAAGATTCCATCAACGCTATTTTTCTTCCCGCATTTGCGGCTGGTCACTAATTCAAAGAGATGCCTAAAATATTAGCTATCGACTACGGTTCTAAACGATGTGGGTTGGCTGCAACCGATAATTCTCAAATCATAGCATCTGCTTTAACTACTGTTGATACAAAAGAGATTTTTAAATTTCTGACAGACTATTTTTTGAAAAATCAAGTAGAGGCAATTGTGCTGGGTGAACCAAAAAGATTAGATACTTCTGACACACACAATTCACAACCTGTTCGTGATTTTAGAAAACGTCTGGAACAAAAATTTCCGGATAAAAAAATTCACATGATTGATGAACGTTTCACTTCCAAGATGGCGTTTCAAACCATGATCGATGGAGGGCTTTCTAAAAAACAGCGCAGAGATAAATCACTTGTAGATCAAATCAGCGCAACGATTATTCTCCAATCTTTTTTGGCAGGGAGATAAACCAATCTTTGCGTTTTTCTTTGCGAAATCTTTGCGGCCTTTGCGTGAAATAAATAATTCCATTGGATCAAAAAATCAATGCTTATAGAATGACTCCTCCAAGATGCAAATGGAATTTGGTCCTTCATTAAAAAGTAAATCCAAACAACTCAGGTTATTCTGAAATCCAAATCGCTCTGTAAATGTCTGTAGATATTCTTTGGTTTGAAAGTATGAGCGATTTTTTGGATTTAAAATTTCATTTATTTCTTTCGGGATTTCTGTGTCAGAAATTGATATCTCAATGGAACAAGTCAATCCAATTTTTTCAATCAGATAATTCAGAAGATCAAAATTTAAAGCAGCAAGGTGTGTATGTTTTTTCTCAAGTATAGTTGTAATAGCATCAATGTAGTATTCGTAATACGGTGTTCTTCGATAGGCACTTTCAATGGAACGCAAATGATTTTTAACCCAATCTTCAGCGTAGCTTATTTGAATATCACTTGTCAATATTTCTTGACCAGATTCCCGGCCGACAGGAATACTCAGATTTTGCAATCCATTCGCATTTACAATCACACAGCGGTTGCGTAAGGTTTGTCTTGGAAAAACTTCATTAGTTAACAACCTCACCTTTTCATTTTTCAAAAGTTGAAAGCAGTATTCAATAGACGGGAAATAGGAGGTAGGAAGATTCATGTATAAATTACCACTTAGCGACCCCTTCGGGGCAAATTCAAAAGTTCAAAATCCCAAACGATAAAAAAGGAAAAATAGTAGGTATGCGAGTGCGATAGCGTTTAATTATCGAAAAGTCTGAAATGATAAAACTCATAAACCTTTCAACCCATCAACCTTCAACTTCTACTTAATCCCAGAAAACATCCGGTTCCATCTCATGCCTCCGCCAAACATTCCTTTGCTCTGATCAATCGATAACCAGATAAAAGAAGCATGACCAACAATATGGTCTTCTGGAACAAAGCCCCAGAACCGTGAGTCAGCAGAATTATTTCTATTATCTCCCATCATCCAATAGTAGTTTTGTTTGATAGTGTATGTATCCGTTTTTTTACCATCGATGTAGATGCCATCTGCTTTTTCTTCCAATTTGTGACCTTCGTAAGCAGTGATAATGCGACGATATATTGGCAATGTTTTGTGATCGAGTTTTACAACATCACCAGCTTTAGGAATTTGTAGAGGACCAAAATTATCTTCTGACCAATCGTATTGCGGATTGTTTGGGAAGATAGGATAGTAGCTGAAATTATGTTCGCGCGGATCATTTGAATTAATGGCATCATTGTAATATCCCCTGCGTTTGATATCTGGTTTCAATCCCGGATACTGTCCTGCTAATTTTGTATACAATTCTAAGCTCAATGGAATAGTAACATGCCCAGAATCATTAACTCCTAATTCATCGACTGAAACGTGAAAAACATTTGAGTACAAATTAATTTCCTCACTAGTCCACGGTTCACCATAATAACGTTTGTGTCTGTGTCCTTCCAGCGTATAATTGTATTGCATGTTTGGCGCCTGAAAAGCAAGTTCACCGTTTACGTAAAGGTCCTTGTTTTTAACTTCGATTAAGTCGCCAGGCATTGCCACACAGCGTTTAATATAATTTTCTCTTTTATCTACCGGACGCTCCAACAATCCTGATATCTGAGTATATCCACGTTTTGCATCATTTTCATCCACAATGCGGCTATAAACTTTATTCTTCTTTTCAAATCTGTCGCGCGCAGCTTTCAGGTATAATTCATAATGCTCTTCAAAATACGCTACATCGCGTCTTTCTGAATAGGCGATGTAAAAAGCTTCGTCGCGCAGAATTTGTTCATAGGTATGGCCAATTAATCCATTCGGCATGCGCGGATCATTCAGCGCGGTATCGCCAGCCGGGAAGTTAAAAACAACAACATCATTGCGCTCAACAAATCTGAAACCAGGCATACGTGTGTAAGGAATGGTTTGAAATTCTATGTATGATTTTACATTTAAAAGAGGCGCAAAACTATTGTGTACAATCGGATATGAAAATGGTGTCATAGGTAACCTTGGACCGTAGACAAATTTGTCAACAAATAAATGATCACCTACCAGCAGCGTTTTTTCCATCGAGCCGGTAGGGATTTTGTAAGGTTCGAAAACATAAGTACGAATTGCACTTGCTGCAACAACGGCAAACAGTATCGCGTCACCCCATTCTTTGAACATGGTTTTTTTACCAGGTTTCTTTTTTACTCCCAGCAGTGACATAGGATAAACAATCGCGTGTCCGATAACAGGTAAAGCGAAAAATAGTGCCACATGATCGCTTGGCGTGCGCGCATCAACTTGTTTGGCAACATCCCAATTTGTTTCTGCTTGTGCAACTAATTTTTCATCTTTTGCAATTTTCCAGAAAACAGGAAACGGAAAAAGAATTCCAAGAATTGTATCCTTCACTGAGTACAATCCAAATTTGCGAATGTAGGTGACGTTCAACGATGCCCACATGATGAATTGGATGCCTGGAAAAAGTAAAAAGATAGTCCAGTACCACGGAAGTTTTGTTGCACGTAACAATGAAAAATAGTTCATGAAAGGCACATATGCGTCGGATGCTTTTCTGCCCATGCGCGGAAGTCCTTTTTGCCACATTCCAATAACAGGTGTAAGCCAGATTAGCAGATAGCCAAGTATTAATCCTAAATAACCCATATTATAAATTTAGTACATCGTTCATTGTGAATACTCCTTTGTTTTTGATAAGCCATTCAGCGGCAATGACACTGCCTAATGCAAATCCTTTCTATTGTGTGCGGTGTGTTTTATTTCAATTGTATCGATGGACGATTCATATTTTACTTCATGTGTTCCCGGTACGTCCGGTAGACGAAGTGACTCAATTGAAAGTGCAGTTGAATCCTTTATGTTTTCTTTCGTAACATTCTCCCATTTGGTATAGGCAGTATGATTTGAAATGATTTGTTCTGCAATACTAATTCCTGTTCCGCTTGGGGAGTCTAATTTTTGTGTGTGATGAATTTCCGTTATCGATGCTGAATAATCAGGATACGCATTCATCAGATTGGCCAGATATTTATTGACTGCAAAAAATAAATTAACACCCAAACTAAAATTGGTTGCATGCAGCATTGCACCTTTTCTTTCAAGGCAGATTTTTTTCAGATCGTCAAGATGATTATACCAGTTACCTGTTGTACCAATTATAACCGGCAGATTATTATTCAGGCAGAATTGAATATGTTCCAGCGCAAGTTCAGGGGCACTAAATTCAATCACGACATCAATTGAATTTAAATCAAGATTTTCTTTTGGATTGCTTCGGTTAATTTTTCCGGTAATAGAATGGCCTCGCTCCAAAGCGATTTTTTCAATCTCTTTGCCCATTTTACCATAACCGAATAATGCTATTTTCATATTGTGCTGCGAAAATAAAGAATTCCAGACAAAGCTGGTTAGCAAAAGTTCAGAAAGGTAATTATCCGCCGCGCTATTAGCAATCAATTAACTTTGTTTAACTTTCAATTTTTACAGTGATATATGAAGTTATTCAACACATGGATGTGTTTCACAACATTGGGTTTTCTAATTGCTTGCAGCGAAACCAGTGGTAATTCGTCCGATGAACCGTTATCCGATACAACGAGTGTGACAAATGAAAAACCGAAAGAATGGTTCACAGTCCAGGCTGATAGTTTATTTCAAATTGATTTGCCAATAAATATGTCAGAAAAGAAAGATTTAAACACTGATGCCAGCCTTGAATACGCATACATGGAGAAGGTTGGAGGAGTAGTCAAAGAGCATTATGTAATTGTAATGGCAGATACAAAAAGGGAGATTGAATCCTATGAGCTGTCTGTTGAATTTGATGCAATGAGTTTTTCACAGGCAGCTTTAGAATCAGTAGTTGAAGGTTATGATACGTATGAAATTCTCACCACCGAGCCGCGCATTGAAACAATAAATGAAATGGATTGCGTGGTATATGAAATTGAAGCCGCTCTGGGAGATGTTAAAACCTATCACATGCTTGCTGTTTTTGAAGGTGAGCTTGCATTTTATCAAATTTTAACCTGGACTTTGTCTGATCAGCAATCAGAATTCAAAGACAAAATGAAACAAATGATAGATTCATTTAGTGAAATTGACTTACACAAATCCATCGGTGCGACTGACCTCTAATTGGTTTTGTAGTCTGAAAGGGCGAAATTCCAATTTATGTTTACATTTGTTTGAATCCTAAAAATTTTAAAAATGAAATTGGTAAAAATAAGTTTTGCAGGTTTGATGTTTTTGGCATTAGCTGCATGCGGTTCGTCTGAAGCAGATACAACTAAAAATGAAGTGACAGATGCACTTAATGAATTGAATGAAGAATTGGATAATGCTGACGGCGATTGGCGTACAATCAGCACAAACAGCTATTTTGATATTGATATTCCTACTAAAATGGTTATTGATCCTGAGTTAAATGAAGAGGCCAGTGTTCAGTATTCCTATGTTGAAGATGTGAATGGAACGGTAAAAGAGTTGTACATGATTGTCATCATGGAAACCAAAGAAGAAATCGAGTCATATGAATTGGACATGGAATTTGATGCATTATCTTACGGTGAGCTTTCAGTAGCTAATCTTGAAGATGGTCTTGATACTTATGAAGTATTGACAAAAGATCCAAAAATTGAAACTATTAATGGATTGGATTGTGCTAAATATGAAATGGCAGGTTCATTGGGTGTTGTTGGTGTATATTATAAACTAGGTGTTTTTGAAGGTGAAAATGCTTTTTACCAAGTGTTAACCTGGACTCTTGAAGATCAAAAAAGCGAGTTCAAAGGCGACATGGATAAAATGATTGGATCATTTAAAGAAAAATAATCAGATCTGTTACACATGAATGAAAAGGCGGTATTTACTGCCTTTTCTTGTTTTTATTCGGGTTGATTTTTTTTGAAATAAATTGGAATTAACGTTTTTGTCTATATTTGCCAGATAAATATTTAAAAGATTTGAAAATGAAAACATTAAAGTTTGGAGCCATTGCATTTTTATTCCTCGGTTTGGTTGGATGCTCAGGCGAAGTTGCTTGGAAAACTGATAAAACCTCTGGATTCTACGAAATTGATCTTCCTGAGCACATGGTTGCTTCTACGGAATTAAACGATCAGGCTACCTCACAGTTTGAATACGTGCAAGAAGAAGGTGGTGAATTGAAAGAACATTACCTGATTGTATTGCTTGAAACAAAAGAAGAAATTGCAACTTATGACTTAGGTTTTGAGTTTGATGCAATGTCATATGGTGAAATCGCTGTTCAGTCACTTGAAGGTGGTCTTGATAGCTATAACATCCTTACAAAAAATCCTAAAGTTGAATCAATCAACGGTATGGATTGTGTAAAATATGAAATGGAAGGTTCACTTGGAGCTGTAGACGTATTCTATAAATTGGGTGTATTTGAAGGTGAAAAGCTTTCTATCAAGTGTTGACATGGACTATTAAATCTCAAAAAGATCAGTTCTTGCCTCATATGGATAAAATGATTAATTCGTTTAAAGAAACTAAATAGTTCTTTTAAGAATAAAACAGATTAAAGGAGGTCCCAATCGGCCTCCTTTTTTTATTTTTGCAACCTAAATTCTTTCTACTCATGTCAGACGACAAAAAAATAATTTTCTCAATGGTCGGAGTTTCCAAACTCACTCCAACCGGTAAACCAATTATTAAAAATATTTATTTATCCTTTTTCTACGGTGCCAAAATTGGTATCATCGGGATGAACGGATCGGGTAAATCAACGGTGCTAAAAATTATTGCAGGACTTGATAAAGCGTATCAGGGAGACGTTGTTTTTAATCAAGATTACAGCATTGGTTATCTTGCTCAGGAGCCAGAAATTGATCTGACGAAAACTGTTAAAGAAATTGTTCAGGAAGGAGCACAGGAAACGGTTAATCTTTTGAAAGAATTTGAAGAGATTAACAATTCATTTATGGATGAAGCCATTCTCAATGATCCTGAAAAAATGGATAAATTAATTGAGCGTCAGGCTAAAGTTCAGGAGCGTATTGATCAGGTGGATGCCTGGAATCTGGATACAAAATTGGAGCGCGCAATGGATGCGTTGCGTTGTCCACCAGAAGAACAATTAGTCAGCACACTTTCAGGAGGTGAAAAACGTAGAGTTGCACTTTGCAGATTATTACTTCAAAATCCTGATATTCTATTACTCGATGAGCCAACCAACCACTTGGATGCTGAGTCGGTAGACTGGTTGGAAAATTTCTTGCAATCATATCCGGGAACCGTTATTGCAATTACCCACGACCGTTATTTCCTTGATAATGTTGCAGGTTGGATTTTAGAATTGGATCGCGGTGAAGGTATTCCATGGAAAGGAAACTATTCGTCTTGGTTAGATCAAAAAACCAAACGAATGGCACAAGAAGAAAAGTCTGAAAGTAAACGAAGAAAAGTCTTGGAACGCGAGTTAGCGTGGGTTCAGTTGACGCCCGCTGGTCGTATGACAAAAAACAAAGCACGTTTAAATAACTACGATAAATTATTGGCAGAAGAAGGAGCCGCAAAAGAAGCCAAATTAGAACTTCCTATTCCAAATGGACCGCGATTAGGTACCAACGTTATCGAAGCAATACATGTTGCTAAAGCATTTGAGCACAAAGTGCTTTATGAAGATTTGAATTTTGTTTTACCTCCCAATGGTATTGTCGGCGTTATTGGTCCTAACGGTGCCGGTAAAACCACAATTTTCAAAATGATCATGAAGGAGATTGCACCTGATAAAGGTGAATTCAAAGTGGGTGAGACGGTTATGATTGGTTATGTTGATCAGGATCATAAATCAATGGATCCGGAAAAAACAGTTTTTGATGTGGTCACTGGCGGAACAGAATATATTGAAATTGGAAAACAAAAAATTCTTTCCCGTGCATATCTGAGTCGTTTTAATTTCAATGGCCCTGATCAGAATAAAAAAATCAGCGTACTTTCCGGTGGTGAGCGAAATCGCCTGCATCTGGCTATGACCCTGAAGACAGAAGCCAACGTACTTTTATTAGATGAGCCTACCAATGATTTGGATGTAAATACAATTCGTGCATTGGAAGAAGGTATTGAAAGTTTTGCGGGCTGCGCAGTAATCATTTCACATGATCGTTGGTTCCTGGATCGGGTATGCACGCACATTCTGGCTTTTGAAAACAACTCCAGTGTATATTGGTTTGAAGGTACTTACAGCGAGTATGAAGAGAATCGTAAAAAACGTCTTGGTGATACCGAGCCTAAACGTGTTAGATTTAAGAAGCTCACAGTTTAATTTTTTTATTCTTCGTCGCGCATAGTATTTTCAAGGGGTCTGAGTTTTATCAACATTGTTCATGGGATAAATCAGGATTTTCGTCTTGACAAATACATCATTAATCGTATATTTGCCCTGTATTAACTTAAAATTTCGTTATGAAAAGAAAAATTTTTGCTGCACTTGCGATCAGTGCAATTGCATTTGTAAGTTGTAAAAAAGAAGAGCCAGTTGCTCCTGCTGAGCCAGGAATGGCTACAGTTCAAGGTACTTTGTGGGCTGATTTAGACACTTGGAATGATACAGACCAATTTGGCGGATACGAGCACCACCCTGAGTATGTGCCATCTGGAACAAAGGTTACAATCATTGTTGATTCAGAAGACTTGGATGCAACTCCAGATCCGCTTTTTGATTATCAAGATTTGAAATTCACAACTACTGTTGGAACAAATGGGGCTTATTCAATTACAGACGTTCCTTGTTATAATACACCAATCACTGCTAAAATTTATTTTAATGATTTTGCGGCTGATCAAGTAACAGGGCCTCTATCAACTGACAAAGCACACACTGTATATACTTTAGGTTGGGACAATGTTACCGTTTATGACGGAGCAGTTGTTGTTTACGATGCAGAATATTCTTGGTAATATTCAGTCGTTTAAGCAATTTATTCATTTAATCTAAAATAAATATGAAAAAAATAATAGGAGTATCACTTGCTATCGTTTTTTCTGCTGCTTCGTTTGCACAAAATGAACAGATTCAGAATAAAAATGGAGTAGACATGATGCCCGTTTCAGGTGAGTGGGGTGTTGGTATGAATGCTTTGCCGATTTTTAACTATATCGGAAATGCTTTCAACGGTAACACCAACAACACTTTTATGGGCGGTAATAAATTTGTTAGTTATTGGTCTGGTCAAACACTTTTTGGCAAGTATATGTTGTCCGATGACAACGCTATTCGTGCTCAATTAAGAATTGGCCAAACGAATTGGACTTACAACAACTATGTATACAGTGATCGTGCAAACAATCCTGATTCATTGGTAATGGATAGTTATACAAACACAACTTCTAACTATAGCCTTGGTGCTGGTTATGAATTCAGAAGAGGAAAAAATCGTCTTCGCGGAATCTATGGAGGTGAGGCTATGTATATGTTCCAACGTGGAACTAAAACAAGCTACACTTACGGAAATGATTACGGAATCGGAAACCAATCTCCAACTGCTACAGAGTGGTTTAGCTGGGGTGGAGTAAGCGGTGAAAACCCAGTGGGTGAGCGCGTAGTGTCTCAATCAGGTGGAAATTACAACGGTCTTGGTGTAAGAGGTTTCATTGGTGTTGAGTACTATGTTCTTCCTAAAATCTGTATCGGTACAGAGTTTGGCTGGGGCATTATGTATGGAAAATCAGGTGAAAGTGTAACTAGAACTGAGTTCTGGGCACCAACTGTAGATGTTCCAACTGGAGAAAAAACGTGGAGAGAAGTTACAACTGCTGGCAGCAGCGGATGGAACATTGACACAGATAACTTCGGTGGTTCATTGTACATGATGTTCTACTTCTAGTAAGTAAGATTAATATTCAAAGAGGTCTTCCCATTGGGAGGGCCTCTTTTTTTTTATCTCAAATTTAGTCTTGGTTTATTGATTAAATTTGAGCACATAAATCAATCCAATGAAAGTCTATAATAACGTTCTTGAAACCATCGGAAATACGCCGTTGATCAGGTTAAATAAAATCACAAAAGACATTAAAGCAACTGTGCTGGCCAAAGTTGAAACTACTAATCCAGGAAATTCTGTGAAAGACAGAATGGCTCTAACGATGGTAGAAGATGCAGAAAAAGCAGGTTGGATTAAACCTGGCGGAACCATTATTGAAGGTACTTCTGGAAATACCGGAATGGGGCTTGCACTTGCTGCAATCATCAAAGGATATAAGTTGATTTGTGTATTGAATGATAAACAGAGCAAAGAAAAAATGGACATTCTTCGTGCTGTAGGTGCTGAGGTTGTCGTTTGTCCAACTGCTGTCGAGCCTTCTGATCCGCGTTCGTATTATTCAGTTGCGCGCAGATTAGCCACTGAAACTCCAAACTCATGGTATGTGAATCAATATGATAATCTCTCCAATACAAAAGCACATTACGAGCAAACTGGTCCTGAAATTTGGGATCAGACGGATGGAAAAATCACACATTTTGTAGTAGGCGTAGGAACCGGTGGAACCATTTCTGGAATTGGAAAATTCTTAAAAGAAAAAAATCCAAACATCAAATGTTATGGCATTGATACCTATGGATCTGTTTTCAAAAAATATAAAGAGACTGGAATTTTTGATGAGAATGAAATTTATCCATACATCACAGAAGGTATTGGTGAAGACATTCTTCCAAAAAACGTAAACTTTGATGTGATTGATATGTTTGAAAAAGTCACAGATAAAGATGCTGCTGTGATGACCAGAAGAATTGCAAGAGAAGAAGGAATCTTTGTTGGAAACTCTGCCGGTGCTGCTGTTGCAGGTTTACTTCAGTTAAAAGATAAATTCAAAGAAGGTGATGTGGTTGTAGTTTTATTCCACGATCATGGAAGCCGTTACGTTGGTAAAATGTTCAACGATGACTGGATGCGCGAACGCGGATTTTTAGATGAAGGATTTAAAACTGCTGCAGACATTGTTGCTAAACATGCCGGAAAAGATTTAGTGACTTGTGGAACCGAAGAATTGGTTTCTCATGCAGTTGCCAAAATGAAAAAATTCAATATCTCACAAGTTCCAATTACTAAAGATGGACAGTTTGTAGGCTTCGTAGATGACACCACTTTGTATCAGCAAATCATTGAAAATTCAGATACCATTAATACGCCTTTAAATCAGGTAATGTTGCCTGCTTTACCAGTGGTTAATGCAAAAGCATCGATTGATGAAATTGCCAAAAAAATAAACAAACAAGTTCCTGCCGTGTTGGTTGATTTAGGAAATGGAAAACACCACATTGTTACACGTCACGACTTGATCAATGCGTATGCGTAGATGATCGAATTAAAAGACCAAATGAATCGTACAATCCGCCTGGAAAAATTTCCAGAGCGGATTGTTTCTTTAGTACCCTCTCAAACCGAATTACTTTTTGATTTAGGATTAGGAGATCGTGTTGTGGGCATCACTAAATTTTGCATTCATCCAAACGAATGGTACAAAACAAAAACACGCATTGGCGGAACTAAAAATCTTCATTTGGATGTCATCGAAAAACTGCAACCAGATTTAATTATCGGAAATAAAGAAGAAAATACGCAAGGTGATATTGATGCGCTTGAAAAAAAATATCCGGTTTACATGAGCGATATTTTTGCAGTGGAAGATGCCTTACAAATGATTGCTGATATTGGTGATTTGACTGGTAAAGATTTGGAAGCAAAGAAAATTGCAAAGAGCGTAAAACATGATTTTGATTCGTTTACTTCACAAAATAAATCAGTATTGTATTTAATCTGGGCTGAGCCTTTCATGGCTGCCGGTGAGAAAACTTTTATCGGTGATGTGATTCGAAAAATTGGATTTAAGAATTGCATTGCAGACGTTGATGCAAGATATCCCGAATTGACTTTAGAAAAAATTGCTGAATTGAATCCTGATTTTATATTTTTAAGTTCAGAGCCTTTTCCGTTTAATGAATCGCATGCAGAAAAAATTGCAGGCAATTATAAAGGAAGAATTGAATTTGTTGATGGTGAATTATTCTCCTGGTATGGATCACGCATGCAACACATGAAAGCTTATTTTACAAGCCTGTTTCAGCGCTTGAAAGATACTCCGCAATAAATAGGATAGCAGAACTTCCAAAGGAAACACTTTCGATAATCGAATGACCACCTTTGTTCAGCATTTGTACTTTTCCATCAGCAATCATTTTTGTTTCATCTTCTAGTCTCAATTCAAAACGAATGTCTTCAACATTTGACAAGAAGTTTAGTTCTTCAAGAATAATTTGAACCAATTCCATTCCTAAAAGCTGTTCCATTTCAGTTGGTGGATTTCTTTCATCAATTGCCAATTTAATGTTATCCTGTATTGGCATTATTTTCATTTGAATCGCAAAGTAAAGTTTGTCGTCTTCATTCGGACTTAAATTTTCTTCATTGCGCAAGAGGTCGAATTCTTTTTCGTCAAAACGATAATTGAAGAAGGTACCCATTTTAGTTGACAAGATATGTGCAACAGTATCAATTTTAAAATCTGGGCTTGCTTGCATTTCTTCAAAAAATGTCTTCCATGTTGGATAATCTAGAATATCAAAATGTGCTTGCAAATCAGGATGCTGTTTGAACTGATGCATATAGCCCAGTTCTTTGTTAACCATAAATAAATTCATGCCATGGTAGTCAACGGCCATCTGCGAATAGAGCGGCAATCCTGTAATATTGTCTTCACTAAACCAGTGTACGCTGTTGAGCAGGTTCAATGAGCTTCTCATGCTAAAAGGTGCTTCTTCGTCTAGCGCATAGGCTACCGGAGCGTTTTCTGAAAATCCGGAGACTGGTGTAAATTCGCCGGCAATTTTAATTTGGTCAGCTAAAAAATCGAGACTTAAATTTCCACTCAGTAATTGATTTCCTTCTTGTTTATCGGATGGTGCGATGTAGCAATTGATTTCTTTTCTGCGGTCAAATATTTCTGAAAGATGTACCCGATCGTTAAATGATTTTTCTTCACCATTCATTATTTTTTTCATGTGCTCGTCAACTTGCTCTTGATTCTCATAAGGCGTAAGTTGCAGCATCACGTAGTCTTTGCCAAAACATGTTTTAATACTTGGAAAATTTTCGGCTATATAGGCTTGAAAAAGTCCTTGATCAGTATAGCCAACCAAAGCCATCCACATGCTTTTTTCTGACCAGCGCTCTCTGAAAATGATAATGGATGAAAAGATGTCTAAACCAAAATCAGCAATAGGTTCTTCATATTCTTCGCGAACTATTTTTTCATGGAAATAACCTTCCTGATAAATGCGCTGATAGGCAACTTCTGAAATAAAATTACGCGTGTTGATCTCAATAACAATATCACTTTCTTCAGGAATGAATTTGTAAATTGACTTATCTGACTCAAGCACAAATTTCGTTGCAATAAATGCTGAAATGGGCAAAGCCAATAATAGAACTGCAACAGCAAGATATTTTTTCAGTTTTCGCATGAGTAAAATTAAAAGTTTTTGCGAAAACCGGACTATAAAACCTTGATTTCTTTAGTTAATCAAGGAATTCGTAGGCTGACCGGTAAGTCCCTTTTTCTTCAACCCATGTCAATAAATCCTGATAAAATGAGTCGCTGCCAAGCGTGGCGGAATCACCGATTATGATTAATTTGAGTTTAGCACGTGTCATAGCAACATTCATTCTGCGGTAATCACTCAAAAAACCTATTTGTTGATTATCATTGGAACGTACCAGGCTGATCAGAATAATGTCACGCTCTTGTCCCTGAAAACTATCTATGGTTTGAACCGTGATGCTTAAGTCTTCAATCTGCTCTCGTAAAAATGTAACTTGTTTTCGGTAAGGTGAAATCACACCAATACTTTTTGATGTACCAGCAAATTCACTGAGTCGCTTTATTAAGGTTGATGCTTCACCAGAATTAAAAATACCGCCACTTTGATCAAAACTCTCTTCATTACCGCAACCTGCTGTATCAATAAATTCAAAAGGAGAAAAGTCGTCGTCTTCTAATTTGCGGTCTTTAACTTGTGGCGCAGAAATTAATTTATCCTGATAAAATTTGTGATTAGAAAACTGCATAATCGAATCATGCATCCGGTATTGTGTATCCAATAAGGTCGTTGGATGATTGCGTTCCATGGCACGTTCAATGAGTGATACACCAAGTTCCGATTTTTGTGCGTTGTTCGAAAATAGTGTGGGTGGCAATTGAAACGGATCACCCGCCATAATTAATTTATCACCCGAGCGTGCAATTGACCAAATAGCTGGTTCAAGCGCCTGTCCTGCTTCATCTACAATCACCACGTCAAATTTTTGACGGTTCAGTTCATCACTTTGAAGACCGATAATTGTTCCAGAAATAATAGCTGCTTTTTCTACCGTAAATTCTCTGATACGTTTTTCAATTTCACGAATGTCTTTCTGGATCGCTTTGAGATCTGCTTTTAATTGTCTGCGTTCTGCCTGTTCTTCCGGTCCAAAATTGCGCACATGTCTGAATGCTTTTTTGCGAATCAGATCAGAATCTTTTTTCAAGCGGGCGATCACTTGCAAATCGGGATGTTTTTCAATTCGCGAATAAAGCGTCAGTTCTTCAACCTTAGCATCAATTTTAAATGAATGGCCGTAGCGCAAAACATCGTGACCTGCTTTAAAAATTTGTTCTGTTATGTGATCGGCTGCTGCATTGGTTGGCGCTGCAACTAAAATGCGTTTGCCTTCGCGCTTTAATTTTACAATTGCTGATACAAGGGTTTTTGTTTTTCCTGTTCCTGGAGGGCCATGCACAACATGCAAAGCTGCACTTGAAAGAATGGCCTTAACTGCTTTGTTTTGGGATGCATTTAAACTTTCATCTTCCTGAAAATTTTCTGCAGGATACCCTTCAAATGTTTTGTTGTAAAAATCATAAGCAAGCCCACGTTGTGAATCTGCCAACTCATCCAAAACTTTTAGTTGAATATCATACGTGCGAGTATCACAAACCGCATTGAGTCCAATTTTCCCTTCTTTAATCCAGTCGGGTGATTCATCTGCATGAATGACGATTGAGATTTTTCCGTCGGTAATTTTTAAAACAATCGCATCACAAATTTCACTGTTCTGCGAATTGAAAAGCTGACATTTTCCATTGGTTCCAAAAAGTTTTCCGCTTTGCTCTGCGTTGAATCTGAAATCCAGAATGAGTTCATCAAAAGTGGAATAGCGCTGATCATAATAATCCAGCGGATAAATTGTCACGCCTTCAGCCACGCGATCTTTCATGGGTTTATCATTCACTAACGAACGATAGGATTCAACTTCGTAAGTACGTTCTGCAAGCAAGGCTTTTTTCAGCGCTTCAAAGTGTGATTTCATTCTTTATTTTTTGAAGATGATTTGGAGCCTGATTTAATTTTTATTGCGGGCATTTCTAGAAAATCGAAAAAGTTTTCGGGTGTAACAATTCCTGTTTCAATCGGATTATAATTTGACACAAATGTTTTTGAAAACTTTGCTTTGGATTTTGGATTCCATTTGAATTCATAGGCTTTAAATTCGCCGTTCGCTTCTTCAATATAGTCTACTTCTTGCTGTTGATATGTTCTCCAGAAGTAAGTCAGACATTGTTGTTGTGCGTATGCGTTGCGTTTTTTTCGTTCGCTGATCATAAAGTTTTCCCACAAAGCCCCCATGTCTGATCTGAGTTCAACAGATTTAAAATCTCCTAAAAGAGAATTTCGAACGCCGTTGTCGTAGAAATAAATTTTGCGTCCGGTATTTAATTCGTTTCGCGTATTTCTGCTGAGCGGATTGAGTTTGAAAATTACAAAAGCCTGCTCTAGTAAGTGGATATAGTTTTCGATTGTTTTGCGATCTACTCGCAAGAGCGATGAAAGCTCATTGTAGTTTACTTCTGATCCAAGTTGAAGTGCTAATGCAATTAATAGTTTTTCCAGAAATTCTGGTTTTCTAATTCCCTGAAAGTTGAGTAGATCTTTGTAAAGATAACTACCAGCAATACCAGAGATCACGTTCTGAGCGGTCTTTGGATGTGTAATTACTTCAGGATACATTCCAAAAATCAACCTGTTATTCAGTTGTGATTGAGATGTCATATAGCCTAGATGATCATTTAACTCTTGCCACGAAACGGGAAACATCTGGAATTCCAATTTTCTGCCTGTGAGCGGCTCGTTGATTTTATTTGCAATTTCAAGCGCAGAAGATCCACTCAAAATAACGCGAACATCTTTAATCAGATCGTGAATTATTTTAGCCGTGAGTCCGATATTTTCCACGCGTTGAGCTTCATCAATAAAAACTGTTTTTGCATTATTGAGTAGTCGTCTTAGATTTTGTTCACTTTGATTTTCCAGGTTGCTGCGGACGCTCGGATCATCTGCACTGAGAAATAATACATCTTTTTCATTTTGACAGATTTCTTGAATCAACGTAGTTTTTCCAACTTGGCGCGGACCGATTACTACGATCACTTTTTTTGCTTTCCAGCCTTTTTCGATATGTACCTTAAGTGCTCTTGAAATATTTAACATAAGCTATCGCGAAATCTTGTTTTTGCGGTTATTTCTTTCAATAATCCTACAAATATATGCAATACGAGGAATATAATCAACAAAATATATAAAAATAGCAGAATGTAATCTTCAATTTATATAAAATGCGAGGAGTATAGTCCTGTAATTATATAAGAATAATGGATTAGGATTGGTTTTAGTGACTTTCGAGATATTCCAAAAGAGTGTCTCTTCTACAAAAATATCTTCCAATCGCGCTTCACCATCAGAACACGAACTGCAACATAAATCTCATTTGGTCTTTCTTGTCTGAATTCAGTTAAAACAAGTTCAGCTTCATAAGCTTTATCTTCATTGATAAAATATTTGGTGAGATTATCAATTTTAATAGAAGCCATACCTCCACCAACGTAAAGTAGTTCGGCTTCTATATAATCGTCGTGATCAGGTTTCGTTGATGAGGCATAGGAGAAAAAAGAAAATCCAAGACTGTCTTTTTCCAATGTCACGTAAGCCATATCTCCTTCTTTCAAAGATTCATCACAGGAAATCATATCATCATAACTTAATCTTAGATATTTCCCCCTGAATGGATCAAAAGGATCATAACCGCGCAATTGCAGTTTGTGAAGATGACCGTTTTTCAAAACATCCTCTGAACCAAAAATGATGAAGGCAGGAACGATAAAAATGACGAGCGCAAAAATGCCGAAGAGAATTTTTTTTGATTTCATACTAGCTTTCAAATTCGTCTGCAGATAAATAATGAATCAGGAAGAACATTAATCCAACACCCATAAAGAGCAATCCTTTAAACCAGAAAGCCAGATCCATGTCAAAATAACGCATCCACAAGAGGGCGCAAACCAAAAACAATCCGTAGATCATGTAGAAAACATTGTTTGATTTATTGCCCAAAATCATAGCACTGATTCCAAAACCAAGCACATAAAAATTCAAAACAAAAAAGCCTAACCATTCCATATCGAATGATAAATATTCTTTCAAGCAATAAATCATGTATAGAAAGATAAAAAGGAACGGTGTAAATATGACGTAACGATTAAGTGGAGCTTCTTTCTTTTTCAAAATTAGCGCCACACCTGTAAAGCAATCATTGCAAATAATCCAATAAAATAAAAAAAGCAATTGCTCACCAGTCCACTCTCAATAGTATCAATAGCGTCAATTCTAAACGCAAAATCATTGATCAAATCATCTGAAAAATAAAGCAGATTGAAAAATAGATGAAAAAGCGTTAAGGTTTGAAGTGGACGTCCAAGAGCAGAAACGTTGTTGCGGAAATATCGTTTACCGACAATATAAAAAATCATCAGCGTAGCAAGACCCCACCATAAGAATCCTGCTTTTACAGCAAAAGGCAGCGCAAGAATAAAAACAATTCCAATTACCCAGGCAAGATAGATTGCCCGGAAGCCCTGACGGCTTGTGTTTTTATTCAATGTTCCGTAAAAATGAGGAAGAATAGCCAGGAAGAAAATCCAGAAATAATAGTAGTTCGTGTTCAATTCGAAACGAGAAGGTCCAAATAAACCCAGATCGAAATCAGGTGTCAAAAATTTAAATGTTAATCCCAGATAAATAATTGCAATGCCAGATGCTTTTGCAATATAAAAGAGAGGCAAAGTTAAAACCAGCCAAACAATGACAAAATTATTAAAGTCACCATCCATCTGATAAGTTTGCGCAACTAAGGCAATAGAAGCTCCAATCATCAGCATTAAGAACAAGGATGATCCTTCAATCCAGGAGGGGGAGTGGGCGTGTTTGAAAACAGCCATGTAATAGAAATACAGTGCAACCAATGAAGGTACAAAACTCAAAGCGCCTCTGAGGTGTTTTGGAAAATCATCCCAGTTGTGTGAGATAATTGCAAATACACCTGCTGATAAAAAAAGTGCTCCAATAACAGCAGCAAGGGTTAAAAACAATTTTCCGATTGACTTGTTATTGTAGTCAAGAAACTGTTGAACTTTCTGGTTGGCAAAGCTATTTAGAATGCCGTTTTTTTCCAGTACATTTAAAAAGTTTATGAGTGCACTTGTGTTCATAGGCCGGTTTTGTAAATTTGTTTTGTAAGGATTTGAATCCCAATTCGACTGAGAAGATATAAAGAAATTGTGAAATACCATTTCAAGTATTTCTTTAGAAGGATTTTAAACTAAAAATTGAGCACATGAAATCGGCATCAAATCTTTTAATTGCTTTGGGAATCATGCTTACGTCATGCAGCCAGGCGCAGAATACAACCAATACAGAAACTAACCACGTGAACACTATGAGCACAGATTCATCTAACTGGAAAAAAATTGACGCCTGAAGAAGAGCGTGTCATTATTAATAAAGGAACCGAAGCACCTTTCAAAGGAGAATACACTGACAATCATGCTGAAGGCGACTACCACTGCCGCCGCTGCAATACCAAATTATTTGAATCAGATGCTAAATTTGATTCGGGTAGCGGCTGGCCTGCTTTTGATGATGCGATTCCCGGAGCAGTGCGAGAAATTCCAGATAAGGATGGTTACCGCATCGAAATTGTTTGCGCAACATGCAGTGGTCATCTGGGGCACGTGTTTAAAGGGGAGCGTTTCACTTCTAAAAACACAAGACATTGCGTCAATTCAATTTCACTTACCTTTATTCCCGAAGAACAATTAAATGAAACCGTAAATATGGATACTGCAATTTTTGCATCGGGCTGTTTTTGGGGAACTGAATATTTCTTTGAAAAAGCAGAAGGCGTCATTTCAACACAAGTTGGATACATTGGCGGACACAAAGAAAACCCTACCTATAAAGAAGTTTGTGCACATACTACTGGTCATGCTGAAGCCGTCATGGTGGTCTATGATCCAAGCAAAACAAATTACGAAACACTCTGTAAATTATTTTTTGAAACGCATGATCCGACACAAGTAAACAGACAAGGTCCGGATATTGGTGATCAATACCGTACTGAAGTTTTTTACATGAACGACGAACAAAAACAAATTGCAGAAAAATTGATTGCAATTTTAGAAGAAGGCGGAATGAAAGTTGCCACCAAAGTTACCAAAGCAACTAAATTCTGGGAAGGTGAAGATTATCATGAACACTATTATTCAAACAAAGGCGGAACTCCATATTGTCATGGATACACCAAGCGATTCTAAAAATGAAAATCATTCTTTCACCGGCAAAATCAATTGATGAAAACATAAAAATCGGGAAGTTGAAAACGACGCTTCCCGTTTTTTTAGATGAGAGTCAGGTGCTCATCAATAAGTGCAAAAAATTATCGGCAAAAAAAATTGCTGATCTTATGGATATCAGCCCTGATTTGGCAGATTTAAATTACGATCGTTTTCAAAAATGGAGTTTGCCGTTTACTGATAAAAATGCAAAACCCGCCGGCTATATTTTCACCGGTGCTGCTTACCAGGGGTTGGATTTTACATCACTCAGCTAAAGAGCAGGAGAGGTCAGCGTGATTTGAGAATTCTATCAGGTCTCTATGGAATCTTAAAACCATTTGATCTTATTCAATCCTATCGATTAGAAATGGGAACCTCATTACCCGTCAATGCAAAGGCAAAAAATCTCTATCAGTTCTGGGGCGATAAAATTCGCCTTGTGTTGGAAGAAGAATTGGCGGCAGAAAAAAATCCTCTATTAGTAAACGTTGCTTCATCAGAATATTTTAAAGCAGCACGACTGGAAAAATTAAAATTTCCGCAAGTAACGTGTGTCTTTAAAGATCGCTCCAAAACAGGTGAGTATAAAGTAAACATGACTTTTGCCAAACAAGCCAGAGGCATGATGACGCGTTTTATTCTCGTACACGATCTTCAAAAAGCTTCAGACTTAAAGGCTTTTGATTCAGCCGGCTATTATTTTTCAGCAAGTGAAAGCAAAGCAAATGAGTTTGTTTTTTTGAGAGATAAACCTGTTGTGGTGGGGATTGGACTTAAATCAAAGAGTTAGATTTGAATATCGAACAAAGTTTAATGAATTAGGAGTAACGAAGTACGAATGACGAGTAACGAATTACGAGTTCAGGACTTCCCAATTAGTCACTCATCACTCGTCATTCAGTTTAACCCCACCTATTGGATTAGTTGCACCTCAAATTAGCGCATTGTCCTTTTTGCCAATTCATTGGAAATCCTTATTTTCACTCGGTTTTTGATTTTTTTTGTAACCCTGTTCGGGCTCTCCCGTAATAGTTTGGACAACAACAAAACACCAAATTACACGAACTATGAAACGAGTACTGATTATTTCTGGTCTGCTCTTTTCTGTGCTGTCAGCGAAAGCTGAACAACAAAACCACACGACAGAAGATTATATTGATCTGTGGAAAGGCGCGGCAATAGAGCAAATGCATGATCACAAAATACCGGCTAGTATTACATTGGCACAAGGAATTCTTGAAAGCGGAAACGGCAACAGCCCTTTAGCGCGTCAGGCAAACAATCACTTTGGAATTAAATGTCATGTCAATTGGACCGGTGGAACCTTCTACCAGGATGATGACGAAGCAAACGAATGTTTCAGAAGCTATGTCAGTGCAGAAGAGTCGTATCGCGACCACTCACTCTTCTTAACTACAAGACCACGTTACGCTGGTTTATTTACCCTTAAGCATGACAGATTACGAAGGCTGGGCACACGGATTAAAACTGCAGGCTATGCTACCAATCCAAAATATGCAAGCTTGCTGATTACGTTGATTGAAAAATATCAGCTGCATCAATATGATTTGTATCCGGCACCAGAGAAAGTAGAAGTACTGGCGGTAGTTACAGAAGCTCCGGTAACAAACGTTACAGCAGTTGTGTCACCGCAAGTAAATTCAGAGATTGAATTGTCTGAAACAAAACACAAAGTGTACGAAACGAAAAAGAGCGTTCACTACGTAGTGGTTCAAAAAGGAGATACGTATTATAGAATTGCTGAAGAATTCAATTTAGGAATGTGGCAATTATACAAATACAATGAGCTTGGAAAAAGAGATGTTTTAAAAGAAGGTGAAATCATTTACATCTCCCCAAAAAGCAACAAAGGCAGCAAAGGATACAATGTTCACGTTTGTGAAAAAGACATGACTTTGAGAGATGTTCCCTAACTTGAAGGAGTCAAATTAGAAAATTAATGGCGTTCAACGATATGACGGACGCCGACAAAATATACCGAAAGGTACAAAGGTAATCCTCCGATAATGTCATCGTCGTGGATCGACAGGAGGGTTTTTGGTTTGTTGTTGAAAGGGGATTCGAAAGAGTCCCCTTTCGTTTTTAGCTTGACTTTTGCAGTAAAAATTAGTCTAGCTTATCCCGGCTGCAGCGATGCGGGAGTGCCGGATCTTATTAATGCTAACGGAATCACAGACTTCTTTTACGCAGTAAATATTATTCTAGCTTATCCGGGCCGCAGCGCGGCGCTGGGATCTTTGTTTAAGAACGATAGATTTTTGTTGATTGGATCGCGAGCGTGTCAGTTGATTAAATTGAGGGAGGAAATGTGGAAACAAAAAGGCAAACAGATGTTTTGCAACTGTTTGCCTCTTGCTCAAATGAGCGCGGAAGGATTCGAACTTCGACCGTTCCGACTTTAGTCAAGGCTCTATCCAGTAACGAATCAGTTTCTGTATCATGATTTTACTTTTCCAGTTTTTTGATTTCACGCTCACGTTTGTAAGCTTCTTCCTTAGTTTGAAATTTTTCAGAGTAAACAAGATTCCATAGCTGACCTTTGGATGTGAATTTATCTCCACCTCTGTTATGTCTTTCAATACGTTCAGATAAATCACTTGTATGTCCAACATAGAATTTGTTGAGACTATCACTAAAGAGTATGTATAGATGATGCATCTATAAAAACACAAAAGCCGACCGAAGTCGGCTCTGTGAGCGCGGAAGGATTCGAACCTTCGACCGTTCCGACTTTAGTCGGAATGCTCTATCCAGCTGAACGAATCAGTTTCTGTATCATGATTTTATTTTTCCAGTTTTTGATTTCACGCTCACGTTTGTAAGCTTCTTCCTTAGTTTGGAAATTTTTCAGAGTAAACAAGATTCCTGGGGCTGACCTTTGGATGAATTTATCTCCACCTCTGTTATGTCTTTCAATACGTTCAGATAAATCACTTGTATGTCCAACATAGAATTTGTTGAGACTATCACTAAAGAGTATGTATAGATGATGCATCTATAAAAACACAAAAGCCGACCGAAGTCGGCTCTGTGAGCGCGGAAGGATTCGAACCTTCGACCGCCTCCTTAGAAGGGAGGTGCTCTATCCAGCTGAGCTACGCGCCCAATAAATTTTACTCTTCGACTGATCCTACTAAAGTTGGAACCATCTATTCAAGTTTGATTGTTAATGCTATAGCAAAAAATCCCAATAAAACCTGAATACTTTGCTTAGGCATTTGCCTAATAAAAGCGTGCAAAAGTAAGAACTTTTTAGCATTGGAGGGCTTAATCTTAAAATAATTCTCAGAAAAATCAGCTACTCCGCGGTATAAGATGCTCGCATTTTGCATTCTATTACTTATTTATTAAGCTCAAAAATTTAGATGGTAATCTCTGCAACTAGCACCTGCTTAGCTAAACTGCAAAGCATCCATTCAAATGTTCAACGAATTGCGCGAATCCAATCAGTTATTATTTGATACGCTCGCGTCAAGATGGCCAATCGAAGATTTGAAGGCCCTGCCACCTCCCTTGAACTTTTAAATCCAGCATCTACGGTTAGGATTCAAAGAGTAAACTGATTCTTTTTTGAAAGTTCAGTGAACCATTCCCATTCAATAAACGTTATCTACCAGTAGTTAAGCAATGCAAGCTATTAATCATTTTAATTGAGATACTAATCGCATTTACTTAAATTTACGCATAGAATTCGTTGAATTCCTAAAATTGAATAGCCTATGAAACCATCAACCGAACTTTTTAGTCTTATTAAATCATTGACCAAATCGGAGAAACGATTTTTAAATTGAATTCGGCGTTGCAGGCAGGGGATAAAAACTACCTCAAAATCTTTAATTTCATTGAAAAGCAAAATCGATATGATGAAGAATCGTTGAAAGATGAATTTAAAGAAGAGACCTTATTCAGCATCTTCCATCTGAAAAAATCATTTGTATAAATTGATTCTGAAAAGTCTTCGGTCGTATTATTCTGAGCAATCGGTGAGTTCAGTTTTAAAGCAAGAGATTAAAAACGTTGAAATTTTATACAACAAAGCGCTCTACCGTGAGTGCAGTAAATTTGTGAAGCGTTCCAAAGCATTAGCTGCTGAGTACGAAAAGTTCTACTACCATTATGAGTTGATCAATTGGGAAAAAATTATTGGAAGAGGCCTATGAGTCCGGAATTTTGATCAGAATTTAGATGAGTTGATTAAAGAAGAATCGGATGTAATTGAGAAGTTACGCAACCTGGCCGAGTATCAGATTTTATATTCACGTATCAATTATATTTTCAGAAGTGGTGGATTTACGCGCAATGAAACGGAGCGACAAGTAGTAAATGAAATCGCAGAGTATCATCTCATCATAGGAAAAAACACAGCCGTGTCAACGCGTGCTACAACTATTTGCTATTATATCAAAGGCCTTTGTAGTGCAAGTATTCGTGATTATGAAGATGCCTTGATTAATTTCAGAAAAGCAAAATCAGTGATGGATCGCAATCCATTAATTCGCGATGACATTCAGCAACGTTATATCTATACGCTCAGCTTTTTGTTGAACTGTTATATTGATGTCCACGATTTTAAAAATGCAGAAAGTACCTTAGAAGAGTTCAACGCCCTTTTGTCAAACAAAGCATTTGAATCTCCAGATTCACGCGTGCGTATTTTTACCTCTACATATATTGGAAAATTGCAACTTTATAACCGCCAGGGAAATTTTGAAAAGGCAGCAGAGCTAATTCCTGAAATTGAAAAAAATCTGGAGAGCTACGAAGAAAAAATTAACAAGGAAAAAATTCTTCTGTTCAACTACAACTTAGGTTATACCTGTTTTGGAATGGGTGATTATAAACGCGCCTTAAAATACATCAACGAACTTTTGAATGACAATGAAAAACAATTGCGTCAGGACATTTATTCTTTCTCACGTATTTTTAATCTCATCATTCACTTTGAATTAAACAACAATGATTTTATTGAATACGATATAAAATCGGCAGCACGTTTCTTAAACAAGCATGAAAAAGATTATGAAGTAGAGCAGTTGTTTGTATCTGAAATGAAAAATCTGGCGCGTCTTACATCAAGTGCTGAACGAAAAAAAATCTTTGAACGCTTTGATGCAGAGTTAGAAGTATTATTGAAAGATGACCGTGAAAATGTTATTCTGGAATACTTTGATTTGCGCGCCTGGATAAAATCTAAACTTTCAAATACAAGTTTTTCGCAAGCAATCAAAGTGGAGCAGAAGGTTGTCTTGTAAGCTTATTGGCCGTGTGGTGAACTAATTCGCAAGAGCTAAGGAAATTCCCTCTGCGGGTCTCTGCGCTTCCTCCTTTTTGAGGTAAAAAATATGCTCACCGCAAAGTCGCAGAGGAAGCAAAGAAATGGACAAGAATTAAAGTTAGAATTTCTTTGTGCAACTTCTTTTCTTTGTGGAACTTTGTGACATAGCTATTCCACAAAGGTCACAAAGTAGCACAAAGGTTCACGAAGAAGTGTAGGTTAAATCACTTCACCACAAAAGCGCGGTGAGGCTTAAGCGCATCTCTCACGATCACAACATTCTTTTCATCAATTGTCATAAACGCCATGAAGTGAAAATCAGCGGCAGATTGTACACCTGAATTCAGAATTTCAAGTTGATGTTTTTCCATGAATTCTTTCAGATGAATTTCATGATGCTGTGCTGTTTTCTCAGCTTTATCGCCGTAAAAATCCCAGATGATTTTGATTTTTTTACTCACAGAATGATGATCTTTTTAGTTAACAATCCTTGCTCTGTTTGAATGTTCATAATCCAGGTTCCTGAAGGGATATCTGAAATTTGAACGGGAGTTGTCATCACTGAATTTAGGTTGTATGTAGAAATCAATTGACCAGCCGTGTTAAAAATCTGAATTGAGTTTATTTCAACCGATCCAGTATGGCTGACATAAATTTGATGATCATTTGAAGGAACCGGATAAAGCATAAAATCACTTTCCAAGTCTGCTTCCAAACCTAAACCACCCCAGGTGTCTTCAGCAAGCATACCTCCCCATATTTTTGTAGCGATATACGGATTGTCAATAAATGGATTTCGATTTCCCTGCCAATCTTCAATTTCATCATTACGGTTTTTTTCAAGTTGTGAAACGGCATCTTCGGCATTCCAGTCTAACAAGACATTGACCATGTTTGCATCCGTAGTATTCGTGGTTCCTACCGCGCAATAGTAAGGGCGGCATTGTAAACCATATCTCAAATACATATACATTATGATGCGTGCACAATCACCTTTCCACTCATCACCGGGATACCAATTTGCACCCGTGGTTCCTGCATTTCCGCTGCCATCCGCAAAAAGTTTGCTGCCACGATCGTTATTCATATCAACATCACTTGAACGCAAATTGTGCGCATCGCTGCCTGGACCAGAAGTTCCTAAATCAGGATTACCCAAAGATTTTGCAAAGGTGTGTTCACGATTCCACTGACCGCTGCTACCACCGTAGTTGGTTTTGATTCGTGTGCGATCGTTAAAAATGTTTCCATCTGCATCATTATAACCGTAGGCCAGTAATACTTTTGTGCTGTTGGTTGGATCTAAATCGGACACTTGCAAAATAGTCCAGACCTGATCGTAGGTTACTGGCGTATCATGTGTGTTAGTTATTAAAGTTGCCAGCTGATTTTTCAAGGCAATTCCTGATTGAGAGAAATCAATAGAGCTATAATAAGCCGGAATTTGCGCAACGATAAATTGCAACGGAAACACTAAAAGAAAGGCAAGAAATTTTTTCATGAATGATTTATGTCAGGTAAAGGTATGTCTTTTTCAACAAGCAATAATAGTTTTCAACCTTCATAATTTGTTAACGTAACTCTTCTACATTTGGTTAATAAATCAATTTTAACCCTATGAAGAAAAAACTATTGATCATGACTCCACTAGCAGTTGGCAGCATGATGATTGCATCCATTACTACCTCATGTGGAGGCGGTGAAGCTACTGATACAGATACAACCAAAAAAGATACAGCAACTGTTGTGGACTCAGTTGTGACTCTAGCTCCCGGCATGACCCCTTGGGATTTTCCAACTGTTTCTATTACATCTGAACCGGGTAACGCGGTTCTTTGCCCATCCTGGGGAATGTATCAAAGCATTTTTGAGGAAGAAGTTCCGGCTGATCAAACGATGATTTTCTACGATGCTAAAATGTCTGCGGCTGGTGACGTTGAATCAGATGTTGAATTCACATTTGACGGTGTTCAAAAAATGCCAAACTCACTTTTGATCAATATACCAAAAGGACAAACAGCTGCTGTAGGTGATATCGTTTTAACATGGTAGCAAACAAATTCAGGTATGCAACGTGCAATTGTGACGGATGCTTCAAATCCTGCATCTCCAAAAGTTCGTTACCTGGATTTGGACTTTGATAATCCAGCTACAGATAGCGAAAGCGGAAAATCAATTGGTGCAACTGAATATACATTAGCACCAGATACTTTTGTAAAAATCTCAGATGATTGGCAAGAAGGCAACAACATTGCTGTAAAATCAGAGTGGGGTTACGAAGCCGCAACCATTATCAAAATCTCTGGCGATAAAGTTTTGACTTGTGGATTTGCAGGAAAAATGAAAGTCTATTCAAAAGCAGATTGCAAAGTTATTCCACGAGTTCCGGTTGTAAAAGCAGGTGACAAAGTTTGGGCAGTAACATCTGTTTCATATCAAGAAGCAACCGTTGTAAAAGTGGATAAAAAATGGGCGTTGTTTTTGTAAAAGCAAACGAAACAGAATATCCAGTTTCTTATGGTTGTGTAACAACTGAAGAGTTGAAATAATCAGATTACAAATAATTTTTGAAAAGGCTGTTCAGAGATGAGCGGCCTTTTTTTTGTTAGTGGTGGTGGGCGAATGAAAATTCGCCCCTACGGATTGTCCTTATTGTAATCTACACCAACTACTTTGTTTTGAATCATCGTAGGGGCGAATTTTCATTCGCCCTTGTATTGGATTGACCATTTGACATTATCTTTATTTTCACGAAATGAAACTACATAATATCCAAGTTACTTCTCATTTATGAAAATGTCGCATTTAGGTTTAAAAACTCAAGGTGTTTTATTCACTGTACTTTTTCTTCTCGCATTGGGATGCAAACACGAACAAGCTTTAGAAAGATTCACGGCCTTAGCAGATTCCTTAGTTGAACCAAACACTGAAATATTAGAAACAGGCATTCCCATGGACCATTTCCGACTAATACAATGTGATATCCTTAATGATGGTGATACAAATTACTACAAGAGATATAAGGAGTATATGTTTAAAGGAGACTATGTTGAACGTTTTCTTTTTTGGCCGTTGGTTATGGCCAACAAATTTGATTATCCACCAGCTCATCTGGACGTCTTCAACTGCATTTTGGAAAGCTACGTTTGTGGGGACCTCAAAAGAATTAATGAAATAGACCCGACTACTTTTGATCTCATGAGTTACCATTTGGAGAGAGCAGCAAAGTTTAAGATTAACGAGGCAATGATAATTAGCAATGAAATTGATTCAATCAAATATCATGGAATGGACGCATACAAAGGGTGTGATAAGTACTCTGATAAAAACGAACTAATGGCCATTAAGGGTGATACCACTGCCTATAAAACATTGTATATTGGAAATACGGAATTGGATTTTCCACCTTGCCATTTTTTGTTTTGGGCACTTTTTATGGCAAATAAATATGATTATCGGATGGCGTATGGCCACGTCTATGAATCTTTGAATGACAATAATTACTATTTTAATGATGATCATGGGTTGGATAGGCGAACCGCTAAGATGGCAGATAGTTATTTAAGAAAATATGAATCTATTTCTGTAGCCGAGCAGGATTATTATAACGGAATTCAAGGATGGAGTTTTAATCGGTCTAATGAAGAGTAAAGGGCTAACAAAAAAAAGACCCTCATCTCTGAAGGTCTCTCTCAATAAAAATTTCAAACATTTTTTCTAATCAAATGTCTGATTGGCGCTGTTTGACATTTCAAGCAGGCGCTCGTATTCTTCACTGTTTACATCCGAATGGAAGAAGTGAATAGGATTGATTTTAACGCCGTTTTTTTCTACTTCATAATGTAAATGCGGTGCGGTTGATTTTCCACTTGAACCTACGTAACCGATGAGTTGTCCGCGTGTAATTTTGTCACCTTTTTTTACGGTGTATCCGCTTAAGTGAGCATAACGCGTAGTGTATCCAAAGCCGTGATCAATGATTACGGATGTTCCATAGCCCCACAATTTTTCTTCAACATCTTTTACAACTCCGTTACCGGATGCATACACATTGGTTCCTGTTTCAGCGGTGAAATCAATTCCCCAGTGCATTTTTTGTGTTTTGTAAATAGGGTCAATTCTGAATCCATAACCCGATGAAAGACGTGTCAAATCTTCATTGGCAATAGGCTGAATGGCCGGAATACATGCCAGCATTTTTTCTTTTTCTTTTGCAAGTTTTATTACTTCATCAAAAGAAATAGATTGTGCGTAAATGCGTTTTTGAAGTTCTTTGATTTTTTTAGAATTGGAAATTAATTTTTCAGAAACATCAAATCCTTTCAAGTGATCGTGCTCGTCAGTTCCGCCAGTTCCAAGTTCACGCATGTGATCCGGAAAACGATCAGCGTTAAATACAACGCGGTAAATTTCATTATCTCTTTTTTCAAGGTCGCTGATTACAGCTGTCATCAATGCCATGTCTTCATTCATGACATCCAATTGCTCATTCAAAAAAGCATTTTCACGCTCTAGTTTTTTTTCTTCGGCAGATGGAAAAATTGCAGAGAACAACACCTGAAAAATAACGCCAAGTACAATTGCAGGAGCAAGAACTAAAAGACCTCTTAAGATACGTTGCCCCCAGGTAACTTCTACCGGAACATACGATAGCGTTTCTGGATTGTATCTGAATTTTTGTTTTTTCATAGGTAAGATTCTAAAGTCTTTCGTTTCATCTTAAAACTGCCTGTTTTCCAAGAAAAAAGCGAACGCGGGTGCAAATTTACCGAATAAGCCTAAATTTGCAATTCCAATTAACAATCGTTAACAGAGTACCAAATGAAAATCAACGACATACGTAAGGCTTACCAGGATTTTTTTGAAAGCAAAGGACATAAAATTGTTCCATCTGCACCCATGGTGGTGAAGAATGATCCAACCCTGATGTTTACCAACGCAGGAATGAATCAGTTCAAAGATTTTTTTCTTGGATACAACGAGACCAAAGACAAACGTATTGCCAATACGCAAAAGTGTTTGCGCGTTTCAGGTAAACACAATGATTTGGAAGAGGTGGGTGTTGATACCTATCACCACACCATGTTTGAGATGTTGGGCAACTGGTCATTTGGTGATTATTTCAAAAAAGATTCCATTGACTGGGCCTGGGAATTACTTACTAAAGTTTATAAGATTGATACCGATCGTATTTACGTGACGGTGTTTAAAGGTGATGAACAAGATGGTGTGCCTGCTGATACGGAATCAGAAAATTTGTGGAAACAATACATGCCGGCTGATCGTATTTTGCAGGCTTCTAAAAAAGATAATTTTTGGGAGATGGGCGATACGGGTCCATGTGGCCCATGTTCAGAAATTCACGTAGACATGCGTGATGAAGCAGACCGAAAAAAGATTGATGGAAAAACATTGGTGAACAATGATCATCCGCAAGTAATTGAAATCTGGAATTTAGTTTTCATGCAATTCAACCGCAAAGCAAACGGTGAGTTGGAAAAATTGCCTGCTACGCATGTGGATACCGGAATGGGCTTGGAGCGATTGGCTATGGTATTGCAAGGAAAAAAATCAAATTACGATACAGACATGTTCCAGTTTTTGATTCAACATTTGGTTGAGTTGACTGGAAAAAAATACGGAGCGGATGAAGTAACAGATATTGCCATGCGTGTGATTGTCGATCACATTCGTGCTATTTCATTTTCAATTGCAGATGGACAGTTGCCATCTAATACCGGAGCAGGTTATGTGATTCGCCGGATTTTGCGCCGTGCGGTGCGTTACGGCTATCAGGCATTAGGTTTAAAAGAACCATTCTTATGTGATCTTTCTGTGAAATTAGGTCAGGCAATGGGCGATGCATTCCCTGAATTGAGAACACAAGGTGAGTTGATTCAAAAAGTAATTCGTGAAGAAGAAGCAAGTTTTTTCAGAACGCTTGAAACCGGAATTAAACGCATCAATGATCTCATCACAAAAGCAAAAGCAGAAGGCAAAAATGAATTGGCCGGAGCAGATGTTTTTGAATTGTATGATACGTTTGGATTTCCATTTGATTTGACTTCATTGATTGCGCGTGAGAATAAAATTTTAGTGGATGAAAGAGGATTTGAAGTAGAACTTGCCAAACAAAAAGATCGTTCACGAGCAGCTACGCAAGTAGAGTCTGATGACTGGGTGATTTTGATGAATGATGATCAGCAGGAATTTATTGGCTACGATTTTTTACACACTGAATTATACATTGTCAAATACAGAAAAGTAAAACAGAAAAACAAAGAATTCTATCAGCTTGTCTTTAATATAACCCCTTTCTATGCTGAAGGTGGAGGACAAGTTGGTGATCAGGGAACGTTAACTAGCAAAGACGAAACGATCAGAAGTTCTTGAAATCTTTGATACCAAAAAAGAAAACAATCTCATCATTCACCTTTCAGAAAAGCTTCCAAAAAATTTAACTGCGGCATTTAAGGCTGAAGTTAAATCTCACAAACGTAAACTCACTCAGGCTAATCACAGCGCTACACATTTGCTTCATCATGCATTGAGAGAAGTGCTTGGAAAACACGTTGAGCAAAAAGGATCTTTGGTAAACGATGAAAATTTGCGCTTTGACTTTTCTCATTTTGCAAAAGTGACCGATGAAGAATTAGCGCTCATTGAACAAAAAGTTAACGATAAAATAAAAGCCGGAATTCACCTGGATGAAAAACGCACGGTTCCAATTACTGTTGCACAAGAAATGGGCGCCATGGCTTTGTTTGGTGAGAAGTATGGCGATTTTGTACGTATGATTAAATTTGGTGATTCAGTAGAATTATGCGGAGGCTGTCACGTGAAATCAACCAGTGAAATTGGTTTGTTCAAATTAGTTTCTGAAGGATCTGTTGCCGCTGGAATCAGACGTATTGAAGCGATTACATCAGAGCGTGCAGAACAATATTATAAGGAGCGTGCAGAGCAATTTGAAAAAGTATCAGCCTTATTAAATAAACCAGCAGATGTTGCTGCCGCGGTGGAAGATTTATTGAAACAAAAAAACGCACTAACCAAAGAAATTGAAAAACTACAACGAGGACAATTGGTAGGCATCAAAGATGAATTGAAAAAGAAAATTCAGGATTTGGGTGGTGTCAGTTATGTGTCTGCGATACTAGAATTGGATGGTGGATTGATTAAAGATTTATGTTTCCAACTAAAAGGAGAAGTAGATAATTTAGTAGTTGTTGTTGGAGGTAAATCAGATGGAAAAGCTACGATCTCCATTGCGATTTCAGAAGAACTTGCCAAATCAAAAAACTGGCATGCTGGTAATTTAGTTCGCGAATCTGCCAAACTAATTGGCGGCGGTGGAGGAGGACAACCTTTCTTTGCAACGGCGGGTGGAAAAGATGCCGGTGGATTACAAAAGGCGATTGATTTTGTAAAGGGTGAGTTGACGAAATAAATGTTTCACGCAAAGTCGCAAAGACGCTAAGGGTTTCTATTGTGTTGTGTGTGTGATGATTTTTATAATTGCTTTGCGCCTTCGCGTCTTGGCGTGAAAAAACATAAACCTAAAAAGTTGATTTTATGGATGACAAATCTTCAAAAACAAAATTGTTTGCTGCAGTCTTTGTTTCCGTGATTCTTTTTCTGGCTTCGTGTGTAAATTCTAACCGGTCTAATGATAAAAATTCTGAAGAAGAAGATTCTCTTGAAGTAATAATTAATTGGGGAGATAGCACCGAGCTTGATTTAATCGCATCACTTTTTCAGGAAGAAATTACCGTAGAACGCCTCGAAGAATTTTTAGATTCAGGCGGCGATTTCAATAAGTTTGGAGAATACAGTGATTCATATGAATACGATCGTCTGGGTTCAAATATTCCAGTTGTCAAAGATTTTATGGGATCAACAACAAAATCTGGAACTGATTTCTACCGGATATCACCGCTGCAGGCACTCTTGATTAATGAGCAGCCAAAAAAGAAGAAACTACTCAGTTTTATGCTGCAACATGGAGCTGATCCGAATGTGAAAAGTCCGGATGGAATGAATGCACTTGAATATTTTTATGATAGACTAAGCAATGATCTTATGATGTCAGAGTGGGAAGCAGAAGGTAGTTTTATGGCTCGAGACAATCAAAGTTTTACGTTTAAATTAATAGATACCCTTGTTGCACATGGCGCGGATATTGAACATTCAAGTCTCTTTTACGCCGGACAAAACGCCTTTGTGATGGAGTATGCAATAGCTCTCGGCGCTGATCCAAAAACCATCCATGCTGCTAATTTCTTTGGTGGACCCGGCATCATGATTGATCGTGAAGTAATCAAGAAGCTATCAAAGCATGGTCTGGATTTTTCAACATTGAATGGAAACAGTTTGTGTTTTTATACTTTTGATGATGAAGAGCTCCGGTTTTTATTTGAGTGTGGATTTGATCCCAACACTGAAATTTCAGATGGCTTTATTTTAGATCATGCAATCAAACAGAACAAACTTTATTTGGTAGAATGTGTGGTTGCGCACGGAGGAACTAAAGTGAGTGATGATAAATCACCAGTTAATTTTGCAAAGAACAATGATGCTTCAGCAGAAATCATTAATTTTCTGAAAACTAAATTCCCGTAGTATGGAAGACAAATCTTCAAAAACCATTTGGACCATTGTTTTTGCAGTGGTCGTTCTTGCGTTGGCACTTATTATATTAATCAAATTCTGGGTAGCTATTTTGACCCTGATCATTGGATTTACATTTGGGTATTATTTTGGCTATTCCAAAGGCAAGGAAAAAGGAAAAAAATCTTGATTACAATTTCCAGCTTAACCCAACTCCAACGTGATACGATTGGAATGATCGTTTAAAATTCACACCTTGGTACAAATCCCCAATTGCCGGGCGGAATCTGAAAGTTCCCGTCAGATAAAGTTTTTCAAAGAGTTGATAATGCACTGCTGTTCCCAGAATCAAATCAACTGACCACGGCTTGAATATTTGATTGGCGCTTTTGCTGAAGGACGTAAATACATCATTTTGCAAGTAGCCACCGCCTCCATTCAGAAGTAAATTAAAGCGACCTACAGCGTAAAAATCAAACCTGAATTTATTGCGGATAATCTGCGTACCAACGCTAAATGGAATGTGCAAATAGGTTGCCTGCGTCGTTCCTGTTTCGTCATACAATATAATTGCGGTGGTATCATAGAATGATTGAGACGTTGAATCAATACCAACCCAAATGGTGGTGTCAAGTAAAGAATCATATTCATAAATGTCCTGATAAGTCCATTGGATTGTAGTATCAATGTCTATCGTTTCTTTGAAGAATTGATAATTCTCCGTGAGTTTTGAAATGGCAAGTCCGGTTCCAAATGTAAGGCTGTTTGATAAACGATATCTGACATCTGCAGAAGCTTCGAAAGCAGGCGTGGCGAATGTTGATTTTTCGTAGTAATCTTTTTCAGTTGATGTTGGAAAGGTGTATTTAGAAGTTGAATAATTGACTCCGCCAGTGAGTGATATCATCCATGGATTGTATTTTTTTTCACTTTCAAATGGCATCGCCTCTAGTTCGTTTTTATCAAAAATGCTCAGTGCAGAACTTGGATTAGACAAGGTCAAAGATTTTGTTTTCGGAGTTACTATTTTGCCTGATACTTGTTTTTCAAACATACGTGCCGTCAAAGGCAGCAGCAGGTTGATGCCTCTGTCATCGGCTGTCATAGATCGCTCATTTCCTGAAGAAGTTCGATTATCTGTGATTGATTCTCCGCCGGCTTCTGTTGGATCAGGGAGTGTTGTGCCGGAAGATTTTTTTGTGTTCACACCAGATCCTGATTTATAATCAATGACATTGGATTTTTTTTCAGATTTTTCAGATCCGACCTTCTCAGAATTATCGGAATCAGAATTTTCGGTAAGATCAGAATCTTGCTCTGCATCTTTGGATTCAGTTTGATTTTCTTGATTTGCAGATGCATCATCGTCTGCCTGAACACTTGTTGCAGTTGAATAGTTGGATGTGTTTTTGTTCTCTGTATTTAGATTTTTTGAGGTAAGATTAGTTGAATCAGAATTAGTTTCAGTCAGATTGGATTCGTTTGTATTTAAGTTCAAGAAAATGGTAATTGATACCAGTAGCAAAAGAATTATGCTGCTTAGCCAGATCCAGCCTTTTTTATTTTTTTTGGTGCTCAGCTTTTTGTCAATATTTAGTTTGACAAAAGCCGGAACCTCTGCTGTATCATCTGCAAAAGCAGATTGAAACAGATCGTCGATATTTTTAAATTCCTGATTCATTACTCACTTTTAATCGGGTTATTTTTTTTTGCTCCAGTTTTTCACGAATTAATTTTCGTGCTTTGAAAAGCTGGGTTTTGGATGTGTTTACAGAAACGCCCAGGTACTCTGCAATTTCCTGGTGCGTTAGATTATCCAGAACATACATGTTAAACACTGTTCGATAACCTTCAGGTATTTCACGCAGCACACCCATCAATAATTCTTTTACATTTTTCAGATCTTCTATTTCCAGAATTTCTTCAGCTTCTTCAAAATAACTATCATCTTCAATCAGCTCAAATCGTTTGTTCACTCTGAAATGGTTGATCGCTTCATTGATTACAATACGTTTCACCCATGGTCCAATTTCGTATTGCGGATTGAAGAGCGTTCGTTTTTCATAGACTTTAATAAATGCCTCCTGAAGAATATCTGCTGCTTCATCCTGATTTTTGGTATAGCGCAGGCAAATTGCATACATACCTTTTGCGTAATTGGTATAGATCCAATCAAAAGCCGCCTTGTCTCCGCGGATAAAATCTTCAGTTAGTTTATTCTTATCCAATTGTTTTTATGCTTGTTTATTCTTAATTGACGCTTGTTTTGACTCCAACGTTTGCCAGACATTCCTGAGAACAGCGAAATACCGCTGATTAGAACTAGAAATATCGCGTTTTTGGAAGTCAGTTTTATACATCAAATCCTTTTTCTACTTGAAGTACAAAGTAAAATTCCGAAGGTTGTCTGTAAATTGAAAAAAAACTAAAGAATTACGGAAATGCCTTATTCTACTGAGATGACACGCACATCATAAACAATGTCCGTTTTTGAGGGGACAAGGTCAATCAATCCCTGTTTGCCATACGCAAGTTCGGTTGGAATTTCAATGAATGCGCTTTCACCAGCCTTGATAACACTCATTCCCTGGTGCAGGCCTTCAACAACTCCGGCATTTTCGAATTTGAAACTAAATGGTTCACCATGTTTGTAAGAGTTGTCATAAAGGTGGCCGTCTTTTCCAATGGTAAAAGCAAAATAGTCAAAGGTGATCAGTTGATTCTTGACAGGATTAGCGCCGCCTTCGACGGTTTTATATTTGTAAACTTTAACGCCTTCATCCAAAACAATCGGTTCAATTTTACTGACAATTTCAATATCGATGATTAAATCAGCCTGTGGTGGAACTTTATCCAGATAACCGTCATCACCATAACCCAGTGCATTTGGGATCATGATTCTGCCTTTGTCACCAACGTGCATCATCAGAATTCCATCTTCCCAGCCTTTCACCATCATGCCGATATTTGTTTTCAACGGAATTGGTTCACCAATCGGATCATTTGAATCGTATTCTTCACCACCTGCAACGCGTGCTTTGAAATTGACCATTACCGCATCGTTGAGTTGAATCTGGTTACTTGTATTTTTTTTAGTCCACTCAATGCGCAAACCATCCGGACGCATCATGACCATTTCATTGGGTACGCCGTTAATCGAATCTGCCAGTTTAAAACCGTTTCCATCCAATACAGCAATGTCATTTTGATTGGCTTTGATAGAATCATTTGTGATTAAATCATCTCCTTCAACACCTTGAAGTTCGCATGAAACTAAAATTGAAAGGGGCAGGAGATACATTAATTTTTTCATGGACGTTCTATTTTGATCAAATGAATATCATAAACAACCGGAGTCAATGGCGGAATTTTTTCTTCATCGCCAATCAGGCCATGAGCCATGTGACTGGGTAAAATAAATTTTGCACGATCACCGGTGCACATGTACTGCATACCTTCATGCAAGCCACTTTCAATGTCTGCTTTTTCAACCATAAAACTTTCTGGTCCGTTTTCTGAAGAAGAATAACAAAGTGTTCCGTCAAGTAAAGTGATTTCAAAATCAACCGTCACAATATCATCAACGCGCGCAGTATCATTTGATTCACTTTTGGAATAAATAAAATAACGCAAACCAGTTCCGGTCTTAGTCATCTTCCAATCACTGTGGCGCTGAATGAACAACTCAATTTCTTCATTTTCTTCTTCCGTAAAAACGGCATTCATGTCAGACGAATTATCCTGTGTCCACTCGGGCTCCTGAATCAATACCTGCTCTTCACGCTCTTCAGCACAGGCCATCAGAAAAATGAAAAGAATCGGAGATAGCAGTTTTAGTTTCATTCAAACTGAGCTTTATTTTCTTCAACGAAATTAGGAAGAATGGTTACAAATTTCTTCACGGCATCCTCAATTTTTCCAACGAATTTTCCGCCGGATGCATTGAGGTGACCTCCGCCTTCAAAATGATGACTGCAAAGTTTGTTGGTTGGAATTTCACCTTTGGAGCGGAATGAAATTTTGACAATCTGTTCACTTTCTTTAAAAAATCCGGCCAAACGAATTCCTTGAATTGACAGTACCTGATTTACGATGCCCTCGGTATCTCCTTTGACAACTTCAAAACGTTCTTCTTCTTCCTGCGTCAACCATACAAATGCGGTTTTATATTCAGGGTAGATGACTAATTTTTCAAGTAATGAATAGCTGACGAGTTTTAGCCTGTTTAGACTATTGGCATCAAATAAATTTTCGTGAATCTCCCAGGTGTGAATTCCTTTTTTCTGGATTTCGCCGGCAATGTGATGCGTTCGTGCAGAGGTGCATGAGAATCTGAAAGAACCTGTGTCTGTAACTATCCCGGTATAGATACACGTGCCACTTAGTTCGTCAATCAAATCTGTTTTTTCAAGCGACTCAATCAAATCATAAATGAGTTGTGATGTGGAACTCGACGTTATATCAGAGAAGAGGAGTGTTGCAAAATCCTTATCCGGATCGCGGTGATGATCAATGATCACCTTCGCAGCATTGGAGTTAACAAGCAACTCTTCCATTTTACCCGTGCGGCTTGGATGATGGTAATCCAGACAAAAAATCAAATCAGCGTCTGCAATCAGAGGCTTGACAATTTCTGGTTCGCGTTCTAACAATGTAATGTCTTTGATACCAGGCATCCATTGTAAAAATCCAGGAGCAATATCCGGATGACAAACCACCACCGGATAGCCTTGTTTTTTCAGAAAGTGATAAAGCCCTAAAGAGCATCCGATGCTGTCTCCATCTGGTGAGCGGTGCGATGTAATAACAATAAGTTTTGCCTCTTCCAAGAGTTTTCGGAGAGCGGTAATTTTATCGGATGTGAAAATGGATGTCATGAAAAGGTGATCTTATAAATTAAAAAAACCGCTCTGGTCAATAGCCGGAACGGTTTTCAGTTTCAATTCGGTTGTGACTAGAATCCGAGTGCTGCAGCTTCTTTGTGCTCAATTAAAACACCTACGCAAACGTTGTCAGTTTTTCCTAATGCTTTGTCTTTGCTTGCGCCTGCTGCCGGAACATTCACCTTAACATAGATCTTTTTAGTCTTGTCTGTTGTGAAGTTGATAGAAGGCTTCATTCCGTCATCTGCATTTTTATAGATAGATTCTTTTGTTTTTTTGATGTTTGTATTTCCATACTCATCTTTTACACGAACCACTTCATCTTGCAGAATTTCGAATTGTACTTTATCTCCACCAACGATATCTGTACAAACAGTCATTCGGTAGTCAAATCCTTTGTAAGCGATAAAGCTCATTTCATAAACCTGACCTTTTGCAAACATTGCACTTTGCGATTGGTTGTTCAGATTCCAGAATTCTGCTTGTTCTTCTTTAGTTAAAGATTGAGTACAGAAATAATGTGTTTTTTGACATTGAGAATAAGCCTGCAGCACAACAACGACTACCAGCAGGGCTCCTAAAATAATTGCTTTTTTCATAAAACTTTTATTTAATAATATTTGCTCTTAATTCTTCTGCTTTTGCGGTGATTTTCTCCAATGAATTTTTAGTCATTTTGTAAGAACCTCCACCTGAAAGAACTAGTTTGTTTTCTGTTTTATCAATAGTTGTACCAGACTCTTCAAACTCCATGCTGGTCTCAAATACATCACTTAGTGTAATCAAGTCATCCATTACTTCAGATACTAATTGATCATCTGAATACTGAAGAATAAAGTCAAGTAAGTTTTCTAATACCAATTTCTGATCACCGATTTTTTCAATGATTGGATCACCTTCTTTAAATTTATCTACAAGGTTGCAGATGATATAAAGACTTTCAATGTATCCGCCAGCCATGATCAGACAAAGCTCAACACCTTTTCCGTTTTCCTCAAGATAGAGGTAGCTGTCGTAATAAGTTTCGTTTGAAATTGCAAATAGGGTATCAGTATCACCTTCATTGTTTTCGATACGCTCCATTAATTCTTCATCGAAAGCACCTGAGATTCCAAGTTCTTCACCCATTTCTTCAATGGCTTTAAAGTACATCAGGAATTCTGTTCCGATTCCAAAGCAGCTCATGTAAGCAAGATCTGCAGAGTAAACACCGAAGTTCAACGATTTTGCTTTCAGATCAACATAGTTTGGACGATTATCCAAAGTATTCACTAATCCCGGACGTTGTTCACCTCCTTGAATTTTAATGATTTCAAAAAGTTCGTTTGGAGTTGGAACAGCGTACTCAACTGCTGGTTGTTCTGGTGTGGTTACAGTCGTTGTGGTATCACCAACAACAACATTCTGAAGCTCATCATCTCCACTTCCGCCGCAACTCATCATCAGAATAGCCGTGGCTGCAACCAGTATACCGTTGAATAAATTTTTATTTTTCATTAATTCTTTGTTATGTATGGATTTAAGCAAATATACTATTTTTTTATAAGGTCATACGGGAAGGCCTTACAAATGTTACTGGTCTGTGCTATAATTTTAGTTTTCAGTCCTTCAGAAACGTTTACGAGCGGCAGCCGCACGGTGTTTCTTGTGATTCCCAAACTCGCTGTACACTCTTTAATTCCTGCCGGATTACCCTCTGCAAAAAGCATTGGAATAATAGGAAAGAGCAGGTAGTGAAGTTCACGGGCCTTTTCCATGTCATTGCTCATGGCGGCGCGAACCATTGCGCTGAATGAATGAGGAAATGCATTGCCGACAACTGAAATGACACCATCTCCACCAGCAGCTATAATAGGTAAGGTGATACCGTCATCACCAGAAATAATCAGAAAATCAGCCGGTTTGCGTTGAATCAAATCCATAATTTGTTCCATGTTCCCGGATGCCTCTTTAATTGCAACGATATTTTTGAATTCATTTGCCAATCGCAAAGTTGTATCCGGTAAAACATTCGAAGCCGTTCTGCCCGGCACATTATAAAGTATAATAGGAAGATCGGTTGAATTTGCAAGTACTTTATAATGCTGATAAATGCCTTCTTGAGTTGGCTTATTGTAGTAGGGTGAAACGGACAAAATTCCATCCACAATATTCTTATCAAGCTCTTTAAAACTTTCAGCAATTGCAGCAGTATTATTTCCTCCAACTCCATAAACAATAGCCACGCGTTTCTTGTTCGCCTCAGCAACGCATTTTAAAACAGCCGTTTTTTCTTGCTTGGTTAGTACCGGAGATTCACCTGTGGTTCCTTGTACAACCAGGTAATTAACTCCTCCCTGAATCAGGAATTCGGTGAGCTCGGTCAACGCTGCAAAGTCAATTGAATGATCTTCATTGAAAGGGGTGATCATTGCCACGCCTAAGCCTTTGAATTTGTTATTTTTCATTTTTTGTCAATACGTTTAAATGTTTAACGACGGTCTTTATAAAATCTGCATTTATTTTTTCAGCATCAAAAAACAAATCATGCAATTGAAATTCTTGCTCACCAATTTTGCCTAAAACAAGTGTTGATTTAATTTGTGCGAGTATAAATTTTAAATAAACCGAATCGTCTGACAAATCTATTACCATATCAAAGCCCATAAATAAGAGCTTGTTTAATTTATCATTTTTAACACGGCCTGTTAAATTAAAATCGGAAGGGTGAACAGTATAATTAAATTGAGGTGATTTATCCTCCTTTTCTTTTCTTAGATACAAGGCATTAATTTCTGCGTTTGAAAATGCAATTTTGGCTTCGTTAATCAGGTGCTCATCTTTTGATTTGTGATGACTAATATTTTTAAAAACTGATTTGTTTTTTTTAATGAGATTACGCTGCTTTCGCGAGCCGAAATTTTGCCTTTTAGAAAGCGCTGATTTATGTTTGAAAAGAAACTCATGCCGAAATCATTGCTAAAAAATCATCTTCTGAAATGATGGTAACGCCAAGCTTTGTGGCTTTTTCAAGTTTGGCCGGACCCATATTTTCTCCAGCAACCAGATAATTGGTTTTTGCCGAAACAGAGCTGGTGTTTTTTCCGCCATTTTGTTCAATTAATTCAGCGAGTTTTTCGCGGCTTACTTTTTGAAATACACCGGATATTACGAATGTTTTATTTTGTAAAATGTTACTTGCGGTGTCTGCCGATTTAGTTTCAAAAACCAGTCCTTTTTGTTGTAATTTTTCGACTATTTTCTGATTGTCTTCCTGCAAGAAAAATTGTTGAATGCTGATGGCAATTTTTTCACCAATCTCATCTACTGAAATTAGTTCATCAAAACTTGCCATTTTAATAGCGTCAATCGACTTAAAATGTCTGGCCAGTTTTTTTGCAACTGTTTCGCCAACATGTCGGATTCCCAGCGCAAACAAAACGCGTTCGAACGGAATTTGTTTGGAAGCTTCGATTCCTTTAATCATGTTTGAAGCAGATTTGTCGGCCATGCGATCCAAACCAACAACCTGATCAAATGTTAAGTCATATAAATCGCTGTAATTTCTGATGAGTCCTTTGTTGTAAAGCAGGTCGATCGTTTCTGGTCCAAGACCTTCTATATCCATTGCTTTGCGACCAATGAAATGTTCAATTTTTCCTTTGATTTGCGGATGACATCCATTTTCATTGGGACAATAATGCTGTGCTTCTCCTTCTCGTCTCACTAAAACAGCATTGCACTCCGGACAATTTTCCAAAAATGAAATCCGTTCATGCTGATTATTTCTTTTTTCAAGATTTACACCAACAATTTTTGGAATTATTTCTCCGCCTTTTTCAACGTAAACTGTATCACCTTTATGTAAATCTAATTTTTCAATCTGATCCGCATTGTGCAGGGATGCTCTTTTCACAGTTGTTCCAGCTAGTAAAACTGGTTTTAAATTTGCAACTGGTGTAACTGCTCCGGTTCGTCCAACCTGATAAGTAACTTCTTCCAGAATGGTTTCAACTTTTTCTGCTTTGTATTTGTATGCTATTGCCCATCTTGGACTTTTTGCAGTGAATCCTAATTCATCTTGCTGATCATAATTATCAACCTTGATTACAATTCCATCTATCTCAAAGGGTAATTCGCCGCGATTTTTTTCCCAGTACTGAATGAAATCCATGATGGCATCAATCGAATCACAGGTACTTATCATTATTTTTGTTGAGTCGGGAATTTTGAATCCCCATTCGCCTGCAGTTTTTACTGCTTCGGAGTGCGTCTGAAAATTCAAATCCTCACCGTATACTCCGTATAAATAGCAATCAAGACCGCGTTGTGCAACCACTGATGAATCTTGCGATTTTAATGTTCCTGATGCTGAGTTGCGTGGATTTGCAAAAAGTGCTTCGCCGGCTGCTTCACGTTCCTGATTTACTTTGTTGAAATTTTCGAGCGGGAAAAATATTTCACCTCTGATTTCAAATTCATCTGGATAATTTCCATGCAGTTTTAGCGGAACTGTTTTAATCGTTCTAACGTTGGTTGTAATGTCTTCACCCGTAGATCCATCGCCGCGCGTAACGGCCTGAACCAATTCTCCATTCTTATAACGAATGCCAATCGCAACACCATCGTATTTTAATTCGCATACATAAGATAGAGGAGATTCAGAAAGTTTTTTGATGCGATTTTCCCAATCAATAATTTCTTCTCTTGAATACGTATTTGAAAGAGAAAGCATTGGGTAACGATGTGTTACCGATTCAAATTTTTTAGTGATGTCTCCACCAACCCGTTTTGTAGGACTATTTGGGAAAGCAAATTCAGGATGTTCTTTTTCAAGCTGCTCCAATTCTTTAAGCAACATATCAAAATCATAATCACTGATAATCGGCGCACTTTTTACATAATAGTTGTAATTGTGACGATTGATTTGTTCAGTGAGCTCGGCAATTCTTTTTTTAGTGACTTCCTTGTCCATTACTATCGCTCTTTTTGCGCGCACGCATATTCAATAGTTCAACAACGAGGGCATACGCCATACCGAAATACACATAACCTTTTGGGATGTGAATGCCTGGATCATTTATACCTTCAATAACCAGCATTAAACCAATCATTAGTAAGAAAGAAAGTGCAAGCATTTTAATAGCGGGATGTTTATTAATGAATCCAGAAATTTTCTTTGCAAAAATCATCATAATAACAATTGATATCACCACGGCAAGAATCATGACCAGAATAATATCAGTCAAACCAACCGCAGTCAAAACAGAATCAAAAGAGAAAACAAGGTCGATTAAAACAATTTGTACAACGATACTAGTAAAATTTACCTTTTTTATTTTTTCAGGTTGATCGGGTTCACCTTCCTCTAATCCCTTAACTTTTTTGTGAATTTCAGTCGTACTCTTATACATCAAAAATAAACCGCCCACAATAAGGATAAGGTCGCGCCCTGCAAAACCATGGTTAAAAAAAGCGGAATCAATTCTCCAACTTTCACTAAAAAAAACAAGCAGATCATTGAAGCAAAAGAAGGGATCTTTTAAACCAATTACCCAGGTAATTCCAAAAAGCAAACCAACACGCATGATCATTGCAAGCAATAAACCAATGTTGCGTGCACGCGGCTGCTCTTTCTCTGGCAATCGCGCAGCGATAATTGAGATAAAGACAATATTGTCAATTCCCAAAACAAGTTCAAGAATAGTGAGTGTAAACAACCCGATTAAACCGTCTACAGTTAATAATGCGTCAAACATGATTATTTTTTTGGTAAAATTAGGAATTAAACCTTGACCTTTTACTTGGTTGCCAAGGTGATTTCTCTTTTTCCTTTAGGGCCTGCAACTTTGGCTACTGTAAATCCAGCCTGTTTAAGGTTTCTGCGAAACTGACCCTGCGCACAATAGGTTACTAAAGTGCCACCAGTAACCAAAGAATCATATAATTTTTGCATTTGCGGATAATCCCATAGATCTGGTTGAAATTGTGGTGCAAAGGCGTCATAATATATAATAGTGTAATAATCCGTTTTTAGTTTGGCTTCCAAAAAGTCGCACGCATATTTTGTGAAAATGAAATTAGCTGAGATTTGTTTAGACTCATTCCAAGGGATGGTATGAAGCAGTTCAAATTTTTGTCTGAATGATTCCAGATTTGTTTGTCCAGGATGGTCTATTTCATGTATCGTTTCGAGATAAATGGGATACTTTTCAAACGTGTCGTATATAATAGGAGTACTTTTATCTAATGTCTGTGCAAGTGTGAGCAGTGCATTAAGGCCGGTGCCAAAGCCCATCTCAAGAATCCTGACTTCAGCATTAGCCAGTTGTGGCATCAATCCATTTTGAATGAAGATATGTTCTGATTCATTTTTAGCTCCGTGAATGGAATGGTAGGTTTCATTCATTTCAGGGATTAACAAAGATTTAGAATTATCGCCTGTGAGAATATTTTTTCGATTCATTAGTTTTATATCTTTGAACAAATTTAAGAATCTATGTCTCGTTTGAGTGGATTAATTCTTCTGGCAGTCATTTTCATCACTTTCTCATGCGAGAAATGCATGAGTTGCAGTTATACCTATACGGTGACGACAATTGAGCAAACTGTTAATGGCGAGAAAGAAGTTGTAACTACTTATACAGGTTATGTGAAGATTAATGATTCAACCTATTTTGATGAAGAATGCATTAAAGGAGATGAATCATTTACGATTGAATCGCAATACATTTTGTTTGCAAATACCACGACTCTGGATGATTTTGCTTATACCTGCACAGGTCCTTAATCTAATCTAAAAAAACACCTTCAATTTTTCAACGATTTCGGATGGAGCCGGACATGGTTTCATGGAATTGGACTGAATAAAAACCAAGGAGGTATGAGCGGTAGTCAGAAGCACATTATTTTCATTATAAATTTCATAATCAAAATCGATCCTTGCAAGCGGAATTTTTTTGATGTAAGTTTTAATTGTTATCAGATCATCATATAAAGCAGGCTTGATAAATTTTACTTCATAAGATAAAACTGGTAGCATGATACCTTTGTCTTCAAGTTCTTTGTAACTCACTCCAAGTGATCGTAAAGTTTCTACCCGACCAATTTCAAAAAACGCTGCGTAGTTACCATAGTAACAATATCCCATTTGATCCGTTTCACTATATCTGATGCGTAATTGGGTGTCGTGTGTATACATTTTGATTATCTTAGTTGAGTAACAAAACTAAAAGTAGCATTTATAATAAAATATTTAGAAGTCTTCAGAAAAATTAAATAATAATGTGATAAAAAAACCACATTAAGCGGATGTAAAATATTTTTAAAAAACAACCTTTCAAAAATTTTTTTTATAACTTTTTTATGTGAATATTTGTTCACTGATTTTTTCAACAAAAGAAATCTACCTGCAAAGAAATTTTATTACTAACCCGTACCTGAATGAAAGACAAAAAAAACCATGAATCTATTTGGGAAGATTGCCTCAAAGTGATCAAGGATAATATAAGCCTTCAAAGCTTTAAAACCTGGTTCGAGCCAATTGTTCCAATTCGATTCAAGAACAAGGTTTTGACATTACAGGTTCCTTCGCATTTTTTTTACGAGTGGTTAGAAGAACATTATATTGATCTGCTTAAAAAAGTAATCAAGAAAGAAATTGGTCCTGACGCAAAGTTAGAGTATTCGATCATCATGGATCGCAGCTCTGACAAAAAAACACCTTATACGGTGAAGCTGCCAACCAATAGTAAGCAGGATATTTCGAACACTCCGGTTTCTATGCCATTAAATATCGGCGAAAACCCAATTCGAAATCCGTTTATTATTCCGGGACTGAAAAAAGTTAATGTTGAGTCTAATCTGAATCCAACCTACTCGTTTGATAATTTTATTGAAGGAGACTGTAACCGATTAGCCAGATCTGCTGCTTATGCTGTAGCAAATAAACCTGGAGGAACAGCATTTAATCCGCTCCTTATATATGGAGGTGTTGGATTAGGTAAAACGCATCTTGCACATGCAATCGGAATTGGAATCAAAAATCAGTTTCCAAACAAGACCGTATTGTATACGCAAGCTGAAACTTTTACGCGTCAGTTTATCGATTCAATCAAAAACACAACAACAAATGATTTCATCAATTTTTATAAGTTGATGGACGTGCTGATCATTGATGATGTAGAATTTTTTGCGGGCAAAGAAAAAACGCAAGATGCATTCTTTCACATTTTCAATCACCTGCACCAATCAGGAAAACAAATTGTGTTGACCGCTGATAAAGCGCCGGTTGAAATGAAAGGAATTGAGCAACGTTTGTTGTCCCGTTTTAAATGGGGATTATCTGCAGATGTTCAGGCTCCTGGTCTTGAAACTCGTATCGCAATTCTTCAACGTAAGATTTATGGTAACGGTGTTGAGATTTCAGATGATGTATTAGAATACTTAGCTTATAGCATCAATACCAACATTCGTGAAATGGAAGGTGCGCTTACTTCTTTGATTGCTCACGCTTCACTGAATAAGAAAGCAATCAATCTCGAACTTGCTAAAAAGATGATTGATAAATTCGTGAAGAACACTGCTCGCGAAGTATCAATGGACTATATCCACAAAATTGTTTGTGACTATTTCAACCTGCCAATTGAATTGCTGAAATCTAAAACACGTAAACGTGAAGTAGTTCAGGCAAGACAAATTGCAATGTACTTTGCTAAAAAGATGACCAAATGGTCGCTTGCAAGCATCGGTGCACAATGCGGAGGAAAAGATCACGCAACTGTTCTGCATGCATGCCGCACAGTAAACAATCTTGCTGAAACAGATAAACAGTTTAAAGGTTATCTGGAAGACCTCGAGAAAAAACTAAACGTAAATTAATTGAAAAGCCCTTCACCAAGTGAGGGGCTTTTTTTGCCCTTCGACTCCGCATAGGAACCCAAAAAAGCAATCGTCACTTCGGCTCTGCTCAGTGACCGGTTGTTTCTAATCAACTTCATTTTTCATATTCGAAACCCTTAGCTGCTTTTGTTATTAGGATAAATTTCCGTTAGTAGTTATCACAAATGTCACACACGATCCGGTGGCTGAGTCCTTCTTTCATCAGGATAAACTCCGCCGAAGCTACCATTTTCGACATGAGAACTTCATCTTAATTCCAACCATCTGAAATCTTATCCTTAATTTAGTTGAACCGGTGCGCATCTGATTTTCGAAAAATCTTCAAACACTTCGAAAATCAAAAATCGTTAATCGGCATTCGGAAATCAATTAAAGAATCTCAAATTGAAAAACTGAACTATGAAAATTCTAATGGTTTGTCTGGGGAATATCTGCCGTTCACCTATTGCTGAGGGAATACTCCGTCATAAATTGCGCGTGATGAAAAATGAAGATGTGCAAACTGATTCGGCCGGCACTTCAAATTTTCATGTAGGTGAACAACCTGATTCACGTATGCGTATGACCGCGGTGAAAAATGGAATGGATATTTCAGATCTCAGAGCCAGACAGTTTGTACAATCAGATTTTGATGAGTTTGATTTAATCTATGCGATGGACAATGCAAACAAAATGGATATTCTGAAACTTGCCCGCAATGATGCAGACAGAGCAAAAGTGAAATTGATTCTGGATGAAATTTATCCGGGTGAAAATCGTGAAGTGCCTGATCCTTACTATGGTGGTGATGAAGGTTTTCAGCAGGTGTTTGACATGTTGGATGATGCAACGGATCAATTAATAGCGCGCTACATTGACTAAAGGCAAACTCTATATTATTCCTGTTCCAATCAGTGAAGATACTTTGCAAAGGGTAATTCCTGATTTTAATAAATCGGTTGTCAACAATTTGAGAATTTTTGTTGTTGAAAAGTTGAAAACGGCGCGTCAGTTTTTGCGAAAGATGGATTCAGAATTTCCAATTGACGATTCTGTTTTTTTTGAGCAAGACAAACATGCTGAGTATAATTTTCATCCGGATGTCATTAAATTTCTGAATGAAGGTAAAGATGTTGGGCTGATGTCTGAATCTGGTTATGCTGGTGTAGCTGATCCTGGTACAAAAATAGTTTCGCTTGCGCATGAAAATAAATGTCAGGTGATTCCTCTGATTGGTCCAAGTTCAATCTTGTTGGCACTAGCAGCAAGCGGTATGAATGGTCAAGGATTTACGTTTCACGGGTATCTTCCAAAAGCCGGTAACGAACGTGTTCAAAAAATAAAAGATCTCACCACTCAAATTCAGCGAACGAACTTTGCGCAACTCTTCATTGAAACACCCTATCGTAATGATGTGATGTTTGATGATTTACTGAAATCTGTTTCCGGAGAGTTTAAGTTGACAGTTGCTTATGATATTACGGGAGCAAATGAAAATATCATCACAAAAAAAATAGCTGACTGGAAAAAATCTCCTTTCAAATTTGATAAACTGCCTTGTGTTTTTGTGCTGGGGAATTAGTTTTTTAATCCATAGAAAATCAAATACTATTGCGCTTTTGCAAGTCGATTGATTCGAGCTGTGGCATCGCACGCTGTGCAAATCTGCTTGATCAGTTTTTCCATTGGAGGAATCTTAATTGAGTTGAACAAAACCCATCATTGGTTGTTAATCCACTATCAGCTTATGAACGTGGATATTCAATATTACAAAGAACAACTTGCTTCAAAAGAAGACATGCTGGTTCGCACGGCATCATACTTGCTGGAAGCGCAGACGAAACTTGAATTAAAGAACAAAGAGCTTTCAGAAATTCATGAAGAAATTTTTGACAGCATCCGTTTTGCACGTTTGATTCAAACCTCGTTTTTACCGAATACAGATGTGTTGAAGGTCTTTCTTAAAGATGCTTCGTTCTTCGTTAAACAACAAATCGGAATTGGTGGTGATCTGGTCTTCAGTAAAAATACCGGACACGGTTTAGTATTTGGATTATTGGATTCAACAGGTCATGGAATTCCGGCATCGATGCTGAGCATTGCTGGTTCGCTTTTTATTCAGGAGATTACATCGACCATGCAGATTGATAGTCCGGCTGCGCTTGCAAAACTACTGAATTATCAGCTCTATAGTACCTTCAATAAAACAGAGCTTTCTCTTGCGCACATGGAAGGAAGTGTTTTTTATTATTGTTCGCGCACCGGTAAATTAAAATATAGTTCAGCAAAAGGAAAAGCTATTTACCTTCCATTAAACGGTGCCATCACAGAATTGCCTGCTTCAAAAGATCCGGTTGGGCAAAGTCCTGAGAGTGTATTTGATGAAGTTGAAATACCTTTTGTTTCAGGCGATAAATTGTTGATTTACTCAGATGGTTTGGTTGATCAGTTTGGAGGTCCCTCAGATAAAAAATACAATCGCAAGCGTCTGCTTGATCTGGTAGAACAGAACCGCCATAGTAGTGTGGCTGAATTAAAAGAAATCATAGAATTTGAACACAATCAATGGAAAGGCGACAACACACAAACAGATGATGTGTCTTTTCTGATAATTGAACTTTAATTATGAAAATCGTTGAAACGGGAGGCATACCCATGGAGCTCATTCTGAAAACAGATTATGCTTCGTTGTACTTTGAGTCAAATCTTAAGCTTGCGGTCTGTGTTGCAGATGAAGAATATATTCCGATCGATAGTTTTAAATCGCTCTTTCTGGCCGTTTCTGATTTATTAGAGGTAAAGGAGATTAAACATTTTGTTTTTGACAAACGTCAATTACGTACTTTTCATCAACCAAGTATGGAGTGGTATTTTGCTATCTGGAAGACCAGTGTAAGGGAAAAAGGATTAGTAGATCATTATAAAATTCTTCCACCGCTGGATTGGTTCGTGAAAGCTGTAGATGCTGGTAAGTGGGAGATTTTTAAAAAATACGGTTCGGACATTGTAAATGGAATTTCCATTAATTATGTTGATTCAATTGATGAAGTAGTGCTGAAACTGAAAGGATAATCTGCAAAGCTGTGCAGAAATAACTTACTATCTTTAGTTTCAAAAATAAAGGACTGTTATGACAACATCAATCGATATCCACCGCATTGCCCGTATGAATGTTCTGAAAATAATAGAAGGACTTTCGTTAGCAGAGATTAATAAAATTCCAACTGGATTCACAGGCAATATAGCTTGGCACATTGGTCACATTGTGGCAACACAGCAAGGTTTACTTTATCGTCTGAGCGGAAATCAGGTTACCCTTGAGCAATCGTTCATTGATAAATACAAAAAAGGAACTGTTCCGCAAGCGCCGATTGATCAAGCAGAATTGGACTTTATCAAAAATGAAATGGTCATGCAGCCTGAACGTTTGGTGATTGATATGGAAATAGATCTTTTCAAAAACTACACACCGTATCCAACCAGTTTTGGAAATACCATTCATTCATTTGATGAAGCGCTTTCATTTGTAAACGTGCACGAGGGTATGCATATTGGTTATCTGATGGCTTTGAAGCGTGTGGTGAAAAGTAATTCATTAACTAATTCGCTTTGATTCGGAAATAAGTTTTGGTGATAAAATGTGTGACCAAACGTTTTAACGCAGAGGTCCCGCTGAGTATTTTACTTGTCCAGAGTGGTTTGTTTTAAGTCGAGAAAAAAATCATTGAATCAAATTAGCTCTGCGGATCTCTGCGCCTCCTCCATTTCTCTGCGATTAAAAACAATCACCGCAAAGACGCAGAGGACGCAAAGTTTTGTTGATTGGCTTAGCCTAATGAAAGAACAGTTAGCGCTTCTTCAACTGAGCGCACAAAATTTATCTGCCGTGTTTTATTACTTTCAAATATAAAGTCAGTAATGCTTTTGCCAGTATAGGTAGAAAAATCACCAACGATGGCTAGGCGCACACGGTAGTTTGAAAATTTTTGGAGCATCTCACCGGCTAGACCATTTTTCAAATCAAAAAAATCAGGAGTGAGATTCTTTTGATGAAGAATGATTTTATCAAAATCCTGATAGTAGATATTTCCAAGTAAATCCAAACTATCTGAAGCGTTTTGAATGAGAAACTTTCCAGATAGAACTTCTGCAATTTTTTTGCCGTTGTAGTTGTGTGTTACGATTTCCATGTTCAGAGCTACTTTTCTAAAACCATCTTTTTCAACAAAGCAATTTGCCCCAGATGATAATAAGCGTGCTCAATCATGGCGTCAATGTTACGTGCGTAGCTTCCATATTTTTCATCGACAAAATGAGTAGCTAGTTTTTCCGGAGACATTTTTTCAACGTGTGATGCAAATTTTTCGGAGTCGCTGAATAATTTTTGTTTGAGATTTTGCCAATCGGATTCTGAACTAAGAGGTGATATGTCAAAACTGTATTTGTCTTTTATGTCTAGTGTACCGCCATCAAAGACTTGCAGCATACCGGCAATATAATAATCAATGTGAAAGGTGAGGGCCGCTATGGTGTTAAAGGAATCAATTTTGGTGATTGCCTGTTGTATGGTAACATCAGTTAATTGCATTTGCCAGTTGGTATTGGCAATCCAGGTTCCGTTCAGAATTACTTCTCTGAATCTATTTGCGAGTTGCTCAGATGAGTTCATGAGTACAATTTTTTATTGTGGAATTTGCTCAATCAGCATTTCATTTTCTGCTTTATCAAAATAGGTACATGTCATTTTTGACATATTAACTTGCCATTTAAACACCCCCGATTTTGCACAGTCTTTGCAAAAGGTCATGTAGTCTGTCTTGCCTTGCTGGTGCGCTTTCAGATCTGCTTTGAATTGTTCTGCATCACTCTTTTCTGAAATAAGAAGACTATCATATTTATGATCAGACGATGTTTTGTGATTTTGATTTCCAAAATATTCTGTATGACCATCTGAGACAAATGTTTCATAAAACGAGACACCAAGTTTTATAAGATCTTGTACATAGTTTGGAAAATCAGCACCTGATTTTACTTTTGAATGCGCTGCTTTGATTTGGTCAATAGTGAACATGGAATTAGATTTTTGGCTTAGGTTAAAATTAGGAAATATTTGAGAATTGGTTGGTTGCCTGTTAACAGAGGAAATAATTAATACTTTTAGCTCGTATATGACCAAATACCTTTTGCAAATAAATCAACTGTAACAAATCCGCAACTCATTCGTCTTAAATGCAGAAAGCCTTAAAATATAACATGAAACTCTTCTGCATTGCAGTTTTATTAGGATTATCTTCTCTTACAAATGCACAATATGTGCTCAAAGGCCAAGTCACTGACGAAAAAGGAAATCCTATTCCAGCTGTAAAAGTGTATCAGGAAAATACAACCTACGGAATGATTACCGATTACAACGGTTCTTATTTTCTGGAGTTTCCTGCGACTAAAAATTATTTGATCCATTTTAAAACACTTGGAAGAAAAGATACGATTGTAGATGTTTTGATTTCTGAAAAAGTGACGATGCTCAATATTGTTCTCTACGAAAAAGTGCAGGAACTTGAATCGGTAGAAGTGGTTACAAAGAAAGCGAATGTGGCCAATGGAATCATCAAACACGTTCAGGAAAACCGAAAAATATTTGCGCAGCAGTTTGCCAATTACTCTTGCAAAACGTATTTGAAAACTAGTCTGGAGAAAGAAAAACGTAAACCCGATCAATCTGATTCCATTCCGGATGAACCTGTTAAAATGAGTTTGATTGAGTCTTTGTCTAATACGTCATTTGTAGCGCCGGATGTTTATCACGAAGAGATTGTAGCTCATCATGATTATTCAAATCGCGTTGAAAATTCTACTTCATCGGTGGTGGATTATTTTATGGATGATATCATAACGCCTGTGCAGAGTATTGAAACCGATCCTTATATCTTCTTTGAAAAAATTCAGGACGGAGATTTTAATCTCTATCAAAACATGCTTTATCTTCCAAAGATCAGTGAGTATCCCATTGCATCGCCGGTTGGTTTGCAGGCTTTCACCAACTATAAATTTAAACTCACCAATATTTTTGAAGAACAAAATCAAAAGATCTACGAAATCAATGTGACTCCAAGATTTGATAATGCTGCTTTGTTGTCCGGAACTATTTATGTCATTGACAGTTTGTGGGTGATCAAATCATTTAACCTATCTGTCAATCCCGGAAGTATGCATTTCTTCAAAGAGTTTACGGTGATTCACGATTATGAAAACATCGATGGATTTTGGGTCGCGGTGCGCCGGGAATTTATTTATTCAATTCGCGACGAAGAATATCTCATCAATGCAAATACGCGAGTCAATCATTCTGATTATAAATTCAATCAAAGTTTTACGGCAAAAGATTTTAAGAATGAAATATCAAGTTATTCTGATGATGCTTTTTCACGAGATTCCGCTTATTGGTCCGGCAATCGCCCATTGCAACTGAAACCTGAGGAGCTGGCATTTATTCGGGAGCAAAATCGCATCGATTCTGTTTTAACAAGTGAATATTATTTGGACAGTGTGGATGCAGAATTTAATCGCGTTACTTTTTTTGATGTTGCCTTAAATGGAATTGGTTTCAGGAATCGCTATAAACAGCAGGAGATTTATATTGATCCTTTGCTTTCAAATCTGGAATTCTTTGGTGTTGGTGGATTCCGCTATGGCTTTGGCGGCAGCTATTCCAAGAAGTTTGAAAATGCACATAAGATCATGATCAAACCTTCAGTCAATTTTGGATTTCATAAACTGGATTTAAAACCAAGTCTGAACCTTGAATATACTTTTTTACCACTCAAATTTGGAAGTGTTGAGTTGGAAGGAGGAGATGTTTATCAACTTTTAACCAATCAACTCAGTGCTGTGAATTGGTTTTTCAGCGGAATCAATTCAGTCCGCAATCAATACGTGGGTGTGGCTTACAGACAAGAGCTGGTGAATGGTTTGTACGGCAGAGTTAAGTTCAGTTATTCGAACAGGCAATCATTGAGTGATGTGAGTATGGGACCAATTTTGGATTTTTTTCTGGCAGGTGATACAATTGTGAATTTATTTAATGAACCAATTGCTTTCGAACAATATCGGGTTGCATTGATTGAGTTTAAATTTCAATATCGTTTCAAACAAAAATACATTATCAAAAAGAATGAAAAGCTCATTGTTGGGTCTGAATATCCTGAACTGGAGCTGACTTTCAAACAAGGCATTCCGCAATTATTTAACAGTGAAGTCAGTTTTAATTTGCTGGAATTTAAAATTTCAGATGAGATTAGTTTTGGAAATTTTGGTGTTTCTAAATGGAAGGTTATTGGTGGATCTTTTTTAAATACAAAAGATTTACGCGTGATTGAACATCGGTATTTTAAACAATCTGATCTTGGATTTTTTTCAAACCCGCTCAATACCCATCAATTGCTTGATACTACTTACAGCACGACAGGTCTTTATTCACAAGCCTTTTACGTGCATCACTTTAACGGGATTTTACTCAACAAAATTCCACTAATCAAAAAGACAAAATTTGAAACCATTGCCGGTGTGAGTCTTTTGTATATTGATGATGCAAATTTGACGCACTCTGAATTTTTTGTGGGGATTGAACGCAAATTTAAAGTTCGTAATCAAATGCTGAAATATGGTTTTTACTATTCAGGCCAGTTTGATAATTTGGGAGCCTCTATGTTCAGATTCAAGATTGGCTTTGATTACCTGAATACATTTACGAATAAGTGGTCGTATTGATTTGCATCCGACATCTGTTGTGGCGGTTAAAATTTTGGAATGGTTTCAGTTCCGCTTTTTCCACTCCTGCTTTAGAAGCGAATACTGATCTGAATCTTCATTTTTTCCTTCTACAACATAGTCTTCACGTATAGTTCCTTCTTTTACAAAACCATAGTGCAGCAGTAATTTTTTGGAAGGAGTATTTGAATCAGCTATCAAAGCCTGAATGCGATGAAGTTTCATGACGTTAAAACCAAAATCAACGACTTCATTCAAGGCCTCTTTCATGTATCCTTTTTGTTTAAAGGTGTCGTTTCTTAAACCATAAAATAATTCAGCCCGGTTGTGTGACGGATTCCATGTATGATAACCGCATTCACCAATGACTTTATTTGTTTCTTTCTCAAGAATTAAAAAGAAAAGTTGTGAAATTCGAAAAGTCTCCATGCCTTTTTCATGCATGTTTTTTAAATGTTCGTACCCGGCTTCATCTACGTTGAAGTCTTGAATGATTTCTTCTTTGCTTTTAGTATTGAAGAGGCTGTGAATTACTTCTGGGGTGATTGGTTTTAGAAGAAGTCTGACTGTATTTATGTTTTCGTAATTCATTTGATAAGATTATGGCTGACTGCTGTAAAAATAAACCAAATCAATTTCAGATTCTATCGAAATCATTTTGACCTGAAGTTCAGCAGAAGTTAAATGCAAAATTTTATAGTCTATCACTTCATACGAAGAAATAACCTGATAGGTATCTTTCCCCGTCATCTTCCATGTGAAATGTTCAAGACTTTTATACGTATCGTCAAATATAGTTAAGATACTATCCTCACCAAATGTCATTTGAATTTCATTTACCGGAAAGCCCAACGTATCAGCTGTTCCATTAACCAGGATTTGATCCAGTTTCCATGTTTGATAAATATCCCCGATCTCGAATTTGTTATTTTTTTTATGTTTACTCTGAATACCGGTGAAGCTGATTGTCAAAACTGAAATCATTAAAATTCCAATTAGTTTCATATGATTTATTTTTTTACAAGTTAATTAATTTTGAGAAATTCGGGACTTTCTCGTCAAAGCTCCAGTGGAAAATCAGCGTGTAGTGAAGCCTAATCTGGTGGTCTTTGCAAGGAACAAGACCTCCTCGCTAATTGCAGTGTTGGCGCCAATTCTGGCATGTTATTTAGATTCATTATTGGATAGCAATTGGTTCTGAAAGCTACCATTCGTATACATAAAATGGCATTTCAAATGAACTTAGGCTGAATCAGACTTTGAATTCTTAATTTTGAGTGTGATTCGATATTTCTTCAATGCAATTCTTGTTGTGCTGTTTACATGGGGTAAGCCAGTGGATCTTGCTGCGCAAAATAGTAATCTGGCGACGTCAGTAAAGAAAAAATTTGAATTCTACTTTGAATCCGGAGAAGCCTATTTTAAATCAAAAGAATATCTAGTTGCCGAATCCTACTTTGATTCTGCGCGAAATATTGCGGTGATTCAAAATGATGAAATTGAATTGGGGCGCTGTTATCTGAGACTTGGCACTGTGAAAAAGAATATCGGTGATTTGGATCTGGTCATGGAGTATTTTACACTTGCTAAAGATCTCTTTGAAAAAGCAAAAAATTATGAGTTGCTTGCTGCCTGCCACGTTGAATTGGCAGAGCTCTTTCGAAAAATCACAAAGCACGGAATAGCAAATCAGCATATCCAGCTTGCAAAAAAGATCTACGATGAACATAATCTGAACGACACAATCCTGCTTATTAAAATTCACAACCGTTCAGCGGCAATCAACAATGAGGCCAATCCAAATTTTTTAATCATGATTGAAGAGTCCAAAAAGGCAATTGAACTTTCACAGGCGATTGGCAATGACGCTTACGTTGCAGTTTCAATGAATGAATTGGGTTTTATGTACAAAAATCATCAGAAGGTTGAATCATCCGATAGCTGTTACAAAGAAGCAGAACGACTTTGGTTGAAGGCAGGGCATTACGAAGACGCACTCTATGCAATGAATAACCGCGCCATGTTGTACGTTCACAACAATTATAAAAAGGAAAAGATTATTCCTATCTACGAACGGATTGTTCATCTGGCCGATTCGCTCAACATTCAATTTACCTTGCATGATCCGTATTATTATTTGTATGAAACCGCCATTGAAGCCGGTGATTCAGTGAAGGCGTTGAGATACTTTATTATGGGGCATGAGATTGATATGCAAACGTCCGTCAGGATGAACAATTACAATCTTCATATGCTTGCAACCAAATTTGAAAATCAGAAAATTCGAAATGAATTTAATTCGGTTTCTTCTCAGCTATTTGAATCCAGCAATCAACTTGAAATGGAGCGTCGTGAAGCCCGAATCTTAATTGTGTCGCTGGTAGTATTAATCCTGTCCATTTCCATTATTACCTTTCTACTTCTAAAAATCAGAAAGTCGAATAGAATTTTACTCGAAAAGAATTCAGAAAAAGATTCGCTTATTCAGGAAATTCATCACCGCGTAAAAAACAACTTACAGTTCGTTAGCTCACTTCTAAATATGCAGGTGAAATCAAGTCAAAACGTAGAAGAGATTGAACCACTGACAGAGGCTTCCCGTCGCATCAGTTCGATGGCGCTTGTGCATGAGATGCTCTACAATCAAGCCGATCAAAAAGGAATATCAACTAAATATTACCTGGAAGAGCTCATTGAAAACTTGTATTCGGTTGTTAAATCAGAGAGTCAAAAAATAGAGTTTGAAATGGAAATTGAGGATGTACTCTTGAATATTTCTGACACTATTTCTATTGGAATGATTACTTCAGAATTGATCTCCAATTCCATGAAACACGCATTTGAGAATGTTGCAGAACCAACCGTGTTCTTGACTTTGAAACAAAATTCAGATGGAACAATTCTCTACTTAATTCGCGATAATGGCAAAGGATTTGACGAAAAAGAAATTCGTGAAAACAGGTTAGGTTTACGTTTGGTAGACATTTTTTCACGCCAGCTGAAAGGCACTTATTCAATAACCGGAAGTGCAGGTTTCAGATATGAAATGACATTTAAAAAGAAATAGGATGAACAATGCCGCCATTCTCATTGTAGAAGATGAAATTTTAATTGCTGAGGATTTGAAAGATACGTTGAAGTCGCTTGGCTTTAACAATATTGACATGGCGCATGATAAAGAATCTGCCCTGCAAAAAATGAAATCTTTTTCTCCGCAAGTAGTTTTGCTGGATGTACATCTTGAAAATGAAACCGATGGAATTGCAATTGGAAAAATACTTCAGGAGACAAAAAGCTGCCAGTTTATCTATGTCACCGCGCATTCAGATGTTGAAATGGTGAAGCAGATTATTCAGACAAGTCCTGCTGGATACATTACAAAGCCGGTTAAAAAATCGGATTTATTTGCGAGCGTTGGTTTGGCTTTGAGTAAACTGGATTCACCTCAAACAACAAGTAAAAGTATTCAGTTTAAAGATGGTTATGAAACCGTCATTATCAACACAGATTCTATTTGTTACGTAGAGGCAGAGGGCAACTATTTGAATGTATTCTGCGATGATAAAAAATATGTATTGCGTCAATCACTTGAATCATTTATTGAAGAAGCGGACAGCGATTTCCTTTTTAAAATTCATAGATCTTATCTGGTCAATATCTTCAAAATTGTTCGTTACTCCAAAAAGGAAATTTTTCTGGGTAATAAATCGTTGCCAATTTCAAGAAGCGTCAAAGATGATTTTGAAGATTTTATGAAGACGAAGATTAATGCGTAACATTAAAAAAAACTTTCTGCGTTTATTTTTTTTTGATAATTAAGTTAATGCTATCTAAGTTACAGGGTTATATGTGCGTGACTTTGTATTTGTTTAACGATATCGTTAAAGTCTTTTAGCTTGTCCTTAGAAATGTCGGAGTTGATCCAAATCAGTTTAAAGGGCTCTTCATATTCTGTCAAAACAAAACCGCCGACAAGGATGTCATCAAATGCATTCCAATTTTTCCCCCATGTATTATTTTCCACCAGTTTTGAGCCGATCTCATTGAAGAATGCTGATAATGTATTGAATTTCTCTCCATCGATTTCGAAAGTTTTCATGTTTGTTTTCTTTTTTTTCTGACATTGTTTAAAACCTACAGAATTTCATTTAACGTACTAACATACAAATAAAACCCATCCCTAAATCCAACTTCACACAATCTCAAAAAAAATGGCCGACTCATCACGAGCCGACCATCTCTTTGTTTTGGATTAACTTAAACTATTGTTTGATAATTCGTGTTGACGCAACTACTTCTCCGTTTGAGAAAATAGTGACCATGTAAATTCCATTTGCTTGTTCAAGGTTTAGATCAAGTGTTTGAGCACCGTCTATTTCTTGTACATAAACTACTTGTCCAATTGAATTGGTAATTTGAAGAAGTCCGCTTTCAAATCCGTTACCTAAATTGATTACAAAATTTCCTTGTGTAGGGTTTGGATAAACAGAAATTGATTGTGAACTATTTTCATTCAAACCAACACTGTTATATGTAATACAAGCTGAAGTATCATCGCATGATCCGTTAGTCACAACTACAGCATAATCTCCATTTGCAGTTGGAATAAATGATGCAGATGTTGCACCTGCAACAGCTGAATTTGTTCCGCAATCAATCCATTGATAAGTTCCTGAACCAGTTGCTGTCATAGTACCGTCACCGTTGTTAGTCGCCGTTGCAACAACTCCACCAACTGTTAAGTTTAATGTAACTACTGAATCACAGCCAAACATATTTGTTAATGTGAATTGTGCTGTGTTGTTGTCAGATGTATACGTGTTGCCATCAATCCATGTCAAACTTTCGCATACATTTTGAACATCTGTTCCGGTGTTAGGTTGATTGATTGTTAAATTCAATGTCACTACAGAATCACACCCAGAGATATTTGTTAAAGTATGTGTTGCGGTGCTGTTTGAGCTTGTGTAGGTATTTCCATCAATCCAAACATACGATGCGCAATGTTCTTCAACATCTGTTCCGGTGTTAGAATAGTTCACAGTAACCGTTGGAGTTTGTGTCATGGTTAAATTGCACATAGAGCATGTCATTGCTGGCATGTTTGTATAGTTCCAGGAAGTATTAGCATCCATGTTCATCAATGTACCATGATAACCGTTGATTGATTCGTCTGTCAAAGTTGAGTTTCCTGTTCCGTCAACCATGTTATACATTGCAATTAATCTAGGTTCACCGCCATCAATACATTCGGTCATGTTGTCAAATATTTCAGTTTGTGTTCTGGTAACATCCCAAACTCTAACGCCCGTAATTTGACCATTAAAATATTCTGTTCCGTTTGACAAACCACCACCAATTTTTAGCGTGTTAGGCACTGACGGCATTATACCTGATATTGGAATTGAATTTTCCAAAACTCCATTTACATAAATTGAAGCATTTGTTCCGTCCCATGTTCCGGCAATATGATACCATGTACCAGGTACGATTGTCGTTGTTCCATAAACTTGAGAATAGGTTGTAGGAGAAGTACCAACCCAGAAAGATGCTTTTAGTCCAGCGCTGTTATCTAATCTTAACAAGAACTGCATCGATGCTCCAATCGTCGGTCCGTAATTTCCAATGACAGTTTGTAAACTTGCGCTGCTGTTTGTATTAATCCATGCCTCTGCAGTAACAACGTTTGTTCCTTTTAAATCATCGTTTACAGCACTTCCCATATCTACGTAAGTTGGTGTAGCACCATTCCCTGTAAAAGTCAATGAATTAAAACGATTTCTTTCAGCTTGAATTTCGTAATCAGTTGTTGTTGTAATATTTCCCGCATCAAAAGTTAATGCCGATCCATTGGCTTCAATCGGACCGTCAATAACTGTCATTGTTGATTGATCCACTAAAGAATAAAATACACCAGATTGAGAAGAACCTAATTCAACGGTTACATCACCGTCATCACATAAAGTAGAAATTGATGGGGTCACTGTTTGGTCATTAATTGATTTAATCATCAAATTCAAATGAACCGTGCTGTCGCAACCATACATATTTGTTACCAGATGAGTAGCAGTGTTGTTGTCTGCTGTATATGTAGTTCCATCAATCCAGGTATAATCACCGCAAGCAACAATTACATCATTTGTGTGAATAGGATTACAGTTTACGTGTTTAATCAATGGTGCATCCACATTTGATGAAGCGACATTTGCTGTTGAACTGCTTAAATCAAAATCAGCAGTTCCGTTGTAGTAACCGGTAGTATATATAAATTGTCCAACTGAATGAATTGCAAAACCATGATCGTTATCTCCACCGCCCATGTGTTCAGCAAATAAATAATTTCCATCTTCATCCAATTTCCAGTAAAAATGATCAGCGAATGAAGGACTGCCAGTAACAGTTACATTTTGAATTCCCGCAGAAGGATCAAAGTCAACTGTCTGTCTGATGAATCCAGTTGAGAAAATATTATTATCCTGATCAATTGCAATATCCCAAAGGGCGTCGTCAGAAATGCCTCCAGCAGTTACACCGAAAATGTAGTTGCCTGAATTATCCAATTTAACGATAAGAAGGTCAAGTCCACCTATAGATGTCTTATTGTCTGTTCCAGCGTTTGGATCAAAATCTACTGTACCCGCATAATAACCTCCAAGCACAAGGTTGTCATCGTGATCAATTGCAACTGCTAATCCTTGATCATTGCCTGTTGATCCAATTCTTTTGGCCCAGGAGAATGTTCCAGACGAATTAATTTTAAAAACGAAAATATCGTTGCCTCCGGCAGAGGTTAAGTTGGTTGTCCCTGCTCCTGAATCAAAATCCGCTGTCCCTTGAAAATATCCTGAAACATAGACGTTGCTGTTAGCGTCGATAACCATGTCATACGTATCGTCATCGGCAGTTCCACCAGTACGATATACTGATATGAAATTTCCAGCTGCATCAAGTTTCAGAACAAATACATCTGCACCACCAAATGAAGTAAGGTTTACAGTTCCTGCACCTGCATCAAAATCTATTGTGTTTCTGAAATAGCCTGACAAATAAACATTGCCTGTGTTGTCAACAGCTACCTTTCTTCCGTCTTCATTCATTGCGGTTCCATTTGTGTACACCCACAGAAAATCTCCGTTCATGTCAAGCTTCAACAAAAAGATATCCACCCCTCCTGCTGAAATTTTGCTTTCTACACCAGCTCCCGGATCAAAGTCAACCGTTCCGCTAAATGCACCCGACAAATACACATTACCCATTTCATCTGTTGCAACACTGTAAGCAACATCTGTGCCTGTTCCGCCAATACTCTTTGCCCAAATTAAAATTCCGTCTGAGTCAAATTTTGTTAGAGCAATATCATTGCCACCAAGTGATGTTAGTGTTGTTACACCAACTCCCGGGTCTGCATCAAACGTAGATGGAAATTCAACTGCCGCAAGAACGTTTCCATCCGGATCCGTGGTTAAACATTTTCCAGTTTCATTGTTGATGCCACCAATTTTGTGGCCCCATTCATAAATAAAGTCTTGGGCGCTCGCATTAAATGCGCTTCCGCCACAAACAATTGACGTTAATAAAAGAGCTTTGTAAAATTTCATATCATCTAATTTTTTTCAAATATTGTCATATAGATGATTGCCTTTTTTTTGTTGTTGCAAATTGCAAAACTTTGTATGTGAAATGCAAAATGTAAAAAAGCAATTTCAGTTAGCAAAAAAAATGTTACCTGAATTGCCCTGAAATCAAGGCGCAGAGAAAAAAACTTTTCTGTGTGAATGATTTAACTTAGTGATAACGGTTATTTTAATTTTGGAAATTTGTAACCAAAATTAGTTTGTCACATTACATAACAGAACCAAAATCAAACGTCTATGCTGAAATTTTTCCGGAATGCCGTTGTCATTTTTTTTAGCGTATTAATTTCACTGACTAGTACTGCGCAACTCACCTACAATATTACGGTCAATGGTCCCAATCAATCACCTATGGCAGGTGTTGAAATTGTTTTGGTGGAGACTTCAACGTTTGTGCGAACTGTTTATAAAACTAATCCACAAGGAAAATTAGCGCTGGTTTTGAATGAGTCAGATGGAAAAAAGTGGATGATGAATGTAGGGGAGATGTACAATTATACCATCCTTGAATTATCACCCGGAGCAACTGCATCTGGCAGCGCAACCGTGAGTTATGATGTGGCAAGATGGAACCGTCAAAATGAATTGCCAGTAGATAGAAATACGATTGAGTTGGAAGACATTCCGCAGCGAATTGCATCTAACGCAATGCCAGGCGCGGGTGAAGAATTGGTGGAATTATTAGTGGTGTCTAAAGGTGGGCGGCCTTTTTTTGGGACACCTGTCAACATGACTTCATATGCGCTGGGTGTCTCCTATTCAACTACGACTGATGAACATGGTGTTGCGCGATTTATGCTGCCGCTGAATGAAAAATTTCAAATTGATTTAGACGGTGAAGACGATTTTTCATTTCACGATACCGGTTCAAAATCAGCAATCAATCGCATCACGCTTTTTTACGAAAAAATAAATTTCAAAGAAGAGGAGAATGCGGATGGGTATCTTGAGCAAACTTTTCTGGAAGTGCCAAAACCCGTTTCTAACAGAGTGATGGTGGTCTTGAATATAATTGGCGGACCCAACGATGGCATTGAAGAAGATCTCTATCTGCAAACAGATTATTCTTCTAAAAAATATTATGCAAAAACCAACAGTGAAGGCAAGGCCGTTTTTTTATTACCTAAAAAGAAAACGTATCATTTGAGTTTTAATTTTCAAAAAGATGCTGGGGTAGTTGATCTCAGTAAGTTTTTTGGAATCGGATATTCTGTTCTGACCTTTCGATATAATCCTGATCCGCGTTTACAATTTCCTGAAAATTATCTGCCAACAAAAAATGATGTTAAATCATACGATATTAATAATTATGTAACGCAACGTTACCCGGATACACCAGATGAAGAACTGGTCAATGTGCATGTAAAGTGGGGTAATGCTAAAATTAATTCAGGATCGCTGGAAGCCCTGTTGGAATTAGGTTTCTCGATCAAAGAACCAACGAATAAACAAGCTATTTCTAAACCATTAAACATTGCTTTTGTATTGGATAAAAGTGGTTCCATGTCAGGACCAAATATAGATCTGTTGAAAAGCGCAATGCTGGATTTTATTTCAAAATTGAGACCAGAAGATCGAGTTTCGATTGTGTTTTTTGACACAGAAGCAGTCCTTGCTTATGGTGAGGTCAATATAAATAAACCACATTTGGAAGATGTTATTCGTGCGGTGCAGGCCGATGGTGGAACCAATATTTACGAAGGACTCAAAATGGGATATGAAGTAGTGGAGAAGAACAAACTTTCAAACTCAGTGAATCGAGTTATCTTATTGACGGATGGCTATTGTCAAAATCCAGTTGATTTAACCGTTGATCTTTCAAAAAATTATTTCAACAAGGGAATTTCGGTTTCTACTATTGGGGTAGGTTCGGCATATAATCAAGCTTTACTGACCTTGCTCAGTCAATACAGCGGTGGGCTTGTGCATCAGGCTGTGGAGTCTGAAGGAATTTCAATTGCACTTGAAAAAGAATTTGAAAGTTTATTGTATCCCATTGCGTCAGATTTGAGAGTAAAAGTGACTTACAATGATCGTGTGATTTACAAAACACTCTTTGGTATTCCAGAAAAAAGTAATTCAGATCACACTGTTGTATTTGAATTACCAAAAGTGTTTAGTTCGTTGAATCAAATGGCACTGATGAAATTCAAAATTGAAAATCCGGACAGAGACATTGACAAAAATAAAATCAAAATTGAAACAACCTATTTTGATGAAATCAAACAGCAAGAAATATCTATTGTCAAAGAAACCAATCTGGAGTGGACCGATGAAACCGACGCTGAAATGATTCAAGATGCCTATATGAAAAACATCTACTCAATGGCTGTAATCAACCAGGCTTATAAAGTGATTGCTGACTATTGTGATTCTAAAAACTACACCGCTGCAAAAGCCTTGATCAACGAAACCTTAAAATCGCTTAAAGTCATAAATGGTGAAAAGTATAGTGAAGATTTAATTCCGTTGATTGAAGAATTGAAGCAGACTTTGATTTATTTGGATCGGGTAATTATGAAGCAATAAAAATGGAAATACCGCATGAAATAAAAATCCATGCAAATTTCGTAGGCTCCAATTATGCGTTGAAACTTATCTTAAATTTTTCGAAATACAATTCAGGGACGATAAATTTGAAATAGAGCTTCATGCGTTCTTCTGATTTATCTTGAAGATCTCCATCAAAAAATGCGAATTCAAAACTAAAGGGTCTATTTCTGTTCCTGAAATGCACGTGTAAATAATTCCGGATGATATATCCATTTATCACATAGGGTTCATGCTCTTTGGTTTCGGCTTCAATAAAAAATTGATCTGCCACTTGTGATGATGTAAAATTTTTAAGATAGACTCCATGATCTGGATTCAGGGTATACTCTTTCCAGGTTATTTTTTCAGGCAAGTCCGATTCAATTTCCAATAGTTTTAGTTGGTGCAAAAGAGTATCATAACATTGATCAAACGTTGCTGTTGAATCTGATGAGACATTTATGTTTTCAAAAATTGATTGTGACATATTTAATGATGTTTTATTCTGAGATAGAACCTTAAGATTCATTCTTTTTATTGCTGCAATGAATAGAATTCTTTTGAATGTGAATTGATTGGATGTATAAGGTAGATAAATTTATATTTTGTGAGAATATTTAAGTAAGACAGGTTCTTTGAACTTGAAAACGTCAGGTCGAAAGATCGATTGCTGCATACTTTTTAACTTCACCCGTTTCATGCATAAATTCGAAGAAAATGCGTTGCAGTTTATAATCACTTTCCTTTTCTAAAATTAAGCCGATGTAATCGCCACATCCATTTTCGGCAACAATAACTGCCCTATAAGTTTGTGGATTTCTACTCGCAAAATCCTCAATTATAAAGAACTGATCGGGATGTAAATTTTCATAATATTCATCCTTAAGGCCCATTTTAAGAAAGGATTTGAATACATCCGGAAATAGAACCGATAATTTTTTTTCAATTTTTGAAAAGTCGTCATCGCCAAAGAGCGCTTCAGGGATTTCAATTTTTGCTGATTTAAGCCGATTCATCTTATCTCGATAAAATTGTTCCTCTTCACCAATTTTGATTGTAAGTGGGTTCAATTGTACCTCGATATGGCTGTATTTAATGGCTTTGAGGTCATAGGCACTCTGTTCAATTTTCAGGTTTAAAAGTTGTGCTGATGTGAATTCGAATGTGTTTGGAAAATAAAATTCGAGAACGTCTTTTACAAATTGATTTATAATTATTTGATTAGTATACTGGAATGTATATAAATCTAAGTCATCTTTTATTTTATAATTATCTGGCCATAATTCTATTCGTGTTTTATTATCACACGCTAGCTTAATTGTTAGTTCTTTTTTGACTCGCTTCAGATCTTCTTTTGATTTAAGTGGTTCTTGTAATTTCTTTGCAGCACCGCTTTTTTGTCTTAAAAGACTGAAACCAGAAACTGTTCTGAAGTTGAATTTCATTTTAGGATAATCGAGTGAATCGAATAAAGATTCACTTGGCAATTCAAGAATAAAGAATCGCGTTGAAGTTTTTATTTTTTTATGATTGAGATTTACTTCATGGATTCTATGATTTGGCAACTTGAATTGATTTAGCACTTCTAAAATATTTTCTGAAATGAGTAAAGAAGGAAAAGTAGCTTCGCCGTAAAAGCGTGGACATTCGTAGAGTCTATCAGGGCCTTCTTGAAGAGATCCTTGTTCAAGCTCCACTTTTTGCAATAGAGTTGATTCGAGATTAATCCAGTTTTGACGCAATGGATTTTGTCCTTTAACTTTGAATTCAGGTGTTAAACCTTCGATATCTGATTGTACTGGGTTCAGATAGTAATAGCGCTGACTATAGTCGAATCTCGTCGAAAAAATTTCTTCCAAGGACTTAGTGGATTCGAGGTGAAATTTAATGTAATCAGAATATAATACTTTTTGACTACCATAATATTTATACTCTTTTAATGCCTCTTCTAAATTAGTTAATTGAGAAACAGTAAGTTTTTGATTGTCAGCTGTGGGATAAAGAACTATTCTGTTTTTATAGATTTCTCTAATCTCTGTGTTGAGATGTTTGTTCAATGAAGATATATAGAATTCTCCGGGGTAATTTTTAATGTATTCGAGGGAGATTGGGTTGTTGTTATTTCGGAATAAGCCTTCATATGGCTTTCTGTGTGGGAACCTGCTGAGTAGATCAAGTGTCCATTCGATACCAGGATTTTCTAGTAATTCGTGCCAGCGATATCTTTTGTCAAATTTAGAAATCAGAGATAGATTCCAGTCTAGATTTTCATTTTTACTGATGGCACTCCAATCCAATTCATATTGATATTTATCAAGAAATGCAACGTCCATTTTATGATACTCGCAAGCATGCTGGATGAAGATATTCCAATGTTGATTTAAAAAAAGTTCAAAGTCCATATTGGACCTTAAATTAAAAAAACTACTTTGATAATTCAACTTTTCAATTTCATTTAGTAAATATTCGAGATTCCCGTAAAACTTATAAATTAAGAAGTTTGAAGCCAGATTCTGGATATGACTCCAAACTCAATTTTGTTTGTATAAGTCATGTCGTATTAATTTTTAGATTTGACATAGATACAGAAGCTATTCAGGTTCGTTATTGAATCTTCTGCTCTTTAACCTTGAGTTCATGAATCTGGTTGCTGATAAAATTGAGTTGACGCATTCTACGATCATTCTTCGCAAAGATGGAATGCTTGAACTTCACACGCATGACAATCACCTCTACGAAATAGATCATGTAAAAGAAAACGTAGAAGCTTTGGAATTCTCACAAATCAGAAAGGAGCACCCGTCATCATCATTGGTGGTTCTCATACATCCACAACAGCTGAAGCAAGAAAGTTTATGGCTGGTGCAGAGTCACTAAAATACTCCTGGTGCGAGGCTTTTGTGATTACATCACTCGCTCAAAAAATACTGATTAGTGTTTATATTCGAATTGACAAGCCCTTGGTGCCAACTAAAGTTTTCAGAGATAAGGACGCAGCTGCTTATTGGTGCTTGCAGTATTTGAAGAAGACCTGATTTTACTCAACCAAAACAAACGCCGCCCAATAATAAGGATCATACTTGGCACGCATTTCTTTTTGTGTATCAGAAAACGCCTGACGAATGTCTTTTTGAATCAATAATTTGCTGTAGAATAAAATCATAAATTCAGCAGTTTCTTCATCCGGAACCTGCCACAAACTCATAATGAGATAACGCACGCCGGCCATTTTGAATGCGCGCTGTAAACCATATACACCTTAATTTCCGCGAATATCTCCCAAACCAGTTTCACAGGCTGATAGTACAACTAAATCTGTATTTCGCAAATTGAGCGTGGTAACTTCTTGTGCGGTGAATACGCCATCTTCACCTTCTTCATAAATGTTGCGATCCCACATATCATTGGAACCCGCAAGTGCAAGACCTGAACGCATGAGTGGATTTTTATTGTTGACGAAATTCCAGATTCCATAACTCGCACCGCCTCTGAAATCAATGTCTTCTTTGCTCTCCTCTTTGTAAGTTTCTTTCTGAATTAAATCAGGATCCGGATAAAAGAAACCATGTGTGGCAATGTGAATGAAGTTACTTTGAGAAACTATTTCTTTGAAATTTTCTTCTGTTGCTTTTTCATTGCTGTAGTAGTTGACCGCGAGCTGCGTTTTTAAATTTGAATAAATGGAATCAACTTCAGCCAGGGATCCTGGCAAATAATTCCAGATGACTCGTTTGGTTTTTTCAGTGCTGTATTTAACTCCACCAAATAAAGATGCCGTGCTGTTTGCCTCAAATGTAAAGGGTTTGGATAAGGCCAGCTGAGCTGTACTGCTTAGTTGAACCAAGTTGTATTGATCACAGAGAAATTCATTTTTGTCATTGCTTAGAGCCGCAAAAGAAATCTTGTGCAGCAAACCAGTTGCAGAAAAATAAACGGTATTTACACCAGCAAGATTTGTTTCAAGGGGCTGCCAGATTAGTTTGTAAATAGCATGATTTGGTTTTTGTCTTAATCCATACACTTGCTGAATATAATTTAAATTGTTTGCCTGACTGCTTCCTAAAATCAGTTCAAGTTCTTTCGATGTACATAAACTAATCATTTGCGGGTGCTCACACGCTGCTGTCACAACCAGGGCTGCATATCGAACAGGTGATTGCAAGGTTCCAATTGAATCGTTAAAATGAATGAACTCAATAGCTGCTTCGCCGGGGTTTAGTTTTGTCTGAATTGCTTTCCAGTCAAGTTCATTATTCAAATTAAAAGCACTGAACTCAGATGAACTTTTGATTAAGTCTTTTTCAATTTCGTTGGCGCTGATTTCTATACTTTCTGTTTCGCCGCCAATTGCATATTGATTGGCAATTTCTTTTTTGAGATTAATCCAGTGCGTGTACTTTGCTATCAACTCCGCATCGCCGCTTGTCAGAATGGCTTCACGCATGGCAGTTGTTGATTTTAATAAAAGCCCTTTTAGTTTCAATGCATTGTTGTACGCGATTTCGGTTATGACTGGATTTTCAATTTTTCTCAAATTGGCAAAGGAGTGGAGGTTCATAAAATCTGCCGACATGGTACTGAAGTATAATTCCTTCTTTTGTTCCGGCAGAATGACAAAATTGACATTGACATCGCGCAGATTCATTTCAATAATTTCCAGAATTTCTTTTTCGGCTGCATCCAGATTGCCCTGCAGAATATGGGTGTGGAATAGTCCGGCCAATCCAAATTTTTTATATTTGACGGCGCCTGTTTCTTGTGCAATGTTCAAACAGGTATTGAAATACTTTAACGCTTTTTTATACTTACCCTGCAGTTTATAGATCTCAGCCATGTTACAATAAGAACCGGCTATTCCGCTTTGATCGCCCACTTCCTGATATAAAAACAAACATTGATTGAAGTGATTCATTGCTGTTTCATAATCTCCAAGCCACATGCTGATTGTTCCCATTTGTGTCAGTGAATGTGCTTTGCCTTGCTTGTCTTCAATTTGAGTTTTTATTTCAAGACTGCGTGTAAAATAATTCAGTGCACTTTCATAATTACCAAAGTAAGATTGAATGCTGCCCAGATTATTCAGCACACTCGAAACACCTGGTATGTAATTTCCTTTCTCATAGAATGATAAAGCACTTTCAAATTTTTCGAGTGCAGCAATGTAATCACCGTGTTCCTGATAAATGGATCCAATGCTGTTTAAGGATGCTGCAATTCCAACGGTGTGATTAATTGTTTCACGGATGGCCAGCGCTTTCATAAAATTGTCAAGTGCTTTTGCAGATTCACCCATCGCCAGATAAATGTTGCCTACGTTGTCAATCGAATTTGCAATGCCAATTGAATCTCCAATCTCAATATAAATTTCTGTGCATCGCTCATAATAATAAATACACTTTTCATAATTGGTTTGAACACCGTAGTTCCATCCAATGTAATAAATGGATCCGGCTAATGCCTGCAAGAGTTGAAATCGAACAGTGTCGCTTTGAGGCTCCTTTAATTTTGCGGTAGTATAGTCATAAACCCATTGATTGTATTTGGGCCATACATTTTCATCCCAGCAAAGTTTCACAATTTGATTCACCCAGGTTACACGTTCCATATCTGTGGTGGCAGCGTGAAAATATTTCAGGTTATTGTCAATCATAAACTGATACTCAGGAGACACATTGTTGTATTCAAGAGAATCTACCAGATAGAAATTCTTATCAGCAAATTTTTGACCGAATGACTGGATTGATAGAAATATGAAGAGTAGTGTAACTAGCCTGGGCATATTCAAAGCTAGTGAATTTTTAATTCGCAGGTAATGACTTGAATCAGTGTTTGAAGCCATCTTAAAGAGTCGGGTAGGTGTTAGAGTTTCTTGCCTCTCACTGCAAAACACAACTTTCTTCACCTTCTTCAAGCTTCGTACACTTGCGCTCAGCGCCATTCTCAGATTTAGCGTTCAGATAAACTTTTTTGTAAGGAAGTCCACCTTGCTCAGATGCGCAATTGCACACGTAGGTTTTATCGCAAGAGGTGATTACTGAAAGCGTCAATGCGAGGAAGAGAATTTTTTTCATGAGTATGATTTAATACAATTTCAGTTTTGTTCTATTTTACCCGTCACGCCAACTTGAATTAGAATATGTCGGAATTTCGCTTTCGTTCCGCGGATGTCTAAAAGCTGAACAATGTGATATCCGAATTCAGATCGAATGGGAGCCAGAATTTTATTGATGTTTTTCTTTTTTTCAATCACTTTCTGTATGGGCTCAACAAATTTATCAGGCCTTTCATAATCATAAACACCGCATCTGTCTTTACTAGCAGGATCTTCTGAAAACTGCAGCACCAAATCGCAAAACTGATTTGGCTGCTTCACCAAAACGTGATAGATTGAATCTGCCAATTCAAACGCACGATCATTTGAACGCTGCGCAAATGAGTTCGCCTGCAGATAAAAAAGCGTGATCAGTATAATTGCTACTTTGAGATTCATTCAGTTGGTAAAGCACTAAGATCAGAATTTTTTTTATACCATAAATTTAAAGTGTTTTGGAATTGCCAATCGCAGGCGGATATGTTCTTGATAAAGTTGGTTTTTCTGATAAACATTTTGCCACGCGAAAGGATCCTCAAATCCGCAAGTCTATTTACAAAAAAAGCTGTAAAACTTTATTTTGATTAGGTTTTACAGCTATGGTGTTTTCACCTAAATTGGTGATGCTTATAAACACTAATATGAAAGTACAAAAATCTTCGAATCTCAATCCTTTTGGTGGATTAAATTTTGTCATGGAAGAATTGGATAGGCAAAAAATTGGCGCGCTTTTAAACCAAGAATTACCGGCCATTGGTAAACAGAGTCAATACAGTTGGCGTGATTTGTTTTACAGCTATTGGTCAGTTTTTATTGTGGTGGTGATTGCGCAGAAGATCTTTCAGATAATTTTAAATCATCACTATCTCTTGTACCGTATTTTTCTGTTCCAAGTCCTGATCGTGTTTTAAATCGAATGAAGCAAATCGCAAATCCTTCGGTAAAATTTAAACCAAATAGAGCAAAATTTAATCATGAATTTGCTTTGGAACCTAAGTTAAATAACTTGAATTTAAAACTTCTTAAACGCTTATTTCCAAAAGATTTTGAGCGTGAGTTAACACTAGATTATGACAATACAATTTGCTATACAGGCAAAGAAGATGCTCTTCGCACTTATAAGCATGAAACGGGTTATCAACCGGGAGTGGGATTTATTGGTTCCAAGGTTGTTTATGTTGAAAACAGAAATGGAAATAGTCCGGCTCATGTTTTACAAGAAGATACTCTAAAGCGAATGTTTGAACTTTTGCTTGAAAATAATATTTCAATTTCAAAATTTAGAGGCGATAGCGCTTCTTATAATTGGCGCACAATTCAAACTATTGACAAATACACAAGTACTTTTTATGTGCGAGCAAGAATGAGTCACACAGTTGAGAGTACCATATCAAAAATTAAAAAATGGGAATCTGTAGGAGATCCTGGTCAAAACATTTACAGAGGCGAAACAATTTTTACTCCATTTTCTAGAGCTGCAAGAGATTCGAATGAAAGTGCAGATTTAAAACCATATCGACTAATTGTTACCAAGGAAAAGAGAAAGGACGGACAGTTAAATTTATTTACCTCAGAAGCCTTTTTGTATTCACTGATATTGACCAATGACTTTGAAAAATCAACCGACGATGTTGTTTTCTTTTTACAATAATCGAGGAGCGATTGAACGAGAATATGAAGTGCTCAAATATGATTTTGGTTGGAATAAACTTCCGTTTTCAAAGTTAGCAGAGAATAATGTTTACCTGCTTGTAACAGCAATGTGTAAAAATATTTACCACTACTTAATCAACCATTTTTCTAAAACAGTTTTGAATTTAAAACCAAACTTTAGACTCAAAAAATTTATTTTCAGATTCATCACCATTCCCGCAAAATGGATTAAAAAATCCAGACAAAACTATCTTAATATTTATGGCAACATAGCCTTTAAAACATGAGAAAGACAGCTTAAAACGATCTTTAATTCTTGCTAATAATCTTGATACTGTGAGAAAGTATGCAAGGAGAGCTATGTTTATTTGTCATCAGAAAACTCATTTTTTTGCATTAAAATGTTAGCAAGAACTTAAAAAATGTTGAAAGCAAATTTAATTTTAAATTTATTATTGGACTTGCGGATTTGAGGAGGGATTCGCGCGGGAGCGGGGGGAATCGCCCAACCGAAGTGTCATTCCGACAAAACGAATGGTCTTCATGACCATGAGAGCCGAGGAATCGCGTCGATCTTTCGCGATAGTATTAACGAAGCACAATCGTCCGTTCGTCACTCAATCCGCAAAATAATCTAACGTTAACCTCACGCGATTCCTCGTCTCTCACCCGGATAAACCGGATTCGTTTCGTCGGAATGACATTTCGCTAGGGTAGATTTTTGTTTTTTCAGAATTGATTTTTGAGAAACTATTATTTTTGAATCATGTCTTCAGATTATTTTTACGTTTACATCGTTACCAATAACAAGAAAGAAGTTTTATACACCGGCATGACAAATAGCCTACGCCGTCGTTTGTATGAACATCAACATGAACCAACCGGTTTTGCCAGACAATACAATTGTTGTCACTTAATTTATTTTGAAAAATTTCAATCTGCGTCTGAAGCAATTTATCGTGAAAAGCAAATCAAAAAATTTCGCCGTGAAAAAAAAGAAGAGTTGATTAATGCTTTCAATCCTTTGTGGGAATTTAAAGATCATTTGTTTATAACGCCCACAAAATAAACGCCCCTTCGAAGTGTCATTCCGACAAAGAGAATGCCCCTTGTGGGCATGAGCGTCGAGGAATCGCGTCGATCTTTCGCTATGGCATTAACAAAGCACAATTGTCCGTTCGCCTCTCATTCCGCAAAACAATCTAACGTTAACCTCACGCGATTCCTCGTCGGTTTTGCAATTAAGCAAAACCTCTGTCGGAATGACTTTCCGCTGGGGTATATCTTTTCGTTCTAAATTCTCCCTTCCCCCCTCAAAACCAATAATCTAATTTCCTCACCTTTTAGTTATATTTGCACAAGTCCCCAACAAGACCTATTTACGTATGGAACCAGTACAACCTTATAAGCCTAAACACAACGTTCGCATTGTAACAGCAGCATCCCTTTTTGATGGCCACGATGCGGCCATTAATATCATGCGTCGTATCATTCAGTCAACCGGATGTGAAGTGATTCACTTAGGGCATGATCGCAGTGTGGAAGAGGTTGTGGATTGCGCCATTCAGGAAGATGCGCAGGCCATTGCAATGACATCGTATCAGGGCGGGCATACCGAGTATTTGAAGTACATGCATGATTTGCTCAAAGAAAAAGGTGCGGGTCACATAAAAATATTTGCAGGCGGCGGCGGAACTATTTTGCCTTCTGAAATTGAAGAGTTACAAGGCTACGGAATCACACGCATCTATCATCCTGATGATGGCCGCTCCATGGGCTTGCAGGGAATGATCAATGACCTGGTTCAAAAAGCAGATTTTCCGGTAGGTGAAAATTTGAATGGAGAGGTGAGTCATCTTTCAGAAAAAAATCCATTTCACATTGCGCGTTTAATTTCTGCTGCAGAAAATTTTCCAGAGCAATCAAAATCAGAATTAGATAAAGTCAAAAAAATCTCGAAAGATTCTAAAACACCCATTCTTGGAATCACCGGAACGGGTGGGGCAGGGAAGTCCTCTTTAGTGGATGAATTGGTACGTCGTTTTTTAATTGACTTTCCAGAAAAAACAATTGCAATTGTTTCAGTCGATCCTTCCAAACGTAAAACAGGCGGTGCACTTTTGGGTGACAGAATCCGAATGAATTCAATCCGCAATAAACGTGTGTACATGCGTTCACTGGCAACGCGTCAAAGCAATCTGGCTTTGTCTAAACACGTGGCAGAAGCATTGGATGTTTTGAAAGCAGCAAATTTTGATTTGATCATTTTGGAAACTTCCGGAATCGGTCAGTCAGACACAGAAATATTAGATCACTCACAAGCATCTCTTTACGTAATGACACCTGAATTTGGTGCCGCTACGCAGTTGGAAAAAATAGACATGTTGGATTTTGCAGACATCGTTGCGCTCAATAAATTTGATAAGCGCGGCGCGCTTGATGCTATTCGTGATGTGAAAAAACAATACCGTCGCAACCATAATTTATGGGATGCAAAAGATGAAGACATTCCGGTTTTTGGAACCATTGCATCGCAGTTTAATGACCCGGGCATGAATACGCTTTACAAAGCTATCATGGATAAAGTGGCTGAAAAAACAGGCGCTCCTTTGTCATCAAGTTATGCGATCACCAAAGAAATGTCTGAAAAGATTTTTGTGATTCCACCGGCACGTACACGTTATCTTTCTGAAATTTCAGAGAACAACCGCAAGTATGATTTGTGGGTGAAAGAGCAGGTTGAAGTGGCGGATCAATTGCATGGTTTACATAAGTCAATCGAAACTATTCGCGCTTCCAAAATCGAAGATGCAGATCGTTTGGTAAAATCATTGGCTGAATTATTTGAGAATGAAAAAATCAATTTAGATCCAAAAAACTGGTTAATCATTCAAGGCTGGAATGAAAAAGTAGAAAAGTACAAAGCACCGGTTTATAAATTCAAAGTGCGTGATACTGAAATCTCCATTGAAACACATTCTGAATCACTGTCACATTCACAAATTCCAAAAGTATCACTTCCAAAATATAAAGGTTGGGGAGATGTTTTGTTGTGGTCGTTACAAGAAAATGTTCCGGGAGAATTTCCTTACACATCAGGTCTGTTTCCGTTCAAACGTGAGGGTGAAGATCCAACGCGTATGTTTGCGGGTGAGGGTGGACCTGAGCGCACCAACAAGCGTTTCCATTATGTGAGTTTGGGCATGCCTGCAAAGCGTTTGTCTACTGCATTTGATTCGGTGACCTTGTATGGAAATGATCCGGATGTTCGTCCGGATATTTATGGAAAAATTGGAAACTCAGGTGTTTCGATTTGTTGTTTGGATGATGCTAAAAAATTGTATTCTGGTTTCAGATTAACCGATCCAAAAACATCGGTGAGTATGACCATCAACGGTCCGGCTCCAATGCTTTTAGGCTTCTTCATGAACGCGGCCATTGATCAGGAATGTGAAGTGTACATCAAAGAAAATAAATTAGAAAAATCAGTTGAAGCGGCGTACAAAAAAGAGTACGACGATAAAAAATTAGTGCGTCCAAAATACCAGGGTGATTTGCCAGAAGGCAATGATGGTTTAGGTTTGATGTTATTAGGATTAACGGGTGATCAGGTATTGCCTGCTGATGTGTATGCAAAGATAAAAGCAGATACCTTGAAGAAAGTGCGAGGAACAGTTCAGGCAGATATTTTGAAAGAAGATCAGGCACAAAACACCTGTATTTTCTCAACTGAATTTGCATTGCGTTTAATGGGCGATGTACAAGAATATTTTATTGAAAACGGTGTCAGAAATTTCTACTCAGTTTCAATTTCAGGATATCACATTGCAGAAGCGGGCGCAAATCCAATCACACAATTAGCATTCACCTTAGCTAACGGATTTACCTACGTAGAATATTATTTGAGCAGAGGAATGGACATCAATAAATTTGGTCCAAACTTATCGTTCTTCTTTTCAAACGGCATTGATCCGGAGTACGCGGTGATTGGTCGTGTGGCGCGCAGAATCTGGGCAAAAGCATTGGCCAAAAAATACGGCGCAGATGAACGTGCACAAATGTTGAAGTATCACATTCAAACATCAGGTCGTTCATTGCACGCACAGGAAATTGACTTCAATGACATTCGTACCACGCTGCAAGCTTTGTATGCGATTTACGATAACTGTAATTCACTGCACACAAATGCATACGATGAAGCCATCACAACGCCTACAGAAGAATCTGTGCGCAGAGCTATGGCGATTCAGTTAATCATCAACCGCGAATTAGGTCTTGCTAAAAATGAAAATCCATTACAAGGTTCATTCATCATCGAAGAATTAACTGACCTGGTTGAGGAAGCAGTTCTGACAGAATTTGACAGAATCACGGAACGCGGTGGTGTATTGGGTGCAATGGAAACCATGTATCAACGCAGCAAAATTCAAGAGGAATCTCTTTATTACGAAACGCTGAAACATACCGGTGAATTTCCAATCATTGGTGTAAACACATTCTTAAGTTCAAAGGGATCACCAACGGTTTTACCAAAAGAAGTGATCCGCGCAACCGAAGAAGAAAAGCAATATCAAATAGACATGTTGAGAAATCTGCACGCAGCTAAAAAAGCAGATTATGAAAAGGCTATGGACATTGTTCAGGAGGCAGCCATCCAAAACAAAAACATTTTTGCAGAGTTGATGGAAGCTACCAAAGTGTGTTCATTGGGTCAGATTACGGCATCCCTTTTTGAAGTGGGTGGACAGTATCGTAGAAACATGTAAGATTTCAGCTGTGAAAAAAATCCGCGAATACCTGCGAATCTTTTCTGCGTTAATCGGTGGTAAAACCTTTGCGCCTTTGCGTCTTTGTTGTGAGTATTTTTTTAACCACAGAGAACACAAAGTAGGCACAGAGATCACAGAGAATTACGGAAAATATTTCTTAGCGCCTTTGCGTCTTAGTGGCAAAAACACTTTGCGATCTTTGCGCCTTAGCGTGACATTTTTTCTACTCACAACAATTTCTTTTACTACCCATTCACAATCCAACATTCAATCGCTGATTGATCAGGGAAATCAAATTTATTATTCAGATCCTGACAGCTCATACGCTCTTTGCTGCGGCGCTGAAGAAGAAGCAAAAAAATCTGCTAACAATGAATTTGCAGGAAACATTGCCCTCTGCAAAGCACGGTACATGGTTCTGGTAACCGATTATCAGGGAGCTGCCATGCAACTTAACATTGCCATCCAATTTTTTTCCTACAAAGAAGATTTTGTAAATCTCTCCAAAGCTTATTCACTAAAAAGTATTTTGCTGGATCGCATTGGTGAAAAAGAAGAGTCTACAAAAGTACTAAATGAAGCCTATCTAATCAGTAAAAACCATGGCGACCGAAAAGGTGAAATTTCCAGATTAACCAATTTGACTTTAAATTTTATTGAAGATAATCAGGCAGACTCAGCCTACAAATATTTGTTGATTTTAGAAACACTGCGATCGGATATAAAAGATGAAAGTCAATATTTTGTAGAACAAAATTTGGGTTTGTATTATGCTTTGATTGACGATCATACAAAAGCAATCTACTATTATCAACGTGCAAAAGTTGTGAGTGAAAAGTATGGAATGCAAGACAGTCAGGCAACAATTCTTTCACGTTTGGCTGAATCATATCGTGAGTTAAATATGTTGAAAGAAGCTGAAGAAGCTGGACTTGCAAGCTATCATGTGTCCATTGAAAACAGTTTGATATTTGAAGAGCGTGATGCCATTGAACAATTGATTTTGGTTTTTGAAGCACAGCAGAAATTTGAATTGGCGTTTGAATACAGAGGCAGATTAATTGACGTGGATGATCGCATCAACAAGCTTGAAAAGGTTCAGAAATTGAAAGAAGATGAATACCGTTTAAGTTTAAAAGACAAAGAAAATCAACTGGCACAAAAAGAACTCGACATTCAGGCAGAGAAGCTGGAAACCGCTGAGGCCAAATCACAAAGTATTATTTTAGGAGCGATTGTTTTTGTGGTGATTCTGGTGCTTGCATTTACAGTGATGATTTATTTGCGCACAAAAAAATTAAATCAAGCCATTGAGTTGAGTCGAATTATTCTCGAACAAAAAAACAGAGAAGTAAACGATTCCATTAATTACGCCAAACAAATTCAGGATGCCATTTTGCCTCCAACTAAATACTACAAAAGTTTATTTAAAGATATTTTTGTTTTTTATCGTCCAAAAGATATTGTGGCGGGTGATTTTTTCTGGTTTGATAAACGCGATGATAAAATTTTCTTCGCAGCGGCAGACTGCACTGGTCATGGTGTTCCGGTGCAATGGTAAGCGTGATTTGTCACAGTGCTTTAAACAGATCACTCAACGAATTTGGATTAGAAAATCCAGCTGAGATTTTAGAAAAAAACATCTGAATTGGTTTTAGACACATTTCGTAAAAGTGATCGCGAAGTAAAGGACGGAATGGATGTAGCGCTATGCGTTTTGGATCTAAAAACAAATGTCTTATCGTTTTCTGGAGCAAACAATCCAGCCTGGATTATCAAAGCACTCACCACTGAATTTATTGGGGATATTCCAGCAAAAAATCTAATCATCTACGATCAAAAAGTTTTAGTTGAACTCAGAGGAGACAAGCAACCAATTGGCTTTGCTCATAAGAAAAAATCGTTCACCAATCAAACACTCCAACTTGAAAAGGGAGATACTATTTATCTTTCTACAGATGGATACATTGATCAATTCGGCGGCGACAAAGGCAAAAAACTCAAAGGTAAATTCTTCAAAGAAAACTCCTCAAGATTCAGAACAACACCTTGTCTGAACAAAATGAAATGATTGTCTCGGTCTTTGATGAATGGAAAGGCGAATTGGAACAGGTCGATGACGTTTGCGTTTTGGGCATTAGAATCTAATCCTCGCGCTTGTCTGCAAGACGAGTGTGTATCTTTGAAGCTTAGAAAATCGCAGCGTTTGTAACGCGGGGTATAATTTCCAAAACCATACATTCTTTTTTGCGTCTTAATGTGAAATATTTTTAACCACTGAGTTCACAGAGTTTTGCACAGAGTTTCAAAAATCTGCGCAATCAGCAGTTTTTCTGAATCTGTGGGGAAAAATACATCCTGTGCAAGTTTTGTATCTTGAATGAATAAGTTATTGCGTCAAGAAAATCTTCAACCAACCCCATCAATTAGCCTCTTCCAAATCTTTCGTTATTTTTATACGAAGTTCATCCAGGAGCTCAATCCATGAAACAAAAAAACGGACAACCATTTTCGCCAGCTCTGCTTTCTGTCATGTTGTCGTTGTTTTTGTCATTGCCGTTTTGAGCTGGTTGAATTTTGATGAGAAGAAAGAGCAAATCAATGCAAACAGAAAAGCCACTATTAAATTAATTCAATCTGAGATAGGCGAGTTCCTAGCCTTTTTTGACATGACCCTTTTTGAAATTGAAAAGACATGGCTAAACGCGGCGAATACTTCAGTGAAATTTTGAGTCAGGAAACCTTTGCCAGCACAGAGTTCATTGAAACCATAAACATGGACAGCGTTCGCAACGCAATTTGGTGGCTGCTACTGAAGTTCTACTATGACACAAATGGAGTATGTAACACACCTATGAAAAAGATCTCGATATTTTTCATTAGTTTTTTATTTCACTTCAAAGCCATTCATTTTAGCTGATCGCTCAGTTGAAATGACAACCATCTTCCAAAAAGTTTGTACGCACCACCAATGATTCCAAATACATCATTGATTTTTTACAGCGATCCGGCAAAAACTTTGGTACATCATTTTACATGCAAAAAAGATGAAGGAAGATACAGTAGTTGTACTTTGGAACCAGTGGATTCCAGTATCAAAAGCACTTATCCCCCGGCAGACACCCATACCCTAAAAACATTAACACTGGTGAAGTCACACAAAGTCAGATTCAGAAAAACAGATTGATTTAATCTAATATTCCAAAATAAATGGCTCTACTCATAAAGGCTATGTTATTAGAATCATTCACAACGATAAATTGGTGCGTGATCTTGTTCGCAAAGAATTGCTTCGGTTTTTAATCAACCTGGCCATTTTTGTGATTCCTATTTTTGCCTTGATACTCTGGCGCGCCCGCGTTTTGTCAAGACCCATCAGTAATCTGGCTGCAAAAATGAGTGTCATTCAAAGGAAATCTGGACGAACGGGTCGCTGTAACAGGCAATAATGAAGTTACTGTTTTGAGTGAACAATTTAATTCCATGATTGATCAGTTGCAGGAATCGTATGCAACACTGGAACAAAAAGTTGAAGATCGCACTGTAGCCGCTGCTGATTGCACTGGACACATTTTCTATGTGGTTTGTTCAAATGCTTTGCATCGTACAGTCAACGAATTTGGGATTATTAATCCAGCAGAAATTTTAAATAGTACGCGCAAACTGATCATCGAAACATTTGCAAAAAGTGATCGTGAAGTAAAAGACGGAATGGATATTTCACTTTGCAGAATTGATTTGAAAAATTTAAAAATGATTTTCTGTGGCGCCAACAACCCACTCTGGTTGATTCGTGACAAGAAGCATCTGACAAAGCTTCAATTGGAATCTGAATCAATATTAATGAACGACTCATTTGCTCTTTTGGAGTTCAAAGCAAACAAACAACCGGTTGGTCTCTATGCAGGCATGAAGTTTTACACAGAAGAAATAGATCTCATGAAAGGTGATACTATTTCCTTTTCACTGATGGCTTGCTGATCTTTGGGTGCCGAAAAATACAAACCTTTCAAAAAATCTCTCCATACAAACTAAAAATCTAGTTGATCAACAAAAAAAATCGCCTCAGATTTTAAAAACTGGAAAAAATTTGAACAGATTGACCGTTTGTTTTTTTGTCAACCCGCGCGCTTGTCTGCCAAAGGCTGACGAGTGTGTACCTTCGAAGTTTCCAAAATCGCAGCGTTTGCAACGCGGATTCAATTCCTGGAATAGTACAATCAGCTTAACGCCTTTGCGCCTTTGCGCGAACTTTTTTAACGACAGCTATTCAGAATAGAATCCCTTTCAATTGTTAATGGAAATCAGGCTGGATGGGGCATCGCATCAAATTTCAAGATCCTTATTTTTATGGCAATCCCTTTGTAAGTATTTTAACTACAAGACGTCCAGTTAAAAGCAATTGTAACATCTGTTGCACTCGGAATTGATGGCAATGAATACGCTTACATGATGAGCGATAATCCAAATAAAGATGATATCACGGCATTGGATCAAAACATGGTCTACTACCACATCAATAAAAAGTTGTCGCAAGCTGTTTCTGATAATCAATTGAACAGCCCAATGTATACTTTGGTGTATGTTCCTGAAAAGGATGTTTTCAACTACGGTGTGCGCTCTGATAGCCAGATTTATTATCGTCACGAATATCAGAAATACCCTCCTGTTTTAAAAGAAAAAATGAATGAAGGTGGAATCATTCCAATGTACACACCTACACGCGCAAAATTTTGAAAGCAGATGAACGTCAGAAAAAACTATTCATGCAGCAAAAATTGGTGATAGAAGAATCGCACCGTGAAATCAAAGATTCCATCAATTACGCTAAACGAATCCAAAATGCAATTCTTCCTTCAAATCGAATCATTAAAGAAAGTTTTGCAGATGCATTTGTATTGTACAAACCAAAAGATGTTGTAGCGGGTGATTTTTATTGGTTGGAGAATTGCGGAGATCAGGTTATGTTTGCTGCTTGTGATTGCACTGGACATGGTGTACCGGGAGCAATGGTGAGCGTGATTTGTAACAATGCGTTGAATCGTTCGGTCAGAGAATTTGGTTTGAAAGAACCTGGAAAAATTTTAGATAAAACAAGAGAAATTGTGATTTCAGAATTTGAAAAATCAGACGATGAAGTAAAAGATGGAATGGATATGTCTTTAGGTTCGCTCTCGCTCTCGACGCTCACACTGTCTTGGTCTGGTGCAAATAATCCGCTTTGGATTTTGAGAAAAGAGGGTGGGGCTATCGAAGAAATTAAAGCGGACAAACAACCCATAGGAAAATACGCCGATTCAAAACCGTTCACAACTCATCAAGTTAACCTGACAAAAGGTGATTTGGTATTTCTGATCACGGATGGTTATCAGGATCAATTTGGCGGTGAGAAAGGAAAAAAATTCAAGGCATCCAATTTAAAAGAACTTTTGGTTTCAATCAAAACAGAAACGATGGAGAATCAGAAAAAAAAGATTGATACCGCATTTGAAACCTGGCGGGGAAAATTAGAGCAGATTGATGATGTTTGTATTATTGGAATCGGGTTTAGTTTTACATCGATTTATTGGAATTCGTCTAAACTATTTTTTTCTCACTTTTGCATTGTATTTTAAATTCTGTTTTATAACTGCCAAAACTAATCTGCATGAGGTTGAAAGTAATAGGTACTTTGATGGTAAGCATACTTTGCAAGGTTGCTTTTTTATAATTACCAGTTACGATACTTTTGGAATGTTCGGTTTGGATAATACTTGTCGATAATCGCTATTTATTTTGGTATACCATTTGGGTTTTGTTTGATGGTGTTTCAATCTTCTAAGAGACGTTTCTACAAGTACCTTTATTTGAGTATTGCTCTGGTACTCATGTTTTGCGGGTTTTTATTTAAATTTTTGCATTGGCCCGGTGCTAGTATTGGCGTTATTTTCGGTATTATCTGGTTTTCATTTGCATACTCACCGCTTGAGTTAAGAGATAAATCATATCGCTGGTTGCCTTTCAAAGACTAAATTTGGAGTCGTTGCTTTTAAGTTCAATTGATTTTGTAGGATCACTTCGTCATTTGCCATCGGAATTTTGTTTAAAATTCAAATGGCCAGGAGGAAAATGTTTTACTGGTTTCAGGCTTATTCTTTTACTTAATTGGATTAATTTCCTGGAATTTCAAATTCAAAAAAGAAGTTGTCAGACGAAAAGAAGCCGAGGATAAAATTCACGAGCAGTTTTCAGAGATTCAAGATTCAATCAATTATGCAAAACGAATTCAGTCGGCAATTTTACCTTCTGACCGTGTTGTTAAGGAATCGTTGTCAGATTCTTTCATTTTATACAAACCAAAAGATATAGTCGCGGGTGATTTTTATTGGCTTGAAAAATCTTCAGATCAAATATTGATTGCTGCTTGCGACTGCACTGGACATGGTGTTCCTGGCGCTATGGTGAGCGTGATTTGTAACAATGCCTTGAATCGTTCTGTGAGAGAATTTGGTTTGAAAGAGCCTGGTAAAATTTTAGATAAAACAAGAGAGATTGTAATTGCTGAATTTGAAAAATCGGAGGATGAAGTAAAAGACGGAATGGATATTTCATTGTGCTCGCTCTCACTCTCCGCTCTCACTCTGTATTGGTCTGGAGCAAATAATCCGCTTTGGATTCTAAGAAAAGACTCTTCTGTAATTGAAGAAATTAAGGCAGACAAACAACCCATTGGAAAATACGAAGCAGCAAAATCATTTACCACACATCAAAAAAAGCTTGACAAAGGAGATCAGATTTATTTAATCACAGATGGTTATCAAGATCAGTTTGGTGGTGACAAAGGAAAAAAATTCAAAGCGGCTGAATTGAAAAACTTACTGATCTCAATCTCGAAAGAAACGATGGAAAGTCAGAAAAAAAGATTGATGAAGCTTTCGAGAACTGGAAAGGAAAGCTCGAGCAGAATTGATGATGTTTGTATTATTGGAATTCGGGTATAAATCTTGTGCTCAAAGTGTTTGAGCTGTTGATCTTGTGAAAGACATTTCGGATCGCGTTGCTTTTAAATCACGATTGAATTTCAATAGAGTAGTCACTGCCATTTGTTTCACAATTCTATCAAATACTTGTCCTGAGACAATTTTATTTGTAAATTTCTTAAAAAATCATACCTATGAAACAAAATTACTTTCGTGTCTTTCTGATATTTTTCGGAATTATTTTCACTGCTTCAGCAAGTGCTCAGGTTTACTCATCTGTTCCATATTCAACTGGATTTGAAACAGGTGCATTTGACGCTTCCTGGACTGAAACAAATTCGCAAACAACGGGTGAAGTTGCCATTTTTACTACCGGCGTGCTGGTTTGGTCATCTCAAACAGCATATTCTCATACCGGAACTTATTTTATGGGAATGCACAACGCTACTCCCGGAGGGAACTTATAATCTGAACACCGCTAACCTTCATCTGGACATGGCAGGTCAAAGTGACTATCGCTTAAACTTTTGGTGGTCTGAGTGGAATGAGGAAACCGAACCGGAAGATGGATTGTATATTTCAGATGATGGCGGAACATCTTACACAAAAGTATTAGACCTGAACGGTGCTTCTTATACGGATCTCCAATTCTATCAATTCAACATGAGTTTGGACAGCATCAATACTGTTCATGGATTGAATTTTAGTGCAACTTATATTATTCGTTGGCAACAATATGATAATTATTATTTCGCCGGAGGTAATGATGGATTTTTGGTAGATGATATCTCTGTCTACTCAAACACGAGTTGTGTTCCTGCAAGCTCAAACATTTCGGTTTCAGCTTGTGACGATTATATCGTGCCAAGCGGAAGTAACACTTATTCTGTAGCTGGAACATATATAGACGTGATTGATAATGTTGCAGGTTTGTGATAGCACCATTACCATTGATCTGACCATCAATAATTCGACAACTCATTGACGAATATCACGGAATGTATAAGCTATACATGGACGGATGGAAACACTTATACAACAAGTGGAACATATGGATCAAATCCTGATAAATATGGCGGGATGACTCCACAGCAACACTTGATTTGATTATCAATGATGCTCCAGTGATGACAGTGGTATCAGTAGACGGAGTGACTCTGGATGCATCCGGTACAACGGTTTCTTATCAATGGATTAATTGCGCAACGTTTGCGTCGGTGGGTAGTGCAACCGCAACTTATGTAGCCATGACAAATGGAGATTATGCAGTGATTGGCGTTAGTGCGATGGTTGTGTAGATACTTCTGCATGCTTTAACGTTAGCTCAGCTGGATTGTACGATTTCGAAAATAATCCGATCGGACTTTATCCAAATCCAGTTGCAGATGTTTTGAATATAATCACTCTCCCTTCAGATGTTACCAATGTCGCCATTTACAACACATCAGTGAACTGATTTTTACCACTACCGGCTCAACAAAAGTTGGAGTTGATCACCTGGCTGACGGAACTTATTTCGTGACGATCACCACTGAAAAAGGGGAGCAGTATACCTCACGCTTTGTGAAACTATAAACTATTGATAATGTTGATTCAATCCCTGTGAGGTCTTATCTTCACAGGGATTTTTTTTAATAACAGATGAGAATAGGATTATTAATGTTGAGTTGTTTGTTGATTTGTGCCTGCACCAATGACGCTGTCTATATGGATGCCCCTCAAAAAAATGACATTTACATCTTCGAAGAAAATAAAGTTTACTTTCCAATGCTGGTCGATAGCGTTGCCGGTGAAAAAATATTCTGCGTGAATTCTGCGTTCAGATTTGAAGAAGCAATTCCTGAATTAGAAGATTTGCCACAAGGTGATTTTGATTTCAGCTTTCACTTAATTTATGAGAGGACTGAGCTAAAACGACTTTATGAGGAGGGGAACATTGTGAAAGATTTACAGACCCTAAAAAGCCGAAACATCACTGTCCGGCTCTTTCTCTTTTGTATTAATCAGAAATATGCTAAGCTGTTGTTTTTGCTTTTGGAGCTGCGTCTAAAATTTCAGCATTGGCAGCACTTGCAAACTGTTCAAAGTTTTTATTGAAAGCATGAGCCAGTTTATTTGCTTTTTCATCGTAAGCAGCTTTATCAGCCCATGTGTTGCGTGGATTCAACATCTCAAAGAGGAACGTTTTCACACTCTGTTGGCATAGACAATCCAAACACATCGTGTGTAGCATAAGAAACTTTATCTAATTTTCCTTCAAGTGCTGCTGTAATCATTGCACGTGTGAATTTTAATTTGATACGCTCACCAACACCAAATGCTCCGCCTGACCAGCCAGTATTAACCAGCCATACATTCACGTTACTTTCTTTCATTTTTTTACCAAGCATCTCAGCATATTTAGTTGGATGCAGCGGTAAGAAAGCCTGACCAAAACAAGCAGAGAAAGTAATTTGTGGTTCAGTAACGCCCATCTCTGTTCCGGCAACTTTAGCGGTATAACCAGAAATAAATATTGTACATGGCCTGACCAGCAGCTAACTTAGAAATCGGAGGTAAAATTCCGGTCGGACCTGCTGTAAGGAAGAAAAATATTTTTTGGAACACCACCCCATAGAAGGAACCATGATATTGTCGATATGGTGAATCGGATACGATACACGTGTATTTTCAGTAATTGAATTATCGGTATAATCTGGAGTAGAAGTTGCATTTACAAACCCAATGTTTTCCAAGATCGCACCAAATTTTATAGCTTCAAAAATTTGTGGTTCTTTTTCGTGCGTCAAATCAATTGTTTTGGCATAACATCCGCCTTCAAAATTGAATACACCTTCTGGTGACCAGCCGTGTTCATCATCACCAATCAAACGACGGTTTGGATCAGATGATAAAGTTGTTTTTCCAGTTCCTGAAAGACCAAAGAAACCTGCCGTATCACCATCTTTACCAACGTTAGCAGAGCAGTGCATTGAAAGCACATTTTTCGTGAGGCAAGATATAAATCCGTGTTAGTAATACACCTTTTTTAATCTCACCGGTATAACCTGTTCCACCAATTAAAATCATTTTTTTGGTGAAGTTGATCACTGCAAAATTATGTTGACGTGTTCCGTCTGTTGCAGGATCAGCCATAAATCCAGGAGCGCATACAATATGCCATTCCGGAACAAATGATTGCAACTCTTCATCCGTCGGACGAAGGAACATGTTGTAAGCAAACATGTTTGACCATGGTGTTTCAGTTACAACTACGTGAATATTTAAA
>JADJEU010000003.1 GCA_016709005.1 Crocinitomicaceae bacterium | reverse complement strand
CTTGATTCAGCAATTGCGTCTTTATTTTTTTGACCAAAGATCGTTCTTAATCGCTTCTTTTATTATTTGAAGGGATCCCTTTCTATCATTGAGGTCCACCTGGATATAAGATTCTTTGGGAAAATATTTTTCCAAATTTGTACAACCATAATAAATGGGCATGCACCAACTCAAAAAACAATCCTGAATTTTTTCCGTCCAATAATCGTCAGCCGAATAATTTTCAGCAGCAATCGAATACTTATAATTTTTAAGCCCTTGAAATTTATCATCTATTGGATTAAATCCTCTTCCGTAAAGATCGAATTCAAACTTTTCTAACCTTAAAAATTCAATAAAACTTAATCGCACTTCATGTCCGGAAAACATATTATTGTTGCTCGTAATCCAAGACACATCACGATCCTTAATAAGCGCATTAATATCCAATTCTTTGAGTTCTTGTTAAGTCTTATTAATATGCCAAGGAAGTGAAATAGTTTCCTTGATTCCATTTTGAATAGAATTACCAAAACCAGAATATATTTGATCCGCAAATTTGAAATAATTTTTAAAATAAACATTTTTTGGATCAGGTGGTTCCTGCAAAACAACCAAGTCCCTCCTTGATTTACCTTAACCGAACATCGTTCGTCGGGTGGTTTAGAATAACACAAAAATCAACTACACCTTCAAATTGTTCTGACAGCTGAATGTTATTCCAAACACCATCGAGAAGAGGTGATTGTTTCTCGATCGGTGGATATTTATAATTTCGGCAAACCTTTACCTTAATCATTTGCCTCATTTTAGATAAACTCCTTGCGGATAAAAAGTACGTTACCCATATCCTTCCATGTCAAATACTCGATGAAAACCTCAAAACCTATTGACTTCATAAATGATCTAAATTCTGGGTAAAGCTCAACTCCCTCGTATGTTTCTATCAAACTAACCTCCGAATAAATTACCGTTGTCTTCGCCAAAATGGAAGGGCTGCCTTTCAAAACACTGAGTTCATGTCCTTGCATATCTAGCCACATAAAATCAATCTTGTCAATACCTTTCTCTAATGTCCATGCGTCCAAATTAACCGCTTTGACTTTAAAACTTTCTTCAAAGTAAACTTCTGGATGTGCGACTAAATGCTCCTTCGGTTTTAGCAGCGAACTTGATCCGTCTGATTTACCCGAACTTCTATGAAACTCAACAAAACCTTCTTTATCAGAAAGCGCAAATTGAAATGGGTAAATGTTAGCAATTCCCTTTGTTTTTTTTTCAAGAGCCGCATAAAGTTCAGGCTCAGGCTCGAAAACATAAAGTGAAAGCTTGCGGCCAACAACTGTTTATTCTTAGAGAACTTACCATTATGACCACCTGCTTCAAGTATTGTTTGCAAATTTTTGAATTTGGCTTGGACTAAATCAAGGACCTGATATTCCTGGCTAAACTTTCGTCTTAAAAAATAATTCTTGATTTTATTGATCATAAAATTGGTTTTGCAATAAATTCTGATTCGGTTTTACACAATTCAGATAATTCGTCCCTTTTCACAATTAACCCTGTTAATGTAAAAATGCAATATTTTCTTTCGCCAAGCCAATCATAGATATCTAGCGCGCTATAAGGATATTTCTGCAAGTTGGTAAATATTTCCAGCAGTATAATGGCTTACAATGTCTCACAAGATCATCGGCACCTCTTAGCACAAAAAGCTCCGCTCCTTCTGTATCGCATTTAATAAAGTCTATTTTTGGATTTGCATTTAATCGCCACCAATCATCTAACTTTTGTGTTTTAACTTAATCTTCTTTGACTTGCCGGCTCTACCCGTATCAAGAAATCCGTCACCAGAAGCATCCTGGGTGTTGTGGATATGAAAATAAGCTTCACCATTTGTTTCATTTAAAGCTACTCCACTTAGTTCGATGTTCTTCTGTAAGTGATTATACTCAATTGATTTACGGAACAATTCATATTGGTGTGGGCCTGGTTCAAAGCAAAGATTTTTATGTTCGGATTCTTAGTCAAAATTGCCAGTGAAATTAAGCCTACATTAGCGCCAATGTCAACAAATGACTGTGCATTACGCGAATCAATGCAACTTTGGATTGCATCTACAGTCCTTTGCTCATATTCACCAGTCTTCTGGAAACGCTCGACTATTGAAGTCCTTTTGTTATAGAAAAGATCGTACCCAGCATACTTAGTCGACAAGACTTCAGAAGCACCTTGTCCTTTAGAATTAAATATTCCAGTTATTTTTGACCACATACCCATCGTTCCAATAGTTATAAATAGCGACTACAATATTTGCCAATTTGGTGTTAGAAAAATCACTCCACTATTTTTAGGCAAATTTCTTTTAACCAATGCAGATCCATCTGTTACTATTAAGTTGATACAATTTTTGGCATAGTCATAAGTCTCCTCAGATGTTTTATCACCAATCCAAAACCCGAGTTGATACTGATCAGGATAAAACCTCAAGTCACTAAACGTTACTTCGATAGTTCTTTCTCCAATAAATGGTTCTACATTAAATTGAGAGTCTACGTTTTCAATATTTGAAACAACGATTTTCTGCAAAATTAAAGATATGGATAGCCATCTTAAAACGAACCAAGTTTCTACTTACTAGTTTTTAATCGTATCGTAACATCATCACCTATCATTGAGATATTTGCTAGGTGCTGATTAACAAAAATCTCATGGTCTCAATTCGTATAATACCATTTCCAATTCTTTCTGTTATTTTACTTCTGTCAACTCTACTGGTTTGCTGAGAAATTTCTGTTTTTAAATACTTTTCAATAGCACTCGCAGCCTCTCCAAAAAATGTGGAGCAACCGTTTTCCACAAGTAATCCCTTCGAGCATAAACTTCTAATAGAACTGATATTGTGACTTACAAATAAAACCGTTCGACCACCTTTAGAAATGTCCTTCATTTTACCAATGCATTTACTCTGAAACTCTTGGTCCCCTACGGCAAGTACCTCATCAACAACAAGGATTTCGGATTCAAGGTGAGCAGCCACCGCAAATCCGAGTCGAACAACCATACCGCTTGAATACCTCTTGACTGGGGTATCGATATACCTGGCGCATCCTGAAAAATCTACAATTTCTTCCAGTTTAGAAGAGACTTCCTTTTTAGTCATTCCCAAAATTGCCCCATTCAGAAAAATATTTTCCCGTCCTGTCAGCTCTGGATGAAAACCAGTACCTACTTCCAACAAAGAAGACATTCGACCTTTATAGAAATACGACCTTTTGTTGGCGTGGTGATGCGTGATAAGATTTTCAACAGGGTAGATTTACCAGCCCCATTTTTCCCAATTATTCCTAAAACATCACCTTGATTCAATTCAAAGGAAATATTTTTCAAGGCCCAGACAAATTTTGAATTATCCGAAACCTCACGATCATTAGTTTGTGTTAATTCCAAATAGGGATCTTCCTTACCTCTGATTTTATGCCAAAACCTATTTAGATCATGCGATATAGTACCTGTGCCTACTTCACCTAAACGGTACTGCTTCGAAACATCTTCTATTTTCAGAACTTTTGTCATCACCGTCTAAATTGAATCCATAAAATTTCTTTCCACTTTATTAAAAAGGGAAGCACCAATCAAAAGAATCACCATCGAAAAAACCATAGAATAGCTAAAGAATCCCCAATTAAATACGGCAAAATCAGATCCAAACATGGCGATCTTAAAACTCTCCAAAATTCCTGCCATCGGATTCAACATTAAAATCCACTGATAATCCAAACTTACCTTGTTTAAGGGATAAACGACTGGAGTGATATACATTCCGAGTTGAACGCCAAACTGGATCAAAAACCGCAGATCTCGATACCTCGTCGTTAAAGAAGCAATTATTAAACCGGTACCTAATCCCAAAAGCGCCAGTGCGAGAATGAGAAAAGGGAATAATAAAATATAAGGCGAAATATGAAAATTAACCGCATTTGGAACGAAGATAATGAACCAAGAATAGACGGCGATAAATAACAAAAACTGGATTGAAAATTTAATCAGATTCGTCAGTACAATTGAAATTGGAACAACCATTCTTGGAAAATAGACCTTGCCGAAAATATTCTGATTTTGAATAAATGTTTCAGACGTTTTGGTGACACAGTCGGCGTAGTAAGTCCAGACCGCAATACCTAATAAATAGAACAGAACCGAAGGCACCCCGGTTTCTATCTGCGCAATTTTGCCAAAGACAATCGTAAAAACTACAGTTGTAAGCACAGGTTGAAGCACCACCCAAATGGGGCCTAAAATAGTTTGTTTATAGAGCGAAATGAAATCTCTTTTTACAAAGAGTCTTATCAAATCCCAATACTTAAACAATTCAGTCAAATTGTAAAATCTTCGAGATGACTCGGGCTCAATAATATAATCCCATTCTTCAGATGATTCTGCCATAAACCTTTTTCCTCAACGATGTACTACGCCTATTTTTGTTCTTCATCCAAATAACCTTGTCCATAAGCAGAGCCGTAGCCATAACCATAATTATACCTGTACTTGTACGAATATTTGGTGTAGTAGTACTTTAATTTACTTTCCCGCACACCATTCAAAACAAGTGCTTTACTGACATCAGGATATTTGCCAAGAATTTTTTACCTCGGCCACCACGTCGATTTGCAAATTTCGTATTCATTACCACAATAAATAAATCAGCCTTCTCAACATCACGATTGCATCATTTAACAAACCAAAGGGTGGCGTATCAATCAAAATATAATCGTAATTTGCTTCAGCCCAATTAAACAGATCGGACACCTGCTTTCGCATGATGAGTTCGGAAGGATTTGGAGGAACTGGTCCCGTTGTGATGACATCTAAATTATCATAGACGGCATGAGTGATTACAGCACCAAGTTCTGCTTTTCCAGATAGAAATTTGAAACCCCAATTTCATTATCAATTCCAAAGGCCTTGTGAATTTTTGGTTTGTGCATGTCGAAATCTACTAGCAGTACTCCTTTGTCTGACTTTGCAAGGATAGGAGCTAAATTTCCGGGAACAAAGGTTTTGCCTTCAGAAGGTAAAAAGATGAAATCACAATTTTTTTTGCAATACCTTCCTTACCGTAATAAGCAATATTTCGGAACGAATGGTCCTAAAACTTTCTGTAATCTGGGCTTTAGGTAATTGATCAATGACGATCTCAGATTCAATTTTCGAAGTAAAGGAATCCCCAATAATATCAATGTTGCTGATCGACGCCAGCTCATTGACATTTTGCACACGTTCAAAAAACAACCTTCGAATAAACGCGATGAAGAAGGCGATTACAATCCCCGATAGTAAAAACAGTCTGTTTATTCTTGCTTTGTCCGGACCAACGACTCCCAAACTAGAAGGTTTTTCAATTACCTGTACTTGTGGAATAATCCCTGCCCGTGCAATGAGCGTGTTTGTCTTTTTCCAATAAAAAGAGATACATTTTATTATTCACATCCAACTCCCTTCGAATATTATCAACACCTTGAATCGACCTAGGCATCTCTTGAATTTCACCTTTATAAGTTCCAATCATTTTATCCAGTTCCAACGTCTTTTCTTCAAGCACCATTTTCAGGTTCTTAATGTAGATGAGTAGATCCTTTTCATAGCGCCAATTTCTTCTCTAGCTTTTATAACCGTTGGATGCACATCCGAATAGTTATAAATCAGATCGACTATACTGATCTGCTTTTCATACATTTCCTGAAACACGCTTATCGAGAACAGGTTCGTCATTTAATATATAAAAGAGGGCGCTAGAATGTGTTCGTCTGGAGAGGTTAAAATATAATCCTCCAACAAAATCAATGAGTTTAAACTCAAATCAACTTCCATTTTTTGTTTCCCGTAATCAACATACTTTGAAAAATATTCTTCTTCTTCCTTGGTTAAATTGAGAATGTCATTGTCGTCTTTATACCTTAGTAATTGATTTTCTATTGTGGTGATTATTTTCTGCACCTCTAAAATCTGTTCTCAATATTGTCCAGCGTGTTTTGATTCACCTCCAACTGGGTTCGTTTTGAAAAGTCAATGAAGACATCCGAAAGTGTATCTAAAAAACTTTGGCCCGTACGTTCAAATTATCATGGACCTCCACTTCAAGAATACTAGTAAACTCAATATTCGTTATGATCAAGTTTTGCGAAAACGACTAATCAAATTATCCTTGGTATGGAAAACCATTTCATATTCAGGCGAAGTAACAGATTGCAAATTGATGTCGTTAAATTGGTAACTTGGAGTTAGCAATAATATGAAATCCTCAGTAAATAATTCCTGATTGAATAATCCCCTTACGCGCTTTTCGCCTTCAGGCAGTTCGTATGAGACTTCGTATGACTTTTCATCTATAATTTTTATCTGAACAGGCCGCTCATACAAGTTGGTGTTTATCAACTCTACTTTTGCAGTAAAAGGTAAGGTTCCAAAAACCTCTTTCTTTCCAATCGGCCGACAACATAGTACGACACTGAAATATCCAGGCGGGCGATTACCTCACCGATAATATCTTTCGATGGAAGAATCCTGGTTTGGTGACTTACAGCGGTGTAAAGACCATAGGCCCCGAATCCGTTATAGATGGGATCCTGGTAATCGTATGTTTGATCAGACTTTAGAAGGAGTTGAACTTTAGCTCCGTAAACGTCCGTCAGACGGTAGGTGTAAATGTATCCGGACACATAAGCGAGAATAGGCACTAAAATGATGACGGCGAAGTTTCTTCAATGATCTTCCAAATCACTTCCAGATCCTTCAACTCAATCAAACCCTTTGACTTTTTATCTCCCATTGCAAACAAATAATAATCAACGCATTAACATTTCACTTCTACTTTTCACGGTATCTATCCATAACAGCCTACGCAGAATCAATTAATTTGTTTCAATTAACGCATTCTGGACAAAGCAAAGCTAATCTTTGGAAGAAATCCAAGCAGAATGGATACACTTAATCAATATGTTTTATATATTTGATTAATTGGAGAAGTATTTTGAGGCGGAGATTTTATTCGCAACTTATTAAATACCTTTACTTTAACTTCCTCGAATTATGAAAATAAAAAGTCCTTTGAATTTTGGCATTTGGTCACATTGACATGTCTTTTGGTGTCCAATATTGTTTCAGCTCAGACAGGTGCAGGCGTTGGAAACAACTCGAATAACGTTATTTGGCTTGATGCTAATGCGCTAAACTTACCAAATGGAACTCCAGTTGCGACATTTACGGACATTTCCGGTAACGGTAATAGCTTCAATCAAATACAAAGCACAAAGCGTCCTGTTATCAATTCAACAGCAGTTAATGGCTTGCCTGCAGCCCAGTTCGATGGTCTTGACGATGTATTGAACTCTGGCAGCATAGTAGCGTTAGAATCTGCAAACCTGACTTATTTTATTGTTTTCCAACGCTCACCACTGACTCTGCAGCATATCATTGGCAGTAATTACGCTTCGAGCGATAAAAAATGGTTGACATACTCCAATAATGCAAATAATAACTTGAATTCTGCCCACTATTCTCCCACAATTAAAATGACTTCCTTTATTGACCTGGGGAATTCATTCATTCACTTCATCCCACATACTCCAGCCAGTATTAGTCAACGTAACAAAGGTGTTTTGATGGGCACAACTACAGGAGCTTATACAGTTCCGACTGGACACAATAAAGTGACATTAGGCAATGTATCTTATGTAACATGGCAGAATGTACTTAAACGGATACATCGCAGAGGTAGTTATCTATAATTCTGCGCTCAATAATTTAGAGCGCATTCTAATAGAGAATTATCTTGGTGCAAAGTATAACATGACCATTCCGACTGACTTGTATGCATATCAAGCGACTCATAATATTGGACTAATTGCTTTAGGTAACAACGGCGTAAATTCGCAAACTGCGGCTAAAGGTGCAGGAGTGCTAGAACTTAATTCACCTTCGGCCATGGCATCAGGAGAATACTTAATAGCTGCACACACGAATGATGATTTGGATTTGTTTACAACAGCAGATATACCAGCATCAGAAGTAGGCAGTCAAAGATGGACCAGAACGTGGAAGGTTGATGAAACTGGTGAAGTTGGTACGACCAATCTAGTGTTTTATCTAGCTGGAGGAAATAATTTTGGTCTATCCAGTACATACAAATTGTTAGTCGACAACACGACACAAGACGGCAATTTTTCCAGATGCAACAGTAATCTCAGGAGTCTATAATGCAGGCGCTCAGACTATGACATTTAACACCAACTTAAACGATGGCGACATCTTTTCATTCTGCGGATTTGAACAAATTTTAACGATTCACTCAATCAATTCAGGACCTTGGAGTATCCCTACTACATGGGATTGTACTTGTGTACCAACAGCGAATGACTCAGTCTACATCGATCCTGCAACAAACGTTACAGTTGATATCGCCGCAGAAGCGGCGTACTTATCTGTGGAGTCAGGTGGAACTCTAACCATGACTACCCTGAATCAATCACGCTGGGTGGAAATTTAGATATTTTAGGATCTGTTATTATCACTGCGGGGGAAATCACCTTAATTGAACACCTCGATCAGGTGGTGAACGCTGGTGGCAATACAGTAGATTTATTTGACATCGAGATTAATAAGTCAGGTGGATCTTCTGTCACCTTTACTAATGGTACTTATGTGCTTAATGGAACGTTGTATCCAACATTGGGCAATATAATTATGGATGCAGCGCCAACCCAATTTATTGTCAATTCAATTTCAGGAGTTGGAGGAGCGAGAATAGCGGCCGTTTCAACGCGGATCTTCAATAACTGGCAACGTGACTGTGAGACGATATATTGAACCTGGATAGCTGATTGGCGTTGGGTTGCGTCTCCTGTAACTGGAGCAACTTTGTTAGACTGGGACGACAATCTTGCCATAAGCGGTGTTGGATTCCCTGACGGATGCGCTATCGGTACTGGTGGTGCGTGCTTCTATTCTGTAAAAAGAACGACCGTGAACGCATATGTTGATGTCACTAATATTCTACAACCGCTTACAAATGGAAAGGGCTTCGATGTTTATATGGGTGATGACACCATTGTTTTCTCAGGTGTTACACTTGATGTTACAGGGACTGTTCATGGATCATCGGATTATATAGTGAATTTCAATCACGGATGGAATTTGCAAGGAAATGCTCTAGTATCACCAGTAACTTGGTCTTCACTCACCAAAAGCCACGTTGGCAATTACTATTATATATACGATACGGGTAGCGGAAACATGGGTGGTGTGATGGGGTATCTAATACATCAAGTTCAACGAACTTGCAGGCGGCATAATCGCGCTGGGCAAGGTTATTGGACCTATGATTTTGGATCTATAACATATAAGCAAGCTGACAAAACAGCGAATACAGCAACATTTGTTCGTAATGAAGCAGTTGATCTATCCGCACATTTCAGACTTATAGAAAACAACTTCAACTTATTCATGTACAATTGGTCTTGTCGAAAATATTGCATCAACCGATGGAATTGATACAATCTTAGACATCAGACACTTATCTACTGGTCTTGAAAAGGGCCCTTCATTTGCTTTTTTTAGCCAAGAAGACCTAATACGCAAAAACTACATCAAAGATGATTTCAGAAACAAATCATTTGACTTGTACACGAAAAATCCTAAACCCAGGGTATCATACAATTGAAGCTGTGAATTTGGAAAACTTCACAAACTATAGAAAAGTACTCTTGTTTGATAATCTTACTGGTGAGTTCATTGATCTAAAGACAGAACTGGCCTATACATTTTTCAGTGAGACCTTTGAAGGACACAGATTCACCTTGATTCTTACCAACGAAGAAACCTCTGAAGAATCAACTATTCAGTCTTTGACTATGAATGAATCTTCTCTTGACGAAGAGTCCCACATGACAATCACACAAATGGGTAACTCATTCAACGTAGAGGTAGCAGAAAACCTGAATGAAGACTCTCAAGTAAAATTAGTAAATGTCCTGGGGCAGACTGAGATTTATTCAACTGCACTTCGTTTTGTAGACGGAAGCAATATCATTACTGTTCCAGCAGAATTGAAAGGTGTTCATATTCTGATAATTACAACTGGAGATAAAATAGTGACCAAAAAAGTAGTACTTTAGTGGACTTGAAAGAGTTAATTTGAAATGAAACTGAACTTGAAAAAACTACTAATTATAGCTATTATTTGTCTGACGACGGCAATGTCTCATGCCATGCCAGGGCCAACAGCAGGCGGACCTCCGGGAGGATCACCTCCTGTTGGATCACCGCCCGCTGGGAGGCCCTCCATGCTGGTCACCTCCATGCATCCCTATTGACGGTGGTATAGGATTGTTGCTTGCTGCTGGTGCATTTATTGGCGTTAGAAGAATCTATAAAGGTTCAGAAGACAAAGCTGACACGCAGGCATGATGCAATCTTTGAAGCATCCCGTTGTTCGATTTTTAGCAATCGGAGCTTCACTCTATTTTCTTTGGCTTCTACTCTACTATTTCTTTATAAAAGTTTATACCGATTGGGATTATTACCTCGACTACAGTATTGTCTATCTATCACAACAAGTACTCGATCTATTTGGTTTTGTAACCATGATTGAAATTGAAAGTGATCACGTAATTCTTATGCTTGATCATACCACTAACACAGGTGTTTGGGTGGGTGATGAATGCAATGGCTTTAAATTGTTTTCAATTTTTTCAATTTTTGTAATTGCTTTTCCTGGAAACTGGAAAACGAAAGCTTGGTTTATTCCGGTTGGTTTGCTCTTTATCCATACTGCAAATATTATACGTGTTTGTTCACTGTTACTGATCTACGAAAAATATCCGTCGTCACTTGATTTCAATCACAACTATACCTTCACCATTTTTGTTTATGCAATTATATTCTTTTTGTGGTGGTGGTGGGCTAAAAAGTATGGCCGTGTCAGTAAAAATTAAAGTTCTCATACTGGCGATATTAATTGTACTCCTTGGATTTGTGAGGGATTACTTTTTCATGAATATTAACTGGATTTTTTTAACACTCACCAACGGCAGACCAAATCAGGCTTTGGATGAGTTCTATTTTTTGCTGAACTGGACTCCTGCAGAAATAAATAACTTGAAATGGGTGTTGACTTTTGTTTTTTCTGCAGCGTTTTTTCTGCTGACCTATCTTGTCATTAGAATTCAATTTCAGAACAAGACGTATAATAAAATAACATTCGTTGTATACCTGCTCATCGTGTCTGCTGCGCTTGGATTGTATTTTTTAAGTTTTGTATTTGGTCTTTCTGATAATCTTTATGGTGTGATCAGAACCCTTATGGGTATTGCACAATCATTCATGCCGCTGATGATTCTTTACATCTTGTTCAAATTTTTGCCGGGACTATCTGCTCCCAAGTCTGAGTAACTGCTAATTTTGAGCAAAATTTCTGCTCATGACCAAAGACACTGCTATTTTCGATTTGATTCAAAAAGAAAAAGAACGCCAATTGCATGGCATTGAACTAATCGCTTCTGAAAATTTTGTGAGTCAGCAAGTGTTGGATGCAATGGGATCTATTCTTACCAACAAATACGCAGAGGGCTTACCTCACAAACGTTATTACGGTGGTTGCGAAGTGGTGGATTTGATAGAAGATTTAGCAATAGAAAGATTAAAAAAATATTTGGCGCTACTTGGGCAAATGTTCAGCCGCATTCAGGTTCGCAAGCCAATGCGGCCGTTATGCTTGCATGTTTAAACCCAGGAGACAAAATTCTGGGATTTGATTTATCGCACGGTGGTCATTTAACGCACGGTTCACCGGTAAATTTTTCAGGTAAACTTTATAAAACTTCATTCTACGGAGTGAGCAAAGAAACTGGTTTGGTTGATTATGATGCGATGGAAAAAATTGCATTGCAAGAAAAACCTAAAATGATTATTTGTGGAGCATCTGCCTATTCAAGAGATTGGGACTATGCACGCATTCGCAAAATTGCTGATTCAGTGAACGCAATTATTCTTGCAGATATTTCACATCCGGCAGGATTGATTGCTACTAAAATTTTGAATGACCCTTTTGATTATTGCCACATTGTGACAACAACAACGCATAAAACATTACGCGGACCACGCGGCGGTGTGATTATGATGCGTAACGATTTTGAAAATCCGTGGGGACTTAAAACACCTAAAGGAGAAATTAAAATGATGTCAGCTTTATTGGATGGTGCGGTTTTCCCAGGCACGCAAGGCGGACCACTGGAACACGTGATTGGTGCTAAAGCCGTGGCATTTGGTGAAGCGCTTGATCCATCGTTTTTAGTTTATAATAAACAAGTACAAGCCAATGCTCGCATAATGGCTGCTGAATTTATGAAACGTGGCTACGGTGTAGTTTCAGGCGGAACAGATAATCATTGTATGCTGATTGATTTGCGTTCAAAAAATATTACCGGAAAAGAAGCTGAAAACACTTTGGTGAAAGCTGATATCACGGTGAATAAAAACATGGTGCCGTTTGATGATAAATCACCTTTTGTCACATCTTGTTTCAGAGTTGGAACGGCTGCTATTACAACACGTGGAATCAAAGAAAATGACATAGCACAAATTGTTGAGCTTATTGATAAAGCATTAATGAATAAAGAAACTGATTCAACGTTGAATGAGGTTAAAAAATCAGTTCAGACTTTGATGAAAGATTTGCCTTTGTTTGGTTGGTAAAAAGATTTTCTGCCAGCGACTGCAATGAGCAGGAGACGTATGTTTTGACATTGAGTTTTACAAAATGATGGCGATTGGAATGAGCCCATTAGTTTGTAAAAAACGAAACGGAAAAACAAAGTTGACTAATACCGATTGCTAATATGTACTAATCCAATCTACATTTCATTTCAATTGGATTAAACATCTTATGCATCGGCATTTACAATGACTAAATCTGATTTTAGACATAGGTCTAAAACATATTAAGTCTTTGTAGAAAATGAAGGGCGCGCCCGGGAAGCCTGATTATAAAGCGGCTAAAAGCAATTCAATATTCTTAAACGGAAGATCAAATACTTTTCCTAAAATTTCACTGGTGAGTTTGCCTTTATAGATATAAACACCTGCACGGAAACCGGGATCTCTTTTGATCATTTCTTTGGTACCTCCCATTTCACCCATTTCTAAAAGAATTGGCGAGAAAATATTACTCAGCGCGATTGATGCTGTTCTGGAAACTCTTGAAGCTACATTTGGAACACAATAATGAATAACATCATGCTCCACAAAAGTTGGTTTGGTATGATTGGTTACGCGTGATGTTTCAAAACATCCGCCTTGATCAATACTTACATCCACGATAACTGAACCAGCCTTCATGCCTTTCACCATGCCTTCAGTTACGATACACGGTGTGCGGCCAAATGGAGCACGCACTGCACCAATGACAACATCAGCACGCATGATTGCTTTTTCTAATAATTTGGGTTGAATGACAGACGTAAAAATTCGTTGCCCGATATCATTTTGAAGACGGCGTAATTTTGAAATGGAATTGTCAAATACTTTTACAGATGCACCTAAACCCATGGCAGTGCGACAAGCGTACTCACCTACTGTTCCTGCTCCTAAAATTACTACTTCAGTTGGTTGCACACCGGCAACACCACCCATCATAATTCCTTTTCCGGTTTTATAATTAGAAAGTAATTCTGCTGCAATTAAGATGGATGTATTTCCTGCAATTTCACCCATGGCGCGTACGACCGGGAAAATTTGATGTTCATCCTGAATATAATCCCAGGCAACGGCAGTAATTTTTTTCTGCATCAAAGCCACCAATGTTTTCTTTGGTTGCAGCGTGAGTTGTAATGCCGAAATCAAAGTTTGATTACCGGGCATCATTTCTATTTCTTCATCAGAAGGTGGAGCAACTTTGATAATAATGGTTGCTTTAAAAACTTCAGATTTGTCATACGCTATTTCAGCGCCTGCTTCAGAATAATCATTATCAGTAAAACGTGAACTTTCACCTGCTTTTGACTCCACTAAAATGCGGTGACCGTTGCTGGATAAAAACTGCACAGCATCCGGTGAAAGCGCTACGCGATTTTCCTGATAGGTTGTTTCACGCGGAATTCCAATTACCAGTTTTCCTTTTTTACGGCCAATTGCCAGCATTTCTTCTTGCGGCAACAAGCTACCTTCTTTCATCAATGATTTCAGTGCTTCAGGATCAGTTATCATACGTTCGCTTCTATTATTCTACACCCATTTTGATCTGTGATCTTGACGTTTACGATTTTTTCGGGCAAAAGGTTACCCAGTTTTTCAGGCCATTCAGCAAAGACCCAATCATTGCCTGAAACCAGCTCCTCTGCGCCTATATCATAGGCTTCATCTTCTGATTTGAGCCGATAAAAATCACAATGAAAAATGGTGCCGTATTGATTTGAAAAATATTCATTCACAATGGCAAACGTTGGTGAAGATCCAAGCCCATCAATTTTCATTTCCTCTAAAAGCGAATTAATGAAAGTTGTTTTACCCGCACCCATTAAGCCGTTAAAGGCAACAAATTTTACCGGTTGATTTTCTAAAAAACGCAAAAATTCTTGCGCAGCATCTTTAATCTGCGCAATTGAATCCATGCGATAATTAAACTGCAACATGTTCTTATTTTCCTTTGAGTTCAATAAATGGAATAATCATTTCTTCAAGCGAAATACCGCCGTGCTGAAAGGTATCGTTGTAATAATTGACGTAGTGATTGTAATTATTTGGGTAGGCAAAAAAGTCATTCTCCTTTGCAAAAATAAAAGATGAACTCACGTTTTCTTTTGGCAACATGATGTCTTCAGGATTGGTTGAAACCAAAACTTCTTTGGCATTGTAATCCAGATTTTTTCCAACCTTGTAACGCAAATTGGTATTGGTTGCTTTATCCCCAACAACCTTAACCGGATTGTCTACACGAATAGTTCCGTGATCAGTTGTAATAAAAGTTCTAATTTTTTTCTCAGCAATTTTTCGCAGAATTTCTTTCAAAGGTGAGTGATTAAACCACGATGCTGTCAACGATCTGTAGGCAGGTTCATCATCAGCCAACTCTTTTATCACATCCATTTCAGTGCGCGCATGTGAAAGCATGTCCACAAAATTGTAAACGATCACATTCAAATCATTTGTCAAAAGATCATTGAATTTATCTACCAGTCGTTTTGCAAAATCAAGTTTGATGACTTTGTTGTAAGACGTTTTTACGTTTTTATTATTGCGCTTTAAATTGGCTTCTAAAAATTCAGCCTCGTGCATATTTTTTCCACCCTCATCATTTTCATTTGACCAGAGATTTGGAAATTTTTTGGAGATTTGAAGTGGCATCATTCCTGCAAAGAGGGCATTGCGCGCATAATGCGTTGCGGTTGGAAGAATGGAATAAAACATTTCTTCTTTTTCTATGTTGAAATATTCTGAAACGAGAGGTTGTAAAACTTTCCACTGATCAAAACGCAGGTTGTCAATCACAATTAAAAACACCGGTTCTTTTCCAACAAACGGAAAAACTTTTTGCAATAATAATTGATGCGTCATCAATGGTGCATCTTCATCACCATTCAACCAATCGCGGTAATTTTTATCAATGAATTTACAGAATTGCGCATTGGCATCTTTTTTCTGCATGTTCAAAATTTCTTTCATGCCTTCATCACCAGACTGCTCCAGTTTCAATTCCCACGAAACTAATTTTTCATAAATCTCAGTCCACTCAACGGCATCAGGTCTGTCGTTGATGCGCATTCCCAGTTGTCTGAATTCGGCCTGATAATCACTGGTCGTTTTTTGACTCACGAGATTTTTTGTTTTGAGATTTTTTTTGAGCGACAATAAAATCTGATTTGGATTTACCGGTTTAATCAGATAATCTGAAATCTGCCCACCAATGGCTTCTTCCATGATATGCTCTTCTTCACTTTTAGTGATCATGATGACGGGCACATTTGGTTTTTTTTCTTTGATGCGCGCTAGCGTTTCCAATCCTGTAAGTCCTGGCATATTTTCATCCAGAAAAATAATATCGTAGTGCGTTTCAGCACTCATATCAACAGCATCGGAACCATTATTGGCGGTGTCAATTTTATATCCTTTCGCTTCTAAGAATAAAATATGTGGTTTTAAGAGGTCGATTTCGTCGTCAGCCCATAAAATTCTTGCTTCCATCTGTTGTTTTTTAATTAGTTTTGATCTGTTAAATTTAGTCAATTGCACGTGAGTAAAGCACCACATAACAAAAGAAAGATCATTAACGATCCCGTACACGGCTTTATTACAATTCCGGACGAGCTTATTTATGATTTGATAGAACACCCTTACTTTCAGCGTTTGCGCCGCATCAAGCAGTTGGGCTTATCGCATCTTGTTTACCCGGGTGCAAATCATACTCGCTTTCATCACGCACTTGGAGCCATGCATCTAATGGTTAAGGCGATTGATGTATTGCGAAAAAAAAATGTGGAGATCTCTAATGAAGAACGTTTGGGAGCCATAGCTGCAATTTTGCTGCACGATATTGGTCACGGGCCCTTCTCTCACACGCTTGAACATTCGTTACTCAACAAAGTTCATCACGAAGAAGTTTCACTCCTTTTTATGGAAGAACTCAACCGTCAGTTTGACGGTAAATTGACATTGGCAATTGACATCTTCAACAACAAATATTCAAAACCATTTCTTCACCAAATGGTGTCTGGTCAGTTAGATATGGATCGATTAGACTATTTGCAGCGAGACAGTTATTTCACCGGAGTTGAAGAAGGTGTTATTGGCAGTGAACGAATCATCACGATGCTCGATGTTGTTGATGGCAATCTGGTTGTAGAAGAAAAAGGAATTTACAGCATTGAAAATTTTATTGGCGCTCGCCGAATCATGTACTGGCAAGTGTATATGCACAAAACAGTCGTTGCATCTGAATATATGCTCACCAGTATTTTGAGACGTGCAAAAGAACTTTATTCAAAAGGTACTGATTTGTTTGCCAGTCCAAGCCTGAAAGTATTTCTGCAACACGACGCAACGCTGGCAGATTTCAAAGCGGGAAATAACTGGTTGGAGAATTTTGCACTCATTGATGACAACGATGTAATTACCTCGGTCAAAGTTTGGCAGACTAGTGATGATTTGATCTTATCGACACTTTGCCGAATGATTTTATCGCGCAATCTTTTCAAAACTGAAATTTCCCAACGTGATTTTGATCCTGAAAAAGTAAAAGTGCAGAAAGAACTCATCGTCAAAAAGCTTGGAATTGATGAAAGAGACTTAAGTTATTTTGCAATCACTGAAAAACTGATCAACAGCGCATACGACGAAAAAGACAAACAAATTCTGATTCTTTCCAAAAACGGCGCAACGCAGGATATTGCGCAGGCATCGGACAACCTCAACATTTTAGCACTCACAAAACCCGTCGAAAAATTCTGTTTTTGCTACGCCAGGATTTCCTGAGTGTTAACAAAAATTGGCGTTTTCATCAAACGCTTTGTTGAAAACTTCGTCATCTACCATAAGCATGGTGCTTTTTTATATTAATTTTGAGAAATGGAATTTTCAGCGCAGCAAATAGCAGGTCTTCTGGACGGTCAGATTGTGGGTAATCCCGACGTTAAGGTCAGTGGCTTGTCTAAGATTGAAGAAGGAGTTGCAGGTACTTTGTCATTTTTGGCAAATCCAAAATACGAAGATTTCATTTATTCAACGAAGGCTTCCATTGTGATCGTCAATAAGTCTTTTGAACCACAAAAGCCCCTTGCAGACTCTACCACTTTGATCAAAGTTGAAGAAGCATATTCCTGTTTTGCCAAATTGCTAGGTATGTATGATCAAGCATTGGCCAAGCAACCACAGATTGAAGAAAAATCATTCATCTCACCAACTGCAAAAATTGGCAAAGATGTTTATATCGGCGCATTTGCCTACATCAGTGATCACGCTGAAATTGGAGATGGCGTCCATATCTACCCAAATACGTTTGTGGGTGATCATGTCAAAATAGGAAACAATAGCAAATTATTTGCAAACGTTAGTGTTTACAGAGATTGTAAAATTGGGCAACATTGTACGATTCACTCAGGCTCTGTAATTGGAGCAGATGGATTTGGCTTTGCTCCCAATTCAGAAAATAACTACCAAAAAGTGCCACAAATTGGCAACGTGATTTTAGAAGATCATGTTGAAGTTGGTGCAAATACCTGTATTGACAGAGCAACTTTAGGCTCAACCATTATCAAAAAAGGTGTCAAACTGGATAATCTGGTTCAAATTGGACATAATGTTGTGGTAGGTGAAAACACTGTCATGGCGGCTCAAGGCGGAATAGCAGGCTCAACCAAACTTGGAAAAAACATGATGGTTGGCGGACAAGTAGGAATTGTTGGACACATCTCATTGGCAGATGGCACGATGATTGGAGCACAGGCCGGAGTACCAAAGACAATTACCAAAGAAGGCACAACTATTTTAGGATCGCCGGCGTATGATGCTGAAGACTATAAGAAGTCATACATGGGATTCAGAAGACTTCCACAGATTTTAGACAGACTTCGTGAATTGGAAGAAGAAGTAAAAAAATTAAAAAGCAAACCTTAATATCAATGGCTGAAAAGCAAAAAACCCTTGCAGGCGAGATTAAATTATCGGGAGTTGGACTCCACACCGGTGAGTTAGTGAATCTAACAATCTGTCCTGCACCCGCAAAGCATGGCTATAAATTTCAGCGTGTTGATCTTGAATCAAAACCTGTTATTAAAGCAGATCCGGACAATGTAGTTTCAACAGCACGCGGAACCACCCTAGAAGAAAAAGGTGCAAAAGTTTATACCACCGAGCACGTGCTTGCAGCACTCTATGCTATGCAAATTGACAATGCACTGATTCAATTGGATGCACCCGAAGTCCCAATCATGGATGGCAGCGCCCAAATATTTGTAAATGCTATTCGCAAAGTTGGTTTGGTTGAACAAGATGCAGAGCGCGAATACTTAGAACTCGATGAAAACATCAAGTGGGAAGATCCTGAAAAAGGAACTGAATTTTTAGCTATACCTGATAAAGAATACCGTGTAACCGTTATGGTGGATTATAATTCACCTGTACTTGGAACGCAACACGCAAGTATGTTTAAAATTGGTGACTTCGAAAAAGAAATTGCACCGTGCAGAACATTTTGCTTTTTGAAAGAACTCGAATATCTAGCCACCAATGGCTTGATTAAGGGGGGCGACTTGGATAATGCAATTGTTTTAGTAGAACGCGCCGATATCAGCAATGAAGAATTGGATCGATTAGCCAAAATTTTAGGAAAAGAAAGACTATCCATTTCGGTCAACACAATTGGAACTTTGAACAATACCAAACTCCATTTTGAAAACGAACCAGCGCGTCACAAACTGCTTGACATTATTGGCGATCTTGCACTGGTTGGAAAACCATTAAGAGGTCATATTCTGGCGGCTCGTCCTGGTCATGGAGGCAATGTTCAGTTTGCAAAAATTTTGAAAGAACACGCAAAAAAGGCAATCACCAAACCAAAACAATTTAATTTGGAAAAGGAGCCTTTATACGATACCGTTGCAATTGAAAAAATGTTGCCGCACCGTTATCCATTTTTGTTAGTGGATAAAGTAATGGAAATTACGGACGATACAATCATTGGGGTTAAAAACATTACGATGAATGAGCCTCAGTTTACAGGTCACTTTCCGGGCAATCCTATTTTCCCGGGTGTGCTGCAGATTGAAGCAATGGCTCAATGTGGTGGAGTTTTTGCGCTGAGCAAAGTAGAAGAGCCTCACCTCTATTCTACTTACTTCATGAAAATTGATGGCGTGAAATTTAAGAGTATGGTAAGACCAGGAGACACGATTGTGTTTGAATTGAGTCTTCTGTCTCCGATTCGACGCGGGTTAGTAAATATGGGTGGTAAAGGTTATGTCAACGGCAAAGTTGTAGTTGAAGCAGAAATGTTAGCACAAGTTGTAAAAGATAAAGCATGATCAGTCCACTTGCACAGATTCACCCAAAAGCAAAATTAGGTACAAACGTTCACGTTGGTCCGTTCACAATTATACATGAAGATGTAGAAATTGGAGATGGTACGCATATTGAATCTAATGTTACTATCTATCAAGGAGCGCGCATTGGAAAAAATTGCACAGTTTATCCTGGTGCTGTTATCAGCGCTATTCCTCAAGATCTAAAATTCAAAGGAGAATACACAACCACTGAAGTTGGTGATAATACGGTGATTCGTGAGTGTGTTACAATTCATCGCGGCACAACAGATAAAATGAAAACAGTTGTAGGCAGTAATTGTCTTTTGATGTGTTATGTTCACATTGCGCATGATTGTATTGTTGGCAATAATGTGATCATTGCAAATTACTCAGGCATTGCTGGTCACTGTGTTATTGAAGACTGGGTAGTGATTGAAGGAATGTGTGGTTTACAACAATTCATTCACGTTGGTGAGCACTCGTTCATTGCAGGTATGTCTCAAGTACGTAAAGATGTTCCACCTTTTGTGCGTGTTGCGCGAGAACCTTTAACCTTTGCAGGTGTGAACGCAATTGGCTTGCGCCGTAGAGGCACCAGCGACGAAACTGTCAAAATTATTGAAGATATTTACCGTAATCTTTTTATCCTGAATAATTCAATTCCGAGCGGTGTTGCTGTGATTGAAAAAGAAATACCGGATTGTGAAGAGAAACGAAAAGTATTGGATTTCATAAAAAAATCTGAGCGCGGAATTATTAAAGGACCTATCTAGGGGGGGGCGGGGGGGGGGCCTATAAATTTTGAATATGAGCGGCGAAGCGAGCCTGAATAAATCGCAAAACGCACATAAGTCCCGACTGAAAAAACTAAAATAAAAAGTAGAATAAAAATTATGGCAACAACAGCAGATATCAGAAATGGACTGTGTATTAACTTCAACGGAAAATTGATGACCGTTGTAGAATTTCAACATGTAAAACCAGGAAAAGGTCCGGCATTTGTTCGTACCAAACTTCGCAACATTGAAACAGGAAAAGTGATAGATAATACTTTTTCTGCCGGGCATAAAATTGATGTAGTTCGCATTGAAACGCGAGAGTATCAATATTTGTATCCGGAAGGTACAGGTTTTCACTTCATGAATAATGAAACCTTTGAACAAGTATTCATTGAAGGTAAGATGATTGAAAATCCTCAATTCCTGACAGAAGGAATCACCTGTATCATTGTTTTCCACGCAGAAGAAGAAACTCCGCTGACTGTGGAATTGCCAAATTATATTGATGCTGAAGTGACCTATACTGAACCAGGTTTGAAAGGTGATACAGCAACAAACACCATGAAACCAGCAACGATTAATACGGGTGCAGAAATTCGTGTACCGCTTTTCATCAACACCGATGACAAAATCAGAGTGAATACACGCGAAAGAATTTATTCAGAGCGTATTAAATAAAAATAGCAAGGGGGGGGGGGAAAACCGGGGGCCCCCTTCTCTCTTTCATCTTTCTAAAAATTAAAACAGAAAACACTCATTGGCTTGGCTACTGAGTTTTTTTTATGGAACATAAATTAGTCATATCAAACACTGCGAGGTATTTTAGCCACGGTAATCCACAGGCAAAAAACCTGGTTGTTGTCTTACATGGGTATGGACAACTTGCATCCTACTTCATACAAAAATTTGAATTTCTTGATCCTGAAAACTACTATGTCATTGCACCGGAAGGCTTGCATCGTTTTTATTTGAACGGAACCAGCGGACGAGTTGGTGCTTCCTGGATGACCAAAGAAAACAGAGAAGATGATATCACTAATTATCTTCTGTATCTGAATGCACTTCTTGAAAAAATCATAATAGTAAACCAGTACTATAAAAAAGCACCTGATTGGATTTTCACAAGGTGGTGCAACTGCTTCTCGGCTGATCGGTTCAGGACGTTTTAAATTTGACGCATTTCTTCTTTGGGCAGCTGTTTTTCCGCCAGATATGAATCGCCAGAAGATTGGAAACTTCAGCGGGTCTAAAAATTATTTGATTATTGGCGATGAAGATCCATACTATTCTGTAGAAGTAATCGTTCATGAACAAGAAAAGTTGAAAGAAACCGGTATGAAGTTTGAGGTGATTCATTTTAATGGAAAACACACCATTCATTCTGAAACATTAAAAAAAATTTTACATGAAATTTAGTGCACTGTGCTTCCTTTTTTTATTTCCTGTTTTCGCATTTACACAATACGAAGTTGAAGACGAGGATTCATTGGCCGAAGAAACGAAAGTTGATCTCTACGAATTAAAAAAGAAAATCTATGTCGGCGGGGATTTATCAATGCGGTTTGGAAATTTGACTTACATCTATGCCGCCCCCCTGGTTGGATTTGAATTTTACAAAAACTTATCCGTGGGGCTGACCGGAATTTATCAATACGTACGTATCAATAATTTTGGGAGTATTGTCACCGAAGGTACTTTTGGAGGTGGTGCTTTTTATTGAATTTCTTTTGTTCCAAACTGAATTTGACATTTTAAATTCTGTCAATTACACCTCAGCCCCGGGTAAACGAATCAACTTTCCTGCATTTATGTTGGGAGGCGGCTATGCCGGATCTTTAGGTAATCGGGCTTATTACAATGTCATGCTCATGTATGATTTCATTGACAATCCTAATATGACCGTTTGGCCTGTGGTTACATTTGCGCCTATATATTTGCGCTATGGATTCGTCTGGTATTTGGCCTGATGAAGGCAATTTCTAAATTTGATTAATTCAGAGGTGTTACTTTTCCTGAACTTTGTATTTTAGTTTACGTAAGTTTGTATAAATCCTGTTTTTATGACACGTTCGGAAGTAGTGCTTGATTTAGTTTGTTATGTTGTTCCTTCGATTGCATTATTTGCTTCGGTCTATATTTTCACAAACAAGTGGGATGAAATTCAACGCGAAAAATTAAAGACGCAACGTGCCCTTGGCTCTAAGCAAGACTCGGCTTCTAATCAACCGGTTGTCAACGAAAATAAAAAATTGTATTTCCCAATGCAGGTTGATGCATATCAGCGTATTGTTCTTTTTTTAGAACGTATTTCGCCTAACAACATGGTCATGCGATTAAATAATCCCGCTTTGCCTGCGCGTGTTTTTCAGCAAATACTTTTAGATAATATCCGCAGCGAATACGAACATAATCTGGCGCAACAAATTTTCATTTCACAAGACGCCTGGCATCTTGCAAAAAACAGCAAAGATGAAACCATCAAAATCATCAACATGGCTGCAACAAATTTACCACCAACAGCCATGTGCCTTGATTTAAGCCGCGCTATTTTTGAAATCACCGCACAACTCAACAATCAGCCGACTGATCGTGCAATCATGTATTTGAAAGGTGAATTGAATAAGATTGTGAACGGATAAAAAACGAACGTTCAATCCTTCATCTCAATCGACTAAGAGCACAAAGTTGATAAGTCTCATACTGTTTTTGATCTTATTTTATCTTAATTTTTCGTTCCTTTGAGGTACTGAATCTCAAATTCATCGAAAATGAAAAAACTAATTACGCTTTGTTTAATGCTCATCGCCTTATCAGGGATGAGTCAAGTCTGGCAATCCATTGGAACTACAATTGGAGCCAGTGTATCTCATCAGGATTTGTTCATAGACCAGGCTTCAGGTGACATCTATGTGGCCTACGTAGAAAGTGTTGGACAACGTGCCAATGTTCGCAAATGGACTGGAAGTACCTGGATGCTGGTTGGTAATGCTAATTTTGGTCAAGGCACCAATATGGTTGACATAAAACTGGCTGTGCACAATGGATTGCCCTATGTTGCCGTTAAATTCCAGATTGGTGTACTTTATTATATCAGAACATATTATTTGAATGGCACAACTTGGGCAACTATGGGTTCTGTGAATTATCAGACACCGGTTGGTTCAGATTACAGCTTAAAAGTGTCTTCATCAGGAAATGTGTTTTTGAGTTTCTATAATCTTACATCGGCAGTTGGCAGTACTGATTTAATCACCCTTATGCTTTCAACTTCTAGTCAAGGTCAAATTGGCGGTGATGTGACTGATAGCTATGGCAGTCATCATGACTTTGTTTTGGATCCAAACGAAGACCCATACGTAATTCATGAATATGGCGACATGTCGAATTATGTGAATTTAACCTTTGTGAACTCACCGCTCTATGATATTCAGGATGTTATTCTAAATGACTTTTCAGGAAAAATAGTCACCAACCTGGTTGGCTCAACCGATTTGCGTTTTGCTGCCATAGATGACGACGCCACTCCGTCGATCGTTTATACACGTTATAATTTAGGAACAGGGCTTTTTCCTCTTCCTTTTTCTATTTATACAGGCCTAACAGATGATTACGACATGGCGTCTTCAAACACGCTTGATTATTTCTTCTATAATATAGGCGCTACACATTTTGTCGAAAGTGTAAGCGATGCGGGAGTTCAAACTGCAATGGGAACAGCCTTCATGACCGGCTCAGGCTCAATCACAGATCCTCGCATTGACACAAGAAATGGACGCGTAGTCGTATCGTGCGTCAGAGGAGGTTATGTGCGTGTAATGGAATTTGACAATCCATGCACCGTCACTGTTGAAAATACTTTTGCAGGATGCGAGCAAACCTTGACCACTGCACCTACTGTTTCTCTTATTGTATCAGACAATAACTATATCCACACGAACCTAAGTGTTACAGCGGCATCAACAAACGCAGCCGTTGTTCCAAATGTTAACGTGGCAATGGTAGGAAGCTATCCTAATTACTATCTTCAATTTACTTCATTAGATATAGCAGCCGATGAGAATGTTGAGTTTGAATTTGAAACAATTGAAAATGGGGTGTATACCAACTATGAATTATTTTATGCCGATGTAATTGCCAATCCAACTGCTACAATTACTTACACCAATAATGAGGTTTGTGAAAATGAAGGCATTGTAAATCTTATTCCCCATGGTTCACCGGCAGGCGGATTCTGGACTGGGCCCGGAGTTACCACTATAAACTCAAAATTTAATCCGGATGTTGCAAATCCAGGAACGCATACCATTAATTATACCTACTTCAATTCGTACGGATGTTATGATACTGAATCTGCGTCTGTGATTGTACATCCGGTTCCAAATGTTACCGTAACCACCACGCCGGCAAATTGCGGTGTTGAAGACGGAACTGCAAATGCTACGATTACTGGTGGAACACCTGCTTATACCATCTATTGGTCCAACGGATCCTCGCTTGAAGACCAATCTGATTTAGCTGCTGGAGTGTATTATATAAATGTAACCGATAGCGAGGGATGCGGTGTTACAAAACCTGCAACCGTTTCTTCCAATGGCCTGACTTTATCAGGAACGGTTACAGACGTTTTATGTGCAGGTGCAAATACAGGAAGTATCGATCTAACAGCTACTACTACTGCAGGAGTAGCATCGATTGCATGGTCTAATGGACAAGTTACAGAAGATGTAACAGGTTTGCCAGCCGGAACTTATGAAGTAACAGTAACCGATAACAGCAATTGTGTTTCTACCTCTTCGTTTACGGTTTTAAGTCCAGCCCCGCTCACATTCACTGGTTCTACAACCGATGCAACCTGTGGCGGATTTGGTGATGGGTCTGCTACGTGCAACGTTTCAGGTGGAACGGGTCCTTATGACTTTCAATGGTTCCATACTGCAAGTGGCACACCAAATGGGACTAACAATGCAACATTAAGCTCTGTGTTTAGCGGAGCATATTATGCAATCGTAACAGATGCAAACGGGTGTTCGGGAATTTACAATACTGTTATTTCAGATGCCGGTGCACCAACTGTTTCATTCACTGAAATTACTCCTGCTGGTTGTACGGATGATGGTGCGATCAACATTTCAATCAACAGCACTGCCCCGATTTCGGGAGTGCTTTGGAGTAACGGACAAACTACTGAAGATATTACAGGTCTTGCTCCTGGGTTTTATACCATAGAAGTATTTGACATGAACAGTTGCACAGGCGTAGGCGGCGTAGAAGTTCCAGCAGCTTCACCAGATCTGAATCCAATCTGTTTGGTAACTGTTGACACTTCTACAAACACAAATCTTCTTGTTTGGGAAAAACCAATCACAACTGATATCGACTACTTCAACATCTACCGCGAAACATCTGTTGCTGGCGAATTTCAATTTGTAGCAAGTGTTCCGTATGCAGATGAATCTGTTTATAATGATTTAGTTGCTTCTCCGTCTGTCAGATCATGGAGATATAAGTTGTCTGCTGTTAATTTATGCGGTGAAGAATCTGATCTAAGTGAATTCCATAAAACAATTCACCTGACAATCAGTTTTGGTTTGGGTAATACAATCAATCTGAATTGGGATAATTACGAAGGATTTACGTTCCCTACATTTAACCTATATCGTCATACGACTGCAGGTGGTTGGAATTTAATTCAATCTCTTCCATCAACTCAATTTTCATACACTGATTCTCCTTCAAGCATAAATGGTTTGGATTACATAATTACTATTGTGCCGCCGGCAACCTGTACATCAACCAAGGCGCAAGATCACAACTCAACCCGTTCCAATAAAACAGCATCTATTACGGGTGAATTAGTTGGCGTGAATGAATTCGATGAAACAGGAATGACCTCAGTTTATCCAAACCCATCTAATGGTGAGTTTAATTTGTTTGTCAACACCGAAAATGCAGCTGGATTTGACGTCATCGTGACGGATGCGCAAGGAAGAACTGTGCTGCAGTTTTCTTCTTTAGATGCAAACGCAATTATTGATCTCTCAGCGTTCAGTGACGGTGTTTACAATCTTCAGATTTTAGTGGAAGATCAAATCATCAATCGCAAATTGGTGAAACAATAAAACATAAATTTTATCTGAACATAAAATCCCCGGTGAAAAATTTCGCCGGGGATTTTTTTGAAACCGTTACGTTCTTATTTCAAATATTAATTCATCTCATTTTAGTAGTGTAGAAAACCAAATCACCAACACGATTAAAATGGAGCGTATATATAGCTTCTTTGCAGTAAATCACTACTTCAAAGACCTCTCGGCCATGCTTATCAAAAACTTCCAGCACAGTTTGAGGAGCATCATCTTCAAAATTAGTTTTGATATAAGAACTTGCTTTTGGAGGCAACTTTAACATGCGAAAAAAATTTATTAAAAGTAAATATGCCTAAACTATATACGCTGATTTACTACTCATCAATGCACAGATAATTATCATTCGATGGCATGGTATCTCTGTTCTTTCAACAAATGCAACCTATACAGTTAGCGCTCCTATCAATCCGGTTGTTGTTAATGGAACGGTTATAGACGCTTCTGGTGTTTCAGCAAACGATGGTGAGATTGATGTAACTGCTACAGGTGGAACACCTCCTTATTTCTATGATTGGTCAAACGGTTCTACAGCTGCAGATCAAACAGGATTAGCTCCGGGAGTTTATACTGTTGAAGTTACAGATGGCGCTGGATGCGCTGTTTCAAGCACATTCACGGTATCTTACTCAACTGGAATTTCTGAAACTGAAGAGGAAGGATATACAATTTCAGTTTATCCAAATCCTGCAAATGTTGTTTTAAATATTACAATTTCTAATGCCGATATTCAACTTATTACTTTGGTTGACCTTCAAGGCAAAATTGTTTATACAGATGCTTCAGGAGATGTGAATACTCAAATCAGTCTGGCTGACTTTGCAAATGGCGTTTACTTTGTAAATGTTCAATCAAGCAAAGGCATGACAACTAAAAAAGTAATCGTATCCAAGTAGTTTAAGTTCAATGCAAAGAGAGAGGGAGGCAATTGTCTCCCTCTTTTTTTTTGCCAAAATTTTTCTCGATTGTATCAAGCCAATAAAAGTTCGCGCCTCTATTAAATTAAATCAAATGATTTGATGAACAACCAAATCAGAAAGTAAGGAGAAAAAAATCCCCCGCTGATTATTCAACGGGGGATTTACTATTTGACCTATTTATTTTTTTAAGCCATCGTATGAAATACCTGATTCACATCATCGTCTTCTTCCAATCGTTCGATTAATTTATTAATGGTGGATTCTTCTTCTTCAGTTAGTTTTTTTGTATCAGTCGGAATGCGTTCTAAACCTGCAGATTTAATTTCAATTTTCTTTTCTTCCAGAAATTTTTGGATTGCTCCAAAAGCTTCAAATGGTCCGTAAATAATGATTTCATTTTCCTCTTCATCTTTATCCACTTCTTCACCGCCAAAATCAATAATCTCCAATTCAAAATCTTCTACATTGATGCCATCAGCGCTGATGCGGAACATACACTTATGTTCAAAGGCAAAATCCAAACTTCCACTGGTTCCTAATGTTCCGCCCAATTTTGTGAATGCGGCGCGCACGTTTGCCACCGTCCGTGTTGGGTTGTCTGTTAATGTTTCAACCAGTATAGCTATTCCAAAAGGACCATAGCCTTCATAAACCATTTCTTTATAGGTAGACGTGTCTTTTGCGGTTGCTTTTGCAATGGCACGTTCAATATTATCCTTAGGCATATTCACTGCCTTGGCATTTTGAATGATTACGCGCAGACGGGAGTTTGACTCAGGGTTTGGTCCGCCCTCTTTTACAGCTTGTGACAACTCTTTACCAATTTTGGTAAATGCTTTAGACATAGCGCCCCAACGTTTAAGTTTGCGGCCTTTTCTGAATTCAAACGCTCTTCCCATAGATATGTGTGAAATGGATTATTGAGGGCAAAGATAATTATTGGCGGGGAAAAATTGCGTTAGGGATTGCAGCGAATATCCTTTTGTGAGGCCTTTTTCACCACCGTGTTCGGTAAAGATGCCTTGATATTCATGTCCAATTTCAACGGAAGTCTCCAAACAGTCTGCCACAAAAGCGGCTGAGAAAGCCAATAGTTTTTTAGCCCCCCCTTTGGCCAGGTCTTCCACAACCTTATCGGAATAAGGCGTCAACCAAGGTGTTTTACCCAAACGTGATTGAAAGGAAACGGTGTATTTATCTTTTGGAATATTCAGTTTTGCAGCTATGAGACGCGTAGTTTCATAACACTCGTTGCGGTAACAATGTGATTGATCAGCGTTAAATTTTTCAGGACAAGTACAATTTGCGCAGGTTAATTCAGGATGTACTTTTTCAATTTGACGTTCAGGCAAACCATGATAAGAGAACATCACGTGATCGTATCCACCTAAAACACCGTGTTTGGCAACTGCTTCATCGGTCAAATATTGTTTTGCGCGATTTACAAAAGCATCAATATATCCTGGATGATCATAAAAATGTGAAATGATTTTTACTTCTGGAATAGTCCACCATTTCTGTATCAGCTTCATTGCTTTTTCTACAGCTGAACCTGTTGAAGAGCTTGCGTAGTGAGGGAATAAAGGCAGCATAATAATTTGATCATAGCCCACTTTTTCCATTCGTTCAAGTACAGAATCTAAGGATGGATTCTGATACCGCATAGCAAATTCAACGGTGATGTTTTGATTCTGAAAATTATGCTGAACAAGTTCCTGCAATTTTTTTCCATAAGTCAGGAGTGGTGAATTTCCACCCCACATCTCCCAAAGTTCTTTATAAATCTTAGCTGATTTTGGTGCGCGAAAAGGGACAATGATTCCGTTCACCAATAAAAATCTTCCAACCGGATTGATGTCAATCACACGCGGGTCATTTAAAAACTCAGTGAGATAACGACGTACATCAGACGTTTTTGGACTATCCGGTGTGCCAAGGTTTATTAGGAGAATGCAGGTTTTTTTCATTTTATGTTCACGTGCGTTGTGATTTTTTTTTTACCACAGAGCCCACAAAGGAGGCACAGAGGTCACAAAGCGATTAATTAATTATTCTTCGAATACCGTTCTTCATAAGTGAAACATTAAAATTCACCAAAAGACCTAATTTGTAATTTCCAAGTTTAAGATAAGTAAGTGTTTGAGCCAAATGAACATCATTAATAGCCTCCACTGCTTTTACTTCAACAACCAATTTATTTTCTACCAAAAGATCAATCCGATAACCTACTTCTAGTTTTACTTCCTCCACTACTAAAGGCATTGGTTTTTCTTTAATGACGGCAAGTCCAGCCTTTTTCAGTTTATAAAACAGAACCTCTTGATACGCGGACTCCAAAAGACCAGGTCCAAGTAACTTATGAACTTCAATACAAGTTCCAATTACTTTAGTCGCTAATTCATTTTCTACAATCTCTCCCCTTGCAATCATCATAATTTTCTCCGTGTCCTCTGTGCCTTCTCTGATATCTCTGTGGTTAAATTTTTCTCCTGCTATAGATAATTAAATATGCATTGCGCGTTTCCCAGTTGCATCCATAGCTGCTTCTTTGATTGCTTCAGAGAAGGTTGGGTGCGGGTGAACCATCCGTGCAATATCTTCAGCAGATGCGCGGAACTCCATAGCAGTACATGCTTCCATAATTAAATCTGCAGCGCGTGCAGCAATCATGTGAACACCTAAAACTTCATCTGTATCCGCGTGAGCAATAATTTTTACAAAGCCCATCAAATCCATCGATGCTCTTGCGCGTCCTAATGCTTTCATTGGGAATGATCCAACTTTAATTGGAACACCAGCCGCTTTTAATTCTTCTTCAGTTTTTCCAACCGCAGCAACTTCAGGCCAGGTGTACACAACACCCGGAATCAAATTGTAATCAATATGTGGTTTTTGTCCAGCCAATTGTTCTGCAACCACTACCCCTTCATCTTCTGCTTTATGTGCCAACATTGGTCCGCGAACAACATCTCCAATTGCATAAATTCCTGGTACAGATGTTTGCAAATGATTATCTACTTCAATCATGCCACGTTTATCTGGCGTAATTCCAACTTTATCTAAACCTAAACCTTCGGTATATGGTTTTCTGCCAACCGCAACCAAACAATAATCTCCTTTGAAAACTACTGTTTCACCTTTGCATTCAAGGCAGTTACTTCAACTTCTTTTCCGGTATTTTTTACAGACTGAACTTTGTGATTCAGGTTAAAATTAAATCCTTCTTTTTCAAAACTTTGGTCAACTCTTTTCCAAGTGAACGATCCATTGTTGGAATAATAGAATCAGCAAATTCAACCACTTCTACTTTAGCTCCCAAACGTGCGTGAACACTTCCTAACTCTAAACCAATCACACCACCGCCAATCACAATTAGATTTTTTGCAACCACATCTAAATTCAACATTTCAGTTGAGGTAATGATGCGTTTTTTATCCGGTTCCATTCCTGGGAAATAATTTGGTTTTGAACCCGTAGCAATCACTGAATTTTTGGTTTCAAGAATGGTTTCTTTGCCATCAGCAGCCGTTACTTTGATATGTGTTTTATCCACGAATGATCCAACACCGTAATGAACATCAATTTTATTTTTGTCCATCAAAAATTTAATTCCATCACATGTTTGAGAAACAACTGAACTTTTACGTTCAATCATTTTTTTCATATCCAGTTTTACACCCGATAAATTGATGCCGTGTTTTCAAAATTATGCGTTGCGTTGTGGTAATGTTCTGAACTGTCCAGCAAAGCTTTTGAAGGAATACATCCCACATTCAAACACGTACCACCCAGTGTTGGGTATTTTTCAATAAGGGCAGTTTTCAATCCCAACTGCGCGCAACGAATTGCACAAACATATCCACCAGGACCAGAACCAATAATAACGACGTCGTATTTTGACATAAAAATGAGTATTTTGAAGGGTAAAGCTACAAAAATATTGATTTGCGATTGCCGATTAGCGATTAACGATTTGGGATTTTTTAGTTTTAGTTGTCAAAATAGTTACGAAACTCTGGATTTAGCTTAACTTTTGAGGTAGGAATCGAATTATTTTTTCACCAAATCTTCTTGCCTGACTGGCAAAAAATTATTCTGCGAAGGCCATTTTTTTTCAATTAATTTTTTCAAATCCAAACAAAACGTTCCCGGTTGAAATTGGAACAAAAAATGATAAACATTTGAATAACTTAATGGATTCACAATTAAAATACGCATTCTTTGATAACCCACACGAATTACTATTGTTTTAACCGGTTGATCGAGATAGTTGGCTGAATAAGTATTGTTCTGATCATTAACTTCTCTATAAGACGATTTTTGCCTAAAGAAATTATATTTATTTTCATAGAATATTTTATTCCTTCCACTATCAAATTTGATTGTATCGCTGTTTTCATTTTTGACAATGATCATTATGTATCCAGGACCTGGTTGTGAAAACACATTTGAAAGATTAAAACCAAAAAAACAAAAAATCATCAAAATCCTAGAGGGCGAGCAGACTTTTGAATTGACTTTTTCCATACTCACCTATAACCAAGCATCTGAATGATAAGCTCCATTTTTCCAGATTTCAATTTTTAATAGAATTCCATCCGAATTGTACAAATACAATTTGCCATTCCAGAGTTTGCAACTTTTAAATTGTCCATCCATCCATATGTTATTTTCAGAATCATAAACCTTATTATAACCATTTGGTTGAAACGCCGTTCCATCTTTTATAATCCCTTTACTTCCATCAGGTCCACCGAAACCCTTTACTAAAGTATCTCCGGTCATGTTCACAACAGATTCATTAGTTTTCACAATGGATCCGGAAGGATTAGGAGACTCGCGCGGCTTATAAGTTCCATCATCGTAAAAAGCACTATCCACTGTACCGCCGGTTGATGATTTTTCAGATTTTAATTCAATACTGCCAAAAACTGAAATTGATGTATCACAATTTGGGTAATAAAATACTCTGGGCAAAGTGTCTTCTCTGTTATATCAAAATGCTTTTCCACTTGCAAACAGCCATTTTCATAGTATCTGTGGTAGTCCCCAAAATATTTACCTTGCTTAAAATTTCCTGTTTCCATAATTATACCATTTTCATAATATTTTTCGTAATAACCCCTTGGTCGGCCATCCACGAAATTTGTTTTTACTTTTCGATTTCCGTTCTGGTAGTAAAAGGTCCATGCTCCAGTTTTTCTGTTATCCTTAAAAAAACCTTCTTCGATTTTACAGGTATCACAATAATTTTTTTCAGGCTGATCTTTTGCATAAAAAATCCAATAACCCTGTTTTAAACCAGCCGTATCTTTTTGATTGAGGGTATCTGATTGAGCAAAGCAACAGGTTGCAATAAAGCAAAATACCAGGGAGAATATGAGAGAACTGAATTGCATTGGAAATCAAGTTAAGGAAAATTGGCGAATTGCACTTACTAAGACTGATTTAGAAATGACTAAGGCCTGCTCGAAATTTAGGTAACATGACGCGATTCCTTGGAGCTCCCCCATACTCCCGGCCTCATCCCTAAATCCCTTCTCCAAGGGGAGAAGGGACTTTCTTTGTATTCGGAAATCATTTGACAACAAGACTTCAGTACCAAAAGAATCATTCAGAGAAGGTGCGCAGGCGGTTTATGGTCTAAAATGCAAGTCTGTTATAATGAGTAATTTTGGGCGCCTGATACGGCTATCCGTTGTAGCTAAAACTTGTTCTGCTAATTGCTGCTAAAATTTGTCACAGCTTCCACCTACATTTTATTTCGGCGGACAAGTCCTTTGGTCGCTGCACAAATCCAAGCATCACTAAACAAAAGCAAATTTCAGGCTGCCGCTCCTATCCGGGGCGCAGTGTTGATTTCAATAAAAACTAGAATTAACTTCCTTTGATATCCAATGAATTCATGATTTCCTCCGCAACCGGAATCCAGCTTTTGTAGCCCTTCTTTGGAGTAATCAATTCACCAGAAAGAATTAAGTTTTGATGAACGGTCAGAAAAAAGAAGCGGTAGAATTTTTCAGGCGATTTGTGCAGGATACCCACATAACACTTCACGACCATCAACAGTGACAATGCCGCTTGAAAGTTCTTTCAGGTTTAAATCATTTCTGATGAATTCTGAAACTACAGATGCTCTTAATGCGCCAACACCTGCGTCTGCAATCTCCAGTTTTTTGGAAAAGAATGCCAGACGTGATTCACGCAACGAATCTCCTAGAGCGGCCTTTGGAAAATTCTCTGAACTGTAATATTTTTTGATTTCATAATCCAGTAAACCTGAAAAATGAGTGGGTACTTTAATCTCAATCAAATCATTGAAGAGTTTGATTTTAGATAAAGAGATTTCTGTTTTTTTGGCCAGAACAACAGAGGGAATCAAGAGCGCCCAGCAAGTAAAAAAAAATACAAATTTCTTCATCCTATTTTTAAGTTTTTCTTTGCACCTTATCTCCGTGTACTTTGTGCCTTCTTGGTGTAGCTTTAGCGACTTTGTGGTTTCTTCTTTTACCACAGAGCACAAAAGAAGGCACAGTAGTCTAGAAGTTATTAGCCTAACTCTGCAATCTTATCTTCCAACAATTTAATCTTGCCTAAAATGTCTGCTTCTTTTTTTGCGCTCACTCGTTACAACCGCTTCAGGGGCACCGGCCATGAATTTTCGTTGTGCAGTTTTTATAAATGATCGCTAAAGATCCTTTGGCATATTCCAGTTCACCTTTTAGTTTTTCTTTTTCTGCACCGGCATCTACCTGCTCACCAAACGGAATAAAATATTCGTTATTTTTTGAAAGGAACGAGAATGAATTTCCAACTTTTTCAGTCACGTATTCCAGTTTTGAAAGGTTGCACATCTTTTGAATCACAGCATCGTTTGACTTATTCATGTCTGCATTTGCTTTGATGAATAATTCCAATTCTACTTTTGCGGCAATGTTATTTTGTTTGCGGATGTTACGAATATTTGTAATTACTTCATCTGCCATTTCAAAATCTTTGATCACTTTCTGATCAACGTTTCCAGCTTTTGGCCATTCGCTCATCATCACATCTTCCCTTCATTGCGCTCACGCAACCAGTGCCAGATTTCCTCAGTCACAAATGGCGTGAATGGATGCAGGATTTTCAATAATTTTTCAAAGAAAACAATGGTTGATTCTAATGTCTTACTATCGATTGGTTGCTGATAACCTGGTTTAATAACTTCTAAATACATCGCACAGAAATCATCCCAAACCAATTTATAGGTTGCCATCAAAGCATCTGAAATTCTGAATTTATCAAAGTGATCGTTGATGTTCTGTTCAATCAATTCAATAGGATCAGGTGAATTGCCCAATGATTTAGACATTTTACGGCTAATTTATCGCGAACAATTCCGGTATAATAGACATTCTTGAAAGGCAATTTTCCGTGTATTCATATCCTGAAATAATCATACGCGCTACCCAGAAAAACATAATTTCAGGAGCCGTTACCAAATCATTTGTAGGATAATAATATTTCAAATCAGCATTTGCATTTGCAAAACCATTTTTTACAATCGACGGATCAAAAACAGAAGTTGGCCACAACCACGATGAGAACCAGGTATCCAATACATCTTCATCTTGTTTTAAATCTGCAGCCGTAATTGTTCTGCCCGATTTTTCTGAAGCTAATTTTACCGCTTCTTCAATTGTTTTTGCAACTACATATTCTCTATCGGCAGCCGCAACATCAGAACCTTCACCGTAATACCAGGCCGGAATCTGATGACCCCACCAAAGCTGACGGGAGATACACCAGTCTTTGATATTTTCCATCCAGTGACGGTAGGTGTTTTTCAAATTATCCGGGTAGAATTTTATATCGCCGTTCATTACCGCATCCAAAGCAGGTTTTGAAAGATCTTTCATGTCCACAAACCATTGCAGTGAAAGTTTTGGTTCAATCACAGCGCTGGTTCTTTCTGAATACCCCACCTTGTTGATGTGATCTTCTACTTTTACCATGTAGCCCAATTCATCCAACTCAGCTGCAATTGCTTTACGTACTTCAAAACGATCTTTGCCATTGTAATGCAAACCAAGTGCATTTAAGGTTCCGTCATCGTTTAAAATATCAAGCGTTTCAAGTTTGTGTTTTTTTCCAAGTTCGTAATCGTTCAAATCATGCGCCGGCGTTACTTTCAAGCAACCCGTACCAAATTCCATATCTACATATTCATCCTGAATAATTGGAATGGTTCTGTTCGAAATTGGAACGATGGCTTGTTTGCCATGCAGATTTTTAAAACGTGTATCGTTTGGATTTACGCAAATGGCAGTATCACCTAAAATAGTTTCAGGGCGTGTCGTAGAAATTGTCAGCCACTGATCTTCTGTTCCGGCAATTTTATAACGTACAAAATAAAGTTTTGAATTGACTTCTTTGTACTGAACTTCTTCATCAGACAAAGCTGTTTTAGCCGCAGGATCCCAATTGATCATGCGTGCCCCGCGGTATATTTTTCCTTTTTTGTAAAGATCAATAAATGCATCAATCACACTTTCAGAATAAGCAGGATCCATGGTGAAACTAGTATGTTTTTAATCACACGATGCACCCAATTTTTTCAATTGCTCAAGGATTACTCCTCCGTATTTATCTTTCCATTCGTACGCATGTTTTAAAAATTCAGCGCGTGTTAAATCTGATTTTTTAATTCCCTCAGTGCGCAGTTTTTGCACAACCTTTGCTTCCGTAGCAATGGATGCATGATCCGTTCCCGGAACCCAGCAGGCATTTTTTCCTTGCATGCGCGCACGACGAACCAATACATCCTGAATGGTATTGTTGAGCATGTGCCCCATGTGCAAAACCCCTGTCACATTCGGCGGCGGAATGACCACGGTATATGCTTCGCGGTGATCAGGTTCAGAATGAAAATAATTTTGTTTCATCCAATGGCTGTACCATTTGGTTTCTGCTTTTCCAGGTTCGTATTGTTTAGGGATTTCGGTTGACATGCTGTTTGTGTGATTATTTAACGGTGCAAATTTGGGAAATATTCACGTTTACGAAAGGTTGTGAAATATATTCAGTTAAGTATCCCAACCTCTGCGTCCTCTGCGACTTTGCGGTGAACATTGGTTGGACGTTTTTTTTAACCGCAGAGCCGCAGAGAACGCAGAGAAGAAAATGAAAATCAATCTCATCCAAATGCAATGCGGAAAAAACATCCAATATTCACCGCATATTTTGCGGATAATAATCACAAATATCTTTATTTACAATGTATAATGAAGATACATTTTTAGATTAAATACTAAATAGCACTTGTAAATGCGGCAAATAGTTTTTATATTTACCGCATATTTTGCGGTGATTAATGAAGTACGTTTATCAATACACCAACTGGCCTGAATTTTATTGGGATGAAAAAGAAGTAACTTTCTTATTGGGAAAGGTGCGTAATCTCCAGGGCCGTTTGGTTGGTAAAATGGAGACATTGGGTTTTGAATTAAAAACAGAAGCTCTCATGCAAACCATGACGCTGGAAGTACTTAAATCAAGTGAAATCGAAGGAGCGGTTTTCAATTATGAAGAAGTCCGTTCATCACTAGCACGTCAATTGGGGCTTAAATATTCGGGCATGGTAAATTCTGGGCGTGATGTGGATGCCGTAGTTGAAATGATGCTGGACGCTACGCAACACGCCGATGAAAAACTGACACATGATCGCCTGTTTGGCTGGCAATCTGCACTTTTTCCAAGTGGTCACAGTGGTATGTATAAAATACTGGTGGGTAAATATCGAAACGATTCTACCGGTCCGATGCAAGTTGTTTCTGGTGCTATGGGGAAAGAGCGTGTTCACTTTCAAGCACCGGCTGCAAAAAATCTGAAATCAGAAATGACTCATTTTTTAAAATGGTTCAACGGTGATGATCAATTGGATTTAGTTTTAAAAGCAGGTTTAGCACATTTTTGGTTTGTAACGCTGCACCCCTTTGATGATGGAAATGGTCGTCTGGCGCGGGCATTAACAGAAATGCTTCTTACGCGTTCAGATGGAAGTTCACAACGTTTTTACAGCATGTCCGCGCAAATCAAATTGGAACGCAAAGCTTATTATGCTGTTCTTGAAAAATCGCAAAAAGGAGATTTGGATGTGACCAATTGGTTGCGTTGGTTTTTAAATTGTCTGATGAATTCACTTTTAGCTGCGGATCAAATACTGTCGCGCACTTTTAAAAAACATCAGTTCTGGAATACCCATGCCAAAACATTGCTCAACGAACGTCAGAAAAAAATACTGAATAAATTACTGGATGGTTTGGATGGAAAACTCAATACTTCCAAATGGGCAAAGATGACCAAGTGCTCTACCGATACTGCCTTGCGTGATGTCACGGATTTGATGACCAAAAAAATACTGCGCAAAGAAACGGGAGGTGGAAGAAGTACAAATTATGATTTGGTGAAGGCGTTTAAATAACCCTTACCTTTATCCCTATGCAAGTACACGAAGACAAAAAATTCGACACCGTTGATTATTCTGAACAAAATCTTTCTGAATCTGAATTCACGGATTGTGAATTTGAAGGCTGCAATTTTACCAAAACCAATTTGACGAGTGCCACTTTTATGAATTGTAAGTTTAACAATTGTAATCTCGCGCTTGCCAATCTGAAAGATGTGGGCTTAAAAGACGCCCAGTTTACTGATTGTAAATTGATGGGCCTTGACTTTAGTGTCTGCAACAATTTTCTTTTTGCGGTTGGGTTTGAGAAGTGTCAACTGGATTATTCTACCTTCTATGGTAAAAGCATGCGCCGCACAAAATTCATTGCCTGCTCTATGAAAGAAGTTGATTTTACGGAAGTCCAATTGTCTGAATCCATCTTCACCAGCTCTGATTTAAACGGTGCCACCTTCTCACGATCTGTACTTGAAAAAGCAGATTTCAGATTAGCAAAAAACTATATCATTGATCCCGAACAAAACAAAATAAAGAAAGCTAAATTTTCGACAGAAGGAATTGCCGGCTTGCTTGCTAATTATAATCTGGAGATTGACTAAGCATTATTTTTTTGAACGGTTTTGCAAAATCTTTTCTACATCTTCTAACTTTTTACCCTTTGCTTTAAGTAAGATTAAATAGTGATACATCAAATCAGCCGCTTCGTTTAAGAATAAATCATCATTCTGATCTTTTGCTTCGATCACCAGTTCAACAGCCTCTTCACCTACTTTTTGAGCAACTTTATTGATGCCTCTTTTGTATAGCTTATTGGTGTATGAATCCGGATCATCTGAATCAATTCTATCTGAAATTGTCTCTTCCAGTTTGTACAAAAATCCTTTTGAAGATGCCTCACCAAAACAAGAAACCGAACCGGTGTGACAGGTTGGACCAACCGCATTTACCTTGATCAAAATCGTATCCTGATCACAATCGACTTGCATATCAATAACATTCAAAAAATTGCCAGAAGTTTCTCCTTTGGTCCACAACCTATTTTTGGAACGACTGAAAAAAGTGACGCGTTTTTCTGCTTGTGTTTTTTGAAGAGCTTCTTCGTTCATGTAGCCAAGCATCAACACTTGTGCAGATGTAGCATCCTGAATAATAACAGGAACTAATCCATTGTCTTTTGTAAAATCTATCTTCATCTGATTGGAATATTTTGTGTTTTTAAATAGTTTTTTAATTCTGGAATTGGAATTTCATTGTAGTGAAAAATACTGGCAGCCAATCCACCACTGGCTTTTGTTTTTTGGAAGACTTCTTTAAAATGTTCTTTGGTTCCGGCACCGCCAGAGGCAATGACGGGAATACTAACTGCTTCACTTATTTGTTTGGTGATGTCAAGCGCAAAACCAGCCTTGGTGCCGTCATTATTCATGGAGGTTAAAAGAATTTCACCTGCACCTAGTTCAGCAACTTTTTTTGCCCAGTCAATTGCCAATAAATCGGTTGGAATTTTTCCGCCGCTCACAAAAACACGCCATTTATTGTCTACATATTTTGTGTCGATTGCTACCACGACACACTGACTTCCATACTGGTCTGCAATATCCGAAATCAACTGTGGATTCTTAACTGCAGATGAATTCAAACTCACTTTGTCTGCGCCTGATTTTATAACAATTTCAGCATCTTCCAGTGAATTAATTCCGCCACCAACTGTGAAAGGAATATTAATTTCAGCAGCTACTTTTTTGACCAATTCAGAAAGTGTTTTTCTTTTTTCTTCAGTTGCGGTGATGTCGAGAAATACAAGTTCATCTGCACCATCAGCAGCGTACTTTTTGGCAAGTTCAACCGGATCTCCGGCATCACGGATATCAAGGAAATTAATGCCTTTGACGGTTCTGCCGTTCTTAATATCTAAACAAGGTATGATTCGTTTTTTCAACATAGTAATTTTCTTAGTGATCTTTGTGCCTTCTTTGTGACCTTTGCCCCAAAGGGACCACGATGTGGTGGTTAGCTTTTTTTTACCGCAGAGTTCGCTGAGAAGGCGCTGAGTTCCGCAGAGGACTTTCGTAAATATTTAGCATCATCCCTGTTCCATTATTTGTTTCAAGTCATTCAATTTAATTCTGCCTTCATAAATTGCCTTTACCAACAATGGCCCCTTCACAACCAAGTTCTTTCAATTTAATTAAATCATCCAATGAAGAAACCCTCCGCTTGCAATTAGTTTAACGCTTGTCTTTTCTAAAATCTCTTTGTACAATTCATTGGAGGTTCCTTGCAGCATGCCGTCTTTGGAGATATCCGTGCAAATCACATATTGAATTCCCTTTTGTTGATAATCAGAAATAAAATCTACAACATCGGTTTCAGAATTTTCTAACCAACCTTGCGTGGCAATTTTTCGATTCAAGCAGTCTGCTCCCAAGATAATTTTGTCTGGTCCGTATTTCTTAATCCATTCCAAAAACAATTCACGATTCTTAACTGCAATACTTCCACCCTAATTTGTGAAGCACCCGATTCAAAAGCAATTCGCAGATCATCATCACTTTTTATTCCGCCGCCAAAATCAATTTTCAGATTGGTGTTTGTTGCAACTCGTTCTAATACTTTTTTGGTTGATGATTCGACTGGATTTTGCACCATCTAAATCAACCATGTGCAAATACTGAATGCCGTTTGATTCAAATTCTTTAGCCACTTCTAACGGATCTTCGTTGTAAATAATCTGTGTTGAATAATCACCTTTGGTTAAACGAACACATTTACCGTCAATAATATCTATGGCAGGAATAATTCTCATCTTATAGTTTTAAAAAGTTCATTAAAATTTGTTCTCCAACGCTTCCCGATTTCTCAGGGTGAAATTGCGTTGCGTAAAAATTGTCTTTGTTCATTGCTGCACTGAAAGGGACAATATAATCACAAGTAGCAACCGTGTTTTTACAAAGTTCAGCGTAATAACTGTGCACAAAATAGACATCATCACTTTCGTTGATCCCTTGAAATAGCGGACCAGATAATTTAGTCAAACTATTCCACCCCATCTGAGGAACAAGATCATTTGGAGGAAATTTTTTAACCATGGTTTTAAAAATTCCCAAACAATTTACATTTCCTTCTTCTGAAAATGCACACAGCAATTGTTGACCGAGACATATTCCAAGAACGGGTTGTTTCAGAGATCTGATCACTTCATCCAGATTGCGATCTTTTAAATATTTCATTGCAGAACTGGCTTCGCCAACTCCGGGGAAGATTACTTTGTCGGCCTGTCTTAGTGAGACTGCATCGTCCGTCACCAATGATTCATAACCGAGACGTGTCAGGGTATTTTGAACAGAAGCGATGTTTCCAGCGTTGTATTTTAAAGATTGCAATCATAACGTTCCTTTCGTACTTGGGATTGAGAAATTATCTGTTTTAGATACGGCCATTTTTACTGCCTTAGCGAAGGCCTTAAAAATCGCTTCAATCTTGTGGTGTTCATTCTCGCCTCTGATTTATATTGAGATTACATTTTGCATTATCTGAAAAAGATTTGAAAAAATGCTTGAACATCTCTGTTGGCATCTCGCCTACTTTTTCCCGTTTGAATTCTGCGTCCCAAACTAACCACGGGCGGCCACCAAAATCTATTGTAATTTGGGCTAAACACTCATCCATTGGCAACAAAAATCCGTATCGCTCAATTCCTCTTTTGGATCCTAATGCTTCAATAAATGCCGTTCCTAAAGCAAGCGCAACATCTTCTACGGTATGGTGTTCATCAATGTGCAAATCGCCTTTTACTTTGACAAACAAATCCAAATTTCCGTGTTTTGAAATTTGTTCAAGCATGTGATCAAAAAATCCAATTCCCGTTTCAATTTTTGATTTCCCACTTCCATCCAGATTCAATTCTATTTCAATATCGGTTTCTGATGTTTTTCGTTTTATGCTTGAAACTCTTGGAATAGCTTTCAGAAAAGAATAAATCTCACTCCATTTTTTCGTCACTAATTCTGCAGAAACTGTTGCATCCGCGCCCATATAAATAGCTTTTGAGCCAAGTTTTTTAGCTAATTGCACATCCGTTGCACGATCGCCTATCACGTAAGAATTAGCTAAGTCATAATTTCCATAAAGATATTTTGAAAGCAATCCTGTTCCTGGTTTTCTGGTTGGCAGATTTTCTTCCGGGAAAACTTTTTGTCGATCAGAATATCTGAAAAATAATTCCTCATTTTCGAATGCTTTGAGCATTTTATTTTGCGCTGACCAGAACGTTTCTTCCGGAAAAGATGCCGTTCCCAAACCATCTTGATTTGTTACCATCACTAATTCAAAATCGAGTTCGTTTGCAATTTTGGAAAGTGCAGAAAACACGCCCGGATAAAACTCCAATTTCTCCAAACTGTCTACTTGAAAATCTACAGGTGGTTCAATTATAAGCGTGCCGTCTCTATCAATAAATAATACTCTTTTCATGATTTATAGTTTTGTAAAGCATTCAACATTTTTTTATTTTCTTCAGCCGATCCAACGGTAATTCTCAAACAATTTCTCACAACTGAATTTCTGTTGCGAACTACAATTTTTTGTTCTGTGAGATGCGCATATATTTTATCAGCATCTGAAACTTCAACAAGCAGAAAATTGCCGTCAGATGGATAGACTTTTTTTACAATCTCCAGACTATCCAAATTCCTTTCTAATTCAATTTTTTCTGATTTAATCAGATTGATTTTTTTAAACGTTTCGCCCTTTTTTTCCAGCGCCTTTAATGCTGCCTGCTGATTCAATTCGCTCACATTATAAGGCGGTTTGACCTTATTAAACCAATTGATGATTTCAGCACTTGCAAAAGCCAAACCTACTCGCGCGGCAGCCAATCCCCATGCTTTGCTGAATGTTTGTGAAATGATCAGATTTGGAAATTCATTCAATCTTTTTAACCACGATTCCTTTTCACTGAAATCAATATATGCCTCATCAATAATTACAATTCCTCCAAATGATTTCAGAATTTCTTCTATTCCACTAATTGAATTTCCAGTTGGATTATTGGGTGAACAAACAAAAATTAATTTAATGGACGGATCACTCAAAAACGGTTTGGTTAAATCAAAATCAATCTGAAATTCTGAATTGAAAGGAACTTTAATTAATTCCACATCATTAATAGCTGCGCTGACTTCATACATACCGTAAGTTGGTGAAAATGTCAACGCTTTATCCTTTCCGGGTTCACAAAAAATACGGAATGCCAAATCAATTACCTCATCACTACCATTGCCTACAAAAATAGAATCTGTAGAAACAGATTTCAGTTCTGCCAGTTTTGATTTTAACTTTTTCTGGTATGGATCAGGATAACGGTTCAGCTCTCCAAAAGGATTTTCATTAGCATCCAGAAATACGCCATCTGTTCCTTTGTACTCATCCCGGGCACTTGAATAGGGCTTCAATTTCTGAATATTGGGTCTGATCAATTGGTCAAGTGTTTTCATTTTTTCAATTTTTTAGTCTCACCGTTACCGCATTTTTGTGTGCAAAAGTTGTTCTGCTTCTGCCATTTCTTCGATTGCAGGCCCAATGTTTTGAATTCCCTTTTTGGAGATTTTCTGAAAGGTAATTTTCCGCACAAAACTATCCAGTGATACGCCACTGCAATTTCTAGCGTACCCATTTGTAGGCAAGGTGTGATTGGTTCCGCTGGCATAATCACCGGCACTTTCACAGGCATACTTTCCAATAAAAACTGAACCAGCGTTTACCACTTTATTCGCCAATTCATCTCCATTTTCACAAGCAAGAATTAAATGTTCAGGTGCATAAAGGTTACTGAATAACATGCATTCATTTTCAGTTTTGAATTGGATTGCCAGGCTGTTTTTCAAAGCCTCTGCAGCAACTTCTTTTCGAGGTAATTTCTTCAATTGTTTTTTTAATTCAGACTGTGTTGCTTCAATCATTTTATCAGAAGTACTCAATAGGATGACCTGACTGTCAGCACCGTGTTCAGCTTGAGAAAGCAAGTCCGCCGCAACAAATTCTGCATCCGCATTTTTATCAGCGATTATAAGAACTTCACTTGGTCCGGCAGGCATATCAATGGCAACTCCAAAATTTTGGGCGCGTTGTTTTGCTGCAGTTACGTATTGATTTCCTGGTCCGAAAATTTTAGAAACTGCCGGAATACTTTTTGTTCCAAAAGTCATAGCTCCAATCGCCTGAATTCCGCCAACCGAAAATACAGAAGTGACTCCAACCAGATTTGCGACATAAAGAATTGTTGGATCTATTTTTCCATTTTTATCTGGCGGAGTACAAAGAATAATCTCTTTGCAACCTGCTAACTTAGCAGGAATAGCCAGCATCAACACTGTTGAAAACAAAGGAGCAGAGCCACCCGGAATATAAATGCCAACCTTTTCAATACCCCTTGATTCTCTCCAACAAACTACCCCAGAAGTTGTCTCAATCTTTTGAACTTTTTCTTTTTGTGCCTTGTGAAATTTGCTGATGTTTGAATAAGCAATATCAATTGCATTTCTTAATTTTTTAGAGATATTCTTTGAACTGGTTTTCAACTCATCTTGCTCAATTTTCAAACTTTTCAGCTTTGCCTTGTCAAATTTCAGACTGTATTCAAATAAAGCTTTGTCGCCTTTCTGTCGAATATTATCAAAAACTTCGTCGACAATCTCATCAAGCTCTGCGATAGACTTTGAAGGCCGCTTAGCAAGAAACGCCCACTCTTTCAAATCTGGATTTTTTAGTGATTTCATCTTACAGATTTTAGAAATTAAAGAATCATTTTTTCAATTGGAACTACTAAAATTCCTTGTGCACCTTTTTCTTTCAATTGATCAATGATGTCCCAAAACTGATCTTCTTTGACGACAGAGTGAATACTGCTCCAGCCTTCTTCTGCCAGAGGAAGTACGGTTGGACTTTTCATGCCCGGAAGTATTTTTGAGATTGCTTTAATAGATTCATTCGGCGCATTTAATAAGATGTATTTATTCTCAGATGAATTTCTGACTGCACGGATCCGGAACAATAATTTTTCGAGAATTAACTTCTTATTCTCAGGCAGATTTGGATTAGAAATTAAAACAGCTTCACTTTTTGTCACTACTTCAACCTCTTTCAAACCATTCATGAGTAGTGTGCTTCCTGTACTCACAATATCAAAGATTCCATCTGCCAAACCGATACCTGGCGCAATTTCTACACTGCCGCCAATCTCTTCAATTTCTACGTTGAGTTTTTTTGATTTGAAAAAATTGCCCAGAATTTTAGGATACGACGTCGCAACTCGTTTGCCTTCAAAATAATTGAGGTTGGTATAATTTTCATCTTTTGGAATTGCTAATGAAAGTTTACAGCCTGCAAAACCTAGTTTTTCTACCGTGCTTACATTTTTATCTTTTTCCCATACTTCGTTTTCACCCAGAATACCGATGTCAGCGACCCCTTGTTCAACGTATTGAGGAATGTCATCATCTCTCAAAAACAAAACTTCAATAGGAAAATTAGATGCTTCGGTTTTCAATTTACGATCACCATTGGATAGTTTGATGCCGCACTCTTTTAAAAGTTCAAGTGATTTTTCACTCAGTCTTCCACTTTTTTGTACTGCAATTTTAAGTTTAGTCATGCTTTCTTTTTTTAGTGCCTGAGTAAACCAAAAAGGGATAGAAACAAAAAACCCGTCTGATTCACTCAGACGGGTTTTGAAATATCTTTAATTACATATATATCATTTCCAGCTCGCCTGAATGCAAGTATGAAGATGATGTTGATGTAGATTATTTAAATACATTTTTGTTTCAATGATGTGACAAAGGTAAACTGAATTTTGAATTCTGCAAATTGAAATTGAAATTTAATGCAGATGTGCTTTTTAACCAAGCGCTACATCTAATACCATCATCACAGAAAATCCTAAGATGGCGCCGATAGTTGAAAGATCTGTTCCGGTTCCGTTTTGTGATTCAGGAATCAATTCTTCCACTACAACAAAAATCATTGCACCTGCTGCAAAGGCAAGAGCAAATGGTAGAATGGGTTCAATATAAACTACAAGTAAAGCTCCGGTGACACCTGCGATCGGCTCAACTATTCCAGACATCTGCCCGTAAAAAAAAGCTTTTCTGCGCGAGAATCCTTCACGTCGTAAAGGAATTGAAACGGCCGCACCTTCCGGAAAATTTTGCAAACCAATTCCGATGGCTAGTGCAACTGCCGCCCCTAAAACCTGAATATCCGGATTTGCAATTAATGCACCAAAAGCAACACCTACCGCTAATCCTTCTGGAATATTATGGAGTGTAATTGCAAGTATTAATAAAACAGAGCGGTTCCATGAAGTTTTGATTCCTTCTGAATTTTCTGTTTTTAAACGTGGATGAACATGCGGCAATATTTGATCAACGAGTAACAAAAATCCTGCACCAGCTAAAAATCCAGTTAATGCTGGCAGCCAGGGTGTCATTCCTTTTTCTTCAGCGATTTCAATGGCCGGTGCCAACAAAGACCAGAAGCTGGCTGCAATCATTACACCTGCAGCAAAACCCAGCATGAAATTAAGAACGCGCAGATTAATTGTCTTGAAAAAGAACACTAATCCAGCACCCGCAGCAGTTACAAACCAAGTGAACAAGGTCGCTCCCAGCGCAAGTAAGATTGGATTATATTCTAGTAATTTTTCCAGATTGATCAATATTCGTGACCAAAGTTAAGCGGATTAGCCATGCAATCACAAATCCGGTTTTCAAAAAATTAAAAGATAGTTGTTAAAAGTTGTATGCAAGCCTCCTATGATCTGACGCATTTACAACGTATTTAACTTCGTATCGCAAAAAAAAAACGCACCTGTTTTCAGATGCGTTTTTTCGCTCAGTGACACTAATTAGTCTTGGCGCTCTTTGCGTTTTTCTTCTTGTTTTTTCTTGTGCTCTTCTGCCTTTTGATCAAAGATTATATTTTGCTCAGCGGTTAGAATCGCTTTGATTTTTGTGCGTGTTGCTTCCTTTTCTGCCTTCATTTTTTCATGAAGCACTTTTTGTTCTTCACGCAATTTGTCCATCTCCTTTATGTGAGCGAGATTTATTGAATAAATTTCAGTTGTTTGTGCTTCAGTCAAAGACAATTCAGCTTTCATTTTTTCAGTGCGTTTGGTTGCACGTTCTTCAGGTGTTATGTTCTTGTCATCATGATTTTCTTGTCCAAACGAGGTTGTCGTGCTCACGATTATAGCACAAAACAGCATTATTCTTTTTACGGTTTTCATTTGTCTTAGTTTTTTATTGTTTCTATTTGCTTCGACTTGAAAATTAGACTAAAGTTTAATCTGTTTCTCCCAAAACTTCACAATACGCTGAGTGCAATCGGGATAGCAAGATGTTTAGTTCTGATCGAAATCATTTAATGCTGTTAGATTTCAAAAAAAGCTCGGTATCTCATCACAATTTGAATAGAAAACCTAAAAAAAAAGATAATTTTAGACTGTACCGAAGCAACGTATCTGGGAGCAGACGAGTCTTCAAACTATAAAATTCAACCATGCAAACCTTAAAGAGACTATTTTTTGCGTTTACTTTCCTTCTGATTATTCCGTCCAATCTGCTTGCGACACACGTTGTGGGTGGCAACATTGCGTACGAATGCACTGGCAATCCAAATGAATTTCTCGTCACATTGACAACATACAGAGATTGTGGTGGTGTCAGTATGTCTACTCCAACCGTTAATTTTTCCAATGATTGCGGCTTCGCGCCTTTCAACGTCAACATGACTTTGTCTTCTTTCGGCGAAGTATCTCAGCTCTGCGCGGCTGAAGTTCCCAACAGTGAGTGTTCAGGTGGATCGTTACCAGGAGTTGAAGAGTACATCTACACTGCAATTGTTACATTAGACCCAGTATGCGACTCATGGACCATGAGTTATGAAGTTGGAAATCGCAATTCAGCAACCAATCTTTCAGGTGGTGTGAGTAATCTATTTTATGTCGAATCAACCATAAATTCGGCAACAGCAAGTTGTAATAATTCACCGGTAATCACAAGTCAACCTATTCCTTATGTTTGTGCAAATGTGCCGGTATCCTATGACTTTGGCGCGCTTGAGTCAGACGGAAACACACTTGTATTTTCATTAGTCAATGCGCTCGGAACACTTGGAACTCCAATCACGTATATTGGCGGTTATACTGCTACCGAGCCTATTCCCGGGATGACAATTAATGCAACTACAGGGCAATTAAACTTCACGCCTACGGTACCAGGAAATTTTGTTGTAACCATTCTCATTGAAGAGTTCGACGTTCTGGGAAATTTAGTTGGAACGATGATGCAAGACATTCAATTTTTTGTACAAATATGCCCAAATACTCCGCCAAATGCACCCATTGGTATTACCAACTTCGATAATTTTGGAACAAATGCAGTTTTAAATGGGAACACAATCACATTATGCACGGCAGATCAATTTTGTTTTGAAGTTGTTTTTGATGATCCAGATTTAGGAGAAAATCTTGTATTAAGTTCAAACATCGATTTATTTTTGCCAGGAGCAACTTTTACTCAAACAGGTACCAATCCTGCAATTGCACAAATCTGTTGGACATTCCAACCCGGATATACTGGTTCAATTATTTCAGTCGTTGCAACGGATGAAGTTTGTCCAATTCCGGGAATTGCATCGTTTTCAATTGAGCTTGATGTACCGCCACCATTGAATGCTGGAACGGACGGAATTTTAAATATTTGTGATGACGCAGCGCTGGTGAATCTGTTTAACTCATTAGGAGGTTCACCTCAAATTGGTGGACTTTGGTTTGATGAAAACGGTGATCCAATTAATCCGCTAGCAATGCCGGATACTTTGCAATCGGGTATTTACGAATATGTCATCGGGGATGTTAGTACCTCTTGCTTTGCCTCAGCTGAAGTGGATGTAACAGTTACAGGAATTACTGCAAACTGGGTACTGGATAGTCTTTCTAATGGAGCTTGCGGTGGAGCAGATGATGGAACAGCTTATGTCAATAATATAACCGGCACGGGTGCACCATTTGATGTTGAATGGCTTCAAGGTGCAGTAGTGATTGAAACTTCTACTGTTAACTCTGGTGGCACAGCCTATCAAAACGACTTAGCTATTGGCAACTATACCGTATCTATTACAAACCAGGAAGGTTGTAACTGGAGCCAAACATTTAGCATTAGTGAACCACCACCGCTTGAATTGGATTTTATTTCCAATGAACCAACTTGTTTTGGATTCCCGGATGGATCTGTAACTGCCAATTTAGTAAATGGTGTTTTACCATATACGTTTGTCATGACGAATTCAGCAGGTACGGTTCTCAATCTCGGTGGAACAACAGCGATCAATCAATTAGTCACCGGCTGGTATTATACTTCAGTGACTGATGGTAATGGATGTTTTGTAGAAGATTCTGTCTTCCTTGATCAGCCCGAACAACTAGCGATCGATCTTATTCTTAGCCAACCACTTTGTTATGGTTTCAACACTGGAGTTGCATTTGTTGATACAGTCTATAACCATTCAGGATCCTATAATAACGTAAGTTTTTTCTGGAATCCGAATCCTGCAGGTTTAAATGGTGTGGGCCAGGATTCTTGTTCGCAACTCGGACCAGGTGATTATGCCCTAACGATTAACGACGCAGCAGGCTGTTCAAATGTTTTTGATTTTACAATCACGTATCCAGACTCTCTTTATTTTGTTGAGTTGGGAACAGAACCAGCCTATTGTCGTGTTTACTCCTATCAGTCCGGTAACGGGGTGGTTTATGCTGCAGCAGCCGGAGGGAATCCTGATTATACATATGTATGGACGAATCTGTCTACCGGACAAAATTCATCTAGCACAACCTGGGGTGGACGAAATCCGGGCCAATACCAAATTGTTGCAACAGATGATAACGGATGTACCTTAACGTCGATCGTGACTTTGGACTCTCTAAATCCAATAGCTGATTTTGAAATGACATCACCTCAATTCACATCTGATTATTTTGGAACGGCAACGGTAGATGTACATTATGTCAATCAGTCACTTTATTTTGCAAACCCAAATGATCCATTAGCAGATACAAGTTTCTTCTGGAATTTCAATTCGCCGGACGGCACTTGGATTTTTAGCGATGATCTGTTTGAAACTTTCGACTCTACCTATACGCAAGGAGCTGAACTCGAAATCTGTTTGGTTGCCATCAATAAAAATGGTTGTAAAGACACCTTATGCAAACCACTAGTGATTTATGATCCATTGGACTTCACTCCAGTTAACATCTTTACACCAGATGGCGACGGAGTCAATGATGACTTTAGTTTTGAATATTATGCCAAGGGAGTTTCTGATTTTTCTTGCATCATTGTGAATCGCTGGGGAGTAGAAATCACCGAACTAAATGCCATCACTCAGAGTTGGGATGGTACTGACAAAAATGGTGATCCTGTTAAAGATGGTGTTTATTTTTACAGCTACACAGGCAGCGCCGCAAATGGAACTCCTTTCTTCGGACAAGGGACAATACAAGTAATCAATTCAAAATAACAATTAGCACTTAACCTGATGAAATCCCTCAAACTTATATGTACATTTTCTGCGCTTGGCTTGCTGACGCAAACATCAAACCTCTTTGGCCAACTTGTTCCAAACGGTGGTTACCTCATTGGTGATCATGTTGAAGTAGGTATCAATAACAACGGACATGAAGGCACCTTTACGCTAGGAGGCTCTCACGCCAGAAGTTCAGGAACATTCGCTCCGGTATTTTTTGGTTTCGTTGCTAATCCACAGCAAGATGGTTGGCTGCAATATGATGGTGATTTTTTTACACCAGGAACTCCAGAAAATGGATTTGGAATTGAAATCAATGGCGTTAACTACAGTAATAATGGTGCTACTCCATCATTTGGTATTCTTCAAAATGAAATTCCCGGGTCATTAAGTAATTATGAGCAGAACGGTTCCTGCATCAGTGTCCAATGGGAGGGTTCAGTCAACAACGTTGGGCTGAAGCTGGTTTACTCTCTAAACGTAACAGAACTCTATTACACGACTGAAGTGACCATTACAAATAATACAGGTGCAACATTGAATGATGTTTATTTTTATCGAAATGTCGATCCTGATAATAATCAATTTCTAAACGGTGATTATTCGACCACAAACTCAATTGTTGCGCAGCCTGCGGCCGGATGTGAAAAGGCATTAGTCTCTGCTACACAAAGTACACCTTGGGATTCTTACATCGGACTTGCTGCGATTGGCCCGAACTTTAGAGTGAGTTACGGTGGATTTGCAAACAGAGATGGATCTGATATTTGGAATGGCACTTTCCCACTAGTTGGATCAAGTGGTTTTTCGACTTTTGCCGATGAGGCAATTTCGCTGGCATATAAAATAACAACCTTACCTGCAGGTGCAAGCGAAACATTTCAGTTCTCTGTGATCCTGGATCAAAATCAGATTGATGCCGCTATTGCTAGTTTATATTATTTCGATTTTGTTGGTGGATCAGGATTACCGGTATCCTATTGTGAGCCAGTAATCGATACCGTTTTTACCTGCGCAGGAATTCCAACCACCATCTCTGTGGAAGGACCAAACTCAGCCGACTATACGTGGGCATGGACACCAACAACCGATTTGAGTGTAACAACGGGTACAACCACAGAAGCATCTCCAAACACCACAACAACTTATACGGCAACAGGAACACCAACAGGAACGTGCATAAGTGGAGATATCGTCAAACAAATTGTAGTGGATTTAACGGCGGGACCAGAAATCGAAATCGTTGATCCGGGACCACAATGTGGAGCATTTGATTTGACAACTCTTGTTGTGAATGACCTCAATAATACACCTGGAACAATCACAGAGTTTTTTAGCGTCATCCCAGATAGTGCAGATCAAGTTGCAGGTCAATGGCCAACAAACACAATCAATCCCGGCGATGTTGTTTATGTGATGATCGGAGATCCGGTTGGAGGTTGTTACGCATTTGAACAGGTTATTATCAATTTTGGAAGCGGAGCTGCAGGTGCCGATTCAACCTATGCGCAATGCGCCAACAATGCAACGCTAGATTTAGATAATTTTTTATCAGTTGGAACAACGGGTGGAGTTTGGAGTGAAACTACCGCAATTCCTTCAGGCCAATTTACACCAGGCACAGGAGCATTCAACACAACAGGGGAAGTGGGAACATTCACATTCCAGTATGTAATAGATGGCGTTGGTGCTTGCCCGGATGACATTTCAACGATAACAATTACAATTCACCCTATACCAAATGCTGATTTTGAATATTTGATTGCAGGGCAATCTTCTGCAAATGGCTTGAATAGCGGTTGTATTTCAAATCCACTTACAATGGATAATAATTCAACTATCAGCAGCGGAACAATAACCAATAATTCCTGGAGTTTTGGAAATGGCTCCGTTTCTACTTTGGGGAATCCAAACTACCAATATCCTGTAATCGGAAATTATGTAATTCAACTAACAGTAACTTCAAATTTCGGATGTACAGACAGTCATACCATGCCTGTAGAAATTACCACAAGCCCTACAATTTTGGTGAATGCAAATGACCCAACTTGCTATCAGTTTTCAGATGGATCAATCACTATTAATACATCATTACCGGGCAGTTATACTTACTTGATTTTAGATGATGACATTGACAGCACCCAAATGAATATCGGAAACTCAAATGCCGCAAACAACTTAGTTTCTGGCTGGTACTATTTAATCGTAGATGATGGTTTAGGATGCGATGGTATTGATTCAGTATTTATTGATCAGCCGGATGAACTCGGAATCGATTTGGTTTTAACGCAGCCGCTTTGTTACGGTTCAAATACTGGAATTGCTTTCGTTGACACGGTTTTCAATTACACAGGATCATACAATGCAATCAGCTATTTCTGGAATCCAACTCCAACTGGTCAGATTGGACTTGGACAAGATTCTGCAACAAACATGGGCGCAGGTGATTATACATTAACGTTGAATGATCAATCTGGATGTTCCAATGTTTTTGATTTCACAATTACATTCCCAGATTCACTTTACTTTGTTCAATTAGGAAGTGAACCTGCATTTTGTCGAGTATTCGGTTATCAATCTGGTAACGGTGTCGTATTTGCAGCAGCAGCCGGAGGTACTCCAGATTATTCATACATATGGACAAATCTAGAAACAGGTGTTCAGGTTACCAATACTACATGGGGAGGTTTAAATCCTGCAACTTATCAAATTGAAGCAACAGATGATAACGGCTGTGTGATTACCGAAATTGTCGAACTGGATTCTCTAAATCCATTGGCAGATTTTGAAATGACATCGCCGCAATTTACCTCCGATTATTATGGTGTTGCACCTGTAGATGTTCATTTTGTTAATCAGTCACTTTATTTTGCAAATCCAAATGATCCGAATGCAGATACAACGTTCTTCTGGAATCTTAATTCACCGACGTCCGCTTGGATTTTAAGTGTGGATGTTTTTGAAACTTTTGACTCAACTTATCTGGACGGTGGCGAATATCAGGTATGTCTGGTTGCGATCAACAAAAACGGATGTACCGATACACTTTGTAAACCTTTGATCATTTACAACGCACTTGCATTTACACCAGTCAATATCTTTACTCCTGATGGCGACGGAAATAATGATGAGTTCTCATTCATTGAGTATGCAAAAGGAGTAGATGAATTCTATTGTCTTATTGTGAACCGCTGGGGTGTAAAAGTTCATGAGATGAATGACATCACAGCGTCATGGGACGGAACAGATATGAGTGGAAGCCAATGCAATGATGGCGTGTATTTCTATACATACCGAATTGTTGCAGAAGATGGTGAGATTGTTGAAGGACAAGGAACCGTTCAGATCGTTCACTCGAAATAAACTAAACAAACTCACTGAGCTCCGTTGCCTGTCTGCAGGTAACGGAGTTTTTTTTTGCTTATCTTTGCGCCATCTTTTCTCTTAAATTATTTATAGCATGCAACTGTATAATAAACTAAGTGCGAAAGAAAGAGCAGACCTTATTGATCAGGCCGGTGTGAACAGACTCACCGTCTCTTTCTATCAGTACCACCAAATTCCAAACCCTGAAATTTTCAGAAATTTTCTCTTTGTTGAATGGGAAAAATTAGATGTCCTTGGCCGAACGTATGTTGCTAAAGAAGGCATCAATGCACAGATTTCTGTGCCCGCTCCAAACTTTGAAAAATTCAAAGAACAACTTTATAGTATTTCCTTTTTAGATGGAATCAGATTGAATATTGCCATTGAACATGACAACAAATCTTTTCTGAAACTGAAAGTAAAAGTGCGTGATAAAATTGTGGCTGATGGTTTGAATGATGAAACTTTTGATGTGACTGATATTGGAGTTCATTTAAAAGCAAAAGATTTTAATCAGATCATTGGAGATCCTAACACAATTCTGATTGACATGCGCAATCATTATGAAAGTGAGATTGGTCATTTTGAAAATGCAATTACTCCAGACGTTGACACCTTTAGAGATTCACTTGATATTATTGCAGAACAAATCAAAGGACACGAAGAAGACAAAAATATTGTGATGTATTGCACCGGTGGAATTCGTTGTGAAAAAGCAAGTGCGTATTATAAACACAAAGGCTTCAAACGCGTCTATCAATTAGAAGGCGGAATCATTGAATATGTGCGTCAGATCAAAGAAGAAAATCTTCAGAATAAATTTTTAGGAAAGAATTTTGTTTTTGATGAACGCAAAGCAGAACGCGTGAGTGAACACGTTGTTTCAAAATGTCACCAATGTGGCACGCCGGCAGATGATCATGTAAACTGCGCCAATCAAGGATGTCACTTACTTTTATTCAATGTCCTGAGTGCAACAAAAAAATGGAAAGCTGTTGCTCACAAGAATGTATTGAAGTCATTCACATGTCTGAAGATGATCAAAAAAAGTGGAGACAAGAACACACGGTAAGTAATAAGATTTTTAAGAAAGGGAGATCGGAGAAATTGAAATTCAAAAGCTGATGTGGTGGCTTCGGCTCCGCTCAGCCACCGGCAATAGTTCAAGACTCGAGTTGAGCGAACATCACAGAAATAAAAGCACTCGCAATCAACCAACATACCCCATTTCTTCGCAAATAAAAACTCTTGCCGATGCCTTCGGTCACTGAGCGGAGCCGAAGTGTTCGAAGGCAGAGTCCTCAACTCTCCCTGACTTGAATAATTTTTACAGGACAAGCGCTTGCAGCCGCATTGGATGAATCAATCAAAACATCATTTACCCTCACTGTAAAAAAACCTTTTTTATCTACACTTTTTAAGAGAACAGTTTTGCCATCTTTCTTAGACATTCGAAATAATTCTGGGCACAACTCCACACAATAATTACAGCCAATACATTTTTGTCTTTGTAAAGTGACAGCAATCATGAGGCAAATTCTGTTTTTACAATTTTATAAAGCTTATCTGATTTGCGAATTCTGTCAGGAACCGGAATCGTAATATCATCTCCCTTCACGGCTTTATCCGCAGCAACATCATTCACCATCAATGACGTAATTTCATGTTCCATTACACCGGTTGTTGGACCTGTAATTAAAATCTTATCTCCCACAGAAATACTTTGCGCTTCCACTTTAAACTGTGCAATATTTGCTTTTGGAAAATAGTGAACGGCGTTTGCAATGAAGATTTTTTTCTGCGTGGCTTTTGATCCATTTGTATTATTAAACTCGCCCAATTTTTGACCCAAATAATAACCTGACCAAAAATCACGGTTGTAAACGGTGCGCAAATTTTCTTTGAGCGATTCACCAAAAGCAACAGTATATTCACCTTTTTCAAATGCGTCAATGGCCTGACGATAATTTTCAGTAACGGTCTTCACATATTCAGGAGCACGGCCGCGGCCTTCAATCTTCAAAACTGAAATACCTGAATCCAAAACCTGATCTAAAAAATCAATGGTACATAAATCTTTAGGAGACATGATATACTCATTGTCAATCTCCAGTTCAATACCCGTTTCTTTATCAATCACGGTATATGTTTTTCTGCAATTCTGCAAACACGCTCCGCGATTGGCAGAAGCGTTGTGTGTATGCAAACTCATATAACATTTACCAGAAATGGCAACACATAAAGCGCCGTGTCCAAAAATTTCAATCTCAATTAATCTGCCTTTGGGTCCGCAAATATTTTCTTTTATGATCTGATCTGTGATTTTTTTAACCTGATTCAAACTCAATTCGCGTGACAAAACCATTACATCCGCAAAATGCGCATAGAATTTTACGGTTTCAATGTTGGTGATATTAACCTGTGTTGAAATATGTACCTCTACCCCTTGCGAAAAAGCATAATTAATAACAGCCTGGTCACTTGCAATCACCGCTGTTATTCCCGCACTTTTGCAGGCATCTACCAACTCTTTTATGACTGAAAGGTCGTGGTCATAAATAATGGTGTTGAGCGTGAGATAGGTTTTCACATCTTTTTCACCACAAACTCTGGCAATTTCAGGTAGATCATCCAGGGTAAAATTCATGGATGCCCGTGCCCGCATATTGAGTTGTTCAACCCCAAAATAAACTGAATCTGCCCCTGCATTTAAAGCCGCCGACAGCGATTCCCAATTCCCGGCCGGAGCCATTAATTCAATTTTTTTCATCTCTTTTTATTCACCAAACAAGCTGGTAAAGGTCTGAAATCAATGAAAAACACAAATGACAACCGTCAGTTTCTGTATGATTGACGTCAACAATTTTTGATAGAAAAGCGTTATATTTGAAACTGAAATCACACATTAACCATGGATAAATTTGAAGCAGCTTTTAACGAGCTAATTGAAAAGGAGTTAAAGATTGAGCCGCGCGACTGGATGCCCGAGAAATATCGTGAGCATTTGATTCGTCAGGTTTCACAGCACGCCCATTCAGAGGTAATTGGTATGCAGCCTGAAGGAAACTGGCTTTTAAGAGCGCCTTCACTGCGTTCCAAACAAGTTTTATTAGCTAAAATTCAAGACGAAGCCGGACACGGTCTTTACTTATATTCTGTCGCTGAAACGCTCGGAATCTCAAGACAGGAAATGGTTCAGCAATTGCATGAAGGAAAAGCAAAATACTCAAGCATCTTCAATTACCCAACATTAACCTGGGCAGATATGGGTGCTGTGGGTTGGTTAGTAGATGGCGCGGCCATTACCAATCAGGTTTCACTGCAACGTACGTCTTACGGTCCTTATTCAAGAGGAATGGTAAGAATCTGCAAAGAAGAAAGTTTTCATCAGCGTCAGGGTTATGAAATTATGATGCAAATGGCTTTTGGAACGCCAGAGCAAAAAGAAATGGCGCAAGATGCTTTGAACCGTTTTTGGTTTCCAGCCTTGATGATGTTTGGACCACATGACAAAGATTCAGCGCATTCAAGTCAAGCGATGAAATGGAAAATCAAAATTGAATCCAACGATCACTTGAGACAAAAATTCATTGATCATACCGTTAAACAAATTGAATATTTAGGCTTGAAATCACCAGATCCAAATATGAAATGGAATGAAGCTACTGGCCATTATGATCACAGCCCGTTTAACTGGGATGAATTCTGGAATGTAGTAAATGGAAACGGTCCATGTAATCAAGAGCGTTTGGATCATCATAAAAAAGTACACAACGATAATAAATGGGTACGTGAAGCAGCCGCTGCTTACGCGCTTAAAACAGAAACACAAGTAGCATAACATTAATAGACAAAAAGTTAGATAAGTAAAAGATTAAACATTTTATGGAATCAGGAGATAAAGTTTGGGAAGTATTCATTCAAAAAAAAGCAGGTCTTCCTTTTAAACATGCAGGCAGTGTGCATGGGTATGACAAAAAAATGGCTTTGCAAAATGCAAGGGATTTATACACGCGCCGCGGCGAAGGCAGAGAGCTTTGGGTAGTTGAAGCAAGTAACATTGTTGCTGTTCCTTTGGATGAAGCTGATGCTTTTTTTGATCCGGCAGATGATAAAATTTATCGTCATCCGACATTCTATAATATTCCGGACAGCGTTGGTCACATGTAAAATTTGATTTGATTCAAGATGAAGATTACCATTGAAAATAAAGAAGCACGTTTTTGTCCGCCTTGCAGATACTTCTGTGATTTTAGGTCAGCGACTGGCTGAAATGTGCAGCAACGGACCAACCCTGGAAGAAGACATTGCGCTTTCAAATATTTCACTCGATTTATTTGGTCGTGCAGATGAACTTTATAAAATTGTTGCAAAACTAGAAGGTGATAAATTTACACCGGATGATTATGTATTCCGCCGCAATGAACGCGAGTATTATAACATCAAATTGGTTGAGCAACCTAATGAAGATTTTGCCTGGGTTATAGCCCGTCAGTTTTTGCACGATGTGTATGCACGTGAAGTTTTCACTCAATTGAGCAGTTCAAAAAATGCTGATCTTGCTGGTATCTCTCAAAAAGTTTTGAAAGAAATTAAATACAGTTATGTCCACTCAAAAGATTGGATGAACCGTTTGGGATTAGGTACAGAAGAAAGTAATACACGTTTGCAAAAAGCATTGGATCATTTGATGAAATATGTGGATGAACTTTTTGCTTTTGATGAATTGGATAAAACCTATTTGGCAGATTGCGAAAAATTAAAATCGATCTGGTTTAAAGAAGTAGATGAAGTTTTATTGGAATCCAATTTAAAACGCAATCCTTTTCCACCTTTGTCAATGCGTGATTACCGCGACGGTTTCCACAGTGAACACATGGGGCATCTGTTGAGTATCATGCAGTATTTGCCGCGTGCGTACCCGGATGCAAAATGGTAATTCAAAAAGAATTCGGCCATTTGTGGGAAATTCTCAGTGAAATTCCTGATCCAGAAATTCCGGTAATTAATCTGGTTGAGCTGGGTGTGATCCGAAAAATTGAAGAGAGCATCGAGCCTGAAAAAATCACCGTTACTGTCACTCCAACTTATACCGGCTGTCCTGCTAAAAAATTATTCAATGATTTAATTCTTGAAAAATTAGCAGAGCACGGTTTCCATAAAGTAGAAATCATCTCACAAAATTTTCCTGTTTGGACGACTGATTGGTTAAGTGAAGAAACCAAAGCCAAACTTTTAAAAGAAGGCATTTCACCACCAACCATCGGAGACAAAATTATTCCATGTCCGCGCTGCAAATCAACCGACACTAAAATGGTCAGCGCATTTGGATCTACGCCTTGTCAGTCGCTTTATACGTGTAATAATTGTCAGGAGCCGTTTAATTATTTTAAGTGTTATTAGAACGCACTAATTAAACCCACCTCGCACAAAATCACTCAACTTATCTCTGAACGTAGTACTATTATCCACTTGCGATTTGCTGAGTTTTTTGCTTTCTACCAAACCCCACAAAATAAATTCTTTCAAAAAATGCTGATCGGATTTAGAAACTTTGGGTTGATATTTTTTAATCAGATCATCTAAAGGGCTATTGCATCAATCGTGCTGCATACGTTTTATCATCCGCGTCATCACTTAAAGCAAATTCACTTTGTTCAAAAAACCAGTCTACTATTGGTTGATATGGCCCTGCTTGATCTTTCTTCTCCAGCTTTCTACTTTTGGAAAATACGATTCGAATAAAGTTTTGATGGCTGCACCAATTAATTTTTCAGCTACAAATTTGCTTCCTTCTTGCTCTCCTTCATAAACCAATTCCATTTTACCGGTGAGGGCCGGAATGATTCCGGTGAAATCAGAAAGACGCACAGATGTTTTGGATTGTCCGTTTTTTAAGGCGCGCAATTCGGCGGCGCTTACTAAATTTTCAAAAGCAGAAATACTCATACGCGCACTCACACCACTTTTAGAATCGATGTATTCACTGCCGCGTGCTTCAAATCCAATCTGCTCAATTAAATCCATCGCTAAATCAGGAACAAAAATATTTTCTTTTTGTCCGCTTACTAATTTTGCTTCTTGTTCTGTGATCGTTCTTGCAGTTCTTATTGTATCGGGATAATGCGTCAGAATCTGTGATCCAATACGATCTTTCAACGGTGTGACAATGCTTCCGCGGTTGGTATAATCTTCTGGATTCGCAGTAAATACAAACTGAATATCCAATGGAAAACGCAATTTAAATCCGCGAATCTGAATATCGCCTTCCTGTAAAATATTAAAAAGTGCAACTTGAATACGCGCTTGCAAATCGGGCAATTCGTTAATCACAAAAATGCAACGGTTGGCGCGAGGAATCATTCCAAAATGAATTACACTTTCATCTGCATAAGACAATTTCATGTTAGCCGCTTTGATTGGATCTACGTCACCAATAATATCTGCAATGGTGACATCTGGCGTTGCTAATTTTTCTGCAAAACGATCGTCACGATGCATCCATTCAATTGGAGTAGCGTCACCTTTTTCAGCAATCAAATCTTTTGCAAATCGTGACAAAGGCGCAAAAGGATCATCATTCACCTCTGATCCCGCCACAATCGGAATCCACTCGTCCAATAAATTCACCATCAAGCGCGCCAGACGTGTTTTGGCCTGACCTCTGAGTCCAAGTAAATTGATGTTGTGTTTGGATAAAATAGCACGTTCCAATTCCGGAATCACCGTGTTTTCATAGCCGTGAATTCCTTCAAAAGGTTGTTTGCCACTTTTCAAAGCCTCCATTAAATTGTCACGCAATTCTTCTTTGATGCTTTTGGTTTTGTAACCAGATTTTTTTAATTCTCCGAATGTTTTTGCTTTCATATATTTTTTATCCTCTGATTCGTTTAATTCTGTTTGCCTGATAATCTTCAAAAATCATCTGACCTAATCCTTGTATCCCTGTGTAAAAAGCTTTGCCTTGATTTGCTGCTGTGAATGCACTGATGAAACGTTGCAAATAAGCGTCTTGCGCAATCATAAATGTGGTGATGGGAATATGCAATTTTCTGGCTTGCTGCGCCATCTCATAACACTTGTCTACAATGTATTTATCCAATCCGTTTGAGTTTTTGTAATACGATCCATCAGGTTCAACTACACAACTTGGTTTACCATCTGTGATCATAAATATTTGTTTGTTGGTATTTCGTTTTCTTCGCAGCAAATCCATCGCCAATTGCAAACCCCGCAACCGTATTTGTATGATAAGGTCCAACTTGCAGATACGGTAAATCTTTTGCTTCAATAGCCCAGGCATCATCACCAAAAACTAAAATATCCAAAGTATCTTTCGGATAACGCGTTTTGATTAATTCAGCCAAAGCCATCGCTACTTTTTTAGCAGGAGTGATACGATCTTCACCGTATAAAATCATACTGTGACTGATATCAATCATCAACACCGTGCTCATTTGCGCTTTGTAAACTTTCTTCTACAACCATCAGTTCGTACGATTGAAAATCACCTGCACCGTTATTGATTTGTGCATTTCGTAAACTCTCCGTCAGCGAAATTTTGTCCAGCTCATCGCCAAAATTAAACTGACGGTAATCGCCTGTTTGCTCATCACCATTTCCGCTGTGTTTGGTTCTGTGATTTCCGGCTCCTGTTTTTTTCAGTTTACCAAAAATCTGATCAAGCGCGTGCTGACGAATAGCGCGTTCAGTTTTAGCCGTGATGACAGATCCACCAGTTCCATCTTCGGTTTTATCTTTGATGTAATTTCTTTTTTTGAGCTCTTCAATAAAATCTTCAATGGTATATTCTGGTGTAGTTAATTTATATTCTTTATCCAGAATTTTCAACCAATCAATGGCTTCATCAAAATCTCCCGAAGTATGCGTAATCAGTTCTTTAAAAAGATCAAACAGCCTGTCAAAGATTGACATCTCAGGCGGCGTGTAGGGCGTAAAAACAAATCCTTTTCTATTCATGAATGAGATTATAGCTAGTTAACAACTGATGAAGCAATAAGTTTTGTGAAAACGTGATTAAATGAAAGTGAACTACTTCAATAGTTTAAAGGTAGTGAAAAGATTAAAGGATTGAAATCAGTTTCAAAACATCTGTTGATCTTACTTTGCTCAAAAGCGAGGTGATCATCCCCCTTAATCCCTCTTCAAAAGAGGGAAAGCCAGTTGCTGAATTTTCGATCTGACGCTAACCGCAAAAGATTCCTCAGATCATTTAATCTGGTCTGGTCTCTCCTCTTGGATAGGGGCTGGGGGTGAGGCCCGGGCCTTGGGGGCAAACCCTACCGCTTACAATACAACATCTCAATTCCTCCAATATGATTGCTTTCACGAATCACATTAAATCCGTTTCTTTCAAGCAGCGCAACCATTTTATCACAGGTATTTTCACCATACGGGTGGCATTCCATGATCACTTTTTTCACGCGATTCAAAATAGCTTCACTGCCTTTCAGAATATCAAACTCAGCACCTTCACAATCTAATTTCAGAAAATCAATTTTGTCAATTTTATTTTCGTCACAGAATTTGATTAGATTGATGGTTTCAATTTCTACTTTGCGTTCGGATTGATTTTTTAAATGCATCGAATGTCCGCCGGTATTTTTATCGGGTGATAAAAACAAGGTTTGCTTTCCATCTGTTTCAGCAACACCTTTGTTGAATGCAATCAGATTTTCTTTGTGATTAATTTTTTTGTGATCTTCTAATCTTTTGAAATTTTCAATGAAGGGTTCAAAAGCATATACTTTTCCAGTCTCACTCAAATGGGCAGCGTAGATACTGAATATTCCAATGTGACCACCAATGTCCACAACCGTATCACCCTTCTCTACTTTTACACCGTGTTTGTCATAAATTTCTTTGATCCAAACTTCTTTCAAAACAGAACGATCCATCGTGCGGGCACGCACAGTAAATTTTAAGCCGTTCTTTAATCCAATTCCGATATTGGTATTCATAGGGGCCAATTTGGAGAGCTGGTATTTGAATTTTCCGTTTAGGATGTTATTATTCATGTTTGTGGGATTTGTGGATCAAAGGTAAGGGAATAAAATGTCACTTCGGCTCCGCTCAGTGACCGGTTTTCTATTCTGCCTATTTGAGTGATTAAGTCTTACAATAGGATGATCTATTGATGGGTTTTAATCTATTCTTAACATGTACCTCTATGATAACCGGTGGCTGAGCGGAGCCGAAGCCACCCTACGGAATTCTAACCCCAATAATCAACACGTCATCAATCTGCTCTGTCTCACCTTTCCAGTTGACAAATTCGTTGCGCAGAATTTTATGTTGTTCTTCAGCGGGTTTAGAAGCATTGCTCATCAACACTTGTTTGAAGCGTTTGTAGGTGTATTTTTTTCCTTTGCCTTTGCTTTCTGGTAAGTGAGTTCCGCCAAATTGATCGGCAAAACCATCGGTGAAAACATAAACCATATCGCCTTTTTGTAATTCAATTCTCCGGTTGGTGAAAGGAATCAATTCTTCATCCATGAACGCACCAATTGGATGTTTATCACCTTTAATTTCGAAAAGATGTACATCACCCGTTTCAGATTTTGTCAAACTCTTTTCAGTGGTCTCAGTTCCAAAACACAATGGGTCGCCACTTTGTCTGACAATGTAAACCGGATTTTTTGCACCGGCAAAATGCAAGACACGTTTTTCTTTATCCAAAGCACACAGCGCAATGTCCATACCATCGCGCACAGCTGAACCTGTTTTATCTTTTTGCGCCGCATCCTGACGTAAAGCTTTGTAAACTCCTTTATTCAAAAAGTCCAATGCATCAGCAGGCGAATTGACAGATCGTTCAGTGAGCGTTTGTGATAAATAATTATTACCAACAATACTCATGAATGCGCCCGGCACACCGTGACCCGTGCAGTCTACGGCAGCAAACAAAACCAAAGGCGTTTGTTCTTCATTTGATACATGTGTCGCTTCAATAAAATAAAAATCTCCACTCACAACATCTTTCGGACGGTAAAAAACAAAGTACTCGTCCAGTAATGTTTTCACATAATCTTTAGCTGGTAAAATTGCTTCCTGAATACGTTTAGCGTATTTGATACTGCTTAAAATTTCTGCATTGATCTCAGCCAACTCTTCATTTTGATGTTCAATTTTTGCAGTACGCTCTTTTACTTGTTGCTCCAATTTCACATTGATCTGGTCCATCATCGCATTCTTTTCTTCGAGACTTTTGTATGCCTCTGCCTGAGCTGCCTCTTTTTCTTTTTGAAGATCACGGTACTTGTTAGACATCGAAATACTTAAAATTACAACCTCTATAGCTGATGAGATTTTTAATGCGTTTTGTGCCAACTCTGCATTACCAAGAATGTTGAAGTTTCCGAGAATGAAAACAATCGCTCCTAAAATTAAAACGGTAAATGCAATCGCAAAATAATTGCAGATTTTAATGCCTTTTGATTTGAGAATATAAATTGAAACCAAGGTCAGAATCACACTCAGTAAACTGGTTGCGTTAATCAACGGATACGAAATCGTATAAGTAACACCCGGAATCAACGAAAAGATAAATGCGATTATCACAAAACCTAAAGCATATTTATAGATTTTGGAAAGGCGCGGACTGTTTTCTTTTAAATGAAGAAATGCGCTTGCATAAAACAACAAGAAAATAATCGTGAGTGATGCGGCTATTAAAACAATGTGATGTGTGAGATATCCGCCTGTTGGTAAAAAATATTGATACGCATACCCATCCAGCGCAAACTGCATAGTGGCCTGACAAAATACATAAATGATATAGTACAGAAAAGAACGATCTTTCAATAAAACATAGAAGAAGAAGTAGATGAATACTACTAACAACATCATTCCAAAATAGAAGCCGTAGGTGAACTGCACAAAATAATCAGTCTCAAAAAAACTGATCTTATCATAAATTTTAAGCGGAAGGGTTATCACCTCACCGTCACTTTCCAATTCAACAAAATAAGTTTTGGTTTTACCCGCATCAATATAAAGCGGAAATAAATTTTTACGGTGCGGAATTACTTTCTTTTCAAAAGCATAATCGTCACCACTCTGAAAAGTATTCTCAACTTTTTCACCTCTGAATTCATAGAAGGTTGCTTTGTTTGTAATCGGTCGTGCGACTTCCAGAATAAAATTTGGATTAGCTGTATGATTGGTTACTGAAAATTTTAACCACCAGCGTGCAGTTGTAAAATCCAGATTGGGAACTTTATCCGTTCGCGTTTCAAATTCGCTGTCTGGTTTTGCAATAATTTCTTCAATGGTCAAAGCGTGATCGACATCTTTCAGAATTAATATTTTATCACCAAAAGAAGTTCCCAGATTTTCATCCGTAAGTATGATCGATCCGGCTTGCGAAAAGCCAGATGAAAATAGCATTAAAAAAATTAGGGATAAACAGAGTCTCATTGCAGTAAATGTACGAAAATTCAGGTTCAAAGGTTTTATATGCGTCACCGCATGAGTTAGACGACTTTCCTTTGCTTTACTTACAATTAGCACTAAATAAATTACAGCACCTTTGCTTATCATCTAAAAGCCAAGCATTCAAAGCACCGAACGAATTCTTGAAACAAGCAAAAAATGCATGTTCCTAGCTGCTTCCTAACTAACCTTTGCAAAGAGAAATCCGTATCTTTAGACAAGATGAAACGCTTTTTGGAAATTAAACACATCAAGGCTTTTTTGAGAATTTCTCTCATTCTTGGAATGTCTTATAATTTTCAGGCATGCGAAAAAGTTGAAAAGCCCATCAAACCCGCACCTGTTGTTTTAGAATATTCCTTTTTTGTTGCGGGACATACCTATGGAGGCTCGGGCATCGACAATATTGGATTACATCCACCCTTTGAAGAAAAATACAATTTTATTAAATCAGATTCATTGATGGAATTTGGTGTATTAACGGGTGATATCGTGCTCTACGGAACCAATCAAAATTGGGATGAAGTAGATTCAAGTCTGGCACTTTTAGAAATGCCGGTTTATTTTGCTCCCGGTAATCATGACCTCACTGACAGGCCCTTGTATGAAAGCAGATACGGCTCAACCTATTATTCTTTTGAAGAAAATGGTGATTTGTTTATTGTGCTGGATCCAGGGCTTGATCTCTGGAATATTTCAGGCGATCAACTTACTTTTCTTCAAAATACGTTGAATCAAAAAGCAGCCAGTGTCAAAAATATTTATGTCTTTTTTCATCACCTGATTTGGTGGACACCAGACAATATTTATAAAAATGTTACGGCAAATTCAGTTGCTGACAGAGATCCAAATATGAATTTTTGGACCACGGTTGAACCGCTTTTTAATGCTTTACCAAACAACGTCATTATGTTCGCTGGTGATGTCGGAAAATCTACAACCGTAACACCCTTCATGTATCATCATTACGATAATATCTCCTTCATCGCAAGCGGCATGGGAAATGGCGTCAATGATAATTTTGTGATTGTGGATGTTTGGTCCAATAAGAGCGTTACGTATCGATTGATTTCGTTAAATACGGCAGAGATGGATGCATTGGGTGAGCTGACTGATTATGTATTTGCCATGAATTGATCGAAAAGGCTAACCGATGGCTGAGCCTGTCGAAGCCAGAGCTACTTGCCATGTGCCGTCACCATTGAGATAAACAAACGTTAACCGGCGGCTGAGCGGAGCCGAAGCCAGAGGAAGACAACTATCATTAGAAAAAATCAATTCCAGAATAAACATTAAACGTTAACTCAAGCAGATGCTGAATCAAGTTCAGCATGACGGCTTCGTTTCACAATTTGAATTTTGAATTTGTATTTGGAATTTTGTATTTGAGAATTACTCCATTTCTTCCAAAACGTAAGTCAGCACTTTCGTCATTAAGTGCACACGATCTTTCCCTCTTACGTTATGCGGATGCATCGGGTACGGGAAAAAGTCCATCTGAATTTCAGCTTCCACAAAAGCTTTTACCAATGCATAATTGTGTTGCATTACAACTACATCATCAATCGTACCGTGAATTAAAAGCAATTCACCTTTCAAGTTTTTTGCATAATTCATCAGGCGATTTTTTTCATAGCCTTCTTTGTTTTCTTCTGGCGTGTCCATATAACGTTCACCATACATCACTTCATAGTATGCCCAATCAGTAACTGGTCCGCCGGCAACTCCAACCTGAAACACACCGGGGTGACGCAACATTAAAGACGTTGTCATAAATCCACCAAAACTCCATCCGTGAACTGCTAAACGATCACCGTCTACAAATGGCATTGATTTTAAATGTTCAACTCCTTTTAATTGATCATCCATTTCAACGGTTCCTAGCTGACGGTGAATCACACTTTCAAAAGCAAAACCTCTGTTATCAGATCCGCGATTATCCAACGTATAAACTAAATAACCTTGCTCAGCCATCCAATGCATCCAAAGGTTAGCGCCAGATCCCCATGAGTTGGTAATTAGCTGTGCATGTGGTCCACCATAAACATAAACAAGTACCGGATATTTTTTTGTCGCATCAAAATTGCTTGGTTTAATCAAACGATAATATAAATCTGTTGTTCCGTCTGCTGCTTTGATGGTTCCAATTTCAGTGGTTCCAATGATGCGTTCTTTATAAGGATTTTCAGCTGTAACGGTAGTGCGCAAATTTTTTCCGGCTGTTGATTTTAGTATTTCAATATTTGGAGTTGCGTGCGCAGAATATGAATCGTAAAAATATTTATAGTCAGATGAAAAATGAACATCGTGTGTTCCTACTTCTGCTGTTAATCGCGTTTGAACGCCTGATGCAATATTTATTTTAAAGTAGTTTGTTTCCAATGGACTTTCACCAGTACCAACGGTATAAATATTTCCGGCTACATCATGACCAATAATTCCTTGTGTCACCCATTTGTTGCTTGTGACTTGTTTTAGAAAAGACCCATCTGTTTTATAGAGATACAAATTCATGAATCCATCCTTTTCGCTCATCCATAAGAACATATCTGGACTTACAAAATAAGGTGCATGTTCAGGCTCCACCCATTTATCACTTTTTTCTTCAAGCAAGATTTTTACCAAGGCACCTGTTTCAGCATCGTACTGAATTAGTTTCATGTGATTTTGTCCGCGGTTTACTTCTGCGATATACAAATATTTATCATCCATTCCCCAACCAACATTGGTCAAATAATCATCTGCTTTTCCGGTTGGTTTGATATAAACTGTTTTTCCTGTTTTGAGATTGTAAATTCCGACTGCAGGTTTTTCACTACCCTGACCCGCCATTGGATATTTAATATTGATTGCGCTGCCGGTTGGTGTTGTAATATCAAGCAATGGATAATCGGCAACATCACTTTCATCTTTTTGATAAAACGCTAAATAATTTCCAGTTGGCGACCAGAAAATTCCATCTGCAATTCCAAATTCATTTCGTGCAATCGATTTTCCAGAGACAATATTTTTTTCAAAATTGGTGATTTGAGTTTCTGCATTTTGTGCTGTGCGGATGTATAAATTATTATCAATCGTGTATGCAATTGTATTGGTTACTGTACATAGTTCATCTCCTTCAGCGCCCCCTGGCAAGGTAGCCAGTGCAGTTGCTTTTTTTTCTGTAAGATTGACTAAAAAATATTTCCCTTCAGTGGAGGTATAAAAACTGTTTGCATCTTTCCACTCAAGCACATTGATATAGGTAAAGGTGGAACCAGTCCATGTATTTAAATCAGCCAGGGTCAAAATATCAACCGGTGCATCTTTTTTAACACCATTTTTTTTCATCGTTTTATAATCTGCAGACATAAAAACATACGTGTCTGTTCCTGGAATCCAATTTACACCTGCTGTGTGTGTTGGATAAAATGCGCGATACTGCTGCATCACCGATTCTTTCAACGTGATTTCTTTCAACTGCGCTTGCGTTGATAAAACTGCTAATCCGACAAATAAAAAGCTGATGATTTTTTTCATGATACCTGATGTTATGACCCAAATTTAAAACAATCTGGTAAGAGTGAGGAATATAAATTGACAAACGGTTCTTTTTAGGGCAAGAGGACAAGTGTCCTTGTAGGACAGTTGGCTGAGGACAGTCTTACGCAATCCGTCTAATTCGCAATTTATCTTTGTAAACCAAAGTATACAGGCTCAATAACGGAGACCGAAGTGATCGTAGCTCAGAGACTGCATAAAAACACTAAATCCACTGCTCACTACGCCCTGAATAACTCCATCGCTTAACTGCCTGCCTCTGAAAACATTAATACATAATTTCCTATCTTTGAAGAATTCAAAAATTTGAGCCAAACCATGTCTGCAACTGTATCAAAGAAAGGCAAGTCAAATGTTAAGACAGATCAGAAAACGATCTTACGCGCATTTGAACTCATGTGTACCGCCAAAACCATGGCTGAAAAATATGAGGCAAATGCCAAAGTGACTTCTAAATATGTACACGCAACTTCTCGCGGACATGAAGCCATTCAAATTGCATTGGGTATTCAACTAAAACCGCAAGATTGGGTTGCGCCTTATTATAGAGATGACAGCATTTTATTAAGTATCGGTTTAAAACCATACGAAGTGATGCTTCAGGTTTTTGCAAAAAAAGACGATCCATTTTCTGGTGGAAGAACTTATTATTCGCATCCTAGTTTGCGCAGAGATGACATGCCTAAAATTCCGCATCAATCGTCTGCAACAGGTATGCAAGCTATTCCTACAACAGGTGTTGCAATGGGAATTGCGTACAAAGAAAAAACAGGATTAGCTGAAGATTTCAAAGGAGAAAATCCAGTTGTGGTTTGTTCATTAGGTGATGCATCTTGTACTGAAGGAGAAGTATCAGAAGCTTTTCAAATGGCTGCGCTAAAACAATTTCCAATTCTTTATTTAGTACAAGATAACGAGTGGGATATTTCTGCAAACGCAAAAGAGACAAGAGCGCAAGACATCACACATTACGCAAAAGGTTTTAAAGGAATTGAAGTCAGAACAATTGACGGAAGTGATTTTGAAGAATCATATCAGACTTTAAAAGAAGTGATAGCGATTATCAGAAAAGAAAGAAGACCATTTATTGTTCACGCAAAAGTTCCTTTGTTAGGACACCATACTTCTGGTGTGCGCATGGAATGGTACCGTGATGATTTGAAAGAAGCCGCAACACGCGACCCGTATCCAAAAATGCGCGCACTTGCAAAAGAGGCGGGTCTGAATGAACGAGAATTAAATTCAATCGAAGAAAAAATTCGCGTTCAGGTTGACGAGCAATTTGACAAAGCATTAAAAGCAGAAGAACCAGATCCAAAATCAGTTCAGGATTTTTGTCTTGCTCCTACTCCAATTACAGAAGAAAAAGGACAACGTTCACCCGCAGGAAAAAAACCGACCGTGATGGTTGACAGTGCGCTTTTCGGCATTCGTGAAATCATGGAAAAACATCCGGAAGCCTTATTGTACGGACAAGATGTTGGCGCACGATTGGGCGGTGTATTCCGTGAAGCGGCAACCCTTGCACAACAGTTTGGTGACGAACGTGTTTTCAATACACCCATTCAAGAAGCATTTATTATTGGAAGTACCGTTGGAATGTCAGCTGTTGGATTACGTCCGATTGTTGAAGTACAATTTGCAGATTATATCTGGCCAGGCTTGAATCAATTATTTACTGAGTTAAGCAGATCGTATTATTTATCAAATGGAAAATGGCCGGTAAGTGCTATCCTGCGCGTGCCTATTGGTGCCTATGGAAGCGGCGGACCGTATCATTCATCTAGTGTGGAATCGGTTGTTACCAATATTCGCGGAATTAAAGTTGCGTATCCATCAACGGGTGCCGACTTAAAAGGACTCATGAAATCGGCTTTCTACGATCCAAATCCGGTTGTGATGTTAGAACACAAAGGACTTTACTGGAGTAAAATTAAAGGTACTGAAGGTGCCATGACGGTTGAGCCGGATGAAGATTATGTCATTCCTTTTGGAAAAGCGCGCATCGTTCAAGAGGCTGAAGAAAGTAAAATTAAAAACGGAGAATCTGTTGTGGTGGTTACCTATGGTCGCGGTGTATACTGGGCTTTAGAAGCTGCACAAAATTTTCCGGGTCAGGTTGAGATTATCGATCTTCGTACCCTTTCACCGTGGGATGAAGAAGCAGTTTTCAATGCCGTACATAAACATAATAAATGTGTTCTTGTCACCGAAGAAAATTGTGAAGCATCTTTCACCTTAGGTGTTGCCGGAAAAATTCAAAAAAATTGTTTTAAATCGTTGGATGCTCCGGTAGAAATTGTTGGATCTTTAGATACTCCAGCTATTCCGCTTAACTCTATTTTAGAGGCCGCTATGCTTAATAATGCGGATAAAGTGAAGCAAGGAATTTCAAATGTTTTGAGTTTTTAGGGTTTGTTTTAACCACAGAGTTAGGAGAGTTAATCACGGAGTTTCACAGAGGTGATATGAAGTGATGCGTGATTCTGACTAACCAAAAACTCCGCGCAACTCTGTGAAAAAAAACTCCGTGCCCTCTGCGGTTAAATTTTTCTATGTTACTTTAGTCTGATCAAATTCAAAGGTCTATGTTGAAATCAAAATTTTTAGCGGGTTTTGTCGCCACCATTATAAGTCTGATTCTTGTAATTGCAGGTGCGATTTTTATTGTCGAAGTGATTCAACCGGAAAATGAAGATCGCCTCATTAAAATTGTTGCCTTTGGTGTGATTGGAATTTGGCTGGGATTATATAGTTGGTTAAAACCAAAAGTAAAAGTTGAGAATCCAAATCAAACTTCTTCTACTTCAGAAAGTCAGCAAACCAATCAGGAAGCCGCTCCAGTTGAAGAACGCAAGGATCGGAATTCGTATAATTAGTTAGCAAGGCAACAATCTAAAAGGGCCGTTTCTAAATCAGGCATAATTTATTTCTTTGCGATCTCTGCGCCTTTGCGGTGCATTTCTTGAATTATAGGTTAATTTAGTGATTCTATAATCTTGAAAATATCAAACTACTGTTAGTTTTAATTTCTAAAAATTCTGCCTTTCATCTTCTGGTGTTCACTTCGATCATCTCGCTAAGTGCAAACGCGTTTCAAGAAAAAATTCCACAACGCTATCAGGATTTAATTTTTGAAAACATCGAAATAAAACGTGATGTGATTTACGGTTCCAACACCTCACAAGGTGGTCGTTTGGTTGAATTGACGATGGATATTTATTCACCTGCAGAAGACACCTTAGAAAATCGGCCGGTCATTATTTTAGCGCACGGTGGTTATTATTTGAACGGTTGCAAAGAAGATTTTTCAAGAGATTGTATAAGTCTGGCTAAATCAGGTTATGTAGCAGTTTCTATCAATTATCGATTGGTTGATGTGAAAGAATCACCCGGTGTTTATAAACGTGCAACTGCCGATGCAGTAAATGACACCAAAGCAGTGGTTCGATTTTTCAGAAAAGATTTTGAGCATGAAAATGTATATCGCACAGATACTTCCAACATTTATATCGGCGGATATTCTGCCGGTGCAATTACAAGTTTGCATTATGCCTATGCAACGACACCAAAAGATGTTCACTCCATTGGCGGGCACCTATTAGTACTGTACATGTCTGCACATGGAGGCGTTCACGGCGATAGCGGAAATCCTGGATATTCTTCACGCGTAAAAGGTGTACTCAATATTTCTGGTTCTATTCATCTTGCAAATATGATTGATGACGATGAGCCTATTTTATTTAGCATCCACGGAACAGCAGACGAAGTTGTTCCGTTCAACGTTGGTAAATCAGGATACTCCTGGGTGCGCACAGAAGGCTCTGGGTTAGTCCATCAGCGCGCCAATGAAGTGGGCTTGTTGAATAAATTGATTCACACTCAGAGATGCAGATCATGCTTCTTATTTTTATTGCGACACGTGTCAATTTGAAATGCGGAAATTTATTTTTGAGAATCTTGGACAGAAATAAAATTCATAGTCTAAAAAAAGTTAAATCTCTAATTACAATTCATTCCATGTGACCGCAATGGGCATAGATTTTGTAGCTTCCCGTTCAAATTAAATCACATGAAAAAATTTTGATTCTTTGTAATCTTGTTTTCACATTTACTGCACTCACTTTTTCTGCAGAAAATCCAATTCGTTTTCGTGATCTACTTTTTGAAGACATTAAAGTCACTGAAGATATTCACTACGGCACCAATAAATCACAAGCAGGTTTAACTGAAAAATTATTACTGGATATTTACGAACCAGCAAACGATACGATGCTGAAACGTCCACTCATTATTTTGGCGCATGGTGGTTATTTTTTATTTGGAAGCAAAGCAGACATGGCTCTTGAATGTGAAAATTTAGCGCAAGCAGGTTATGTCGTTGTTTCCATAAACTATCGTTTGATTGATGTAGCTGAATCTGTTTTGTCTTATAAGCGCGCAGGAATAGATGCCATTTCAGATATGAAGGCGGCTGTACGTTTTTTTGTGAAAGATGCGGCAACAACTAATCTCTACAAAATAGATTCTGAAAATATTTTTATTGGTGGTTATTCCGCTGGCGCGATTACGAGTTTGCATTATGCTTATGCCAATACGTTAGAAGATGGTTTTCTAATGGGTGGTGAAGACATGTTGGAATATATTTCACTCCACGGCGGCATTGAAGGCAATAGCGGAAATCCTGGCTACGCTTCAAACGTGCGCGGTGTCATTAACATCGCAGGTTCACTTTATGACGCAGATATGGTTGATGCAGGTGAACCTGTTCTATTCAGCGTTCACGGAACAGCAGATGATATTGTACCATACGAAATTGGCAAATCAGGAAACTCAGATGTAACTACTGAAGGCTCCGGCTTAATTCACCAACGCGCTGCAAAAGTTGGGTTGATAAATCAGCTTGTGACTGTTGAAGGTGGTGATCATTTTACGTTTTTTGGATGTTTGGATTGCCATAAAAAATTGCGCAGTTTTGTTTTTGAAAATTTGAAATAGAATTTTGAAGGCGAAAACCAATTTCTCATTTCTCGCAGAGGTACGCAGATAGAAGTCGCGGAGTTTCGCAGATTTATCATATTAGATTCAGCGAAACTCTGCGAAAAATTTGCGAAACTCTGCGAGAAACCAAGTCACAACCAGCTACAAATAAGTCCCCGTAGCTTGAAGTTTAGGATTCCAGTAAGTAGATTGAATGATGTTGGTAATGATCACTCCTTTGCTCGTTGAAGCATGAATCATTTCCAAATCAGCGCCTTTTTCAGAAGTGACTAAACCGACGTGTGTGATTTTTCCATCAGCGCCAAAAAAAACTAAATCTGCTTTTTCTGCCTGATCGGTTTTTATTTGTTTCGATTCAGCCAACTGACCTGATGCGGTGCGTGATAAAAGGATGCCGTATTTTTTCATCACATAACTGGTGTACCCTGAACAATCAAATCCTGTTTCATCTGAACCCGACCAGACATATTTCACACCAATAAACTGTTTTGCATAGGTCACAATCTGATCACGTAATGTGCCCGATGTCGTTGTGACCACCTCTGTTTCTTTCGGATCTTTTTCAGGCTGAACATCCGGTTTGGATTTTATTCCGTTCAATTCATTTTTCACAAACGAATCAATTTTATCTGCCGAACCATTATAGCCATTTTCTTTGAGCGTGGTTTGAAGTGTTCCTAAATAGGTTTTCAAACTGGCAATCTCAAAATAATGTGCGTAGGTATAGTCTTTGATCAATTCACTCTCTAAAAATTCGTTATAGGATACAACTGCATCATCAATGACAGTTGGATGTTTTTTCACGTAATACGGATCAGCCGCCAATCTGAAAAGCGAAAGCGAACGATAGAACGACGGCAATCCGCTGTAATCATACAAAGGATCAGCCAGCATTTTGTTTGATTTTCTCAAAACTTTGAGGTAAAAACCCTGATCATAGAACATTTCCAGCTGATCAATCTTTTTATCTTGCCCAAAGGCTGAGACAAAAAATGAAATGAGAATAACAGTCAGAATGCGGCTCATGGTTCAAATTTACAAAAGAGAAGCACTGCTTTGAGTTGTCAAGAATCGTTTATTTCACAGTACTCTGTTAATTGAAGACTGGATTTGTACCCGAATGACATCCCAATTTGGCGTAATTTTACAAGATTAAATTGGTCTGTCTTGAAATACTATATCATTGCCGGTGAAGCCTCGGGAGATTTGCACGCAAGCAATCTCATGAAAGCCATGTTGAAAAATGACTCTTCCACTCAATTTCGTTTTTGGGGCGGTGATCGTATGGCTGCTGTTGCTGGTCAACCGGTTAAGCATATCAAAGACTTAGCATTCATGGGATTTATTGAGGTGATTTCCAATCTCAAAACCATTCTGTCCAATATCAAACTTTGTAAAAATGACATTCTGAATTATAAACCGGATGCTTTGATTCTGATTGATTATCCCGGATTTAATTTACGCATTGCTGAATTTGCAAAAGAAAATAATATTCCGGTTCACTATTATATTTCTCCGCAAGTGTGGGCGTGGAAACAAAATCGCGTTCACAAAATCAAAAAGATTGTGGATCAGATGTATTGCATTCTGCCATTTGAAAAAGAATTCTACAAACGATTTGACATTGATGTGCATTATGTGGGACACCCATTGGTAGATGCCATTCAGGAATTCAGATTGAATGCATTGACACATGAAAATTTTCTGCAACACCACAAACTGGAATCGAAAAAAATTCTGGCCATGTTGCCGGGAAGCCGAAAACAAGAAATTAAAATCAAACTTCCAATCATGCTGGAAGCAGCAAAATCATTTAAGGATCATCAGATTCTGATTGCAGGCGCACCTAATATCTCGCTTGAATTTTATAAAAGTATTGCGGGCAGTTCAAAGATTCATGTCATTCAAAATGACACCTACAATTTGCTGAATAATTCTGATTTAGCAATGGTAACATCCGGCACAGCAACTTTAGAAACAGCTCTTTTCAAGGTACCTGAAGTAGTTTGCTACAAAGGCAGCGCGATCTCCTACCAAATTGCAAAACGACTCATCAAGGTTAAATACATTTCACTGGTGAACTTGATTATGGATCAATTGGTGGTGACTGAATTAATTCAAAATGATTTGACTCCAAAAAATATTATCCGCGAATTAAAATTATTGGAAGATGCAAATTCTCCTGCAAGACAAAAAGTAAAAGAGACCTATACTGAACTGGAAAGAAAATTAGGCGGTGGCGGTGCGTCAGATCATGTGGCTAAATTGATTTTAAATTTTTCGAAGCAAGAAAAAAGTTAAAGAATCGCAGGGATGAAAAAAAATCAGCTCCATATTCTTTCATCAATCCAATTTTCGCGGACACGAATTTTACTGACGTTTAGTTTTCTGTTTTTCATTCATCAGACTTTTTCACAACGTTTGCAGATAGGCATCATGCGTGCCTTTACAAGTTCTTCTATCCAATTTTCTTATGGAGATGGAATCTATGAATTCAGATCAGATACCACCGTAATTTGTGAGATGACTAAGACAGATAAGATCACGCTGAAGCGCGATGGTACACAAATCAGACTTGTCAAAAATGAAATTTCAGTTGGATCTTATAAGCAGATTTTTATCCGTGAGAAAAAAAAGAATTCGCATATCTGCATGACAACAACTGCGCCAACAGCACGAAAGCAGCGCAGATACATGAATGATTTTATTGTCAAGACAGAAGGAAATGAATCGCTCAAAATCATCAATGAGGTTGAGATGGAAAATTATTTATCTGGCGTGATTGAAAGTGAAGGAGGTGGTGGAAAACATTTAGAGTATTATAAAGTACAAGCTATTTTAAGCAGAACGTATGCGCTGGATCATTTGATGAAACATTACAAAGACAGTTTTCAATTATGTGATGAAGTGCACTGTCAGGCGTATTTGAATATGATGCGATTTACACCAACCATCAAACAAGCCGTTACTGAAACAAAAGGTGTGGTGATGATTTCACCTGATTTTAAATTAGCAGATGGTTTCTTCTTTGCCAATTGTGGCGGGCAAACCAGCGAGTCTGATTTTGTATGGAATGTACCGGTTCCTTATTGTAAAAGTGTGCGCGATACGTTTTGTATTCACTCCAAACAAGCTACGTGGACCAAAACAATTCCGAAAAATCAATGGCAGGATTATTTGGTGAATTATTTTGGATATCCCATTTCAGATTCGATTTTAGGTCCAATGATTTTTCAATTTGATCAACCCAAACGAACGGCCTTTTTTATTTCCCCGCATTTAGGAATTCCGCTGCGCGATTTGCGTGAGAAGTTCAAACTTAAATCAACCTGGTTCAATTGTTCTCTTGTAAATGAAGAATTGGTTTTGCACGGAAAAGGTTTTGGACATGGTGTCGGGCTTTGTCAGGAAGGCGCTATGCGTATGGCTTTCTACGGTTATACTGCTGAGCAAATTCTGAAATATTATTTCACCGGAATTGAGTTTTTCAATTATACAGATTGGCTTTTTCTAAAGCAGAAAGTTCGGGATTCGATGGAATTGTAATTCTTTTTCAGGCAGGATCGCAGAGAAAAAGGGAGGAGGCGGAGCGTCCCCCCTTTTCTTCCCCTCCAACCCACACCCACAGGAAAAAAAAAAAATTTTTTTTTTTTTTTTTTTTTCTTTTTTTTTTTTCCTTTTTCTTTTTCTTTTTTTTTTTTTTTCCCCCCCCAAAAAAAAAAAAACCCTCCCTCCCCCCCCCCCCCCCTCGCCCCGCCCCCCCTTTACCCCAAACCTTTCAAAAACCAAAAAACCACAAAACTTTCTTTTTTTTTTTCCAAAAAAAACCAAAAAATTTTTTTTTTTTCCCCACCCCCAGGAACAAGGAAGGAAAAAAAACCCCGATTTAAATCCCCCTTTTTTTTTTTTATCTTTTTTTTTTTCTTTTCTTCGTATTTTAATTTTTTCACCGCCGAGAAAAAAACACAATTTTTTTTCGGCCTGCGACTTAGCGCCTTTGCGTGAAAGCCTTTTTCTTCAACAAAAAACAGACATTATTTCCGCACTGAGCTTTGCGACTTAGCGCCTTTGCGTGAAACCGACTAAATAAAAAAAGCCGCAAGACTTCCAGGATTTTCTTCTACCAAAAATTCCTTTCTGTCGTTGCGGCTTACAACTCACCTTGTCACTCTTATGGAGCAAACATCAATCTACGTTATTCCGTTTTTTGGGGATTGATCAGTAAAATATCATTCACCTGAATTTCCGTCACCTTTTTACTAGATCCCGATGGATCTGTGAAAACCCGGTTAATCAAGCGTCCATCCACTGCAACAAGCTGTCCTTTTTTGACAAACTTCTCCACCAACTCTGCTTTGATTCCCCAGGCAATCACATGATGCCACTGCGTTTTTACCGACTTGCCATTTGGTTCAATTACTGTTTCATTTGTAGCAAGAGAAAATTTGGCAAGCTTCACTCCGTTTTCAAAAGTTTTTACGGTCGGCGTTACTCCTGTTCTTCCGATTAAGTTCACTGTATTTTGTATCGTATTCATAAATTGTTTTTTTGTTGTTTCTGGTTCTACTTTCTCCTCATTCCAATCAAAGGCAAAAAAGGGGGATTTCCTCATCACGCAGTTTCACTCTCTCGCTCTCACTCTGACACTCACTCTCATCATAGCTCTCACACTGCTTCTCACGCTCTACGATCCCCCACTCTGGCTTCAACTACTCACTCTGCTCTGCCCCCCCCCCCCCCCCCGCCCCGAGGCCCCCCACCCCCCGTGCCAATCCCCCTCTGCCCTTTTGCCTCTGTCCTATGAACTCATTTTAGATTTCATCAGCATCAACAATTTCTGAATATGAATTTCTGATCTTGTTCGTTTCTCACCTGTTTTTGTTTCGTAGGTACGATTAAGAAGTTTTCCTTCCACAGTAATTTTTTGTCCCGGTTTGAAATATTGCTCGATGATTTCTGCCTGGCGACCCCATGCTACTAAATTGTGCCACTGTGTTTCGCTGGTGCGCTCTCCTTTGGAATTGGTATAAAACTCTTTGGTAGCCAGACTGAATTTTGCAAGTTTCTTTCCGTTTTCGAATGAAATAATTTCAGGTGCTTTTCCGATGTTGCCTACTAATTGTACGTTGTTTCTTAGATTGTTCATATGTGTTTTGTTTTTAAATTATTTGTTAGTGTATATGTGTTTATTTATTTTGTTTTTGATCGAGGTATGGTGGCTTCGGCTCCGCTCAGCCACCGGTCCGTTAATGGAATAAAACGATAACCGGTCACTGAGCGGAGCCGAAGTGTCGGTTTCCCGAGCTACCAAACTTTACGCGCTCTTCTTACTCAACAATAAAAACTCGTGAGCGACAATTTCTGTCTTCGTGCGTTTCTCGCCTTCTTTTGTTTCGAAACTGCGGGTCACCAGTTTTCCTTCTACTGCGATTTCTGATCCTTTCGTCACATATTTTTCAATGGTTGCAACTTGTTTTCCCCACACGGTGATGTTGTGCCATTGCGTGTCTTCTACTTTTTCACCTTTGGCGTTTTTGTAATACTCGTTTGTTGCGAGACTAAACTTTGCCATTTTGTTCCCGTTTTCGAAGGTTAAAATTTCAGGCGCTTTTCCGATGTGTCCGATCAATTGTACTTTGTTTCTTAGATTGTTCATACTTGTTTGTTTTTGTTTTTATCTACCCTCGATTTGCCCGAGAGTCTTTTGTTACTTATTAATTTGTTTCTTTCTTTTTCATCTCCTCATCTGCAGCTGTCAGAATCTTAGAATCCAAAATTGTCGTGACTTGTTTGTTTCGACGAGGCAAAGGAATGGCGACTTCAAAACCGCTTCCGTCTATTATTCGTTTGTTTACGACTAATTACCGTTTGTTACCGTTTACACATGTTTTTATATTTGATTTACTGTTTTTTATAAAATATTTCAGAACGTAAATAAATTACGGTCAAAAGCCATAAAAAGTATTGAATTTCCAAAATCCAATTTTAAAGCGCCTAAAAAATCATGCAAAATTTCACTCCGTCACCTGCGAAAAAATATTCTCCTGAAAAAATAATTCAGCATCAGAAAAATGTCTTCATCTTTTCCCAACGTTCTTTATCGATAACTTGAAATAGTTGGTCTTTGAAAAATAAACTCCTTGATTTATTTGTTGGACAGCACGATTCGAAAGATTTGAGCAATTAAAAAAAAAGACAATCTCTCCTTTCTGTTTCCATTTCATTTTAGCGTTAAGTTCAGTACTTTTATCAGGGCTTCTTAATTAATTTGAGCCGCAAACCGTGAACCACTCAATCACAAAAGACAATTAAAACACGCATTATGTCTATCACAAAAGAAACAGAACTCATTGCAATGAAAAAAGTAAGTGACGTAGTTGCTTATGCCTTAAAAGAAATGAAAAACTATGCGCGTCCGGGTATTTCAACGAAAGAACTTGACAACTACGGCGCAGAAATTTTACAGGATTTTGGAGCAAATTCAGCACCTTATGCAACATACAAATTTCCGGGTTGGACCTGCATCAGTGTTGACACTGAATTTTGCCACGGAATACCTTCAGCAAACAGAATATTGAAAGAAGGTGACCTCATCAATATTGATGTATCGGCAGAGCTTGATGGTTTTTGGTCGGATAATGGTGCTTCGTTTGTTCTCGGTGATGACAAATTTGGACATCAAAACCTGGTGAATGCCTCCAAAGAAATCTTGAAAAAAGCAATTTTGAACATTAAAGGCGGAGTAAAAATTTCTGACATTGGGGATTTGATCGAAACGGAAGCAAAGCGGCGCGGATACAAAGTGATTAAAAATCTCACAGGACATGGAATTGGAAGAAGTTTACACGAAGAGCCATCAGAAATTGCAAATTTCAAAGACAGATTTAATCGCACGCGTTTCAAGAAAAATTCTGTAGTTGCAATTGAAACATTTATAGCCACAGATTCAAATTACGCAGTGACATTGAATGATGGATGGACCATGGTTGGAAACAACGGCGGATATATGGCTCAACATGAACACACGATTGTAGTAACGGATAATCAACCAATCATCTTGACCGAAAAGAATGAAATCTGGAATTAAAAAAACAGAAAAAAAAATGACAAAACTCTTTCTAATTTCACTGTTGACGTTTTCTGCTTCACTCATTTTTGGACAAGCCAATAAGTCAAAACAAACCAACAATAAACCTTTTGTGCTTGGCGTGATTGACGAAATTGATTCGAAAGAATTAAATGAAAAAAGAATATTAAATATTTATTTGCCGGAAGGATATCATGCAGATGATACCACAAAATATCCGGTGATCTATTTGCTGGACGGTTCAGCGGACGAAGATTTTATTCATATTGTGGGGCTTGTTCAGTTCAATAGTTTTGAATGGATTAATCAAGTTCCAAAGTCGATTGTGGTGGGCATTGCGTCGGTTGACAGACGAAGAGATTTTACATTTCCGTCAACCGTTGAACAGGATAAAATAAACAATCCAACCTCGGGGCAATCGCATAAGTTTATATCGTTTCTTGAAAATGAATTGCAACCTTATATTGATGAAAATTACAAGACCAATAAATCAAAAACGCTGATCGGGCAATCGCTGGGCGGCTTGCTGGCGACTGAAATTCTTTTTAAGAAGCCGGCACTTTTTACGAAGTACATTATTGTCAGTCCAAGTTTGTGGTGGGACAATGGCTCTTTGTTAAATCAATCTATTTCAACCTTTGAAAATACCGACGTTTATATTGGTGTCGGAAAAGAAGGTTTGGCACCATCCCCTACTCCGCATGTGATGGAAGTGGATGCAAATCTGCTCGCAGACAAACTGAAAAAACTCAATTATAAAAATGTGAAAATCCATTTTGATTATCTGCCTTCAGAAAATCATGCAACTATTTTACATCAGGCGGTTTCAAATGCGTTTAAACTTTTGTATCCAATAACTGAATAAAAAAAAATAAAAACCAGACCAATTAAACCAGAAAGACTGATTACGCTGCGTCCTTCAAAATTTAATTCAACTCGATAAAAATCCAACCCCATGCCGCAATCTTCATCCAGTCAAATTTACTCAGTGCGACTCTTGAACTTCCCGATTGAAAAAGTATATGAAGCTTTTGCAAATCCCGCGCATTTAAAAAACTGGTGGGGACCAGAAGGATTTACAAATACCATTCATGAATTTGATTTGCAATCAGGCGGCAAATGGAGACTCACCATGCATGGGCCAGAAAAAGGAAATTACGAAAATGAAGCTGTCTTTAAAATTGTACAGCCTCACAAATTAATTTCCTGGACCAGAATTTCGCAACCATACTTCGATATGGAAGTTGCCTTTGAAAAAATTGACGACACAAAAACAGAAATTTCATTTCGTATGATTTTTGCAAGTGTTGAAGAATGTGAAAAGATCAAAAAATTTGCAGGTCCAAAAAATGAAGAGAATTTTGACAGGCTGGCAATTGAACTTGGTAAGATGTAGCAGCGCGTCAATGGCATCAGTCAATACAAAGCAATTTCCACTTTACTTTTAAATCAAGGAATCATTTTGTAACTTCATCATCAAACCACCTCCTATGAAATCCATTTTTATTTTCGCAATTCTAATTTCTGTGATGACTGTGAGTTGTAAAAAAGATTATCACAAGCCTTTAAAAGATACCGTGAATGGACCAGCTGCCGGAAATCCGGATGGAAATTATCCAGTACCTGCAGAAGCGCAAGCAGAAGACATTTCTGTTCCAACCACCGTTGTTGGTGACGGAACACCAAAAAGTTGCGATTGTGAAAGTTTCGTAGAGGCTGTTACTAAAGGCGGCGTGATCACTTTCAATTGCGGATCTGAACCGCATACCATTGTCATGGATGAAACAGCAAAAGTGGTGAACAGTGCAAACCCCGTAGTCATCATTGATGGCGGCGGACTCATTACATTAAGTGGAAAGGGGAAACATCGAATTTTATATATGAATACTTGTGATGAAGATCAAAACTGGACCACCAGTCATTGCGATAATCAGGATCATCCAAGTCTCACGGTACAAAACATCACCTTTGCAGACGGCAACAGTACAGCAGAAAAAGACTACGATGGCGGCGGTGCAATTTGGGTTCGCGGTGGAAGATTCAAAGCAGTGAACTGCAGATTTTTTAATAATGTTTGTCCCGATAAAGGTCCGGATGTTGGCGGTGGAGCGATTCGGATTTTTGATCAGTACAATGATCTTCCGGTGTACATCACCAATTGTACTTTTGGCGGCGCAGAAGGTTATGGCAATTACGGTTCAAACGGTGGCGCCTTGAGTAGTATTGGCGTATCGTGGACAATCTACAACAGTCTATTCACACACAACAGCGCAATCGGTGAAGGCGGAAATCCAAAACAAAAAGGCACTCCGGGTGGTGGCAGTGGCGGTGCGATTTACAACGATGGAAATACGATGACGCTGTCTTTATACGGATGTAAAATTCAAAATAACTCTGTCATTCAACACGGCTCTTCGATCTTTTTTGTGACCAATGATCATTCGGGAAATATTCATATTGAAGATTGTACAATCAGTTCCAATACGGGTGGCTCGTGGTATGCGGTTTATCCGAGTATTTCTATGCATGATGATACGCAGGTTACGGTTGTTAATTCGGTGATTGAGTGATGTAAATTGGCTTCAACTATTTTCAGACGTTTTTTTGAAAAGTCATTCCGACGAAGAGACTGCCCCTTGTGGGCAGGAACGCCGAGGAATCGCGTCGATCAAACGCAATTGTGCTTACGAAGTTCAATCCCCCACACGCATTGTTTCCGCAAAAACATCTAACGTAAACCGCACGCGATTCCTCGGCTCTCACCCGGATAAACCGGATTCGTTTCGTCGGAATGACTTTTCGCTGGAGCATTTATATTGAAATGAGAATTATAAGTTGAAACATCACACAAACACCTTTTCAATTTTCCTTAACTTCGATACAAATCAGCAAAAAAACCATGACCCCAAAATTTTTCGCAACCCCGGCAGCATTTCGAAAATGGTTGGAGAAAAACTATCAATCAGAAACTGAATTGCTGGTTGGTTATTATAAAGTGGGAACTAAAAAACCATCTATTACCTGGTCTGAGTCGGTTGATCAGGCGCTATGTTTTGGGTGGATTGACGGCGTGCGCAGATCGATTGATGAGGAGAGTTATTGTATTCGTTTTACACCGCGTCGCAGCAATAGTATCTGGAGCGACATCAACATTAAAAAAGTTAAAGAACTCACCAAAGCAGGCTTGATGACTGAAGACGGACAAAAAGCTTTTGCTTTGCGAAAAGAAGACAAGTCAGGAATTTATTCACACGAAAAAGAGCCCGAATTTCTCAACAAAAATTTTGAAAAAATCTTCAAGGCTAATAAAGTAGCGTGGACTTATTTCAACGCTCAAAGTCCGTCTTACAAAAAAATGATGATACATTGGATCATGACAGCTAAACAAGAAAAAACACAGTTATCAAGACTTACGCAGACAATTAAATTGAGTGAAGATCAAAAAAAATCAACCTTGCGGTGAAAATTAAATCTCTAAAAAAACTCATAATCAAATGGACAAAACAAAAATAGCCATAGAAGTTTTTGATAAAGGCGCGGAGCTTTATCAGGAAAAATTCATGGACTTGAAAAACTACCATGCTTCATTTGATCTGTTTTGTGAATCTGTAAAAAAAGAAAATGCTGAAATTCTTGAACTGGGTTGTGGCCCTGGTAACATTACCAAATATCTTTTAAGCAAACGATCCGATTTTAAAATTTTGGGAACTGATCTTGCTCCCAGAATGTTAGAACTGGCTCGCATCAATAATCCATCAGCAACTTTTGAATTGATGGATTGCAGAGACATTTTAAAACCTGCGAAAAAATTTGACGGTTTGGTTTTTGGATTTTGTTTTCCGTACATCTCCAAAGACGATGCGCTGCAAATTATTTCAGATGCAAAAAAAGTTCTGAATGAAAACGGCATCATTTACATCAGCACCATGGAAGATGATTATTCAAAATCTGATTTCAAATTGCCAAGTTCAGGTGTTGGTCCGGCTGCCTATATTTATTATCATCAGGCAGATTATCTTGCAGCTGCTTTAATTGAAAATGATTTTGAGATTCTTGATTTGAGCCGCGTTGATTATCCACAACCAGCGGGTCCACCAACCATTGACTTAATATTAATTGCCAGAAGAAAACAGTAACGAAACATTATATTTGAATATTATGAAAGCAAAATACCTTCTACCCTTTGTTTCGGTTTTTTTTCTTTTCTCCTTTCAGCTGGATGAAGAAGAAGAATCACTGACTATCCAATGGGCAAGTGATCGTCCGCTGACGTGGAAAGATTTTAGCGGTAAAGTAGATTCTGAAAGTTCATTTGACGCCTGGACCTATTCAGGCATTTCGTATGTGTATTCGTGGTATTATCAAGATGACAACATACGCCCCGACTTAAACGCCTGGTCTTATTTTGATCCTGAACAATCCTGGATAAAAAAAGGAAAAATGACACCGGAACTTTTAGCACACGAACAACAACACTTTAACATTGCCGAACTTCATTGCCGCTATTTTGAAGAACGGGTAGATAAATTTACCTACACCTTGAATGTTGAAGCAGAAATAGATTCAATCTACGGCGTTGTCTATGAAGAGATGCTTGCCATGCAAATCAGATACGATGAAGAAACCGATCATTTCAGAAATCTGGATGGACAAAAAAAATGGAATGAGTTTATCAGTGATGAGTTAAATAGGCTTGAAAAGTATTAGTATTTTTAAAGTACTTTAAATTTCTCGCAGATTTTCGCAGATAAGATTCGCAGAGTCGCGCAGATGATAAAACGAATAATAAGCATATTTACATAAGAATGGAAATTGTGATCTTAATAACAAATGCTAATTGAACTTCATGGACTATTTCTGCGAAAATCTGCGCAAAACACTGCGCAACTCTGCGAGAACTAATTTTCAATTATCACTCAAGAGTAAAAAAATTGAGCTATGAAAAAATCAGATATTAAAATAATTCCGGCTTATGGTTTGCACTATGCTAATCAGGCTAGTGATGAAAATCTAATGGATCAATTGGAACATGGCGGAATTTCACTCTTTGAAAAAAACAGTGCGATGCTTGAAAAAATCGGAACCAAAGTTTATGCACAGGGCAAATGGTCGGTGCCCATGATCATTGAACATCTTATAGATGCTGAACGTGTTTTTCAATACCGCGCGCTGCGATTTGCACGACAAGACAAAACTCCGCTTTCTGGTTTTGATGAAGACATGTGGGCAGCTGTTTCAAAAGCAAATGACCGATCCCTGAAAGATTTATTGAATGAATATCGCGCAGTGCGGCAATCAACATTCTTACTTTTTAAAACTTTTGACAAAGATCAATTCTTCTTTTCAGGAACAGCCAATGGGCAAGAAAGCTCTGTGATTGCTTTAGGGTTTATGATGATCGGGCATGCCGTGCATCATTATAAAGTTGTTGAGGAAAGATATTTTGGGTTGGTTTGATTTTGTTAATTGACCTCGCATTAATTGTACATTTAGCGAAACGTCATACGGAACTAGATTCAGCATCTGCCTGAATTAGCGAGGAGCATTTTACGGGAAATTTACGCATCGCAATTGAGGCATCATTCACGCGATTCCTCGTCGTTAAGCGAAAACCTCTGTCGGAATGACGGCTCGCTTTAATAAGAATTTTAAGGAATTAATTTTACTCCACAATCAAAGCCTCAAAATCTTTGGTGGTGAATATTTCCATCCGGCCTTTGTCGTTGGTAAATATCAGATAGACATCTAAATTTAATTCAGGATGTTCATTCAAGAACTGGATTGATTTATCAGTACCCATTACCATAAATGCTGTAGCTAACGCATCTGCAATACCGCAATTTTCAGCAACTACAGTAGCACTTAAAAGTGAGTGACGAACCGGATAACCCGTTTTTGGATCGATGGTGTGTGAATATTTGATGCCCGCTTTTTCATAGAATTTTCTGTACGACCCAGAGGTTGCGACACTGCGGTTATCCAGCTGAATGATTTCTTGCAATTCACGATCTTCAGAAGTAGATCCTTCAATGGGTTTATCAATTCCGATCGTCCAAAAATTGCCTTCAGAATTTTTTCCTTTTACACGAATTTCACCACCAATTTCTACAAAATAATTATCCGCTCCTTTAGCTTCCAGTTTCTCAGCAATAACATCTACTGCTATACCTTGTGCAATCGCATTGAAATCTAATTTTGCACGGCCATTGTGTTTTGTGATTTTAAATTCTGGAATTATATTACCAATAGAATCTGTGTGAGAATGAAATGTAAAATTGATTCCTTTTCCAAACCCTACCAATGCGCGCAGCGAATCTACCGTTGCTGAGTCAGGGACATTTTCCACGTCTTTCATAAATCCCCAACCATCCACCAACGGATAAACACTTGGATCAAAAGCACCGTTTGAAATCTGCCACATTTGTTGTGACAAGATATAGCAGCGGTTAAAATAATTGAAGGAATCTCTATAAACAAAAACACCAGCAGGCGCTTCATTCAATTCTGTAATCGTTGAATTGGGAATGTAGGCACTCAGCGCCAAATCAAAATTATGCAGGATGTTTTCAATCTCTTCAGAAGTAATGTTGACACTGTCATTGCAGATGACCGAAAAAGTAGTTCCCTGCGTATTACCGTAAAACTCGAGCGGTTGATTTGGATTGGATTGTATGCTTGTTTCTGTGTTCTGAGATCCGGAGCATGCTGCAAAAAAAAGTGCCAGCGCCGGCAAAAAAATACGGTTTGTCATGAGCTTAATTTCTAACCAGGCTTGCGGCCTCTGTTTCATCGGTCCACTGATATTCAGCGATCGCTTGTCCATCACGTGTATAGGTTACTCCACCATAACGTGTTTGTGTTTTTTCATAACAGTAACCTGTTCCATTAATAACAACAATGCGACGCACAATGTATTTTGAAAGCAATCCATTTTCATCGTTGATTGCATAAACTTCTTCAGTAACCCCTTCAGGATATTTTTCTCCCAATTCGTTTTTCATCGGAATGTTGTCATTCTCCGGACTCAATTGTTTCAATTCATCCACGTAGTCTTCAACCGCTTCTACTTCTTCTGTATTACCGTCACTGATGGCTTTGTTGTCTTCAATAATATCTTCAACGGCATCATTGGTTGCATCACTGTTTTGTTCTGCAAGTGAATTTGCTTCAGTATCATTAGCAACTTTTTCATCGGTAATTACTTCAGTCTGATCAACCGTTTTATAACTATTATCTTCATTCAACTCACTCAGATTATCTTTGTTTTCCTGAATTTGTTCATCAATTGCAACAACCTCCTCTTCATAATCCTGACGAGGCTGATCATTCTGGCGCTGATTAATTTCAAGGTTAACTTCAATATCATCCAATTGTCCATCAATTTTATTCACCTCAGCATTTTGGTCTGAAGACATGTCACTGATATTTTCTTCAATAGCTATTTCATTATCTGCTACAAAAATCTCTGTCTCCTGACGTGGAATATCGTTGTTCAAATTATTTTGTTCCGTTGCAATTGACATTTCCTGCTCGTGGTTTTTTACATCAATCGTCACATCGTATTGATCAGAACTGTTATTACTTTGAACATTTTCATAATCAACTGTGTAATCTGTCAAGGTAACGATGCCTTCTTCTCTTGGAATATCGTTGTTGATTTCATTTGCAATACGCTCATCCACCATCACCTCAGTATGATCTTTAACGCCCATCACTACATCTTCCTGCTGCCATGAATCCTGGTTGTTTGCATTAATCAACGTGACTTCCATGTCTTCTACATAGATCTCAGTATTTTTGCGTTCGACATCATTGTTAGGATCATTGGTGATATGCTCTTCTTCCATTTGAGTGACATAAGCTTTGTTGTCAATGATGACATCACCCTGATCATTTGAATTAATAGTTTCTGCCTCTTGATTTTCAATTTTAATACGTTCTACATCTGCAAGATATTCTTCTCTTGGCAAATCACTGTTTTCTTTTCTGCGTTCAATTTCAACGTTGAGATCAGTAACATTTTGAGTCGTGTGTTGTACATCATTTTCATTTCCTACAGCGCGAATTGTTTCGTTAGCTTCAAATTGCTCCTGCATTTCAATCACTTCCAGATTGGCTTCTGTTCTGTGTACTTCAGCACTCCATTCCTGCTCCTCAATATCCTGTTGAATTGAGGTTACTTCATCTTTCGTATCGAAATTTGAATCTTCCTGAACTGTTGAATTATCGGTATTTCGATCTTCAGCAGTTGTGCGTTGTTGCTCAACTTTTTGATTGGTCATAAACTGACGCTGATCATCTGCTTCCAGCAACATTGCATTTGCATCCAGCTCGGTTCCATTGATTGGCTTACCGTAGTCAGGAAGTGCATTTGAATTTGTTACATATTTATCTGGATTCAGAATTCTATCAATCTCACCCAGTTTTGTTTTCGGATACTCATCACCCGGTTTTATTCCAAGTGCACGTTCATATAATCCTTTAGCTTTCTCGTAACTTTTTGAATTGAAATATTCGTCCGCTTTTGAAAGAATTTTTTGATACTCCTTCTGCTCAGTATCACTCGTATCCGATTTCATTTTCTGATTGATTATGCCAATCTGAGAAATACAATATGAGTCGTCGCTCTTAATTGCAAGAGCTTTTTCGTAATAAATCTTTGCATTCTTCCAATCACCTTTTTCAAAGTAAGTATCAGCCTGTTGTTTCAGTTTATTGAATTCGGCTTCACCTTTTTGGTTATCCAGAATTTGATTTATTTCATCAATTTTCTTCTGAGGCAGCGGATCTGAAGGTTTCATTCCTTTAGCACGACTGTAATAATCCAAAGCTTTCACATAATCACCCAAATCAAAATATTTTTGTCCGGCAGCAAGAATTTTCTGATACTCTTTATCTTCTTCACCAAGTGTTTTTTCTTTTTCCAAACGTGTTGCCTCATCCAATCGATTGGTAGCATAAGCATCATTTGGTTTTACAGAAAGAGCTTTGCGGTAGAGTTCAATAGACTCAAGGTATTTTTGCTGATCGAATAAAGCATCAGCCTGAGAAATGTAATTGTTATATTCAGTATCCTGACTATTGACTTGATTTTGCTCGTTTAGTTTGGTGTTGATTTCTGAGATACGACCTTGTGCATAAGCATCGTTTGGCTTCTTCAAAAGTGCCTCTTTATACTTGGCAAGTGCAACGGTATAGTTTTTAGAATTGAAAGCAACATCCGCCTCTTTGATGAGCGCATTGTACTCCGCTGTGATTTTTTCCTGCTCTTGTTGTGAGTTCAAACGATCCGCTTTGATCTTATTGATCTCATCAATTTTTTGCTGCGGATACGGATCCGACGGTTTTAATTTTTTTGCATTTGTATAATAGGTGATAGCTTCATCAAATCGTTCTTCTGATTTTAGTTGATCTGCCTTTGCAATTATTTTTTGATAATTCGCTTCTACCTCCTGAGCAGTTTCAGCCTGCATGTTTTTTTCAATGTCTGCAATTCGGCCTGTGGCATAGGCATCACCTGGTTTGATAACAAGAGCTTGATTATAAAGATCTCTTGATGCCTCCCAATTTTTACCGTTGTAAGCAGCATCTGCTTCAGCAATGCGAGCCTTATATTGTTCTTCTGCTGCAAGATTTTGATTTTGTTCTGCAATCAAGGTATTAATGGTTCCAATTTTTTGCGAGATAGTTGCATCCGGTTTTACTTTAATAGCCTCCTGATAATTTGCCAATGCCTTCTGATAATCTTTTGAAGTATAGGCTGCATCACCTGCTGCTATAAAGTCCGCGAATTTTTTATCCTTTTCCGCCTGATCCTGCTGAGCATTAATTTTTTGATTGAGCTCTGAAATTTTATCTTTTGGTGCTTGCTCAGTTGGTTTTACAAGAGAAGCCTCTTCATATTTTGCAAGGGCTTTTGGATAATCGCCGGATTTGTACAAAGCGTCAGCCTCTTTCATCAAACCATCATACTTTGCCTGAGTCTGAGATTCACTTTGAGATTTAGCAATCAGTTCATCAATCTCTTTAATTTTTGCAGCAACTGCAGGATCTGCTTTTACCTCATATGCTTTTTGGTAACTCGCTCTTGCGTTTGTGTAATCTTTTGCGTTGAAAGATTGATCTGCTTTGGTAATATATTCGTTGTAAAGTTTTTCCTGATCAGCTAATTTTTTCTGGTCTTCAATCAACTTATTAATCTCCGTAATCTTTTGTTGCGCAGCAGCATCACCCGGTTTAGCAGCAAGAGCCTTATTATAACGATCAAGCGCAGCCGTATAATCTTTGATGTCTTTTAACTGATTTCCTTCAGTCATGTATTTCTGATAATCTTTTTCAAGCTGTTCTTTTTTGGCCTGATCTCCTAATAGATTATCAATTTCATTAATCTTGGTTTGCGGTTCTGTTTCTGTTGGTTTTGTGTTTCCTGCTTCCTGATATTTTTGTCTCGCCTCAGTATATTTCTTCTGGTCAAAGAACACTTTTGCTTCTGCCATCAAACGCGTATAGTCAGCATTTTTCTTGGCTTCGGCAGCTTCCTTCTCCATCTCTTTGTTGATGAGATCTATTTTATCCAATGCAGCTTTATCATTTGGTTTTACTCCCAACGCAGCAGTATATTTTTGTTTTGCAGCTTCCCAATTTTTCTGATCAAACATGGCCTGACCCTCTGCCATGAACTTAGTGTACTCAGCTTCTTTTGCTTTTGCAGCTTCTTCTTCTAATTTTTGTTTTTTAAGGAGATCATCAATTGCTTTTAAACGCGCAGTTGGATGTGCCTCACCCGATTTTACAGCAAGTGCCTCGTTGTATTTTGTTTTTGCCAACTCATAATTCTTGGAATCAAAAGCAAGGTCCGCTTCTTTAATCAAGGCATCGTATTTTTCCTGTGTGGCTTTTGCATTCTTGTCCGCAAGTTCTTTATCCGCTTTTAATTTTTTGACTTCTTCCAGTTTTGCTGCCGCAGTTGAATCACCCGGTTTAGCTTCTAAGGCTGCAGTATATTTTGCAATCGCATCATCATACAATTGTGCAGTCTGAGCGGTTTGACCTTCAGCCATGAATTTTTTATAGTCTGCTTCTTTTTGCGCTGCTTCATCTTGTTGTTTTTTCAGAAGCGCATCAATTTCTTTTATGCGCGCAATTGGATGTGCTTCACCTGATTTTACAGTGAGCGCCTCAGTATATTTTGCTTTTGCAGCCTCATAATTTTTTGCAAGGAAAGCTTCATCCGCTTGTTTAATCAATGCATCGTATTTGGCTTGTGATTCTTTTGCTTTGGCATCGGCCTGTTCTTTGTCAGCCTTTAGTTTCTTAGCCTCTTCCAATTTTGTCGTTGCTGTAGGATCGCCTGGTTTTACGCCAAGTGCGCTTGTATATTTTGCAATAGCTTCATCATAGTTGGCGGCGGTTAATGCAGTCTGACCATCAAACATTAATTTTTTATACTCTTCTTCCTTTGCTTTTGCGGCATCCGCTTCCTCTTGCTGTTTTTTCAAGATCTCATCAATCTCTTTAATCTTTGCAGTTGGAATTGCCTCACCTGGTTTTACAACCAGTGCCTCAGTATATTTCGTTTTTGCCAACGTGTAATTTTTCGAAGCAAAGGCAGCATCTGCTTCTTTCATCAGCGCATCATATTTCGCCTGACTTTCTTTTGCCTTTGCATCCGCTAAATCTTTTTCAGTCTTCAGTTTTTTTGCCTCGGCCAATTTTGTTGTTGCTGTGGGGTCACCAGGTTTTTCAACTAAAGCCGCTGTGTATTTTGCAATTGCGTCGTCAAATAATTTTCCATCCATAGCTGTTTGTCCTTCAGCCATCAGCTTCGTATAGTTGGCTTCTTTATTTTTTTGCGCCAATAATTCAGCCTCTATTTTTTTGATTTCAGTTGGTGGAAGTGTTTCATTTGGCATCAGCGTTTGCGCTTCTTTGTACAGTGCCAAAGCCTGTTCCAGATTTTTTGCAGTGTAAGCTGCTTTTGCTGCCGCAACCTTTTCATTGTAGAGTTTCAATTTTGCAGCAGAGTCTTCCAATTCGGCTTTTTTCTTTTTTGCCTCTTCCAGTTTTGCAGTTGCTGTTGGATCACCCGGAATTAATTTAAGCGCCAGATCATATTGCGTAATTGCTATATCATATTTCTGCGTAGTCATGGCAGCATCACCTGCTTTGATGTACGCCTGATAATCTGCCTGACGTTTTTGTTCTTCTGCTTTTTTCTTTTCTTCCTCAAGACGCTTCTGCTCCATTTGCTGCTTCAGCTTCTCAATTTTCACCAATTGATCCTGCGTGTACGCCTGATCAAAGCCAAGCATTCCACTTTTTTCATCAAATGAGAACATGGCCATCGGAGTAGTTTCCAACCAGGCAAAATCAACCCCTTCTACTTTTTTGAAAATGGAAATATCCATTGCCTGACCTATAAAAGGTGGCATGTCTTCAGGATAAGCATAGTGCAAATCCATCTCTGTCATCTTTGTGACGTAGCCTTCCTTCTTGATGTAAATGGTATAAGTATGGTTGATTGGAAGATCGATCAAAGGAACTTTACCATTGGTAGCACTGACTTTTGTCTCGTAAGGTTTTCCACCCTGATAGACCTCAACAGTTGCTCCGCCCAGTTTTTTTCCGGTATCGTCATCACCTACCACCAAATCAAGCTGCACGACGGTGTTTTGAGCGTAACTGATTACACTGAACAAAAGCAATATGAACAGACCTAATTTCCGCATCCTATACTATTATACCAATTTGAATCTAAAAGGTTCATTTTATCTTGTCAAATCTAACAATCAACAACTTAACACAACAATGTTTGGAATTCCTGCAGAGATTAAAACCAGCTCTTCTTCTTTTCCAATACCTTTATTTGCTTGTACCTTTACTACAAATATCCCAAAAAAAACTGATACTCCAGATAGTATAAGTGTGAATTGAAGAAAAGTTAAGCGATTCCAAAAAATAAATTTCATCATGAGCGATCAAACCAACCGAATTACAGAAACAAATTCACGGTATGAAAACCTTGAAAAAATGAAGGTTGGAGAACTTTTGACAAGCATAAATACCGAAGATAAAACGGTTCCGTTAGCTGTTGAAAAAATTCTGCCTGAAATTACTGCATTTGTAGAAGCAGCCTTGATTCGGATGAAAAATGGCGGTCGATTATTTTATATTGGTGCCGGAACCAGCGGAAGGCTTGGCATTGTGGATGCATCTGAATGTCCTCCAACCTTTGGTGTTCCACATGGAATTGTAATTGGTATTATTGCCGGTGGCGATGCTGCAATCCGCAAAGCCGTTGAGTTTGCTGAAGATGACACAAGTCAGGGATGGAAAGATTTGCAGGAACATCAGATTTCTGCCAATGACACACTGGTGGGAATTGCAGCCTCAGGAAGCACACCCTACGTTTTGGGCGCAATCGAACAGGCTAAAAAAATGGGTGTGCTTACTGGCGGAATCACCTGTAATCCAGGCAGCGCACTATCGAAACTGACAGATCATCCTATGGTTGCGGTAGTTGGACCCGAGTTTGTAACCGGTTCTACTCGCATGAAGTCAGGTACTGCACAAAAACTCATTCTGAATATGATATCCACTGCTCTCATGATTGGCTTGGGTCGCGTAAAAGGAAACCGAATGGTTGACATGCAATTGAGCAATAACAAACTTGTTGATCGAGGTACAAAGATGATTATGGATGAGCTAAAAATTGATTACGATTCAGCCAACGCATTACTCACAAAACATGGCAGTGTCCGAAAAGCGATTGATGAGTTCAGAAAAACATCCCGATAAAATTTATCTGGTTCAGTGATCTGATTCAAAAGTTATGTGCGTGCGATTAATTACTGTGCACCTTTTGAGGCTCTGGTACTTTTGAAAAAGAATCTGACTGATACCCGAACAGATTCATAAATTTAATGGCCTTCATGACGCTTTCTGGTACATCATTTTCCCAGGAAAGATTTCCATCCTGAATTTTTTTCAAAACATCATCAGACAAAATGTGCAGCAGTTCATTATCGTACCGATGAATTTGCTCAACCTTGTTTGTCTTTTTCATGTAATCAAAAAGACCTGTTAAATGATCGGGCAATTGGAAATTTTCAACACCATAAGTTCCTTCTCCGTCAAAACTCATTGCCGGATAAACAAACATTTTAATATTGTGACCAAATCCGCGACCAAAAGCTTCAAGCAATCCTCCTCTTAAAGTTGTATAGTACTTTTCATCAAAGATGGTTTGAAGGTTGTAAATACCTAAAAGAACACCGATTTTTTGATCGTTGGTAATAGATGAAAGATATTCAATCATCTTATAATGTTTCAAATAATTTGAGATCATTACCGTGTATCCCATCGATCCTAAAAGTTCAGCACGATCAATAAAATCCTTTTCAGAAATTTTACCATCTGCCGTTAAATCTTTTAAAGTCAATTCAAGTACAACACAGGTGTTATCAGGATTGACATCAGGCTCTTGCAAATACTGCTGCATTCCTTTTTCAATCATGTCTACATGCACTTTGGTCATTGGTCTGAAACGACCACGCATCAGCAATACATTCTTTTTATAGAGCGCCGTACTTGGCTGAAGCACTGCTCTGCTTTGATCAAACATGGTTGCATCCGTCAATCCGTTTTTAACCAGATTCAATGCAATCAAACGGTTATCAATATGCGCAAAATCAGGCCCAAGCACACGAAGCATATCAATTTCAACACGCTCACGCGGAAGTCTGTATGTCAACGCCGCAAGAAATTCATCAATTGTATTTTGATCAAAATAAGCGGCGTGAATCAGGTTCACACCTAAAATTCCAAGAGCTTCTTGCTGACGTTTGTGGCTGTTGTCGTGCATTTTTACGTGCAATACAATTTCACTGGGTTCAGCACCAATTTTCATCTGGAACTTTAGTCCAATCCAACCCTGCCCTTGATTCGTTTTATGATAGTTGAGCGACTCCACTGTATTTGCAAAAACAAAAAAGCGGTTGTCAATTTTTTTCTCAGGTAAAGTTTGACTGAGTGTGGTGTACTCTGTATCGAGCATTTGAATCAAACGATCTTCACACACATAGCGTTTACATTTTCCATAAAAGCTATCACTCACTTTCATATCATATTCTGAGCGCGTGTAGGCAATTGTTCCCGATGAGCCACCGGCTTTAAAGAAGTTAGCGGCCACTTCCTGACCAGCTCCAATCTCGGCAAAAGCGCCGTAGATATCGTTCGTTAAATTTACAAGAAGGGCTTTGTCTTCTGTTGTTAAATTCCTCGCATTTTTCATGTAAATCGGTTATTGAGGTAAGTGCAAATTTACAAATTTCTTAAAGCATATAACCTGCATCGGTTTAGCCTTTGTGTAAAACATCTTACGGAAAAGTCGGCGGCTGGTTCACAAATATTTAGCCGGCCAGCTCCAAACCAATCCTTTTTCTCTCAGTATCAATCAGTACCACACGCACTTTTAATTGATCATGCAAACCAATATAGTCAGATGGATGTTCATTATTATTTTTTGTAAGCTTACTTTTATGCAGCAAACCATTCTCTTTTATACCAATGTTTACAAAGGCTCCAAAGTCAGTTACATTGGTAACGATTCCATTGAGTTCTAATCCAACTGAAAGATCACCCATCGTTTTTATTTCTTTGGAGAACTCAAAAACCCGAGCTGTTTTTCGCGGATCTAAACCTGGTTTTTCCAATTCTTTAAAAATATCATTCAATGTGTACTCCCCTATTCCTACTTCTGACTTAACACTTTGTCGCAATTTCAAAACCAATTCTTTGTTGCCAATTAGATGATTCAAATCCACACCTTCATTCTTTGCCAGCTTTTCAATGAATTTATATTGCTCAGGATGCACCGCACTATTATCAAGAGGATTTTTTGCAGATTTAATTCGTAAAAATCCGGCGGCTTGTTCGTATGCTTTTTGTCCCATTCGTTCAACCGTCAACAAATCTGCGCGCGATTTAAACAACCCGTTTTTTTGTCGATGTGCGACAATATTTTCTGCAAGCTTTGGACCCAGACCAGCAATGTGACTCAATAAATATTTAGACGCGGTATTAACATCTACGCCAACTTTATTCACTGCAGATTCAATCACACGGTCAAGTTCCTGTTGCAGTTTTGTTTGATTGACATCGTGCTGATATTGACCAACTCCTAGCGATTTTGGATCAATTTTTACAAGCTCAGCCAAAGGGTCCATTAATCTTCTTCCAATAGAAACGGCGCCGCGAACAGTGATATCAAAATCCGGAAATTCCTCTCTGGCAACTTTGGATGCAGAATAAATGGAAGCACCATCTTCTCTCACAACATAAACCTGAAGGTCATTTTCAAATCGTATTTTTTTGATGAAATTTTCAGTTTCTCGTCCGGCAGTTCCGTCACCGATTGCTATCACCTCAACCTTATACATCTCAACCAACTGTGCAATTTTTGATTGCGCTTTTGCAAACTCCTGCTGCGGTGGATGAGGATAGATGTTTACGTTATGAACCAGCGTTCCGGCTTCATCCATCACCACAACTTTACATCCCGATTTAAAACCGGGATCGATAGCAAGAACACGTTTGTTTCCAACCGGTGGGGCAAGCAAAAGTTTTTCAAGATTTTTTGAAAAGGTTTTTATCGATTGATCATCTGCCAGATTTTTATAATGCTCTCGTGTTTCTGCTTCAAAAGAAGGTTGCAGAGATTTTTTGTATGCCTGACGAATTGCTTTTACAACAAGATCAGCAGCGGCATTATTATTTTTTACGTAAAACTTTTCCAGCCAGGATAAACTGTACTCTGGTGAAGGCTCAATTTTAACTTTCAAAAAACCTTCATTCTCTCCCCTCAATATTGCCAATAGACGATACGACGGGCATTTGTTGATCGGTTGTTTCAGATCAAAATAATCGAGATATTTTTCGGCTTCTGCTTTTTTTGCAGGAACGACTTTGCATTCAAGCTGACTGAATTCAAAAAAAGATTTTCGCATTCGTTCACGCACATGATCATTTTGCACAATCGAATCGGCGATAATATCGATTGCTCCACCTAAAACAGATTCAGCGTCTGGAAAATCATTAGAAATTTTTTCTTCTGCCCAGCGAATTGGATCACCGTTTTCCTGTTTCAGAATTCGCACAGCAAGATTACCAAGACCCGCTTGAATCGCTTTGTCAGCTTTTGTTTGACGCTTTTGTTTATACGGTAAATACAAGTCTTCCAGCTTTAGAAGATCGTAACATGAATTGATTTTTTCTATGAGTGGATCGGTTAATTTTTCAAGTTTTTCAATGGCTGCTAAAATGTAAGCTTTTCTTTTTTCAATTTGTTCAAACTGATCTGACTTTTTAAGAATGGCATCTATTTGTTCTTCATCCAGATTTCCGGTTGCTTCTTTTCGGTAGCGCGCAATAAAAGGAATGGTTGCACCTTCTTTTAAAAGTTTAAGTGTGCTGTCAATTTGATTCTTTGGAATTGCTGATTCCTTGAAAATGTATTCGGTTTCGGTCATTGTTGTGATTGAGATAGGCTCAAAGTTAGATAAAAAGATTATTTTCGTTTTATGAATTTCAAACCGTTTGAATCATTGAAGGTAGTTGAACTTGCAGGAGTTCTTGCAGGTCCTTCTGTAGGAATGTTTTTTGCAGAACTGGGTGCAAAGGTTTTAAAAATTGAGAATAAAAATACCGGCGGTGATGTTACGCGATCCTGGAAATTACCAGCGGAGGATGAAGCATCTCACATCTCTGCTTATTTCGCCTCTATCAATTTTCAGAAGCGTTATTTTTTAGCAGACTACTATGATGAAACTGAATTGGCTCATGTTGTCGATTTGATTCGTGAGGCAGATATTGTCATCGCCAACTTCAAAAAAGGTGACGGCGAAAAATTTGGGCTGGATTATCAATCGCTCAAAAAAATAAATTCAAAATTAATTTACGGTGAGATTTCTGGTTTCGGTGAGCAAAGTGATCGTGTTGCATACGACTTGATTTTACAGGCTGAGAGTGGCTTCATGTCAATCAACGGCACAGAAAATTCTGGCCCGATAAAAATGCCTGTAGCTTTAATAGACATTCTAGCGGGACATCAACTCAAGGAAGGAATTTTGGTAGCGCTATTAGAAAGACAAAAAACAAATAAGGGTTGTAAGGTTCATGTTTCGCTGCTTGATAGTGCAATTTCATCCTTGGCGAATCAGGCATCGAATTGGTTAATGTCTAATCACATTCCAAAGCCAATAGGAAGTAAACATCCAAACATTGCGCCCTATGGCGAGCTATTCACAACTTCAGACAATCGGCTCATCACTTTAGCAATAGGAAGTGATTCACAATTTCAAAAATTAGTATCAATTCTTAATCTTGAATATCTTGCTGAAAATCCAGATTTCGATTCGAACCAAGTACGCGTAAAAAACAGAACTCAGCTTGAAGAATTACTGGCAGAAAAAATTGTGAACTTTAAATCAACTGATCTGCTTCAAAAAATGCACGCTCTCTATATACCTGCTGCACTTGTAAAAACGGTGAATGAAGTCTTTGAAGAGGATGCTGCAAAAAAATTAATCCGTGAAGAAATAATTGATGACGTGCCAACTAAACGTGTAACTGGTACAGTATTTAAGATAACATCCTAAGATTTCTTTTTACGCAGGTTTTTACTTTGTCTTCAATAAAACGAAGCAATAATTTAGCTGATTTTTCATCCAGCCGTCTTCCAAATGATTTATCCTTGCCGAAGTGTGAGAAGATTAATCCATCTGTTCCCTGACTCCAGATGGCATTTTCAAAAAACTGTCCAAAGGAGGTTGCATCATTTTCAAACAACCTAAAATTTTTCATGTTGTCATAAAAATAGCTGTGCGCTTTTCCATAACCAAATACAGAACGTTTATGTGTAAGTGCGTCGCGATCCAATTTAATAAACTCCATTCCATATCTAAACCACAACAATGACTTTACAGATTTGTACTCAAAGTAGGCCCAAAAACCTAAAAAGACAATCGTATAAACCAATTGCTGATCGCGAATATCTTCTACATTATCACCAACAACTTCCAGCGAATAAACACCACCGAGCAATATCCAGATCATATAGAAGCCAACAAAGGTAAAGCCAGCAATCCAAAGCGAAAATAGTGCAAGTTTCCAGGGTGCGATTTTAGGATAGATAACGATCGTTGTTTTATCCGGGTGATCTTCTGTAGTTATTCTGTCTCCAATCTGCATGTCTGATTTTTCTGAGCACAAAAATAAAAAAGGGAGGCGATGATGGCCTCCCTTTTCTCAATTTTTAATTGGATTATTTCAAGACGGTCACGTGACCTCTGAATTCATATTTTTTGTCATTATAACTGTCCTTGGCTTCAATAACCCAAACATAGGTTCCATCCTGGACAATTCCCTGACTTCCGTAAGTTCCTTTCCAAACACCGTCAGAATTGTATGATTCCCAAACTACTTCACCCCAACGGTTGAACATTGTTAAATGGAAATCATAGATATCGATTCCAACGATATAGACTCTCCAACCTTCGTTGAATTCATCCCCATCTGGTGTAAAAATATTTGGAGCAAAAAGCACCACCTCATTCACGATGCTTACCACACCAGTTACCGAATCCATACAACCGTGATCATTGTAAACATAAAGTAATACTGGGTAATCACCCGCTACCCCTGGAGGATAAAGGACTGTTGGATTTTCTTCAAATGAAGTACCTGGTAAAACCAATGGTCCAAAAATCCAGTTCCATGTCACAACGTCTGCAGAAGAGAAATCACTGAATGTAACTTCTGTTTCATAAATCGTTGCCGGAATTGGGCTATATGTGTACATCGCATTTGGATAGTCAAATGCCTCAACGTACTGGAAGAATGTTGTATCAAAAACACAACCTTCAACTGTGGTGACAGTCATACTTACATCAAACAAGCCTGGCGTTTCAAATGTATGAGTCACTGGCGTTGTTCCTGGAGCAAGCACGCTGGTTCCATCCGAGAACTCCCACAATGTGGTTCCAACGTTTGGTGCCGTTGTTAAGTTTGTAAATGTCACTGTAATTGGATAACAACCGCTAACAATATCTGAAGTCATCACCGGGAATGCATTTGGTGGAATCGTAATATCCATACATTGTTGAACAGTTGGTGACGGACAATCTTCACTCATAGTAACACATACCGTCATTGATGAAGTGGGATTAAGTGGAAGTGAGTCACCTGTTCCTAAAGTTGTAGCGCTAGTCGTCCAGGTAAAAGTATAGTTACCGTTTCCACCAGTTCCAGTGGCATCTAATACTGCAGGGGATCCAGAACAGATACTAAAGTCAGGAGTCAGCGAAGTAATTTGAAGTGCTGTTGGTTCTGTAATAGTTGCATTTCCTGTTACTGAACATCCAAATCCATTATCAACAATAATTGTATAAGTATCGTCACAAAGACCCGTAAATGATCCTGTTAAATTTGACGTTACTGCACCACCACTACTTGTAATTTCATAGTTTAAGAGGTTAGTTCCGGTCAGCGTAATTTCACCATCGCAGATAGTGTGACATGAAGCATTAACCACAACAGGAGGGTTAAGAGTTGGAATATTGATATCAAGTACATCATCATCAACAGTAACAACACACCCCTGTGCATCTGTGATCACAAAACTGTAATTCACGCCAGGAGCAGCAGCGCCGCATAAAGATCCAAACGTATTACCCGCTTGGAAAGTAACACCGCCATCGTTGCTAAACTGAAGTGGAGCAACACCATTTAATGAGCTTAACTGAATAGAACCATTACAAGCTTGACAATCAGAATCGGTAACCAAAGTCGCACCTTGCAGTGTAAATATTGTTACATCAACAGTTGCGGTCACAAAACAACCTGCACTATCTACCCGATATTCATAAAGACCCGGAGCAGCAGTAGCCGGAGAAATTGGCATCACAACTGGGTTACCTGCAGGATCTGACCATACACCACCGGTCTGCGGCGTTCCGCCCAAATAGTTAAACAAATCTTCAGGCGCACCTTCAAAACAGAAGGTTGCAGTACTATCTGTACCAGCATCTAAACCGCCACCTATTGAAACAATTACCTGATCTGTTTCTATACAAAGCGGGTGACCCAAAGGAAAGACCGTTAGCGTGTAAGTTGTGGTTGCTGATGGATTTACCACAGTAGGATTGGGAATGTTTACGTTATCCAAACTACCATCATTTGGTGTCCATGTATAGATTAACTGCGGACCACCGCCACCGCATGTTACATCGTAATCCCACATAATTGTAGACCCGCCCAGGCATGAAACGGATCCGTCAGATGTGAATCCCATTGTAATACAACCTGTAGGATTTGTTGCCTGCCAACTCAAGCCGGCAAGACTTCCATCCATCGGTCCAGCAATAACTGGCGCAGCAGTGCTGTTACCATCGTAAATAGTTACAAAATCAAACCAGGTTTCGGTTGAACCTGCATTGAACGAAATAGACATAAAAGTTAAGCCATCCCCTGGGGTATCTGGACAATACGTCCATGATTGATTTACGCCATTCCCATAGCAATAAGTATAGTTGCCCGCATCATTCGAACACATTGCCGTTGGTGCGCCTAAGGTCACAGGTTGTCCATTACAAATTGAAGTATCTAAACCTGCAATTGCTGGTGGATTTGGAGTAACAGTTACTGTAATTGTTGAGTCGAACGTACAGCCAAAATTGTTCACCGCATAATAAGTGTAATTGAATGAGCCGTCGATGTTTGGCTGAACAACAATCTCATCACCATCTGGCGTATTAGATACAATGTGTGGATTTGTTAAATCCCAATAGGATGAATCAATTCCTTCACCAATTTGTGGTGTAAATTGAGTAATTGCAGGATACAAAGGCGGATCTAAATTAATTTGAAATCCTGGTAGGTAACCATCATCTCCACCCCATAAATCTGTAAATAACAATTGCCAAACACCATTTAGCGGACAGCCAAATAGATCTGTAAATGGATCAATTGGCGCGTAGTCTCCAGCTGGCAGTGCACCTGCTACTGTTGGAGCTGCAATCCAAGTCAAAGCAGCGCTTGGTGTAAAACAATAGTTCCAAGGTGTGCCATAGTTCGCTGGAACACAGGCACCAGTTATATTATCAGTCACATCACCACCAGGAATACCTAAGTTGGTTCCGCCTCCGCCTTGCTGATGCAGTGTCATGATTTGCCCAGTTGGACACTGCACTTGAAGTACGAAGTCGCCCATAAATGAATGCTCAATGTCAACGCAAATACTAACAATATCACTTATTTGATCAATTACAGCGGATGAGTTGAATCCCGTCATGGTCATAGACATAGGTTGCAAGACCCCAACATCGTCACCTACACAGTTAGACTCATCATAAATACCTCCTGGAAATCCAGTCCATTCAACCTCATACTGATCAGGCTCCGCGGTTAACGTAACGGATTCTCCTAAACAAATTGTAGTGTCGCCTGGAAAAGGATCAAAAGTAGGGGGAGTGGTCACTAAAACCTGAAGAGAAAGCAAATTGTTGTTTGAACAACCATTGTCATCTTCAACATAAAGCTGAACTAAGTATTCACCGGGTGTATCAAAGGCATGGGTCGCTGTCAATCCACTTGTAGAGTCCATTGAACCATCCATAAAATCCCAAGTCCATTGTACCAGATTGAACATTGGGTCACCTGGAACGGTACCTGTATCCATGAAGGTTACGAGCTCACCGATACATACGGCAATCGAATCTCCAACGACGTTGTCAGCACCAGAAATCATACCAGCAACGATAGGAGGATCACATGGTGTTTCGCAAGAAATAGAAGCGTTGAAATTTCCAACACCTGAGTTATTGGAGTCAAAAACTATTGTCAAACAGCCGGAAGGATTTAAGTTTGTAGCTGAGACTATAAGACCATCTAGAGCATTTCCAGTATAGGTTCCAAGTGTTCCGGAAGATGTATTTGGACCATCGTAGATAGTCATGTTATCAGCATCTGAACCGGGACCAGGCACGTTATCTGTTGGGTCTAATTGAAAAACGACCCAATATAACGTAACAAAATCGCCAGGAACATCCGGGCAGATGGTTACAGTAAAAAGTTCATTGTTAGTGTAAGGAGTTGCAGGACCGGCACCACCTGAATCAAACAAACCACCTAAACAGGCGTTCACAGTCGTGTTGTTGGAGCCTGCATTCATGATCACAGTGGTTTGAGCAAAACTTAACCAACTGATTCCTGCGAAGATTACAAATAGGAATTTTTTCATGTTATGAGTAAATTAATTTGAAGATTTTTGAGAGTGCATCAATCGCAATTTTTCGGTCGAATAAAAAACCAGAACATTGCCATTTCCAAGATCATAGCCAACTGTTTTAGTTTGGCTTCGCTGAAAATTATAGAGATGAAAATTGAATGTTGCCGGATCAGCAAGAATAGTGGGATCAAACTTCACACCATCAGCTGTTTGTATGTCTTCAATTGAAAGGAGCTGAGCCTTTTGATTCTCTGTAACCTCAGCCATTGAACGAACGAAATAAGCATTCTCCAATTCAAAAAGCAAGAAATTATACTGTTCAGGATCGGTAGAAAAATACTCTGCAGCTTTTGATCCAACCTCTTTGTTGGCTAATAATCTGGGATCAATTTGTGACTCATTTTGCCCAAAAGAAATTAACGAAATGAAAATGGAAAAAAGCAGACCTAGTTTTTTCATGTGAAAAGTTTTGTAAAATTAATCAATCTCAACTAGACCTTAAGACGGTATTAACCCAGATAGGTTGCTTTTTGCCAACAAATGTTTTTAAATTATTGCAATGCTAAAACCAGTTCAAAAAGAAGACGAAAAAAAAAACTCAAATCTCAAAGCATTTGCAGGTTTTAATCACTTGAAATAAAGCAATTTAACACTAACAGCTTTAGACTTTATCAACAGAAGTGTTTAATTAAACACAGGTTAATCTTTTTTTACACAAAGATTGTTTTTTTTTTTACTCCGACAGTTGTATCAGAGAATAATCAGAATATTGGACAATACAGACTCTTTTGTTTTCTCGTCCGGATCCATCTATTACAGATTCAAACTTAAAGTCGTTTTGAATTAGGTCGACGTCATAATTATTTAAGAATGGATCAAAGTTTTTTCCGTAAAGATGCAACGCACCCAAAAAGTACAATCCCACATCAAATCCCTGAGTTGAAAACACAGTTGGATCTGTTCCAAATCTGTTGCGATATGCTCTCACAAAATCTAGTCCCCGGCCCTGATTATAATCGACATAGCGATACGTTGCGTAATGCTGATATAACTTGTTACGATGCATCATATCCAAATCCTGATATCGGTTCCAGTCTTCAATTCCGAAGATTACAATTTTCATTTTAGTAGACCGGTAACTTGCGTTGACAACTGAGTTTAATCGCCCCATAATGCCAGCCACAAATTTTATATTTTCAGATGGAACAAGTACAATATTGATCGTATCTTTTTTGATATATGCTTCTATATCTCTTCCGCTTGTACTGCCCGGTGTGACCTCAATAATGTGATCATTCATTGCACCCGGCACACCAGCTATCTGAGAATTGTAGCGCTCTCTGCAGCGTTCAAAAATTGCCAAATCTGAAACTGAATTTGGTTTCACAATCAGTACGTTGTGCTGCGCATGATTTTTTACAATGTAATCTACTGCACCATCAAATAAAGTCATATTGGACGCAACAGTTTTATAAACAAAGGGATTTTGATTCATTACGGCTGCATCGACTTTGAATGGCAGAATCAATGGAATTTTTTTCTCTGAACAATATTTCACGGCAACATTCACTTCTGATTGATACATGGGTCCAACTACAATATCTACTTTCGAAAATTCTTCTTTCTGAAAAATTTGTGCAATTGTCGCTGAATCTTTTTTGGTGTCATAGACATAAATCTCAACACTTAAACCAGCAGATTTTAAACTATCAGCTGCAAATAAAAAGCCCTGATAAAATTCAAAGTTCATTTTTGTGCCGGGCAAAAGTTCTCTTACCTGATCGACTTTTAGAGGCTTGGATAATTCAGCTTCATTTTGCGCCAACATTAAAGGTAATAAGAGGGCAACAGTGTAAACATCTTCTTGGATAATCGCGTTAGAAACCACCGAAGTAGTGTTTAATGACGCGTTGACAATTTGCTTTTCAGTAATTTCATAATCTACTTTTTTTACCGGAATTATTAGGACATCTCCTTTTTTCACTTTTGTTGAACTCAGGTTATTTAATTTCATCAAGGTATCCGTTGTGACCATGTATCTTTTTGAAATTGAATAGAGCGTTTCATGTTCCAAAACAGTATGGTTGACCAGAGAATCTTTGTAAGTGATATCGTAAGTAACAGTATTATTTAAAACTGGATCTGTCTGAATCATTTCGGTATTATTCAACGTTTCTTTGATAGGAATATTTAATTTTTGCCCGATCGAAAGACCGTTTTCAACACCAGGGTTGAGTGTAGTCAAATCAGTAACCGTACAACTATACTTTTTCGAAATACCATATAAGGTTTCTCCTTGCGCAACAATGTGTGTTCCATAATGCGTGCTATTTGTAATTGGAACGGGAATCAAAATTCGCTGACCAATTGCCAGATTATCTGTTAAGTTTGGATTGGCCTGAAGAATTGTTGGCATATCCGTTTTGTATAGTGTTTGAATACCATACAATGTATTACCTTGCTCGACAACGTGAACGTAGTATTTTTTACCGTTGATGGTCTCAACTTTTGCATCATCTGGTTGCGCAAAAAGCTGCACACAGGTCAAAACAAAAAGCAGTGAAAGAAAAATCTGTTTCATAATTATTCCCATTCAATTGTTGCAGGTGGTTTTGAACTAATATCGTATGTGACGCGATTAATGCCTTTTACTCCGTTTATTATTTCGTTGGATATTTTTGCTAAAAATTCATAGGGTAAATGACACCAGTCGGCTGTCATGCCATCTGTAGAACTAACTGCTCTGAGTGCAACCGCATTTTCATACGTGCGCTCATCACCCATTACGCCAACCGATTGAACAGGCAAAAGAATTGCACCTGCCTGCCAAACATCGTTATATAAATTTGCTGCTTTCAATCCACTTATAAAGATATGATCCACCTCTTGCAAAATGCGTACCTTTTCTTCAGTGATGTCTCCGAGTATTCTGATTCCTAAGCCAGGACCTGGAAAAGGATGCCTTCCAATAATCGCTTCCGGAATTTCAAGGGCTCGTCCCACACGTCTTACCTCATCTTTAAAAAGCAAACGTAACGGTTCTACAACTTGCAATTTCATATAAGCTGGTAAACCACCAACATTGTGATGAGATTTTATAGTTGCAGATGGTCCACCGGTTGCTGAGACAGATTCAATTACATCTGGATAAATTGTTCCCTGACCCAACCATTTTGCATCTGAAAAAAGTTTAGACTCACGATCAAAAATATCAATGAATTTAGAGCCGATTATCTTTCTCTTTTTCTCCGGATCTTTTTCATCTTTCAAAGCGTCATAAAATTCTTGTTTTGCATTGACACCTTTTACGTTTAAACCTAGTCCACGGTATGATTCCAAAACAGATTCAAATTCATCTTTACGCAAAAGGCCGTTATCAACAAAAACACAATACAAATTTTGACCAATTGCACGATGTAAAAGTGTTGCAGCTACAGAAGAATCTACTCCGCCTGATAAGCCCATAATTACTTTATCAGATCCAATTTTCTGACGCAAATCTGAAACCGTAACATCAATAAACGAATCGGGAGTCCATGACTGAGAACATTTACAAATATTGACTACAAAATTTTTGAGAATCTGCGCACCAAATTCCGTGTGATAAACTTCCGGATGAAATTGAATGGCGTATGTTTGTTCGTCACGCACCTCATAACCGGCAAACTCAACATCTTGTGTTGAACAAATCAAACGATAATTATCCGGAATTTTTTTGATGGTATCGCCGTGGCTCATCCAAACTTGTGAATTTGACTTCACATGATGCAACAGTGGTGAATCATTGTCAACAAAACTCAAAATTGCTCTTCCGTATTCGCGGGTTTTTGAAGCTTGCACATCACCCCCAAAATGATGCGCCAAATATTGTGCACCAAAACAAACACCAAGCAAAGGCAGTTTTCCTTTAATTGATGAAAGATCGGGCTTGGGTGAGTTTTCGTCTCTGACAGAAAAAGGGCTACCTGACAGAATAACGCCTTTTATATCGTTGCCAATAAATGGTACTTTATTCCACGGATGAATTTCACAATAAACATTCAGTTCTCTCAGCCTTCTTGCGATAAGCTGGGTGTATTGAGAACCAAAATCAAGAATTAATATGGTTTCCTGCATTTGGCAAAGATAACAACTACTGAGAGAATTAATTTCGCTCAATTATCAAATTAATTATTTGCAGGAAATCAGCGATAATTCGCCGTTAAGGCAACTTATTGCAAACTGAATTCGGTTTTTAACCACTCTCCAAGATTATCTTTTTGAGGATTACCATAGAATTCATTCAAATAAGCAGTAATCTCTTTAATTTGAGTTGCGGCGTCCTTGTCACCATATTCAGCCATAATAATTTCAACTTCTGTTTTCAGAGAACCAAGCTCAGGGAATACGGGTGTGAACGTTCCGATTTTTTTTGATTCATCACCCTGGCGATAGAACATGGTCATTTCTTTCTCTTCAACCGGAATTGCTTTACCGTCTACTTTAAAAATTTCTTCTTTGTTCAAGATCAAGTAATCACCATCGAACGAAAGTTTTTTGCGGATAGACTCATTGTTGTGCATATAAGTTAAGTAGAAGAAATTGCTCTCATCCATTGGAAAAGCTTCTTTACCTAATTGTAATCTCATTTCACCAATCACTAGATACTTTCCTGAAAAGTGATTTTGAAGATCGATTAAATTAATGAGTGCACCAGCACGTGAAGACACATTATTAGCTGCAGGCAAAATGTTTGTTTGTCCTTGTTCTGATGACGACAATACAAATCTGCCTTTCAAACTTGAAATAACTGCTGCTCTGGATTGTGCAGTTTTGAAATCAAGTGGTGTTCCAGGCATAAAAACGTCACCAAGTTTCATGTCAACGTTTGTTTTCTGGAAGACAATCTGCCCATCTACCTTAATAACTTTATACTGATCAGTTGATGCTAGTTTTTTAGTTTCATCATTTCCCATTACAGAGAAAAGCATAACTGCCGCAATTGCAGTGAAAGATCCAAGTACAAGTGTTTTCATTTTCATAGTATTAAAATTATATCAAAATTATTCAATTCCAAATTCGGCCTTTAACCAAGCCGCAAGATTTTCTTTCGCAGGATTTCCGTAGAACTCATTGAGATAAGCTGTCACCTCATTCATCTTATCTGCATTTGTTTTCTCATTTATTGTTTCCAGCAAGATTGAAACCTCTTCTTTCAACTCCTTTTCATCCGCAAAAACAGGGGTAAATGAGTTTATTTTATAAGTCTTATCTCCTTTATAATAGAGCGTCATCAATTTTTCTGTCACCGGAATAGGGTTGCCGTCAATTTTAAAAATCTCAGTCGCATCCAAAATCAGGTTATCCGTTTCAAATGACAACTTCTTGTTGATTTGCTCACCATTGTGCTCATAAGTCAGATAGAAAAACTTCGAGTCGCTCATTGGGAAAGATTCAGGGCTTAATTGAATTTTTGATCTTCCGAGAACAAGATATCTATCTGAAAAATGATTTTTAAGATCGACTATATTAAGCAATGCACCACCTCGTGATGAGACGTTATTGGCAGCCGGTAATACTTTTAATTTGCCTTTTGAAGAACTTAAAACATAACGTCCGTTCACATCATTAATAATAGCGGCTCTGTCAGTAGTTGATGTAAAATTGAGAGGTGTTCCGGTAACATACAAGTCACCGCGCTGCATATCTTTTCCTGTTTGTTCGAAAATGATTCGGCCTTGAACTGTCAATACTTTATATTCGTTGGCAGTCAAATTAACCTCAGCCTTATTTTCACGCAAGGATAAGCCTGTAAGTCCAATAACGGCAACAGAAGTAATCAAAATTCCAAAACGCAAATTTTTCATTCTTATTCGGGGTTATACAGTCCTATTAACAAATATCGTACCAGTCTAAAGCTTATTATAAAGTTCCAGCAGTTTGGTTTTGAGACCTTCAAGTTTTTCGTAAATCTGGTCATTTTTTGGCAGATTTCCAACAGATTCTTTCAATTTTTGTTTCGCTCCGTCAAGGGTATAGCCTTGTTTTTTAACCAGATCGAAGATAATCTGGAAATTCTCTAAGTCAGCTTTGGTGAACAATCTGTTACCTTTTTTGTTCTTCTTAGGTCGGATAATATCAAACTCCTTTTCCCAAAAACGGATTAAAGAAGTGTTAACCCCGAAAATAGAAGCTACTTCTCCAATCGGGTAATACACTTTCTCAACTTCTTTGTCCTTATAAGGCATCGGGCAAATTTACATAATTCCACTCAGATTCATGAAAATCAGCAGCAGCAGCTCCAAAAATACATTTGCCAAAAGATACTGACAAAAATTCGGTCAATAATTTCAGGCTAATCGAGCGGTAAGATCAATCTGATGTCCATATATTTGCAAAAAAATTAATTTCAACAGATGCCTTCATTTAAATTCAGAGTATTGATTGACACCAACACAGGCGTTGATGTTTTCAGAGATATTCTGATTTCAACAAATGACAATCTGGAACTATTCTATCAAACAATTCTTACCTCCTTCAATTTTAAGAATGATCAAATGGCGTCATTTTATAAAAGCAATGATGACTGGGACAAAGGACAAGAAATCACCTTGTAGACATGGGCATGAATGACAGTGCAGATGCTGTTCTGATCATGAATGAAACCAAGCTCAAAGAAATCGTAACAGAGCCTCATCAAAAAATGATTCTGGTGCATGACTTTATGCGCATGTGGTGTTTTTTGGTTGAGCTTGTAGAAACACAAACAAAAGCTGTTGCTACTCCGCAGATACTCTTAAGTGTTGGAACAGCCCCAGATGAATCATCCAAAGAATTAGATTCAGGTGATTCAATGATTTTTGGAGAGACACTTGATTTAGGGGATGACTTTGATGACATTTTTTCAGATGACATGGATGATTTGGACGAAGACGATTTGGATAATTTTCACGAAGAATCAGGCGAGTCAGAATTTTATTAATGGACTTCGCAAATGATCCGGTTGGTCTTGCGCTTTATGACTACGAAGCGGGAAAAAAAACTGAATCTATTTTAGTTACTTCCGATCTTTGTGATGATGACGAAATTCCGGTAGCACATCTTTTCAGATCCTTTGATGAAATGCCTGAGCTTGAAAAAATCGCACTTTCTTTTTGTAAAGGGAAAATACTTGATGTTGGCGCGGGAGCCGGTTGTCACTCCATCTATCTCTCTAAAAAATTTGACACCCTTTCAATTGATATTTCACAAGGCGCGGTGAATCTCATGAATCAAAAAGGATTAAATGCACAACGCAAAACAATCTTTGAAATTGAAAATGAAAAGTTTGACACCATTTTACTTTTAATGAATGGAATCGGACTTGCAGGATCGATTGAAAAACTTCCGGCTTTTTTAATGCAGCTCAAAAAAATTCTGAATGACGGCGGAAAAATAATTTGTGACTCAACTGATCTATCCTATTTATATGCAGATGACGATGGGTCATTTATGATAGACCTCAACGCCAAATATTATGGCGAGATGCAATTCAACATGATTTATCAGAAAGAAGAAACCGGTTGGTTTGACTGGCTCTATATTGACGGAGATAATCTGACAGATATTGCAAATCGTTGTGGCTTAAAATGTACACTGCTTTTTGAAGGAGATACAAATCATTATCTTGTTTCACTTGAACATCAATAATCACACTTATGAATTTTAAAAATCAAACTATTCTTGGTGCATTTATTTTAACTTCATTTTTCTCTTGCTCTGCCGATACAGAAGTTGAAAGCGGCAATTCCATGCTTTGGAAAATTGAAGGCAATGACTGTAAATCTTCTTATGTTTTTGGTACAATGCACATGATTGAAGAAGAATATTTCAACATGTCAGAATCGCTGGTTGAGAAAATAAAAACAAGTGAAGCAATTATCATGGAGGTAGGTGGAATGCCGGATCCATTAGCAGCAATGCAAATGATGACGCTGGATACAGGAACTGTTCATGGTTACTTTACAAAAGAACAGTTGGTGTTGCTTTTAGAATTCATGGACAAGAAATTAGATACAGATCCTGAAACTTTTCATACCGTTTACGGAAAAATGAAACCCTTTTTTATTCTGCAAGCAATTTCTGCCAGCTACTTCTCAGCCGATGCAGTCTCGTACGACTTAAATATCATGGCAATCGCAAAACAAAATAATATTCCATTGATTGGACTTGAAACAATCGAAGAACAACTCGGTTTTTTTGATGCAATTCCGCCTGCTGAAATGGCCGAATTGATTATGGAATCGGTAGAAAATTTTGAGAAAGAGAAAAAAGAAACCTTAAAACTTATGCAGATTTATGCTGATCAAAATGTAGAAAAAATGATTCCGATGATGAAAAAGCAATCTCCGGAATTCATGAAGTATGAGGATATTTTTCTTACCGGCAGAAACAAAAAATGGATTCCCAAACTGAAGGAAGAATTTGCATCTAAACATTGTTTTGTAGCAGTCGGCGCAGCCCATTTATTTGGAGATTACGGCATACTGCAACTTCTGGAAAACGAAGGATATACAGTGACCGCAATTTCTACAAACTAATCTTCGTGTAAAACCAAAAGCGGAATTTCAGAATGCAATGCAATCTTTTTAGTGAGGCTGCGATGAAATATGCGTTCCCACAAAGTGTAATGATGAGTTACCATAACGATCAGATCACAATGATGTTTTTCAGCAAATTCAAAGAGCGCTGCTTCTGTATCTTCAGCTTCAACGTAATGAAATGAATGTTTAGCATCACGCAACAAACCTTTCAACTTTAATTCTTCTACACTTTTTACATGTGTGCCGCTTAGTCGTTCTGAATTAAACTGAACAATATGCACATACGGTTGATACTCTTCTACAATTGATAAAAAAGGAGCTAAATAAGTTGCAATATTATTTGTAAAGTGGAAATCAGTAGCAAAAAGTACTTCATTGATATTGTATGCGCGATGACCTTTTGGAATAATCAAAACCGGACATTTCACATTGTTTACGACGTGAGTTGCCACACTTCCCAATAAGGTGTTGGTTGCATCTGTTTCACCTTTTGTTCCCATGATGATCAGATCAATCTTTTTATCCTCCACAATTCTTTGTATACAATCAACAGCAGATCCAAATTCAAGTATACCATGAATTTTGACTTCACCATATTCAGTTTTCAGTTCATTCACATAACGATCTAACTTTTTCCCTTCGTCGTGTTTTATCTGATCAACAATAGCAATGCTTTCAGCTACTCCAATTGTTTGAAGACCGAAGCCATGAAAAATAAACACTTCGGCATTAATTTCTTTAGCAAACAAAACTCCAATCTGAGCAGATCGTTTTGCATTTGCCGAATAATCCGTTGGAATGAGAATTCGCTTGATCATCTGATTTTTCATAACTCCTTGTTTTACTGCAAACTTAATCAAGGTACACATTAAATTTCATGACTCACATCAGGATTCAAATTGATTACTCCAGAATGTAGCATGACAAAAATCATAGTTCCATGTGTCAGCAGTCAAGATAAGACTATTTTTACTACTTTAGATTTGTGCAGGCATAATTAAACCTGAAAACAGACATGGAAATCATCTTTCTTTTAATAGCACTTAGTATTGGTCTGGCACTTTTCTTTTTATTCTCCTTTTTATGGGCAACCAAAACAGGACAATTTGAGGACACCTATGGCCCATCTGTGCGCATTTTATTTGACGATGAAGAATTGTCAGCAAAATCAATGTCAAACCAAAAATCTGAACAATGCAACTAGAAAAATTCAGTTATGACAACCGCATTGTCCGGTTATTCCTCATTGCCACAGTAACGTGGGGAATTATCGGAATGCTTGTTGGATTATTTGCTGCGCTGGAACTCATCTGGCCAAACTTAAATTTTGTCTCCTTTCTTTCTTTTGGAAGAATAAGACCATTACACACCAACGCTGTCATTTTTGCATTTGTTGGAAACGGAATTTTTGCAGGAGTCTATTACTCGCTCCAACGATTGCTAAAAGCCCGAATGTTTTCAGATGCACTCAGCAAAATTAATTTCTGGGGATGGCAACTGATCATTGTTTCAGCCGTGCTCACTTTGCCATTTGGTTATACAACCGGTAAAGAATATGCTGAGTTGGAATGGCCGATTGATATTGCCATTACCCTCATGTGGGTTGTATTTGGTGTGAACATGGTGGGTACAATTTTGAAAAGAAGAGTAAAACACATGTACGTTGCAATTTGGTTTTACATCGCAACATTTGTAACGGTTGCTGTTCTGCATATTGTCAACTCATTTGAAATGCCAGTTTCGTTTTTGAAAAGTTACAGCTGGTATGCAGGTGTTCAAGACGCATTAGTACAGTGGTGGTATGGCCACAATGCGGTTGCATTTTTCTTGACTACTCCTTATTTAGGTTTGATGTATTATTTTGTACCAAAGGCGGCAAATCGTCCGGTGTACTCATACCGACTTTCAATCATTCACTTCTGGGCGCTCATCTTTATTTATATCTGGGCTGGTCCTCACCACTTATTATATTCTTCTCTTCCTGATTGGGCTCAATCGCTTGGAGTTGTTTTCTCAATCATGTTGATTTTCCCATCCTGGGGAGGAATGCTCAACGGACTCTTGACACTTCGCGGTGTTTGGGATAAAGTTAGAGATGACGCAGTTCTTAAATTCATGGTTGTTGCTCTTACCTGTTATGGTATGGCAACTTTTGAAGGACCGATGTTATCACTCAAAAATGTGAACTGGATAACACACTTTACAGACTGGACAATCGCTCACGTTCACGTAGGTGGATTAGGATGGAATGGAATGTTCACTTTCGGGATGGCTTATTATCTGGTTCCAAAACTTTGGCGCACAAACTTGTACTCCAAATCAATGGCAAATGCCCATTTCTGGATTGCAACGCTGGGTATCGTTTTATGGGTGATTCCGATGTACTTCGCCGGGTTCTATCAGGGATTAATGTGGAAGGAGTTCAATACCGACGGAAATCTTACGCATCCAAATTTCCTTGAAACAGTAACTCAACTTCGTCCATACTTCATGCTGCGTGCATTGGGTGGATCACTCTTCATTATTGGTGCTTTGATCATGGTTGTCAACTTATTCAAAACGGCCAAACAAGGTAACTTCCTGACAGATGAAGAAGCAGAAGCTCCGGCATTGGTTAATCCAAAACAAGGACACACCGGTGAGCACTGGCATTCACGCATCGAGCGTCGTCCAATGCGCTTTATTTTATTTGCATTGATTGCTGTATTGATTGGAGGAATTGTAGAGTTGATTCCAACGTTTATGATTGGATCAAACGTTCCAAAAATCACATCGGTAGAACCCTATACACCGCTTGAGTTGGAAGGGCGCGACATCTATATCAGAGAAGGTTGCTACAACTGTCACTCACAATGGGTACGACCATTCAGAGATGAAGTCAAACGGTACGGTGAATATTCAAAATCCGGGGAGTTTATTTATGATCATCCATTCCAATGGGGATCCAAACGAACTGGTCCTGATTTGCACCGTTCAGGAAAAGGAAATGCAATGAACAAACCAGAATCATGGCATTACAAACACATGCTCGATCCAACGTTTACCTCACCCGGATCTATCATGCCAGCTTATCCATGGTTGAAAGATAAATTAGATGTTTCACAAACGGTTGAAAAAATCTCTGCCATGAGAACCATTGGTGTTCCATATCCTGAGGGTTATGAAAGTCAGGCTTTGGATGATCTGAATAAACAGGCACAGGAAATTTATGAGGCCGTGATTACAGATACAGATATTCAAAACGCAAAACCAGATATGGAAATTATTGCGCTGATCGCTTATCTGAACCGACTTGGATCAGACATCCACAAAGGAAAAATTATGGAGCCTTCAACAACAGAAACTCCAACAGACTCAATTGTTGAACCGGTTGATTCCTCTGCAACACCTGTTGCCGTTGACACTACAAAAACTGTAAACTAATGTTAAGCTATATAAAAGGCAATCTTACCAGCATTGATGGAATTGAAATTTTTCCAATCATATCACTTGTCATATTCTTCACCTTTTTTGTGGGACTTGGAATTTACATTCTAAGAGCAGATCGCAAAACAATTGAAGAGATCAAACGAATCCCATTAGATGAAGAATAAAAAATCAGGATTATGAAAAGATTCATGAAATATCTTAAGCCTGTGCTAACAACCTTTTTGGTACTTCCAGGCCTTACACTTTTATCGCAAGAAGCTGCCGCCGTGGCACCAGAAATTGACAGACCGATTTACGAAGAACTAGGTATGTCACCTACCGCACTTGCTTCCATCATGGTTATTTTTACTGCCATTCTCGTTGGATTTGTTATCAGTCTCTCCAGTTCTGCCAAAAATATTCTTGAGTTTAAACGCTCAAAAATAAAAGGCGGCATGAAAACAATTCTTCTTCTTTTTGGAATATCCATGAGTTCTGAACTATTTGCGGCTACAGAAACTGGTTCAACCGACTATTTGGTTTCATTTCCAGACTCTGCCTTTTGGACATTTTTTGCGCTCGATGTAGTTCTGATCATGATCATATTATACCTCACGGGCATCATGCGCGGGGTATTATCTGAGTACAAAGTTCCTGCAAAAATAAATCTCTTTGCAAAATGGAATAAGCAATTGACCGATGTTGTACCAATCGAAGAAGAAGGTTCAATACTATTGGATCACGATTATGATGGCATTAAAGAACTTGACAACAACCTGCCACCTTGGTGGAAATATGGATTCTATGTAACAATTGTATGGTCGGTATTCTACTTGTTTTATTACAACGTTTTTAATGTTGGCTTGCTTCAGGAACAAGAGTTTTTAACCGAGATGGAAGAAGGTGAACGTGAAGTTGCAGAATACAAAAGACTTCATCCTGTTTTAATCACTGCAGACAATGTCACTCTTTTGGAAGATGCAAGTTCAATTGCAAAAGGTGAAAAGGTTTACACCGATTATTGCAAAACTTGTCACATGGAAAATGGACGCGGAGGAGCAGGACCAAACCTGACAGACAACACCTGGATTTATGGTGGAGATATAAAAGCTGTTTTCAAAACCATTTCTGACGGAACAAGTAACGGTATGGCCAAATGGAGTGACATCATTAAGGCTGATGAGATTCAGTCTGTAGCAAGTTATATTTTACAACTCGATTACGTGGCACCTCCTGACGGCATTGCTCCACAGGGAAAGATCATCGTAGAATAATTTACTCAAAAGTCATAAAAGAGTGTGCCGAAAATCACGCTCTTTTTTTATTTAATGCCGACCTTTGTAACATCACAAATCAACAACAAATGAGTCACAACGAGCAACGGTTTGATCAGTTCAGAGATAAGATTTCGACAGTAGACGAAAAAGGAAAACGCGTTTGGGTTTTTCCTAAAAAACAATTCGGAAAATATTTCAAACGCAGACAAATTTTAGCATACGCTTTACTGGCACTTTTGATTGCCGGACCTTTCCTGCGCATTGGAGGTGAACCTTTGTTGCTGATTAATATTCTGGAAAGAAAGTTTGTGATTTTTGGTCAGATATTTTGGCCTGAAGATATTTTTCTGTTTGCATTTGGGATGATTGCCTTTGTAGTTCTCATAATTGTATTTACAGTAGTCTTTGGCAGGCTATTTTGCGGTTGGGTTTGTCCTCAAACAATTTTTATGGAGTTTGTTTTTCGCAGAATTGAATATTTAATTGACGGCGACTGGACACATCAGAAACAACTAGACAAAATGCCCTGGAATGCTCATAAAATTTTCAAGCGTACTTTAAAGTGGAGCATTTTTTGGATCATTTCATTCATCATTGCAAATATTTTCCTTGCTTATATTATTGGCAGCGACGGCTTGAAAGAAATTATCATTGATGATCCCAAAAATCATCTTGGCGGTTTGTTTGCCATTGTAGTTTTTACAACTGTTTTCTTTGCTGTCTTTGCCTGGTTCAGAGAGCAAGTGTGCATAGCTGTTTGTCCTTACGGCAGACTTCAGGGCGTGTTACTGGACAAACATTCGGTGCTTGTTGCGTATGATCATGTTCGCGGTGAATCACGTGCCAAATTCAGAAAAGGAGAAGACCGAAAAGCAGCAGGAAAAGGTGATTGTATTGATTGTCATCAGTGTGTGAATGTTTGCCCAACCGGAATTGATATTCGAAACGGTACGCAATTGGAATGCATCAATTGCACACTTTGTATGGACGCATGCGATGACATGATGGAAGGCGTGGGACTTGAAAAAGGATTGATTCGTTTTGATTCTGAAAGCAGCATTCAAACTCGTGAACCCTGGAAATTAAGCAGACGGGCAAAAGCCTATATTGTTTTGATGCTGGCCATTGTTGGTTTGCTGGTTGCACTTCTTTTTACGCGCACAGAGATTGATGCAACTATTCTCAGAGTACGCGGAACCACTTTTCAGCGTATGGATGAAACTACCATCAGTAATATATTTGAAGCTACTATTACCAACAAAACCAATCTGTCGCATGAGCTCACCATAAGTGTACTCAGTGAAAATGCAGAGGTAGAAATTGTCGGAGGAGCGTTTGAATTAAAACCCGGTGAACAAATTAAAAGAAATCTTTTAGTGAAAATGAAAGCATCTGAAATTACCGGACCAAAAACAGAAGTTGTTTTAGGAATCTATTCAGGTGACCGACTCGTTACTGAAGAAGAAATCAGCTTTAGCGGACCTGGTTTCTAGAAAAATAAAAAAGTAAAATTTAAAAATGAAGATTATGAATTGGGGAAAAGGAATTACAATTTTTATGATCGCATTTATGGCGTCTATTGTAACAGTGGTCTATTATGCCTTTACTAAAAATGCTGATCTTGTTGAAGAAGATTATTACGAAAACGAACTCAACTACGATAAAAACAAAGAGAGTAAATCCAACTACAATGTCATGGAGCAGAAAGTAATTCTTACTCAAAAAGAAGAAGGAGTTGTTTTAGAATTTCCCGAGCATGTAGTTTTGGCAGATAAAGGAAAAATAACCTTCTATCGTCCCGATCAAAAAAAATATGATCGTGAATTTGATCTCAAACTAAATGAAAATAATCAGCAGATTTTGTCGTATGAAAATTTCAAAGAAGGATATTACGATGTGACTGTTGAATGGAGTGATGGCGCAAAAAATTACATCTTCGAAGATCAAATCAGTTTCTAAATGATCTGGACCGGATTTCTCATAGGACTGCTTGTAAGCTGGCACTGCATTGGCATGTGCGGACCAATTGCTCTTATGATTCCGGGATCAAAAGGAAAAAACCGAATTACCGCCATCTCACTTTATCACGGCGGAAAAATTCTTGCCTATTTAAGTTTAGGATCAGTTTTTGGAATGGTACCTGCTTTTATTGATTCATTCAAAGTTCAGGCAACTATTACAATTGCGGTAGGTATTTTAATGATTCTGCTTGCCTTAATTCCTATGCTTCTAAATAAAATGGAACGTAGCGGATTTAAAATCTTCAGCAGCTATTTCAATCTCAAAAATAAACTTGCCCAATCACTGAATAAAGATAAAGTTGAGTACAGTTTTTACATTGGTTTTTTAAATGGATTTGTTCCGTGCGGCATGGTTTATATGGCAGCGCTTGGAGCCATGAGTCAAACCAATTTTATTGACAGCACTTTATTTATGCTCTTCTTTGGACTGGGAACTTTACCCCTGATGAGTGTATTTCTTTTTACGGCTGGCTATTTTAAATCTGCCTTTCAAAAACATGCACCCAAACTCAGAATGGCTGCTTTTCTTTTTGTTGGATTATTTATGATCTGGAAAGGAACCAGTCATTTCAATGATTCTATTGAAGCGCCAAAAGAAGGAGAAGCGTTTGAAGTTTGTGCTCAGATTTTGCCGCATCAGTAATCTTAAAATCAAAAAGGAAAACCAGAACTTATTTTCCCGTTGATTCTAATAGACGTGAAAATATAGAACGAGCTGGCCAACTGTATTGCCACAAAGACACTAAGACGCTAAGCTGCTTTGAATTCTTTGAGCCTTGGTGTCTTAGTGGCAAAATTTTTAAGGCGATCATTTAAGGTAGTTAGATGGAATTCCACAGAAAAAATCGCTGATTCAGCTGATACAACTTCCCTAACTTAATCAAGCTTGAACTCAAATCAAATCTGTGCAAATCTGCGGTTTTAAAATCTGCGTTAATCTGCGGGAAATAAAAAACCAGAGCTCATTCCCATTCTGATAGATATAGAATAACTTTTGAAATCTTGATTACAAACCTCGTCCTTTAAGATTTGTAAGAAGCGTAACCAAAAGCACAACACTGATGGAACTTACCGGCATCAACACCGCTGCAACAAGTGGCGTTAACGTTCCGGTTAATGCAAAAGATAAACCGATAATGTTATAGAAAATTGAAAAAGCATAACTCAATTTAACGACCGACTTATTGAACGTACAATAGTCAATATACTTTTTCAGCTTTGTAAGTTTTTGTCCATCAATAATGGCATCTGAAGAAGGCGAAAATGAATAAACATCATCAACCACCGATATACCAACATTACTTTGCCTGAGGGCTCCCGCATCATTTAATCCATCACCTAGCATCATTACTTTTTTGCCCTCTTTCTGGAGCGCGGCTATGTAATTTAACTTGTCTTCGGGTTGCTGATTGAAATTCATTTTTGTACCGGACGGAACAATTTTTTCCAGGTTCGATTTTTCAGCTTCGTTATCGCCGGATAAAATATGTAATCTGAATTTTGTTCCAAGATCAGCAAACAATTTTTCGATTCCCGCGCGATAGACATTTTCAAAAACAAATGCCCCTAAAACCTTTCCATCTTCAGCGACATAAACACGCGTTCCCAGAACACTATTAGCAACACCCAACCAGCTTGCGCTGCCGATCTGAAAACTTTTACCATCAACAGTTGCACTGATTCCCTTACCCGGAATTTCAACCAAATCATGGAGCAGAATGGCTGATTTTTTCTGATTTAAAAAACGGTGAATTTGTCTGCTCAACGGATGTGATGACTGTGCTGTAACTGACGCAATAATTTCACTTTCTTTTTCAGTTAATGGATTTCCAGACCAGACAATTTGTGATTGATTGTTGTATGTGATGGTTCCGGTTTTATCAAAAACAAGGTCAGTGACATTTGAAACAGATTCGATCACTTTAGTGGATCGCAAGTAGAATGAATTACGCCCCAGAATTCGAATTCCATTACCATATGTGAATGGCACAGACAATGCAATGGCACATGGACAAGCAATAATCAAGACTGATACAATGACAAAAATGGATTTAGAAGAATCTGCAAAACTCCAGAAAATCGCACCGCCAAATGCAAGCAATAAAATAGCAAAGGTGAAATATTTGGTAATGTTTTCGGTGAAGGAAGTATTGATTTTTTCTTTATCAAAAACCGGATTATTCCACAAGCTGGTTAAGTAAGAATTTTCAACTTCTTTTTCTATTTCAATTTCAATCGATTGGCCATCTTGTCTGCCACCGGCATATACTTTATCACCTGAAGATTTTGAGATCAGCGCAGATTCACCGGAAACAAAACTATAATCAATATTGCCTTTTCCTTTTACCAAAATGGAATCTGCCGGAATCAATTCATTGTTTCGGATGACAATGCGATCACCCAATTTTATATTTCTCAGCGGCACAATTTCTTCTACTTCATTTTCGATTTTAGAAACCGCAACCGGGAAATATGACTTATAATCACGCTCAAAATTAATGGTGCCATAGGTAGTTTGCTGAAACCATTTTCCAACTAATAAAAAGAAAATCAACCCTGCAAAAGAATCCAGATATCCCGCACCAGTTCCGGATAAAATTTCATACAGTGATTGAAAATAAAAAGCAAGCACGCCAAGCGTAATTGGAACATCGATATTGATAAATTTTGCTCTGACCGCTTTCCACGCAGAAATCAGGTAATCCTGGCTGCAATACAACAGAACCGGAATGGAGAGGATTAGATTCAAATAATTAAATACCGTTTGAAAATTTTCATAATTCTCATCCAGTCCCAAATATTCAGGAAAACTGAGCAGCATCATGTTTCCAAAACAGAAACCGGCAACACCAATCTGAAGAATCAAACGGCGATCTGTAGAAACCGATTTTTTCTTTTCATAATCTTCCAGCGTAATGGAAGGCGGATACCCAATAGACGCAAGTAATTCAGCAAGTTCACGAAGGGAAATTTCAGTTTCATTAAAGGTAATCTCCACCTCTTTTTTGACAAAATTGACCTGACTTTGAATCACTCCTTTACGAAGTTTAGCCAATCGTTCTAAAAGCCAAAGGCAAGACGAACAGTGAATTTGCGGAAGAAAAAATCGTATTTTGGAAATCGAGTTTTCACTAAAAAAAACCAATTTATTGCGGAACTCCGGCAGATCCAGAAAATTAAACTTGCCCTTGAAGTTTTTACTTGCTTTAATGCCAGGGTTTTTATCAATGGCATAATAGTTTGTAAGATCAGTAGTAGAAAGGATTTCATAAACGGTTTGACAGCCATCACAACAAAATATTTTGTCGTCAAAGCTTATCTCAACCTCGCATTCACCCTGACAGTGGTAACAATTACTCATGAATCTTCCTAACGAATGTACAAAATTGGCCTAATCTGACTAAATTTACCCTGATAAAAATCACAACACAAGAGGACATTGAAACTTGATTTTACCAAATCTCCGAATTTCCCAATTTACGAATTATTGTTTGCGTCCATCAATGAAGGGGCACTTATTGTAAATAAAGAGGGTGTTATTTTACTTGCCAATCCAAGAGCAAAGGAACTTTTTGGTTATGGTCCTGATGAACTGGAGGGCTCAAAAATTGAGTCGCTGATTCCGATGGGTTCGCGTGAAAAGCACGTGGGCCTGCGCACCAGTTATCATCAAAACCCACATAAACGATCCATGGGTGCCGGCATGAATCTGCAAGCTGCCAGAAAAGACGGATCGTTGTTTTACGTTGAAGTTTCACTCAATCACTTCAGCTTAAATAATGAAGTGTATGTAGCTGCCCTTATCACGGACATTTCAGTTAGGGTTGAACAAGAAAAACAAATCAGAGAACTGAATGCCGATCTTGAGAAAAAGGTCACAGAGCGTACCCAGCAAGTGCAGGAAAGCCAGGAACTTTACAGCGCAATTGCACGAAACTTCCCTAACGGTACAATCAACGTATTTGACCGCAATCTCAATTATATTTTTGTTGAAGGAAAAGAACTATTTCAACTTGGAATCACCAGTGAAAAATTAATTGGCACTTCTTATTTAAAAAGATTATCAGAAGAAATCAGACCACGCATTCAGAAAGCGCTGATGGAAGTCTTTGAAGGCACATCACACGATTTTGAACTCGAGTACAAAGAACAATTTTATCGCCTTACGGCAGTTCCCTTGTCCAAAAAAAACGAAGCAGTAGATAGAATTCTGGTTGTCGAACAAAACATTACGTCTCAAAAAATTGCATCGCAGCAATTGGAAGAAGCACTCAAAAAAGAAAAATCATTGAATGAAATGAAATCACGCTTTGTCAGCATGGCTTCACATGAGTTCAGAACACCTTTAAGCACCGTGCTTTCATCCGTTTCTTTGATTGATAAATACATTGAAAACGGATCATACGAAAACACGCCAAAACACATAAAACGAATCAAAAATTCAGTAAAAGGTCTTACCGATATTCTGAATGATTTTCTGTCTGTTGACAAACTCGAAAATCAAAAAACAGAAATTAAACTTTCATGTTTTGATTATGCCGCTTTTGTCAGAGAGATGGTTGAAGACATGCAGAGCATGTGCCAGGATGGCCAAATACTTGATTGTAAAATTGACGCTAATAACACCGAAATTAATTCTGATCTGAACATTCTCAGAAACATCTCCTATAACTTGTTAACCAACGCCATCAAATATTCCAAAGAAGGTCAGACAATCATTTATCATTCAACCGTCTCAGATAAAGAATTGATTATAACTGTTAAAGATTCAGGAATTGGAATTCCGGAACAAGAACAAAAACAATTGTTCTCACGATTTTTCAGAGCAAAAAACGCAACGAATATTAAAGGAACCGGACTGGAAAAAAAGGTGTTGAGCTGATTAAAAGTGAAAAGCCTGATTTGATTCTTTGCGATATCATGATGCCCGAACTGGATGGTTACGGCGTACTTTATATGGTGAGCAAAAATCCAGAAACTGCTTCTATTCCATTTATCTTTTTGACTGCAAAATCAGAAAAAGATGATTTCAGAAAAGGAATGAATATGGGTGCTGATGATTATCTCACCAAACCTTTTGAAGATACGGAACTACTTGACGCTATTGAAAAAAGATTAAAACGCATCGAGCAATTTGCCGGCGATTTTGTGGCCACGCCTAAAGGCTTGAACGATTTCTTTGATTCGCTGACCGGATCAGAAAGTTTAGACAAACTCACACACGAAAAACGCTCTAAAAAATTCAACAAAAAGGACACGGTATTTTTTGAAGACGATTATCCAAACTTTTTATACTTCGTGAATTCTGGTAAAATCAAAACCTCCAAAATGAACAAGGATGGAAAAGATTTTATTACCGGACTTTATTCAGACGGCGACTTTTTTGGATACATGGAAATGATTAAAGATTCCAATTATACGGAGACAGCATCTGCCCTTGAAAATTCAGAACTTACATTGATTCCGCGTGAAGATTTTTTGAAATTGCTTTATTCATCCAAAGAAGTATCTACCAAATTCATCAAGATGCTGGCCGGATCGATGGCTGAAAAACAAACAGAGCTTTTAAACCTGGCCTACGATACAGTCAGAAAACGTGTGGCTGATTCACTTTTGAAATTAAGTGAAAAGTACAATACGGCCAATGAGCCCAATTTCTCCATGAGTATTTCACGCGATGATCTGGCAGCCATTGTTGGAACAGCCACTGAATCCGTGATCAGAACACTTTCTGAATTTAAAGCAGATGGCTATATCAACATCAAAGGCTCAAATATTACTATCTTAGCACCCGATAAACTGAAAAATTTCAGATTCTAATTTAATAACAAAACAAAATGAAAAAATTATTCATGCTTGCGCCGGCTGCTTTGCTTCTGGCTTGCGGTGGAGAAACAGAAACCACAACTACAACGACACCTGTTGAACAAAAAGTAGTAGAACTTAGTGTTGACGAACAAATTGAAAATTACCTGACTGAAAAAGGATGGACTGCTGATCGTCACGAATCAGGTATTTATATTGTGACAGACACACTTGGAACAGGTGATGAGCGTCCAACACTATCTGATGACGTTACCATTTTCTATCAAGGATATCTTTTAGACGGAACACAATTTGACGGAACAATGGAAGAGCCTGCTACTTTCCCTTTGGCTAACCTGATTGAAGGATGGCAAATTGGTATTCCAATGTTTGGAAAAGGTGGCAAAGGTAAATTGGTTATTCCTTCTGAATATGGATACGGAGATGCTGAAGTTGGAGATATTCCTGCTAACTCAATCCTGATGTTCGAAATTGAATTGGTTGATTGGGCGCCATCTGCTGCTGCACCAGTAATGTAATTCAAAACAAAACTTTTTTTAGAAAATCTCCTGCTGTTTCAGTGGGAGATTTTTTTTTGTTGTGGATTTCGTAATCTTCGATGATTTGGATTGAAATGAAAAAACCTATCGAAGCGAGCCGTCATCCTGAACTTGATTCAGGATCTGTTCATATTAGGAGAAGATGCACGAACGGAAAAGCCTTCAACAATTCATCACAATTTTGAAGATTATTCTTCCAATTCAAGCTTCTCACTTTTTTGTCTTGAAACAAAAAAGTAAGCAAAAAAATTCAAGGCTGCAAAACGCTCCGGCGTAAATACTCCAAAAGGTCAAGTGCGGCCGGATGATCTCCGACAGCGACTTTGTCTTAATTTATTACCGTTTTTCTTCGGAGCTTTCCGGTCTTACTAGACCTTTCGTTCGTATTCACTTGTCACGTTTTGATGCCGAGAAAATTCACCTTCGATATTTACTATTTAAATCTTCCATACAATCACGGTAATCTCAAATTCGAAGAAATTTCGCTCGATTACTGACAATCATCATTTATTAGCAGCTTGCGTTTAACGTACTTTGCAAAAAACAAAATCATGTTCTGGCCAAAGCTTCCCAACAAACAAGTCCAAGAAAAAGTATTCACTGCGCTTTCAAAAAATCTGAATTACCGCGAAGAAAAAATTTTAGGAATTCCGGCAACTTATTTGGATCAGGAACAATTTTATTTTGACGCACCGTTTTTAAAAGATGCTGCATTTTTATCGGTACTCATTCACAATCCAAATCACATTGGATGTCATACTTATCAAAAAGGCGAGTCGTATTTTAGCGGAACACAGGAATTGGAAATTGACCTGATTCGTATTTGTGCTGAAGAAATTTTTGGTGCAGATCCCAAATCGTATGATGGCTATGTAGCCTCCGGCGGCACCGAAGCCAATATTCAGGCGCAATGGATTTACAGGAATTATTTTCAGAAAGTTCACAAAGCAAGTCCGCATCAAATTGCACTTGTTTTTTCTGAAGACGTCCACTACTCTGCCTACAAAGGATGTAATCTGCTTGGCATAAAAGCTATTTCAGTAGCTGTTACGGATAAAAGAGAATGGAATAAAAGTGATCTCTTATTAAAATTGATGGCCGCTCAGTCAACAGGGGTCAAGTATCTCATTATACACTTGAGCATGGGAACAACCATGTTTGGAAGTGTTGACGAACCAGCACCAATTTTAGACGTTATCAAAAAAAGTAAACTTGATTATTTTGTTCATGTCGATGCCGCCTTTGGTGGATTCATTTATCCCTTCACATCTGAAAAAACAGAATTATCTTTTAAAAAATCCTGAAATCAGTTCCATCACCATCGACGGTCATAAAATGTTGCAGGCGCCTTACGGAACCGGAATATTTCTCTGTCGTAAAAATCTGATCGAATACGCCCAAACCGAAGAAGCATCCTATGTTCAGGGAACCGATTTTACTTTGTGCGGAAGCCGCTCGGGCGCTAATGCAATTGCTGTCTGGATGATTTTGATGACACACGGATCAGACGGATGGAAATATCTGATGCAAAATTTAATTGACCGCACAGATCATATCTGTGATACATTAGATCAGCTTGGAATTGAATATTACCGAAACCCTTCCATGAATATTGTCACGATGAAGGCTGCGCATATTCCAAAATCTATTGCAGAAAAATATCATTTGGTTGCAGATGATTTCCGCAATCCAACATGGTGGAAAATTGTGACCATGATGCATGTGGAAAAAAGTTTGATTGATGAGTTTTTGTTGGATTTGCATCAGAGTCGGTTGAAATAAAAAATTGCATTAACGCAATAACATACCTACACCAGCGAACCGTCATTCCGACGAAACGAGTCCGGTTTATCCGGGCGAGAGCCGAGGAATCGCGTGAGGTTAACGTTCGATGTTAATGCGGGAAAAAACCACTCTCATAATTTCACGCATTTGCCTCCCTTTCAACTTTCTCACTTTTTTGTCTTGAAACAAAAAAGTAAGCAAAAAAATTCAAGGCTACAAAACGCTCCGGCGAATATTCTCGCAATAGCAAAGTTCGGCCGGGTGATCTCCGACTACCTTTTTGTTTTAATTGAATACTATATTCAACGGAGCTTCCCGGTCTCACTAAGCAATTGCTTCGAATTTTCTTGTCACGTTTTGATGCCCGGTCGAACTGCTCGTAAACTTCAATGTTCGTCACTCAACATTCCAAATTTGTCACTTCTCATTGTCACGTTTTGATGCCCGGTCGAAGATCTCGAAAACTCCAACATTCGTCTCTCGTCATTCTACACTCGTGACCTATCATTTTCAGGTTTTGTCGTCGATCAAAAATCTCTTAAATATCAATGCATTTTTAACTTCGATATTCGTTAATCCCCGTTCGCTATTCGTTATTCACCTTCAAAACTCCTGCGCAAGCCCATAAATATCCAGATTTCACTACCTTTGCATCAAATAAATCTGCAATGAACCTCAGGGTTACTAAAATATTTGACTTTGAAACGGCGCATGCCCTTTGGGGATATGATGGCAAGTGCAAAGACATTCACGGACATTCATACAAATTAACCGTTTCTATTTCGGGGGATCTGATCAAGGATCCAAACGATGTGAAATACGGAATGATCATTGACTTCAGTGATTTGAAAGCCATTGTAAAAACGCATATTGTAGATGTATTTGACCATTGCCTTTTGGTGAACGGAAATACGCCGCATAAAAAATACGCTGAAGTTGAAAATGGTTTTTCGAAAATCATGCTTTGCGATTATCAGCCAACCTGTGAAAACATGTTAGCCGATATGGTAAACCGTCTTTTAAAATATTTGCCTGCCAACGTAAAACTGAAACGCGCTGTTTTGCAAGAAACCGCCACCAGCTTTGCCGAATGGTATGCGGATGATAACAACTAATCATGTCTGATTCACTCATTCAAAAATACAATATTCCAGGGCCGCGATACACGAGTTATCCAACCGTTCCGTTTTGGGATGAAAAAGGAATCTCTTTAGAAGACTGGAAAAAAACTTTTGTACGTGCTTTTAATGAAAGCAATGAAACAGAAGGAATTTCACTTTACATTCATTTACCTTTTTGCGAAAATCTCTGCACGTTTTGCGGATGTCACAAACGCATCACCAAACGTCATGATGTTGAAGAACCTTATCTGAAAACCGTTTTGAAAGAATGGGATTTGTACTGTGATTTATTGCCAACCAAACCAAAAATCAGAGAGCTTCACTTAGGTGGAGGAACTCCTACTTTTTTCAGTCCCGATCATTTGCGTGAATTGATTGAAGGCATTTTAAAACGGGCTGATAAAACGCCTGATTACGAATTCAGTTTTGAAGCACATCCGAATCATACCAATCGTCAGCACTTGCAGACTTTGTTTGATTTGGGTTTTAGACGAAATAGTTTTGGCGTACAGGATTATGATTTGAAAGTTCAAAAAACAATCAATCGCATTCAGCCTTTTGAAACGGTGAAAGAAGTAACCGATGCATCCCGTGAAATTGGATATACTTCTGTGAGTCATGATTTGGTTTTTGGTTTACCTTTTCAAACCAAAGAAAGTATCATCAACACGATTGAAAAAACAAAATCACTCAAACCTGATCGCATTGCATTTTACAGTTACGCGCACGTTCCCTGGATTAAAGGAGTTGGTCAGCGTGGGTATGATGAAAACGATTTGCCAAAAGAAGTAGAAAAAAGAATTCTCTACGAAACCGGCAAAAAAATGCTGGGCGATTTAGGTTATGTTGAAATTGGAATGGATCATTTTGCTTTGCAGACGGATTCCATGTACAAAGCCGTAAAAGAAAAAACGCTTCACCGCAATTTCATGGGCTATACTGCGGGCAAAACAAAGTTGATGATTGGATTGGGCATGAGTTCTATTTCTGATTCGTGGTACAGTTTTGCGCAAAATGTAAAAACGGTAGAAGAATATCAGGATGTGGTCAATCAAGGCATCATTCCAATTTTCAAGGGACATCTTTTATCAGATGAAGATTTAATAATCCGTGAGCATATTTTAAACATCATGTGTCATTTTGAAACAAGCTGGAAAGAAGACCGTTTGAAATTTCCAGAGTTGAATGAATGTTTGGAGCGATTAAAAGAAATGGAACAAGATGGTTTGGTTTCACTCACTGAAAATGGATTATCTGTACCTGAAAAAGCAAGACCATTTGTACGCAATATTTGTATGGCTTTTGATTTGAGGCTGATTCGCAACAAACCCACTACGCGTATTTTTTCGATGACGATTTGATTTTAAGGCAGTAAATTACACTCAATCTGTCAAAAGCTGTATCATGATAAATGAAAAACAGATATGAAATTAGAAGATTTAGGATATACCGATGCCCTTGAAAATTTCAGATGTGAAAACAAACTTCAGGATTTTGATATTGGAAGAATAGTTGCTGAGCATAAAGAAAGATACATTGTCAAAACTGAGCATGGCGATTACGAAGCAGAGATAACTGGTAATTTACGATTCTCAGCAAAAGGTCGTGAGGATTTTCCGGCGGTGGGTGATTGGGTTGCCATAACACTCTACGATTCTGATTTTTCGATTATTCATAAAGTACTGCCACGATTTTCAACCATTTCACGACAAGCGGTTGGTCACTTTGGTGAAATCCAAATCATCGCTACAAACATTGACTACGCGCTTTTGGTGCAAGCTGCTGACAGAGATTTTAATATCAACCGGCTTGAACGTTATTTAACCATCTGTTATTCTTCCAATGTCAACCCGATCATTGTACTCACCAAAACAGATTTAATCACAGATGATCTGAAAGATGATATTGTTGCACGCATTCGTCAACGTATAAAAAACATTCCTGTTTTTACAATCAGCAATGAGACGCAAGCGGGTTATGAAGACTTGAAAAAAATGATTCAAAAGGGCAAGACATTTTGTTTTCTGGGTTCTTCAGGAGTTGGAAAATCCAGCCTGTTGAATAACCTCGCCGGAAGAAATCTGATGAAAACAAATACAATCAGTTCCAGCACAAATAAAGGCAGGCATGTTACCAGTCATCGCGAATTAATTGTACTGGAAAATGGAGGAATCTTGATTGATAATCCCGGCATGCGCGAAGTTGGAGTTGCTGACGCTGCACAAGGATTGGAAACTACTTTTGATTTGATTTTTGATCTTTCCAAAAATTGCAAATTCAAGGATTGCACGCATACCTCTGAAATTGGATGCGCAGTGCTTCAGGCAGTGGACGAAGGAAATTTAGATGCAGCCTTGTATGAGAATTATATGAAAATGGAAAGAGAAAAAAAGCATTTTGAATCAACCGTAGCTGAGCGACGCAAAAAAGAAAAAAGCTTTGGAAAAATGGTGAAGGATTATAAAAACCTGAAGAAAAAAAACAAAGAATAATCGTTTCCCTTTACATAAACAGAACATTCATCCTTCACCCAAAAAATTCATCAATTAACACTACCGTAGAAACATCAAAACCGCTGACCAAAATCCTAAAATTGAAACACGATGAATAAAGATTTAATTCTGAGAGAAAAGTTAGCCTTGCAACGAACTGTGTTGGCAAATCAATCTACCTTTTTAGCATTCTTACGCACGGCCATGTATTTTTTAGTGGCGGGTTTAACCATCAACAATTTATTAGACTTGAACAACGGCCCCATCATTCAATATGTTTTTATTGGTATTTCTATTTTACTTGTTTGCATTGGCTTCTGGAATTTTCGAATTCAAATATCAAAATCACCGAAAGTGAAAAACACATTGGTGATTATAAAGATGAGTTTGAAAAACAAGCCGCAAAAAAGAGTTAGAATTATTAAAGTGATTTAAAAATCGGCACTTGGCCTTCCCCCTCCTGGAGCGCCTGCTCCGACTTGTCGGAGGGGACCGAGGGGGAGGAAAACCGCCCCCAGCGGACCGTCATTCCGAAGAAACGAGTCCGGTTTATCCGGGCGAGAGCCGAGGAATCGCGTGAGGTTAACGCTCAATCATTCTTCGGAAAAACGACTTCACTAATTTCACCCATTCGTTTCCCTTTCACGCTTCTCACTTTTTTGTCTTGAAACAAAAAAGTAAGCAAAAAAATTCAAGGGCGTACAAAACGCTCTGGCGCAAATTCTCATAAAGGTCAAGTGCGGCCGGATGATCTCCGACTAACTTTTTTTCTAATTGATTAACATTTTCTTCGGAGCTATCCGGTCTTACTAGACCTTTATTTCGAATTCACTTGTCACGTTTTGATGCCCCGCTCCCGCGCGAATCCTTCCTCAAATCCGCAAGTCTATTTACAAAAAAAGCTGTAAAACTTTATTTTGATTAGGTTTTACAGCTATGGTGTTTTCACCTAAATTGGTGATGCTTATAAACACTAATATGAAAGTACAAAAATCTTCGAATCTCAATCCTTTTGGTGGATTAAATTTTGTCATGGAAGAATTGGATAGGCAAAAAATTGGCGCGCTTTTAAACCAAGAATTACCGGCCATTGGTAAACAGAGTCAATACAGTTGGCGTGATTTGTTTTACAGCTATTGGTCAGTTTTTTATTGTGGTGGTGATTGCGCAGAAGATCTTTCAGATAATTTTAAATCATCACTATCTCTTGTACCGTATTTTTCTGTTCCAAGTCCTGATCGTGTTTTAAATCGAATGAAGCAAATCGCAAATCCTTCGGTAAAATTTAAACCAAATAGAGCAAAATTTAATCATGAATTTGCTTTGGAACCTAAGTTAAATAACTTGAATTTAAAACTTCTTAAACGCTTATTTCCAAAAGATTTTGAGCGTGAGTTAACACTAGATTATGACAATACAATTTGCTATACAGGCAAAGAAGATGCTCTTCGCACTTATAAGCATGAAACGGGTTATCAACCGGGAGTGGGATTTATTGGTTCCAAGGTTGTTTATGTTGAAAACAGAAATGGAAATAGTCCGGCTCATGTTTTACAAGAAGATACTCTAAAGCGAATGTTTGAACTTTTGCTTGAAAATAATATTTCAATTTCAAAATTTAGAGGCGATAGCGCTTCTTATAATTGGCGCACAATTCAAACTATTGACAAATACACAAGTACTTTTTATGTGCGAGCAAGAATGAGTCACACAGTTGAGAGTACCATATCAAAAATTAAAAAATGGGAATCTGTAGGAGATCCTGGTCAAAACATTTACAGAGGCGAAACAATTTTTACTCCATTTTCTAGAGCTGCAAGAGATTCGAATGAAAGTGCAGATTTAAAACCATATCGACTAATTGTTACCAAGGAAAAGAGAAAGGACGGACAGTTAAATTTATTTACCTCAGAAGCCTTTTGTATTCACTGATATTGACCAATGACTTTGAAAAATCAACCGACGATGTTGTTTTCTTTTACAATAATAGAGGAGCGATTGAACGAGAATATGAAGTGCTCAAATATGATTTTGGTTGGAATAAACTTCCGTTTTCAAAGTTAGCAGAGAATAATGTTTACCTGCTTGTAACAGCAATGTGTAAAAATATTTACCACTACTTAATCAACCATTTTTCTAAAACAGTTTTGAATTTAAAACCAAACTTTAGACTCAAAAATTTATTTTCAGATTCATCACCATTCCCGCAAAATGGATTAAAAAATCCAGACAAAACTATCTTAATATTTATGGCAACATAGCCTTTAAAACATGAGAAAGACAGCTTAAAACGATCTTTAATTCTTGCTAATAATCTTGATACTGTGAGAAAGTATGCAAGGAGAGCTATGTTTATTTGTCATCAGAAAACTCATTTTTTTGCATTAAAATGTTAGCAAGAACTTAAAAAATGTTGAAAGCAAATTTAATTTTAAATTTATTATTGGACTTGCGGATTTGAGGATCCTTTCGCGTGACTACCTCAATTTTCATAATCTAATAAACTCAAACCTTTACCCGAATCTCCAAAAAACATCACCCCTACACCCCAACAAAATCAACCATTTTAGAACTTAATGTATAATATATTTGACATTGTGTAAAATATATTTACCTTTGTGTCGTAATAATAATACAACAGGTATAAAATTTAAGACTCAGCAGTATGTCAACTAAAGAAAAAGAAACCATTGTAACCCTTATCAGTGCAATTGTGATTATGGGTTTGTATTCACTTTATGTTTATCAGAATTATCTGAAAGAAGATTGGACGCTCATCAATGATTTTAAATTTTGGGGAACAACATTTTTGATTATGATTCCGGTTCAAATTGTATCGCAAATTATCATTCACATTATTTTTGCGATCTTCAATAAAATTGTCACCAACGAAGACATGGACACTATGTCAGATGAACGCGACAAACTCATTGAATTAAAAAGTATTCGTATTGCGCATTGGATTTTTACCGGTGGATTTTTGACGGCGATGACCACTCAGGCAGTAGGCATGGAACCCTGGGCTATGTTTGCAAGCTTGATCACTTTTGGGTTTTTATCCGCAATCATTTCAGGAAGTGCTAAAATTTATTTTTACAGAAGAGGTTTTTAACAATGGCAAAAAAAATCACGCTTCCCAAATTTGACCTTACGAATAACATTCGCACGTTAAGGTTTCACGCCAACGAAATGACGCAACAAGAACTTGCAGACAAAACAGGTGTCACACGTCAAACCATTGTTGCCATTGAAAATGGAAAATATTCACCCACCTTGGAATTAGCATTTCGGATTGCACATGTTTTTGAGGTAAAACTCGATGATGTGTTTACAGTAAAGTTTAATAAATAATCTACTCCTTGCAACAAAGCCTGGAGCAACCTAAACTAAATTTTTTATGAATTCATTAAAACGCACAGCCCGTGTATCGGGATTGCTTTACCTTGTATTGGCCATCACCGGCGCTTATGGAATCCTGTATGTTCCGTCACAACTGCTTGTAGAAAATGACGCCGCGCAAACTGCAGCCAATATTTTAAACAACGAGTTTTTTTTCAGAAGCGGTATTCTAGCCAACTTAATTGGACAAACCAGTTTTCTTTTTGTGGGTTTGAGTTTGTATAAATTATTTGAAAATGTAAATCAATCGTTGAGCAGAATGTTGTTGATTTTGGTGACAGTATCTGTTCCTATTGCATTCTTTATCATCTTCAATCAGCTGCACGCGTTGTGGTTGATGAAAGAAAGCTTTGCACTTGATCCGGCGCAAGCTCAATTTTTAGCAAACTCCTTTATGAACCAATTTCAAAATGGAAATTTAGTGATTGGAATTTTTTGGGGCTTGTGGTTAATTCCGTTTGGATTGCTCAGCTTCAAATCAGGATTTATTCCAAAAGCAATCGGCGTCATTTTGGTTTTGGGCGGATTGTCTTATGTGATCGATGCCTTTGTATTTGTGTTGACTCCTTCCATGCAAGAGTTCACTGCTATTGGTGTTGCCATCTGTTCCAGCATTGCAGAAATATCTGTTTTGTTGTGGTTGTTGATTGTCGGTGTGCGAGAACCCAAATTAAAATCAATCCAAACTTCTTAGAATAAATTATCCAAAACTATACGCGATTATGAAAGCAATATTTGCAACCAAATACGGAGGCCCTGAAGTGCTTCAGCAAAAAGAAATTGAAATACCAGTACCCAAACCCAATGAAGTGCGTATCAAAACGCATACAACCACCGTTACCGTTGCAGACGTTCGGGTGCGTAGTTTTAATGTACCAGCTTCCTTCTGGATTCCTGCGCGCTTCGCCTTGGGCATCTTCAAGCCACGCAAACCAATTTTAGGCGTAGAGATATCCGGTGAAATTGATGAAGTTGGAAACGCTGTTACAAAATTCAAAAAAGGAGATTTAGTTTTTGCATCAACGTTTCCCGAATTTGGAGGCTATGCTGAATACAAATGTATTTCTGAAAACGGAGCCCTTGCCTTGAAACCAAAAAATATATCGCTGGAAGAAAGTGCTGCAATTCCGATTGGTGGGTACACCGCATTAAACTTCTTGCGCAAGTCAGAATTAAAAGCCGGACAAAAAATTTTAATTTACGGTGCATCGGGCAGCGTAGGTTCGTATGCCGTTCAAATTGCCAGACACTTTGGAGCAAACATCACAGCGGTGTGCAGCGCTAAAAATGTTGAACTCGTAAAATCATTGGGAGCAGATAAAGTACTTGACTATACAGCACCCGATTTTAATTCTCAATTAGAAATTTACGACGTCATTCTTGTGGCCGTTGATAAATTTCCATTTTCACTTTGCAAAAAAATTCTGGCCAAAAACGGAACTTATCTGAACGTTTCCTTACCGGTAAAAAGTTTGAACATGATGTGGACATCACTCACCACAAGTCAAAAGATTTACAGTGGTAAAAATGATCCCGTCACTTCAGCTGATTTGAATTATTTGAAAGATCTTGTTGAAGCGGGTTCACTGAAAGTTGTGGTTGACAAAGTTTATTCTTTTGATCAGATGGTTGAAGCGCATCACTACGTTGATCAAGGGCATAAGAAGGGGAATGTTTTGGTGAGAGTAAGTTAGGTTAAAAAAACTACCCCAGCGAGCCGTCATTCCGACAGAGTTTTTTGCTTAATCGGAAACAACTAACACTTCAACTTTCTTTTCTTTTGTCTTGACACAAAAGAAACAAAAAGTCAAGGGCTACAAAACGCTTCGGCGAATATTCTCGCAATAGCAAAGTTCGGCCGGGTGATCTCCGATTACCATTTTGTTTTAATTGAATACTATTTTCAACGGAGCTTCCCGGTCTCACTAAGCTATTGCTTCGAATCTTCTTGTCACGTTTTGATGCCCGGTCTAACATCTAGTAAACTTCAACGTTCGTCACTCAAAAATCAACATTCCATATTCGGCAACTGGCCTTCCCCCTCCGGGAGTGCCTGCTCCGACTTGTCGGAGGGGATCGAGGGGGAGGAAATCCGCCCCAAGCGAGCCGTCATTCCGACAGAGTTTTTTGCTTAACTGCAAAAAACGACGAGGAATCGCGTGCGGTTAACGTGCGATGTTTGATCGGAGACACACTTCAACCATTCAGTTCACTTTTCAGACTTCTCCTTTTTGTCTTGAAACAAAAAGAAGCAAAAAGTCAAGGGCTACAAAACGCTCCGGCGCAATTTCTCATAAAGATCCCCATAGGGGCGGCCGGATGATCTCCGACTAACTTTTGGTATTAATTGATTAACATTTTCTGCGGAGCTATCCGGTCTTACTAGACCTTTATCTCGAATTCACTTGTCACGTTTTGATGCCCGGGCAAAGATCTCATAAACTACAATATTCGTCACTCATCATTCCACACTCGTCACTCTTCTCAAACCTAACATGTCCTCATTCACGCCACTTGACAAAACAGTATAGATTTTTTCTAATAATACATGATTATTATCAATAGCGATTTCAGCTATTATTAATCACCTTCAACGAATTTAGTTGATACATTTAAGGAAATACAAAATTCAAAACAGATTCAATCCGGATCATGCAAACTTGGATTGCTCCAATTTGAATCTAAATAAGTCTTCATTAAAATAATTAAAGATATGAGCGAATCAAAATCAGGAAAATGTCCCGTGCATCATGGGGCAAATACAGAAACAAAAAATACGGTGATGAGTTGGTGGCCCAATGCACTCAACCTCGATATTCTTCATCAGCAAGATTCCAAAACAAATCCGTACGGTTCTAATTTTAATTATCGCGAGGAATTTAAAAAATTGGATTTGGAAGCATTGAAAACAGATCTTAAAAAATTGATGACGTCCAGTCAGGATTGGTGGCCTGCAGATTGGGGACATTATGGTGGATTGATGATTCGTATGGCCTGGCATTCGGCCGGTACGTATCGAATTGCAGACGGTCGTGGTGGAAGTAATACCGGGAATCAGCGTTTTGCTCCTTTGAATAGTTGGCCGGATAATGTCAACTTAGATAAAGCAAGACGATTGTTATGGCCGATCAAAAAAAAATACGGCAATAAAATTTCGTGGGCTGATTTATTTATTCTTGCCGGAAATATGGCGTACGAATCCATGGGCTTCAAAACATTTGGTTTTGCCGGTGGACGTGAAGATATCTGGCATCCTGAAAAAGATATTTTTTGGGGAGCTGAAAAAGAATGGTTAGGAAAATCGCGCTACGCAGATCAGACAAGTGAATCACTGGACAACCCTTTAGCAGCAGTTCAAATGGGTTTGATTTATGTAAATCCAGAAGGTGTGGATGGAAAATCTGATCCGCTGAAAACAGCAAAAGATGTGCGATTAACATTTACGCGCATGGCCATGAGTGATGAAGAAACCGTTGCATTAACAGCAGGCGGACACACCGTTGGAAAAGCACATGGAAATGGTGACGCATCAAAATTAGGAGCAAATCCTGAAGCAGCTGATGTGCATGAACAAGGTTTTGGCTGGATGAATCCACACGGAAAAGGAAATGCAGAAGACACCGTCAGCAGCGGTTTGGAAGGCGCCTGGACAACTACACCGGATCGTTGGAATCACACTTATTTTCACTTGTTGTTGAATCACGAATGGGAGTTGAAAAAAAGTCCCGCTGGTGCATCACAATGGGAACCGATCAACATCAAAGAAGAAGACAAACCTTTTGATGCACACATCCCAGGTGTGCGTCGCAATCCAATCATGACCGATGCCGACATGGCGATGAAAATGGATCCGGAATACCGCAAAATTTCAGAACGATTTTTTAAAGATCCCGAATATTTTAAGGATACGTTTGCACGTGCCTGGTTTAAATTAACGCATCGTGATTTAGGTCCACAAACACGTTATTTAGGGGCTGATGCGCCAAAAGAAATTTTAATCTGGCAAGATCCTGTTCCTGCTGTAAATTATACCTTAAGCGATGCTGAAACAGAAGATCTGAAAACAAAAATTTTAGCCAGCGGATTAACACGCGCTGAACTCATTACCACCGCCTGGGACAGCGCACGAACCTTCCGTAATTCAGATTACAGAGGTGGCGCAAACGGTGCACGTATCCAACTTGCTCCGCAAAAAGATTGGGAAGGAAATGAACCTCAGCGTTTGCAAAAAGTACTCGCTAAACTTTCTGAAATTCAAAATGCGTTCAGCAAAAAAATAAGTCTGGCAGATTTAATTGTGCTTGGCGGCGCAGCGGCAGTAGAACAAGCAGCAAAAGATGCAGGCGTGTCTGTAAAAGTTCCTTTCACTGCCGGCAGAGGTGATGCGCTTGCAGAAATGACCGATGCAGAATCTTTCGCTGTATTGGAACCGATTCACGATGGATTCAGAAACTGGCTAAAAAAATCATACGCTGTTCAAGCAGAAGAATTGTTGCTGGACAGAAGTCAACTGATGGGTTTAAGTGCTCCTGAAATGACCGTCCTTATTGGCGGCATGCGTGTACTTGGCACCAATCACGGCGGCTCAAAACACGGTGTATTCACAGATCGTGAAGGCGTTTTAACCAACGATTTTTTTGTCAATCTCACCGACATGAAATACACCTGGAAACCTGCCGGTGAAAATCTTTACAACATCGTCGAACGAAAAACCGGACAAACAAAATGGACCGCAACGCGCGTTGATTTGGTGTTTGGTTCAAATTCGGTTTTGCGCGCTTATGCAGAATTATATGCGCAAGATGACAACAAAGAAAAGTTTGTACATGATTTTATTCACGCATGGGTAAAAGTGATGAATGCAGATCGGTATGATTTGAAATCTTAATTGATAATTTTCAAAAGCCGTGTTGAAACTAGAAACATCAACACGGTTTTTTATTTTGTGATTTGACATGCTAATAAGTATTTCGTAAACACGAGCACTCCATGAGGAGGGAGGAAGGCCCCCAGCGAGACGTCATCCTGAACTTGATTCAGGATCTCACGAGAGTTTACGTGCGTCGGTTGAAACGAGAGGAACTTTACCGTTACAACGATCAGAATTAATTTCACCCTTCTCTTCCTTTTCAACCTTCTCACTTTTTTGTCTTGACACAAAAGAAACAAAAAGTCAAGGGCTACAAAACGTTCCTGCGAATATTCTCGCAATAGCCCCCGATGGGGCGGCCGGGTGATCTCCGACTACCTTTTTGTTTTAATTGAATACTATTTCGAACGGAGCTTCCCGGTCTCACTAAGCTATTGCTTCGAATCTTCTTGTCACGTTTTGATGCCCGATCTATCATCTAGTAAACTTCAACGTTCGTCATTCTACACTCAACACTCGTCACTTTTCACTTGTCACGTTTTGATGCCCGGGCAATCATCTCGGAATCTTCGACTTTGGAAAATCACCGTTCGACATTCAGCAACTGGCCTTCCCCCTCCTGGATTGCCTGCTCCAACCATTAGCTTCACTTCAACTTTCTCACTTTTTTGTCTTGAAACAAAAAAGTAAGCAAAAAAATTCAAGGGCTACAAAACGTTCCTGCGCAAATTCTCATAAAGGTTAAGTGCGGCCGGATGATCTCCGACTGACTTTCGGTATTAATTGATTAACATTTTCTACGGAGCTATCCGGTCTTACTAGACCTTTCTTTCGAATTCACTTGTCACGTTTTGATGCCCGGTTGAACATCTCGTAAACTTCGACATGATTCTATATCATCACAACCTTCATCAAGTGGAACGTCATCCTGAACTTGATTCAAGATCTCATTCGGTTAATGTCAGATGGTTGATCGGAAAAATAAATTAATACCTTTGAAAATGAAACCGTTTACGTTTGTCAAACTATGTTCAAAACATCCAAATACGCATTAGGCATTGGTCTTCTGATTACAGGAATTGTATTGGCCGGCATGAATTACTTTTTCATTGTCTATGAAAATTTTTATTTCCCAAAATTTTTGCTGACGGGTATTGTTGTTGCATTTATGGGTCTTGGTTTTATCGTTTTTCCTGGCAGGGCACCGCAAGGAGGCGAAGCGGGCCAATACCTCAAAAACATCTGGAAAGAATCAAGCGGATTTCAAAAATTCATGTGGATTCTTTTCACCCTTGCCGGTGCGGCAGTTGGAATTTGGGTTTTTGTGTATTTTGATTTGAATATCATCGATTAAAAAATTCAACGTGAAAACGCTCCTGATCAAGTTAGCAAAAAGTCCAAAAAAGATTTTTCTGTTAGATGCACTGGGTGCGTTGATCACTTGTTCACTCTTACTGATTATTCAAAGCAAGCTAGGGATTTATTTTGGGATGCCTGACAAAACAATCATTGTGCTGAGCATTCTTGCGTTTAGCCTCTTCTGGTATTCAACAGCTTGCTTTCTTCTATTTCAGAAGCTCAACTGGAAAAAACATCTCAAACGAATTGGAATCGCAAATTTGATTTATTGTGGATTGACGTTTGTCCTATTAGTTTACAATTACAAAATCATCACACCGTTGGATTGGATTTATTTTTTTGGAGAGATTATGATTATTTCATTTCTAGTTTCTATTGAACTGAGAATGGTGAAAGGTTGAAATTTGATAGGGTTATTACGCCCCCGGCGAGCCGTCATTCCGACAGAGTTTTTTGCTTAATTGCAAAAAACGACGAGGAATCTTTTACCGTTATCGTTCGATGTTTGATCGGAGATATACTTCAACATTCGGTTCCCTTCAAACTTTCTTTTCTTTTGTCTTGACACAAAAGAAACAAAAAGTCAAGGGCTACAAAACGCTCCGGCGCAAATTCTCATAAAGGTCAAGTGCGGCCGGATGATCTCCGACTAACTTTTGGTATTAATTGATTAACATTTTCTGCGGAGCTATCCGGTCTTACTAGACCTTTATTTCGAATTCACTTGTCACGTTTTGATGCCCGGTTGAACATTTATTACACTTCAACGTTCGTCATTCTGCACTCAACACTCGTCACTTTTCACTTGTCACGTTTTGATGCCCAGGCAAACATCTCGTGCGCTTCATCGTTCATCACTCGTCATTCAACACTCGTCAATCGAATCTATTCTTCACTATCTCAAAAATAAAATCCCCAATAAAAAAACAAACCAATCAGCACAACGTACAAACTCGTATTCAAAACCAAAAGTCCTTTTGAAAAAAAGCGCCAGCTGTTTTCTTTGAAGATGGAAAAATTAAAACGGATAACCGGAATAATCAAAAGTAACATCACAAAGGGAATGTATGATGTGGCTGATACTAGTCCTGAACTATAATCGTGATAAGGCGCCGGGAAATAAAATAAATTAATGTTGGTCGCCAGCACAAACGTATAATAAAACAAAACTACACTCCACAAGACCAATGCACGCTGAATATTTGTTCCTCCCTCTTTCCGTTTCAGAAAGGATCGCATGAGAAAAAAAATCGCGGTGAATAAAAAAAGCAAACCCGACGAGATCACAAAAAGCATCATCACCAAACTATTTTTTGGCGTTTTGTAATTTGCTAATTTTTCAAATTCTTCGTTGGGTGGAAATAAACCAGGAATTTCAATCTGATGATCTCCTTTGGCTAATTCATCTGCCAGATTGAATTGAACGGTATGTTCGAAGTCATGATAAAAATAAAGATTGACAAGGCCGTCTCTTAAATTCCAGATTGATGTGAGCAAGGTTCCATCTCCAATTTTTTCACGACAGACATGCATCGTATCCGAAACTGATCTGCAAAACTCAAGCGTGGTATCTGTTTTATGGTTTAATAACTCAACACCATTCCGGTATCGGTCCAATTTTAAAGCCTCCGAATCAGCAGTTGCAGATGGACAAAAGTTGGATAAAACATATGTTGGATCTTGTCCCACCTGCATGGTAAATGGTCCCACTACCAAATATTTGCCTGACCGGTCGATGTAAATAAAAACATCTTCAGAAAAAAAACTGTGATCGTAATTTGAAATATAAGCTTGTACTTCTTCAACTGTTTTGCATTGATGTAAAATGTCTTTCAGATAAGCTGTAGGATTTTGAATTTCCTTTTTCCCTGCTTGTTTAATTTTTTGATTTTCTGGAGTGGCGGATGCCAATCTTGAAAAACTCAACCCATGTTCATTCATTCCGGATTGGGGTGCCGTTCCATTTTCACCATCTAACCGTGACCCGGTAAAGGCTGCTCCATACGGTGCGTCAGGCTTACCCGTCTCAAACCAAATAGCAGACGTTAAGCGCCAGGCATCTTCATTACAGCCAACCATGGTTTTAGTGCCCAGCGTAATTTTATACATGCTGCAGGCAATCGCTTTTTCACTTACAAAAAAGAAAAACAGAATAAAGAAAAGATATTTTGATAAGATAGATTTGCGAATGCTCATGCAATTGATTTGGTTATAATCTAAATGAGTAATTCGCTATTACAAAAAAGTAACAGAAACAAAAAACTTCTTCACTGACTCTAAAAAATTTAACCAGTCTTCTTCCATTTCAAGTTCTCTTTTCTTTTGTCTTGACACAAAAGAAACAAAAAGTCAAGGGCTACAAAACGCTCCGGCGCGAATTCTCATAATGGTCAAGTGCGGCCGGATGATCTCCGACTACCTTTTTTTATTAATTAACATTTCCTGCGGAGCTTTCGGGTCTTACTAGACCTTTATTTCGAATTCACTTGTCACGTTTTGATACCCGCTAAACATCTCGTACACTTCAAAAGCCATTCAGTATTCCATATTCGGCAGCAGGCCTTCCCCCTCCTGGAGTGCCTGCTCCGACTTGTCGGAGGGCACCGAGGGGGAGGTAAACCACAATAGCATATTAAAGGCAAAATTATGTCCAGTTAATTTCCGATCATGAATGGAAAAATCCAATCCAAAAAAAAACCTCCCACCATTTCTGATGAGAGGTTTTTCGTATGCTATTATTTAAGTTAAACCAAGTAAACCCTTATTTATCTTTCACTTCTTCGAAGTCTACGTCTTCTGCTTCAGCGTTGCTTGATCCTTCTGATGAAGAAGATCCTGCATCACCTTGCGGTTGACCTTCAGCGCCACCTGTATTTGCATACATGTCTTGTGATGCTGCCTGGAACACGTTGTTCAACGTTTGCATAGCTGAATCAATTTTTGCAAAATCTTTTGCTTCGTGTGCCACTTTCAATTCAGCAAGTGCTGCTTCGATTGGTGCTTTTTTATCCGCTGGAATTTTATCTCCATACTCGCTCAGTTGTTTTTCGGTAGAGAAAATCAAAGCATCTGCTGCGTTTAATTTATCTACTTCTTCTTTGCGTTTTTTATCTGCGTCTGCATTTAAAGCAGCTTCTGATTTCATGCGGTCAATTTCAGCTTGTGATAATCCCGATGAAGCTTCAATTTTAATGGATTGCTGTTTTCCGGTTGCTTTATCTTTTGCAGAAATACTCATGATACCATTTGCATCAATATCAAATGTTACTTCAATTTGCGGTGTTCCTCTGCGCGCAGGTGGAATATCTGCAAGCTGGAATCTTCCCAATGAGCGGTTATCTGATGCCATTGGACGCTCACCTTGTAATACGTGAATGTCAACTGCACTTTGATTATCTGCTGCCGTAGAGAAAGTCTCTGATTTTTTTGTTGGAATGGTTGTGTTTGCTTCAATCAATTTAGTCATTACACCACCCATGGTTTCAATTCCAAGTGATAATGGAGTAACATCCAAGAGCAATACATCTTTTACTTCACCGGTTAAAACTCCACCTTGAATAGCTGCACCAATTGCAACAACCTCATCCGGGTTAACACCTTTAGAAGGTTCTTTTCCAAAGAATTTTTTCACCGCTTCCTGAATTGCCGGAATACGAGTTGAACCACCTACTAAAATTACCTCGTCAATATCTGAAGTAGAAAGTCCTGCATTTTTCAAAGCTGTTTTGCAAGGCTCAATAGTACGTTTCACCAAATCATCAATCAATTGCTCAAACATAGCGCGTGATAACGTGCGCACTAAATGCTTAGGCATACCGTCAACCGGCATAATGTATGGCAGGTTAATTTCAGTTGTTGTCGAAGATGACAATTCAATTTTAGCTTTTTCAGCCGCTTCTTTCAAACGTTGAAGTGCCATTGGATCTTTACGCAAATCCAAACCTTCATCTTTTTTAAATTCATCTGCCAGCCAGTTAATGATTTTATCATCCACATCATCACCACCCAAATGGGTATCACCATCTGTTGACAATACTTCAAAAACTCCATCTCCTAATTCAAGTACTGAAACGTCATGTGTTCCACCACCAAAATCGAAAACAATAATTTTCTGATCTTTATTTTTCTTATCCAAACCGTAAGCAAGTGCTGCTGCAGTTGGTTCGTTGATGATACGTTTTACTTTTAAACCAGCAATTTCACCAGCCTCTTTTGTAGCCTGACGTTGTGCATCGTTGAAGTATGCAGGAACAGTAATAACTGCTTCAGTCACTTCCTGACCCAAATAATCTTCAGCTGTTTTTTTCATCTTTTGAAGAATCATTGCTGAAATTTCCTGAGCTGAATATAAACGGTCGTCAATTTTTACACGCGGTGTATTGTTGTCACCTTTTACTACTGTATAAGGTACGCGTGCAACTTCTTTTGAAGCCTGATCAAAGGATGTACCCATGAAACGTTTAATAGAATAAATCGTCTTTGTAGGGTTTGTAATAGCTTGTCGTTTTGCAGGATCGCCCACTTTTCGTTCGCCTCCATCCACAAACGCAACGATTGATGGTGTGGTACGTTTCCCTTCGGCGTTAGTAATTACAACCGGCTCGTTACCTTCCATTACAGATACGCACGAGTTTGTAGTTCCTAAGTCGATTCCAATAATTTTACTCATATTAAACGTGTTTTATTTTGTTTGTTTTGAAGCTTTGTGTTTTTTAAGCTTCGCGATTAGCTTAGTCAATAGATATGCCAATGGCAGTTTTCATTGTCATTTCATTCTTTTTGTCAGAAATCAGTCGTAGCAAGGCTTTAAAGTCTGACAGTCCGTCAGAAAAAGAGACTGACAAGGGGTTTTTCGTCAGGTTGTCGTGGCTGTATAAGTGCTGGTAATTGGGAAATTCAAATACCAAAATTCAAAACTTAAATCCTTAACCCGTTTGGAATTTTGACATTGTGATTTTGAATTTTTCACTCATTTAGGCTTAGCCCTGTCGGTAATTCGGAAATTCAAATACCAAAATTCAAAACCTAACGCATTTGGAATTTTGACATTGGTATTTTGAATTTTTATATCACTTGGGGCGTGCCCCCGGCTAAGCCGTGGTCGTGCTATTCGCTGCAAATCCTCTCTCGGCTAAGCCGTGATGCGGGTTTTTCCACCTGGTGGCCACTATGTGGCGCTGGTATCACTCACGCGGATCCTAACTTTTAAAATTGATTTTGAACTAAACAAAGTTGTTTAATCTATGCGCACATATTTCTCTCCGCAACCTTCAATGCAAAGATAACTCAGTATCAAACTATCGCCAGAAAGGCTGAACCAAATGGTAGGCGCTGTGTTTCCAGAACACGTTGTGATGTTCAAAGTACTGTCTTCGATAGAATATGTTCCTTTACTTGACTCAGGTGAAGCGCTTAGCGGATAACACAAATCTTTATTGGATTCGAGTTTTCCATTTTTAAAAAACGTGATTGTTTTTTCACTTTCAACCGCTGTAAAAACTCTGCTGCCATCACCAGGATCCATTAACTGTGCCACCAATTTCCATTCGCCTGTAATACCCGCTTCATCTTTATTGCAACCTAAAATCATCAGCGCCATCAGTATCAGTAAAACTATTTTTTTCATCATCATTATTTTTTTATCTGATGCATTATTTCCAAAAAGGGTTGCATGTTCATCTTAAATGCAAATCAATTTCATTTATCTTTATTCAAAATCAAATTATGCGCAAAGCTCTTTTAATTCTCATCAGTTCCATTACTTTAATAGCCTGTACAAATAATTCACAGCAAAGCGCGCAATCAGAAACCACAATTGAATCAGGCGATTCAACTTCCGCACTTCAAAACCAGCCCGATCATTCTGTCAATAAAGATACTATTGCAGACATTGATGCAGAATATGTTTTTAATCCGGCAGGCTTCAATCAGTCATTTGATGTCCGCGCATATATCAATGATCCGGATGATTTGGGACCAACCAATATGCGCAAGAGTCCCAACGGAAAAATCATTCAAAAACTTCCGCAGGGTGAAGATTATATGTTTCACATCATTGCTCAGAATAACGAGTGGTTTCAAATAAAAGACCTCATTTGTTTTTCAGAAGAAATTCAAATCACTGAAACTACCGGATGGATTCATAGCAGTGTAGTTGGTGCATCAAACCGTGCGTGTACTAAAAAAGGTTCTCCCGTTTATAAATACCCTGTCGCCGAAGATTCGTTATTGGTGGGTTATGTTCCCATGGAATCTTCTATTAGAATAAAACAACTCTACTATGATTACGTGGAGATTGATTTTAAAACCGAAACCGGAAAATCAAAAAGCGGTTGGATGCATCAGGATTGTGTTTGTGGTAATCCTGTCACTACTTGTCCATAAAAAAAGAGCGTTCTTTCGAACACTCTTTCATAAGTTTTGGGTTTGCCGTAATCAAATTTCTTTGATCCAAAGCATTTTGCGATTACAACTCAAAGGGAACTTACACCTTCAGGCAGCATAACTATCGCAGTTATCTAAAAATCCTGCTTAAATATAATTGGGTGGGTGGTAAAGTGATTTTAAGGGAACAGAACTGAGGGGGTGGCACTCCAAAACCTTAAAAACACTATTTAATGAGGTCTCTGTTACTCACCGTCCATTTATATAACGTGTTGCTGCCACCAGTTATATTTAATTTTTTGCAAATACGGTTGTGGTAATTTTCTACTGATTTTTCAGTGACAAAAAGCAGCTCAGCAATTTCTTTAGAACTTTTATTTTCAGAAACAAGTTTCAGTGTACTCAACTCAGCGTTTGTCAAGGAAGAAAGCGCTTCCTTTATTTCCCCTAATTTTTGTGAAAAATTGCGCCGGTTATTTAAAAACGGCTTCAGTTTTTTACTTACAAAAGGCACATTGGCGCGCACACTTTCAAGGCAGTCAATAATTTCCAGACTGGAATCTTCTTTCAGTACAAAACCTTTTGCACCGCGGTCAAACGCCTCATTAAAAAACAATTCATCGTTGTGCATGGTTAAAATAACCGGACGCGTTTTTATTCCTTTAGCAAGAATATAATCCAGTACTTCTATACCAGACTTTTCAGGCATATCAATGTCCAGGATGACAACATCGAACTGCATTTTGTCCAATGCCGTTATTGCTTCTGCGCCATCAATAGCTTCTGTAATACTGCAATCTTTTAACTCATCCTTAATGAGCGCAACCAGGCCTTTTCTGAATATCGGATGATCATCTACGATCAATAAACACGCCATGATCAGTCAAATTGAAGTTTCATTATTACTTTGAATCCCTTTTTAGGACGCTCAATCTTAATTGAGCCGTTAAGGTAATTTAATCTTTGCAAAATACTACGCAAGCCAACCGAATTATCTGCTGACTTCCATTTGTCTCGATCCAGTCCAATGCCATTATCCTGATAAATAAGCGTTAGTTCTTTCCCTTCATAAATCGCTTCCAATTTAATAGCAGTAGCCTCTGAATGTTTGATTGTATTGGTTGAAAGTTCCTGAATGATTCTGTAAATTCTCAAACTTTGATGATCTTCAATTTTGAGTTTATCCAAATCCATTATTTCTGTCGAAACAAAAACAGAACTTGCGTTAGCCACCTCGTTCAATCTGTTATCGATTGCCTTGCGCAAACCAAGTCGCTTCAATTCTGGTGGAATAAGTGAACGTGAAATACTTCTGATTTCTTCAATGATTTCACTAAAATTATCATTGAGCTGATCTTGTGTTTCGGCTGAGTAATCTGATTTTTTAATCACCTTGTTTTTCAGAATTATTAAACTCTGCCCTACGCCATCATGTAAATCTCGGGCAATTCTGCCGCGCTCTTCTTCCAGTTTGTTGACGACGGTATTTGAAAACTGACGTTCGTGTTTTTGTTTCTGCCGGTAATAGTAGATAAGAACCACTGCAAGAACCACTACAAAAACACTGATCAAAATAAACAGACGCTGTCTGAAATTAGCCAAATCAATTTCCTGCTGTTTGAGCTGAACCTCCAGTTTGCTTTTTTCACGCAATTGTTGTTTCTCCTTTTTCTCATCATTAAATTGCAATTGCATTTCGGCAATGCTGGCAATGTTTGAAACTTCTTCAGCTGAATCACCTAATGCAACATATTCTTTATAGAATTTAAAGGCCTCTGCTGTTTGCCCAAGCTCTTCCAGTAAAACTGATTTCAAATTCAAATAAGCTAGTCGTATATTCAATGGCGATGAAAACTCAGCATAAACCAAACTTGAATCAAGCAGAGCAAGTGCTTCTTTTGTTTTTCCAATCTGGGTATAAAGATTTACCTGACCCAAATAAATAGGAGATACAGCATGGAACATACGTTCTGCTTTGGCAATCTCCAGCGATTTTTTGTAAAGCGAGTCGCATTTCGAAAAATTACCAAGCCGCTCTTCCAGACTAGCCAGATTGGTGAGTGACGCTAATTCAATGTCAATAAATCCACGTTCCGTTCCCAAATGCAAAACATATAAAAATTCAGCCCTCGCATCTTCAATCGAGTCAGACTCCAAATAGTAGTAGCCCAAATTTTCACGCAAGTGACATTCCAACCGGTCATTTTTTAATTGTTGACTGATTGCCAGACCCTTTGTAAAATCTGCATAAGCTGAATCTCTTAAACCCATTTCCAGTTTCATCAAACCAATGTTATTCAACACAAATGACTCTTCAAACAACAGGTTGCTACTCTGTGATAAAGTCAATGCCCAGTTGTGACAATTCAATGCCTTTGCTGTACTGTCCATACGGTCATAAAATAATCCCAGACCGTTCAGGCTGTATATCATGTTTATGGTGTCATTTTGCTGATAAGCACTTTTAAAATTTTCGAACATTCTGCGTGAAAGCTCCAGTGCCGATTTTTCATACTCATCACAAAAAACACGACGGATATTAGCAGTAATTTCAATTTGTGAATTGCCTATCTGATGCGCAATGCTCGCTGCTTCCTCAAAATAATAAATGGCGCTGTCCTTTCTGCTGAGATAAAAATGATAGGATCCTTGAAGCACATATAAAAAACTAAGCAGCGCGCTGTCGCGATGAGCATATGAAACGGCCATTAATTTCTGATATCCTTCAGGAAAATGTCTGGGATCACTGCGTAACTGCTCATTCAGCTTGTCGATCTGATCTGAATAAGGTTGGAGTTCGCGAATGCCTTTGTGAATCTGAGCAGAGGCACCAGCTGAAATCAGTATAAATAAGAAGATCAGAATTTTCTTCATGAAACTCTGCGCTTGGGTTTGTGCTGAAAGTACTGTTTTTTTTTCGTAGCCGGAAAAAGGTTTTTAACAGTTGGCGATTCAGATCAAAGGAATAACAACCTAAATCGGCTGAAACAAAGAGAAGTCGCCTTACAAACAGCACCAAAATCACTGTTAATAAAAATGAACGGCAGGCAAAAAGTAACGCGGGCATTCAACCTATATTTGTCTCTTCAAAAAAAATATAAAAAATCAACTTATGAACTTCATCATTTCCAGTTCTGTACTGTTAAAAAATCTTCAAAGCATCAGTGGAGTTCTGAATAGCAGCAATTCGTTGCCAATTCTGGACAATTTCCTTTTTGAATTAGCAAAAGGAGAACTCACCATTTCTGCATCAGACTTGGAAAACACCATGAAAACTACGGTAAAACCTGATGAAGGAAAAGAAGATGGAAAGATTGCCATTCCTGCAAAACTTCTTTTGGATACGTTGAAAAACTTTTCAGATCAACCGCTTGTATTTACTATTGATCCTGCGACATTTGGAATTGAGATTGCATCTGATTATGGTAAATACAAACTAGTAGGACAGAATGCGGCAGATTTTCCAAAATCGCCAGAATTAAAAGGTGCAAATGCCATTAAAGTAAAAGGTGATGTCATTGCACAAGCCATTGACAAAACGTCTTTTGCTACCGGAAACGATGAGTTACGCCCGGTTATGAGCGGTGTGTTCTGTCAGTTTTCGCCTGAAAAATTAATCTTTGTTGCTACAGATGCGCACAAACTGGTTCGCTATACACGCACCGATGCTACTGCTACAAAAAATTCAGATTTTATTCTTCCTAAAAAGCCACTTGGTTTATTAAAATCAAACGTGTCTGCTGCTGATGAAGTTGAGTTGTCTTATAACGAATCAACGGCACAATTTAAATTCGGAACCATTGAATTAACCTGCCGTTTGATTGATGGAAAATATCCCAACTACGAAGCAGTTATTCCAAAAGAGAATCCAAATGTGTTGACCGTTGACCGTGTTTCATTTTTGAATTCCATTAAACGTGTTTCTATCTTCTCAAATAAGACAACACATCAGGTAAAAATTAAAGTCGCCGGTAGTGAGTTAACAATATCAGCAGAAGATCTTGACTTTTCAAACGAGGCTAAAGAGCGTTTGACTTGTAGTTATAGCGGAGACGATATGGAAATTGGATTCAACTCTAAATTCCTTATGGAAATGTTGTCGCATATTGGAACTACAGAAGTGATTCTGGAAATGAGCGAGCCAAACAAAGCGGGAATTTTATTGCCAAGCGGAAATGAAAACGAAAACGAGCAGATTTTGATGCTTGTTATGCCGGTAATGATCCGCTAATCTTCTAAACAACATTGAGGTACGGTTTTTGTTGCTGATGATGTAATGAAAACCCAGATATTCCAATTGATTTTACCAGCTGTAGGAGCAATCTTGCTTTTTCAGAGTTGTTATATTGCTGATTCTTTTTTAGTGGAAGAGCCTCCTGCGCCAATTTCCCTGCAAAAAGAATGTGAACGCTCCATTGACAGCTATGTGCGTTCGAAGAGTGGAAATCTCACTTACACTTCCTATAATTTCACGCAGGCAGAAATTCACGTGCCACAAGAAATTGTTGTGCTGGAAGAAATCGAAAAAAACAAAGCCGAAGGTTTCTTAGATGGTCCGGATACCGATTCAATCATAGCCGCAAAACGAACTTTCATTGAAGAAAATAATATTCAGCGTACGGCACATGTCGAGCATTTTTATACTCTTCGCAACCCGGATGAAACGTTGACTGTTTTAGAAACAAATTTTATACTGAACGATACGTTTGGGATAATGGATTTTCAGCCGAAAATTATTCTTACTATTCCAGCATCTTATGAGTTAAGCCTCAATTACTACATGTATGAATATACTGTGTTTGCGAGCGAAGATGTCCTTGAGGCGCGTAGATTAAGTAATCGTTTTTACAGTTTTTTTAAACGTCGCCAAAAGGAACTTACAACCATTGCCGCTAAATCAGAATTTCTTTATCATGCTCTTAAGGCAACGAGTTTCGTACTTGAAAAAAAACAATTTGATCCTGGTGAGTTTGTCAAGTGGATAGCCAGCGAACGAATAGCGGAATCACCAGACTTCTCAAACAGCTATCTTCCGCTTGCTTTCTCGCCACTTTACGAAAAAAGTTATGAAGGTAAAATCACCGGCTATTATATTTTTCATAAATTTAGTCAAACAAAAACGGACTCTACCGTGATTCAGGCAATTCAAATTGATTTGTCAGCGTATTACGAGATTATATCCAGTTCATTTTTAGAATCACCTTTTGACCATTATTTTAAATAGAATACGATGAGAACTTTTTTACTCCTGCCACTCTTCTTTGGATCAGCATTTTTTGCCGTAGCGCAAGATGATGAAATTGATTCATCACAAGACAAAATAAAAGTAGAGCGTGCTGTTGTGCAATGGGCTGATTCTGTTTTCTACAAACACTCCGAGTATAAATTCGAACATTTCAGAGCTGAATATTCTGAAGGATATTACATCGCCGTAATGCGTTCACGCGCTTATAAAGAGCGTGTTACCGATTTGGAAGCAGACAAAGCAGCCGGTCGTTATAAGGGTACTGAAGAAGCTTATCAGAAAGAATTGCAAACATTAAAAGACGCGTACACAAAAGCACAAACAGACGCAGACAATTATGTTTTGCGAGCAGACAGTTATATCGTACATTTCTGGTCAAACATTCAAACGATTGATGGCATTACGGTTTATTATGAACACATTGTCACGTTGGATAATTCTTACCGTGTCACTGCCGCAACCGTAAACAGTGCGATTGGCAAGAAAGATGAAAACACACAGATCCTTTACAAAAAGGATGTAAAGACTACTACGCCAGATAAAAAAAAAGTAGATAGCGGAATACAAGAAGTAAAACCGGCCGATACAATCAGAACAGATTCTTCTACCACAAACGGCACGACAGAAACCACTACTCCGGTAGAGACCAGCAAGCCAAAGAAAGAAAAAAAGAAGAAAAAATAACAGTCTACTTAACAACCAAGGTTTGCCATTCAAACTCATTATTGTCGGTTCCGGATCTGCCGTTCCAACGCTTCAGCGCGGAGTTACATCGCAGTATCTCAATTTTAACGAACGCCGCATTCTGATTGATTGCGGTGAGGGAACACAACTTCAGCTGCGCAAGTACAAAATTCGTTTTCAGCGACTGCAATACATTTTCATTTCGCATTTACACGGAGATCATTTTCTCGGAATTTTTGGATTATTAGCATCCATGAATCTTTTGGGCCGAACCCTTAAATTGATTATTTTTTGTCCGGCTGATCTTGAAAAGATAATTCAAACACAATTTGAAATCACAAAAGTTAAACTTGATTTTGATCTGGAGTTTATTCACCTTGAAGGCAAATCCAAAAAATTAATTTTTGAAGACCGCTTGCTGGAAGTGTACTCCATTCCTATGAAACACCGCATTGAGTGTTACGGTTTTATTTTCAGAGAAAAACCAAAAGAGCAAAATATTGATGCCGCTAAAATCGAACAATACGACATCAGCCGTGCTGAAATTTGGGCTATAAAAAATGGCGCCGATCTTGAACGTAATGGTAAAATAATTCCGAACGCTGAACTCACTTTACCCCCGGCAAAATTATTTCAGTATGCTTTTTGTACCGATACAAAATATTATGAAAAAATAGCGGAATGGGTTGAAGATTCTGATCTACTTTATCACGAAGCAACCTTTACTGAAAAGCAACTAGACAGAGCAAAAGCAACGCATCATTCAACGGCAAAACAAGCCGCAGAAATCGCAAAAAAAGGTAATGTTTCTAAATTACTACTGGGACATTTTTCTGCCCGTTTTGGATCGACCAGGGAATTATTGGACGAAGCAAAACCCATTTTTGAAAATGTAGTTTGTGTAGAGGATGGGGATGAGTTTGATGCCTAGTATCGCCCCCCCCCCAAGCCCCTAGAGGGAGGATGACGGATTTTGGTTTTTTTTAGAAATTGTGCTAACGGGTACTCCATTTCCCCCAAGCCCCTAAAGGGAAGACAAATAGTTGCGGTTTTTTTGAGATTGTGCTAACAGGTACTCCATTTCCCCCAAGCCCCTAAAGGGAGGACGACGGATTTTGGTTTTTTTAGAAATTGTGCTGAGGGGTGCTCTATCTCCCCCAAGCCCCTAAAGGGAGGACGACGCGTTTCGGTTTTTAAGAAATTGTGCTGAAGGGTGCTCTATCGCCCCCCAAGCCCCTAAAGGGAGGACGACGCGTTTCGGTTTTTTTAGAAATTGTGCTGAGTGCTTTTTTAGTCTTTTTTATTTGACAAAAAATCATCTACCAACGTACTAATTTTTGAAAGCACAACTTCCATGTTGTAAATTACTTCTTCGTTTGTAAACCGAATGACCGTTAATCCAAAAGATCTTATCACATCTTCTCTGATTTTATCGCAGGCATTCACTTCTGGTTTTAAATGAATATTACCATCCAACTCAATCACAAGTTTTAATTTGTGAGAATAAAAATCTGCAATGTATTTCCCGAGAGGATGCTGTCGTCTGAATTTTACCGGAAATTTTTTATTTCTAAGCTCCTCCCATAGAAGACATTCCGCTTCTGTCATTCTCTCTCTAAGCTGTTCTGCTCTTTTAAATATAATAGAACTTGCTCCTTTAAACATCTCCTGCTTTGCCATCTCCTCAAAATTTTTCAAACGAAATTAATTTTTTTCCTGAACTTGGAAATACCGGTAGTAAAAAAAATGGTAGTGTACCCCCCTCTTATTTCCCCCAAGCCCCTAAAGGGAGGACGACGGTTTTGGTTTTCTAGGAATTGTTTAGATATAATTTTAGCCCGTTTCCCAAAATCCCTTACTGAGAGAAAGACGGTTTTGGTTATTTTAGGAGGTGACCGGAAAATATTCGTTTGATATTTCCAAAACGTGATAATTAAATCGCCCCTTTAGGGAACCTAAACGGGGCAAAAGATTTAAGCGCACTATCTCTTCTCCCTCACAGCATTGACCTTATCAAGTACCGTAGCAGTATATTTTTGATCGAATTCCATAATGCCATTACGATCGAATTTGTATTTCACCAGAGCCATGGTATCGAGAAAACTTAAATCAACTCCGGGTTCAACTTTAAAGAGCGTTGGCTCCATGCGTAGAACGTTTAGCATCAGAATGTTTTTTACGTGATCAGTTGTTGCGTCTATCTGAACCAGCTTGGTTACGTAAGCCTCTTTCTTGATATAAACTTTGTAAATTTTGTGAAGCGGAATTTCAAATTTCGGAATCACACCGCTCAGATCTGAAGTTGCTTCATGAACCAGTTTTTCATCGGCGTAAACTTCAATTTTTGCACCGGACAATCCTTTCTCTGTTTCTTCATCCATCACCTTAATATCAATCCGCAAAATATATTTAGCGTCTGACGTGAGCGACAAAAGTACCATCGAGGAAATGGCAAAAAAGAGGATCGTGGAAATACGTTTCATAAAAAATAAAGTTAAGTCATTTATTTCAAATTTTATACCAGGATTTAACACCAAAATCACAGTGGCATAATTTTTACCAAAATCTCAAAAAAGTGTTATTCCGAATTTCAATTCAAAATGATCCCATCAAAGGGTCAAAAATCATGTTAAAAAAGCACAATTTATTCCATTATAAAAACCCTGAAAACACCAATATTCATCAACGTTTCAGGACTTAACAAATTTTAACAGCCGGCTTTCCTGTTACGGCGTACACACTTCGTAGTTTTGTATAGAAGAGCATCAATCACAGATTATGGAAGAAAATTCAACACCAAATTCACCTCAAAGCATTGAGGTAATTAATGCCAAGATTCAACAGGAAAGCGCGTTTCTGGATCAAATGCAGACTGAGATTAATAAAGTAATTGTTGGTCAGCAATACATGATCGAACGTCTGATGATCGGTTTATTGGCAAATGGCCACGTACTGCTTGAAGGTGTTCCGGGTCTTGCAAAAACACTTGCAATCAAAACATTATCAGACACAATAGGAGGAAAATTCAACCGGATTCAGTTTACACCGGATTTGCTTCCAGCCGACGTGGTAGGCACCATGGTGTACAACCAGAAACGTGAAGAATTCACCGTAAAACAAGGACCCGTTTTTGCAAACTTTATTCTGGCCGATGAGATTAACCGTGCCCCGGCGAAAGTACAAAGTGCTTTGCTTGAAGCGATGCAAGAGCGTCAGGTGACAATTGGCGAAACAACTTACAAACTTCCACAACCATTTTTGGTTTTGGCTACCCAAAACCCAATTGAACAAGAAGGAACTTATCCGTTACCGGAAGCTCAGGTGGATCGTTTCATGCTGAAAGTATTTCTCGACTACCCTACCAAAGAAGAAGAAAAATTAATTGTGCGTCAAAGCATTTCGCCGAATGGATTTCCAAAGGTAAATACGGTTGTGAGTATTGAACAAATCATCCGTGCCAAAGAATTGGTGAAAGAAGTTTACCTGGACGAAAAAATTGAAAAATACATTGTTGATCTTGTTTTTGCAACACGCAAACCAGGTGATTATGGTCTAAAAGATCTTGAGCCGTTGATTGGTTTTGGTGCCTCGCCGCGTGCATCTATCAACATGGCGCTTGCTGCTAAAGCATATGCATTTATCAATCACAGAGGATTTGTAATTCCAGAAGATGTGCGTGCGGTTTGTCCGGATGTATTGCGTCACAGAATTGGCTTGACTTACGAAGCTGAGGCTGAAGATATCACACAAGCTGATCTTGTGAAAAAAATTATGGACTTTGTTGAAGTGCCTTAGTTGACTAATTTTTTTTATTCATGCCGATTTTAAAAATTACATATTGCAATATTGGGGATTCTGGCGGCTAACGTTTCGTGCGCCAATGGATCGGTGAATGCCGTTCAACCATTAACAGACAAGGATCATGAAAAGCCTGTTGAAACAATTTATGCTAACGAGTTTGGTGAAATTCGTCTTACAGAACTAGACGACAGCACAATGCGCACTGTTTTTTATGACAATGAAAAGTGGTATTTGACACACTGATGAAAATTGATAATCATTTCAGCCTATTAGAAAATGATGGATATCCATTTTTACATCTCAGAACCGGCGGAATAAAAATGCGTGAAAACCGTTTAGAGATTCATGACTTTGCTGGTCCGGCTTATATGGCCATGTGTGTAGATATCGAAAACATTTACGATCGCCCTTTCTACAAACTGAATGATACCATTGTGATCAATGATCTGGTAAAACATCAAAAAGGAGGTGAACTGATTAACGGTATTTACATCAGTGCTGACTCAGATTTGCCAAGTGATTTTGTTTCGATAAAAGGAATCATAACCAAAGAAAAATATCCGCGTGAATATTATTCAACCGATGATGGTCCGCAGGGAATGTTTTCTGATACGACTAAAATTTACTATCGATTAGTGATCAAACCTATTGAGGTCAAAACTCCTCCGCGTCAGCGTATGACAGGCAGAACTAAGAACATTGATGGCAGAGCGGCATTCATTTGGGATCTGGCAGATTCAGAAGCCTATTATTTGGATCAACAGCAACCCTGGAATGAAAATGAATTAGACAAAAAAATTACCATTGAAGGCGTGTTGATTCAATTTGAAGACGGACGATCGGTTGTGAAAAATTGGATGTACGTTGACTAATAAAATAAAGTGGAAACCAAAGAACTCATAAAGAAAGTAAGGAAGATCGAGATCAAAACAAAAGGTCTTTCGAATCAGATTTTTTCTGGTGAGTATCACTCTGCCTTTAAAGGTCGTGGAATGGCTTTCAGCGAGGTGCGCGAATATGCAGTGGGTGATGAAATCAGAACGATTGATTGGAATGTTACCGCACGATTCAACGAACCCTTTGTAAAAGTTTTTGAAGAAGAAAGAGAATTGACGGTTATGCTTTTGGTGGATGTTTCTGCGTCAGGAATGTTTGGAACACGCAATCAGTTAAAACGTGAAACCATCACCGAACTTTGTGCCGTACTTGCGTTTTCGGCAGTATCCAATAACGACCGAATTGGTCTGGTACTTTTTTCAGATCATGTAGAAAAATACATTTCTCCCAAAAAAGGAAAGTCACATATTCTTAGAATTATTCGTGAGCTCATCAATTTTGAACCAACCGGAAAATCAACCAACATTGGAGAAGGTTTAAAATACTTTTCTAAAATGGTGAAGAAAAAAAGTATTGCTTTTGTACTGAGCGATTTTTTAGTTCCGATTGAAGATGGAAAAAAATCGACACTTGCGGATGCCCTCACCATTGCGTCACGCAGACACGATGTTGTTGCTTTGAAAGTACTTGATAAGGCAGATAACGATTTACCAAATATTGGCGTTGCACAGTTACTTGATTTAGAAACTGGTGAAACACAATGGGTGAATACATCTTCCAAAAAAGTGCGAGCAAATTATAAACAGAAATCCATTGAACGTGACGAAAAACTAAGACAGATTTTCAGAAGATCAAAAACAGATTTTGCAGAAATTTTTACTGATGAAGGGTATATCAAACCACTCATGAACATGTTCAATACCCGCGGATGAAAAAATTAGCCGTCATATTCTCATTCATATCCCTGGCCGGTTTCGGACAAAAGGCTTATATGAGCATTGACACATCGCGCATTCGCATTGGTGAACAAACTATTTTGAGATTGTATTTTGAATATGCCAATCCAGACGAAGATGCACTGATTGGCTGGCCGCAATACGATGACAATCTCACCGATGAAATTGAAATTATTGATAAGACAGTTGACTACGAAGCATTGACTGACTCAACAACAAAAACCTATTTACGCGAACAGCAAATTACCATTTCTGTTTTTGAACCCGGCTATTTTAAAATTCCGGCGCAGGAAATTGAACTGAATGAATCAATCTATATGACCAATGAACTTGACATTTTTGTGGAGACGGTTGAAGTAGACACCTCGAAAGGAATTATTGATATCAAACCAAAATACGAAGTGAATTATTCATTTTCAGAAATGGCCGCTGACTGGTTTAAAACCTACTGGTATGTTTTTGCAATTGCAGGTGCTTTGATTGCGATTTTCTTCTTGTTCAGATTACTAAAAAAGAGACGCGGCGAAGAGCCCGAACCAGAAGCACCAAAGATTCCGGCTCATATCACGGCTCTGGAAGCACTCAATGCTTTATTGTATGGCGAAGGTTGGAAAACCTCTCAGAAAAAAGAATATTATTCCACACTGACAGATACGGTCAGAAGATATTTGGAAGAACGTTTTGACATTCATGCGCTTGAAAAAACAACCCGTGAAATTATTGCCGATTTAAAAAATGCGGATATCAGTGATGACGACAAACTCTATCTGAAAAAAATTCTTTCACAGGCCGACATGGTGAAGTTTGCCAAATTTTCTCCTGAAGATGAAGATGGCTACTCATCGTTGAGACAATCTATAGAATTTGTAGAGCGCACTAAAAAAGCAGAAAACGAACAAGAAGAAATCAGTGGGTAAGTTTTTCGACATAGCGATCTTTCAATATGAGTATGTCTATAAAGAGGCTTTCTGGCTCTTTTTGATTTTGCCGGCTATTGTGTTCTGGTATCTGTATAATGAATCAGGCCGCTTTAAAAACATTCACATTTCTTCTTTTGAAAATCTCGAAAAAAAGAAATTCAATTTTGTTGCTTTCTTCCGTCACATGAATTTGTTTTTACTTCTTGTGGGATTCACGTTCGTCATTCTGGCACTGGCGCGACCACATCTTCCAAGTGACATTGATGAGTACCAGAAAAAAAATATGGAAGGTATTGACATCGTTCTGGCAATAGATGCTTCAGGAAGTATGAAGGCACAGGATTTTAAACCAAACCGATTGGCAGCCGCTAAAGAAGTTGCCATTAATTTTATTGATGAACGACCTGCTGACCGAATTGGTTTAGTTGTTTTTCAAGCTGAAGCTTATACGCAGGCGCCGCTTACAACAGATCATGAATTACTAAAATCCCTTTTCACCGAAGTACAAAATACCGCAATCATTACAGACGGAACGGCAATTGGAGAAGGATTAGCAACCGCCATCAATCGTCTAAGAGAAAGTGATGCAAAAAGTAAAGTCATTATTTTATTGACGGATGGTGAAAACAATTCCGGCGATACAGATCCTCTGACCGCTGCTAACGTTGCCAAAGAAAATAATATTTGCGTCTATACGATTGGTGTTGGGCAAGATGGCACAGCTCCTTATCCCGTTGAAACGCCCTTTGGAACGATGATGCAAGATATGGAGGTTACAATTGATGAAGAATTGCTGACGGAGATTGCAGACTATACGGGTGGAAAATATTATCGCGCAAAAAATGAAACTGAGCTTGAAAAAATCTACGACGAAATTGATCAGCTTGAAAAATCCAAAGTAAAAGTATTGGAGTTCAAAGTAAGTCCCCCTGAAAAATATTACGGCTTGCTCTTACTTGGAATATTTTTAATTCTGATTTACAGAACTGTACAGCACACCTTTTTAAAAAGCATCCCTTAAATGGAAATGAGTCAGCATAAATATGATTTTAAAAACCTATTGATTGCAATTGTGATCTGGGAATTTATTTTCTGGTTGGTTTATTTCAGCCTCTACTATTATATGTCGAATGATGTAGAAGCTTTTCAATTTGAAACACCTGAATTTTTGTGGGGATTATTTTTAGTTCCAATTCTTGTTCTCGGCTATTTCAATACCATCCGCTGGAAAAATGATACGCTCACTAAACTTGCTGACGAGCGTTTGCTTCGTTACTTAACATTTCCAGTATCGAATATAAAATCATTCCTGAAGTTCTTTTTGTTCAGAAACGGATTGGCTTTTTTAATTCTTGCCCTTGCAAATCCGCAGTACGGACATGGAAAAAATAAAGCGGTACATGAAGGCATTGAAATTATGATTGCGTTGGATATTTCAAATTCGATGCGCGCGTTGGATCTGGATCCAAAAATGGACCGGCTTCAGGTTGCAAAACTTTCAATTGAACGTTTGCTCAATAATTTACATGGAGATAAAGTAGGATTGGTCATTTTTGCCGGTGATGCTTTTGTTCAGCTTCCGCTTACGAGTGATTATCGAGCTGCAAAAATGTTTTTGTATTCGGTGAGACCAGAAATGATGTCAAATCAGGGAACAGATATTGGCCTTGCAATTGACAAATGCGTGAAAAGTTTTGACATGGAAAACGGCGTAAACAAAGCAATTATTGTGATGTCAGACGGTGAAGATCATGAGGGCACACCTGAAGTAGTTGCCAAAGGCGCATTCGAACACAAAGTAATTGTAAGTACCGTTGGCGTAGGAACACCTAAAGAAACGCCTATTCCAAATTACGAAGACGGAAAAATCAACGGTCTGAAAAAAGACGAAAACGGAAAAACAGTTTTGACAAAATTAAATGCAACGATGCTTCAGTCAATTGCTGCGGCTGGTGGTGGCGCTTATGTTCAGGCTGAAGGCACGTACATCAATTTAGAAGGTTTACTTGAATCAGTCAAAGAGATTGAAAAAACAGAAATGGAATCTGTTCTTTACGTTGATTTTGAAGATCAATATCAATGGTTTTTAGGAATTGGACTTTTGTTTTTATTGATTGAATTTTTTCTAACTGAAAAACGATCCGGTATCGTTCACAAATTACAGGAATACAATGGATAAATTAATCACACTGCTAATCGCGCTGACGATTTATAACCATTCCTTTTCACAAGATCTGGAAAGAAAAAACTTGTATTATGGCAACAAGGCTTATGACGAAAAAGAATTTGACGAAGCCATTCTTTATTACGAAGAGGCTTTAAAGACTTCGCCCTTGAGTTTCAAAACCAACTTTAACATGGCCAATGCCTATTTCAAAAAAGGCGATTTTCAACAGGCCAGTGATTTGTACGGCACACTTCTTGACTTGGCTCCCACCGCTTTTGATCGTTCAAAAGTCTATCACAATCTAGGCAATGCTCAATTCATGAATCAGAAATTGGATGATGCCATTGAATCTTATAAAGAAGCTTTAAAAATCAATCCAAAAGATGAGGATTCACGTTATAATCTGGCCTATGCTCTCTTGCTGAAAAATCAGCAGCAACAACAAGAGCAGGAACAAAACGAGAATGAGAACGAGAACGAAAATAAAGAGAAATCGGACGAAAACCAGAATGGCCAAAACAACCAGGATCAGAAAGAAGGCGACGAGAAAAATCAAGACCAGAGCGACGAAGAAAACGATGCCGAAGGTAAAAATCAGAATGAAAAAGAATCTGAAGGAAACAACGGCGATGAAAAAACAGACAAACAAAAAGCTGCTCAGCAAAATAAAATTTCAAAAGAACAGGCTAAACGAATTTTAGATGCTGCCTTGAAAAAGGAAAAAGAAGTTCAGAAGAAACTCGAAAAATACAAACAAGTAGGAACCGGCGAATCCTCTAAGAAAGATTGGTAAGTGCAGATCAGATTCATCATATTATTTTTGCTGTTTTCGGTTTCAGGTTATAGCCAGAATCCGGAAGTGGAAGCTACTGTGAGTGCTACCAGCGTTACAGTTGGTGAAGTATTTACGTATCAGATAACGGCTAATCAGGATTGTGAAATTTCTATTCCTGAATTTGGCGATCTGGAAATTGTAAGTGGTCCTTCGCAAGGCGTTTCAGAAGGAACAAGTATTGTAAACGGGGTTTCCAAATCCTATAAATATTATTCATTCACCTACAAACTACGTGCACCTAAAAAAGGTACTTATACCATTCCACCGGTGTCCATGAAATGCAAACTTAAAAAAGTGAATTCAGGAACAACGATCACGATAAAAACAATTGACGGAGGCACTACGACTCAACAAGAATCAAAATCCAATTTCTCTTTTAAAATTTCCGCTGATAAAAATTCGGTTTACGTTGGTGAACCTTTTGTTTTAACCTTTCGTTTTTACAGCACAAAAAAACCAAGTCAGATTGAAGCAATCACACAGGGAACCGCAAGCGGCTTATGGCGTAAAGATTTAAATCCTAACCGCACCAGCTTTAACATGACACAGGAAAATGTAAAGGGTGTGCGTTACTATGTTTTAGAATTGAGTACCGAAGTTTGTATTCCGGTGCGCGCAGGAAAAATAACCATTGAACCTTATGCATCTTCTTTGATTCATTCCATCGATATATTCAACAATGAACGTGAAGAAGGCAAATCAAACAGCTTAACCATTGATGTCAAAAAATTACCTGGTGAAGCACCGGCTGACTTTAACGGATTAGTTGGAAATTTTGATTTATCCTTTCAGGTTGATAAAACAAGTTTAATTCAAGGTCAATCCCTTGAGCTTAGTTTAAAAATATCAGGAGTAGGAAATTTCAACGCCTTTGATGAGCCGAAGTTAAGCTTGCCAAATGGCTTTACAATTTCAGAACAGGACCCATTGGATGAAACTACTATCAGCGAGCGCGGTCTGGATGGTAGCATTACCTATACATATATTTTATCAGCAAATGATCCGGGCGATTTTGACATTGCACCTTTCTCTTTTTCTTATTTCAATCTTGCAGAAAAACAATACAAGCAACTTACTACTGAGAAATTCAGCTTGCATGTAGAAAAAGGCGATGAGAATCACGGTGCTATTTACAAAGGCCAAAAACCGGTTGAGATTGAAAATACGGATATTCAATTCATACATCAGGAAGAGGGAGTTTATTTTAGCCTCAACGAATTTATTTTTGGATCCTTGCCTTATATGACACTTTTAATTGGTCCGCCAATTTTATTGTTGCTGGTGTTATTCCTGCGCAGAAAAAGAACAGTGTTTCAGAAGAAGACAAAACAGAGAATACCAAAAAATTAGCGCGAAAATCTGCGCAGAAAAATCTTGCCAAAGCATTGCAACAATTAAAATCAGGTCAGGAAAAAGAAGCACTAAAAACGCTACAAAGTTCCTTGATTTCATTCCTGATGATCAAATTAAATTTATCCTTGTCATCACTTTCTATAAAAGCAATTACCGTTGAGTTGGAAACGCGCAAGGCTGATACAAACCTGATTCTGAATCTTTCAAACGTCTGGAAAAAAATTGAAATGGCGCAATATGCCCCAATAACTGCACAAAATCTGGAAGATACAATTCGTGATACCCAAAAACTAATTGATGAATTGGATGCAAAAATATAAGTACATACTGCTGATTTTGTTTTCTGTTTTTACAAGCGGAATATCTTTTGGTTTGGATGACAAATTCAAAGAGGCTAACGAATTGTATATCGAAGAACATTATAAAACTGCTGCAAAAAATTACGAAGAGATGCTGGATTCAGCCCATCAGAATTCAGAAGTATACTACAATTTGGGCAATGCTTATTATAAAAGCAAACGATTGGGCCTGGCTATTTGGGCTTATGAAAAAGCACTCAAAATAGATCCGCGCAACGAAGATGCAAAATTCAATCTGGAATTTGCAAACTTGCAGACTGAGGATAAAATTGAACAACCAAATCCGGCTTTAACAGAATGGCTGAAGCGACTTTTGTACGGGCCGCATATCAATCTTTGGGCTTTTGTAAGTATTGCAAGCAGCTTGCTTTTCAGTCTCACCATTTTAGTTTTTATTGTTGCCAAATCAAGAAGAATCAGAAACATGAGCATGATGAGCGGCTTGTTGTTTGGTTTGCTTTTAATCTTCAGTACAACAACTGCCTATTTTCACAAACAATCCATTCTGTCAGAAACAGAAGCAATCATTTTAGAAGATGAGGCCGATATCCGAATTTCACCGATGGATAAATCCAATATCAGTTTCAAATTACACGAGGGTGCCAAGGTTAAAATCATTCAGCAAAATGACAGCTGGCTTCAAATAGAAGTAAACGGAAATTCAGGTTGGATTCTTGAAGAGGAAGTAAAAAAGATTTAGAATTCTACTTCACCACAAAAACTAATTTCTTCAAAATTTTTGTATCGTTGATGCTGAACTTTTTGGTTTGCTCTTCTACTTCTGGTTTATTTCCATCGGTAGCGGCAGAATCAGCAGTATCGCCAAAAACACCACCGGCCGAACCAGTGACATAAGGCTTGCCTTCAACATCTTCACTTTTTTCTTTTTCAGTCGTTGTATAGCCAATATTTCCGGCAGGTGCGTTGGTTGAAACAGTTGTAGTTGATTTAGAATTATCGTTGCGTTTTGTTTCGTCACGTAAAACTTTGTCATTGTCTTTTGACTTGACAGCTTCTTGTTTCAGATCTACATTCTTTTTGTTTAGCGTACTGCTTAGATTTACGGTTTGATCTTGTTTTAATGTTGAACCCGAACCTGTAGAGAGATTATCAACATCCAATACTGCAGCCGGACTCTCATCATCCTGCTCTGCCAACTTCATTTCTTCAGCCACAGACATTTCACGATAATACGATACAGCTTCACCAGGAGCCATATCTGCCGGAGCCTCCATTACGTCATCAACAATTTCATTTCTTGTAACGGTAGTTGGTTGGGCAGCTTCTTCATCTTGAAGTGCACCAGTTGTTTCCGGAACCATCGTTTCCGATTCAAAGACAAGTTTTTCTTCAGACGTTACTAGTTGTTCTGTTTCATTTACCGCAAGCGTATCTTGAATTTTTGATGAGGAATTGTAAATCGCAACCGCACTCACTAAAAGAACAGCAACTGCAGCAATTTGTAATCCGGGATATTGATAAAATTTCTTTTCAGAAGGGAATAAAAACGCGCTCACACCATTTAACCAAATGGTTTTGGAAGTAGTTTGTTTTTGCTGTAAATGTGCCATCACTCCTTTTTTCAAATCGCGTGATGGTTCAATTTTTTCTTTTGTAAAAGCATCTCCGGTGCTGGTCAAAAACCAGCGCATCGCCTCGTATTCCTCTTCATTCGAAACAAGCTCCTTCACCACTTCCTTTTCTGAAGAAGTAAGTTCAAAGTATCGCTTTGAAATGATTATGTCTTCTGCTAATTTCATTTTCTTTTTATTTCTATCTCACAAATCAGTATCAATCTTAATTACAACTGACTTCAATTTAGGTTCAATCTTTTAATAATGTTTTTCTGAATATCTCTAATTTTTCAGCTACCGTTTTTGTTGCGTGGTGCAAACGTGACTTCACGGTTCCTGTATTAATATCAAGCGCTTCAGCAATTTCTTCAAGTGCCAAACCGTCAAAGTGACGCATCATAAAAACTTCTTTATGTTTATCACCCAGTTTATCCAATTCACGTTTTAGTACTTCATTAAAACTGCCTTTGTCTACTTCCTTGTCGGCAGAATCTGCGCCATCAGTTCCCTGATAATGATCTGGCACATCATACGACGTGTTTTTGCGCACTTCTTGTTTTTTGTATTCGTTTTTGCACATGTTGCTGGCTACTGAAAATAACCAGGCCTTGAAATTCCGTTCCGTGTCAAACAATTCCGGATTGTCAATTAACTTGGTAAATAAATCGTGTGCAAAATCTTCAGCTTTGATTCGGTCACTCCATAATTTTCGATAGAAAAAATTGACCATAAATTTCTCATACCGATCATAGATCGGCTCAAAGGCTGCCTTGTCACCTTTGCTGTAAAGGCGCATCAACTCTTCGTCGCTGAGTGTTTTATAGTCTTTCCTGAATAACTTCATTAGCCGGCATCAATCTCTTTCAAAATATCATCTACCTCAGCTGTCTTCCCTACTTTTTCTGCAATTGATCTTATTGTTGTTTTTAAAAGTGCATCCCCCGGTTGCATCATATAAAGCGTGAGCAAAGGCGGCAAATAGTTTCCATACAATTTACTTTCGGCAGATTTTGAAAGTGTAATTTGAGTAAGATCTTTTGATTTCATTTTTTTCCAGAAATCATTCAGCGCCGCAAACTGATCAATGTTGCCGTATTGATAAGACAATCCGGTTAAATAGATTTTATCAGATACCGAACTCAAATATTCTTGCGGAACTGTGGCAGAGATAAAAATTTTCTTCGCACTTCCACCCAACATTGTTTTCAGATAATTTTTTTCATTCCCCAAAAAAGTCACATCTGTAATACCTGAATTATTGGAAACCATTTCACGGTAGCTTTCATTTTTCATAAAGTCCAGATTGATAACCTGCACATCTGTCCCTTTTCCAAAAGCCGTTTGAGCAATTAAAAATCCATACATGTCTTCTTGATTGGAACTAACCAAAATTGATTTTGTAGTTGGCATTGCATCTTGATAATAGGCTAATTCAGCAGCTGTATAGTGCTTTTGAACTTTGGTCAAAAAATCTTTTTGTTTCGCAAGATTGGAAGTGATCAGATAAAATCCAAGCATTTCACGCACCACAGTTTCATCAGCAGCGTTCAGGGCATACGCTTTGAAAAGATTTTCCTGCAAGGCAGTATTATAATTTCCGTTGATCCAGAGAATAAGATTGTATTCAAACGACTCTGCATCTTTTGATTTAAGTTGAGCAACCAGCGTATTAAGTTCCGTTTGCTGTTCAGTTGTAATCACTTTTGTAGACGAGCTTGCAAACGAAGATCGTTTTTTCAGGTATTGCGTTTTCAGTTCAGCCAACGACAAATCTTCTGATTGAGAAAATCCAATCAGCGGAGCGGCAATGAACAGAAGAAAACAAATCAGGCTTCTCATGTTTGACATAGTTGATCTTTAATACAACCAGACTTTAAAAAGGTTCAATTTAAGTTGAAGATAGTTGATTTTGTTGAGATTGCAATGTTTTTCTTGAGGGCAGATGACTTAGGACAGAGCCATGAGGTTTTAGTTTTGCGAACAGATATGAGAGAATTACCGGGAAGCGATGGCTGAGCCTGTCCAAGCCCGAGGTGTCTAAGCATGCAAAATAACCTCTGACTTATTGGCGCTGTCCTATTCCCTCAAAAAAAATCATAAATTAGCTGCACAAACGAAAACCTATGAAAACTTTTAAAACCCTTTTCTTCTTTTTAGTTCTTGCTACAATGAGTTCATGTGGTATTGGTGAAGCAGAGGATCTTGGAGACGAATTTCACAAAAAGTTGGATGAAAAAGATTATGATTATATCGTGAACAATATGATCGATTCAGAGGCTTTGGCAGTTACCAGTAAAGATGCCTGGTATGCACTTTTTACAGATATGCAGGCAAATTGGGGAACACCCATCAAACGTGAAAAAGACACAGGTTTTAAATCGAATTATAACGACGGAATAACCAACGTTCAGCTGGATTATACATTGACCTTTGATTCAAAAATTATTTACGAGCGTATCTTTTTTGCAGATCGCGGCGATGGTTTTAAAATAACCGGACTCTTTTTGAACGAGGATAAAGATGATTTGCACGAGCAAGCCGGGGAGTTGAATTAGATTTGATTTGTAACCACTCTCCTCTAGTTCAGCTCTTATTGCACAATCTCGAGAACTAAGACACTATTTTCACGCTGATTTACACAGATTTGATTTGAGTATAAAGTGGCGATTATCTCCAGAAAAGCGAATCAGCGTAATCAGCGAAATTTTTCTGTGAGATCTGTGGGAAAATATGTTCTGGGTTTTTCTTTCCCGCAGATTTACGCAGATTTTAGAACCGCAGATTTACACAGATTTGGTTTGAGTATAAAGTGGCGATTATCTCCAGAAAAGCGAATCAGCGTAATCAGCGAAATTTTTCTGTGAGATCTGTGGGAAAACATGTTCTGGGTTTTTCTTTCCCGCAGATTTACGCAGATTTTAGAACCGCAGATTTACTCAGATTTGGTTTGAGTAAAAAGTGGCGACTATCTCCAGGAAGCCGAATCAGCGAAATCAGCAAAATTTTTCTGTGAGATCTGTGGGAAAATATGTTCTGGGTTTTTCTTTCACGCTGATCTACGCAGATTTTAAAGGCGCAGATTTTCGCAGATCTTATTTGGTATTTCAAAGCCGAGAAAAAAATCTACACACGAATTTAATTATCAGGAACGATAGATTGTAAGAAAATTGACTTGAAAGTTTTGTTTGCTAATTGCTTTCAGCAGCAAATAAAAATTTGTTTGGAGTGGTGTAGTTTTGTTTGATTGCAAACATGACAATACCCGCTGTATTTTTTACACCCAATTTTGCCATGATGTTTTTGCGATGCGTATTCACGGTGTGTTTGCTCAAAAACAATTTATCACTGATTTCAATATTGGTAAGTCCTTCAGCGATGAGTGTGATGACTTCAATTTCTCGTTCAGATAGAATAATTGGTTCACACGAAAATTCAAACTCAGCGATTGTTTCTACATCAATTCCTTCGCGTTGAATGGTATCTAAAATCTGACCGCAGAAAAATTTATTTCCTTTTCCGCTTTCTTTCACTGCATCCACAATCTCACTTAAACTGCAGTCTTTTTTCACGTAAGACATCACTCCACTTCGAATAGCATGTGTCAGAGTTTGTGCAGATTGTTCAGGAGTGATTGCAACAATTTTTAAACCCGGATTAATCAACAACACTTCAGGCACTACATCAATTGCAAAACCTTTGCTGGTATAATCGATCAATAAAACGTCCGGTGAAAATGATTTTACCTGTGCAATCAATTCTTCAGATGTTTCAGCTTCACCCACAATTTGGACAGAAGGATCTTTGAAGATCGTTCTCAATCCGATTCGGATCAACTCATTGCTATCTGCGAGAATTAAATTCACTTATTTAGAATGGTTTTAAATAAAGACAAATATAGAGATTTGTCACTAATCAAAAACTGATTCGTTCCCGAAACTCACAAAGTTTTTGAACCAGATATAAACAGTGCAGGTTCTCAGGGTTTTAAAAAGGGGTTGGTTTTGAAAAAGGTAATCGGTGATCGGTGATCGGTGGTCAGGTGGTCGGTTTTGAAAAGGTAAGTGTAAAAAATCGTTGACTAAATAAACCTGGCCGGATTACTGATAAGTGTATACCTGTTATCGTTTACCAGATTACCGATTACCTATTTACCTGATTACCGTTTACCGGATTACCGATTACCTGTTTACCTGACTACCGATCACTAAATCACCTTTTCCCCTTGCCCGTTTTAAAGCGATAGCCTAATCTGAATCCACCACTCCAGCCATTTGTCATGAAGGTGTTACGTTGCCACGCAACCTCAGCCGACCAGCTGAAACCATTCTTTTTGATCTTATGAATTCCAACAGGAACATAAACACTATTGTTCTGAAGATTTGTACCGTTGTGGTGAAATGCAGTATACAGGCCAACGTAGGGTGTGAGATTTAAAAGTGTTTTTCCAAAAACGTGGTATCGCACACCAATTGTAAAACCATTATCCAAATCAAAATTTCGAAAACCAGCACCTAGTTCAAGCGCCACTTTTGGAGTCAGAAAAAAATCGGCCGTGAGCGCCAATCCACCAATAGGACCAAGACCATAAGCATTTATTCCGATTGGAAATTTAGAACGCCGATTCAATTTGTCGAGTTTCATTTTTTGCGGATAATCGAAAGAATTATTCGCTGCTGAAAAGTCTGAAGAAAATAAAATCTGACTAAAAAAGAAACTAAAAAATAACAGCGCAGCCCTTCTCATACAACTTGGTTTAAGAAGATTCTGCAAGAAGTGAACCAAACTTAAAATTTCATGTTGAATGCCAAACTTGGCATGATAGGCAACTGATACACTTTTTGATTGGTAATACGATTCACGTAGAAAATATTTTGACGGGCATACATATTTGTAACCCCGGCAATAAATTCAAATTTCAGATTTTTATTTTTCTCAAACGTCAGTGTTTTTTTCACATTGACATCCAACCTGTGATACGTTGGAAGACGTCCATTATTTTGATCGTCGTATAAGAATGTCAGGTTGTTTGAATTTCCAGTCCAATAATCTGCATCCACATCGCTAATGGTTGGTTCTTCATAAACACCATTGGTTTGTTTGAAAGGGAAACCTGAACCTAAATTCCAGCGTGCAGTAATCTCCCAACTCTCTTTATTACCAAATGAGTAGGTTGAAATCAAATTCACATTGTGACGTCTGTCAAATACCGGTGCATAGGTTTGGAAACCATCCCAGCGGGTTACTTTTCCAATTGCATAAACAGCCCAGAAATAGAATTTTTTTGTGGTGAACGTTAAAACGATATCTCCACCATACGCCGCACCACTTTCAAGAATAAAATCTTTTTTATAGACATCTGCAATTTGAGAATTTACAGCGTTGTCTTCAAAAATTTTGTTGTTGTTGATGTTAGTCATTTGTGAAAACCATTTGTAATAACCTTCCACATTCAACGCCAATCTTTTTGAAAGATCAACTTCAAAACCAAAAATTGCATGCCAAGCTTTTTGTAATCCGTTTTTAATTTCTTTTTCTGTGCCATCCGGCTTTACGAAAGTTGAAGGCAAGGCAGTTGTACTTGGTGCGGTGATAAAACCGTTGAATAAGTTTACTACATCTTTATCTGAAGTGGTAGATGTAAAGTTTTGGGTAAAATATCCGCCTGCCATTTTTAACCTGAATTCATCCGTGATGTTATACTTTCCATTCAATCGTGGTTCGGCAGTAACCTCACCATAGGATGCATATCCCTGAAAGCGAATTCCTGGTTCAATAATGAGTCGTCTGTTTGCAGATACATGTCTGTATGAGATGTAGGCACCAGCCTCAACTGAAGTGCTGTTTTGAGAGATCACGCGATTAACTTCGTTGAAGGTTTCAAATTCAGTTTGTAAATAATTAAATCCAAATCCATAATCCAGTCTGCTTTTTCCGGGCAAGTGATACGTAAAATCAAATGCCAATTCTGACCCTAAAATTCCGCTGCTGCGATCTGGCAAATTATCTTCTTCCAACAAAATATCGTAAGTAGAAAAATTGAAGCGCCCTTTCATAAATAGTTCCGAGTTGTTTGGAACGAAAATGAAATTACTTCCACCACCAAAACTATTCCACTTCAAATTTGAAACAGCCTGATAAGTCACCTGATCATTAAACGAGAATCCAAAGACGCTGAATTTATTTGCTTTATCACCGTGCACAGTAATCTTGCTATAAAAATCATAGAAGTTAAAAGGCAAACCGTCACCGTCATTTACATAAGGATAAAGTGCTTTTGAAGTAAGTTCTAACACGGAAGCTTTTCCTGTAAACACGAACGATACGTTTTGTTTTTTTCCAATCGGACCTTCCAATAAAAGTTGTGATGTAAAGGGTGACACACTCATTACTCCCCCGAAACGTTTTGTATTTCCATCGCGGTAAGAGATATCCATTACAGAAGAAATTCTACCGCCGTATTTTGCGTTAAAACCTCCGGTGTAAATATCAGCTGAACGAATTAACTCTGTTTCAAAAACCGAATAAAATCCAATGCTGTGAAAAGGATTGTAAATTGTCATACCATCCAACAACACCCGGTTTTGAATTGGAGTTCCTCCACGCACATACACTTGTCCACCTTGGTCACCTGTGCTGATAACACCTGGTACCGTTTGAAAATATCCCGCAATATCTGCTGTTCCACCTGTTACCGGAACACGTTTAATATCTGTGTTCGTAATTTTAATAACCGATGTTCTTGGATCAACCATTTTTTCCTGATCATCAATGCGGATATCAACAACACCAAAAGTTTTACCCAGTGTCAACTCAACTTCAACGTCAACAATTTTAGCCGATTCAATTATAATTTCTTGCGTAAATTCAGAATACTGGGTTGAAGTAATTTTGATGGTATAAGTTCCAACCGGAATATTTGGCATCGAAAACAAACCATCAATGTCAGTTGCCGTAAATTTATCGGTACCAACCAAATGAACTTTTGCAAAAGGGACTGCATTTCCATCCTCAATACTTTTTACAACTCCACGCACGGTTCCGGTTTGAGAAAAAGCTGAGAGGCCGGTAATCAAAAAGAAAGAAATTAAAACTAACTGACGCATTGAATAAAATTTTGAGGCCAAATATAAGTCAAATAGGCCAGACTGTGAGTATTTGGAACCACGACTGATTGAAGTGTAGGAAATTGCAATTTGGCGGAATCAATGCAACAGCTTATAAACAAGCTCTTTCATCAGTTGTTCATCAGGCACACCGGCACTTCCGACACCTTTAGCCAGCATATCATATTCACGCAGAATGGTGAAGTTTCGGGAAATCATTTTAGCCGGATGTTTCTTTTTATTCTGAACCAGCTCTTTTGCCACAAAAGGATGAACCTTTAACATGGAAGCAATTTTTGACGGATCTTCTGTTTTAGCAAAATGTGCCTTGAAGAGTCGTGTATAAAGACCGTGAAGACTTCCAAGCACAACCGTAATGTGCGTTGCCTTTGGGTTTTGTCCAAAATAATGAATGATTTTATGTGCCTTTACAATATCGCGCTCAGCAACGGCATTTACTAGTTCAAAGACATTGTAATCTTTGCTGATTCCGATATTTTGTTCTACGTGTTTTTCGTTGATTTGAGTGCCTTGCGGAACTGTAATAAACAGCTTATCCAACTCATTCACAATGCGTGACAAATCATTTCCAATAAATTCAGAAATGAGGGCAACCGCTTTATCGGTGATCTGGTATTTTTTTTCTTTGAGATAATTTTTCACCCACGCGCCTAACTGATATTCCTTTACCCCTTCTGATTCAAAGATGACCGCCTTTTTAGCCAAAACTTTATAAAACCGTGAACGCTTGTCAATGGTTTTGTATTTGTGCGCAAAAATGAGAATAGTAGAATTAGATGGATTCTCAACGTATTTTTCAAATTGTTCCCACTGCGTTGCTTTGGTATAATCCTGCGCTTCTTTAATAATGACAACCTGATACTGACTCATCATAGGCAATCTCAAAGCGGCATCCACCACTGATAAGGGCTGTGAGTCTTTTGCGTAGAAAACGGTTTGATTAAAATCGCGTTCACCTTCATCCAAAATGGTGCTGGCGGCCAAATCCACAATACGATCAATATAATAAGGCTCAACACCGTGTAAAAAGTAAACGGGTTTGAATTCTTTTTTTGAGATCGATGCTATGACTTCTTCAAATGTCATTTTTTGTGTTGGGTAATTTTATTGAGACAAGACGATCAGTATTATTTGAAAATCTTAACTCACAATAAACGTCTTCATACTTTTGTCTTGACACTTCGACTGCGATCAGTGCAGGTACAAAAGTATCAAAAAGTCAAGGGTTGCAAAACGTTCTGGCGCAAATTCTCGCAGCTTGTCCCCGATGGGGCGGCCGGGTGATCTCCTACTCTTCGTTCTCCTTCGGCTTCGCTCAGTATAAACTCCGCTTCCCGGTCTCACTAACAATCCGCTTCCAATTTACTTGTCACGTTTTGATACCCACGATTTTCCTTCGATCAAACTTTTAATAAAAATCTGACTTTCGAGAAACAAATCTAAATTTTTTATTCCTATTTCTCTCTGAAGAAAATTCGGATGGGAACACCTTCAAAATTAAATTCGGCGCGCATTTGATTTTCTACGTATCGTTTGTATGGGTCTTTTACATACTTAGGCAGGTTGCAGAAAAACGCAAAAGCGGGTGCGTGTGTTGGAAGTTGTGTTGCAAATTTAATTTTCACAAATTTTCCTTTGATCGCCGGAGGCGGATTGCGTTGCATTAAATCCTGGACAAAGTCATTCAGTTTATGCGTAGAAATTCTGCGTGTTCTGTTTTCATGAACCTCCATTGCTTTTTCAAGCACTTTGTGAATACGCTGTTTGTTGATGGTTGATGTAAAAATAATTGGAACATCATTATAAGGTGCCAGTTGTTGTCTTAGATTATCTTCATAGTCTTTCATGGAGTTGGTATCCTTTTCAACCAAATCCCATTTATTGACAACGACAACAACCCCTTTGTGATTTTTTTCAATGATATAATAAATACTTAAATCTTGTCTTTGTATTCCTTCTGTCGCATCAATCATAAAAATACAGACATCCGAATATTCAATACTTCTGATAGAACGCATCACCGAATAAAATTCAAGATCTTCATGCACTTTCGCGCGTTTTCGAATTCCTGCTGTATCAATTAATCTGAAATCAAATCCAAATAATTTATACCGATGATCTACCGCATCACGCGTGGTTCCGCTGATTGGAGTTACAATATTTCTATCCTCACCGGTTATGGCATTGATGAAAGAAGATTTACCCACATTTGGTTTTCCAACTACCGAAATTTTTGGTACACCGCTATCATCTTCAGGCTGACCTTCAACAGTAAATTCTTTAACGACTTCATCCAAAAGTTCGCCGGTTCCAAAACCATTGATTGCAGATATATTATACAGCTCGCCCAATCCCAGCGAATAAAATTCGGTTGAATCGTTGGCACGTGAATTTGTATCCACCTTATTGGCAACAATAAAAATTGGTTTCTTAGAACGGCGCAGTAAGTTTGCAACGGTAGTATCCAAATCAGTTATTCCAATTGTAACGTCGACTACAAATAGAATCACAGTTGCTTCATCAATTGCAATTTCAACCTGTTTTCGAATTTCTTCTTCAAAAATATCGTCTGATCCTTTTACGTATCCACCTGTATCAATCACGCTGAAATCAATACCATTCCATTCCGACACGCCGTAAATCCGATCCCGGGTAACACCAGAAATTTCTTCAACAATAGCCACACGTGATCCAATCAGACGATTAAAAAGCGTTGATTTTCCAACATTGGGACGGCCTACGATAGCAAGTATATTTGACATTTTAATTTAGATTCTTGATGAAATTAATAATTCCGTCGGTTTTTAGTAACCGAAATTTTTGAGTTTTTTCTCGTTCTGACGCCAGTTCTCATCTACTTTCACAAACATTTCCAAATGGATTTGTTTGCCAATAAATTTTTCGATTTCCTTGCGTGCTTCAATACCAACAGTCTTTAGTTTTTCACCTTTATGACCGATGATAATTCCTTTTTGTGTGGATCGCTCAACATATATAACCGCTCTGATTCTGTCAATTTTTGGACTTTCTTCGTAAGTCTCAATTTCAACTTGAGTTGAGTACGGAATTTCTTTGCTGTAATTCTGAAATATTTTTTCACGAATCATCTCACTGATAAAAAAACGCAGCGGACGATCGGTCAATTCTTCTTTGTCATAATACGGCGGATTCACCGGAATCAATTCAACAATGCGTTTCCAGATTGGTTCCAGGTTAAATCCTTCCAAAGCTGAAATGGGAAGAATTTCGGCATTGGGTAATTGTTCATGCCAGTAAAGCGCTTTTTCTTCTACTTTTTTCTGATCTCCCAAATCAATTTTATTCAAAAGCAATAAAACCGGAGTTGATGTCTTTTTAAGACGCTCCAGCGTTTCAAGGTGATTTAAAGTGGACTCATAGATATCGGTCACAAATAAAATCACATCGGCATCCTGCAAAGCACTCTGCACAAAAGCCATCATGTTTTCATGCAGCTTATAATGTGGTTCTAAAATTCCGGGAGTATCTGAAAAAACAACCTGATAGGCAGGATCATTGACGATTCCCAAAATACGGTGACGGGTAGTTTGAGCTTTGCTGGTAATAATAGAAAGACGCTCACCTACAAGGCGATTCATCAAGGTTGATTTACCAACGTTGGGATTTCCAATAATATTTACAAAGCCTGCCTTATGTTCCATAGGGGGTGCAAAGGTAGCAATAAATCAACAAAGGCCGACCTATACGCTCAGATCGTACTGTTTGAGAAAGGTTTGAAGCTTTTCTTCCTCTGCAACCATCCAAACCGTATCACCCGGCTGAAACTCCAGGTTTGACTCAGGATTCAAGAGTCTTTTGCCATTTCGTTCAACGCCAACAACAAGCCCATTGGTTAATTCACGAATAGAGGAATTTCGGATGGTTTTGCCCACCAAAATACAATTAGAAGTCACCGTAAACTGATGCAATGCAACATCTGATTCCGGCACTAAAGGCGTCAGGTCTTTCACTGAAGCATTCATAAAATCTGTAAATGCATTCAATTGATCATCAGTGCCAATTAAAGATAAAATGTCATTTGGGTAAACGCGCTCTTGTCTGCCGGGAACATTTATAACCAGATCATCACGCCGAATTGCGGCAACATTGACACCAAATTTTTCACGCAATTGAATTTCATTTAATGTTTGGCCAATGAAAGGTGATGAAGCAGTGATCAAATAATCGGTAAGGTGAGAGTCCCAGGGAGTTTGAATTTTTGGACGTTTTGAAAATTCCCGTTCATTGAGATTTGACAAAAACCGCTTTTCAATCTTGCCATAAAAATTTCTGATTTTTTTTCTGAAAAGAAATACGATAATGCATGTTATCACTACACCGGCTAAAGCAATGAATGGCGAATACAATCTATGAAATAAAAAGCCTACAAAAAAAACAGCCAGCAATACACGTGAAAGCATAAGCATGATCAATGGGCCGCGTTGCACTGGTTTTTCCCAAATTCGGGTGTATGCTTTTTTATCCGTTCTTCTAAAAGCAAGTGCCCATAAAAAAGGAGACAATGCTAAAAGGGTCAGGAGCGTAATCAGAATGTCATTGACCAAATTTCGTTCTACTAATGGATAGATAAATTTTGTGACCAATAAAATAATGGTGATGACAATGACCGAAAATAAAATCACATTTAATAAATAAAAGCGCAAGAGTGTTTTCCAATCATTTGCTTCAGATACTTTTTGCGCACCTACGCTGTAATTATTCAAGGTACGCTTCCATTTTTTTGGTAATTTTTTTTCAATCAGATTGTATGCCGGTTCAGACAACCGAATCATAAACGGCGTAGTAAAAGTTGTAAGCACTGACACCGCAACTGCAATTGGAAACAAGAAAGCACTGGTTACATTGAGCGTCAATCCAAGTGTTGCGATGATAAAAGAGAACTCACCAATTTGTGACAGACTCATACCCGATTGCACCGAAACTTTTAACGGTTGACCTGCCAGCAATGCACCGCAAATCACAAAAAATGGTTTTCCCAATAGCAAAATAAATGTCGCAATCAAAATCGGAACAAAATGAAGCTTGAGCATTTCAGGATCAATCATCATTCCCACAGAAACAAAAAAGATGGCACCAAATAAATTTTTGAGCGATTTAATTTCATGTTCAATGCGTTCAGCTTTTGTTGTTTCTGCCAGAATAGATCCCATAATAAACGCACCTAAAGCTGATGAAAACCCAGCATTGGTTGCAAGCACCACCATTAAAAGACAAAGTGCTATTGAAATAACGAGCAAAGTTTCATCGTTCAGATATTTGCGCAGCGCTTTTAAGATGGAAGGCAAAAAATAAATTCCGGAAACAAACCAAATCACCAGAAAGAAAATCAATTTGAGAATGGACATGAGCATCTCAACACCTTCAAATGATCTGCTGACGGAAACAGTGGATAGTACTACCATCAGGACAACGGCTACCAAATCTTCAATCACCAAAACACCCATGACCACATTGGCGAATTTTTGACTTTTTACATTCAGTTCATCAAATGCACGAATGATAATTGTTGTAGAAGCAATTGCCAGAATTCCACCTAAAAAAAGGCTATCCATGTTTGACCAGCCGAGTAAAAGTCCGGCGAAAAAACCAGAGACAAGAGTAAATCCAACACCCATCAGCGCAGTGATTACTGCAACGCCCCCAACTTTCATCAACTTTTTAAAACTGAATTCAAGTCCTAGTCCAAATAATAAAAAGAGTACGCCAATCTCTGCCCAGATTTTTATCCCGTCCATTTCAATCACCGTAGGAAGGAGCTTAAAATTAGGCCCGACAAACAAACCTGCAACAATGTAACCGAGTACAACAGGTTGTTTCATGACTTTAAAAAGAATAGTCACAACCGCTGCCACACCGAGTATCAGTGCAAGATCGTAGATCATGTTTGGCAAGTGCATTTTTCTTATTTAAAAATAGCTGTGCCTAAAGTTAGCATAAAGAGATTGAAATAAAAAACCAAAATAATTCAGCACGGGTGTCCAAAATTAAGTTCAAATTAATTCGATACTTTTATCCCAATCAGCGGACTCTATGATCAGCACCTGTTATTATTGCAATAAAAATTATTCTGATCCAAACCATGTGGCGACTGTCATCCTTTATAAAAAACTGGAAACGGATTATAGTTTGGGATTAACCGGTTTGAAGAAGAAAAAGAATTATTTAAAAAAATCGTTTCAGGTAAATCGTTGTGCAACCTGTTCTAAAATTCATCATACCTCAAATCTGCCTACATTAATTTTTTCGGTGATCATAATGACGGTGGTGGCACTTTATCTTCTTCTGATTTATAAATCCCGTGGAGCAGCAATTATTTTAACACCTCTGGCGGGAATAGCCGCAGCAATTATATACATCTACTTCACGTATCGGCGTAAAATAAAAAAACACGGCATGAAAGATTTGCTTGAGATTAATGAGCATCCTGAAATAAAATTCTATTTGCAAGATGGCTGGCAGATTATTGAGCCTGTTTGAGAAACACAAATTCAGTGATAGCTCTTTTTATGTCTTCACAACTAAGTGTTAAGACTTTGTATACCTATTCTAACTCATTCCGATCCAAAATCAATCATTCCTTTTCCTATTTTCGATTGGTATGCTCAAGTTTATATTTATCTAAAATGGCAGAGAGCGAATTGAAATATTTTTTTAGGTTCTCCAACTCAATATGCGGATTTTCTACGTTTGGAACTGTGACTGGCATTTCTTCCAAATATATAGACAGTTCAGGGTATTGCTCCTGAATCATCATGGTAATTTTTAGAATTTTTGCGTTGAGATCTTTCTCTGTGTCTTGATAAACATTTGCTTTAGGTGCAGGTTGTGAATTCATAACTGATCTCACTTCATTTTTCAATTTTTCAGATTCCTGATTAGGTCCTGTCTTATTGTCTTTCTTGTTTTCCATTTTTTTCTTTTTAAGTTCATCTTCTACTTATTTCCAGTGATCACTGCATTACTTATTTGAAATCAGCTTAGCCTTTTAATTCAAATTTTAATTTCTGAATTGATGACACTGCCAAAAAACTGGATCTTGGCCACCACTTGATACGCGAAACAAAAAAATTAATATCGCTATTCAGGGAAAAAACAATTTATCATGCAGATCAGTTAAATAAGTCTGTGAAAGAATTTTCACGTTACAAAGGTGAATGCAATGTGTTTAGAAAGCATTACACACTGCGGCGCAATACTTACACTATTCACTGATTAACGATATGATAAGCGCGCTAGCGCTAAGATTTTGCCATTACCTTTTTCTTCGGTTTAGCGGCGTGTGGTGAAACAGGAACAGAATTTCCCAATACATAACCCCAGGGTTTTAATCCGTCAATGTGATCAAAAACAACTTTGAGAATTGCCGTTAATGGAATTGATAAGAACATTCCCGAAATTCCCCACAAAGCACCGCCGGCAATAACGACAATGATCGAAACCAAGGCATTGATGCGCACTTTAGAAGCGACCACCCGTGGAATGATAATGTTATTGTCGATGAACTGAATGAAAATATAGGCAGCCAAAACTAACAAAGCATAAATCGGAGATTCAGTAGCAAGTGCTACAATCATAGGAAGCGATGCAGCAATGATTGCCCCGAGATAAGGAATCAGATTTAAAAGTGCACCGATAATTGCCAGCAAAACAGCGTACTGAATTCCAAGAGCTAAGAGCGCAATTGAGTATAAGATTGCAACAATAAATGCTTCGGTCATTAAACCAATTAAATAGCTTTGAATAATTTTTTTTGTCTTCGAGATTACATCATTGACATCTTTTTGTTTGTCAGCTGAGAATAACCTGTGAATGAATTCAATTAAAAGAGGCTGGTAGAAGAGGAGCAAAAACATGTAAACGGGAATCAAAATAACAAACATCAAAGAGGCTCCGGTAGAGATTAAAGTTTCTCCAACTTCTGAACTTGCACCTGTAAGCATTTCTGAACTCCGGTCATCAATCCATAAACGGAGATCGGTGACACTGATATTGAATTGATAGGAGATCCAGTTGATTGCTTCATTAACGAGTAAATTGAAATTTCCGATTAATTCCGGCAGAGCATTTCCAAAACGTACAATTTGATTTGAAAGCAAAACAGTCAACAGAATTACAATTCCAAAAACCAAAATTAAAACCAACGCAATTGCTAATCCGCGTTTGAATCTTTCGCGGACTAAAAAAGCGACCAGCGGACTTAAAAGTATTGCAGCCAACGTGGAAAATATCAACGGCACAAGAATTTGCTGACCAATTGAAAGCATTGATATAAAAGCAAACAAACCAAGACAGATTAAACTTGCCTTGACGTAAAACGGGAAACTCATTTCTGTCTTCATAAGAATTGATCCTTATCTGTTTTAACACTTGGGTGCTACTATCAAATCTAGTGAGATTCATTTGATAACGCAGTTTAAATCCACCTGATTTTGGTCATTCAGTCAACTGCTTAATCCCAAATTTTAACTTCATTTTTTCTAGTTTTTTAATTCCGCGGTTTTTTGACGATCAATTTAACCTCATAGATTATTTGTATCAAAACAAACATTTTTTACTTCAATTTGTTACTAAGTACAATGTCCAAGTATGAAATCAGAAATCAATTTAGTCTGGTTTAAACGTGATCTTCGGTTTACCGATCATGAACCTTTATGGGTTGCACAAAATTCTGAACTTCCACTTCTATTAATCTACATTTTTGAACCCTCTGTAATGGATCATCATGACAGCGATGTCAGACATTGGCGGTTCATCTATGAATCATTGATGGAAATGAATGGAAGGCTACACAATTCAGCTGGACGACTTTACTTTTTTCATAAAGAAGCCGAAGAAGTGTTTAAAATTCTTGCTGATCACTTTTCAATCCGAACGGTATTTTCACATCAGGAAACTGGTAACGGACTAACATTTGAGCGTGACAAAAAAATGAAAAAATTCTTTGCTGAAAATGGTATTGGCTGGAATGAATATCAATCCAACGGCATTATCCGTGCATCCAAATCACGCGAGGTTTGGGGCAAACTTTGGGAGCGACAAATGAGAGCACAACCCAAAATGGTAGATGCTGCCAATTTCAAAACTTTTAAGCTGGAAGATTCTGTTTTCAAACTTTTGAAAGGGTCCGAATTACATACAGAAATCACAACACGCAACGAAAATTTTCAGCAAGGCGGGGAATATTGGGCATGGCGTTACCTCGATACCTTTTTAAAATCGAGGTATCAGAATTACAGCAAATATATTTCCAAACCGGCGCTAAGCAGAAAAGGCTGTAGCCGTTTGTCGCCATACCTGACTTATGGTAATATCAGTATGCGCATGGTTTACCAATATACGTTGCAACATTATGAGCAAGCTTCGAATAAAAGAGCTTTGCAAAATTTTATTTCACGACTTCACTGGCATTGTCATTTCATACAAAAATTTGAAGATGAATGCCGATACGAATTTGAAAACATTAACCGAGCCTATGATAAGTTGGTGAAAGATAAAAATGAAGATTTTATTGCGGCCTGGCAGAAGGGTCAAACCGGAATTCCGATCGTTGATGGGTGCATGCGTTGTGTCACTGAAACAGGTTATATCAATTTCAGAATGCGTGCTTTGGTAGTTTCCTTTTTTGTCTTTAATCTCTGGCAAGATTGGCGTGATTTGCATTTTCTGGCAAGACAATTTTTAGATTATGAACCCGGAATACATTATCCGCAATTGCAAATGCAAAGTGGAACAACTGGAATTAATACGATCCGCATTTATAATCCCATCAAAAATTCAATGGATCATGACCCGGAAGGAGAATTTATCAAACGATGGATTCCGGAATTGAAAAATGTTCCGCTTGAATTTTTGCACGAGCCTCATAAAATGGATTTACACCTGCAGGAAATTTCTGCCTGCACAATTGGAGTGGATTATCCTGCACCGATTGTGGATGCAGAGGAAACCAGAAAAAAAGCAAGTGATTTGGTGTGGAGTTACCGAAAAGAAAAAGAAGTAAAAACAGAAGGTCAACGCATTTTAGCCAGGCATGTAAATCCGCGAAAAACTAAAAAAAAACAAAAAATAGTGATCAGATTCGCTTGCTTTGAATGAGCAGATCGTCTAGAAAAATTTATCAAAAAAAGAAAATCACACTACCCCATTCAACACTTGAAAGTAACTCAATGAACAGTAAAACCAATATCAAAATTTATGGTTGAAGAACATCTGATTTGTGAATACAGTGGATTAAGATCACTGTCATTCTATTTAGAGCAGCAAGAAAAAGAAGACTCAAAAAGAAAAATGGAATCCAATGAATTCAGCCTGGAGGAAATAGATCGTATTATCCAAATGGCCTGGGAAGATCGCACACCTTTTGAGGCCATTGAATTTCAATTTGGTCTTAAAGAAAAAGACGTTATTAATTTTATGCGCAAACATTCGAAGCACTCTAGTTTTAGAATGTGGAGAAAGAGAATGCAATCCAGACTAACCAAACACAGCGCACGGCGTGATCATTCAATAACCAGATTTAAATGCAGCCGGCAAAAAGCAACCGAGAATAGGATTTCGAAAAGGTAGTGGATCTTCAGCGTGAGGTTGAGTGCGAGACTGGAAAAAAATCAGAACAACTGTTTTCACTCTCGCTCTGATTTTAGAAACAATTTGGGCGTTGTTGAACCAATTAATAATCTCCTAAAAAAAAATTGAAAATTGTCTATCCCAGAAAAATTTGTGACAGAGTGAGTGTGAGAGCGAGTGAACAGGAAAAATCAGAGTTCGTTTCGCTCTCACACTCCCTCTGATTTTGTAGCCCCCCCAGGAATCGAACCTGGATCTGAAGTTCCGGAAACTTCCATTCTATCCATTGAACTAGGGAGCCAAAAATTTATTGCGGAACAAAAATAGGTATTCCTCTTGAATTTGAAATTTTAGCTGAGAAGTCATACCCAAATGAACAAAGCTGAAATTAGCTGAATGCCCTTTTGACAAGGCCGTTTGAATGACTTTATACGACTTAATCCACTCTGAGTCAAAGCATAGTATTTGTCAGTTCGTTTAATTTGCTTACTTTTAAGCATGCAAATTCTAAAATTCTCCGCCGGAACAGTTGAGCGAATTGGGTCAGTTATGAAAGTAACTTATCTGAAAGACAAAACTGTAAACGTTGATGACATGAAAGAATTGACTGCATCACGCGAACAACTTTTTTGTGAAGAAAAATATTGCACGCTCATCGATCTCACAAAAGATTTTCTTTCGCTTTCACCTGAAGCAAAAGAATATGCTGCCAAAAACGAAACCATCCTGCGCTTGCGAATTGCGGAAGTACTTCTCGTAAAAAACTTTGGTCAGAAACTCGGAGTTCATACTTACGTGAAAATTTTCAGATCAAAAGATAATGTGAGGGTCATGACGAATGAACTGGAAGCGATTATCTGGCTGAATGAACAATATCAGAATTATTCTAAGCGAGCTGCGGTTTAAGTAGTTGCTTGAATTTCATTGCTATTGTGGTCTCCGGCATCATCATAAAATCTATCCAAACAAAAAAAACTCAATAAGTATTTGCTATGGCGGAAAACTACCACTATATTTGTACCCGCAAATAGAAACAATACCACAAAGATATATTGCGGGGTGGAGCAGTGGTAGCTCGTCGGGCTCATAACCCGAAGGCCGTCGGTTCGAGTCCGGCCCCCGCTACTAAAAAACGATAACATTCCAGTTATCGTTTTTTTTGTTTTTAGGAAGAGAGGATTATGGAGAAAGGGGTCGATCACGAACATGTAGTCTATGTTCTATATTCATTATGTAATCGCAAAACATACGTTGGAGAATCTTCAGATTTGTGCGATAGATTTAAATCTCACAATGAGAAGAGTACCAAAGGCTGGACAATTAGCGGTAGACCTTGGGTAGCTGTTCACGTGGAGTTTTTCCCGAATCGGTAGCCTTGAAAGATTGAGAATGGGACAAGGTGACAATGGATCAAAGGAATATTGACCCAATCACACATGTCGGACTCATTCCGAGGCGACGTCGGTTAGTCCCCCGCTACTAAAAAATACCTTTTCCTTTTAACATTTATTTAACCGCCTGAATGACATTCGTCACAAAGCAATCCAATCTTATTATATACCTTTGTCCTGTGAAATTCATCCGGACTATAGCTCTTTTAACTGCAACGACAGTCTTGTTGTTGCATGCTTTAATACCGCATGATCATCATACTTCGAAAGAAATTTCATTCCTTGAAAAATCACAACCATCCGATCTTTTTGAACAAATTGCACTTGGTTTTCACCTTTCCCAAACAGATGGACATCTGGAAGACTTTTCGGTTGAAAATGCATCTATTGATGTAGACCAGCAACAACTGCTTGCCGTTCTTTCGGTGACTGTTTTTGGCATTCGTGCTGCGGATTTACAAGCTACTCAGTTAATTTCTACTGAGCAAAATACTTCGTTCAAATCTCTGAACGTAAGTGGATTCTCGCACAGAGGTCCGCCAATCATCTAATTCTTTCGTCAGCTTTTCTTGCCTGACACATGCACCTTTCAGAGGTGTCCAATCATTATTTTCTATTCAAAAAAATATTAATCCATGATTCAAAAAATCATTGCTTTATCTGTAAACAATAAATTCATCGTCCTGCTGGGAGTAGCCGGCCTCATTATGTGGGGAAGCTATTCGGTGATGAATATTCCGATAGACGCCGTGCCTGATGTAACAAACAATCAGGTACAAATTATTACCACCAGCCGAAATCTCTCCACACAAGATGTAGAGCAGTTTCTTACCTATCCGGTCGAATTAGAGATGGCCAATATCATGGGCGTAAAAGAAATTCGCTCTGTTTCAAAATTTGGTCTCTCTGTTGTGACTGTTGTCTTTGATGACGAGATGGGAACTTTTCTTCCACGGCAGTTGATCACTGAAAAACTAAAATCAGCCGAAGCAAATATTCCAACCGGATTTGGAACTCCTTTTATGGGACCCATCACAACCGGTCTCGGTGAAATCTATCAATACACGCTTGAAGTAAAACCAGAATTTAAAGACAAGTACACCATCATGGACTTGCGCACCATTCAGGATTGGACGGTGAAACGACAACTTTCTGGTTTGCCGGGTGTAGTTGAAATCAATACCTGGGGCGGTGCACTGAAACAATATGAAGTAGCCATTGATCCAATTCGTATGAATTCGCTTGACGTTTCAATCAATGAAATTTTTACTGCGATTGAAAACAACAACAGTGTTGGCGGCGGCGGTTATATTGAAAAAGAAAATCAAGCCTATTTTATTCGCGGTGAAGGCTTGGTAGGATCGATTCAGGACATTGAAAACATCCTTGTAAAAAATCAAAACGGTACGCCGATTTTTGTGAAAGATATTGCAACGGTTGGCTATGGCACTGCTTTGCGATTTGGCGCAATTACAGGTAACGGCGAAGGTGAAAAAGTAATGGGACAAGTGATGTTGCTGAAAGATGCATCAACAAGTGCGGTCATTGCCTCTGTTAAAGAGCGCGTTGCTGAAATTCAAAAAAATCTGCCTGAAGGAGTTTATATCAATCCATTCTTAGAACGCAGTGAACTGATTGGAAAAACATCGTTCACCGTTGCTGAGAATTTAATTCTGGGTGCGCTCATTGTAATTGTCGTTGTAATTCTTTTGCTCGGGAATATTCGCGCGGGACTTTTAATTTCATCGATCATCCCCTTGTGTTTGTTGTTTGCAATCTCACTGATGAAAACATTTGGAATCTCTGCAAACCTGATGTCTTTAGGTGCAGTTGATTTTGGAATCATCATAGATGGAGCCATCATCATTGTTGAATTTGTGCTCTTTTCGATGACTGGTGGACGGGCTTTATTGCTTGGTCTTACAGGTGCCGAATTGCAAGATGCCAAAAAACAAAATGGTGATTAAAAGTGCAAGCAAAATGATGCGCTCTGCGATTTTTGGTCAGCTTATTATTTTAATTGTTTTCATTCCGATTTTAGTGCTCACAGGTGTAGAAGGGAAAATGTTCAGACCCATGGCACTCACTTTTAGTTTTGCATTGATTGGTGCTATGATTCTTTGTCTGACGTATGTTCCGGTAATGGCATCACTCTTTATCAAACCATCTTCAAAAGAAAAATCATTGTCAGACAAACTGATGAATTTTCTGATGAAGATGTACGAGCCCGTTATCAATCTTGCTCTAAAATTCAGAGTAGCTGTAGTTGCACTTTCAGTAGTTTGGTTAGGCGGTTGCTTCTATATCTTCTCAACCATGGGCGGTGAATTTATTCCAACCCTGGATGAAGGAGATATTGTCATTCAACCCATCATTCCAACCGGAACATCGCTGTCAGAAACAATTGACCTCACCACTAAAATGGAAAAAATTCTCAAAGACAATTTTGTGGAAGTCGATCAGGTTGTATCACGAATTGGTGCTGCAGAAATCCCAACCGACCCAATGAGTATGGAAGAAGCCGATGTGATTATCAAACTGAAACCAAAATCTGAATGGGTCAACGCAGAAACAAAAGACGAACTGATTGGAAAAATGAAAGAAAAACTAAACGCCATGGCAGGAATCGAATATGAATTCACACAACCCATCGAAATGCGATTCAATGAATTGATCACAGGCGTGCGCGCAGATTTGGCGATTAAAATTTATGGCCATGATTTGGAAATTCTTGCACAAAAAGCAAACGAAGTAAAATCACTTATTGCAGATGTAGAAGGTGCTGAAGATATCTCAGTTGAAAAAACTGAAGGGCTTCCGCAAATGCTGGTGCGTTATGATCGTCAGAAAATTGCGCAGCACGGATTGAACATTGCTGAATTAAATGATCTCATTCAAATTGCCTTTGGCGGTAAAAAAACCGGCGATGTTTTTGAAGGTGAACGAAAGTTTGATTTGGTTGTCAGAATGAGTGAAGAAGATCGCAAAGACATCACCGATCTTGAAAATTTATTCATCGACCTGCCTAATGGAAATAAAATTCCGCTGCGTGAGGTTGCAACTATTTCTTATACAAAAGGTCCTGCAAAAATCTCACGTGAAAATACCAAACGCAGAATTGTGATAGGTGTGAATGTGCGTAACCGTGATTTGCAATCTGTAGTTGAAGAAATTCAGGGAATCTTAGATGAAAAACTAAAACTACCTGAAGGATTTACCTTGGATTACGGCGGTCAGTTTGAAAACTTAAATCATGCGAAAGACCGCTTGATGATGGCGGTTCCGTTAGCACTTATTCTGATTTTCATTTTGCTCTATTTTACATTTAATTCCGTGAAAGAAGCCTTGCTGGTATATGCTGCGATTCCACTTTCAGCAACAGGCGGAATCCTCTTTTTATGGATGCGTGATTTACCTTTTAGTATTTCAGCCGGAGTTGGATTCATTGCACTTTTCGGAATTGCCGTTTTGAATGGAATAGTTTTGATTGAACATTATAAAGAAATGAAACACCATTACCAGGGCGGATTGAAATCACTTATCATCCAGGGAACCAAACAACGCATTCGTCCCGTTCTATTAACAGCATCAGCAGCAGCGCTTGGTTTTTTACCGATGGCTATTTCACATTCAGCCGGAGCTGAAGTACAACGCCCGCTTGCAACAGTTGTCATTGGCGGATTAATTTCTGCAACGCTGCTTACATTATTAGTATTGCCTGTACTCTATCATTTATCCATGGTAAAATCAGAACTCAAACGCAAAAAATCAAGACATGGAATGATTTTGACTATCGCGTTGCTCCTTTCATTCAATGTGTTTGGTCAATCCAATTCAGGAACCATTGATGATGCAGTTAATATTGCTTTCACGAATAATCCCGGAATCAAAATGCGAAATCTGGAGGCGGAGCAAGTCAACTACATCAACCGCCAATCCTATCAATCAGACAAGTTAGCGGTGACCTTTGGATATGGACAAATCAATGGTTCGATGAATGATTATCAAATCAACTTGAACCAACAATTTTATTTTCCAACGGTGTACGCTGCACAAAAAAATGTCAACGATGAACGGCAAAATGTTGCAGACGCTCTACTCCAACTTTCTAAAAAAGAACTGGAATTGGAAGTGCGCTCAACCTGTCATCAGATTATTTATCTGAATCAACTCATTCAAAACTTGACACAGTTGAAATTAGCTTATGAGAATTTTGAAAAAGCAGCACAGATCAGATTGGATGCCGGAGACGGAACCATTTTGGAATTGAGTCTGGCGCAGTCAAAAAAGAAGAAATCGATATGTTGCTGCGGACGCAATTGAATAATCGAACGATCTATCAAAACAGTTTACAACTGCTGATTCGGGCTGACCAAAAATTTGAATTGACCGATTCAACATTTGCATTGATCAATTTTATTCAGCCCGACACTTCCAATCTTGAAAACAATCCGCTGGTAAATTATTATACGCAGATGGCAAACATGGCAGAACAGGAAATTCGTCTTGCAAAATCAGGTTACATGCCTGATATCAGCGTTGGTTATACCAATCAGCAGATTGAAGGTGTGCAAGGATTAAATGCATACAGTGTCGGAATACGGATTCCTCTCTTTGTAAATGAAAAAAGTGCTGGTGTGCAGGTTGCAAATCTCAATCATGAAATTCTGTTACAAGAAAAAGAATTGGTACTCACCCAACTTCAGCAGGAAATTTATCAGCTTTTTGAATCGTATAAAAACACGAGCATCTCATTAACTTATTATGAGCAGCGCGGCTTAAAATTAGCAGATCTCTTAGAACAAACCGCGGTAAAAAGTTATGCCGAAGGAGAGATTGGATACCTTGAATTTATGGATGGTTTGGAACAATCCAGCCAAATCAGACAAAACTATTTAGTGACGCTCAACAACGTCAATCAAATCATTTTGCGAATTAATTATTTAATGGGAAATTAAAAAACGGACTTATGAAAACTAAAAATAAAATCACCTTGCTGCTTTCAACTATCTTATTAATGTCATGCAGTGGGACCGCAATCAAAAATACATCAGAAGCAGAAACGACAATCATTAAAAATACCGTTGAACTTTCTGATGAACAAATTTCAGCCATGGAAATTACAACCTCCAAAGTTGAAAAAATGAATCTGGCCTATACCATTGAAACCAATGGAACACTTGAATTACCACCACAGAACAAAGCGAGTGTAAGTGCGATTATTGGAGGTCGTGTCAAAAACATTCAAGTCATTCAAGGTGATAAAGTCAAAAAAGGACAACTCTTAGCAACACTTGAAAATCCTGAATTCATCACCATGCAACAAGATTATCTGACCACAAAAAATCAGGTAGCTTATCTTGAAAAAGAATACGAACGTGCAAAAACCTTACGTGATCAGGAAATCAATTCTGAAAAATCATTTGCCAAAACAGAAAGTGAATACAACGACGCACTTTTCAAATACAAAGGCATCAAAACACAATTGGAATTAATTGGAATTGATTTCAAAAAACTAGAAGCGGGTGAATTGTTATCAGGCATTCCGGTTCGCTCACCAATAGACGGATTCGTAAGATTAATTGAACTCAATTTAGGTCAATACATTGATCCTGCGCAATCGCTTTTTGAAATTGTAGATAATGAACATTTACATTTAGAACTTTTGGTGTACGAAAAAGACATTGCCAAAATCAGAGAAGGACAAAACGTACATTTCTACACGTCATCCAATCCAAATGATATTTTTCAGGCAACCGTTTTTGCCGTTGGAAAAGCTTTTGAAAAAGATCAGAAAGCCATCAAAGTGTACGCAGATATTTCTGGCAAAAAAGATTATTTGATTCCGGGCATGTACATCAACGGACACATTGAATTGGACAGCAATATGACCACCGTTCTACCAAAAGAATCTATTTTAGAAGAAGGCGGAATGTATTATGTTTTCTGTAAAAAAAGACGGTGAAGGAAATGTCTTTGAAAAAATCGAAATCAAGCCCGGCGCATCTGAAAGCAGCAAACAAGAAATTATTTTTCTGAATCCTGCAGATGCAAACAAAGATTTTGTAATCAAAGGAGCTTACTACTTAAACGCTGAATTGCAGAAAGAAGGCGAGTAGTTTTTTGAGTCTGATACTTTATTATATTTGAGTCATCTCAACTATGAAAAAAGAAATCAGCTCCAACCCCTTAAACATTGTCGTCATTGTGGCGGCGCTTGGTTATTTTGTAGATATCTACGATTTAATTTTGTTCGGAATTGTGCGTACGCCCAGTCTGACTGCTATTGGTGTGCCTCTCGATCAAATGACAGAAGTAGGTGCTAAGCTCATGAATGCTCAAATGCTGGGTATGCTATTGGGCGGAATTGTTTGGGGATTTTTAGGTGATAAGCACGGCAGAATGTCAACGCTTTTTATGACCATCTTGCTTTACTCACTTGCCAATATTGCAAATGGATTTGTAACCAGTGTCGAACAATATCAATGGTTGCGTTTGATTGCAGGATTTGGTTTAGCAGGTGAATTAGGTATTGGAATCACCTTAGTTTCAGAAGTACTTTCAAAAGAACACCGCGCCTGGGGAACCGGTGTGGTAACCGGAGTTGGAATTGCCGGTGCGGTGCTTGCGTTTTTAGTTGCTGAATGGGGCTGGCGCGAGGCGTATTGGGTAGGTGGTGTATTAGGTTTGTTATTGTTATTTCTGCGAGTTTACGTGCACGAATCAGGCATGTTTGACAAGTTAAAACATTCAACTTCAAAACGAGGAAATTTTATTGTAGTATTAAAAAGTCCACAAAAATTACTGCGATACATTGCCAGCATTTTTGTGGGATTACCGGTTTGGTTTGTGGTTGGTATTTTAATTATTCCGTCTGAAGAATTTGCACAAGCATTGGGCGTTACGGGCGACGTAAGCGGAGGAAAAGCCGTGATGTTACACTACATGGGAGCTGCCTTTGGAAGTTTAATCACAGCTTACATCAGCCAAAAATTAAAGTCACGAAAAAAGGCTTTGCTCATTTCAATTGCAGCCATGGCAATGCTCTGCGTTTGGTTCTTTAATGCAAATGGAATTTCGCCGTTCACTTACTATACGATTTCATTTTTATTAGGCGTCACCATGGGTTATTGGGCCATTTTTGTCACTGTTGCGTCTGAACAATTTGGAACCAACATTCGCTCCACAGTCACCACCACCGTTCCTAATTTTGTGCGCGGCGGTTTGGTTTTGATGTCTATCTGGTGGTTAGCTATGAAACCGGAGTACGGTATTCTAACATCAGCCATGATTGTGGGTGCCGTTGTTTTTGCGATTGCCATTGTTTCCATTTTCTTTTTGGAAGAATCACACGGGAAGGATTTGGATTATTTGGAGGAGTGAGGGTAATTTTTATTTCACATTAACAACATGTCTGAAAAAAAATATCAAATATTTCTAGACCAAATAAAAATCGGTTCAACCCTACTTGAAAACGCAGACGCGCCTATGGGATTAGTCTTTGGGAAAATAATTGACACCGTTCCTGATTTTGGTTATCAGTTTTTGAAAGCCTATTGCATCCAAAAAAATATTTCATTCGATGACTATCCAGACGACAAACTCATACTCACAAGGACAATAGAAACACTAAAAGTGATTAAAGCAAATGGAGTCGAAATAACTGGCATCGGAAACCAAATCTCAGGAATGGATTCAGACGGCTTTGAAATTTCTATTGAGGGTATCCCTTACCCGTTTTATGAAGAAGAGTTTCCTCAATATGTGAAAGCGTATAGGGAGAGATTTGAATAATCATCAAAACTAATCGGATACAAACTTAATCACAATTCGTGCTATCATTACACCCATACTTCGCTGCACATCCAAATTATCCCTATCTTTGAAATACCATGGTTGAATTGATTTCAAATAGACTAAATGAAATAACTATCCTATGCCAAAAGCATCGGGTAAAGTCCATTTCTGTATTTGGATCAGCTGCTCGTAACACGATGACTGCAGAAAGTGATATTGACTTCTTAGTCCAATTTTCAGATGATATTGATGTGTTAGATTATGCTGACAACTATTTTCTATTACTTGAAGGCTTAGAACGAATTACGGGACGACACATTGATTTAGTCTCTATGAATTCACTTCGAAATCCTGTGTTAAAAGAAGAGATTATCCGATCAAAAATAGATCTCTATGCAGCCTAAAGTTCTGAAATATCTCCTTGACATAGAAAGTGTCATTTCAGAAATAGAAACCATCAAAGCACGAATTGGAAATGATTTCAATGTCTTTACGAAAGACGTGATCATGCAACGAGCACTAGAGCGTGAGCTGGAAATAATTGGTGAAGCAGTTCGAAAATTAATTGAATTACAGCCAGATATTCAAATTTCATCTTCAAAGAAAATTATCGGTCTGCGCAATATCATTTCACATGCTTACGACTCAATAGAACCTGAATTAATTTGGGGAATCATTCAACGCGATGTGGTAAAATTATCTGAAGAAATTCAAAAACTTAAAGGATCATAAAGCCGATTCAACCTTAATTCCAAGTCCCTGCCCTCTGTCTTCCCAACAGCAAAACCTTTAAATTCCCTAACCCCATTAGGATTCTCTTACTTCTCCTAAACGTTACTTCCATATAATGTAAGGATTACCATACTTCCCCGTCAAACAATTACATTTATAACTTGTTATATATTAACCACACGCTATAATTATGAAAACCTACTACAACCCCGATGATCTTAAAAAATTTGGAAGCATTTCTGAGTTTGAACCCAATCTGGCAAAAAAATTCTTTGACTATTACGGCGACGTTTTTAAAGACGGCGCCCTAACTGCAAGAGAAAAAGCGCTGATAGCTCTCGCTGTTGCGCATACTGTTCAGTGTCCGTATTGCATTGATGCCTATACGCAAGACACGATGGAAAAAGGTTGTGATGAAGCGCAGTTGATGGAAGCCGTGCATGTGGCTGCCGCAATCAGAGGTGGAGCTTCATTGGTGCATGGTGTGCAGATGATGAATAAATATAAGGAGTTGTCGATGTAATCCCCCTCCCCTCCTCCCTAAATCCCTCCGAAGGAGGGACTTTTAATTGATTCCATAAATGAATCAATTAATGTTTACCATGACGACAAAGAAAGTCCCTCCCTTGGAGGGATTTAGGGAGGCCAAAACGTTGAGCATACCAAAACAAACAACACATTACCACAAACGCACAAGCAACCAAAAACCAAATGACCACAAAATCTCTTCAAGCCTTAAATCACGAATTGGCCTCTGCCAAAAGTCAGGTTGAGTTTCTGGAAATTTCTACGCAGATTTCTTTTGCTGAAAAACTGAAAGCACAAAATCTTTTTCCGCTCACTGTAAAACCACTTGATATTTTCCAAATCAATGTAGGCAAAATGTGTAATCAGGTTTGCAAACATTGTCACGTGGATGCTGGTCCTGATCGTAAGGAAATTATGACGCGTGAAACCATGCAGTTATGTTTGAATGCCATTGAAAAATCCGGTGCGCATACAGTTGATTTGACTGGCGGTGCGCCAGAAATGAATCCGGATTTCAGATGGTTTGTGGAGGAGATCTCCAAACTAAGAAAAAAAATAATTGTGCGTTGTAATTTGACAATCATTGTTGCCAACAAAAAGTACAATGATCTGCCTGATTTTTTTAAGCTGCATAAGATTGAAGTGGTTTCATCACTCCCCTATTTTTCTTCTGTCAAAACAGATTCGCAGCGCGGGGATGGTGTTTTTGATAAATCCATTCAGGCGCTGAAAATGCTGAATGAAGTTGGTTATGGAAAAGATGATTCTGGTTTGATTTTGAATTTAGTGTATAATCCCGCAGGGGCTTTTCTACCGGGCGATCAGGCGGCCTTGGAACGCGAATTTAAAAACAAACTCAAAACCAATTTTGGCGTTGAGTTCAACAATCTTTTTGCAATTACAAATTTACCAATCAGCCGTTTTTTAGAATATTTAGTGCGTAGTGAAAACTACCATTCGTACATGGAAAAATTAATTGGTGCATACAATCCGATCGCTGCAGAAAATGTGATGTGCCGCAATACCATTTCAGTAAGTTGGGATGGTTATTTATACGATTGTGATTTTAATCAAATGTTGGAATTGCATGTTGAAACGCCCAAATCCAATCAGCATCTTTCAGATTTCAATTTAGATATATTGAATCTTCGTGCTATAAAAATTGGACAACATTGTTACGGTTGCACAGCAGGCGCTGGCTCCAGTTGTGGCGGAACGGTTGCATAAAAAAGAATCTCATGAAAAAAGCATTGCTCATTGTCTTCACAAAAAATCCAAAACTTGGAAAAGTAAAAACGCGTTTAGCTGCATCCGTCGGTGATGAAAAAGCATTGCGCGTTTATCAGTTTTTATTGGATCATACCTTTCAGATTACACGCCATTTGGAAATGGATAAAGCGGTTTATTATTCTGATTTTATGCCGGCAAATGATGTCTGGAAAAAATACGATTTCAAACAATTTCTGCAAACGGGTTCTGACCTGGGTGAAAAAATGTCCAATGCATTTCGATCTGCATTTATCAGAGGTTATGAAAAAGTAGTTTTGATTGGCAGCGATTGTTACGAATTGGAAGAAAAAGAAATTCTGGAAGCATTTGAAAAATTAGAGACCAAACAAGTGGTGGTTGGTCCGGCAACTGATGGTGGCTATTATTTGATTGGAGCAGACGCCTATTATCCAGCTCTTTTTGAAAACAAACAATGGAGTACCGCTTCTGTTTTTAACGATACGTTTCAGAATATTGCCGATTTGAATCTGACCTCACATTATTTACAAGAGTTGTCAGATATTGATGATTTGAAAGATTTGATGAAGCATGAAGATTTGTTTGCTATGATGTAAAAAGGGTTCTCGCAGATGCTCGCAGATATAAAACCGCTGAGTTACGCAGAGTTGAATCCCGTTAAAACTAATGATCTGCGAAACTCCGCGAATTTTTCTGCGAAACTCTGCGAGAAAAAAGAAACAATATGAAAAGTATAAATCTAATTTCTGCCTTTCTAATTTGCGCCAATTTATTTTCGGCGGCTCCAGATCATGCTGCGTGGAATAAACTTTTGCAAAAAAATGTTTCTGCTGACGGCAAAGTAAATTATAAGGGATTCATTTCTGATCAAACTGCGCTAGACCAATATCTCAAAACACTTTCAGACACACCCATTGAATCAGACTGGTCAGTGAATGAACAAAAAGCGTATCTCATAAATGCTTACAACGCCTTCACCGTGAAATTGATTACGATTTATTATCCGGTGAAAAGCATTAAAGACATCGGACCAAAAACGCAGATTCCGTTTGTAAATACAACCTGGGATTTGAAATTCATTCGGTATGGAAAAGATTCAGTGGATTTGAATTTTATTGAACACGGCATGCTGCGGAAAAACTACAACGATCCGCGCATTCATTTTGCATTGGTATGTGCTTCTGCATCTTGCCCTATCTTACTAAACGAAGCTTATGCCGCAGAGAAATTAGACAAACAATTGGATCAGCAAGCCAAAGTTTTTTTGACAGATAAATTTCGAAATGACATTTCAGCAGACGCTCCAAAACTTTCAAAATTATTTGATTGGTATGCAATGGATTTCAAAACCAAAAAAACAACGGTAATCGATTTCATCAATAAATATTCACCTGTAAAAATTGACAAAAAAGCGAAAGTCACTTATCTGGAATACTCCTGGAATTTAAACGAATGAAGCTCAGCATCATCATACCAACCCTGAATGAAGCGCGCTGCATTGGCCGTCTGCTCGATTATTTGATTGAGGAGACATTGCATCACAACGCAGAAATAATAATCTGCGATGGCGGAAGTATCGATCAAACAAAAGAAATTGTTTTATCAAAAAAGAATGTCCGATTTACTCTCTCAGAAAAAAAAGGACGCGCTCACCAATTAAATGAAGGTGCTGCAAATGCAACAGGTGATATTTTTTATTTTGTACATGCAGATACTATTCCTCCCAAACATTTTGTGAATTTAATTTTTGATTCCATTCAAAAAGGCAATCCATCAGGTTGTTTCAGATATACGTTTGATCCACCAAAAAACATGTTGCGCATCAATGCCTGGTTCACCAAATTCAAAGGGTTCTATGCAGGTGGTGGTGATCAGACTCTATTTATTACGCGAACAGTTTTTGAAGAACTAGGCGGTTATAATCCGTCTTATGTGATTATGGAAGACTTTGATTTGGTGAAACGGATCCGAAAAAAATACCGCTATATTATTTTAAAAGATCCAGCTTTGGTATCTTCGCGCAAATATCAACACAACAGTTATTGGAAAGTACAATGGGCAAACAGCATTGCAATCATCCAATTTAAAATGGGTGAGAATCCTGTCAAAATAAAAGAAGGTTATAAAAAACGAATTAAAACAGCATAAGATGAAATCCTATTTAGAGACCACAAAAAATGTTTACAAAGAAGCGGCGTTAAAACCAGATGTTGGGTTGTGTTGTACCACTACTCCAATCTGGCAACTTCCAGGCTTAAGCATTCCACGCATCATGCAGGAGATGAATTACGGTTGTGGCAGTACGGTGAATCCAAGAGACCTGGTGAATGATCCAACAATTCTTTATGTAGGTGTTGGAGGTGGCATGGAACTGTTACAGTTTGCCTATTTCAGCAGAAGAAAAAATGGGGTGATTGGTGTAGATGTGGTAGATGAAATGATTGAAGCCAGTCGTGCAAATTTTAAAATTGCCGAGCAAGAAAATCCCTGGTTTAATTCTGAATTTGTGGATTTGAAAAAAGGAGATGCTTTAAACTTACCCGTTGCAGACAGTAGCATTGACGTGGCTGCGCAGAATTGCCTCTTCAATATTTTTGAGACCGAAGAATTGAAAAAAGCATTGGCAGAAATGTATCGGGTTTTAAAACCAAATGGAAGATTAGTACTTTCTGATCCAACCTGCGAAAATGAAATGCCAGACTCGCTTAAAAACGACGAACGTTTACGCGCCCTGTGTTTAAGCGGTGCTTTGCCTTTGAAAGATTATATCAAAATGATAACAGATGTTGGATTTGGCACAGTAGAAATTCGCGCCAAAAGACCGTACCGCATTTTAGATCCAAAAAATTATGACACCGAAAAACTAATCTACATTGAAAGTGTGGAAGTCTGCGCTATCAAAGATCCAATGCCAGCTGATGGGCCTTGTGTGTTCACCGGCAAAACAGCAATCTATTATGGCAACGAAGATTTTTTTGACGATCAAAAAGGACATACACTTTTGAAAAATCAACCGCTTGCCGTTTGTGATAAAACAGCTGGAGCCCTGGCATCTTTACACAAACCAGATATCTTCATTTCAAATTCTACCTATTTTTACGACGGCGGTGGCTGTTGTTAATCGGTACGATTTTTGACACAATAGAATTATGAAAATTAAAGTCTTCTTCATTTTACTAGTTCTGAGCAGCACGAGTTTTGCTCAAATGGTTCAAAGCAAAGCCTATGGCGAGATGTTAGATGGACTACTTTCACATAAAGCCAAAGAAATTAGCGTTGCAGAAGCGTCAAAACTGACTGCGGTTACGTTTGTCGATGCGCGCGAAAAAAATGAATTTGCGGTGAGTCATATTAAAAATGCGGTATGGTGTGGTTACGATGATTTTGATATCAACCGGTTGAAAAATGTAGATGGATCTAAAAAAATTGTGGTGTATTGTTCGGTTGGATATCGGAGCGAAAAATTTCGTTGAAGCTGAAAAAACTCGGATTCACAAATACCTACAATCTGTATGGCGGAATCTTTGAATGGAAAAACCAAGGTCATGCTGTTGTTGATCCGGCAGGAAATGAGACTGAAAAAGTACATGCCTACGATGAAAAATGGGGTGTTTGGCTAACGAATGGCGAGAAGGTTTATTAGCCTGAACCTTAATCCGGTTTGAAATATTTCGCTAGTTTTAACTTGTGAAAAGTCAACTTCTCTTATTCTATTTTCTCATCTCAACGATTTCATTTAGCCAAAGCTTTGAAATCCGCAAAGAAATTGACTCGCTCAAATATGAAATTGCGATTGCAAAACATGACAGTCTGAAAATACAAGCTTACGTTGCCTGGCAGAATTTAATTTTTGAAACTGATCCTGATCTGGATTATGAGCTGAATGAACGAATCATTGAAATTTGTTTGCTCAATTTACAACGCCCCATTAATGACACTGAAAAATTATTCTTCAAGACTGAATTGAGCTACGCCTATAATATTGCCGGAAACTACTTTGAAATCATTGGTAATTATCCAAAAGCTATCGAAAGCCTCAACAAGAGTCTTAAAATAGCTGAAGACTTGCAAAACTTGCGGGGCATTGCAAATGCGAATAATAATCTGGGCAATTCATACCGCCGGTTAGAAGAACAGGACAAAGCAATTGTCTATTATGAAAAAGCGGTTGTCTATTGGAAAAAAATTGAAGATCAGCACGGGCTTGCCACCACGTATAACAATCTTGGATTGAGTTATTCTGAAAAGAAAATATTCGATAAGGCGAAACCATTTTTGGACGAGTCAAAACAATTGTTTTTGGAACTGGATGATAAGTCAGGATTAGGATTAGTAAACCACAATATAGGTCAACTTTTCATCTGGCAGAATCAGAACGACAGCGCACTTATCTATTTTCAAAAAAGTCTTGAACTCTATCGTGAAGTAGGCACAAAAAGCCAGATTGCATCCAATCTCCGTCACATTTCAATCATCGCTTTTAATGAAGCTCTGGCATTTAAAAAATCAGGCGATCAAAAAAACTACAGCACTAAACTGAATGAAGCCGATCAACTTGCAAATGAATCACTGCACTTCAGTGAAAATTCCAGCAGCCTTGAAGATTTGAGATTATCGCTGCAGCAAGTATATCTGATTCAAAAAGAGAAAGAAGAATATCGTGATGCATTTTTCACACTCGAAAAATATATTGAACAATCCTATGTGGCAGATTCACTTGAAAACCGAAAATTGTTTTTCGAGCAATCTTACAAAGCAGAATACAATGCAAAATATGAAAGAGATAGTTTACTGCGGATTGAAGAAAAAAAACTCAATCAAGTCAATCTTGAAAAAGAACGGGTACAAAAATATTCGCTTTACGGCGGCTTAATTTTACTGCTGATTTTTATTGGATTTATTTACAATCGATTTAAAATTACGAACCGTCAGAAAAATATCATTGAGGAACAAAAAGACCTGGTAGAAGAGAAACAAAAAGAAATTCTCGATTCTATAAATTATGCAAAACGAATTCAAAATGCAATTCTTCCTTCGCAACGCGTAGTGACTAATTTATTGCCAGAACATTTTATACTTTATTTGCCAAAAGATATTGTTGCGGGAGATTTCTACTGGATGGAATCCGTCAATGATACGTCAAATCCAAAAAATCATGCGGTGCTGTTTGCCGCGGCAGACTGCACCGGTCATGGCGTTCCGGGCGCAATGGTGAGTGTCGTTTGTAATAATAGTTTGAACAGAAGTGTACGAGAGTATGGATTGACTGATCCCGGAAAAATTCTGGACAAAACCAGAGAAATTGTTGTGCAGGAATTTGAAAAAAGTGATGAAGATGTAAAAGACGGAATGGATATTTCACTGTGTTCGCTTTCATTGGATGCGAAGACTCTTAGCTGGGCCGGTGCCAACAATCCGTTATGGATTATCCGCAATTCAGAACTAATCGAATTCAAACCAGACAAACAACCCATTGGAAAAATCGAAAATCCTAAATCCTTTGCAACACAAACCATACAACTTCAAAAAGGCGATTCAATATATATTTTCACCGATGGCTTGCAAGATCAGTTTGGTGGAGAAAAAGGTAAAAAATTCAAAGCATCCAAACTGAAAGAAATTCTACTTTCAATGCAACAGCAACCTTTGCCGAACCAAAAGGAGACATTGAAAGAAGCTTTTATCAATTGGAAAGGAAGACTAGAACAAGTTGATGATGTTTGCGTAATTGGGGTAAGAATATGAAAAAGATCTTAAACATCGGCATTCAGCCTGGCTACACCAAAAGTTTGATTCGGAAAATACGAATCAGCAATTTAGTAGCGCTGATCACTTTGCTGGTGATGCTTTCGTATATACCATTATCGCTCATCCTGAAAACAATTCCGGCAATTGCTGTGATTGTTTTTTTTGCAGTTTCTGCCATCGTTAATTTTATTCTCCATAAATATTCAAGACACACCTTCGCGTTTTTTTACTTTACTTTTTCGGGATTTATCTATTTCTTTTTTGCAACCATCCTCTTTGGATTGGAATCAAATATCCATTACTATTTTTTAGTGATGTGCATGATATCAGCTGTCCTCTTTGATAAAAAATGGATTATCAACGGCTTCATTGCACTTGCAATAATTTGCTTCTTTGCGCTCATTTTTATCATGAAGGATCGATACGGATATGTTATCACAACTCCTGAGTTAATAGAGATTCAAGAGTTTGTAGGTTATATTGTCACACTGCTGCTTTTTATTATTGCGGCAATTTTTTTCATCTTTCTGAAAACAGAGAATGATAACTATCAAAAAGAAATTATTGCGCAAAAAGAAATCATTGAAGAAAAGCACAAAGAAATTACAGATTCGATTAATTACGCTGAGCGCATTCAACGCAGCTTTTTAGCAACCAAAAACATTCTGGATGAAAATCTAAAAAATTACTTTGTCTATTTTCAACCCAAAGATGTAGTCAGCGGTGACTTTTACTGGGCATCAAAACTAAACAACGGCAACTTTGCATTGGTTTGCGCCGACAGCACCGGACACGGTGTTCCGGGTGCTATTATGAGTATACTGAATATATCAAGTCTTGAAAAAGCCATTGAAACGCAAACAGAACCTCATTCCATTTTAAATGAAACCCGAAAAATTATTATTGATCGCTTAAAAAAAGACGGTAGCGCAAAAGGCGGCAAAGACGGGATGGATTGTACACTATTGGTTTTTGATCCTGACCACACCCAGCTCACATTTGCAGCAGCGCATAACCCGGTTTGGATTGTACGAAAAAACGAAAAGAATAGCGCTGAATTAATCGAATTCAAAGCAGATAAAATGCCTGTTGGCAAACATGATCGGGATTTTGAATCTTTCACAAATCAAACTTTCAAACTTCAGCAAAATGATATGATCTACATGCTGACAGATGGAATACCCGACCAATTTGGCGGACCCAAAGGAAAAAAATACATGCATAAGAATCTGAAAGAATTGTTGATTGCAATTTCATCTGAATCCGTTGAAATCCAAAAAGAAAAATTGGATCGTTCGTTTAAAAACTGGAAAGCAGATTTAGAGCAAATTGATGATGTATGTTTGATTGGAGTCAGAATATAATTTTACATAAAATCAACCTCAACCTTTCAGACAGATATAAAATTCCATCTGATGGTTTTTAAGTAACTTTGTTATTCATTCGACATTTCATTTATTTGTAGCTTATGAAAATTTTTTCTGCGTTTACATTTTGTATGATCCTTCTAACTGCCTGTGGTAGCGGTGAGGGAACTAATTCAGAAAACACAACCGAAGATTCAGAAAATGGCGAAACAGTAGCAATTGATTCCAGTTATTGCAACTGTGAAGAGCTCACGCTGGATCAACCCTACAATCATTTTTGGAGATTTGAACGCCGCATTGGCTATACGGGTGTTTGTGAAGAATTTTACCCGGATGGAAAACTGAAAACCACAAAAAATCTGGTCGATGGAAAACTACACGGGAAGGTGTTTACCTATTATCAGAACGGCCGCATGCGTGAAGAAAAAGAATTTGACATGAACTTTCAAACCGGCGAGCAGATCGTTTACACCAACAAAGGCGAAGTAAAACTGCACGCTTTATATAAACGCGGAACTCAAACTCAAATTTTAGTTAATCGCCCAGAACTTCAGGATGAAGATCCATGGGAAGGCTCTAATTAATTTTTATTCCCATCAGACAAATATCATCTGTCTGTTCACGGTTGGACTGCCAGGTTGCTAAATGTTCGAGTAAAAAATCTTTCTGACTTTTTGAATCCAGTTTTGAAATTGATTTCAGAAGCATGTGTAATTTTTTGCTGCCGAATTTTTTCCCGAGCAATCCGCCAAACTGATCCTGATAGCCATCCGATCCAAGATAAACCCAGCTGCCCGGTTCTACATCAATCGTATATTCTTCAAATCTTCTAAACTCTTCTAACTGCCAGCCTCCGATGGGGTAACGATTTCCTGGCAAAACCTGACTTGATTTTTCAGAAATGACCAGCGCTTTTCGATTGGCTCCGCAAAAAGTTAATTTTCTATTCTGTGAATCATAGGCACAAATTGACATGTCAATCCAATCATTGGTAGTTTGAATTGCGCCTTCAAAATCAAAGGACTCAATAAATTTACAATCTACTTTTTTCAAAATATCAGACGGAGAAACCAAATCAGCATTGTATAATGCATAATTCAAAAGCGAATAACCAAGTACAGAAAGCATTGCGGCGGGAACGCCGTGACCGGTGCAATCAGCACTTGCAAAGTAGCGGATTCCGTTTTTCTCGCCGATCCAATAAAAATCTCCGCTCACATAATTTTTTGGTTTGTAAATACAAAAACTCTCCTCAAATACCCGCTCAAAATGACGTTCACGCGGCAGCAAACCCTGTTGCAATATGCCTGCATACATCAATTCATCTTTGTGCTCTTTAACTGCCTGCTCATTGTGTCTTATTGACCTTAGCAATTCCTTAACGTCTTTCATCGAATCCATAATCATTACAAAGTGACATAATTTGTATGTCATGAATGTTAGCGTCAAACAAAGGAAAGGTTAAGAAATTTCACCTGATGGCAGCAAAGGATTGTACATCATGATAGCATGATTTTCTGTAATCAATTCCTCTTCTGTGCCTTGACCATTTTTGCCTGTTATGCTTCGCCAGATTTCGTTGTGCCTAGTATAGCCTCCCCACCATTGAAGTTCAAATCGATGCTCCTTTTCATAAACTTTAAAATAATGGTTCAGCTGATAATTGGTGTTAATAGATCCACAGAGATTCATTTTATCAAACCAAAGATTAATCTGGAAATCTTGCGATGTATCATTGCGAAATTGCAAGTCAATATAATTATAAGCTAAAGTTGCACCGCTTCCAAATGGCAACGTGCGATTTGAATCTGGAAAAACATCGTAACTATGTCTCCATCGTTTAGTCACAGTTAAAGGGGTATGAAGCAACATCCAGTACATTAAATTTCCAAGTTGACAAAGTCCGCCCCCAATGCCTTGTTCAACCTTTCCATTGTGTAAGGTCATTCCGGTTAAATATCCCTTTTTTTGGGTTGGTTTACCAACGAGTTTCCAAAACGAAAATGTTTCGCCAGGTCTGATCACAATGCCGTTAATCTGCCTGGAAGCTAGTTCCAGATTTGTGATTTTATTGTATTGCAATTGCATATCCACTTCTTTCAGCTTTCTCAGCAATACTGATTGATGCTTGATACACTCAAAGGCCAATCGATCTGACTGCCGTTCAGAAGCAAAATTTATGCTGGTCAAATGCCATTTCAATTTTTGTTTGAAACAGAAATATTCTTTTCCGATAAATTGTCTCAAGGGAGATCGATGAATGGGTTTGCTGACAGAAAACATAGCAGACATTTTTCAGAAAGGTATAGCAACAAATCTGACTGATCAGCGCCTTAACGAAAAAGCAAACAGCCATTTATTTTGTGCAAAAAAAAACCAATTATTCGCTGTTGTCTATGAACGAAAACCTTTTAATAACTTGTTTTTGATGAACAACTTCTACCTTGTTATTTGCCTAGCTTTGTATTAGACCGATCTCGCATGATTCAGAAAAACATCTCATTAAAACCCTACAACACCTTTGGCTTGGATGTGACTGCATCCCATTTTGCCACATTCAGTTCATTAGATGAATTAAATCAGATTCTGCATCTGACAGAAACAAACGAATCTCAGCTTCTGGTTTTAGGCGGCGGATCGAACCTTTTGCTCACCAAAAATTTTGAAGGACTTGTTCTCAAAAATGAACTGCACGGAATCTCAATTCTAAAAACTGAAAATGAATTCACATACGTAAAAAGTGCTGCTGGTGAAGTCTGGCATAATTTTGTGCTTTTTTGTATAGAGAATAATTTAGGTGGCGTTGAAAATCTTTCCCTCATTCCGGGCAGCGTTGGCGCAGCTCCTATGCAGAATATCGGAGCTTACGGAATTGAAATAAAAGACGTTTTTCACGAATTGGAAGCCTACGAAATAGCAACCGGAAAAATCAGAACATTTAATTTGACGGAGTGTAAATTTGGCTATCGTGAAAGTGTATTTAAACAAGAATTAAAAAATCAGTACGTCATTACAAGTGTAACTTTTAGATTGACAAAAAATCCAAAACTGAATACTTCTTACGGTGCGATTAATGATGAGCTTCAAAAACAGGGAATTTCAAATCCATCGATCAAAGATGTCAGCAATGCAGTGATTGCAATTCGAAAAAGCAAATTACCGGATCCAAAAGAAATTGGCAACTCAGGAAGTTTTTTCAAAAATCCGGTAGTTCTGAAATCACATCTTGAAAAACTGAAAGTAACATATGCTGATATTCCTTCTTATCCGGTTGATGAGACGCATGTCAAATTAGCAGCAGGCTGGCTGATTGAAAAAGCAGGCTGGAAAGGAAAAACAATTGGCAATTATGGCGTGCATAAAAATCAAGCACTTGTCCTAGTCAACTACGGCGGTGCACATGGCTCTGATATCTTTAAATTATCAGAAGATATTTTGCAATCTGTCAAAACGAAATTCGGGGTTGAATTGGAACGCGAAGTAAATATCCTCTGATTACAACGTTGTCCTGGGAGTAAGTAAAAATCTATGAAAAACGCGGCGGTCTATCTTTTGAGTTTTCTTTTTATGCTGGCTTTTCTTTCGACGCATTTTGCAGACAAAGCAGACAGCATGCTCAACGAGAAGAACCAGATCATCTCAGAAAGCGAAATTCAATACATTGTAGATGTGCACAAGACAGAAATCACTTTTTGCCGCAGGCCTCTTACAACATACCTTGTTGAATCCGCTTCAGATTTTTTTCAAATTACTATTGGTTTTGCATTTATTTTGGTAAACTTTTTTTTACTTGGATTAAGCGGTATTCTGCTATTTCACTTATCCGAAAAACTGGGCGCAACTAAAAAAATTGCGACGATAAACATGGTAGTTTATCTCTTGTGTTTCTCGAACGTATTTGCATTTTTTCCTCCGGTGTATTCGTATGATGAACCGCTACAATACTGTCTTATTTTTGTGAGTTTTCTGTTGTTTTTTCAGGAAAGATGGTTACTGTTCATTCTGGCCTTCAGCCTGGCTATCATTGCCAGAGAAAGCAGCGTCATTCTGCTTCCCGCCATGACATTGTTTTTACTAAACTTCAAAGAAACCAAAATTGGTCCTGAAAAATTTAAATTCTACATTAAGCGACTAACTATTCTTAGCATTCCAGTGTTAGTCTATCTTGGCTTTCTCATAATCTTTATTCAAACACATGAGCTCGGCACGGCCAGCCAATCTGATTTGGATTCCCGGTTCAAGGCAATCGAGCTTAATTTTGCAACCTCACAAGCCGCATCAGAAACTATTATTTCTTTCTTTATCATTTTAGGTCTTCCTCTTTACTTTCTATACAGCGTTAGCCGCAATCGCGTTTTAACGCTGCAGCAATCTAAACTAATCAATGCGTTTTTACTTACTGTCTTAATAAACACATTGGTGGTACTGTTCATGACAAAAGCACGGGAAGTTAGATTATTTGCGTTGCCACTTTTCTTTATCTGGCCAATATTCAGCACAATTTTTAAACATGAAATAAATATTATTTGCTCACCAAATCTTTACTTGAAGATGTTCAAAAACTGGAAATACTTAAGTTTTTTCCTTTTCTTCAATTTTCTGAATTATAAAATTTCTCAGTATCTCTATGTAAATACCGCTGGCGGCGATGATTGGTTTACACAGTACTTATTCTGGCTCAATTTTGTCATACTTGCTCATCTTTTTCTATCACACTATTTAAGCAGAACAAGCGAAATCCATCCATAATGTTTTCAAGAAATTCACCGGGAAAAACCGTCCAAAAACTGAGTATTATTGCTGGCTGCATTAAGTCAACCAAGTCCAGCGGCTCCCGATTTTCAGGGTGTACAATTTTTTCTACCATTTAACGTTCTTATTCTTTACCATCAGTCAAATGAAAATTTTACTAACAAGTATTCTGTGCCTTTCTGGTCTTCTTTCTGAAGCACAAACGAGTGTGATTTTCCATAAAAGTCATTCAGGAAACATGAAACTATTTACGCCAGCAGAAATTTTAGATAATCTTGGCTGGACCGGCACTGAACGGCAACCTTTTGTAGACACCTCGCTTCATTTGATTCTTGCGGGAGATACAATTTCACAAACACCTTACTGCAACAATCCAAACATCGAAAAAGATAGTTTGAATAAAAAATATCCTCTGTATAGCACGATTCCCGTCTCAACGGTTGAGACGGATTCAATTTCAAATAAACCTGCGGCTAACGATACGCTTGCAAAACCGAAAGAGCGAATTAAGAGCAGAAATGAAACACAAAAAAATGAAATTACACCTGCTTTTGACTTTTATGGAAACCCAAAAAATCCAGCATCACCTGGCGCACTATTCGTGATTTCACTGGTTATCATAATGACTTTAACGGGCACTGCTATTTGGTTTTTCAATCGAAAAAAAATCCGCACAGCCTGATTTAGAATGCACATGAATCAGCGAAACTTCATTCAATCAGGTTTCTTTTATTTCGTATTCACCTTCTCATTACTTTACATACTTTTTTTTCCTGTACCTTATTATCTGTTTCCAAATGTTGGCAGTTGGTTTACATCAGTGCTTAATCCCTTTGTTGGATGGCTGGGAAATCTTTTTGGAATTAGAGAACCCTTCACACATGAACTCTGGTCTGATTCTACTGGCCACTATTTGTTTACAGGATTTCTTGTTATTTTTTCGTTCATCGCTTCAATTTTTGTTTCACTCCTCATCAAAAAAGACCTGAGTCCAAAATTGGTAAAATGGTTCCATATTTTTCTAAGCTACTATCTTGCTTTGACACTTTTGAAATATGGCGCAGATAAAATTTTCAAACATCAATTCTACCTACCTGAACCTAACACGCTTTATACTCCGGTAGGCCAATTAACGCCCGATATGCTTTTTTGGAGTACAATGGGCAGCTCCTATTCGTACACCGTTTTTAGCGGAATAATTGAAATAATTCCTGCACTACTATTGCTGTTTAGAAAAACACGACTGCCAGGAATTCTCATAAGTTTTGCAGTGCTGGTCAATGTAGTGATGTTGAATTTTGGCTTTGATATCACAGTAAAAATTTATTCCAGCTTCTTGCTGCTTATCACAATTGTGCTGCTCGCTCCATACATAAAATCACTTTACTCCATTTTTGTAAAACGTGAAAATGCAGACATACCTTTAATCGGATATGAGCCTCAATCAAGATCAGGCTTGCTGTATTACACATTGACAAAAACTTTTGTGATTGGTTTGTTGCTTTATGAATCAACCGGGTTCTATTTTGCAACCGGAAATTTAAATGATGACCTCAGCCCAAAATCAGAACTGTATGGCGCTTATGATGTTTATCTATTTACTGATAATGGAAAAATAATTCCCGCTAGCATGTCATATCCGGGCAGATTCAGGCGTGTGTTTTTTCATCGGCGCGATTATTTCATCGTTCAAACAATGGATGACAAGTTTATTGATTACAATGTGCTCGTTGATAAAAACAAAAAAACACTTACTCTTTACAATTCCGGTTGGCCGGCACATCATGAGCTCACTTCAGAATTAACCTATCAGATTCAGGAAAACAGTCTGGTCATTTACGGCTACTTTTTTGATTCTTACATTACGCTATTTTCAAAAAAAATTGATCTTAAAAAACTTCCGCTGCTCGGAGAGAAAATGCATTGGACGATAGATCAATTCAAAAATTAATCATATTTAGCTTAAGCTTTTTGAAAAGATATTTCTCCCCTGATTATTTCTCCTTACCTTTATCAAAAATCTACCCCATGTCACAAGTCTCCCACGAAAGCATTGATAAAGCATTAGACAGAATTGATAGTTTGTCTGATGAAGCGCTTGATCAGTTAATTGAAACCTATACGCTGTCTCAGCAAGATCTTGTTGACTACATCATGTCTGCTGGAGCTGAATATGAAAATGAAGATTTAAATATTTACGCCATCTATTACTTCGCGATTATTTATGAAGCATTCCTTCAACAAGGCTTGACTCCAAAAAAAATCACAGAAGCCGAAGTAGATGAATTTCAGGAACCATTTTTGGAAGCATTGGATGCAATTCACAAAGATGAAAATCACCAACCGCTTCAAGAATTAATTTCGCAATTCCCACTGCAAGAATTTATGGTTTCAGAAATTGAAGCCACCGACGAAGACGGTGAAGAATTGGATGAAGAAACCAAAACGCAGTTGTTCATTGTAACCGCAGCAGTGATTGGATTATTGAACGAATCAGTTTCTTAATTTTTGAAGATGACTCCCAAAGAAATCATCGATAAAATGATGGCCGAAGACAAAATGAGTCAGTGGCTGGGAATTGAAGTTTTGAATTATGATCCAGGCACAGTGAGTGTTCGCATGACCGTGCGTGATGAAATGGTGAATGGTTTTAATGTCACTCATGGCGGCATCACATATTCACTAGCAGATAGTGCGCTTGCTTTTTCTGCTAACTCTCATGGTATTCGTTCCATGTCAATTGAAACGTCTATCTCACATTTAAAAAGTGTTCATGTTGGTGATGTTTTAACGGCATCCACCAAACAACTCACCCTTACGCGCAAGACGGGTGTTTACATCATGGATGTTGTCAATCAAAAAAATGAGTTGGTTGCGCACTTTAAAGGAACGGTTTATCGTTCTGATAAAGTTTGGGAGTAATTCTATAAACCAAAGTTTTAATGGAACGGTCATGCTGTCCCGATGGCCATCGGGATTGACCCCCCCCCCCCCCCCCCCCCCCCCCGGCCCCGCGCCGAACCCCCCCCCCCCCCCAATCCCCGGACGACGGGGGCGGTGGTTTTTTTGTTTTTTTCCCCCCCCCCCCCCACCCCACCGGAACGGAACCCACCGCCCCGGGGTGGCGGGGGGCCCCCCCGACACCCCCCCCACCCCCCAAAAAAAAAAAAAAGGGGAAACCCCCCCCCCCCCCCCCCCCCCGCGGATTTGGGGGGGGGGGGCGGGGGCGGTATTTTTTATTTTTTTTTTTTTTTTTTTTTTTAAAACAAAAAAAAAAAAAAAAAAAAAAACCGCCCCCCCCCCCCCCCCCCGGGGGGGGAAAAAAAAAACCAATTCTTTTATTAAAAAGGCCGCCCCTCCCCCCCCCGGGCCAAAACCCCCAAAAGGAAAACCTTCGAAAAAAAAGTACCCACCACCATCCGGGCGCCAAAAAATGAGATCCTGAAACAAGTTCAGGATGACGATTTCGTAGCGCACGCTTTGCAAAAAAACTAAAACAAAAAAAGAGGATCAACTCACGTCAATCCTCTTTCTAAAATATTAAAGAAGCTAAAAATTAAACTCCCAAATTCTGAGTAACAATCCACTGACCGCTTTTCACTAAGACTTCAGCTTGTTTGTATTTCATTTGTTTAGTTTCACCGGTTTGTAGATTTTTGATTTCTACTTTATCATTTCTTCCGGCCTTTGGTTGAACAATCATCGGCTGGCGTTTCGGAACTTGTTGCCCGCTTTGCTGACGTGCCTGATTTACTTGTTCACTTCCGTTATCGCTTGATTGATTCACCACTTTTGCTTTGTCAAATGCGTGACCAACTTCCTGCACTTTTTCTTGTGGTTTTTGATTTGGATTTTGCGCAGGTAAATTTGCACGCGTCAAAAATGAAACCACCTCTTTGCTCATTTTTTCAAGCATCGATTTAAATAAAGTGTATGATTCTTTTTTGTAAATCACCAACGGATCTTTCTGTTCAATCTGAGCATGCTGTACAGCAGTTCTCAAATCATCCATCTCACGCAAATGTTCTTTCCACTCGTTGTCGATATATGAAAGGTTGATGAATTTTTCTACCGTTTTTGGAACATTTTTTCCTTGTGTCTTAACACCTTCTTCTAAACCTACAATCGTATTGATTGTGCGTTGTCCGTCTGTAATTGGGAACGCGATGGTTTTGTATTTATCACTTTGTGTTGCAAAAACCTGTTCAATAACCGGACGAGCCATAGCCGCTAATTTTTCTGACTTGCGCTCATATGCTGACATCGCGTTATCAAATAACGTGTCAATCAATTGTCCCGGATTTGCATTCTGAAAATCGTGTTTTGAAACAGGGGTTTCAATTGAAAGGTATTTGATCACATCTACTTCAAAATTTTCAAAATCTTTACGAGGGAAATGTTCATTCACAATTTCTTCAGCAACATCATAGAACATGTTTTGTACATCCAAATCCAATCTGTCACCATACAATGCGTTGCGGCGTTTTTTGTAAATCGCGTTACGCTGCGTATTCATTACGTCATCGTATTCAAGCAAACGTTTACGGGTTCCAAAAGCATTCTCTTCAACTTTTTTCTGCGCACGCTCAATTGATTTGGTGATCATGTTATGCTGAATCACTTCACCTTCTTTATAGCCCATACGGTCCATAATTTTGGCAATACGATCAGATCCAAAACGACGCATCAAACCATCTTCCAACGATACAAAAAATTGAGACGATCCCGGATCTCCCTGACGACCTGCACGACCGCGCAACTGTCTGTCTACACGACGTGAATCGTGACGCTCAGTTCCGATAATCGCAAGTCCGCCAGCTTTCACAACTTCCGGACTCAATTTAATATCTGTTCCACGACCCGCCATGTTAGTAGCAATGGTAACCTTTCCGGCGAAACCTGCTTCTGCAACAATTTCAGCTTCGCGTTTGTGTTGTTTTGCGTTGAGTACATTGTGTTGCACTTTGCGCATTGTTAACATTCTGCTTAACAATTCTGAAATCTCTACCGTTGTTGTTCCAACCAAAACCGGTCTTCCTAATTTCACCAAACGATCAATCTCATCAATTACTGCCTGATATTTTTCACGTTGAGTTCTGTAAACCAAATCCTGCTCATCTTTTCTGGAAATTGGGCGGTTAGATGGAATTACAATTACATCCAGCTTATAAATATCCCACAACTCTTGCGCTTCCGTTTCGGCAGTACCGGTCATACCCGCAAGCTTGTGATACATTCTGAAAAAATTCTGGAGCGTAATCGTTGCATACGTTTGCGTAGCAGCTTCTACTTTTACATTTTCTTTAGCTTCAATCGCCTGGTGTAATCCGTCTGAATAACGGCGGCCTTCCATAATACGACCAGTCTGCTCATCCACAATCATTACCTTACCATTCATCAGAACGTACTCCACTTCTTTTTCAAATAAAGTATACGCTTTAAGCAATTGGTTAATCGTGTGAATGCGTTCTGAAATGATAGTATATTCTGAAATCAATTGTTCTTTTTTCTCAAGTAATTCAGCTTTTGTCAAACCGCGTGATTCCAAATCAGTCATGGTCAAACCAATATCTGGCAATACATAATAATTTGCGTTTTCACCTTGCGCCAATAATTCAATACCTTTTTCAGTTAACTCAATTGAATTGTGTTTTTCATTGATCACAAAATAAAGTTCCTTATCCGCTTTTGGCATTTCACGCTCACGATCCTGCAAATGGTAATTTTCCACTTTTTGCAATTGCGCTTTCATACCTGGTTCACTCAAAAACTTAATCAACGCTTTGTTTTTTGGCAAACCTCTGTATGATCTTAATAATGCCAAACTTCCTTCTTCAAGTTCTTCTTTTTTGATATCACCTGATTCCAAATTTTTCAATTTGTTTTTAGCTTCAATTAAATAATTGTTGATCAATTTTTTTTGAGCTTCAACAATGCGTTCAACTTTTGGTTTCAATTCAATAAACTCTTGTTTGTCGCCGTTTGAAGTTGGACCTGAAATAATAAGTGGTGTACGCGCATCATCAATCAAAACAGAATCCACCTCATCCACAATTGCAAAGTGATGTTTCAACTGCACAATCTGATTTGGATCTGACGCCATGTTGTCACGTAAATAATCAAAACCAAATTCGTTGTTTGTTCCAAAAGTGATATCAGCACGGTATGCATTTTTACGCTCAGCAGAATTCGGTTGGTGACGGTCAATACAATCAACCGTTAAACCGTGAAACTGGTAAAGCGGCCCCATCCATTCGCTGTCACGTTTTGCAAGGTAATCATTCACCGTAACCAAGTGTACACCTTTGCCCGCAAGTGCGTTTAAATAAACCGGTAAAGTTGCAACCAATGTTTTTCCTTCACCCGTTTGCATCTCTGCAATATTTCCTTTATGCAAAACTGTTCCACCGTAAAGCTGAACATCGTAATGCACCATGTTCCATTTAATCAATGTTCCGTAGGCATCCCAACTAGTGCTCCACTTTGCTTTATCTCCAATAATTTCAATAAAGCCTTTTTTAGCAGCCAGTTCTTTATCAAAATCTGTTGCGGTAACTTCAATAAAATCATTTGCAGCAAATCGTTTTGCAGTTTCTTTCACAACAGCAAAAGCTTCGGGTAAAATTTCTTCCAGCACTTTTTCAATGGTGGTGTCTATTTCTTTTTTGATTTTATCAATTCGGTTGTAGATTGTATCCTTTTCTTGAAAATCCATCGCTGGGTTTGCCGCAATACTTTTTTCCAAATCGGTAATCTCAGTTTCAAGTGAACTTGTAGCCGCTTTTATTTTTGCTTTAAACTGCAGCGTCTTGTTTCTGAGTTCATCGTTCGAAAGATTTATAAGCGATGCTTCAACCGCTTTAATTTTATCAACGAAAGGCTGGTAAATTTTAGCATCCTTTTTCTCTTTGCTGCCAACCAATTTTTTGAGTAGTCCAAACATCGTATCTTCTGTAAAAAATAATTCGCTAAAATTAGCGAAGTTCAGGTTAATAATTAATCGTTTTTGGGAATTTGTCAGAAATCATTCCAAAGGCATCAATGCTGACACATTGGCTGCATATCATGTAAAAGGCAACCAATTCTAACAGACATTGGTAATTTCAAAGGTCAAACTTGTCTGGTTTACCGGAGCGTTCCATCGGCTCAGCCAAGGTCGGGCTATTCGCTGCAAATCCTCTCACGGCTTGACCGTGATGTGGGTTATCCGCTGCTATCCCTAACGCAAATCAAAAAATCAGTCAAAAAAAAACCACGCTGTTGCGTGGTCTCTCTTTTTAATATTCGTCTTCATTAAAGAAGAAGTCATCTTTAGTAGGATAATCTGGCCATATCTCTTCAATACTTTCATATATATCACCCTCATCCTCTATTTCTTGTAAATTCTCAACAACCTCCAACGGCGCACCTGTACGAATTGCGAAATCAATCAATTCATCTTTAGCTGCAGGCCAGGGAGCATCTTCCAAATAAGAAGCTAATTCCAACGTCCAATACATAATTCCTGTTTATTACTTTTTCGCAAAAATAGATTTTTTCCCATTAAAAGCAAGTTTATTCTTGTCTTTATTCCAAAAATCTTTTAAAACCCTTGTCAATACTTGGGTTTCCAAGGTATTTCTTCAGCACCTAATTTCATTGAAACAAAGCGTCCATAAACAAACAAGTAATCACTTAATCTATTTAGGTAGGCCAAAATCAAGGGGTTCTGAGGTACATGCTCGTCTAGTTCACACACTCTTCGTTCCGCACGTCTGCACACACACCGAGCCACATGGCAAAATGATACCGTTTCATGTCCGCCAGGTAAAACAAAAAACTTCATCGGCTCCAGCTCAGACTCCATCTTGTCAATTGATTTTTCAAGAATAGTGATGTCCTCCGTTTTGAGTGGTGGTAATTCCATCGTCGATTTTTCTGGGTCCGCGGCAAGCAATGATCCAAGCGTAAATAATCTATCCTGAACAAAAATTAATTCTTCTTTAAAATTTTCTGAAACAGCGCGGTCTCTTAAAATCCCTAAGTGTGAGTTCAATTCATCCACAGTTCCATAAGCTTCAATTCGTATGTTGTGTTTGGAAACACGGGTTCCGCCAATCAAACCGGTTTTTCCTTTGTCTCCTTTTTTGGTGTAGATTTTCATGAATGTTTATTTTTCAGTTGCAAGCCTTGCAAATTTCAGGCTTTAAATCCAGATCATTTTAATATTTCAAAATAAAATGTTGTTTAGCTTGTCCCGGGCGCTTGCAAACAATCCCCATCCTAAATAGATCCATGCTCACATTAATTTTGGGTGATGCGCAAATTTCTGCCCAGGCTTTTTCCATTTCAGCGCTCCAATAGATATCGTCAAAAACAATAAATGCGTTATCCGGAATCTTATCAATAAAATAATTGAAATAATCCATGGTTGGCTGATAACGATGGTTTCCATCAATATAAACCAAATCAATTCGCGGTAGCATTTTTGCAATTTCTTCTAATTTATCATCAAACTTTCCAACGAGCAACTCAATATTTTTTACTCCAAAATTCTTAAAATTTTCTTGTGCAATTTTTGCAATTTCAGGTGAACCTTCAACCGTGACAAGTTTCTTTACACAAGAAGGTTGTGACAAGGCTATGGCACCAACACCCAGCGATGTGCCCAATTCAGCAATATAGTTTAACTGGTAGCGTTCAACCAATCGTGTCAGTAATTTTCCAAATTTTCGATTGACTGAAGCTGATTTGGCAATTCCTGAAATTTTTCGTTCGGGTCCATTTGCTTTTTGCGATCCAGCACCAAAATCTTCTACAGTGATTTTTCTATGATCTCGTTTCAGTTGATGCATCAGGCGCTTTAGAGCAGTATCATTTACCTCATCCGCTTTGAGCAGGACAGAATTATAAAAATCAAATACAAATGGCGAATGAATACCATGCGCGTCAACTCGGTTGCGCCAATAATTGTAATATGATTTAACCCGCACCATCCAAATTTAACCAAAAGAAACCTCTACCTTTAATTTTCGTATTAAATCTAATATAGACAAATTCAGTTGGATCATCAAGTTGACATACAAAAAACCAAACTGGCAAAGGGCAATCCGTACCTGCATCTTGCGGGCTCTTGCCGAATTGACAATGGAATAATAGTCTGGAGCAAGGAAGAAAAAAACAATTCATCCGCATTTTTGAAAATCAAAACAAATCCATTCAGGTTACTTATTTTATTCCTGCAAGTGGATCAGGCTCCAGAATGTTTGACACTGTTTTCAATTTTTTGAATTCAAATCCTCCATCAGATGAAACCATCGAATTTGTTGAGCACCTCATCAACAGTGCGCAAAATTTTGCATTTTACAACAAGTTGCCGCAAAACATAAAGGATGATTTGGAATCGGGAAATCTGGATATTCAAGCCTTTTTGAAATTACTTCTTTTTGAAAACGGTTTTAATTTTGGAAATCTGCCTAAAGGTTTAATTCCATTTCATCGTTATGGTAATTTTATTGTCAATCCATTTCAGGAACATATTCTGCAAGGTGTTGCCATTTCAGGCGATAAATCAAAATTTCACTTTACCATCAATCAGGTTTTCGAAAAACAAATTCACGAATCGGTTCGTATTTTGAAAGAAATCACCGGTATTGATTTTAAACATGAATTTTCAGTTCAGAATCCAGCTTCAGATGCCATTGCGTTTGATGAAAATCTCAATCCTGTTTCAGAATCGGACGGTAAACCAATCACTCGTCCTGCTGGTCACGGCGCACTGCTTGCCAATTTGAACTCCATTGATTCAGATTTAGTTTTTATCCGCAACATTGATAATATTCAACATCAAAAAAGCGCATTCCATTCCATTACAACACGCAAAGCTTTAGCTGGTGTTCTTTTGAAAATCAGAGAAAGTGTTTTTGAAATCCTATCTGGAATTGAAACTGGCTCGAATCAATCTGAAAAAATAAATCAACTTAATTCTGAATTTCAACTTCATTTTCCAACTGAAAAAATTGGGGATCAAAATTTCATTCGTGATTTTTTCAATCGTCCAATTCGAATTTGCGGTATGGTTAAAAATGAAGGCCAACCCGGCGGCGGACCATTTTGGGTAATTGATTCAACAGGTCAGCTGCGCAGACAAATTGTTGAGAAATCACAAATAGCAAATGATCCGCAGCAATTAGGAATGATTATCAAATCCACGCATTTTAATCCGGTAGAAATTGTTTGTTCGATTAAAAACGTTGAAGGCAAAAATTTCAATCTGGAAAATTTCAAAAACGAGGATTTATATTTTATCGTTCACAAAACCCATCAGGGTAAACCCATTCAATACGTTGAAGAACCGGGCCTTTGGAACGGTGGTATGGAAAAGTGGATTACGCTCTTTTATGAAATCGAAAGTGATTGTTTCAGTCCGGTAAAAACAGTGATTGATTTGCTGAAGCCGATGCACAGGGAAATTTAAATTCCCACATGGCGGTCCCTGCGGGGCAAATTCAAATGTCAAAATTCAAAACAAGAATTGAAGCTTGTTTATCCATCATGGCCTAATTCTCTCCTTATTTTAAAGTTTGGTATTTTGAATTTTGTAATTGCGATTTTTATCCATTTGAATTTCGAACATTAAACTAATCTATCTTTGCCAGGCATGCGCAAACTAATCACCTCCCTTTGGTTCTTAGGATTAATCACGTTGTTGATTTTTCCAATTCTTGCGTGGCTGATTCTATTTTTGGCGGGAGAAGATTTTTTTGCGCTGTTTAAATGTGATTGGCGGGATCTTTTTTCTATTCCTACTTTTTTATCCATTGGAATTTTGTTCGGAATTCTGGTCATTTACGTAACTGAGTTACCCTACTTTGACAAGCCGCTTTCCACCTATCGCAATCTTTTGTCGAACATGAAAATTACGCGATTTCATGCCTTCTTTCTTTCATTCTGCGCAGGATTTGGTGAAGAAGTTTTTTTCAGGGGAGCGATTCAACCTTACGCTGGAATTTGGATCACAGCATTTTTTTTTGTGGCCATTCACGGTTATTTCTCTATCAAAAATATGCCAATTAATTATTTTGCAATCGGACTAACCTTTTTTATAGCCTTACTCGGATGGGCAGCAAAAGAGTTTACCATCTGGCATGCCATTGCAGGACATTTTAGTTATGATCTGGTATTATTGATGTATCACCGGAGGACTGCTGGGCATAGTTAGATTGTTAGCTGTAACTTGCAAAACGTAAGCTCAATCAAACTTTCTCCTCTTAATTTTCCCACTTACCGTTTCTTCAAATTTCGTCTGAAAAATAATAGACCTAGGCGCATGGTATTTTGGAAGCATCAATTCCATCTTTTGAAGATATTCTTTTTCAACGGTTGAAGTCAATGGATCACTTTCTAAAACCAAAACAACCTCTTCACCAAATTTGTGATTGGATTTAGACGTGATATAAAAACGTGTGTTTCCAAAAAGTGATTCTATTAATTTTTCATCTTCTTCTGGAATAATTTTTACCCCCCCTGAATTGATCACATTGTCAAAACGGCCCTTCCATCTAAAATGCGTTTCATCAATCAATTCAATGATATCATTTGTAATCAAGGCTTCTGATAAAATCTCATTTTGATTTACAACCAGACAATTTCGATCATCCTGTGAAATAGTGATTCCGGGTAAGCAGGTATAAAAATCTGTTTTACCATCAATAGGTCTCAATGCAAAATGGGTCAACGTTTCAGTCATTCCAAACGTGGCGAATGATTTTGTTTTTTGTGCGGCTATGTTTTTTTCAAGTGATTCAGAAATGGATGCACCGCCAATAATTACATTTTCAATTTCATTAAAAAGTCGTTTTGAATTTTCATGTGATAAAATTTCTTCAACCTGATGCGGAACAAATGCGGCCAATTTTATTTTGTTTGGAAAATCCTTCACATTTAAAAGCGGATTTGAACTCAACGGAGCAACCACAACCTTCATGTCATGTGTCAGCGCTCTAACCAACATTAATTTACCCGCAACAAAATTGGGTGACAGATTTAAGAGGACCAAATCACCCGGTTTGAAATCGAAGAAACGGCCGGTATATTTTGCTGATGCTTCTGCTTGTTTCTTATTGAATTCAATCGTTTTTGGAGTGCCCGTAGAACCTGAGGTCGAAACCGAAATTAGGGGCGAATAGGATTCCCATTCCGCTAAAAAATTTTCAATGGATTGTAAATATTCATCACTAATACCGTCTAATAAAACGATATCTTTAAACATTGGAATAGAATTTGCTGAAAGGTAACTATTATTCTACGAACACTTATAAATACAAAACACCGAAAACCGATGAAAAAAATAATCACATTGACACTGGCTGTCCTTATAGGTTCAAGCCTTTTAGCTTCAAACGCAAAACTTTTCGGAGAAAATCTTTCCAAAAATCAGGAAGCAACTGAAATTGGAATCAAATTTTTTCAGGGAACCTGGAGTGAAGCGCTTGCTTTAGCCAAAGAAGAAAAGAAAGTCATTTTTCTGGATGCTTACGCCGCCTGGTGTGGTCCGTGCAAAATGATGACGGCAAATACGTTTACAGATGAAGCCGTTGGGAAATATTTCAACGAGCATTTTATCAATTACAAAATGGACATGGAAAAACACGCTGATGGTCCGCGTCTGAGCACTAAATATGCATTGCGCGCTTATCCAACATTATACTTTGTAGGCAGTGATGAAAACCTGGTTCATCAATCACTTGGTTATATGAAACCAGCAGAATTGATTGTAGTAGGTGAAGCTGCTGTAGCAAAAACAAAATAAGCTTAATTCAACTTTTTGAAAAGAGGCTGCTCATTTGAGTTGCCTCTTTTTTTTGCCAAGGTCGAAAAGCGCCTGGCATATTTCTTCTCACAAAATCCATCGATAGCGCAGCCGATAAAAAAAAGCCCGAACTTTCATCCGGGCTTTCAAATAATCAGAGTTTTACTCTTACATATTATCTAATTTGAATCCTTTATCGGTTTCAACTTTTGCAAGATTTTCAGATTGGTATTTACCAGTTTCCAAACCTTCTTTCAGTTTTTTGAATGTATCAATGGTGTATTGAACATCTTCCAAAGTATGAACCGCTGTTGGAATGATACGCAACATGATCACACCTTTAGGAATAACCGGATAAACTACAATTGAACAGAAAATTCCGTGATTTTCACGCAAATCAAATGTCAGATTCGTTGCTTCAGCCAATGTACCGCTCAAGAAAACAGGAGTAACCATTGTATTAGTTCTTCCAAGATTAAAACCAGCTTCCTTCAAACCTTTCTGAAGAGCATTTGCAATTTTCCAAAGACTGTCTTTTAATTCTGGTTTTGTTCTAAGCAATTCAAGGCGTTTACGTGCACCAACTACCAAAGGCATTGGAAGTGATTTTGCAAACATTTGCGAACGCATATTATAACGCAGATATTCTACAACATCTTCAGTTGAAGAAATGAAAGCTCCAATAGACGCCATTGATTTTGCAAAGGTTCCAAAAAGAATATCAATCTCTCCTTGTACACCTTGCTCCTCACCTGTTCCGGCACCGGTTTTACCCATTGTACCAAATCCGTGTGCATCATCAACAAACAATCTGAATTTGTATTTTCCATTTTTGCGGAAAGCAACAATCTCATCTAGTTTTCCCTGATCTCCTGCCATTCCGAAAACACCTTCAGTGATAACTAAAATTCCACCACCAGTTTCTTCAGCCAATTTAGTAGCACGCTCCATTTGTTTATCAAAACTAGCCATGTCATTGTGTTGGAAAACGAAACGTTTACCTGCATGCAGACGAACACCATCAATAATGCAAGCATGTGATTCGCTGTCATAAACAATAACATCTTTACGATCTACCAAAGCATCAATCGCAGACAACATCCCCTGATATCCGAAGTTCACCAAAATGGTATCTTCTTTTCCAACGAAGTCTGACAACTCAGCTTCCAAAGCTTCATGCTCTGAAGTCTGACCAGTCATCATACGTGCACCCATTGGATAAGCCATTCCCCACTTCGCAGCTGAATCAGCATCTGCCTTACGCACCTCAGGATGATTTGCTAATCCTAAATAGTTGTTGATGCTCCACACCAAACATTCTTTTCCACGGAACGTCATTTTTCGTCCCAATTCACCTTCTAATTTAGGGAAGGTAAAATAACCGTGTACGCCTTTCGCATGTTGACCAATTGGTCCGCGATTGGCTCTGATTTTTTCAAATATATCTAACGCCATAATTTAAATTTTAACCAGCATAGGGCATGGTTCTAATATGCGAAATTATTATGAAAATCGGGATTTAATGCTGAAGTGATGAAATTTTATCCACATTTTACCGTTCTGCTAATTTTGAATTTGTCAAATTTTAACAAATCAAGGCTTATCTTTGTCCGTCGTAAGATTTTATGAAAAAAACCGCTTCACTTGTTCAATTCTTGCTTTTAACGCTGATATTCACAGTATTCACTTCGTGCTCTGAATACAACAAGGTGCTTAAGAGCAATGACAACGAACTCAAAAAAAACAAAGGTCTCGCTTATTATGAAGCCGGTGACTATATAAAAGCGATTGTTCTGTTAGAGGAGGTGATTCCGCATTACAAATTGACTCCAGAAGGTGAAAAGCTCTACTTCTATTATTGTATGGCCAATTATAAGATGGAAGATTATTATCTGGCCGGTTATTATTTTGGCAGATTTGTAAGACAATACCCACGGAGCGTTTATTGTGAAGAAGCTTTGTTTCTTTCTGCTATGTGCTCGGTTCAAAACTCGCCAGAATACAGTCTTGATCAGACTGAGACCTACAATGCGCTTGACGGAATTCAGGTTTTCATTGACATGTTCCCAAACAGCAAGTTAGTAGACACATGCAATGTGATTATGGACGACTTGCGTGCAAAACTTGAAATGAAACAATTTGAATACGCAAAACTCTATTACAAAACCGAAAACTATAAAGCAGCGGTAGTAGCTTTGAACTCTACCCTGGAGAAATTTCCTGAATCTGTATACAAAGAAGAAATCCTTTATTTGCTGGTAATGAGCAATTACAATCTGGCCATGAATAGCATCAGCACTAAAAAATTAGAGCGATTGAATGAAACATTGAAAAGTTATCGTAAATTTGCAGCCGAATTTCCTGAGTCGGAGAAGCTGAAAGAACTTGAGCTAATCAAGGTAAAAACAGAAAAAGAAATTGAATCCTTCTCAGAAAAATCGAGTCAATAAAGTAAAAATTATGAGTCTGAACTACAAAAATACAAGTGCTGAAAGAACAACAGTAACAAGAGATTTGGAAGATATCGCTGGTAAAACTGGTAATATTTATAAATCACTTAATGCTATTGCAAAAAGAAGTAATCAGATCAGTGCTGAAATGCGTGAAGAACTCACTAAAAAATTGGCTGAATTTGCTTCTACCACAGATAATCTGGAAGAGATCTTTGAAAATCGTGAGCAAATTGAGATTTCAAAATTCTACGAAAGCCTTCCAAAGCCTGTATCTATTGCGATTCAGGAATATCTTGAAGATAAAGTTTACGTAAGAGACGCTTCTGAAAGCGCTGCTTCAGGGGATAAATAAGACCATATGCTGACAGGAAAAAAAATCCTGGTTGGTGTTACCGGTAGCATAGCTGCCTATAAATCTGCACTTTTAGTTCGTGAATTGATTAAGCTTGGCGCTCAGGTTCGTGTTGTGATGACCGATTCTGCCAAAGAATTTATCACGCCGCTTACTCTAGCTACGCTGAGTAAAAATTCCGTTGCGGTTGATTTTCTGAAAAAATCAGACCAGAATGGTTTTGAAGGGGAGTGGGAAAATCATGTTGAACTTGGGCTATGGGGTGATTTATTCATTATTGCTCCGGCATCTGCAAACACGCTTTCCAAAATGGTATCGGGCACATGCGACAATCTTTTAATGGCTGTTTATTTGAGTTCAAAATGTCCGGTCTGGATTGCACCGGCCATGGATCTGGATATGTTTCAACATTTCTCAACTCAAGAAAATCTTACAAAACTGCGCTCCAAAAATATTCACGTCATTGAACCCCAATCTGGCGAATTAGCCAGCGGATTAGAAGGCAAAGGACGAATGGAAGAACCTGAAGTCATTGCAGCTTTAATTGATGAGCATTTCAACAAGCCCTCTAAACTCAGAGGTAAAAAAATAATCATCACCGGCGGCCCTACTTATGAAGCAATTGATCCGGTTCGTTTTATTGGAAATCATTCCAGTGGAAAAACGGGTGTTATTCTGGCAGATGCCTGTGCAGACCGGGGAGCTATTGTAACACTGGTGACTGGGCCAACCCATCAACGTACCAAAAATCCAAAAGTTAATGTCGTGTCGGTTACCTCAGCGAATGAGATGATGGAGGCAGTTCAAAAAAACTGGGAAGCAGCTGAAGTAGGAATATTTTCAGCGGCTGTTGCGGATTACAGACCGGAACAAAGTGCACCGGAAAAAATCAAAAAGAAAGACGAATCACTTCAATTAAACCTAGTCAAAAACCCTGACATCTTAAAATGGGCCGGACAAAATAAACGCAATCAATATCTGGTAGGTTTTGCGCTTGAAACTGAAAATGAACTGGAGAATGGCAAAAAAAAATTGATCAATAAAAATTTAGACCTGTTGGTTTTAAACTCGCTCAGAGATAGTGGGGCTGGTTTTGGACACGATACCAATAAAGTATCTTTCATCAAACCAAACAATAAAATAACTAGTTTTGAGTTAGATCAGAAAGTTGTTTTGATGAACAACCTTTTGGACCAAATTGAATTTGATTTGCCATGAAAAGAATCTTCAGTCTTTTAATCGTTGTGCTTTTTGCAGGAAACCTTTTTTCGCAGGAACTGAACTGCCAAATAACTGTTCAGGCAGCACCCGGACTTCAGGTAGGTCCTGTTGAAAAAGAGATCATGACTGAACTTGAAGCTTCAATTTATGACTTCATGAATAATACACGATGGACAACGGATGTTTTTGAAATCGAAGAAAGAATCAATTGCAACCTGATGATCACCATAAGTGAAATGCCATCGCAAAGCACTTTCAACGGGAAAATGCAAATTCAATCATCTCGTCCGGTTTATAATTCTGGATACAACACTGTTCTTTTCAATTTTGAAGATCAGGATATCTCCTTTAATTATCTTAGAAATACAGCCATTCTTTTTTCGATCGATCAATACCGTGACAACCTGTCTTCTATTCTTGCATTCTATGCTTATATGATTATTGCGTATGACTATGATAGCTTTGAATTGAAAGGCGGAACAAAATATTTCAACAAGGCTCAGACTATTTCAGCCAATGCAAAAAATTCAGGCGATCCGGGTTGGTCAGCTTCGGCGGGAAAGAAAAACAACCGCTACTGGATGGTTGATAATGCCATTCAATCTGTTTTTGAACCTATAAGAATCACTTATTACAACTATCATAGATTAGGTTTTGACATCATGTATGACGACATGGTTGGCGGCCGCAAAGCCGTGCTTGAAAGCTTACAGTTATTGGATAAAGTACAACGCGCAAGACCGGGCTCATTAAATCTTCAAATATTCTTAACCAGCAAAAGTGATGAACTGGTAAATCTTTTCTCTCAGGCTGAGATCACGGAAAAAAACGCGGCTATCAATGTTCTGAAAAAATTAGACCCAACTAATTCCTCAAAATATCAGGAAATACTAAATTAGTGGCATGTTATGCCGGCTGGAAGTTTCTAATTATGCGTTGATTGAAAATGTCGATCTGACATTTGAAAAAGGTTTCACCGTAATAACAGGTGAAACGGGCGCTGGAAAATCAATATTACTCAAAGCACTCAACTTACTTTTAGGTGAACGTTCTGATTCAGGGGTACTGAAACAGTCCGAAAACAAATGCTTTCTGGAAGCAACGTTCGATCTTTCAAAACTGAAACTCGAATCTTTCTTTCACGCACACGAATTGGATTATGATGCACAGTGTATTATTCGCCGCGAATTTACGAGCGCTGGCAAATCACGCTGTTTTATAAATGATTCACCGGTACAATTACAGACACTAAAAGAATTGGGTGAAAAATTAATTTCAGTCCATTCACAACACGAAACGCTTTCACTTTTTGATACAAGTTTTCAATTTGATGTACTGGATTATTTTGCAGGAATTCAAAACGACATTGCTGATTATCGCAAAAAATATAAAACATACCGTGAGCTTTTAAATCAATTGGAGATCTTAAAAGACACTGAGGCAAGAAACAGAAAAGAACGTGACTACAAATCATTCTTGTTAAATGAACTCATTGAAGCAAAACTAGAGAAGATAGATCTGGCAAAAATTCAAAGTCAATTTTCACGCATTCAAAACGCCGAAAAAATTTCGGATACTTTAAAAAATACAATTTCGATTCTTGATCTGGAAGAAAAAAACCCAGTATCCTTGCTTCGGAACTTGGTTCACCTGCTAGATGAATTAAAAGAACTCGATGCGACTTTTTCAGATTTACAAAGTCGCTTAAAAAGTGTTCAGATTGAACTTTCAGATATTGATAATGACTTGCGATCGAAAACAGAAACGCTTGATTTCAGTCAGGAAGATTCACAACTGATTAAAGATAAAATTGATTTATACAACTCACTTTCTTACAAGCACAATGTGCAAAGCGTTGAGGCTTTAATTGAAATTCAGCAAAAGCTTGAACATGAATTGACAGAAATAGAATCTGTAGAAAATGCAGTGATTCAAACTGAAAAAGAAATTGGAAAACTTCATGATGAATTAAGAAAAGAAGCGTCCAAACTTTCTGCAAAACGAAAAATAGAATCAGCGGCATTGGAAAAAACAATACGCGCAATTCTGATAAATTTATCGATGCCGGATGCTGAGTTGCAAATTGAACTGAGTGAACAAAAAGAAATTGGTCCGCATGGACTTGACGGAATTGATTTTTTGTTCAAGACCAATCGCGGGGGGCAGTTTTTACCTTTGAAGAAAATTGCGTCGGGCGGTGAATTGTCCCGATTGATGTTGGCTATCCTTTCTACTCTTTCTGAAACCAAAAATCTTCCTTCATTGGTATTTGATGAAATTGATACGGGAGTTTCAGGTGAAGTTGCATCTAAAATGGCGACGGAATTTGTACGCATGGGCAAAAACATCCAGATCATTGTCATTACGCATCTTCCGCAAGTTGCTGCACGAGGTAAGGTACATTTACATGTTGCCAAAGAAATTCAAAGCAATAAGACAATCACCCTGGTTAAAAAACTCAGTAAAAAAGATCGGATTACAGAACTTGCCAAAATGATCAGTGGAGAAAAAGTAACCGATGCCGCACGAGCTAACGCAGAGAATCTGTTAAATATTTCTTAATTAAAAATATTGGCACAAAGGTTGCCAAGCAGAACACGAAACAATATTTAAATCGATACACTATGAAGAATTTATTACTCCTTTTATTAATTGCAACTGGGATTAACGCAATCTCTCAAAAAACCGGCGAAGTAGTATTCTACTCCAACACCGGCGAAAAATTTTATGTGGTTCTGAACGGCGTCAGACAAAATCAGCAAGCCGAAACCAATGTAAAAGTTACAGGATTAAACAGTCCATGGTACGGTTGCAAAATCATCTCTGGCAACAACAGCTTTGAACTGGAAAAAAACATTCCGGTAAAAATGGATACGCTTATCACCTATCAGATTACGGGTAAAAAAGGAAAATACAAATTGCGTTATTTTTCTGAAACACCTTTAGTAAGTGCTCCATCAACCAGCGGACAAACGGTAATCGTTTATTCGCCTACCGGCACACAAACCGGAACAACAACTTCAACAAATACAGGAACAACTGGCACAACTACAACTGTTGGAACAACAGGCACTACTGGAACCGTTGGAACTACAGGTACAACTACAACTGTAGGAACAACAGGAACCACCACCACTGTTGGAACTACAGGGACAACTGGAACAACAGGCGTAACGACAAATGTTGGAACAACTGGTACAACCGGATCGACAGGTACTACAACAACGACTACCACCGTTGGAACAACGGGAACAGGTACAGGAACAACTGAAGGTGTTAATATTAATATCAATGTTTCTGAAACAGGCATGGGTATTAACATGAACACAACAGGAACAGGAACGACAACAGAAACAATGAACACATCAACAACTGTTGGCGGAACTGGAACCACTACCACAACACAATCAAACTCTTCTACAACAACTGGTGGAAACGGTACGACAACTTATTATGAAGAAACGACGACAACAACGACGACAACAACAACTGGTGGAACTAACATGTATGCAGATCCTGATATGACCGTTACCATTAACACAACCGGAAATGGAACAACTGGAACAACAGGTACTACTACAACTACTACAAATTCAGGCACAACTGGAAACACCAGCACTGGAACAACAAACTACAATTATGGAAATTGCGCAATGACTGATGGAGATTTTGCAGCAATGAAAAAAGCAATTGATGCTGAATCATTTCCTGAAGATCAATTACGTGTTGCAAACATGGCGTCAAAAAATAAATGTATGAGCGTTGCCCAGATTCGTGAAATTATGGAAATGTTCTCTTTCCCTGCAGATCAGTTAACCTTTGCAAAAGCTGCTTATGACAACTGCTCAAACAAATCAGATTACTTTCAGTTGATGGAAGTATTTTCTTTCAGTTCAGACAAAGAAGAATTGGAAAAATACATCAACTCAAAATAAAAGAAACTCATAACTAACCCCATTAAAACGTCTCGACCTTGTCGGGACGTTTTTTTTTAGAATCATTCTCTTTGTGAACCTTTGAGATTCTTTGTGAGCTCTGTGACATAGCTATTACACCAAGTTGCACAAAGTAAAAGAAGTTACACAAAGGTACCTTTGCATAAATTAATTTACTCCTTGGAATTACATTTTCTTTATTTCAATGAGATAAAAAATCTACCTTTGATTCATGTCAAAACCAATTCTGATTATTGCCGCTTTTACAATTTGTACTGCAATTATTTTAGGTGCAATGGCAGCGCATGGATTGGAATCAATTTTATCTGCAGATTTGATTGAAAGTTTTGAAAAAGGTGTGCGCTATCAATTTTATGCAGGATTTTCTCTTCTCATTTTAGGCGCCATCAAAGATAAATTTGTTTTTAGCCTTCGTTGGTTTACCTGGTTAACCATTGCAGGCGTTAAACTCTTTTCAGGCTGTATTTATCTCTATTGTTTTCATGAACAAGTTCCCGTTCTAAAACCTTTAGTTTATCTGGTGCCGATTGGAGGACTGCTGATGATTCTTGCGTGGGTTGTATTTATGATACAGCTAATCCGCTTTCAAAAGTAAGTGGATTAAATCCTCCTCAATCGAGTTAAGATTCCAAGTGTAGAAGATTGTAAATCTGAGGTGCCGATATTTTTTCGATATCTTTAGTTGCAAATATTCTTACCATGAAATTTCTAAAACTTGTTCCGCTTTTTGTTCTTTTTGTTTTGGTGACCTCTACTGCAAAAAGTCAAGACACAATTACGGTACAAACTTTTACCTACGATTCAATTACAACCCGTCGTGCCATTTTTAGTTTTCCACCAGAGTTGCAGGGAATGGAATTTGAAAAAGTGTTGATGTATTACAATTTAAAATGTGATGCCTTGACAACCTGGGATAGCTACAATTGTGGTGAGTGGGATTATCTTACCTATTCACAAATCTGGGATCACACAGGTCAGTTTGATAGTGTTGCGGTGAATTCAGCACACTATCTGGTAAATGGTGAAAGTCCGGTTTCTATTCCGTATGTAAATAATGCGTATTACGACTATCATCAGAACTATCAAAAATTTATCACTTACAGTTCAGAGGTAGACAATGATCATGCAATCGGAAGCGGGACAGGAACAACACCCTATCCATTTGGTGCATCCAATGCAACACAACATTCACAAATTTTATGGACCGCAACAGAAATTTCAGCAGCTTCAATTGTTGCAGGTGAAATTTCAAAACTTCGATTTGATCTCAGCGCCAATGGAAGCAGCATGGGGCATCTGATCATCAAAATGAAACATACTTCAGCTACTGATTTAATAGCATTTGATGAAACAGGATGGACTAAGGTTTATGATATGAATACAAGTTTTACCGCAACCGGAATTCAAACTATTAATCTCACCTATCCATTTAATTATGATGGAACTTCTTCAATTCTGATGGATATTTCTTTTGAGAATCAAGTGAGCGGTGGAATGAATACAGAATTGAACGCCAGTGTGACCTCCAATAATTCTGTTGTCTACACGAATGAGCGTTTAGGCTATCTGAATATTGAAGCCGGTGAATGGGCAGATGTTAATTTGACAAACTACGATTTTCAAGATCAGCTGACGATTACATTTTGGGCAAATGGCGATCCAAATTTTTTACCTGCAAACACATCCATCATGGAAACCTATGACAGCTTGGATAATCGCATCATGAATATTCACTTCCCATGGTCAAATGGTAGTATCTATTGGGATGAAGGAACGGGTGCTGGTTATGATCGAATTGAAAAAGCGGCAGCCACCATTGACTATGAAGATCAATGGCATTATTGGGCTTTCACCAAAAATGCTACCGACGGAACAATGGAAATTTATAGAGATGGAATTCTCTGGCATTCGGGTACTGGAAAAAATTTAGAAGCCGGAATTGTCAACAAATTCAGAATTGGAAATTCAGCAAGTGGAACTAATTTTTGGGCAGGAAAAATTGATGAGTTCACGGTTTGGAATACAGAAATTTCAGCAACAGAAATTGCAAATTGGATGAATCAAAAAATTACGCCGGCGCATCCAAATTATGCAAATCTGGTTTTGTATTATGATTTTGACAATGATGCATCCGTGCTTGATAAATCTGGCAATAATCATCATGCTATGACCACTGAACCAGGAATGATTCAACACAATGATAATGCACAAACTGGTCTTACAATTTCTACACTCAGACCTAATATTATTTTTGTTCAAGGAACTTATACAAGCCAACTTGACTCCGTTTTAGTTTTAGATTCTACACTTGTTTCTCCAATTGATATTTTGGAATATCAGGTTGATGGCAGAAAATTTACCATTGCATCCATTCAAAATAAATGGGCTCAAGGCTATTCGTATCTCTACAATCATTTGGGTGTAAAAATAGATTCTACTTTTCATGCTGCAAATGCAACATTGACAAATTCAATACTCACTTACTACGAAGAGCCGTATGAAATTATTATTCCGTTTGAAATTGGAAGATACATTACACCTTATGGAATTGGTTTTGATTTGGGACCAAATGGATTTACATACGTTTATGATGTCACAGATTATCAATCGCTCTTAATGGACGATGTTGATTTTGGCGCACACAACACGCAAGAGTTGATTGATGTAAAATTTGTTTTTGTCGTTGGAACTCCTCCGCGCGACGTATTAGGTGTTGAACAACTTTGGGATGGCTTACAAAGCTACTCTTACTCGGGTTTAGATAATGACATCAATCTTTCTGCGCAAACGGTGAATCTTGATCCGGCGGGTGACATGTATAAACTACGTACACGTATTACAGGACATGGTCACAACGGTTCTAACAATTGTTGTGAGTGGGGAAATGGTGCAGGACGTGAACATGAAATTTTAATTGATGGTACCTCACGTTTTTTATGGGAAATTTGGCAAGATACTGAGTGCGGAGATAATCCAAATATCGGGCAGGGCGGAACCTGGCCGTATGCACGTGAAGGCTGGTGCCCGGGAGATAAAGTAACCGATTACGAATTTGACATCACGCCTTTTGTTACCTCCGGTGCAACAACAAGTATTGATTATGATATTGAAGATGTACCTGTTTCTGATCCGGCACAAGGCAATGGAAATTATGTCATGAGTATGCATTTGATTACCTATGGTGCTCCAAATTTTTCATTGGACGCAGCGATTGTAGATGTATTAAATCCAAACGACTGGAAGTATTACAGCAAGTTTAATCCAACCTGTCAAAATCCAAGAATCATTATCAGAAACACAGGATCAACCACATTAACAAGTGCAGAAATTAATGTTTGGGTTGGAGAATTTGACAATGTAGTTACGTATCACTGGACCGGTAACCTTGAATTTTTAGAAGAAGAGATGATTGAAATTCCGGTTGAACCAGAATGGTGGTATGACTATCAAGGTATGACCACCTTCTCGGCAAGAATTTACAAAGCCAACGGGCAATTTGATGAATACAGTAACAACGATGTGTATACCGTTTCATTTGAGCCCACGGCAACAATTTCAGATCCATTTTATATCTGGTTCAAAACAAACAACAAGTCAATCGAAAATGATTTGATGCTGAAAGATCAAGATGGAAATATTATTTTTTCACGCACAACTTTAACCAATACGACAGAATATAAAGACACCATGTATTTGGATCCGGGATGTTATACGCTTGAAATTACAGATACAGATCACGATGGAATTTCATTCTGGTATTCTGCAATTCCCGTTTCAGATGGCGGAGAAGGAGAAACTTCCGGATTCTTAAGACTTCGCAAAGTAGGTGGTTCTACCATCTATACTTTCGATCCGGACTTTGGACACTATTCAAAATTTTCGTTCACCGTTGGATATTCATTGAGCGTTGATGATGCAACTTCTGTAGCACCTGCATTTACTGTTTATCCAAATCCAAATCAAGGTGATTTCAGTTTAGTCCTGGATCATTTTACTGGTGATCAGATAGAAATTACAGTGTACAATGAATTGGGCGCGTTGGTTTATCTTGAAACGATTTCTGAAAATAATCCCGAAGGTTATCTAGAAAAAAATATTTCACTCACAGATGTTCCACCAGGAATGTATTTAGTCCGCGTTGTATCAGACAATGCTATCCACACTGAACGTATCATCATAAACTAAAAAAACTATGTCACAATTTGAACCAATTGCCGGAGTGTCATTAACACAATATGCAAAATTGTGTGCGCTCATGTCTAAAACGCAACCTGAAGAAACTGATCGTCATGCCCAGATTGCAAGTGAAAATGGTGTATCAAATGAAGATTGGGAAAAAGCAAAATCAGGCTGGACTGCGATGATGATGAATGCTCAACATGCCATGGCTATTCAGCAAGTTTTTATGCCAGAATATCAACGCTGTCTTGCAGAACTTTCTGGCGGTGCGGAACCTTGTACACTTGAAAATTATGCGCGTATAAAAGCAGCTATGATGTTTGAAAAAGATGCAAGCGGTCAAAAAGTAAATTTTGAAACCATTCTTGCGCGTGATAATTATAAAGTTACCGAATGGGGAACGATTGAATCCTACTGGGCATGCATTATCGGACAAGATGAACATGGAAGAATTCTGGACAAATTTGATGCTGCCAAAGCGCAAAAATATCGCGAGTTGGTTCAACAATACAGTGACCGATACAATCAAGTTTAAGAATAAAAGATCGGACTAAACCAACATCAATCGTTTTGACTTTGCGCCGTTTTCATCCACGCCATTTGCCATGCGTTCAAACAACCATTTTTCAGCATCGTTCTGCGTTGAAAAAATTTTGATGGCGCGTTCACCTTTGACAAAACGTAAAAAAATATTTCCCATTAAACGCGTTGCTAAATCATGCACAATAATGGCTTGCGCTTTCACCCGTTTTTTGAAATCTGATTTGTTGATGTAATCGTAAATATCATCATCCGAGGTAGAATTCAAACCAGAATTCACCAAAATAAAAATGGGTCCTTCAGGCAACATTTCAACCATCATTTTTTGTGACTCCATAACTGTTTCAACAGTTGAAACAGAGTTATCTTTCATACGAACAAAAAATAGCCTTCTTGTTTGAGTTCAATAAAACCTGCACCGTATTCTATTGGTCCGATTGGTTTAAAATTTTGCATATGAATTTGAGGTCATCCAAAGATAAAATAATTTCAGACTCACAAAACATTCGCAAATATTGAGGGGGCTCCACTCTTTAACTCGATTTAGAAGAGTGAATTTTATTGCCGGATCACCAAACGTCGACTATTTTTTTTCAAACGTTGTTCTGAAAATTCCACTTTCAGTTTCCAATTCTGCAACATACATGCCCGCGGGTAAACCGGCGACACTGAATGTTGTTTCGTTCTGAAAAACCAAACAGCACTGTCCTGTCGTTGAAAAAATCTTCACAGTAAAATTTGATTGCGGTTGTGGCAATTGAAGCTGCAAAAGATCAGCCGTTGGATTTGGAAATACAATCAAGTTTCCTTTTTGATCTTCATTCATATTTAAAGTTGCAGTGCGATAACGCATATACACTTCAAATACGCCTAAACTATTTTTCTGATGATAATATATTTTTGATTTATCATTAGTTACCGAGATAGCTTCCGGAACAAAACCATCATTTGAATAAATTACCGTTGGCAAACTAAAGGTATCAGCAATATCTTCTCTCACTGAAACGCAAAGTTCTGAATTTATAGTTCCGTCCAGAATGCGCGTAAAATAAAGCTCCTTTCCATCCACGGTAACTTGCGGTGCATACACAATGTAATTCGGATCATTCACATTTGAAAAAACACCATCTGTATTTGGTAATTTATTAAAGGTGGTGTCATCTACTTTTTCAGCAACACCTATCAGTGCGTCACAAGGCATTCCAAATGGACACGAATTAAAATAAGCGTTCACATAATAAAGCAAATCTCCATCATAACTAACAGCAGCATCCATAATCAACCAGCCGGGTAAGTAAACATTAAAATCTCCATAGGTATGTTTGATGCTTGTGACACTTCCTCCACTATAATCTGAGTTCAGAAGATTTTCATAAATGGTTGGATAATCGCGCAGCGATACCCAAAAAAATCGGTCGTTCACATCTAAGGAAGGAACTCCATCTAAATGGTCTATGGACGGGTCATAGGTATTGCCAACAAGTCCAACATAAGTAAAGGTTGTATCATCAACACGCGTTGCATAGTAGAGATTTGTATTACCACCCGAGTTCAGCGAATTAAAAAAAAGTGTTTGCTCATCGGCCGAAATAAAAACTTCCATGGCGTCGTGAGTAAGTCCCGTAATGGTCACTTTTTTTTCAGGGCCAAATTGAGGAATTGGTTGTGAGAAAATTACAAATTCAAATGTCAAAATTCCAAAAAGGAGAAGAAGATTTTTCATATTCCCTTGAAAGGTACAAAGGGGAAAGGAAAATTACAAATTCAAAAAACGGAGAATCCAATACGCTTTGGTCACTTCGGCTCCGCTCAGTGACCGCAGCTCTGTATAGAACAAGTTTCTACTTGGATCTGGCTCATTTAAACCGGTTGCTGAGCGTAGTCGAAGCAACATCGTTCAAACTTATTCCCCACTCGCAACAATAGCCTTCACCCCTTCTTGATACGTTGTTGTTTTAAAACTAAATCGCTTATCAAATTTGGATGAGTCAAAAATATACGTGCGATCATACTGATACATCATCTCCGGCATCTCACGTAAAAGTGGAATAAAAATTCCAGCAAATTTCAGCATGTACATGGGCATCACTGAAAATTTTGGTTCAACCTTCATTTCTTTTGCAAAAAGTTCAATCATTTGTTTGCCGGTTAATGCGTTTGGATCAGTTGGTAAATGCCAAACCTGATTGTAGGCATCATCTGTGTTACCAAGCAGCGCAGTTGCTTTAGCAGCATCTGGTGTATACGTGAACGAATGTTTGACAGAATGATCCATAAACCAATTTGCTTTTTTCTTTTTGAGGTAATTTTTATACACCACTTCAATCAAAAAACTTTTTTCATTTTTTGGTCCGTAAAAATCAGCAGATCGCGCAATGAGTCCTTTCAATTTTCCGGCGCGCACTTCATTCATCAACATATCTGCAATTTCTTTGCGCACCATTCCTTTTTTACTGGTTGGATTCAGCGGTGCATCTTCTGTCATGTGCGGAATTGATTTTGGATCGTACATGTACACGTTGTCAAAGAAAACCAATTTTGCCTGGTGTTTAATACACGCATCAATGGTCGCACGCATCAGCTTGGGCCACTTCTCTTGCCACACTTTTGTTTTATAATCAAAACCAACCATCAAGTAAACTACCTCAGAACCTGCAACTGCTTTATCAACATGCGTGACATCCGACAAATCTGCCGGAAAAAGTTCATCCGTATCGTTTACTTTTTTTGGATTGCGACTTACCAGACGAATATTTTTTGTGTACTGATTTAATTCTTTCGCAAGCAATGAACCAATGGTTCCGTTAGCGCCTAAAATGGTTTGCATGATTTTGATTTTAGTTTAAAGTTAATACTGAATACGTTGAAGACGATTAAGGTTGTGTTATATTTTATTTCATGTAGCGCCCGCGAAGAAAAAATGAAGTAAATCGTTGCAGGCACCAGCACAAAAAAAAGGCGAATGATGCTTCAAATTCGCTCAGCAACCTCGCCCCTACAAAATTATGCTATGAAACGTGGAAATCAATTCATCCACAAAAAAACTATCAACCCATCAACAAAAAACCCATCAACAAAAAAACCGCAAAACCATCAACAAAAAAACCATCATCCTGTCAACAAAAAACGCGCAACCCATCAACCAAAAACCTTTCAACCAATCAACCAAAAACCGCAAACCCATCAACAAAAAAGGACGGGGCGAGCCCGTCCCCTGCGATATTTTTTTACATCACCGCACTCTCCGTTGGAAATGCGCGATCTACTTTTTTAAACAATCCCTGCAATACTTTTCCCGGACCAACTTCTACAACCGATGTGCATCCGTCTGCAATCATCTGATTCATGATTTGAGTCCATTTTACCGGTGCAGTTAATTGCATCACTAAATTCTTTTATTTCAGCCGGATCAGTTACCGCTTTTGCATTCACGTTTTGATAAACCGGACAGGTTGGATTTGCAAAATGAGTTGCTTCAATTGCTGCTGCCAATTCTTCGCGCGCCGGCTCCATTAAAGGGGAGTGGAATGCTCCACCAACCGGTAAAATCATTGCACGTTTTGCACCCGCTTCTGTCAATTTTGCACAAGCTGCTTCTACTGCCGGAATGGATCCAGAAATTACTAATTGTCCGGGTGAATTATAATTTGCAGGCACCACCACTCCATCAATCGTAGCACAAATTTTTTCAATCACTTCATCTTCCAAACCTAAAATAGCTGCCATCGTTGACGGTACTGCCTCACATGCTTTTTGCATAGCAAGCGCACGTTTTGAAACCAATTTAAGGCCATCTTCAAATTGCAAAACACCATTTGCTACCAAAGCAGAAAGTTCACCCAAAGAGTGACCCGCAACCATTTGCGGTTTAAAATTTTCTCCCAATACTTTTGCAAGAATTACTGAATGCAAAAAGATTGCTGGCTGAGTTACTTTAGTTTGTTTCAAATCTTCATCGGTTCCTGAAAACATAATATCCGTAATCCGAAAACCTAAAATTTCATTTGCTTTTTCAAACAAGTCTTTTGCAAGCGGTGAATTATCGTAAAGGTCCTTCCCCATTCCTACAAACTGCGCACCCTGACCTGGAAAAATATATCCTTTCATTTTTTGTGATTTTTAGTTTGATGCAAATTTAGAATTTAGTTTGATATATGTTTTTAATCTGTGCATGCTTAACTGAAGTATGTCACTTGGGCGCCTTAACCGGCTCTCCGCTGTAGTTGTAAAGTTGAAAAAACTTTACAAGCTGCCGCTGCTATCCGGGGCGCGGCTGAGTAGTATAAAAATCAATTTATCCGTCAAATTAAAAACCTTCTTGCATTTAACACCTTCTTAATTTAGTTCAAACCAAAGGTATGAAAGCAACTTTTTTAATCACCGTCCTTCTTCTGAGTGTAACAAGTCATTCACAAACACAAATGCAATTAGATGCCAACAATGTCAATGCATCACTCAGCAACTACGGTACTTTTTTTAATGATCTCATGAATTCAAACGCTGGTTATGAAATTCCAAAAGGCAGTGGCAATCATACCACATATGCTATGTCATTTTGGATGACGGGCTTAGAAACAGACAGCACGCTGCACGCCGCCTGCGCCGGATACTCAGGGCATGATTTATTTCCCGGTCCAATATCAAATGATTACAATTCGGCAGATTATATTTTGGATTATGGCAATTCAATGTGGAGAATAACACGTGAGCAGGTTAATTATCATATAGCCAATTATACAGCTACAGGTTATGTACCTGATGCCGCAATCTCAGAATGGCCCGGCAACGGAAACACAGCAGATGGAATTGCTGCTCAACTTGCACCCTATTTAGATGCAAACGGTGATCAAATTTATAATCCTTTGGATGGCGACTATCCTTACTTTCAAGGTGACATGGCTATTTATATTATCATGAATGATGAAGCCCAACCACACATGAATACAGGTGGAACTGCTTTTGGAATTGAAGTGCACGCATTATTTTATCAGTACATTTCAACTGATCCTGAAATCAACAACACTACTTTTTTAAATGCAAAAGTGTTTAATAGAAGAGATACCAATTATGTAGATTTTAGGTTTGGACTTTTTATGGCTCCGGATATTGGCAACGCAACAGATGACTATATTGCATCTGATTCTATTCGAAGTCTTGCCTATGGCTATAACGGATCATCAACGGATCCTGGTTCTGGTGGACAGCCCGGCTACGGAACAAACCCGCCTGCCTTTGGCGCCAAGATGCTAAATGAAGGCGCCGGGTCCATTACTTATTTCAATAGCGGATCTGGATGTTCCATCCGCGCCAAATTCTATTCTGGTATTATTATACTTTCATGAGCGCAACGTGGAACGGTAGTTTGTTTCTGAATGACGGAACAACACCCACAAGTTTTGCTTATTCAGGCAATCCGTTTTCAGAAACTGGATGGAACGAATTCACAGAAGGCAATCCTCTCGGAGACAGGAGAATAATTATCTCATCAATGGCGTATGATTTAGATACTGACGCTTCTTTGTGTTTTGATTTTGCATTTGTATTTAATCAAGAAGCAGGCAACGCACTTGAAAACGTAAACGAACTTTTATTTACGGCTGACCATGTTCAGAATTTTTACAACACCACCATTTTTCCGTGCAATGAAATTTTCCTTGAAACTATTGATCAAAACACACCTTTGGAACTAAGCATTTTCCCAAATCCATCAAGCGGAAATTTCAAAATTCAAATTTCAAAACCCGTTTCAATTTCTATTTATTCTGTCACAGGTGATTTAGTAATGCAAGAATTTGAATTGACAGAATCACGTGATTTAAATCTAAATCTTGAAAGCGGAATTTATTTTGTGCACATCAAATCAGGAGATGAAGCACGCACGCAAAAAATAATTATTTATTAATCCCGCACGGGACGGGCTCGGCTCGTCCCCCCAAATTCAAAATAAAAATCAATAATCGAATATCAGGATTGTCAATAAAAAAAAGTAACTTCATTAATATATTGAACTCATGAAAATAGTGCTCGTGTCACGCCTAATCTTCTTAATGAGCCCTCAGTTGTTTGCACAAAATACGCTAACGTTGGATGCAAATAATGCAAATGTAATGCTGGGTGACTTTGGAGCATTTTGTCATAATCCAAATGGCTCCGCAGGTTATGAAATTCCAAAAAATAGTGGTAATCATGCACTCTATAATATGCAATTCAGAATAGCGGGAAAAGATGAGGGTGGCACTATTAAAACAGCTTTTAGCAATGGCTACTCAACAACAGATTTTACCGCGGGCCCAATTTCAAACAACTATTCATCGGCATACTATACAAATACTTTTGACACCTGCATCTGGAGAGTCACACGTGATCAAATCAATTATCATGTCGCAAATTATACTGCCGTTGGCTACATTGTAGATGCATCTATTGCCAAATGGCCAGGCAACGGCAATACAGCTGAAGGTGTTGCCGCTCAATTAGCACCTTACGTAGACGCCAATGGCGATCAATTATACAATCCATTAGATGGTGACTACCCTTATATCCAAGGTGACGCAGCAGTATTTGTAATTATGAATGACGCAGCAGCTCCACATCAACTTTTACAGTTCAAGCGCCGGCGTTGAAATACATTTTATGTTTTACCAATTTGAATCAACAGACGAAATAAACAATACCACTTTTTTGAGCACAAAAATTTTTAATCGCAGCGATACCAATTATACTGATTTGTAGTTTCGCTTCCTACCTTGATTTTGATTTAGGAATTCAAATAATGATTATGTTGGTTCTGATTCTCCTAGCCGGCCTATGTTTACAACGGAGAAAGCACTGACGACGGTCAAGGTGCGCAACCCTTGTTATGGAAATAATCCGCCTGCGTTTGGACCCAAATGCTAAACGCACCAGCTGGCTCAATTTATGGCTATGATGTGGGTGGCATCGGATTGCCCGGAGTACTTGATGCAGACGATTACTATATGTCCATGCAGGGATTATTAGCAAATGGTGACCCATTGATGTATGCTCCTTATCCAACCAAATTTGTTTTTACAGGAAATCCATTTTTAGGAATCGGGTGGAATGAATTTACCGCAGGAAATAGTGATGGTGATAGACGTATGTTTATTTCATCCGAGGAGTTACAACTTGCAATCTGCAGACAATTTATGTTTTGACTATGCATTTGTCTTTAATCAAGAAGCTGGCAATGCGTTGAGAATGTAAACGAACTTTTATTTACGGCTGATCATGTTCAGAATTTTTACAACACAACCATTTTTCCGTGCAATGAAATTTTCCTTGAAACCGTTGATCAAAACGCACCTTTGGAACTAAGCATTTTCCCAAATCCATCAAGCGGAAATTTCAAAATTCAAATTTCAAAACCTGTTTCGGTTTCCATTTTTTCGATCACAGGTGATTTGGTAATGCAAGAATTTGAAATGACAGAATCACGTGAACTAAATCTCAATCTTGAAAGCGGAATTTATTTTGTGCACATCAAATCAGGAGATGAAACACGCACGCAAAAAATAATTATTTATTGATCTGCGACGGGACGGGGCGAGAACGTCTAGTAGAGAATTCATCAACCAAAAACCTATCAACTCATCAACACCAAACCCATCAACATCGGGACGGGGCGAGACCGTCTAGTACAGAATTCATCAACCAAAAACCTATCAACCTATCAACACCAAACCCATCAACAATGGGACGGGGCGAGCCCGTCCCCCTATTTGCGTTTGCCGTAATGACCGTGACCCTGTGCTTTTGCCATGGCCTGTGCTTTTGCCATTTGAGCGGCTTTTTATTTTGCGTGGATCTTCAGGAACCGTGTATGGTAAACCGCGTTTCTTTTTATACCAGGGAGCTTCGTATTGTGCCGTTGGAGATAATGCAATTGCAAATAAAATATAAGCACCATTAAAAATTATTGCCAGAATTTTATCACTCGTTTTATGCTGCCCAAATGATTCGCAAATTTCAGTGAAAATAATCATCATAAAAACTACCATAGGAACAGCGGCAATACCTATCACTGTCAATGGAATTGTTGCATCAGCAAAACTGCTTTTAGTACCCCAAGGACCCGCAACCAGAGTTTCAGAATCAATTACAGGAAAGAGCCCGTCAAGCTGCGGCCAGTAGATTAAAATCATAGCTGCAATGATGATACCCGGTACCATAATAATCCAGCTTTGCCATTTTGGACGACCCACTACATCAACAAAAATAATTACGTTCCATACCGGCACCAAAGCAGCCACCCAGGGTTCATTTGCTTTTGCATACAACGCTGCCTGAGCAATCAAGCCAATAAAAATAATCACCGCCAGCGCAATTAAGATACCGGGTGATAAGTGTAGAATAAAATCTAGCATAGTTTAAAAGGTTGATGTACTGAAATATAATGAAATTTACGTGAAGTAACAAAATATATTTTAGACACTCTGCTAAAAAATGAATTTCCTTGCTCATTCTGAAGGAATTAAAAAAAGTACTACCTTTAAAATCCTTTGCCATTCTGGCCTTAAGCATTGTTTCCAATTTCTTAAGATTAGCGTGCTGAAGATTTTTATAACTTAACCAAAATTTAAAAATTTTATGGATCAGGACATGATGATTGTTTATGGTGTCAGCGGTGCGCTGGTACTTTTGTTATTAATTAAGTCAATTATTTTAGTGAATGAAAAAACAGTTTTTGTTATTCAACGACTGGGAAAATTTCAACGCATGGCGCAAGCCGGTTTGGGCTTTATCGTTCCATTCATTGACAAAAAAGCGGGCGTGATTAACATGCGTGTACAACAACTGGATGTGGATGTTGAAACAAAAACACGTGATGATGTATTTGTTCATTTACGCGTATCGGTTCAATTTCAGGTAATGAATGATAAATTGTGGGAAGCACATTATGCTCTGGACAATCACCGTCACCAAATTGCATCCTACATTTTTGATGACGTGCGTGCAGAGGTTCCAAAAATGGAATTGGATGATGTGTTTGCTAAAAAAGAAGACATTGCAAATGCAGTGCGTCAAAACTTAGCAGATTCAATGGATGATTACGGTTATTTAATTGTAAAAGCATTGATCACAGACATTGATCCGGATGCTCGTGTAAAGGATTCAATGAATAAAATCAACGCAGCTAAGCGTGATAAAGAAGCAACAATGGAAGAATCAGAAGGTGCTAAAATTCGCGTTGTAAAAGCGGCTGAAGCAGATGCTGAATCAAAACGTTTATCAGGTGAAGGTATTGCTGCACAACGTCGCGAAATTATTCGCGGATTTAAAGAATCAGTTGAAGATTTTCAAAAAACACTCAAAGCAGTTTCTCACGAAGAGATCATGCACTTTGTATTATTGACTCAATATTTTGATACCTTGAACCACATTGGATCAAATGGAAAAAATACGTCAATTTTGATTCCTCACTCGCCAGCTGCCATGAAAGATTTCCAGGATCAGATTACACAAGGAACATTTATTGGAACCAAGTTGGGTGAAGCAACTGAAGGCGACGACTAGTGATTTCAATTACACAAAAATACAACATACGTAAGGGCGTTGGTCAATTGGCCGACGCCCTTGTGTTATGTACGTTACTTTTTTTTGGTAACATTTCATTTTCACAAAATCCACAAGAAGATAAAACAGGAATTCGCATCATGTTTTACAACGTGGAAAATTTATTTCACCCCACCAATGACTCGTTAAAAAACGACGACGAATTTACTCCTGAAGGCACACGCTACTGGAGCTACAACCGTTACAATGATAAACTTGCCAAGATCGCCAAAACGGCCATCGCCATTGGCGGTTGGGAGCCACCTGCGGTCATTGGATTATGCGAAGTAGAAAATATTCAGTGCTTAAAAGATTTGATTTATACCTCACCACTTAAACAATTTGGTTACGAAGTCATTCATCAGGAATGCAAAGACAACCGCGGAATTGATGTTGCGTTTTTGTACCGTCCTGAACATTTTACATTTGTAGATTATCATTCATACGAACTCATTTTCCCTGTTGACCACAGCCCTACCCGTGACATTTTATACATGAAAGGCTTGGTTGGAAAAGACACTTTACACATATTTGTGAATCACTGGCCATCGCGCTACGGAGGCCAAATGGCAACTGAACATAAAAGACAATTTGCAGCAAAAACGTTGCGTGAAAAATTTGATTCATTGATGACACTTAATCCAAATGCAAATGTTTTAGCGATGGGTGATTTTAATGATCATCCGGATGACGTGAGCATGTCACAAATTTTAGGTGCAATTAAAGATTCATCTGCACTGAAAAAAGGAGATTTGCTAAACCTCATCTGGCAATATGAAAATATCAAAGGCACCAACAACTACCAACATGAGTGGGGAATTTTAGATCAGTTTATTATTTCACCCAACATGCTTTTTGGATCAGGGGGATTGCTATCACCTACTAAACGTGCGCAAATTTTTGATGCAGATTATTTATTGGAAACGGAATCAGATGGCATTGGAAAAACGACCAACAGAACTTATGTTGGATTCACCTATCACGGTGGCTATGCGGATCATTTGCCGATTTATATGGATGTGGTTGTAATAGAAAATTAGACGATCTTGTATAAACCTAAAAGTCACTCAATGGCATTTGGGGATTAACTAAGTATTTTGATACCATTTTTCTGATAATTGTGAAACAGAAATTATCTCACAGATCACACAGATGTTCACAGATAAAAGACACCCAATTCGATAAAACAAAAAACCCGACTCTAAAATCTTAGAATCGGGTTTCAATTTTTTTTGAGGGTTTTGAGATTATAGATCTCCAGGGCCGCCAACCGTTTTGTATGTTTTCTTTTTCGGTTTGATTTTATCCACGAAAATGATGTACAGGTGTTGTCCGTCTTTTGTAATGATTTCCTCAGAAATGCCATTTACAATTGTAGGTGCTCCTTTAGTTTTATTGGAAAATTTATCAGACTCCATCAGGTCGTAAGTTCCGTCTTCAAACATTAACCAGATTGAAACGATTTTTCCGTATTCAACTCTTGCTTTTCCGGCAACACAATAAGATTCTCCGTCTTCAATAAAAGAAATATAGACATTGCGGTGAACCTCATCACCAATTGCATAGGCCCCGCGCTCATCGAATGCTTTTTTCCAGTCTGCATAGCATCCTGTTTGGGCAAAAGATGACCCCAGTATTAGTGTAAAAAAACTTAGTAAAAGTATTCTTTTCATAGGTTAAATAGTTTTTGGCACTCAATTATACAATCCTTCAAATATAAAGAAGATTCACAAATGAACTGAAACGGTAGGTACATTTTTGTTACTTTTGATAAAATCTACTTTCAAATGAGTACTAAACAAATTGCAGGCCATTTTCTGGAAGCCCAGTCTTTACTAGGACAATTCATTGCTGACGAATCCAATTTTGAAAAGATTAAACAGGCCGGTGATGCCATGATTGCCTCCATTAAAAACGGTGGTAAAGTGATTTCATGCGGCAACGGTGGCTCTATGAGCGATGCCATGCATTTTGCAGAGGAAATGACCGGAAGATTCAGAGAAAACCGTGGCCCTATTCCTGCAGTGGCAATCTCAGATCCTGCGCACATTACGTGTATCTCAAATGACTATGGTTACGATTATATTTTTTCAAGATATGTTGAAAGTATTGGTCGCCCGGGTGATGTTTTACTGGCAATCTCTACAAGTGGTAATTCACAAAACGTAATCAATGCCGTTTTAGCCGCTAAAGCCAATAAGATGTTTGTAGTAGCCTTGACTGGAAAAGATGGTGGAAAAATGGCCGGAATGGTTGATTTGGAAATCAGAACACCCATGAGTCAATGGGCTGATCGTGTGCAAGAAATTCACATCAAAATTATTCACTCGTTGATTCATTATATTGAGACGAATATTCACGGGTAGATTTTTTCAGTTGACTCACTTTTAAACTTTTTATTACCTTAGCACCGGAATTAAACTTTCTGTTTTAATTTCTCTTTGATTCTTTCTGAATCATAAAACGATCCGCATTACTCAAGACGATTTTATTAAATGACTGAATGGATTTTAAGATCCCTGAAGTATTTGGATTTAGATTAAATTCTGCAATCTCTAAAATCTTGAAGTCGCAAATTGCGATATCAAGATTTAGCGCTAATGGCAAAATGAATTCGCTCTTTCTGCAAACTGAAAAACTTGATATCACAATCTGTGACATCAGGTTATTGGTAGATATATTTCATTTTTTCTCTACAAAAAATAATCGTGCTGAATCGAGATTCAAAAATTTGAGGCACCCGATTGTCACCTCAAATTTAGCTAGTCAATACGCAGATAACCCAGTCATATAAAGCAACCCAGAGGTGGTCGCAAATTGCGACCACCTCTAAAAATCAAACTAATGGTAATTAAAAAAATTGGAATCGCAGATGAAATTGTTCTTAACAAAATCTATGAAATAAGAGGTGAAAAAGTGATGTTCGATCGCGATTTGGCGAACTTATATGGAGTAGAAACAAAGTATTTAAAGAGACAGGTCAAACGAAACTCCGAACGTTTCCCCGAAGATTTTATGTTTGAGCTTACAGCCATTGAGTTTGAAAATTGGAGGTGCCAATTTGGCACCTCCAATTCAACAGACAAAATGGGATTGCGCATCGCACCATATGCATTCACTGAACAAGGGGTAGCGCAGCTGTCAAGTGTATTAAACAGTCAACGAGCTATTGCGGTCAATATTCAAATTATTCGGCTATTTACGCGAATGCGAAAAATGTTTCTGACACACAAAGACCTGCTAATAGAAATGGAGGAAATAAGAAAAAAAGTAGCCAATCAAGACGATAAAATTGAATTGGTTTTCGATTATCTAACACAGTTCATTACGCAACAAGAACAGCCAAGTCTTCGCGATTCAATTGGTTTTAAAACCAATAAAAAACATTGAAACGACAAAATTAATTCTGTTAAATACTGTCTTATAAAACTAGACAAAACGATCCATCATTACTCAAAACGATTTTTATGAAACCAAAATATGTTAGTAAAAACTTATGGATGCGCCGTGTATGGAATCGAAGCAATTCCCATCACCATTGAAACAAATTTAGGAAAGGGAATTAATTTCTTTTTAGTTGGATTACCAGACAGCGCAATCAAAGAAAGTCATCAACGAATCAAAGCTGCTTTCACAAATTCAGATTACAAATTTCCTCAACGTGAAATCACCATCAACATGGCGCCGGCAGATATTCGAAAAGAAGGCTCAGCGTATGACCTCACTATTGCAGTTGGAATTCTGAGCGCAAGTGAACAAATCATCAATGCTGAAATTGACAAGTACATCATCAGGGGTGAGCTTTCGCTGGATGGTGGATTGCAACCAATTCGAGGCGCTTTATCAATCGCCATCAAAGCGCGTGACATGGGCTACAAAGGATTTATCTTGCCTAAACAAAATGCAAACGAAGCCGCCATTGTAGAAGGAATTGACATCATTGGTTGTGAAAACATTCAGGAAGTTGTTGATCATTTCAACGGATCAAAATGTATTGCACCATCAAAATTTGTGCACACTGAAAATGAAAATAACGCGCTCAATTACCTCATCGATTTTGCAGATGTAAAAGGACAAGAACATGTGAAACGTGCGCTTGAAATTGCAGCTGCCGGTGGTCATAATATTTTATTAGTCGGCCCACCAGGTTCCGGAAAAACAATGTTGGCAAAAAGACTTCCTACTATTCTTCCACCGCTGACAATTGATGAAGCATTGGAGACTACAAAAATTCATTCGGTCGCAGGATTAGTTGGTGCCAATAATGGCTTGTTGATGACGCGTCCGTTTCGATCTCCGCATCATACGGTTTCAGATGTGGCCCTCGTTGGCGGAGGTTCAAATCCAAAGCCTGGTGAAATCTCCCTAGCGCACAACGGAATATTATTTCTAGATGAATTACCTGAATATAAACGGCAAGTTTTAGAAGTAATGCGCCAACCTTTGGAAGATCGTGTGGTGACCATTTCTCGTGCGAAAATGTCGGTCGAGTATCCTGCGGGATTTATGTTGGTTGCATCTATGAATCCGTCACCCTCTGGAAATTTTTACGATGCCAACGATCCAAATTCGGATCCTGAAATTGTCGTGAAAAGATATCTGCAAAAATATCAGGGCCTTTGATGGATCGCATCGATTTACACATTGAAGTTCCTGCAGTAAAATTTGATGAATTGGCAGATGTGCGAAAAAGGAGAAATCGAGGAATAAGTCAGAAAAGAGTAATTGCAGCGCGAAGTTCAGGCAGTGAGATTAAAAGAATATCGGATTTATTACAACGCACAACTTAATCCGCAATTGATGGGAAAAGTATTGCATCATTTCAGACGCAGGGCAACTCCTTCTGAAAAACGCTATGGATAAAATGGGATTATCTGCACGGTCTTATGGACGAATTTTAAAAGTATCCAGAACAATTGCTGATTTGGAAAATGCTCCAAATATTGAACCGCATCATTTGGCTGAAGCCATTCAGTATAGGAGTTTGGACAGAGGGGGGTGGATTTAAAAACTGAAAGAGACTAGATAAAATGAACCCGAAAAGGAAAAAATAATCTACCTCCCACAAAAGCAATACTAACAAACCCCGAAGGGGTGAAATTAATCTACCACCCGAAGGGACAATAATAACAAACCCCGAAGGGGTGATAATAGAATGCAGGATGATATATAAAATGCCTAAAGCAAAACCAATAAATCACAAAAGAAACGGAACATTTTCTCAAATTTATATTCAATACGTCTTTGCGGTAAAACATCGCCAAAACTTACTTCACAAAGATTGGAGAAGCCAGGTCTTCGAATATATGGCAGGCACCATTCGCGGCAAGAATCAAAAACCAATAATTGTCAACGGTGTTGAAGATCACGTGCATGTTTTTGTAGGGATCAAACCATCAATATGTATCGCGGATTTAGTGCGGGATATAAAAACAACTCGTCTAAGTTCATCAATGATCAAGGTTATCTTAATCGTCCTTTTCGTGGCAAGAAGGATACGGTGCTTTTTTTTCATTCCCATTCGAGTATTGAAAATGTATTTCGATATATTGCAAATCAGGAAGAGCATCATCGAAAAAAAAGTTTTAAGCAAGAGTATTTAAGTTTTTTGAAGCAATTTGAAATCGAATATGATGAACAATATTTATTTGAATGGATTTTATAGATGGCTTATTGCCGGAGAATAAAATATCTGTGACGTAGGGTGTCACCCCTTCGGGGGTTTGGATTACTTTGTGCTTTTATTGAGGTGAAGTACTAGCACCTCTGTCGGGGTTAAAGGAACTATTTGAAGATGGATCACAAAAGAAAATTGAAAATACTAAAGCATTAAGAAATAAAATTAAAAAATTCATCTCAAAATCCCGAAGGGAGGAAAATAATATACATCCGAACCACATTACGAAAATCTAAACCCCAAAGGGGTGACACATTACAGGAATAAATTGATGTCAATATTCAGAAACTAAAGTTCCTAAATGTAAGCTGCATTTTTCGGAATTTCAGCCGAACAAGCCTTCCTCACCAACAAAATCAACCCTTTTTGGCCTAATCTCTATTTGTATAATGCGTTTTTTTTCTTTTTGTTATCTTTACACCAATCCGAAAAGCTCAAAACTATGGAACGCAGGTCAATATTAGTGCCTCATGATTTTACACCTGTTGGTGATAACGCATTAAAGTATGCGATTAAACTTGACAAAAATTCAGGCCAATGTTGATCTTTTGCACGTTGTAAAGATGAAAAAGAGCGTGCAAAAGTAAGTGCACAGTTTGATAAAATCATTGCTGACATCAAAGACAAACCCGCCGAAGTTGCCGTAAACTATCACATTAAATCGGGAACCATTTTTACAGATATTGCCTCAAAAGCCGCTGAACTGAAATCATCTTGATTATAATGGGGCACACGGCGCTACCGGAATGCAAAAGTTGTTTGAAGTTTTGCAATTAAAGTGATTACCAGTACGCACGTTCCATTCTTAGTTGTTCAGCAAAAATTTACTGGTGATGATCTGAGCAAAATTGTTGTTCCAATTGATGAGTCACAAGAAAGTCTCAGATTGAACAAGTAACAAGCGGACTTGCTGCAATGACTAAATCCGGAAATTCATATTCTTACTGAGAAAAAATTGATAGCAACCTGAAGCTAAAATGCGCAGTTCACAGTGGACTAATCTCAAAACAATTTAAAGAAAAAGGCTTGAGTTATGTACCTGCTGTCATTCCAAAAGTAAAAGGATACGCTACTGATATTGTGACCTACGCAGTAAAGGGAGAAAGCAAATCTGATTGCCTTTGCATATCACAGCGATAGTTTACTTCCGCAATTTGACACCTTTGCACAAAACCTGATTACAAATAAAGAAGGTGTTCCGGTTTTGATTGTAAACTCAAAAGAAGCTGGTAATTATTTCTTCTAAATCTTATTGCAAGATTACAGGATAAGTCAAGGTCTTTCCTGAAATTTCAATTCTCACTTGATAAATTCCTGGTGACATTCCGTTAGTTTCAACCTGTAAAATGGAATTTGCCTGCGTCTCATAGTTGCGCACAACCTGATTCAAATTATCATTGATTACTACACGGACCGGCACATCTACTTTCGATAAATCAATTGTAAAATTTTCTTTGGTTGGATTCGGATAAACCAAAATATTCAATGCCGTCAACTCATCAATTCCACTGGCGTCAGTTACAACTACCGTTTCACATTCATTCACCAGACAACCGTTATTATTATCTACTTCGACGCAAACACAAAGAGTTCCTGCAGTGCCATATGTATAATAAAAAGGAGTTGCAGAAGCTAACGTAGGAACTTCACAGAAGCCCCATGCAAATGTTGCTCCGGTTTCAAGACCACTCGTTGTAAAATCAACGTAAACACTATCACCTAAAAAAAGTGTTAGCTGATAAATTCAAATTGATAGCCGGTGATTGATTTACAGTCACCGTAAAATTTGAAACATCATTTGGACAAGGCACATTTCCTGCAACAGTATGGGTGAAAGTATAATTACCTGCAGACAAACCACTCGCATTAAAAACTCCGGTTCCACTGTCAAACTGACCTGAAGAAGAAGTTTCTGCCCAAACACCGGTTCCATTATTACCAGACAACAAGGTATTCAAATCAATCGAAGAACCTGATTCATTGCAGAGTGATGCAGTATTATCGCTGCCTGCAACAGCCGCTTCAATAACGGTAACAGAACTTGTGATTGAATCCAGACAAGAAGCTCCGCCATCGGCTATTAACTCGATGTCATAAGTACCGGGCGTTGAAAACAGATAGGATGAATTTGTACTGGTACTAAATTCAGATTCATCAATATTCCAGGAGTATGTTGTTGCACCCGTTGACGCATTTGTAAAATTTACTGTAGTTCCGGCACAAACCGTGCTTGCTGTTAAATTAAAATTGGCATCCGCCGTACAACTGCTTCCGGTCACAGTTACGGAATAGCCGGTACAAGGCCAGCCCTCAATTAAATCTGCTATAAAGCAATGATTCGAATGTGTACATTCCATGGGATATACACCCGGTGTTGTGAATGGCGGCGTCGTAACTGTTGTTACAGGTGCAAGAATATTTGTAGAAATTGGAAGCGAAACATTGTTTGCAGCAGAACCTGTGAAGACAATGGTATGGGTTCCATTATATCCGCCCAATAAAACCATGTAAGTGGTGAATTGGATTTGATCTCCAACAGCAATGGTGAGATTACCCGGTGTAAAAACGCCAGTAGTGCTGTTACACGCTCCGGTTGAATAAACTTCAGAAATGCAAACCTGATGTGTGGTTTGTGAAATTGCAACCTGCAGCGAAAATGCAAGAATGATAAGTGAGTAAAATCTTTTCATAGTCCGTGTATATCAAACTAATATACATCAGAATTCACAGATTTCAAAACATTCAAAAAAAGATCAGAATTTACACGAGCTAATTATCCCTGAAAAAAATCTTTCATTTTTCTGAAAAACCCTTGTTCTTTGCCTTCTGGTTTTGGAGAGAAATTTTCAGATTGACCTAACTTTTCAAGCATCGCTTTTTCTTCAGAAGAAACTTTTTTTGGAGTCCAGACATTGATATGTACGAACAAATCACCGCTGCCGTATCCATTCAGATTTGGCAATCCTTTACCTCTGAGGCGAAGCATTTTTCCACTTTGTGTTCCGGGTTCAATTTTGATTTTAGCTTTTCCTTCAACCAGTGGTACTTCAATTGTATTTCCAAGCACTGCGTCAGTGAAACTGATGTAGGCTTCTGCGTGCAGATTTTCTCCGTCGCGTTGCAAATGCTCATGCTTTTCTTCTTCAATCACCACCAACAAATCACCGGGATATCCGCCAAATGGTCCGGCATTTCCCTGACCACTTACTTTAAGTTGCATGCCTTCACCAACTCCCGCAGGTATATTTACTTCAACAACATCTTCTTGTCTTTTCAAACCTTGCGCATCTGCACCGGCTGGTTTTTTATCAATGATTTTTCCGGTTCCATGACAAACATGACACGTTGATTGTGTTTGCATAGCGCCTAACATCGTTTGGGTGACACGCAATACGCGGCCTTGACCGTTACATGTTTTGCATGAATTAAACGTGACACCTTCAGCTGCAACTAACTTATTTACTTTAAGTTTTTTCTTGACCCCTGTTGCAACTTCTTTGAGATTCAATTTGATTTTAATACGTAAGTCTGACCCACGAGTCATACGTTGACCACCGCCATTTCCTCCGCCAAATCCTCTGCCGCCAAACGAGCTTCCAAAAATATCTCCAAACTGGTCAAAGATATCTTCCATGTTCATGCCACCGCCGTACCCACCGCCGCCGCCAGCTCCACTCACGCCCTGATGACCAAAACGATCATACTTGGAACGTTTATCAGCATCGCTCAAAATCTCATAAGCTTCTGCAGCTTCTTTAAATTTTTCTTCGGCTTCTTTGTTATCCGGATTTTTATCCGGGTGATATTTTAATGCAATTTTACGGTATGCTTTTTTGATCTCCTGCTCATCTGCAGTTTTGCTCACGCCAAGGATATCGTAATAATCTCGTTTCTGACTCATTCTAATTCGTTTTTCAAAGACTGTTTATTGTCCTACAATCACTTTTGCAAAGCGCAATGTTTTTCCTCTCAGATTATATCCACGCTCAACTACATCAACCACTTTTCCTTTTTGCTTTTCATCGGTTACCGGAATGTTGGTGATCGCTTCGTGCTTATCAGCATCAAATGTTTCACCTTTTGACTCAACGGCTTCCAGACCTTTGCTTGTTAAAGCAAGGATCAACTTATGTTGTATCAATTTAAAGCCTTCACGCAAGGCATTTGGATCATCAATTTTTTCATTGTTAGCAGATGCTCGCTCAAAATCATCCAGGATCACTAAAAGATCTTTCAAAACATCGGCACTTGCTGAACTAATTAAATCTGCTTTTTCTTTAATTGTTCTTTTTCTGAAATTATCAAAATCAGAATACAACCGCAGATATTTATCATTCAGTTCGGCGTACTTTTTTTCAGCATCTGCTTCAGTGATTTCTTCCGATTGATTTTCTGTATTCAATTCACTCTGAACACCTGCAGTTTCTTCACCGGTTTCAGTTCTATTTTGGGTATCCATATTTTCAGTTGATTCTGTATTTTCTTTTTCCTTGCGTCCCATCGGCTGACAATTTTTTAAACTCTACACAAATTCACTGCCAGAGGCTGTTTAACGACATTGTGTCACGCAAATGTACTGCTATTTCTAGCGAAGACTGAAATTCTGGCAAAGAATTGCCGCAAAATCTGACACTAACTGGTTCGGATTCCCCGGCTTCTGAGGTAGGTTACACAGGCAAAAATGAAAAGGCCAATCGCCATAAAAAGAGAAATTCTGCCAAAAATATCGCCGTAAGCAACGTAAAACGTAAACTCATCATTACGGTTAATTTTTGCTCGAATTGCACCTGCTTTGTTGTATCCGATTTCACTGATTATTTCACCTCGCTGATCAATAAAACATGACACACCTGTATTGGCAGATCGTGCAACACTGCGTCTGTTTTCAATGGCACGAATCTGTGAGAACATCCGATGCTGTTTATAACCGGGTGTATCTTGCCACCAACCATCATTTGTAATCACGGTAAGAATATCTGCCCCCTTGCGTGTAAAATAACTTACATACTCACCGTAAACGGACTCATAACAAATCACCGGGGCAAAATATAATCCGCTAGCTTCCAAAAGTTCTGGTTCTTCACCAATTCCCAATAAACCTGCTGTTCCACCCAACTCTACTGAATACGATTTCAAAAAAGGAAACATCCCGACAAAAGGTAATTTTTCAGAACCCAAAACCAATTTAGATTTATGATACGATTGGATTGGTTTCAAAGGATCAATCATCAAAGCCGTGTTATAATCTTCATACCAATGAATACCCAAAGGCCGTGATGCTGCCGAATGTTCTTCTCTGAAAAAAGCTTGTGTAAATGCCCCAATCAAAACCGGCACACTGTCTTTTACCCGTTGAAACGACTGTACATATTTTATAGCTTGCTCTTCATATAAGTTAGCTTCATCCAAGCCAATATTGATAGCGGTTTCAGGACAAAGCACCAAATCAACATTTTCATCTACCTGCGGATCTGCCAATGAAAACATTTTACCCAACTGAGCATTCCAGGGAGTGTAAAATTTTTCGAAGTGTGCCTCAATGTTTGGCTGAACAATGACAATATCTACCGGATCCTTTTTCTCTTCATAATTGTAATAAATCATCAGTGAACTTATAATTGGAATGATCAATCCTAAGGCTGTAAAAAGCAGAATTGGCGCTTGAATTTTCCACGATTCTTTTCTTATCCAGAGATTGCGTACAATCATGTAAACAAAAATATTGATGACCAAAATCCAACATGTTCCACCCGTTACTCCACTGTACTCATACCATTGCATTAGTTTAGGTGTATTGCCGATAATATGTCCCAGATTCAACCACGGCCAGGAAAGTTCCCAGAAAAAATGTGCATATTCAAAAGACATCCATAGCACCATTACCGCAAGCAGTCCGCGGCCTTCACCCAATTGTCTGGTAATAAATCCACCGATAAAAAATGGTAAAGTCATTAGGAGTGAATTTGCAAAAACCGCCATAAACATGCCTGGCTCAGATGCATAATAAATCCACCATGTTGTGATATAATTAAAGATTACAAAGTAGAGATAATTTAATCCAAAACGCAACCAAAATCTGCCGCGCTTTTGCAGGTTGAGCTGGAAGTTGATAATCAGTAACGGCACAAACGAAACAAAAGCCAATGGCAATAATCCGCCGGTAAAAGGAAAAGAGATGCCCATACCAATGCCGCCAACTATACTTAAAATGAGGAGTGAAAGAATTCCAATTTTCATCAGCGCAAAGTTACACTTATTCACAAATTGATGGTTATTAACCATACAATACCAAATTATTAAGGCTCAATTACTTTTGTATATTTGATTTGAGATTAGAACCTTAGGTACATGCCAAAAACCAAACGACTACATTTTAAAGATCTGGATGCACTGCGCTTTTTTGGATTTATACCGGTATTTTTATTCAGCGTTCTCTTTCTTTCATCCACCGATACAGAAGGGTTTCATCATGAGATGCTGCTAGTCATTGGTTATTTGAAAATAAATAGTTTTGACTTTTTCTTTTTTATTTCTTCGTTTCTTTTGACTTCGCAAGGTCTTCGTGAGTATAAATACAATCAAAGTTTTGCACTTAAAAGTTTTTATCTACGAAGATTTATTCGATTTCTTCCATTGTCAGCTGTAGCGCTTTCATTTGCGTTTATATTTTATCCGCTTATCATCAAAACACTCAAGTTAAATGTAGTAACAACACCCGATGGCCCCAAATTGTTACAGTTGATTCCAGAGTATTACGCAAGTTATATCAATGAACAATATATTTATCTAGCGGTGATTTGGGTGATTCTTATGTTTGTCGCTTTTTATATTATTTGGGGATTGATTCTGAAATATGGAAGTAGAGCTCTTAAGTTCATTGCAATACTCTTCATATTAGCCGGAGTTGTGACACGAATTGTCTGTCACTTTATGGATGTGTCTTTTGAATTCAACCCACTTGCATATGGCGTTGCTATTGGCATGGCTGCCATACTTGCACAATTGGTCAGAACCGAATCAAATTATTTGGAGAAAGTAAAAAACATACCTAAAAAATTCATCTTTCCAATTTACATTGCCGGTCTTGCCATTGTTCTTTTGGGATATTTGATCAGCACCAATTTTTTTATCTACAGCATTGTGCCTCTAATTACTTGTTCATTTTTTGCGTTTATGATTCTTGACCAAACGTTTGGAAAAAATTCACCTTTCAAATTCAGAAATAACAAAGTGCTCACGCATCTTGGAAAAATCAGTTTTGGCTTATTTGTTTATCAGGCGATTTTAAATGTGCTGATCGTAATTGGAATTGACTCACTTGATTTTGAAATGACCTCTTTCTCAACCAAAATACTATTTACCCTGCTTGGTTTTGTGATGAGTTGGATTGTAGCAGATCTAAGCTTTAACTTTGTTGAAAAACCTTTGCTCAGAATGCGCAGAGAATTTAAAAAGATCTAGTCAAATTAGTTTTCAAGTTGCGTCTGCAACTCTTCCCAGGCTGCCATTAATTGATCTAACTTTGCTTGCAACTTGGAAAATTCTTCTGTAATTTTTTGATACTTGGCAGAATTTGCAAAGTCGGTCGCGTTTAATTCTTCAGTTTTCAACTTTAAGGCAATCTCTGTTTCTTCAATTTCGCGTTCTACTTTTTTTACCTGAGATTCTACTTTCTTCAGAGCAGATCGATCAACAACTTTTTCAACGACCGGTATCACTTCCACAGGCGCTTGAACTTTTGCAGTTTTTTTCGGTGCATCTTGTTCAAACGATTCATTGATGCGTTGCAAAAATTCGTTGACACCAAAATAATGCGTCTTGATTTTTCCGTCCTGAATTTCCCAGATTTTGTTGCTCAGCCCATCTAAAAAATCACGATCATGTGAAACCAATAAAATAGTTCCTTCATAAGATTTCAAGGCATCTTTCAAAATCTCCTTGCTATTAAGATCAAGGTGATTGGTAGGCTCATCCATAATCAGGAAATTGAAATCCTGAAACAATAATCTGCAAATTGCTAAACGCGTGCGCTCGCCACCTGAAAGTACTTTTACTTTTTTATCACTCTCTTCTCCGCCAAATAAAAACGCACCTAAAATATTTCGGATGTCCTTTCTTTTTTCTCCTTCAGCGATATCATCGATGGTTTCAAAAACGGTTCTTTCAGGATTTAATTTTTCTGCTGAATCCTGTGCAAAATATCCGATTGATACATTATGTCCAAATTCAATTTCACCGTCGTATGTAATTTCTTTATTGATTGCTTTTACCAATGTTGACTTACCAACCCCGTTTGGTCCAAGCAAAGCAATTTTTTCACCTCTTCCTAAAACAAGATCCATATTATTGAAAATTGTTTTTGTACCGTAGGTTTTATTCAATTTTTTAATATCCAGCACCATTCGACCTGACGGATTGTACAGCGAGAATTTCAAATTGAAAGCTTTGCGTTCAATCGTATCCATTTCAATGCGTTCAACCTTCTCCAGTTTTTTGATTAGACTCTGTGCAAACGAAGCCTTACTTGCTTTAGCGCGATATTTACTGATGAGATCTTCAGTACGTTTTATTTCACGATCCTGATTCTTTTTTGCCTGCATTGTACGCTCCAATTCTTCTGCATGCAAGACTAAATATTTTGTGTAATTACATTTATAATCATACAAGCGTTGATTAGCAATTTCAACCGTTCTGTTTGTTACATTATCTAAAAATCTTCTATCGTGAGAAATCAGGATCAAACCGCCCTTGTAGTTTTTGAGATACTCTTCTAACCATTGTATCGAAACAATGTCCAGGTGATTTGTTGGCTCATCAATCAACAATACATCCGGTGAACTCACCAATAACTTTGCAAGCTCTACACGCATTTGCCAACCACCGCTAAAACTTGCAATCTGATTATCAAATTCGGTTGGTTTAAACCCCAGCCCCTTTAGTACGTGTTCAATTTTTTCGGCGAATTGATGAGCACCCATTAGATTCAGGCGGTCGTTCAATTGAGAAACTTCTTCAATCAAATCAGAATATGCATCTGATTCATAATCCGTGCGCGTAACTAATTCGTGATTCACAAACTCGAGTCTTGCTTCAAGTTGTTTTAGATCGCCATTTGCAGCTTCAATATAATTTCTGACAGAAATATTTTTTTCTATCTGAATATCTTGAGTGAGATATCCGATGCGCAAATTTTTCTCACGTATAACGTTACCTTCAGTTGGAGTGATATCGCCCGCAATCAAACGCAGCAACGTAGATTTTCCAACACCGTTTTTTCCGGTTAGACCAATTTTATCTCCACGGTCCAAAAACAGTGAGATATTCTTGTATAAAAATCCTTGAGGTAAGTGATAAGAAAGTTCTGCCAGGCGAATCATGGGTGCAAAGGTAATTCAAACATAAAAATTAACCGCCGATTCTATAAAGAATCGGCGGTTATTGCAATCTGAGACATCGAAACAGCTATTTCACTAAGAAAGTCATAGTCTCAGTACGGGTTGTTCCAGATGGATCGGAGTAAGTTACCTCGACGATCACATATTTGCCCTGAGCCTGCGCTACCATCGAAATAGCCCTTGAGTCAAGCACACCATCCTCCAAGATTTTGCCCTCTCCGTTCACCCCTCCGCTGACAAAAATACTTCCACTTTTAATTTTATAATTTACTCCTGTAAGAGGAACTTCCGGAGGCAATGCAACACGAACTTTTCTAACGGCCTTAGCCTCCGTCAACGAACTTGATTTACCATTTTCTGTTCTTCCAAAATAAATCGTTGCTTTTGGTAAAGGTTTACATACGTAATCAAAAGTTCCTAAACTTGTTTTAGTTCCATCTGCATTTTGACCAGAGACACTTACGCGCGCTGTTCTAGTTCCGCGTTCAACGTGCGCAACATATTTTCCGTTTCCTTTAGACTCTAGTCTGCATCCATTTCCAGATAATGAAATTTTATCGGCAGGAAAACCCGATGCCGTTCCTTCAATCTGATTTGAATAACCCCAATAAAAAATCCGCATTTCAGGTTGAGCTACTACACCCATTGGTTGTCCAACGGTATAACTAAACTCCCAGGGTTTCCATGCAAGCTGACCTCTTTCTTTCACGCCAATCTCTCCTTTTACTTTATGGATTCCCGGTTGAGATCCGGCTAGTGAAATTCCACCGGAACTTTCTTTCCACGAATTTTTATTTGCGGTGTCAGCATCCATTCCCCATCTGATTTTTGAAACCTCGTTTGAGTCGTACGCAGCAATCATTACTTTCAAATTGATCGAATCACCTTGGTTAATATATCCGGTACTTGCAAAAGCTAGTGGATCAATTGTATTAAAGAGAAAAGGTGTTACTTCAATTTTATCAAGCATGTATTGACTCGCAAAAGCCTGCGCATTTTTCACGTCAAGCTTCAAAGAAGTAAACATTGCGGCAGCAGCGACAATTGGAGCATGGTCAAAAGTAACCGACACCCAAGGGAGTTCCTTATCTTCTCCATGCGCATTCAAAAAATCCGGAATCGTCATTGATCTGTAAAACTGCGCAAGGCTTGCCGTGTCTTCTGGATTAGCTGTTTTAAGGGCTTGCGAAAGTTCTTCTACTCTTTGAGGCGCATGAAACGCCCATGACTTGTCACCGTCTTCATAAGTTCCCATGGCAGTTGCAACCTCATTTCTAAATTGGTGAATCCGATTTACAATTTCAACGCCACGCCCGTTAGGTGCCGATGGATTTCCACCAACAAACATGTTTGTTGGAATGTCGTAGTCATCCATGTTTTCTATTTCGTCCAGAGATTTTAGTTTGGTGATGTTGCCATTTGCGTCTTTGTTTTCAACCCAATCTTTTCCTTCAGCAACTTTGATCATTTCATTGCACTCATTCAATAGAAAACTGACAAGTTCACTGCTGGATTTTTTCAGATTCTCTGCTTTGGAATTCCAAAGTTCAAAAATTCTAAGATCAGATTTCTCCGCACGTAAGGTAGCTCCCTTCTGATCGAACAACGTATATGTAGCGTCAATTCTAGTATCCAGACTTGTTGCGCTTCTGTCTATTTTATCATTGAGTGTAATGAAAGCCGCTACAATTTGCTTTGACACATTTAACGCTAAGAGCGCTGTTAAGACGAGATACATCATTCCGATCATCTTTTGTCTTGGTGTTTCTTTTCCTCCTGCCATAAAAAATATTTTTTAGTTCTATAGGAAAATTCACGTCAGAAAAAAAGTAACACTGAAAATATTTGGAAGACAAGTGATGCAAATTAATTTGCATAAGAAAATGGAACTAGTTAAAGTGGATTGATCAAAAAGCTACACAAATTAATTCGTGCCAAAAAATTGCTCAAAAAAAAAGAGACGCCTCAGGGCGTCTCTTTCTTCAATTAATTAATTCTTAGAAGTTCCACAAATCGTGTTCGAATGTAAAGATTTCTTCTTTAATGCGTTCTGCTTCAAGAAGAGCATCCACACCAGCTTTATAGCTGTCAAGCTCACGATCATACAAGTTTGAAGATTTTACGATATAGCTTTGGAACATTCGTTTCCAAAACAAATCATCAAATGACATTCTTTGCGCATCGTTATCCTTGTTCTGAACGAAGAAGTTCTGGAACACATATCTGCACTCAGGGAAATACAACCAGAAAATTTCTTGTAGGCCAATGACGTTTCCAGTCATTTCGTCTATTTGATATTTTACCGGAGCCATTCCAATGATACGTACATCAAGCACTGATCTTTCCTTGTCAAAAAACCAATCTTCTTTCAACTGATACTGAACAATATCCTGAGACAAATACCATGAGTATTCACGCTCGAAATATTGAACCTCTCCGTTGATCATGGAATCCTCGCCCGGATACTCAATACTCTCAATTGCTACTGGTGCAGAAGAACGATCCACCGAACCCAAATAACCATTGTTTTTCAAATAAGTCATGAAAGTAGGATCAGTCAAGGCTGTTCCACCAACTAATCCTGGCGTACCATACTTATCTTGCGTAATGGGATATTTGAATAAATCGCCATATTGCCATTGATACCAATCAGGATCTGTAGTAGAATACACGGTCAGATCTCCTGTAAGAATGTGATAACGAATAACTGTCCACAAACTCCATCTTGTTGGATTTCTTAACCAAACTGTACTTCCTGCTGTAGTCCCATCACGGATATCATCCAAAGGATAATAAAGTGGATGATTGAATTTCTCGCGAAGATCAATTACACGCCACACACGTTTAGCCCAAGCCACATCTGCTTCACGAATATATTCGTAAGGCACCACTTTTTTAGTAGGTACATGTTCCTGAACATATACACCATCTAAAACCCCGGGAGCTGGATTTGCTATAGGTCCGCGAATATCTTGTGAATATGCACTAAGCCCTAGCCCAACTACCACCATCACCACTAAACTTACTATCCCCTTTTTCATAGACTGTTTGCTTTATTATTTATTACTGCACCTTGAAAGAAGTTGCACCAATACGGCTGATTCCATCAGGTCCTTTGTATTTAACCTCAATCATTACCGTTTTACCTTTTGACTGGTTCAACAAACTTTTAGCTTTATCGTCAAATGCTCCACCCGAGTTTACTTTTCCTTCGCCCGGGATACCTGAAACATATAAACTTCCACCAAGTACTGAGTATGTTACAGTAGTCAATGGCACTGCAGGATCTAACGCAACACGAACGCTCGGTTGATTTTTTGCGGCAGTGTATTGACAAGTACCTCCAGCTTCAGTTTTTCCGAAATAAATGGTAGCAGGTGGAATAGGTTTACATACGAAATCGAATGATCCTAAACTTACCGAACTTCCATCGTCTTTTTTACCACTGATGCTGATTTTAGCACTTCTTGTTGGTTGTGAAACTTTGGCGATATACTGCCCATTGCCTTTTCCAGACAATGAACAACCGCTTCCTGACAGTGTGACTTTTGAAGGGTCAAATCCAGATGCAGTTCCTTCTACAACGTTATCATATCCCCAATAAAGTACACGCATTTCAGGTAAGGCAACTACTCCCATTGGTTGACCTACAGTGTAAGTAAACTCCCATGGTTTCCATGCCAACTCACCTTTTTCTTTAACTCCGATCTCACCTTTTACCTTATGAAAACCAGGTTTAGAACCATCTAGTCCAATTTTACCAGTAACTTCTTTCCAAGCGTCTTTATTGCTTGTATCAGCATCCATTCCATAACGGATTTTAGAAACCTCATTCGAATCGTAAGCAGCAATCATAACACTCAAGGCAAGTGAATCACCTTGATTAATATAACCTGTTCTTGCAAACGCTAATGGTTCAATCTTATTGAAGTTAAATACCGGTGCTTCAACTTTACTGAGCATATACTCAGTTGCCATTGACTCGGCATTTTTAACATCCAATTTAAGTGACGTAAACATTGCCGCTGCTGCAACAATAGGAGCGTGGTCAAAAATTACGGATGGCCAAGGCATGTCTTCTGCTCCATCTTCATGAGCATGAAGTTTTTCAGGCAACGTTAATGCTCTATAGAACTGGCCAATCTTTGCAGTATCTGCTGGATTACAAGTTTTCAAAGCATCACCTAATCCAGTTTCATCAGCCGGTGCAGTAAAAGACCATTTTTTATCTTTTCCTTGCTCATAAGTGCCCATTAAACTTGCGATCTTATCGCGGTACTCATGAATTTTCAAGCGAATATCTAGACCTCTTTGCACAGGTGCATTGGGGTTTCCTCCTACAAACATTCCCGTTGGAATATCATAATTGTCCATTCCCTGAATTTCCATTAAAGGCTTCAACTTGACAATATTACCATCCGCATCTTTTCCACCTTCTTCAGCTATCCAGTCTACACCCTCAGCAGTTTTGATCATTTCGTTGCACTCACCTAACAAATAAGAAACTACCAATGCGGTTTCTTTTTTTAAGGTAGTAGCATTTCCTTGCCAAAACTCTAACAACTTCATGTCACCTTTTGTGGCAACCAAAGCGGCTCTTTTTTTGTCGAACTCAGCATGCGTATCTTCATTTTTATTATTAATGATAGTTGCAGATGCATCGAGTTTATCATTGAGCGTAACGAAAGCAGCGACAATCTGCTTTGATACGTTTAAGGCTAAGAGAGCGGTGAGTACCAAGTACATCATCCCGATCATCTTTTGCCGTGGGGTTTCTTTTCCTCCTGCCATGTTAATTTGTTTTTTTAGTTACACAACTAATTAATTCCTTTTTATCAGAAAGTAACGAGTACTATCTGGTAATAGTCATTGCTTTTAGCATGTTACCATAAACCTGGTTGAGGTCAGTTAAGTTGCGAGACAACATAGCCATGTTATCTTTATACGTCTTAGTATCTTGAATAGAAGCGTTCAGATTTTCCATCATCTCGAGAACTCCAGCCTGGAATTTCTCAGTAGATTCAAGATGCGCTGAAGAACCTTTCAACTGCAACTCATATACGTTGTTCAAAGCAGCTAGATTTGTAGAAACTTTCTGAAGCTGTTCACCAAAAGAAGCACCCTCCTCAGTTGAAGAGGTTAATCCTAACAATGATTCAGAAGCTTTCTCATAGGTAGCAGAGAGATTTTTTACCTGCTTAGAAGCACCTTCCAAACTAGCCACATAAGAATCTGTAGCAGCTGCAGCACCTGACACAGCTTTCAAACCTTCAGCATTATCACTCAAAGTACGAATACCGTCACCCAATCTGTTCAGCAATTCAGCATCAATTTTAGCTTCTTCTAACAAATTATCAAACTTCTCTGTGATCCCTGTAACAGAACCACCGCCGCCACCACCACCGTGACCGCCAGTTGCACCTTTTTCATCAATATAAGCATGCAAGTCGAATTCTTCATCGTGAGCTAAAGCAAGTTCCGGATAAACTAATTCCCATTTTGGATCTTCATGTAATGGTTCAAATGCCGAGAAAAAGAAAATTACCGCTTCCACACTCAAACCAACGACTAGCATCGGTCCGGCAAAAGGCCAGTGCATGATTTTAAATAATGCACCCATAATTACAACCGCTGCACCTATACCGTACAACTTAGCCATAAATAATTTCCATTTTTTGGTTCCTGGTCTCATAGTTTCCTTGCTTTATTAGTTAAACATTTATTTATTTTGGTTTATAATTTACAAATTAACGTAGCTCGATATCAGATCTCAACTCTTCTCCTCCTTCTCTAGAGAAGTCTCTACCACCACGACCGATATGAGTTTGTACACATCTGAAGCCAATATACGACTTCGAAGTATCCTGATATTCGTAAGTTCTCGCACTTGTTTGCAAGTAGAATCCGATATCTTTCCAAGATCCACCGCGAATTACCTTACGTTTCATCGAAGGTGGATCCCAATCCATTGCATAATATCTATATTCAGGGCTTAAGTCATGAGAAAACTCATAAACTGATTCGTCATATGCAGTCTCAGTCCATTCCGCAACGTTACCAGCCATGCAGTATAATCCGTAACCATTTGGATTGTATGAGTAGGCTTTTACAGGATAGAATCCACCGTCATCAAAATATCTTCCACGCATAGGTTTGAAGTTACCTAACATACAACCTGCAGAGTTCCGAATATATGGGCCTCCCCAAGGATAAGGGCTGTCTTTAAGATCTCCGCGGGCACCATATTCCCATTCACCTTCTGTCGGTAACCTAAAGTCTTGCACCCATAGCGCTCCCATTCCTTCTAACCAGTTATTCAGCTTTTGAGTTCTCCAAACGCAGAATGCACGCGCTTGAACCCAAGTGATTCCGATAACCGGATAGTTGTCATAAGCAGGATGCCAGAAATACATATTAGTCATCGGGTCATTAAATGAATAGGTAAAATCACGAACCCAACACAACGTATCCGGATAAACGTTAACACGTTCTTGAATAATGAATCTACCGCGATCCTCATGTGAGCGAATCGCATTGTTTTGACCCTTTGAGTTGACAACCCCCATATTCAAGTCTTGTCCAACAGGATCACCTGTAAACGGATGATCTGGATTTTTCAAATCACGATGTTGAGGATCTAAACTAGGGTTAGTATAGTCTGCGTCAAAACCAGGTTGATATCCATTTCTCACGATGTTCACACGACCTTTTTTAGCTGCTTCTGGTAGATCGATCCAATAATAGCTAAAATTCAATTTTCGTGTATTTAGCTCGCGACGTTTGTACCAACGCTCATTTGGCTTAAGATACAAATCGGCAATTAGAGGAATAACTTGTTCATCTTCGATTCCTTTTATTCTCCAAGAAAGCGGGAAAAGAGTCCGAGCTTGTTGAGCAGTCATCCCAGAAGAACCAAACGGATCTGCCGGATCAAATTCAACCCAGGCCAATTGAGTTTCATCATAGTAAATATCTGGATAGTTGATCATATCGCCGATATACTCATCCTCAATGGTTGGCTCAATTTTACTTCCCTGAATGTTATTGGTCCAGTTTCCATCATTCTTGTAAATTTCTTCCAAAAACAAAGAATCTCTTACCCAATGCACAAATTCACGATACTCGTTGTTTGTGATTTCAGTCTGATCCATATAAAGGGCGTGAATGGAGACCACCTTCGATCTTGCCTGATGCAAGAACGGTACGTCCTGATCACCATTTCCCATGGTGTAAGATCCTGACGGAATGTAGACCATTCCTTGTGGAATCTCAGGATAATACGCACGTCTTCCCTGCACACCGGTCAAGTGACCAGTTCCCGAATCACATGCAGTAAAAACTGCCGCAATTCCTACAACTACAAAAACCAATACTTTTTTCATGCTACCTTGTTTTTTCTACCAATCTTTTATATTCGACTATCAGGATTCTAGGGTTTAGGTTTCTTTTTAACGCAACGCTTCCGATTTGGTTACAAATTATTTTACTGCTACTGTAAAATAAATGGATTTCCATGCTTCGGAACTACTGGAGGAGGAGGGAAAATACAGTAATTAAGCATCAATTCATGAGTTCCTTTGCCATAGGTATTCAATGGATTCGTCATAATATCAAAAGAATAACCGATCTTCATCCAGTTTCTGTTAGGAAGATTTCCAGGTGCAAAAGCATAGCCTAGCATCAAAGGAATCCCGTCAGACATACGATAAGAAACTCCAGCCCACAAGTAAGCAGCTGTGCTTAAGTAATACTCGGCCATTATATTTATATCAAATATTGTTGTTGCTCCGTCCGCCTTTACCAAAACAGATGGCTTTAGAAGAAATGGGTTTGCAGATCCAATTTGTTTTCCAAGGTCAAAATCATAACCTGCTATGATGTAGTAGTGACGAGCAACTGAGTAATTCACTGCATTAATAGATAATGCAGGCAAGTGTGTCATTGAAAGACCAACGTAATACGGGTAGTTTCCAGTTGCATGCCAATATAAACCAAGATTCGCATCAAATGTAGTTCCGGCAGTTGCCCCTGGTAAGTTCGCATCAAAGGCATTTGTAGGCGGCACCCAAATTGGAGAAAATCCGACGTTAATAATTCCGATCGACGCACCTGCACTTAACACACCATAACTAGTTGGAATGTGGCGAGCGTAAGAAGCCTGCACTAAATTATTACGCTGAAAACCGATTGCGTCATTGGTAAAAGATAGACCAACTCCACTGCTGATTTTAGGGATATTAGCCTGTAAGTTCAACAACGTTGAGTTTGGAGCATCTTGTACGCGATCCCATTGGTTACGATAAATGATTGTTCCACAATATCCCTTAAATCCAGACGTAGCCGGATTAAAAGATAATCTATCGAACATGTAATGCGTATACTGCTTATCTTGCTGTGAAACAGCTATTGACGCAATACTTAAACAAAGGAAAAAAGATAAAATCTTTCTCATAAATTGACTTTTTTTCACACTTTTTTGGGGTCGGATTACACCAACAAGGCGCTAAAATAAGTAAAAAAAGTTTAGATGATGTTATTTTTTTGGAAACATTTTTAGATTTCAACACCAAGTTGTTTGATTATCAGGAAAGCTTTTGAAAAGTTTTCCACCACAAATCTGGCATTTCATTTTCCAAAGCCCGCTGATAGACTTCATAATTGCAGGGCACCATGAGATGTCTTTGAAATTTCATGCCCTTGATTTTTGGATACGGAACCTCCATCCACCAACGGCCACTTTTATCACTTTTGTAGAACACTATTTCATCTTTAAAATCATCCAGAGACACAGCATAGCGGGTGTAATTGGTCTTCGATCCAATTGGATAATCTTTCTTTCTCAAATTGAATCCTTCCAAAAAATACCACACCATCTGAGCAAGCAAATTACTGTCATGCAGGAGACTTACATCAGTTTGTGAAAAATTAAAAATTCCGAGGCATGTGAGCTTATCGCTCCATCCGGCATAGCGCATAATTCGACAGGCATCCTCTCCATAAAAACCATGCGGTGCATTCTTCTGATTGCCCCTAAAATCTGAAGACCTTATCGAATTCATATCGAAAGAAAGTATATCTGCGTTGCGTACGATTGGTTCCACCATTGTTTCATCTGCGTAAAATTCACCGAGTCGAAACGAATCAAAATACATCTTGTCGAGCAAGGCAATTTCAGCAGGATTGACATAATACGACTGATATCCAATCAACGAATAATTGAACAAATATCCAGGTTTATGCACGATGATTTTGCTGAGCCAATTATCTGGAGAAACTGAATTTTCAGGGTTGCCCATGTCTAGTGTGGAATCAATGTCCAGAATATTAACCGTCTGCTCCAATTTTTGATAGCCCTTGTAAAGCGCTAAGGTTAGATCCTGACTGCCTCCAACTATAACAGGCGTTACTTTGGCTTTGACAAGTTCATGGATAATTTCAGTAACTGCTGCAAACGTATCCTCAACTTTCTTACCAGGTTTTACAACACCCAGGTCGTAGATTTTCGACTTCCAATCTCCTGCGTAAAGTGAGTAAAAACTTTTTCTGAAAATACTTATATAATCTGTGGTAATATCAAGATCAGCGTTCCTATATTCCGGCACAAAAAAGATCGCAACAGCCCCTTTAATTGGAGGCTCAAAGTTGCTTTCAGTATTGCAAACAATTACCTGGCCGAGCTGACCATGGTTGTAGTCTTCAACAGAACCAAAATCACTAAAATATATTCCAATGTCTTTCATTCTGCCAAACGAATTATTTCTTCTTTACTGCTTTTTTTTCGGGCTTTGATTTTGCCTGACTCTTCTTTGCTACTGCCTTTTTGGCTGGCGCTTTTTTAACAGTCGATTTTTTTGCTGCAGGCTTTTTTGAAGTGTCCGCAACCTTCGCATTCTTTTTAGCCGCAGCCGACTTACCCTTAGCAGGCTTAGCTTGACTTGCTGCAATATCAAGACACTCTTGAAAACTTAACTTTGTAGGATCAGTGCCTTTTGGAAGCTTAAAATTATCCTTGCCTACTTTAAGATAGGCACCATAACGTCCATTCAATAGCTGAACATTGTTATCCTCATCAAACATTTTAATAAGCTTGTTTTTATCATCTTCACGCTTAGCTAGAATCAATTCAATTGCTCTGTCAGCGGTAATCGTTTCGATTGTGTCTCCAGATTTTGCCGTAATCGAAACAAACTTTTTATCATGTTGAATATAGGGTCCAAATCTTCCGATGTTCACTTTTATCTCGGAGCCTTCAAATTCACCAATTGCTTTTGGATATTTGAATAACTCCAAAGCATCATTCAGCGAAATTGTTTGAATACTCTGGTCCTTTTTTACAGAGGCAAACTTTGGTTTTTCTTCGTCATTTTGTTCGCCAATCTGTATCATTGGTCCAAAACGTCCAATGCGGGCGTAGACATTTTTTCCTGAAACTGGATCAATGCCTAACAAGCGTTCACCAGTTGCTCTTTCGGAATGTTCAAGAGTGTTTTCTACTGATTTATGAAAAGGCTTGTAAAAATCAGCAATCATCTTGGTCCATTTCACCAAACCCTGTGCGATGTCATCAAACTCTTTTTCAACAGAAGCTGTGAAATTATAATCTAAAATATCTTTAAAATTTAGGATCAAAAATTCAGTAACGATTCTTCCAATATCAGTAGGAACGAGTTTTCCTTTGTCGCTTCCAGTTCTCTCCTTGCTCGTAATTTCAGAAACCTTACTATCTCTCAAAATGATTTGAGCATACTGTCTTTCTAAACCCTCCTTTTCACCTTTCTCAACATAACCTCTTTTTTGGATTGTCGAGATCGTTGGAGCATAAGTTGACGGGCGCCCTATTCCAAGTTCTTCCAATTTTTTCACAAGACTTGCTTCAACATATCTCGAAGGTGGACGTGTAAATCTTTCTGATGAAACTATTTCTTTTGTATTGAGTGAATCTCCAACATTGAGAGCAGGAAGCATACCCTCCATTTCTTCTTCTTCTTCATCCAGTTTTGTTTCAAGGTAAACTTTTAAGAAACCTTCAAACTTAATTACCTCTCCATTCGCAACGAACTCTTGATTCAACGGTGCAGCAATTTTAACTGCCGTACGCTCAAGTTTGGCATCAGACATTTGTGATGCGATTGAACGTTTCCAGATGAGTTGATATAATCTTTCTTCATCACGCTCACCTTCGATAGAATGCAAAGCAAAATTTGTTGGACGTATAGCTTCGTGAGCCTCTTGTGCATTTGCAGATTTTGTTTTAAACTTTCTCAGTGTATGAAAGTCATTTCCGTAGGCACTTTCAATTTCAGCCTTTGCTGCAGTCAAAGCGGTTTCAGAAAGATTCACTGAATCTGTTCTCATATAACTTATTAATCCAGCCTCATAAAGTTTTTGTGCAACGGTCATTGTTCTTGATACAGAGAAGCCAAGTTTTAAACTTGCCTCTTGTTGAAGCGTCGAGGTTGTAAATGGAGCTGCTGGAGATTTGGTAGCCGGTTTAGTGGTTACCTCAGACACTTTAAAATCAAAACTATTGCACGCTTCAACAAACTTCAAAGCTTGATCCTTTGAATCGAAGTTAGACCCCACCTTTGCCTTGAAAGCTGCATTTTTTGGATTTAAAAAAACTGCATCCGTTCTGAAAAAAACTGTTGAATTAAACTTTTCAATTTCCAATTCGCGTTCAACAATCAGACGAACCGCAACTGATTGCACGCGCCCCGCAGAAAGTGAGGGTTTAACTTTTTTCCAAAGCACCGGTGACAATTCAAAACCAACTAAACGATCGAGGATTCTTCTTGCTTGCTGAGCATTTACCAAATCAACATCAATGTCTCTTGGATTATCTATCGCCTTGAGAACAGCCGGTTTAGTGATCTCGTTGAAAGTAATACGTTTGTATTGATTAGCTTTTAATCCAAGTGCTTCGCGAAGATGCCAAGAAATAGCCTCTCCCTCACGGTCCTCATCGGATGCTAGCCAGACGGTGTCACATTCTTTTGCAAGTTTTTTTAATTCTGCAATTACTTTGACTTTATCCGGAGATACTATATAAGTAGGTTCAAAACTATTTTTAACGTCAATAGATCCGTCTCCTTTGGCAAGATCTCTCACGTGGCCGAAACTGGACTTTACGATATAATCACTTCCTAAATATTTTTCTATGGTGGCAGCTTTGGCCGGGGACTCTACAATTACTAAATTTTTTGCCATGTTATTTCTTCAGAATTTTGAAGGAGTGACTACTATTAAAAATCACAAAAGTATAAATCAAATCTTATGTTGAGCTGTTAGATTGAGAATCCGGTTTGATTTTTTGCCCTTATTATTTATAATAATAAAGAATTTTGATTTTCAATATTTTTTTTCAAAATCTTCTTCAAACCGCAGCCTTTTGGCGTATTTTATTTCGCTGACATAATGACAGTTTTTTCAATTATCACTAAATTTGCACAAATTACTCAGTTGAGATGGAGGATACGCATTTACTTAATAAAGAGATGGACGAGTCAGTTCAAGGAACAGCTACAATGATAGAGGGCGTTCAGGAAGGATCAAAAAAACTTTTTCTTGAAAGCTATGGCTGTCAGATGAATTTCTCTGACAGCGAAATTGTTGCTTCTATCCTTTGTAAAAATGGATTTTCCACAACGCGTAATTCTGCAGATGCGGATGTTATTCTAATGAATACTTGTTCAATCCGTGAGAACGCAGAACAGCGTGTGCGCAACAAACTACGCCAATATCAAAAGCAAAAAAGAACAAACCCTTCACTCATAATTGGCATTCTTGGCTGTATGGCTGAGCGGCTAAAAAAAGAATTGTTGGAAGAGGAAAAACTAGTCGATCTTGTGGCAGGCCCGGATTCATATCGCGATCTACCAAATTTGATTGAAGAAGTAGAAGGTGGTCAAAAAGCGGTGAATGTTTTATTGTCCCGTGAGGAAACCTACGCCGATATTGCACCTGTGAGACTTGGAAAAAATGGCGTTACTGCATTTATTTCTATCATGCGTGGGTGTGATAATATGTGTTCTTTCTGCGTAGTTCCTTTTACCCGTGGACGTGAGCGAAGCCGTGATGCAGAATCGATCGTTAAAGAGGCTGAAGAATTATTTAGTCAGGGATACAAGGAAGTCACGCTGCTTGGTCAAAATGTAGATAGTTATCGCTGGAACATAACGAAGAAGAATGAAATAATTGATGCTTCAAAACCTACTGTTAGTTTTGCCCAACTCATTGAAAAAGTTGCTTTAGTCAGCCCGCAGCTTCGCGTGCGATTTTCGACATCACATCCTAAAGATTGGACTGATGAAGTCTTGCATACAATGGCTAAATATCCAAACATTTGTAAGTATGTCCATTTACCAGTTCAATCAGGAAACAGTGCTGTACTTGAACGAATGAACCGAGGATATTCAAGAGAATGGTTTCTTGATCGGATTGAAGCAATTCGCAGGATCCTGCCAGAAGCATCAATCTCAACAGATATTATCACAGGATTTTGTGGTGAAACCGAAGAAGAACATCAAGATACACTTTCACTCATGAAAATTTGTGGTTTCGACTTTTCATACATGTTCTTCTATTCTGAAAGACCAAAAACGCTGGCAGAAAGAAAATTCAAAGACGACGTACCGGAAGAATTAAAAATGAAACGTCTTTATGAAGTTCAGGCGGTTCAATATGACCTTTCAACCAAAGCAAATCAGAATGCAGTGGGCCAAGTTTATGAAGTGTTGATTGAAGGCCTTTCAAAAAGATCAAAAGAAGAAGTTTACGGAAGAAATTCTCAAAATCTTACCGTAATCTTTCCAAAAGAGAATTACAAACCTGGCGATTATGCCATGGTAAAAATTACTGAATTCACCAGTGCCACGGTACGAGGTGAAGTTGTAAAATAATAGAGTAATGGACGTACAACAAGTTAAACAACGATTTGGAATTCTTGGAAATTCTCCTGCGCTGAACAGAGCTTTGAATGTTGCAGTTCAAGTTGCGCCAACGGACATTAGTGTTTTAATCACAGGTGAAAGCGGAACGGGAAAAGAAGCTATTCCAAAAGTTATACATCAATTGAGTTCGCGCAAACACGGACCCTATATAGCTGTTAACTGCGGAGCAATACCTGAAGGAACAATAGACAGTGAATTATTTGGACACGAAAAAGGATCATTCACCGGCGCTCATGATCAGCGAAAAGGCTATTTTGAAGTTGCCGATCAGGGAACAATTTTTTTAGATGAAATTGCTGAATTACCTCATCCAACACAAGTAAGATTATTTCGTGTGCTTGAAACAGGTGAATTTATTCGTGTAGGATCGTCAAAGCCAATTAAAACAAATGTGCGCGTTGTTGCAGCGACGAATGAAAATCTGCTTGATGCCATTCAAAGCGGAAAATTCAGAGAGGATCTTTATTACAGATTAAGCACAGTTCCTATTCATCTACCGCCACTACGAAATAGAAAAGAGGACGTGCATCTTTTATTCAGAAAATTTGTTGTTGACTTTTCAGAAAAATACCGCATGCCCCCTATTCGATTGTCTGAGGGAGCAATTGAAATGCTAACTAATTATAATTGGCCAGGGAATATTCGTCAGCTTAAAAATATTACAGAACAAATTTCGGTAATTGAAAGTGAGCGTGAAATCACACCAGAAATTTTGAGAAATTATTTACCTGATTATGCACCGTCAAATTATCCGGTGGTAACAAAAACAGGAAGTGGATCCAGTGACTTCAATGAACGTGATTTACTTTACAAGGTATTATTTGACATGCGAAAAGATCTTACTGATTTGAAAAAATTAGTAATCGAAATATTGCAAGGTAACGGTGAGACAATCAGTTCAGATGATCGTCATAAAATAATCAATAGACTTTATAGTGAGATTACTCCACACGTTGAGGGAATAGTAGGTGAACCTATACGCGTAGAAAAATCTGCAAGCACATTTGAAACGCCAAATTATGGTGGAAATTACGAAGTGCATACTGAAGTAGAAGAATCACTTTCTTTAGAAGACCGCGAAAAAGAATTGATCAAAAAAGCACTCGAAAAGCATCGCGGAAAACGCAAATATGCCGCTCAGGATCTAGGAATATCTGAAAGGACTTTGTACCGAAAAATAAAGGAGTTTGAACTATAACCAAACAATAGAACTGCTAAAATTTCGTTGAGCTATACATGAAAAAAATCGCTGCTATATTTATTCTCTTTCTGACTTTCATGTCATGCAAAATTCAATACTCGATGATGGATGGCAGTATTGATGCGTCGACTTTTTCTGTAGATATTTTTGAAGAGCAGGCCTCAAATGCGCCCGCCGGATATGGTGCAACATTCTCGAATTTTTTAAAGGATTTTGTAATTTCAAGAACAAAACTCAACCTCTCCATTGACCGGCCAGATATTGAAATAAGCGGCAAGATCAGTCAATATACAACTTCACCGGTATCAGTTCAATCAGATGAAGTTGCGGCCTTGAACCGGCTAACTGTTGTGATTTTTGTGAGCGTGATTAACAACAAAGATGAAAAGCAAAGTTTTGAATCTACATTTGCTCAATTTTCAGATTATGATGCCGGACAGGATTTATCTAGTGTAGAAACCGCTTTACTGGAAGATATCAATTCGAAGTTATCTCAAGACATCATTAATAAACTCACCAGTAACTGGTAATGATTACAGCAACAGACATAGGCACACTCATTCAGAATCCCAATGCTGTTTTAAATTACAGTTCAAAAGATCTTGAAGAAATTCGCAATAAATACCCTTACTGCGCAACGCTTCACCTACTCTATCTCAAATCGATTTCACTAACGAACGATCTGCAATTTGAAGATCATTTAAGATTTTCTGCTGCCCACATTATTGATCGTGAACAGATGTATTATCTGATCCATAGCGGAGAAAATGATCCCATCAAGACACAGGTGGCTGAAGAAAGAGCAGAGGTCACTGTCAAGGCATCAGAAAAGGCTGAAACAGGTACGTTTGAGAGGCAAAATTTTGCAGATCAGCCTATATTAACAGCGGAATCAGCGAAACCAGTGGCCGAAGAAATATCAAATCTCGTTGATTCGGAAAAAAAGACAGAGCCAACTGCTACTGAAAAAACGGATTCAGAAGAAATTTCAACGACAAAGGAATTGCTTGAATCTGCACCCGATTTGGTTGACATGGCTTATGAATCAGATTTAGCAGATGAGTCAGCAATTGAGATTGCTAAAATTGAATCGAAAACTGAAATACCTGAGATTTCAAAATCTGAAACTGTTGAAGTAAAGTCTGAAGTGAAAGAAATTGCAGATCCAATCCTTACAGAGGCACCTGCAGACTTGTCAAACCTAAGTTTTGTGGAATGGTTGAAATACAAACAAAATAAAACGTCACCAGTTCAGATCGATAGTATTCCTGAAAAACTTGAAATTAAGACTGAGCAACCTATCTCTTCTACAGTTGATACAAAAGCTGAAGAAATTAAAAAGGCCAAAAAATCTGGCTTGAGCAGATTTGACGTGGATGCCTTGTTAAATAAGTTTATTAAAGAAGAGCCAAGTATATCCCGTCCGCAGGCAGATTTCTACAATCCTGTGAAAAACGCGAAGCAAAGTTTAGAAGAATCGCCTGATTTAGTGACTGAAACGCTTGCAAAAATCTACGTTTTACAGAAAAATTATAGTAAAGCTTTGCAGGCTTATGAGCAATTAAGTTTGGTTTATCCCGAAAAAAAGACTTTCTTTGCAACCCAGATTAAAAAAATTAAAGAAGAACAACTCAAACAATCAAAGCAATGACAGGGTTATTTACAGCGTTAATAATTATTGGATGTCTTGGAATGATATTATTCGTTCTGGTTCAAAATCCAAAAGGAGGAGGATTAAATTCTGAATTCGGTTCAGCCGTTCAATTAGGTGGTGCAAAACGCGCTACAGATATTCTTGAAAAAGGTACTTGGGGTATAGCAATTGGAATTGCCCTAGTATGTTTAATAATGGCTAAAGACGCTAAACAGACAACAGGTGATGCAGAAATTGAAGCAGATCCAGATGCAATTGAACAACCGGTTACAACACCACCAGCTGGCGGAAATCAACAATTCAATCCTGGCGGAGCTCCAATGTAAACTAAGATCATCGAAAAAATTATAAAATGTCAGTGTGTCACGCATGCTGACATTTTTTTTTGACCATACCTGACCGCTCGGAAAAATTGGCATTCAATTAAGCCAATTAATGTGATGGCATAGAAAATGAGCGTACAATTAAATCATAAAAATAAATTCAACCGATATGTTAAAACCATTAGCAGACAGAGTTCTTATTGAACCTGCACCAGCAGAAGAAAAAACAGCAAGCGGAATTATCATTCCAGATACTGCAAAAGAAAAACCGCTGAAAGGAAAAGTAATCGCCGCAGGCCCAGGAAAAGGAGAAGAAAAAATGACTGTTAAAACTGGAGACACCGTACTTTACGGTCAATACTCGGGCACTGAAATTAAGATGGATGGTAAAACTTACCTCATCATGAAAGAATCAGACATTTACGGAATCCTTTAATTTTTAGTTTAACTCATTAATCAATTACACAAATGGCAAAAGAAATTTTATTTAATGTGGATGCCCGCGATCGTCTGAAAAGAGGCGTAGATGCTTTGGCAAATGCAGTAAAAATCACATTGGGACCAAAAGGAAGAAATGTAATTATTGGCAAAAAATTTGGCGCACCGATGATCACTAAAGATGGTGTCAGTGTTGCAAAAGAAATTGATTTGAAAGATCCTGTTGAAAACATGGGTGCTCAGATCGTAAAAGAAGTTGCTTCGAAAACTGCTGATATTGCTGGTGACGGAACTACAACAGCAACTGTGCTTGCGCAAGCAATCATTACAGGTGGATTGAAAAATTTAGCTGCCGGTGCTAACCCAATGGATTTGAAAAGAGGAATTGATAAAGCAGTTGAATTAGTTGTTCAGACGCTGAAAAAAAACTCGCAGGAAATTGGATCGAACAATGACAAAATCAAACAAGTTGCTACAATCTCTGCAAACAACGATGAATTTGTTGGTGGACTGATTGCTGAAGCGATGGCTAAAGTTGGCAACGAAGGTGTTATCACTGTTGAAGAAGCAAAGGGTACAACTACTGAAGTTAAAACAGTAGAAGGTATGCAGTTTGACAGAGGTTATTTGTCACCATACTTTGTGACGAATGCTGAAAAAATGATTGTCGAAATGGACAATCCATACATTTTGATTTACGATAAAAAAATCTCTAATATTCAGGAGTTACTTCCGGTACTTGAACCAGTTGCTCAATCAGGTCGTCCATTATTGATCATTGCAGAAGATGTTGATGGAAATGCTTTGGCAACACTCGTGATCAACAGACTAAAAGCAGGATTAAAAATTGCTGCAGTAAAGGCGCCTGGATTTGGTGACAGAAGAAAAGCAATGTTGGAAGATATAGCAATCTTAACAGGCGGAACTGTAATCTCTGAAGAAACAGGATTAACACTTGAAAATGCAAATATCAGCATGTTGGGTACCTGCTCTAAAATTGATATTGACAAAGACAATACAACCATCGTTAACGGTAACGGAAGTAAAGAAAATATCAAGTCTCGCATTGGTCAGATAAAAGCTCAGGTTGAATCAACAACTTCAGATTACGACAAAGAAAAATTACAAGAACGTTTAGCTAAACTTTCTGGAGGTGTTGCAGTACTTTATGTTGGTGCAGCTACTGAAGTTGAAATGAAAGAGAAAAAAGACCGTGTGGATGATGCATTGTCTGCTACTCGTGCTGCTGTTCAGGAAGGAATTGTTGCAGGTGGTGGTGTTGCATTGATCAGAACGATTCCAGCTTTGGATAAACTAAAAGGCGATAACGAAGATGAAACGACTGGAATTTTGATCGTGAAAAGAGCGATTGAAGAACCATTGCGTCAAATTGTTTTGAATGCAGGTGGTGAAGGTGCAGTTGTTGTTCAAAAAGTAAGCGAAGGAAAAGGCAACTACGGTTACAACGCGCGCACTGAAGTGTACGAAGATTTATTTGAAGCAGGTGTAATTGATCCTACGAAAGTAACGCGTATTGCAATTGAAAATGCAGCGTCTATCGCTTCGATGTTCCTGACTACTGAATGTGTGATCGCTGAAATCCCTGAAGCTGAACCGGCAATGCCAATGGGCGGCGGAATGGGCGGAATGGGTGGAATGATGTAAGAAGCATTTCCTGACGATCTGTTTTTCCGTCCCATCATAATTGATGGAATGATAAAATGGAACGACTATATAAACGATCCCGGACATGAAAGTGTTCGGGATTTTTTTACCTTCAAACTCTATTAATATTATAATGAAACTAAAATTACTCGCTGCTCTTATATTCCAAACTTTTGTCGCGTATTCACAGGAAATGGAATCTGATTTATACGCAACCTTAAGTAATAATACGCTCGCCATTTTCATGAAATCAATTTATTCAAGCATGGATGTTTCAACCTTTCGTGCATCAAATGAGTTTGGATTAGTTGAAGAACATACCACCACTTATAAGAAAGGCAAAATCAATCCAGAGCGAATCAATTTCACCACTGCCTATACCGAGTTTTTTGTACTTGAAGACCGGAAAAAATCACTTGGCAAATTTGAAATTAATTCAGACAACCAGATTTTCAGATATGAACGCACTGATTTTAACAGAAGAAATATACGCACCTTCACCTATTACCATTATTACGTTTATGACAATTGGGTAGTTCAGCGTGAACAAATTCGTTCGAAAGAATATCTTGGAACAGGCTCGGTTGAAGTTGACACGCTTGTCACGAAAGATTCTATTCTTTACACAATAAATAAATCAGAAAATACAATCAGTCAAAAAGATTTAAGTGAAGGAGGAAGCACAACTGTCTATACTTTGGAAGGTAATAAACTAATTAAAAAATCAAATGCATTAACTGGTTTTTCAAAAGAAGAAATCTACAGCTATGATGCAAAAGGACAGTTAGCATCGATCGAAATAATTCTTACTGGCGGTGAAGGGCAAAGCATTTCAAATCTTACTAAAATTCACTATTCAATAGAAGGACTAGTTACTGAAGTTTTATTTCAGGATCAATCAGGAGAAGTGCTGGAGTAAAAAGTTTTACTTACAAATAAAAGTCTTGCTTGAATCACTTTGCAATGTGATCCAAAGAAGTTTATTGTCTCACAAATCGCAAAGAATTATTTTCCGTTCCAACTTGGACGATATAAACGCCGGTTGCCAGATCCGCAGGTAACGGAATCAAATATTGGGCACCATTCATGGTGAGCTCATTATTGAAAACAACCTGACCCAGATCATTTAAAACAATAATGCGTTGCGGTGAATCGGAATTAAAACCAACCAAAACGAGTTGATTAAATTCGGCCTGATAGTTAATCGTTGGTACAAATTTAGATTGCGAATCTGTGCCTAAAGATGAACTCACCGTGTAAGAGACCTCAGCCATACAATTATTAGCATCTGTTACGGTAAGATAATAAATACCAGACGGTAAGTCTAAAATCTGCGGCGCAGAAGATCCGTTACTCCATAAATAAGTATAAGGCGGTGTTCCGCCAGAAACGGTTGCATTGATTTCGCCGTCATTTCCACTTTGCTCTTCAGAAATTGCAGCATTAATTTCTAGCATTGGCGATTCCGAAACAGTGAATTCAAATGTTGTTTGGCTGCACGTATTTACCAAGGATGGAATTTCCAGAATATAATTTCCTGCTGCTAAATTACTAACCACTAATGGATCCCCAGAAGCATTTCCACTAATAATGCCCGCGTCAGAAATAAGATTGTAAACCGTATTTGTAGTGTCATTTAAATCAATTTGAAACGATCCATCATTTCCTTGAAAACAAGAAACTTCATTCTGAGAAACCGGATAATTTTTTCCAATGTGTAAATAAAATCTTGGTGCCCAGGTTGTATCCGACATTTCAAAAACAAACGAACTGCCTTCAGAAACATCATACATCATTCCAGTATAAACATCTTCCAGTTTCAAACATGGTACTGCAAGTTCGTCGATGTTATCAAATTTCAGGGTATAATCTCCGGTAGAAAAAACAACAGCGCGCAAAGGAACTACTAACTCCTCGCTTTGCAAATCAAATGAGTGAATTGTTAAATCTTCTTCTACTGAATTTACTGCGCTCAATTGCGGAACATCTCCCCATCCACCCCATCTTTCAACTGCATCAAAATCTAATTCATAAGCATCACTTGCACCGTCAATATGACGAACAACAGTCTCATCTGAATAACCTGAACCTTCCAATGTGATCGTAGTTCCGGGACTAAAGGTTGTAGTTTTTAAAAACTGTTGATCAACCGCTGATTTACAATTTTCTCTCAACAAAAGTTGCGGACTTGAAGCACTTGCATATACCCAAAAAGATTGTTGTGAAGGAATGTATCTGCTTCCGCCATTCGTACTCGCACCACTTACGTAAGCCGCGTACTGTTGATTGTCGGGATTTTGAACATAGACGGCATTTGCAATATTTGTTTTTGTCCAATTTGGTGAATCCCAATCGATCGTAGAAGGGTATGGATTTCCAACCAGGTTCCAACCATCTTCATTGATTGTTCCGGTATTTGTAAAAGTCACTGGCATCGTAATATTTCCTTGATTAGCCGGGCCTACAAGATCAAGTGTAAAAGGATTGGTTCCGGTAATTGTATCACCAGACCAAACGTATAAACCTTCACCTACTCCAATTACCTGCGAGGTCCCAGTGCAACCAACCCAGCCTAAACCTGGCCCTTGTGTTTCGTTGTATGTGTAGATTGAATTGAACGGAAAAACAGGCCAAGGTGATCCTGGAAAACCAGCAGTTAAAAAATCATCTGTATACATTCCAATTGTTGCACCTTGAACTGCCGAAGAAAAATTTCTCCAATAGGTTTCACCTGCATCAATATAACGTTCCATAGTAATGTTGCCAACAACTAATGGCGAATACGGACCTGATGCCGTTGTTGAATAAATATTTCCCGTTGCAATTGGTGCGTTGTCGGTAAAAATTGTTGTTCCAAAAGGATTCACAAGATTGAATGAATTTTCATTTTCCCATGATCCAGATGTATAATTAAGTGTTATTGTTGAACCACTTGCTACAGAAAAATTTGCTGTAGATCCTGAACCTGTTGCAGAAAAAGTTCCAATTGAAACGCCATTTTCAAGTACCATCAAAAGACCACCATTCCAGCCATCACCAAATGAATCAAACATGTTCAAGGTATATATGCATGTAGATTTTAATTCTGCGATTCGGGCAGTACCTGTAGCGTTAGATTTCAGAACAACAGAATTTCCAGTATTGAAAATTGATTTGTTCACTTGAAGTTCTTTTGAAATATTTGTGACCCCACTTGATACAGAGGTTCCGCCGACACTTTCAATTCTCAAATTAGCAAATGTCAAATTGCCAGAAATATTGCTGGCACCTTTGCCCTGCATAACGGTAACACCCCCATTATCAGTAAATGTTCCGGTGCTTGTGAAATGACTAAAAATATTCAAGATACCTGTTGAAGCAAGCGTCATTGTGCCTTGAAGAATTAATTCTTCGCAATTTACGGTGCCATTAACATTTGGATTATTTGGAGTGCCAGACGGAATTTGTGCGTCCATGTATTTCGTCGGAACGCCTTTGGTCCAATTGCTGGCAAGATTCCAATTTGAATTTGTTGCCCCGGTCCAAACTGTCAACGTGTCAAAAATAAACTGAATTTGTGGTTTGTTATTTGTAGTTGTATTAGGTACTAGTCCACAAGCACCGCCAGCGTTATCATCCCAGCGATGACGATATCCATTTGTTGAATTATAAATGCGGCATTGACCGCTTGCATCGTAGTTTGGTTGAACTTGTGTCCAGCAAACACGCACAACGATATTCTGTGTACCGTTCCAATTAAATGGATTATCCAAATTTATGATATCCCAACCACCCGCTTCAGGTGAATACGTAAATCCATTTTTAACAACTGTGTAACCACCTTCCAAATTATTATTGGCATTGGCTTGTGTTGTATGTTTCATGGAGATTTGATATCCTGGAATATCATACAGCGGTGCTTGTGTAACATAATAACCAAGCCTTCTGAGTGTAGCCGGACCGGTAATACCCGCAGCATTTAATTCCGCCACTGTATAAACTGTTTGATTGACACATCGGCGATACCAAATATTCACCGGTGACGACGTAGTTGTACCATTTACGGCCGTGCCTGTACCAATTGTTATACTTTGACCAATAACAAAATGTGATGCGAATAGAGAGAGCGCGAGCGCTGCAGCTTGTAGAGTTTTTTTCATGGCACAATATCTTGTGTACGCATATTAAATGAGGGAAGAAAAAAATCACGTTTGAGGTCGTGATTAGCTTCCGAACGTTTGTTAACAATTTCCGAACGTTGTCATTTTGCGTATTAACGTAGCAAAAATACGTACAAAAGTGCAGTGTATATTAGTTTTTAGACGAAAATATTTGTTCCAACACTTAATTTCAAACGTTTAAAGCAACTAAACGTTTAAGGTGTTCACTGAACAATAATCTATTTGAAAATTCTGAAAATGGTAGAAAAGATCAACTTAAAATCCAGAAAAAGAGATTGTTGAGCCAAGTACTGAAGATTTAACTCCAACTTTTTCGGCATAATTTCATTTCGATAAGTTTTTTCAGGATCATCGGATTCACCCAAAAGTTTTTGCTCGTCAAAATATTTAAGTGATGCCAAGTCGGTCAAACCTGGTCTGACAGATAAAACTTTCTTTTGATCCTCTGTATAAAGCGCAACGTATTTCGGAACCTCGGGACGAGGACCAACTACACTCATTTCTCCTTTAATAATATTGATCAGTTGCGGAAATTCGTCAATCTTGGTTTTTCGTATAAATCTTCCAGAACGCGTGACACGATTATCATTGCCAATGGTAATCAAGCCTTGCTTATCAGCGCCAACAGTCATCGATCTGAATTTTAACAAGGTAAATTCTTTACCATCTTTTCCAACGCGAATTTGTTTGTAGAATATTCCGCCAGGACTATCGAGTAAAATCCAAATTGCGATAATAATGAAGAACGGAAAAAACAAAACCACTACCACAAGCGAAGAAATAAAATCAAATATGCGCTTGGTAAGTTGATACATGTTTTGTTGATAGGTTGATTAGTTTTTGGTTGATGTGTTTGGTTCTTTAGTAGCTTACAATTAATATTTTTTTCAGTTTATTGATTTTGAGTTTTTGCTCTAGTCGGTATGTTTGTGCCTTTGGCTGATTTGTAAAGTGAGTTTAACATCCTGCCAATTGAATCAATATTACTGCGCAACCCTACAAGCTTAGTTGATTGCATAAAATCTAAATCATTAGATAGAATGGATTGATTTAAAACTTCAATCAAACTACCAAATGCTATTTCATAAAATCTTGCCTGATCCTTTTTACTCCAGCGCGAACTGCCCTCTGCTATATTACTACTAACCGAAACCGCTGCTCTTCTCAACTGACTGGTCAATCCAAATTTTTCATCTGCAGGAAAATCTGATGTAACGCCATAAATTTCCTTAACTAACTCTCTCGACTTCTGCCAAACCTCCAAATTTTCAAATGAATATTTCATGACCAATCTTTAATTAATACTACACTTTCAACAAGCAACCCGTTTCAACCACTCAACCAATCCACAACCTCTTTCAACCCATCAACCTTTCAACCCATCAACCAACTCTTCCACGGCAGCAATCACAGCATCAGTAACCGTCTTCAAATTTTCATTTGTCAAATCAAAATAAACCGGTAAAGAAATTTCATTTTGATATTTTGCCCACGCCTCCGGATAATCGCTCATCTTATATCCGCGCGTTTTATAGACTGTCAATATTGGCAATGGCTGGAAGTGTACATTCACCGAAACACCCCTGTCGAAAATTCCTTGCATAATTGCATCACGCTGCGATTCTGTTGCGCCTTTTATTCGCAGACAATACAAATGGTATGAACTTTCTTTTTGATCATCTTTATAAGCAGGAATAATTGCCCATGATTTATTTTTAAACGCGTTTGTATAGAAATCAAAAATTTCTTTTCTGCGTTGCAAGTTTTCTTCGTATCGCTCCAATTCTACTAATCCAATTGCAGCCTGAATGTCCATCATGTTGCATTTGTATCCTGGCTCCATTACATCATAACGCCATGCACCTACTTGTGATTTTGCTAAAGCGTCTTTACTCTGACCATGAAGAGATTTCATATTCAACGTAGAATAAATTGCATCGCAGTCAAACTCAGCCGGCAGATCCATACAAACCGCTCCACCTTCTGCGGTAGTAAGATTTTTCACCGCGTGAAAAGAGAATACACTTACATCCGTTGTACTTCCATGACGTTTACCCTGATACATTGCACCAATGCTGTGTGCGGCATCTGACATCACTAAAATTCTACCCAATTTTTTTTGCTCTTCCGTTTTAGCTTGAAACAAATCTCTCATTCCAGGCTCTTTTACCAGCGCATTGATCTCTGAATAATCTGCAGGCCAACCAGAAATATCTACAGGAATAATTACTTTGGTTTTTGATGTGATGTGTTTTCTGATTTCGGTTACTGAAATATTAAAATCTTTTGGATCAATATCAACCATCACCGGTTTAGCACCGCAATGCATCACAATGTTTGCTGTTGCGCAATAAGTATACGCAGGTACAATTACCTCATCCCCTTCCTGAACACCAAACCAGCGCAGAATTAATTCCATTCCGGCAGTTGCAGAATTGAAACAAATTGTTTTTCTGCATCCTATATATTCTGTGATTTTTTTTTCAAATTCTTTTGTGCGCGGACCTGTAGTGATCCAACCTGAAAGTAAAACTTTGGTGACTTCGTCAATTGTTTTTTGATCGATGCGCGGTGGCGAGAATGGAAGCATGTTCGTTTGTTTATTCAAAGATAAGGGAATGTTAGATTCGAAATAACAAAAAAGTAAATTCGAATTCTTCAGCGAGCAGAAATAGACTGACTACCTATGTGTCGCAGCGACCTGACAGTCCTAGAAGTTGGAGACGGTTACGGTTAATTGATAACTAGCTCAGGGCATGGTAAAAGCCAACTAGCTTCTTCTTTTCAATATCCCAGTTGTAAACTTTCATCACTAATTGCTTACCATTTTCTCCCATCAATTTTGCTTTTTCAGGATTTTCCAAGATGAATCTTATTGCATTTGCAATTTCATTAGGTGACATTGGATCCACACAAATCCCACAATTTCCATCCTCGACTATTTTTTTCCAAAGTGGAAAATTTGATGCAATTACTGGAATGCCTGCTGCCATATATTCAAACATTTTTACAGGCAAGGCGTCAAGAAAATTTAAAATGGGATGTAAAGTCACAATTCCCACTTTTGACCGATTATAGACCTTTGCAACTTCCTGTCGAGTTAAAAATCCCAGGTAATCAACTTTTTTCCAGCCGTCTAGTTTCTGAAGATTTTCTTGAAACCCAACTTGACGAAAATCACCAGCCAAAATTAAATTGCAGTTAGTCAATTCCAATGCTTTCACAACCTCCTCTACCCCTCTTTGACCATTGATCGTTCCTATATAACAGATTACATTATCGGTCTTTCTATTATAATCAGTATAAACCAAATCAATCTGTTCGATCGGATAATTATTTACGTCGATTGTATTTTTATTTATTTTCAAAAACCGGTCTCTGATAAAAGGAGTAGCCGTTATAACACCATCGATTTTTGAAGCAATCCTGTTTTCAAATTTTTCGACTCGTTTACTTATTATTTTTCGCAGAAATTTTGGAATGTATGTTTTGGATAAAATGTCTCGTGGTAAATCCTCATGTGCATCATAAATGACTTTCTTTCCAAGTTTTTTCAATTTCAATGCGATACGTAAAAGCTCAGGATCATGAAGATGATATACATCGGCATCTATCTCTACAGCTCTTTTGTATACCTCCTTTACAAGTCGAAACATGCGCTGAAATCTCGAAGAAATTGGAAAATCAAACGAGACGATCTGCACACCTTTTTCCACCCTCGATGTAGAATTAGGAACTAAATGATATACTTCAAATCCAGCCTCGGCGAGGCTCACACATTCTTTATGAAAAATACGCACATCGCCATCTTTATGAGCGCTGGTAACGTGAGCTACTTTCATTTTAAGGTTCATTGAGGTTTTAAGGTATTTGAATAAAAATCCAAAAGCTTGGCTTCTTCAATTTTCCAATTATACTTTTCGATAACCGCCTTTCTGCCATTTTTTGACATCTCGGAGGTCCACTCTGTATTTTCCAGAAGCTTCACCAATTCTTTGGAGATAGCTTCACTGCTCAATGGGTTTACACAGACACCTGCACCTGTGTCTTGAATAATATTTTTCCAGAGTGGAAAATCTGAAGCCAGAACTGGCAATCCAGCTGCCATATATTCAAACATTTTGACGGGTAAGGAATCTAAATAATTTACAATTGGATGCAATGTTACAACACCAACATGAGCAATTGAATACATATCTTCAATGCCCTTTCTGTCTAAAAAACCCTTATAATCAACAAATGGCCAACCCGGGGATTTTTCAAGTTCTGCTTTAAATTTTACATCACTCAAATTACCTGCAAGAACCAAGCGACAATTTGCAAGAGGCAAACTATTTACGAGCTCTAATACTCCGCGGACTTTTGTGATGCTACCAGCATAACAAATGATTCGCTTTTTTGGATCAGGAGTCCTTTCCATATTGGATAACCCTTCTAGTATTGGATAATTGTTTATGTCGATACTATTCGAATTAATTTTCTCAAACCGGGCTCTGATAAATGGAGTTGCGCAAATAATTCCGTTTAATTTTTTTGCTCTTGCGTTTTCATATTTCTCAAGAAAAAACTGATAAGAGAACGGAATATTTTTGGAATATAGCTTTTCGATAGCACCTGTCTAGGCAGATCTTCATGAGCGTCGTAGATAACAATTTTTCCTTTTCGCTTTAATTTTAGAGCAATACGCAAAAGTTCAGGATCATGCAAATGATAGACATGGGCATTCAATTTCAGCGCTTCTTTGTAAACTCTATTCACCGCTTTTATCGCCCGAAACATGCGTGAACCTTTTTTAATTTGAAAACTGATAATGTTCACTCCTTTTTCCACCCGACTAGCGGTATTTGGAATAATCATAGAAACATCATATCCGGCTTTAGCCAGACTCACACATTCTTTATGAAATATGCGCACATCCCCATCCTGATGTGCACTCGTTAAATGCGCTATTTTAATTGAACTCAACATTGTATAGTTTTTGCCATTTGGAAAAATTAAACAAACGCCACTTGGTCCTCAAGTCAATTTTTTCCAAATTAAGTTTTTCCAAATCAATGAACTTAGCAAGTGCGGGTGATGTTTGAATTTCGTCATGAATTTCTTTAGTCAACTTCTTGAGCCAGGTCTTTTCAGGTGCATTAAATCCGAGTTTATTCTTTCTCCAAACAATTGCTTCTGGAAGCTTCTTTTCTACTGCCTTTCGAAGTACGTATTTAGTCCAGCCTTGTCTGATTTTAAATTCACTCTTAATTGAAAAGGCAGTTTCTAAGGTTTGGAAATCTAAAAAAGGCAATCTGGTTTCAACCGAATTTCGCATCGAATTTTTGTCTTCATACTTTAAAAGATGCGGCAATTGTGTTTTAGTGATTTCAATTTTTTGAAGCACTGAAATATCTAAATAACTCTTCGATAGCTCGCGCAATTCTGCGGATTCATAGCTATTCAAAACGCACGCCTTGAAATAAGCATGTCTCTTTTTTAATCTTTTCAATCTTAGTTTATACCGTGTGAAATAGAAAAAGTAAGCGAGAACTTCTTTGCGACTCAACTTAGAATTTTTTGAAGCGTTCATAAAACCTTTCCATTTCGCAATCCCTTTCAAACTCATCAAATAAGCCGGGTAGTATTTTTCATAACCCAACAAAGTTTCATCGCCTCCTTGTCCATCTAACATGACGATACAATTCATGCTTCTTGCTTTTTGCAAAACAAAATACTGCATGAATACAGAAGGGCTTCCGAAAGGTTCTTCTTGTGTATATATCACCTCATCCAAATTTGATTTAAAATCATTTGCGTTTGGCTCAACGATGTGCAAATCCAAATCACAAAAATCAGCTACCTCTTTTGCCAACAAACTTTCGTCTGTATCTTTTTCTGATGATTTGGCATGAATGGCAATAAATTTTTGATTTGCTGTTTTTTTATAGATTTCGCCCCCGATAGCTGCGACAGAAGAACTATCCAGTCCGCCACTTAAACAGGCGCCAACCTTTACGTCCGATCGAAGACGAAGCAGAATCGAACGTCTAAATTCGGCGCCATATTTATCAACCGAATCTTGCTCATTCAAATTGCTGATTAGAGTTGATTTTTCGATTTGATAATATTGTTCAATCTCAAAATGATGCGTTGTCAAATCATAAATTAAATTATGTGAAGGTTGCAATTTGAGAATGTCTGCAAAAAAAGTTTGGTTGGTGTGCTCCTCCATTCCAACGATCAAATAATCCAATGCTATTTTTTCATTTAATACAGATTTATTTGTGACTGAAATTATCTGTTTAATCTCGGACCCAAAAATAAATCTTGAATCTGCTACAGCAAAATAAAAAGGTTTGACACCAAACCGATCTCTGCTGCAAAAAAGTATATTCTTTTGTTTGTCGAAAATTGCAAAGGCCCACATGCCATTAAACCGAGACACGCATTCCTCGCCCCACTGAGCATAGGCCGCAAGAATAACTTCTGTGTCTGAATTTGAAGTAAAAACGTATCCAAGTAATCTTAAGTCTTCTCGAATTTCAAGATAGTTGTAGATTTCACCGTTAAAAGTTATCACCAGATGTTCTTGATAGACCATTGGCTGATGTCCATTTTGAGACAAATCAATAATAGCCAGTCTTCGGTGTCCTAACCCAAAGTTTGATCCGTAATAGAATCCTTCGCCATCTGGTCCCCTGTGAGCAATAGCAGTGTTCATTTTTTCCAGTTGAGTTTTATCAACTGAAACATTGTTTTTTTGAATGATACCACTTATTCCGCACATAATTTATCTTTCCTTATTTTTAAAAAAAAGAAAATAAAATAGAATAATAAAACCCCAGCCATTCGAAAACATAAGTGTTGTTATTGCACCTGAACTGAGCAATAGAATTGGATAAGTGTTAATACTTAGTTTCAAATTAAAGTTGCCTGCAAATAGAATTTCAAAAATTAAAAAAAGAAAAGCTAAAATGAATCCGGATAAGACGAGACCTATCCATCCAAAATTTGAATATTCGTACATAAAACTTGCCACGTTTACTGTGCCTGTAAGTCCCTGAGCAGAAAATCCCGGCTGTAAAACCGGGTACAGTTCTGTAGAGTAATCATGGTAATCAACGCCTCGCAGTTTAGCCCACAGACGATAGCCCGCCCCATTCAGAAAAGGTTTACTGCATGGAACAGCCTGAAACCAACCCGTTACTACTTGCCCGGGAATAATTGCTAAACGATGATATAAGCCATATGCAACTAAAAATAATTTATTATGCTCTGAGGGAGGGTTAATAATAACTGCAGAGGTATCGGAACTCACCGTCACGACTGTTATTGGTTCCACCTCCAAACAACCTGTTGCACCGGTAATACCGTTTGGTTGGTTGTTGACCTGAACTGCAGGACTGGTATTAACTTTTTGAGCAATTATACTCTTCGGATTGGATCCACCGGATGGATTAGCAATATAGGAAAGTCCAAATATGACAACCAGAATTAGGCCAACATATTTCAGTACATAGAGATATTTCTTTTCTGATAAACAATAGATGAATACTGGAATTGAAAGTCCGACGATATAACTTTTTTGCATCAGAGAAAAAGAATAAAATGACCCGACAATCAAAACAATCCAATAAAATGTATGCCTTTTAAAGTAGAGAAAATAAAGCAGCAAAAAAGGCAAGGTAGCCTTCAGTGTAATTGCGCAACCGTAGGCCAACCAAGACGGCGTGCCCTCCGTAATCTTATAGCGAAGCAAGGCCACTTCTTCAATATAGTTTAACGATAATGCTTCTATTGACGGTGACCCTCCCAGGTAAATGAAATGGGCCGCAATAAAAAATGCCGATGGAATCACCAAAAACAAGATATTCAGGTTGAAATCCAACTTATTCAATTTGCCAACAAACTCACCAAGAAAGTGCTTAACTTTTTTTTGATTAAAAAATACATAGGAGGTCACCAATGCGAAAAAATAAAGCGAGAGGTAGCCAAAATAGTCAAATCCAGATGTTACAATAACGCCATAGCAAATCACGAAAAAAACAACTAAATAAATCGAGAAAAGCGTATGTTTTTTGAATAATTCCATTAATCGTTAAAGGTTGATATCATTACAAAGTTAGAACAATTAAACACAATCACAGAAAATAATGTCTACGACGGAATCGATCGGTCGTATTTACGTGTCTCATGTATAATCAAGATTGCATAGATTGCGTATAACACAACCTCAATAATTACATAATACAAAATAAATGATTCGATGGAATTATTCGCAAATAGCACCAGACTGAGAATACCTAAAAAGTAAGCTACTTGCCAAAAACTTGCTATTTTAATTTTGTGTAAGGAAAAAAAGACAACTGAAATTGGCGAAACGACAAATTTAATTGAATAAGCCAAAACCATCATAGAAGCCATTGATCCAGCCATCTTCCACTGATCACCCAGAAAAAGGGTAAACAGGTTTTCACCCAAAAAGAAAACAACCAAAAAACCAATCAACCCCAAGAAAGACAAAATGAAAAAATGATTTTTAATAATCACAAAAACTTTTTCTCCATTATTCTTTTTTTCAGAGATCTTTTGCATCAATACTTGTGAAATTGCTGCTGATATAAGAATAAGTGGCATAGCAAGGATATCTCGGCTTTGATAAAACTGACCACTCACTTCTTCGGAGTAATAAGCATTTACGATCAAGAAAGGTAGCGATAAACTGACGATGTCTAACAATGCCGGAACCAAATTAAATAGCGGAAACTCCTTGTACTTTTTTAAGCTTGCAAAAATTGATTTGCTTTTGAGGCCTTTAAACGAACCACCCAATTTTTTAAATTGAAAGAGGTGCACGATGAAATTTAGTAAATCTCCTAAAAATGCACCATAAATTAAACCCGAAGTGTTTTTCAGTTTTCCGAAAACGAACTGTGTCAATCCTTCTCCCCCCCTGCGAATACTCTTGTTAAAAGCCATCGCTTTATAGTGTTTGTTTTTGTTTAACCAGCCATTAAATCCGATACACCCAGAAATAAAAAAAACGCTCAATGGAACAAAATAGAACCAATTTACGATATCAGGATTGAGGCCTAAATTGAGTGATATAGTCTGGCCAAAAATCAACAAGATTATAAAAGTCAAAATAGAAAAAACACCCGTTATTACAATCGAACCAAACAAAACTCCTTTGGCTTCTTCGTCATCAGACGTTACGACTACGGCATAACCATACCGAAAATTTGCAGCAATTGCCAGAATAGAAGTTACGGTAACATAGAGACCCAATAAATTAAATTCTTCTGGTGTAAACATTCGTCCTAAAAATGGCCGAATAGCAAGTGGAATCAACGCCGCTACACCAACTCCCAGAATTGAAATGATCGAATTTTTTGCGTAATCAGATTTTCGGAATATTTTTTTCATTTAGTGTCGAGACATTTCTTTACTCTTATTCACCGGCATTTTATTTAAAATCAAAAAATCAATGATACCCTTGAGGTATCCGAAACCATACGAAAAATGGAGAATTAAAAATATCCTAAATAAAACAAAAACTTGTGTGCTTCTATCAGCAAGTTTGAATGCAAAATAAAATCCGAGCAAAACGTATAAAGCAACGAAAGCAGCAGTAATTATAAGAAAGGAAATATGTGCAAGAGACAAAGCACAACCAACAATAATACCCAAAATAAATAATGCAGGAAACATTTGTCTAACAGTTGTAACGCGCTTATGCTTTTTGTTCACATAAACTTTCCAGTAGCCATACTGATTATACTGCCTGCGCAACAAAGCAAACGAACTCCTGACATAATAGTTCGAAACGATTTCAGGATCAAAAAGAATTTTATAGCCTGCCTTCAATACGCGATAATTATAATCGTCATCCTGGTTACGGACAAGGTTTTCATCAAAACCTCCGATTTTCTCATAGACGTCACGCTTATAGGCACCGAAAGCGACGGTGTCGACAAAAGATCGTCCTCCGCCTAATCTGAACGTAGCATTACCAACGCCAAATACAGAACTCATGCCTTTTGATATCAGATAACCCGTTGAATTTTCAAAAATACCATTGATGAGTCCGCCCGCACAACCAAGCAAAGGATCAGCTTCAAGCCGTTCAACGTTGAGTCTTACAAAGGATCTTTCGAGATAAGCATGCCCGCCCAGAATTATAAAAACATCACTTGTACTTGACTCAATTCCAATATTCAATGCATTCGGAGTGTATTGCATCTGATTATCCACCAATTTAACCCTTCCTGGAAATCGTTGACAGTAATCCGATACAATTTGCCTTGTATTATCGGTACTTAATCCATCAACAACAAGTACTTCGAGTTTACCAGGATAATCCTGCTCAAGAATTGATTCGATATTTCTGGCAATAAACTTTTCTTCATTTCTGCAAGGAATGATAATTGAAACTGAAGATTTGCCAGCAGCCGGCACTGCATCAAGTTTAACTGTATCGTAGCGATAAAACAGATAATTGTAAAAAGCCTCCGCAATTCCGTTGCGATTAAAATGTTTGGCTACATAAGCTCTACCATTTTTTCCTTTTTGTAATATCGCTGTTTTATCACCGATAATTGATACTATTTTCTGTTCAAGATCAACTTCATCTTCAGGCTCGAAAAACCATCCAGCTTGTCCCTGATCGATGAAGAGACTTTTTGCTTCACCGTCAACTCCTAAGAGAATAGGCTTTTCCATTGCAAGTGCTTCAAATATTTTTGACGGAATTGCACCCAGGAAAAGGTCTATTTTGCGAAGCGGAATAACAGATATATCAATATCCGCAATAACTCCCATAATGTCTTCTCGCGAAACCGGCTCAGCGAAAATCACATTGGTACTCCCTAATTCACGTGAAAGTTCCATGAGTTCTGCTTTAACAGGCCCACTTCCCATCAAAACAAATTTGACCGGCTTTTCTTCCAGTCGTTTTGCAACTTTAATAATTAAATCCAACCCCTGGGCATGCCCCAGAATACCGCCATAAAAAAAGATCAGTTCGTCTTTTCGAATCGCATACTTTTCACGCAAATCAAATGACTTTACAGTCTGTGGATCATATTTAATGAGGTTAACTCCGTTCGGCAACCAGTAAACATCTTTTTCAGGAAACCGGCGTCGAATATCTTCAACAATACCTTGTGTTTGTCCGGTAATTAAATAGGATCTGCGATAACACTTTGCTTCCAGCCGATAAGCAAGTTTTAAAAAAAACCAGTTAGTCACTAACCCCAGTTTTTCAGCACTTTCAGGCCACAAATCGGATACGTTAAAAATCAATTTCGCATTGAGTCGTTTGGATAACCACATCGCTGAATATCCCAAAAAAAGTGGCGGAGATTCACATAGAATAAAATCAAAATCTGCTAATTTTTTTCCAAAGCGATAAGACGATCGAACAAACGAAAAATAATTTACCAGTCTCGGGCGAATACCACGTGAGCGCGATACATAAATACTTGTGCGATGCACTGTCAGACCCTGAAGATTTTCCTTTACATACTTTTTTCCTTTATAACCCTCAAAAATTTCCGCCTTCGGATAATTAGGCATTGCTGTGAGAACCTCAACGTGCATGCCCATATCCTGCAAACCGCATGGCTAACTCAAACAAACGATTTTGCGGAGCACCTGTTTCAGGCGGGAAGTATTGAGTTAAGATTAAGAGCTTCATTTTCTCAATTTAAATTCTGATGGCAGATACAAAATTAAAGTCTTTAGTCAAAGTGCGGGTATATTGAGGTGGTTATCTTCAGAAATAACTTCAATTCACATTTGGTAGTTTTGCATTAGTTGTTGTTGATCTATAAACAAGCAACAAGCAAATTATCAGACTGTAGAATACGATTCCAGATTGTCTTTGCAATACTGATTCAAACAAACTGTTAAAAAGTAAGCTTAATACAGTCAGAAAAAGAAAGATATCGGCAGATCTTATACTCTTCATTATTAACGCACCCAGCATGCCAATTAAATAAATTATTCCTAGAAAACCTAAGTCAATTCCAATTTGCAAATATTGATTGTGTGGATTTAGATTCAATTCATAGAGTAATTTCAAATCATACTTTTTACACTTATCCAGCAGGTAAAAATCTATATCTCCGGTTCCTACACCAAGTGGATTTTCAACAATTATTTCAGTCGAAATATACCACATCATTACACGTTCAATTGTTCCAGATTCGTTTGCCTTGTGTTTCTCCAAAAGAAACTGTTTACCCTGAGAAATATCGGACTTCACAACACCGATCATCTCCAAATCGTATTTCAGAAAAGAAATTTTCGAAACCCCAATAATCAGGACAATTGGTATCAAGAGCAGATAAACCCAAAAAACAATTTTGTGAAACGTAATTTTTATAAAGTACGCAATGAAAAATGCGATGACAAAAGCAAAATATAAGATTCCCGCTAGTGAAGTCGATGCAAGAATCATTATTGAAAATAAAATAATCAGAGGGATCCCATAACACCATTTCCAGGGGTTGCGATTTGAGATTTTTCCTTCTATCAGATAAACAATTCCAATCGTAAAATAAATGGCTGCATACGTTGGATGCAGATGTATGTATTGTCTGGAAATTTCATAATACGTCAAATCAACATTTTGAAACAAATCAACTGCCAAGAACCGTAATGACAAAATCAAACAACCCCAAACTATTCCAGATAAAAAATCGGACGCATTCGAAGTTCGTTTTGGAAATAAAAAAAGTACAGGAAAAATAAAAAATGCCATTTTATACTCCAATAATTTCCATCCTATTTCTCTATGTTCTGACCAAATGAGACCAATAAGATAGAGCACAAATAAAACGACAAATAACAGTGTAAATTTATTGAATTCGAATTTCAGTCGCTTCAAGAATAATCCCTCGGTGATGACAACAAGAATGAATATTCCAATTGCAGGCGAAACCATCTCTTGATAACCAATAAGAACAACTAAAAGCATCAAAATACTTAAGCCGTAATAGTCCCTGTTTTTTATGAGATTAATCATTAATCAGCTTTAGATGTATCTCTCTTAATTTTTGTGAAGCAATTTCAGAAGTTGCCCGATCACAAATAATTTTTGAATTTATATTTGCCACTAAATCTTGATCCAACTGTATTGCCAATTCAAAGGAATTTTCCTGGTCGTTTTTTATTATTCCGTTTCTATTGGTTTCAATCCATTCATGGCTAACCGCTAAATTTGCAACTACCGGAATGCAGCCGGCACTCATGGCTTCAAGCAAACTCACAGAAGTTCCGTCTGATATTGGCAGTGAGACATAAATCAGAGCTCTTTTATAATAATTATTATTTTGATCTTCCTTTAACCAGCCGACAAAATCGACAGAATCATCCAGTTTGAGTTCTTTTACTAATGACTTCAACTTTGGCTCCTCAGGACCTGTTCCGGCAATGACCAGGCTAAAATCTGAATGGTTTTTATAAAACTCACTGAACTCTGTTATAATATTTTCAATTCGATAAATTGGGTAAAGTGCGCGATTCGAAAAAATTAATTTTTCTTTCGGATGATTTCCGATTGGCTTAATGCCAAAAAACACAATTGATATGGTTGGATTTTTTGTGAGTTGGCGGACCGTTTGAATCATTTCAGCAGAATCAACTGTAATTGCGGCGGCGCTATTCAACACCGATTGTGTCATTTTTTTGTAGATCCAATTCTTATTGGGGATTAACAAAACATCAGAGCCCCAGGCAGTAACAACATAGTTGATATTCAGTTTTTTGAGAACACCCTTTGCAATAAAGGCAACCCGATTGATTTGCTGAATGTGAACCAAACCTGGACGTTCGTTGGCTAATATTTCTGCGAGTTTTTTTCTATTCTTCAGGAGTGAAAAAATATTTTTAGATCTGAAGTTTATAATGTATTGTTTTATTTTGTGTTCAGTTTCTAATTCTTTTTCTCCAATATAAATTACCTCATCATAAAAGTCAATGACTAAACCAATAAACCTATCAACGTGGGTTGAAGATGGACCGATGACAGCAAGTCTAGTTTTCATTTAAAAGATTATGAATGATCTTATTTAGTTTTTCTACCTGATATTTTCGATGTGCCATTTTTACAATATCCTGTGCAATTTTTATTTTCTTTCTCTGTTTCCAGTCATTGATCACTTCTTGCAATTTACTCACAATGCTTTCAAAATCATCATTAGAAGCCAGATAACCGTGTCCGGTTTGACTTAATAACGCTGCGGCGACATCGTTCAAATCAAGGATTGCAAAAACCGGAACATTCACTGAAACATAATCGAATAGCTTACCCGTAAAAACACCGGTTCTTCCGTCCGCAGGTATCAACAAAAGATTTACGTCAGACTTAGCCATAAAATCAATACTTCGCTCGGGTGTAGTTTGGTTTTCGAAAATCACAAACTTTTCAAATATTTGCGGTATGTCAAAGTTTTTAGAACAGCCAACAAAAACAAGTTTAATTTTTTCAGGCAAATTTCCATTTTCAAAAATCCGTACAAGTGCCTTAAAAAAAAGATCTGGCTTATAGGCTCCGTAAAATTTACCACAATAGGTAAAGGTCAACACGTCATTAAATGGCTGATCAAGTATTGGAATTTCGTGATCAAAACCGTTGCGGATTTCGACAATTTCAGCAACCGATTTGCATGTTGTCGTTCTAAATAATTCTACCAAAGGTTGACTTACTGTGGTGATACAACTTGCAAAAGTATTTATTTCAGATTCTATTTTTAACAAACGCTTTCGGAGTTTTACAGGTATTGTTGGATTCTGAGACATCTCATCCCGCATATCTGCTATCCACTTTACATTAGCGTGCGCTTTGCAAAAATGCAGAGCTGCCAAATGTGCTGATTCAGGAGAAAAACTGCTTATTATCAAGTCAATTTTCCTTGTTGAATGCATGCGATCAAGTTCGTGCTCCACTTTTTTTCTCCATCCTTTGTAAACGTCTGAATTATATTTGAGGACCAGAATATTCCACGCTGTTTTTAATTTATGTTTAAAACGAGAATCACCTGAATTAAATTTAGGGCTTTTCAGAATTTGAGGATTTGAAAAACGCCGAACCTTCGAATTGAAATACTCTTCATCTATTATTGAGTCAGTTTCATCAAGTGTTAATACGGTAAGATCATATTTCTCATGACTGAGATACTTTGCAAAAGCACTCATTCGATTTACAGCAACACCAATAGCTGGCGGAAACCAAGTAGTAATTAAGACGATATTTTTTTTTGCCCGCAGCATCAATTACTTTCAGTTTGAGTCAACACTTTTGAATAATTTTCCAAGACTATTTTTGCCTGATGAAATTCAAGTAAAAACGAATTTGCCTGATTATTGCGCTGACCATTGGTTACGGTAAGTGACTTTTGAATCTTGTTCAATTCTAGTTTCAAACTATCTTCAGTAGCTGCGAAATTGACAAAAGGCATGGCATTGTTATAGATGACATAATTACCGTTTGCAAGGGCTTGAAGAACCGAAAGCGAATAACCATCATGCTCACAAAAACGCAAATAAATTGGAGCCAGATCCATTAATTCTTCAAGCCGAATTTGATCGACCCATCCATAAAATTTAATATTATGAGGAGCGTTCAAATTTAATCCATCGGTTCCAACTACGTGAAACGTTGTATCCTTAAACTCTGTTGCGAGTTTTACAATAGACTTGTACCCGTAAAATAGTTCCTTTCCTTTTGACAAATAGGTTAAGACATCTTTTGATAAAAAGGGAGCCGATTTATTTTTTAGTTCTACAGACTTAAAATGAAGAATATTCGCATCTATCTTCAATCTAAGCAATTCGTCCAGCAGCCAAGGCGCATCAGTGAATGACCTTGAGGCATCAATATATTTGCGTGTAAAATTTCCACTGATAATATTTTGCTGTGCGGTTAAAACATCCGATCCATGCCATTGCATGATCAATTCCTTTTCATGCGTAAAACCCAATTCAACGAGCCGCTTTCAGAAGATGCTCCATTAAAAGAAACAACTTTTTTTGCAGACAGAAGATGCCACAAAAAGCGCAGTTGGTCCTTCCTTGAATAATAGGTATCACAAAAAACGTATTTATTTTTTGGATCAATCTCATTCAATTCAGCTACCAGCCGTTTGCCAAAATAAGGAAGACCGGTAAAAAGAATTTTCATTTGCTGAATCGGGTTAATTTGAAATACCAAAAAAACAAAACAAGATAATAAAGTGATTGAGCTGCCGCATAAAATTTCAAGGAATCATAAAAACTGTATTCAAAGTGTTTTCCAAGGATCAAGGCTCCAATGCCACTCGTATATCCAAAAAGACTGAATATAAATGCGATTCCCTGCTTACGATAAATTATAGGTGTTCCTGAAACAGGTGAAACCATAAAATTAATAAAGAGGGGGACAATCATTATTTGAGCGATTTCGCCAGATTTTCGGTACCCTACACCACCAAATAGTTCAAATAGTATTGGACCAAAAAACAAAATCAGTAAACAAAGCGGAACAGCAAAAAGAGCAACCAATTTTATCGATCTGAAAAAACTTGGAGATACATCTTCACCTGCTGCATATTTTTCACTTGCGTCACGATAATACAGCTGTCCTACTGAGCCTCCAACAGATTTCATGCTTGCCAGAATATAACGCGACATTACGGTAAACAAACCCAATTCTGCAAGACCAAATTCCCGTGTAATGACGAAGTAGAAAATCACTTGTCCAAAAAGCAGATCTACAAATGCGTGTGCAGAATTAATCAATGGAAAATCTTTGTATTCTTTTGCAACCTGAAGCATTCCATTTTTGCTCACGAGAGAAAAATCCAGCGATTTTCGAGCTGTAAAATACATGAGTAACATCCAAACAAATAAACCGATCATTGTACCCAAAATCAAACCATGCGCACCAAAAGAAAAGTATCCAAACAAGATTATGCAGATACTTCCAACTGCAGATTTCACGATACTGGAATAGACCATTGATTTATACTTCTTTTCTCTGATCAACCACTCAGTCAACAAATAATTAATGGCATACAAAGGAACTGCTACTATTATAAGATACATAAAATCTGCCATCTTACCTTTCTCATAAAACGAGTCAAGCGACTCCCTGAAAAAATAAAAAAAGACAGAAAGAACTGTAACGATCAAAATTATCCGCAGAGCAATTCCAACCAGATTCATTGCCTTTGATTTTTCAGCTGGTAAGACAATTGCCCGCTCATATCGGCCGGCTGCAATAATTGCAATCATTCCTGCGAGGGCAATAAAATTATCCATTACCGCCATTTCCTCTGCTTCAAATAACCTAAGAATAACTGGAGCAAATAATAATGGAACTAGCTGACCTATTGCGCCACCCGAAAAGAGTACCAAAAAATTACTGCTATAGCTCCCTTTTTTAATCATGCTTTACAACAAGCTTTTTGACTGAAAGTTCGTTGGCCGTTAGTATTAAGACAACGGTAAAAATCCAATTGATATCAAGAATTAGAAAAGCGGACGGCAGGATTGATGCCAGGATTAATGTCATTATTGCACCTAACAATAAAACTGAAGTGTACGGATCACTCCGAAATGAACGCAAAGCAATTAAAATCATCCAGCAAAAAAGTAACACATATGGCAGGAAAATCAAAATTCCAAATTGACTAAACAATTCAATCAACCAAAAATGCGGACCACTATTTCCAAATGCGTAGTGATTAACCTTACCTGAGTCATGCAAATATCTGTATTGCCCGGGGCCTATTCCCATCAGTCTGGAATCCATTATAAAATCAAGTCCATTTTTTATTAAGGCTGTTCTTTCTGTGTTTGAGTTTCGTTGTATTGAAGTATCATTCTGGACTTGATTATTCTCTGCTGAGTACCAAATGTCATCTTCTGTAACGCGATCTCCATCGACCAATTCAGGATAAGCCGGAGCGGTTTTGATCACAAGAAGATTTTCATTTGGGATTCCAAAAAATTTATCCGTAAAAACATAAACGTAAGCAAGACACAAAACAGAGATTCCAATCACCATTAACCTAGATCGGTTTGGAACAAAGTGTTTTCTAAATTTCATACCAACAACAAGCGCGACATAGCCCAAAATCAGCATCGAACAAATAAGCATACCCATCCTCGCCTTCACCAGATAAGCAAGGAAAAAACAAATAAATAAGATTAGCAAAGAAAAGGTTTCACGCTGGCGATTAGCTGAGTCAAGCAATATGATCACTACACCAATTAAAATCAGATACACCAATAAGTTATTTGGGTTGTCCCACAAAAAAACCGGTGTATATAAAAACTGATCTGCCAAACCTCTGGCAATAACATGTTCAGTATACTTGCCGGAGAAGTGAATGCCTGACACAAGTTCAAACAGACAAAACGCGACTATTAAAAAGAAAACTACTTTGAAACAGAACACTAAAATTGATTTCCATCTCTCGAAACCCAATATACTTTTAATTGAGATGAAAACATAGGAGGTAGCCAGCATTAGCCCAATACTTCTAATGTCAATGATTGCATCTGATTTACCATTTACAAAGGGCAGAAAGCAAATTGCAACTAAAAAAAAGAAAAGTACAAAAAGCAAATAGTATTTTTCTAACTTATGTTGTGGAAAAAACTTTCGAAGCAAGGAAAAAAAAGTTAAAGCACCAAGGAAAATAAGATAAGGGTAAATTGTCATGAACCCAATTGAAAAAGACGGCAAATAAGAGCCAAACGGGAATGAAATAATTAATAAGACAAATAAGATTTCATTTACCTTTTCGCGTTTTGCAAAGCCAATTAGCTTATTCATAATTTGGCGTGACAGGTTTGAATGTATTCTCTTATTCCCTGATAAAAATCCATTTGCACCTCATAATTCAAATCATTTTTTGCCTTTGAAATATCGGCTAATGAATTCAAAATATCTCCCTTACGTACATTTTCAAAATTAATCTGTTCATTCATTTGGTCAAATCCAACCAAACTAAGTTCAGATCGAATTGCCGCAACAACCTCAAGTAAAGAATATGAATTGCCACAAGCAACATTGTAAGATTCGCCAAAAGATTTACTGTTTTTTGTGTTCAACGCTAGTCCGTTTATATGAAGTACATTTTTGATATAAGTGAAATCTCTGGTTTGTGATCCATCGCCATAAATAGTTGGAGAATTGCCACTCTTGCAGATGTCGATAAATTTGGGAATTGCCGCTGCATAGGCACCGTTTGGATCCTGATTTTTTCCAAATACATTAAAATATCTTAGCCCAATTGTTTCAATACCATAAAGATCAAAAAACACCTTGCAGTATAATTCATTTGTCAACTTGGAAACGGCATACGGTGACATTGGTTTACCTAAATCTTCCTCGCGTTTCGGACTCAATTTCGAATCGCCATAAACAGACGAACTCGAAGCATAAACAAACCTTTTTACACCATTATCTCTGGCCGCCGTAATCATATTCAAAAATCCCTGACAATTTATTTCGTTTGTTGGAATTGGACTTTCAATCGAACGGGGAACAGAACCAAGTGCAGCCTGATGTGAAATTGCCGATACACTTTTTGAAACTTCAAGACAAGTGTCGAAATCTCTAATATCACCTTCAACAAAAGAAAACTTCGGGTGATTTATAATTTCAGTCAAATTACTTTTTTTACCAGTCAAAAGATTGTCCAGACATATCACAGAATATCCTTTTTGAATTGCATAAGAGCAAAGATTGGAGCCAATGAATCCAGCGCCTCCGGTAATCAATATTGTTTCTGAACTATTCACTTAGTATATTTGATCTGCATTAGCGTAAAGATAGAAAAAATGAAGGACACTTTAATTGATAGAGGGCATTATTCAAAAGAGATTGCATTTATCGGTACTGGTCCTCTGACACTACTAAAAGCGTATTTATTAGCCAAATCTAATCCTGATATAAACATTACCATGTTTGATTGTTCCGATCAACTTGGTGGTGCATGGTATTCTGACAAGTCGCCTTTAGGAAATGAAATTGAATGCGGCTGTCATATCTGGTCGCATGTTCCAAGCGCCTATAATTTTATAGAAAAAGAGTTGGGAATAAAGCTTTACCGCATGAAACCAAATCCAGTATTTATAAAAGGAAAAATTCGGTTACCCTATGCGTTAAAACTGACCATGCATTCTTACAAAGCGCTAATCAAAACACTCGTCACGTTTAACTGGAAACATTTTAAAACATTAGCCAAAGATCCGGAGATTAATTATAGAATTATTGGAAAATACAATCGCTATCCTAAACTCGGTTCTCCGGAACTTATCAGTGCACTCAAAAAAAAAATAGAATCCCTTTCCAATATTAATTTGCAATTTAATACCAGAATCGAGCTGTTTGATGTTGATCAAAAAGTACATCTTAAATCACTTAAAAAGCAATATGAATTTGATCATGTATATATTACCTATGTCAGTCGGATCAATTCTTTGCAACTTAACAAACAAACTATTCTTGTTGAATCAACTCAAGTAGATTATATTCATTTTCTGATTTCTTTGAACAAGCCACTACTAAAATCAATTTCATATTGGAGATTATTAGATGATAAAATAATACACCGTTTAACTGATATTTCTTACCAGACCAATCATACTGAAAACCTGATTCTTTTAGGAATTAAAGGAAGTGCCTATGACAAAGACAAGGAGCCCGAATTGGTTGAACATGTCACTCGATTTCTGAAACTTAAAAATCTGATTGATGAATCCTTTACAGTTGAAAAAATTAAAACGCACCTCTTCCCAACTTACTATCTTTCAAAAAATACTCTGGCGGCTTTAGCCAATCATCCGAAACAAGTAACGCTCTTGCATACAACTGATCTGACTTGCGGATTCCATTTCCTCCTTGAAAAAGAGATGCTACTTATAAAAGGCGCCTAAATATATATAGCGCCACTTTTTAGGAATTAATGGCTTAAAAAAAGAATCAAGCGAAGCCAGGTACTTTCTTTGCCTTTCAGTTCTGCCAAAGAGTGCTATAAAGCCAATTTTTTTTGAAACCGTTCGAGAAAAGAGGCCTTTCCAATTCTCAAAATCGGCATCAGGAGTATATCTCCACTCCTCGCTCCACTTTACAAATTTGCGTCTTACAAAACTATGCAGCCTCGTCGCACGGGTGTTTTCAGCAAACAATAACGCCCCATTTTTTTCAGTACGCGACGCAGTTCGTGCATGGCTTTATCCTGATCATCAAAAAAGAAAAGTGCACCCAATACAGATTTAAAAACAACTATATCAAATGTATCATCGCCAAATTGAAGTGCTCTCATGTCGGCGTTCAGATAAGTGATTTGGTTTTCGACTCCATACTTTTTATGCAGTTCCTTTGCCTTTTCTAAACTAATTTGATAATCAGTGCAATTGACGAAACATCCTTTCTTGGCAAAATATAAACTGATACCTCCAAATTGATCGCCAATAGCCAGTACCTTCATTCCTGGCTTAATCTCAAAATGCGTTTCCCAAAACTGAAGCGCATTTTGCCAGTTTTTTACATCCCATTGAATGATGTCCTGAAGCTCTTGTTTTGAGAGTTTACTTTGCATAATTCACTGCGCGCTTTTCGCGAATCACAGTAACTTTTACTTGTCCAGGATACGTCATCTCATTTTGTATTTTTTGTGAGATGATAAATGATAATTCTTCAGCGCGCTGATCGTTTACTTTATCACTTTCAACCATAATACGCAACTCGCGTCCAGCTTGAATAGCATACGATTGATTCACACCATCAAAACTCAACGCAATTGTTTCAAGTTCTTTGATACGTTTGATGTAAGATTCTGCGATTTCACGACGGGCACCCGGGCGCGCACCAGAGATGGCGTCACAGACCTGAATGATTGGAGAAATAATAGATGTCATTTCAATTTCGTCGTGGTGAGCTCCGATTGCGTTGCAGACATCTGGTTTTTCACCATACTTTTCTGCAAGCTTCATCCCTAAAAGAGCATGTGGTAATTCTGGTTCATCATCCGGAACTTTTCCAATATCATGAAGTAGACCAGCACGTTTCGCAACCTTAGCGTTTAAGCCTAGTTCAGATGCCATGATGGCGCAAAGATTTGCAACCTCACGACTGTGTTGTAATAAATTTTGTCCATAAGAAGAACGGTATTTCATACGTCCTATCATACGCATCAATTCAGGATGCAAACCGTGAATACCAAGATCCACACACGTACGACGACCGGTTTCTATAATCTCTTCTTCCAGTTGACGTTTTGTTTTTGAAACTACCTCCTCAATTCTCGCTGGGTGAATACGTCCATCGGAAACCAATTGATGTAAAGCCAAACGCGCAATTTCACGACGCACTGAATCAAAACAAGAAAGAATGATTGCCTCAGGGGTATCATCCACAATAATCTCAACTCCAGTCGCTGCTTCTAATGCACGAATGTTTCTTCCTTCACGACCAATGATGCGGCCTTTCATTTCATCGTTCTCAATGTTGAAAACGGAAACAGAATTTTCAATCGCTTGCTCAGTTGCTACACGTTGAATAGATTGAACAACAATTTTCTTTGCTTCGCGGGATGCGTTGATTTTTGCCTCGTCTACAATCTCCTTGATATAAGCCATTGCATCTGTTCTAGCCTCATCTTTCAAGGCTTCCATCATTTGCTTTTTAGCATCATCTGATGACAAGCCTGATATTTTAGAAAGCTCTACAACTTGTTTCTGGTGAAGTTTCGCGATTTCTCCTTTTTTAGCTTCGATTGATTCAACTTGCGTTGAGATTTCTTTTTTCAACGTGTCAACTTCGGTGCTTTTACGGTTGACCTCTTCAATTTTTTGATTGAGCGTTTTTTCTTTGGCTTTGATCTTATCTTCAGCGCTTTGAATCGTTCGCTCTCTTGATCTCACGGCATTTTCATGCTCTTCTTTCAACTGCAAAAACTTCTCTTTTGCCTGAAGTATTTTGTCTTTTTTTACCGACTCACCTTCGTCTTCGGCTTTTTTTCTGATCGCTTCTGTTTTAGCTTTTAAGGCTGATTTTTGAAGGATCACCATAATTACAATACCGGCAACCACACCTACTCCGGCGCCGATCAGTATGCTGATTAAATCCATAATATATATTTAAATTAAATTAAAAACCCGCCCATAATTTGCCCTTTGGGGAGCAACTATATCAGCGGGAAACTGCAAAAAACGTCAGCCAATACTTATTGCAACTGAGCGTCTATTTTATAAATTATCTTTTGAATATCCTCATCAAACTGAGGTTGGATTGCAGGAGCCGATTCTGCCGTATTCTTAAGCTGAACTGCCATTTGAAGAGCGGTCATAGCTAATAAATCCTGCATGTCTTTTACGGCGTAAGTGCCCTGGAGTTTTTGAATATTGGTGTTGATGCGCTCGGCAGCTTCACGAATAGCATTTTCCTCCTCTCCTTTTATTGTAAGTGGATAAGTCCGCCCGGCGATAACGATTTTGAGTGAGACTTTTTCCATTTAATTTCCAACGTTCAGTAATGAGATACATTCATCAATTTCCCTTACCATTTCATTGATCCGGCCTTTCAGTTCGTCATTTTCAGTGGAAGATGCAGCCAATTGTGCTTGCTTTACAGCGGTTAACTCCTCTTGTAAAGCGGCAATGGTTAAATCTTTCTGGCGAATCTGCTCAGTCAGCGACACAATCTCAGCTTGCTTTTTCTCAGCCTGTTGATTGGATTCGGCAATACGACTAATGAGTTTATCTACTCTTCCGTTAAGCTGCTCAATCAATTGTTTGGTCTCTGACATGATGTCCTTATTCAATTACTAGTAACAAATTTACGCAACCTTAAGGCATTTTCAAAGGAAAGCCACATGAAATATTAAGACTGGGCTTTTAATAAGAAAGGAAGACTGAGGTAAATCAAGGGTACAGACGGCATTAAATTTGATGAATTCTATACGTGATGAAGAAAATTACAATCCTGTTCAATCTTTTTGTAACTGCATTCGCAATTGGTCAATCGGCTGAAACTAAAAACATCGATTACAATTATGAATTTGGTTTGCCCATGAAAATTGAGTTGATTCTTGCCGGAAATTTTGGGGAGATGCGTGACAATCACTTTCACACCGGACTGGATATCAAAACGGGCGGAGTTGAAGGTCACAAATTGTATGCCGTTGAAGACGGTTATGTATCACGCATTCGAATTTCACCCTGGGGCTATGGTTTGGCGGTTTACATCAATCACCCAAATGGTTTGACAAGTCTCTATGCCCACATGCAATCTTTTTCAAATGAGATTGATTCACTGGCTTACGAAAAACAAAAACAAGGTGAAGTTTATATTTTGGATGAAGATGTTTTAGCAGATTCCATTTTTGTTAAAAAAGGAGCATTCATTGGTCTGGCTGGAAATTCAGGAAGTTCGTCAGCACCTCATTTACATTTTGAAATCCGAGAAACGGCAACAGAGCATGCCATCAATCCGCTATTGTTTAGATGCTTTCGGAGTAAAATTCCAGATACAACTACACCTACGATCACCGGAATAAAATTATACGCCGTTACTGAAAAAGGCTATATGATTCCGGGAAAATCAATTTATTATCCATGCAAACTGGTTGGTGATAAATTAGTGGTAAATGAAGGAAATCCAATTGATGTAAATGGGTTGCTGACTGAAAATTCTTATCTGGCTTTTGGATTTCATACGACTGATAAATTAAATGGTGCGGGTAATGTTTGTGGAATCTATCATACTACTTTTTCAAAAGGAGAAACCGATTTACATGAAATGAAAATTGATCATGTCAATTTTGATCACAACCGTTTTTTAAATACACATCAGGACTATTTTGAATTTGATCAGAACAACAAACACATTCACAAACATTTTAAGACTATTGTAAATCCGCTGGCCATTTATCTCAAAACAAATGGAATTATAAAATGGGAAACCTGCGCTGGCAGCTATAATCTCACAGCCAGAGACGTGCACGGGAATAAATCAGTATTGTCATTTACATTAGCTGCAGCAACAGCGTCATACGCTAAAAATCCGCTTGATAAAACAGAAAATTACTATTTCCCGGATTCAATCAACGTGATGTTACGTGATGAATTTCAAGTGTTGATGGAGCCCGCAACTTTTTACGAGCCTCTTCAAAAAATATTCAGACGTGACACCGCTTCAACGTACCTCACTCCTATTTATCAGTTTGGTGAATATGCGATACCCGTTCAGAAAAAATATGATGTACGTATTAAGGTTCCAAAACTGCGTGCAAACTTTCCGTACTATAAATTGGCAGTTGGTCTGATCAATGATAAAAATAAACTTTCTTACGTAGGTGGAGATTATATTGACGGCTGGGTTGAAGGTGCTCCCAGAAGTTTTGGAAAATTTGTTTTAGTTGTAGATTCTGTTGCTCCTATTATTACTCCGTTTGATTTTATAGAAGGAAAAATCATCACCAAATTCAACAACCTTCAACTTGAAATTGCAGATAATCTTTCTGGAGTGGCATCTTACAAAGCATACTTAAATGGTAAATGGGTTTTGATGGAATACGACCGCAGAAAAATGAAATACATTATTCCGCTTAATAAACGCAGCAAACCAATTCTCAGAACGGGTACTAATAAATTGCGTGTGGTTGTCAAAGATGCTAAAGGCAATGAAAGTGAGATGGGGTGGAATCTTACTTATTAAATGAATCTATATTTAAATCAGTAGAAGACTTCGTGATTTCCGATTAACCCAATAGGGGTCACTATGTAGCGATTTGCGATTTTCGATTTTTTGCTGCGAGAATTATTCTTTAACGCAGAGAAAATTAGACGAGGCGCAGAGATCCGCAGAGCAATATCTTAGGTTGCATTGCTCTAATTAACTTTGTGAAACCTTTGTGGCTTTGCGTCTTTGTGGCTAAAGAATTTCACTCATAAAGCAAGACTTAGCCTGTTAAATTCTGTTAACCACTCAATGGCTATAAAACTACCTCGTTAAAATGTCTACCTTCAACTCAACAAACCAATAAGCCTATGAATTTATTTTCCTGTTCCAATCTGAATAAAAAATATTCGAAAGGAAATTTTTCTCTGAAAGATATTTCACTTGAATTAAGAACCGGAGAAATTACCGGCGTAGTGGGTGAAAACGGAAATGGAAAAACTACACTCCTCAGAATCATTGCAGGTGATCTTGCGCATGATAATGGAACCATAAACTATTTTGGAAATAATAATGTAGAGATATTAAGCTGGGAAAATATTCGTTCACGCGTAGCGTACATTCCACAACGAATTCCACAGTGGTATGGAACTTTGAAAAACAACTTGATCTTTCAGGCAAGCATTCGCGGTGTAAAAGGAAAAGAAGCAGATTATCAAGTGGACGAATTACTTGAAAAATTAGCATTGACAGAATACGCTCCTTTAAAATGGGGAGAAATTTCAACCGGATATCGTTTGCGTTTTCAACTTGCAAAAATGTTATTGATTAATCCTGAACTTTTAGTTTTAGACGAGCCTATCGCAAATCTTGATATCAATGCGCAAGGAAAATTTCTAAGTGATTTACGAAACATAGTCTCTGAGAAAAAAGAAAAGTAAGTGTGATTTTAAGTTCTCAACAACTGCATGAAATTGAAAATGTAGCCGATTCTATTGTCTTCTTGAAAAAGGCGAGATGATTTATTCAGGTGTAGTTGGAAAAATTGGGGAGACCAGAACTGATAACGAATTTGAAATTCAGACTTCATTAACGGATGCTGATTTAAAATCGATCTTCCCTGATATCGTTCTAAACTTAAATGGAAAAACGCTTCACGTAAAAGTTCCTCTCAATATTACCGCAGAAAAATTTATTACAGAACTCATTCAAAAAGGCGGAACGGTTCATTACTTCCGCGACATCAGTTCATCAACCCGCAGATTGTTTAACGATTAATTTCAGGACCATGAAACTCTTTAAAAAATTAGACAATTATCTGCTGCATCACTATCCATCTATTTGGATTACTCGCATTCACTCATTTCTTCCAATTGGAGTTGGTATTGCTGGACTCTTATATTTGATTACGCTCACGATCGGTTGGAGTCCAAAAGATGAAATGCCTCAGGATTTGATTCCGATTGTGTTGATGATTATTCCCGTTCTGATTTATTTAGTTTACTGGTTTGTTTTTCAATCGCGCTACAATATTGCTAAGTCAGGTATCAACATGCCAATCCGTTTTGAGTACCTGAATTTTTTCAGCTACTTGCTTGTATTTTTTATGGCCTTGTTAATTATCTCGGCTATTCCACTTGCCAACTATCAAAAAGTAAAAAACGCTGTAAACGAAGAAGAGTTGATTGCAGATATTAAAAATCTCAATGCTGGGAACGCGTTGGTGAATGGCGAATCAGAAATAATCTACAACCCGGATGGTTCAATTACCTATTACCCCACTGACTTTGTTTACCCCGATTATTATCACATGTACAACTATGATTACAGCTATACAAATGAAATTTATGATCCCGTAGCTGAAACAACTATTTCACGCAACAAAGCTGAGCAGATAGTTTCTGCTTACTTAAAATCTTACAACAAATACACGCATCACGAAATAAATAAATCTGCCTCTCAAATTTTACTTGAAAATGAATCCGGGAATTATCAATACGACGATTATGGATATGATTACTATTCAGGTTACGAATCAAGTTGGGAAGTACAAAACAAGTTGTCTCAAATTCAGGCACGCATGTATTATGGCTGGTACAGTGAATATTCAGAGCCTTGGTTTTGGAAAATTGCCATGGGAATTTTGGCGTTTCTTTCTATTCTGGTTTGGACATTTAAACAAATGAAACTGCGCCAATTTGTTTTTGGATTTATTGCAATTTGCCTTACGCCACTTTTTATTGCAATTGCAGGCGTAATTATTTTTGAAGTCATGCAACTCCGATACAATGAGGAAGAGTTCATTGCAGGGGTCGTTTTGTTCTTTTACGTGCTTTTCGCTTTCCTTTCAATTCGTGGTTTCAAACAAGGAACGCTAAATAACCTGGGTTATATTATGACCATGTATCTGCAATTTTTTCTGCCACTACTTCCAATTTTCCTTTGGTTATTTTTTATTGGAGACAGTCATTACTATTATGATACGGAAGAAAATCTCATCAATATGTTCTATTGGTCAGGCTGGTTCATTGGTCTTGTTGGAATCTTTCTTTTCAAACCGATGTACTCTAAATTCAGATCCTTGCCTTCTAAAAATTAGAACTCAGAAACTCTAATTCTTAGCGCGTTCATTCAGAGCGTCATTTCGACAGAGTTTATTGCTTAATTGCAATAAACGACGAGAAATCTGGTGGAGTTTACGTTCGACGTTTTTTGAGATTTAGCGTTAACCTTAATGGGATCTCTCCCTGCGGTCGAGATGACGGTTAACCAACAGCACTTCTCTACAAACGCTGCAACCGCTCAAAATTTTCATGAATATGACTCAGGACTTTTGGAATAAACACTTCATCTTCAATCAGCCCATGAATCAATAAATCATTCTGAAAAATTTCCAATTGTGTAAACAGAACCTGAAAAACCAGATTATCTTTCAAACCACTTTCAAATTTCATCAGATCTTCTTTGAGCTCCGTGAGATGAACAATTACATTATCGTTGTGTGTAAATAAAAAATGATTGATCACAAAATCTTTTTTCTCGCTGGAATATTTTGCATTCAAAAGTTCGCCTACAAAATTGAAAAGAACCTGTTCTTCGTGCGCAATATGTTGCTCTAATTCCAGTTGATAGCGCTCTAGAAAAAGCGTCAGAATTTGAACTGCCAAAAAATCATTTCCATAATTTGATTTCAGTTGAAATGCGGTCTGATTTATTTTTGGCAACCAGGATTCAAGATAGTAAACATGGCTTGCTTTGAGATAGACATATATTTCTTTTAGCTCAAAATCATGAAACGATTCCTGAGCATACAATTCAGGCTGCTGATGCAGTTTCGTCAGCAACTCTTTCAATCCATCAGAAACAGAAAATTGCTGATTGAATCGTTTAGAAACTTCTTGCTCACAAAAAGGTGCGTCAAAATGAAAATCGTTTGTCATTGAATTAATTTTTGACAAAGGTGAGGGAGAAATTGATAGATTGCAATCGCTTGAAAAGGTATAATTGTTAAAATGTAAAATCAAAACAAATATCAAAATTCCCCTGCGTGGTTATTCCCCTATGGGACAAAATTCCAAACTCAAAAAAACCGGATCAACTTTTGGTTGTCCGGTTTATGTTTTTATACGATTGAAAATTATTTATTCAATTCCTGCTTTACGATTTCAGAAATTAATTTTCCGTCTGCTTTTCCGTTTAGTTGTCCCATAATAGGTCCCATTACTTTAGGAAGATCAGCAGGTCCCGTTGCACCCACAGCAGCCATCTTTTCGCGCACAGCTTGACGAATTTCATCTTCACTCATCATTTTTGGGAGATAGGCCTCAATGATTTTTGCCTGAAACAATTCGGGTTCAGCCAAATCAGCACGACCTTGTTGTTTGAAAATCTCGTACGATTCCATCCGTTGTTTGTGAAGCTTAATCACAATTTTATTTTCTGCTTCTTCAGATACACCTCCAGTTCCGCTGGTTGCTTCCAATAATAGTTTTGCTTTGATATCACGCAATGCGTTCAGTTTTTCCTGCTCACGCGCTTTCATTGCTTCCTTGATGTCGTTGTTTATTTTTTCTGTTAAACTCATAAGTTCAAAAATTAAATTTCAATTTCAAAATTCCAAATCACAAATAAGATTGGAATAGAAAATCAAATCTACGAATATTATTGGGTTCAATCGAACTGGATGAAAACACCGCGAGAATGGTGGTTTCGGCTCCGCTTAACCACCGGAGGCAAACGTTGTAATAGAAAAAATGGTGACTGACCGGAGCCGAAGTCACAATCCCCCCCCAAACAAAAAATGCCCACCTTTCGGTGAGCATTTCTCTGATATAAAAACTATTTCCTAATCAACATTGTCATGAAGGAAAGAGTTATTCTCTTTCAAACCGAATTTGCGTTTGCCGTCTTCGGTTTCTTCTGATAATGTGAATTTGCTCATTTGATCTTCAGAAGAGTGAGGGATGTCATTGATCGCAACATTTTTTCTTTTGTACGCCGGCTCTTTTTCAAGATCCGAAAGACCAGATGACGTTTTCAGTTTTGAAGTATACGACTGAATACGTTCCATTCTTTCTTTGGTGCGTTTTTGTTGCTCGTCCAATGACAAAGGAGTTTTTGTTTGCAGATTATCGTTTGAGTCAAAACGCTCATCCAAATCATCTGTAAGCATGTGACGAATCACGTCTTCTTTCTCCTCGGTTACATCTTCTTTTTTAGATACAAATGAATCTGAATTTGAAGATTCAAAAGTTTCTGATTTTGATTCGAAACTAATTTCATCTGAAGATTCTTTTACTGATTCCGAAGAAAAGCTCCAGTTAATTTCAGTCTGTGAAACCGTCTCATCTTTAATTTTCAGATAAGGCATTTCTTCTTCTTCAGACTTGAAGGTAATGGTTGACTCTTCTGTGAAAGATTCAGTTGTTGTTTCTTCAATAATTGTGTTTTCAACGATTGTATTTACAGGTTGTAAAACTGGTTGGGTGATCATTGTCGGAACGCTTTCATCTTCCAGATTAATCACTGTTTTTTCAGCAGCTTTTTCAAAACCAGTTAACAAAGCTGAATTAAATCCTGTTGCAATTAATGTCAAATTGATTGAATCACCTAAGGTCTCATCATATCCATGACCCCAGATAACATCAGCAGTTGAACCCGCTTCATCCTGAATATAATCAGTAATGATTCCGATTTCATCCATCAAAATTTCTTTGTTTCCGTAGGTGATGTTTAAGAGAACATATTTTGCTCCTTTAATGTCATTATCATTTAACAATGGAGAAGAAAGTGCGCTCTTCACCGCTTCAATGGCACGGTGTTCACCTTCTGCAGTTGATGATCCCATGATGGCAACACCGCTATTTTTCATAACAGTGTTTACGTCGTTGAAATCTACGTTGATTAAACCGGTAACAGAAATCACTTCAGCAATTCCTTTAGCTGCAATAGCCAAAACATTATCAGCTTGCGTGAAGGCACTTCCCAAAGAAAGATTACCATACATCTCACGCAATCTGTCATTGTTGATGATCAATAAGGTATCAACATTGGCGCGCATTTCCTGCAAACCTTCTTCAGCTTGTTGTTTACGTTTTTTTCCTTCAAACGCAAATGGAACAGTAACAATTCCGACGGTTAAAATATCGAGTTCTTTTGCAACACGTGCAATTACCGGAGCAGCACCTGTTCCAGTTCCACCACCCATACCAGCCGTGATGAAAACCATTTTAGTTCCTTTTGACAAGAAAGCACGAATGTCTTCGATATTTTCAATTGCAGCATTTTTTCCAATTTCAGGAATTGCTCCTGCTCCGCGACCTTCAGTAAGGCTTGCTCCCAATTGTATTTTTAATGGCACCGGACTCATATCCAAAGCCTGTTGATCGGTATTACATACAACAAAGTCAACACCTTTAATGCCTTGATTAAACATGTGATTCACGGCATTGCTACCGCCGCCTCCAACACCAACAACTTTGATGATTGATGACAGATCTTTTGGCAAATCAAATTCCATAATATTCGGTTTTAGGGTGGCCTTGCGGCCGGTTATTATCTTTTTTTGAGCCACTAGCCATCAGGCAAGAGCCATGAGTAAATTGTCCTTATGGCTGACGGCTATTGCTTCATTTACTAATCTTCTTCTTCAAACCACGTTCTGCTCTTTGTAAGAATCTTATCAAAGAAACCACCCTTGGTTTTAGTCGAGTGATTTTTTGGTGCAGCGGATGTTGTTACTGGTTCTTCTACCTTTGAATTTTCTACTTTCACTTCTTCTTTTCTCAACGTACCTGCGAAGCCTTTTACAACCAGTCCAATTCCTGTTGCGTACATCGGGCTTGTAATATTTTCAATGGTAGTAGTTGGTGCAAGATGTTCGTTCGGATAACCGATACGCGTATCCATTCCGGTAATGTATTCAAACAATTGCGTTACGTGTTTCAATTGTGCACCACCGCCCGTCACCACAATTCCACCAATGAGTTTTTTCTCAAAGCCAGAATTTTTGATTTCGTAATAAACGTGTTCGATAATTTCTTCCATTCTTGCCTGAATGATTGAAGCCAAATTTCTCACAGAGATTTCTTTTGGTTCACGTCCACGCAATCCAGGAATACAGACTACTTCGTTATCGTGACACTCGCTTGCAAGTGCTGAACCGAATTTCATTTTCAATAATTCTGCATGACGTTTCATAATCGTGCAGCCTTCTTTAATATCTTCAGAAATCACATTACCACCAAATGGAATCACCGCAGTATGTCTGATAATTCCATCTTGAAAAATCGCGATATCCGTTGTACCACCACCGATATCAACTAATACAACTCCGGCTTCTTTTTCTTCATCACTCAATACAGCTTCTGAAGATGCAAGCGGTTCCAGAATCATTTCATCTACTTCCAATCCTGCTTTGTCAACACATTTTTTAATGTTTTTTGCAGCTGCAATGTGACCGGTAATGATGTGGAAATTTGCTTCCAGACGCATACCTGCCATTCCAATCGGATCTTTAATTCCTTGTGCCTGATCAACAATATATTCTTGTGGCAACACGTGAATAATTTCTTCACCTGGTTGCACAACCAATTTGTACATGTCTTCAATCAGCGCATCAATATCGTTCTGAGAAATTTCAGTATCCAGACTTCTACGCGTTAACATACCTCTATGTTGCAAGCTGCTGATATGCTGACCAGCAATACCAACATTCACAACACGCACCACAAGCTCTCCCTTCACTTTGGATTGAGCTTCCTGAACAGCTGCCTTAATGGACTGCACTGTTTTTTCAATGTTGGATACAACACCACGTGTCACACCCACACTCTCTGCCTTGCCGATAGAAAGAATTTCAATTTTGCCATGCTCCGTTCTGCGACCAACGATACAAGCAATTTTGGTTGTTCCGATATCCAATCCTACTACAATTTCTGACATAATTTTTCTATCTATATGAGCAATACACTTTGCTCTTGTACATCACATTAATCGTATCAAAGTTCTCCCACCCTGCTCTGCTGATTCCTTCTGCATAGAAATATTCAAGCTTTTTAAATTTGCCCTGAATATTGTCTGAATTGCCAAAAAGAATCCGCTGATCACCCACTCTGGGAATCAATTCAAATTCGTTGTATTGATTCACAAAGACATGCGTGATTTGCGCTGAAAAGAACTCATCCGAACAAACATATTGCGAAATCGCGTACAAATCATCGAGGATTTCAATAGTTTTCAAACTATCATTGTTGATTATCTCATCCACATTTTTGCCCATGTTGGTTTCATTGACGAACCCATTGATAGTAAGCACACGGGCTGTATAAGTTTCAGACAAAGGCATCAGGTGTCCATCTTCATCCAAATAACAGCTGCTGTTATCCATGTTAAAAATCCTTGCAATGGGCTTTCTGAGTTCAATATCGATTGACCAGGCGCCCGAAACGTAAACGTAGACATCGACGTTTCGAACCTCCGCCATACCTTCTATTTCGCGTTCAATAGCAGCAATATCATTATCACTGTATTGTTTGTTTTCAGCAATTAAATTTCGATCAATCAAACGGGTTCTTACCTGATCTTTTGTGAGAAAAAGCATGTGATCTGTAATCTCAATATCAATCTCAGGCATGCCAATTATTTTGGTTTCCTGCCTGCTGTTTGCAAATGACATGATGATGACTACTCCCGTAATAAAGAGTGTCCACAACACATATTTGATCCAGCTTTTCATCTATTTGTAGGCCTCAGCAATTGGTTTAACACAGGTATCAATATCGCCGGCACCAATGATTAAAATGACTTCTCTTTTTTCACTTTTAAGATCAGAAACGATGGTTTGTTTTGAACTCATTTTTTTATTTGTGAGATTGATCTGATCCAATAAAAACTGACTCGTGATTCCCGGAATTGGTAGTTCTCGCGCCGGGTAAATATCTAACAGAAAAAGCTCATCACATATAGCAAGTGATTTTGCAAATCCATCTAAAAAATCTCTGGTTCTGCTAAAGAGATGAGGCTGAAAAATAGCCGTGATCTTTTTGGTCGGATATAATTTTTTGACTGAAGATAAAAAGGCTTCGATCTCGGTTGGATGATGCGCATAATCATCAATAACGACAACATCTTCACGTCTTACCTGAAAATCAAATCGACGTTGAACACCTTTGAAAGAGGACAGGCCATGTCGCAAAACTTTTTCATCAAATCCAAGCTCAGACAATAAGGCAAAAACAGCTAACGCATTTTCACAATTGTGTGAGCCGGGAATTCCTAATTCAACATTTTTATATTCAGTTTTTGGAGATTGAATGTCAAATAAAAAAGTTCCGTTTTCATAGCGCAGGTTCGAAGCACTCCAATCAGCCTTTGATGATAAACCGTAAGTAAGTTTTTTTATCGGATGCTCAAACTTGAAATTCGAAATATCTAAATTGACATTCAGCATCAACATGCCGTTTGCATTTACCCGATTCATAAAATCATTGAACGATTCAAGCAGATGGGAACCATCGCCGTAAATATCCAAATGATCTGCGTCCATGCTGGTTATAATCGCATAATTTGGATCCAGTTGCAAAAAGGAGCGGTCAAACTCATCTGCCTCTACCACTACTCTTTTTGAATTTGGTTCAATCAACGTATTCGAATGAAAGTTGGAAGAAATACCACCTACAAAGGCATTGCATTTTTCTGGGGTTGTACTTAAAACATAAGCTAATAAAGTGCTCGTTGTTGTTTTTCCATGCGTACCTGCAACAGCAAATGTTTCGAGCTCACTTGAAATGATTCCAAGGGCTTTTGCGCGTTTTATTAAATAGAATTCTTCTTTTATAAACGCATTTAATTCCTGATGATCTTTTGGAATGGCAGGCGTAAAAATAACAAGGGTTGATTTTTTATCGAGATCTTTTAAGACAGCTGCACCTTGATCTTCATAATGAATGGCAATACCTTCTGATTCCAATTGTTTGGTGAGATCAGTACTTGTTTTATCATAGCCTCTGACATCTTTCCCCTGCGATTTAAAATAGCGTGCAAGGGCACTCATTCCGATGCCTCCGATGCCAACAAAATAAACTGTATGGATGTCGTTGAATTTCATTTTTTTTATTCCAATCTGCGTTTATCAATGGGACGGGGCGAGCCCGTCCGCTGCGATCAATTTTTCTATTTCTTTTAAAATCCGTTCCGGTGCATCTGGAATGGCTAATGTTTTTATATTTTTTGAAAGATCGGCGCAGGCCTTTTGATCATTCAATAATTCAATTGTTTTATCTACTAAAGATTTTTCGCATCGATATCCTTCACAAGAACCGCCGCATTTTTTTGAACCAATGCCATGGCGTTTTTAGTTTGATGATCTTCTGCAACATTTGGTGATGGAACTAAAATCACCGGTTTTCCGACCAAACAAACTTCAGATACTGAAATTGCTCCTGCTCTTGATACAATAAGGTCTGCAGCGGCGTAGGCTAAATCCATTTCGTAGACAAAATCAGACAAATAAATTTGCTTTGAGCTCAGCGATTCAATCTCTGGTTTGAGCTGATCCAGATATACTTTACCACATTGCCAAATGAAGTTGAATATCGGCCTCAATTAATTTTTGGATTTGCAACTTGAAACTCTCATTCAAAGTGCGTGCGCCTAAACTGCCACCAATAATTAATACTGTTTTTTTGGAAGGATTTAATTTAAAATGTACCGATGCTTTTTCTCGTTTGCCTGCGATGTTGACCATCTCCATGCGAACTGGATTTCCGGTCATCACAATTTTCTCTTTAGGGAAAAAGCGATCTAAATTTTCGTACGCAACACAAATCGTTTTTGCGCGTGACGCCAACCATTTATTTGTAATTCCGGGATATGAGTTTTGTTCTTGAATCAATGTCGGAACGCCCATTCTGGAAGCTACTCTCAGCGTTGCTGCACTTGCATAACCACCCACACCAATGGCAATATCTGGTTTAAACTCTTTAATGATTCGTTTTGCTTTCCACAAACTTGATATCAGTTTAAAAGGGAACATCAAATTGGACAATGTCAATTTTCGTTGCAACCCGCGAATGGGTAATCCAACAATTTTATATCCTGCTTTTGGAACTTTTTCCATTTCCATTTTTCCTTCTGCGCCGACAAAAAGAATTTCGCAATTGGGATAAACTTCTTTTATTTTATTGGCAATAGCTACCGCCGGGAAGATATGTCCACCCGTACCGCCACCGCTTATGATTACTTTATTCAATGACATTTGGTTCAGTTTCTTCGCTTGTTTTAAATTGATTTCTGCTGATGCTTAATACAATTCCGAATGCAATACAGGTAAACCAACTTGACGTTCCTCCCATACTTAAGAGCGGCATATTTTGACCTGTTACCGGCATGAGTTTAGTACTTACAAACATGTTGACCATTACTTGTGAAAAGAGCATAATTGCAATTCCGAGTGCAACATAAGTCGCAAATAAATCTTCTGCGCCGAGACCTGCTTTGATGAAACGAAACAACATGGCCAGGTATAAAATAATAACAACAACCGCCATGGGTAAACCACCTTCTTCAATCAAAGCTGCAAAGTAAAAATCGGCATAAGCTTCCGGAATATAATGTTTCATCACACCGTTTCCAGGACCTTCCGGAAAAGGATCTTTTAATGTAATTGCTCCATTTTTAATTGCTGCGAGCGCTGTATTAATCTGCACCTCATCTTTTGGATCGGTATCATTACTGAACATACGCACAATGCGCATACGCCAGGTTTCAACACGCGGCAAAACATCAGGTGACAATTTGGCCAGCATGAGCAGAAGCAGAAAAATTCCGACCATACTTCCCACAGAAATTCCAATCCACTTCCATGGGAATTTTGCAAGAATCAACATTGCAAATGCAAGCAATCCGACTAAGGCTGCCGTCGATAAATTGGATGGAAGAATCAGAAATACAACCAAACCAATCGGCACCAAAATATAACGCATCACAATTCCAAAATCCTGAAATTCATCTTTGCGTTTTACGAGTTGACGTGACAAATAAATGATCAGCGCCAGCTTTGCAAAATCAGATGTCTGAAATGAAAACGGAACAAAAGGAATCTTCAGCCAACGGTCAGCACCGTTTATACTTTCACCAATAAACATGGTGAGTACAAGAAGTACAATCGCAACATACATGAGAAACTTCGACAGTTTTGAAAATGCTTTGATTGGAATTTTATGTACTACATACATGATCACAAATCCAAGCAGCAACAAAAAGAAATGTTTAAAAAATAAATAGGAATAGCTCATGCCTTTCACTTTCACCAAAATTGGAATGAAGCTAAAAACAGATACCACAGAAATGAGTCCAAGCGTAATAGCCAGCACCCAAATGTTGCGATCGCCACCTAAATATTTAAAAAGTTCTTTCAATCGAAATTTATTTTATTACAATGCTCTTACAGCAGCTTTAAATTGCTTACCACGATCCTCGTAGTTTTCAAATAAATCAAAACTTGCACAAGCCGGTGATAACAATACCACATCATCTTTTTTAGCAAATGTGTAAGACAAAGCAACTGCTTCGTAAGCAGAACCTGCTTCAGCAATTACATCTACTGCACCACTGAAGGCTTCTTTGATTTTTGCGTTATCTTTTCCAAGACAAACAATGGCTTTCACTTTATCTTTTACAAGTGGTAACAGCGACTCATAGTCATTTCCTTTATCGACACCACCAACAATCCATACCGTTGGTTTTTCCATACTTTCAAGCGCATACCAAACTGAATTTACGTTGGTTGCTTTTGAATCATTGATGAATTCAATACCATTTACTTTGGCAACAAATTCCAAGCGGTGTTCAACGTTTTTGAAATCAGATAAACTTTCACGCAATGACTCGTTGCGGATTTCCAAAAGATTCCCGACAATACCTGATGCCAGAGAATTTTGTGCGTTGTGTTTTCCTTTTAAGGATAGATCGTGGATCGACATAGTGAATTCAGATTTAAGGTTTATATTTATTTGGTTGTTGTTTAAAAATCCTACCATTCCTTCTGTTTTTTCAATTGAGAATGGCGCCAGGTTTGCGGCTATTGTACGCTTTTGTATTTCGGTCAGAATAATCGGATCATCTGCATTATAGATGAACCAGTCATTCTTGGTCATGTTTTGAATCACCCGAAATTTGGAGTCTACATAATTTTGCATTTCATAATTGTAGCGATCCAGATGATCAGGTGTAATGTTTGTTAAAACAGCAATGTCTGCTTTGAAATCATACATGTCATCCAGTTGAAAAGAACTCAACTCAATCACATAAACTTCTGCCTCGTCATCAATCACCAGTCGTGCAAGTGATTTACCAACGTTACCAGCCAATTCTGCTTTTTTACCACCGTTTTTTAAAATGTGATGGATCCACATGGTGGTGGTAGTTTTACCATTTGAACCCGTAATGCAAACCATCTTTTTTGTCGTGTATCGGCTTGCAAATTCTATTTCTGAGATGATCGGAATTTTTTTCTCTTTTAGTTTTTTGATGATTGATGCTTTGTCTGGAATACCCGGACTTTTAATAATCAAATCGGCAGCAAGCACGCGATCTTCAGTATGTTTTCCTTCTTCGTATTCAAGCGCATTTTCTTCCAGCTCTTTTCTGTAAGAAGGTTTTATTTTTCCAAAATCAGATAAGAAAACAGCATGTCCTTTTGCCTTTGCTAAAAGCGCTGCACCTACTCCGCTTTCGCCGGCACCCAGAATCACAATATTTTGTTTTGTACTCATACTCTTTTCAAAAAGCGTTAACGAAGTTTCAATGTAACAATGGTCATTACCGCCAGAATGATTCCGACAATCCAAAAGCGGGCAACAATTTTTGCTTCGTGAATTCCTAACTTCTGATAATGATGATGCAGCGGAGCCATTTTGAAAATGCGTCGACCTTCACCATATTTTCGTTTGGTATATTTAAACCAGGTCACCTGCATCACTACTGATAAATTTTCCACCAAAAAGACACCGCATAAAACCGGAATCAATAATTCTTTTCTGATCAAGATTGCAAATACGGCAATGATTCCACCAATTGCCAAACTTCCTGTATCGCCCATGAATACTTGCGCCGGATATGAGTTATACCAAAGGAATCCGATGCATGCACCCATGAATGCTGCAATAAAAATTACGAGTTCAGCAGAGTCTGGTATGTACATTACATTCAGATAATCTGCAAATTCAATGTGACCCGAAACGTATGCAAGAACCGCTAAGGCGATTGCAATAATTCCAGAAGTTCCAGTTGCCAATCCATCCAATCCATCGGTCATATTTGCACCGTTGGAAACAGAAATAATTACCAAAATCACAACTGGAATAAATAACATCCAACCGTAACTTTTTGCGGTATCACCAATGATCCAGTTGTAATTAAACTCGTTGTCTTTTACAAACGGAATGGTAGTTGTCATGTCCTTTGTCATCACCCATTTGGTGCCGGGATGCGTTTCATTGTGCTTATCGGAAACATCGACACTGTTTGGCATGTTTTCAGCTACCGGAATATTTTCATGCACTTGAACATCCGGATGAAAATAGAGAATAGAACCAACGATAATTCCGACAATAATTTGTCCGATAATTTTAAATCGTCCCGCTAAACCTTCTTTGTTCTTTTTGAAAACTTTGATATAGTCATCAATGAATCCAATCAGGCCTAAAAGAATGGTTGCAATGATCATGATGATCACATAAATATTCTCCAGTTTTGCAAATAATAAAGTTGGAATTAAAACAGCAGCAAGGATGATAAGGCCTCCCATGGTTGGTGTTCCTTCTTTTGCCTTTTGACCTTCCAAGCCTAAATCGCGAACGGTTTCACCGATTTGTTGTTTGCGCAACAAGTTGATGATGCGCTTTCCAAAAACCATCGAAATCAAAAGCGACGTGATGATTGCCATGGCCGCTCTGAACGAAATATAATCGAAGACACCCGCTCCCGGAACGCCCAACGAATCTAGATAGTGAAAAAGATAATACAACATTATTTATTCAGGTTTTTAAGGGTTTCTTTTACTGTTTCAAAATCATCAAAAGGATATTTCACACCTTTTATTTCTTGATATTTTTCATGGCCTTTTCCGGCAATTAATAAGATATCTCCAGGTTGTGCAAGTGCACATGCTACTTTGATTGCTTCTGCGCGATTGGTTACTGAAAGTGATCTTGCACTTCTTTCTGGTGAAACACCTTGTTGCATTTCACGAATAATTTCATCCGGATTTTCAGAGCGCGGATTATCTGAAGTGAGAATTACTTTATCACTCATCTCTGCAGCAATACCCGCCATCACAGGACGTTTTGTTTTGTCACGATCACCGCCACAACCCACAACGGTAATCACCTGCTCATTGCGTGTGCGTACAGTTTGAATTGTGCCTAACACATTCTTTAATGCATCCGGTGTATGCGCGTAATCAACAATTGCGGTAATTTTTGAAGGCGATGTAAAATATTCAAAGCGGCCTTCTACTGATTTCAATTTGCTGATGCCTGTTAAAACTTCAATTTCATCCTGACCTAATTCAACCGCAATTGCGTAGACACTTAACAAATTGTAAGCATTAAATCCACCAATTAAATTTGTATAAACTTCATGCGAATTGATGTTCAAAATCAATCCTGAAAAACTGTTCTCCACAATTTTTGCTTTGTAATCTGCAAGTGTCTGAAGTGCCAGCGTACGAATTTTAGCTTTGGTGTTTTGCACCATCACCATTCCATTGGTATCATCAATATTGACAATAGCTACCGCATTTGTACCCAGATTATCAAAGAATCCTTTTTTAGCGTTGATATACTCGCGGAATGTTTTGTGATAATCTAAATGATCGTGTGTGATGTTTGTGAAAAGCGCCACTTTAAAATCAAGTCCGGTAATTCTATGTTGATGCACCGCGTGAGAACTCACTTCCATAAAACAATACTCACACCCTGCTTCAACCATCTCTCTCAAAAGTCGGTTCAGTTCAACAGGATCTGGTGTAGTATGCGTAGCTGGAATTTCAGTTTCTCCGATTTTATTGACGACCGTTGACAGCAAACCAACTTTAAATCCGAGATCAGAAAAAAGTTTATGTGATAATGTTGCGGTAGTAGTTTTACCATTCGTTCCGGTAATACCAACAAGGTTCAATTCGAGTGATGGATTATCATAAAAATTAGCTGCTATATATGCCAACGCAACAGATGAATCTTTCACTTGAACAAACGTGACTTGTGGAATTAATTTCTCAGGTAATGTTTCGCAGACCACAACAGTAGCGCCGGTCAGAATTGCTTTTTCAATGAACAAATGACCATCAGCTTGAACACCTTTTACAGCAACAAACAATCCGTTTTCAACCATCTTACGAGAATCAAAAACAACTGCGTCCATTTTCTTATCCAACGATCCGTGAACAGAAACCAAATTGACTTTATATAATATGTCCTGTAAATTTTTCACTAGCGTAATTCCAATTTTATTGATTGACCTTTTACAAAAACATCTCCCGCAGTGAGTGATTGTGAAACCACACGACCGCTGCCGGAAACAAATACTCTCAAACCTGCGTTCTCACATAAAAAAACAGCATCGTTCATGGGCATTCCAACACAATTTGGAACATGTGTTTCATCCACTTTTCGAGGCTCAAGGGTGATATAATTTTCTGTCAAACCAGCCGTTGACCAAAGTTGATTGTTACTTAAATCTCTGTAATTCACTCCAATTTTTTCAATACCAATTGTGCATCTGGATTATAACCTGCTTTCACTTTTGGATAAGTTGCAATGCGATTTCCACCGTTGTAATTGTGATGATATTCCAATGAAGAAGAAAAAACTTTGTTGGCAATAGCAGCAAACACAGTTCCTGAAACTTGCGCTCCGTAAATCTGCCGTGTTGGTCCGGCAATTGAAACAATGCACGTGTATTTTGGTTTATCTGCCGGAAAATATCCTATGAATGATGCTAAATGTTTATCACCATAACCCTGATTGGTATTTACAATCTGAGCTGTTCCGGTTTTACCAGCAATTTTAAAATTGGCACTTTTCAAATCACTTCCCGTCCCTCTTTCAACAACTCCTTCTAAACAGATTTTCAATTTTTCCAGCGTCTCATCAGAACATATTTTTTCTCTCAAAACTATTTTTTCAAACTTGCGAATTGTGTGTCCATCTTTTCTGATTTCAGTTACAAATTGTGGTTTCACCAACTCACCGTCATTTGCTACTGCATTATAAAAAGCAAGCATCTGCATTGGCGTTACCTCAACTTCATAACCAATTGCCATCTGAGGTAAAGTAGTTCCGGACCAGTCAGCCTGGTTTGCGTTCTTTACAACAGGTATTGCTTCTCCTGCAATATCCAATCCAAGTGGCTGACCAATTCCAAATGATTTAATCCGATCAATAAAGGCTTGCGGATTCTGACTATACGCATCATTTACAATTTTTGAAAACACGTTGGATGAAACCTCAAAAGCTTTTTGAATGGTGATTCTTCCGTAGCCACCTGCTTCGTGTTCCTTTACGGTTAAATCATAGAACTGATAATTATCCCACGCACCAACGGTATCTGTAATATCACGTTTACCGTCTTCCAGCAAAGCCATCAGTGAAACCAACTTGAATGTTGAACCTGGATCAGATCGTGTGGCTACGGCGTGATTGTAACTTTCATAATATTTTCCGTCTTCTTCGTCACGTGTCAGGTTCGCAATTGCTTTTACAAAACCGGTTTCAACTTCCATCAAAACAACGGTACCATATTTTGCCTTTTGATTTTCCAATTGTTTGCGTAATTCATTTTCTGCAACGTCTTGAATATCGATGTTGATTGATGTCACAATGTCTGCTCCATCAATGGGCTCGCGTAGCAAATCATTGCCAACTGGTTTCCAGCTGTTGTTGACCAAATGTTTTGTGATCAAACCGTATTCACCACTCAGCCATTGATCAAAGCTGCCTTCCAATCCAATTGGTTTTGCGCCTTCTCTTTTAGAACCTAATGTACGTTGCGCCAAAGAACCATAAGGCATTTCGCGCTTCATGTATTTTTCTTCAATGTATCCGCCTTTATTTTTATTTTCTCTGAGGATTGGAAATTCACGCAACTCTTTTACAACATCGTATTTTACTTTCAATGCAATTTTGTGATAACGATCTCCATTTTGTCTTGCAAAACGCAATTCAGTTTCCCATTCTGTTTTTGTTTTATCAGGAAATAAAATCGCTAAGTGATACGCCAGTGAATCCAACTCTTGGTATAGTTCATTGTTCATCACCGTCAAATCCATGAACACATTATAAAGCGGAACTGATGTAACCAAATCACTGTAATCGTCCGCTAAAATTCTTCCTCTGCTTGGTTCAATTGAATCAATACGTGTTGTTACTTCAGTTCCTGATTCATCTACAAAAACGGCATTGGGTACAACATCTCCATATTGGATATAGCAAATGCGCACAATGACCGCAATCATTGCAATTACTGCCAGAATGTACAGTACATAAGCTTTAATATAGAGTTGTTTTTTATCGTCCATTATGGAAAAATGTATTTCCGTACACGTATTTTTTTCGGTGAACTCACACTTTCTTTTACACCAGTTGGCGCTAACTTTTCAGCAATTTGCCTTCTGCCACGTTGCGCATTGTATTCTGCTGTCAGTGTATAATATTCTGAGTTGAGTTCACCCAGTTCTTTTTCAAGCTGTATTTCTTTTTTTGCAACAGTTTCACCGTAATACCCCCATGCAATTACTACCACCAATAGAAATCCAACGAAAAATGTAAACGGCAAATTATTCAGGAATGAGTCACGTGTCAAAAACTCACCATTCATAATTCGCACCAACGTTCTGCCTGAAAAAAGTTTGTCTTTTTTTTCAGGCTGAGCAATTGCCTCCGCAGTTTCTTCAACAACCGGTTCGGCTTTTTTTGGCTCGCTGTTTTCGTTGTATTCGTTTGTGCTCATTTTATTTAATCTGTCGGAAGGCGCGAGGCCTTCCGCTACGGTCTATAATTTTTCTGCTATCCTCATTTTTGCACTGCGTGATCTTGGATTGCGCTCTAATTCTTCATCACTTGGTACAAGGGGTTTGTTGTTAATTGCATCAAACGGTTTGGTCACTTTTCCAAACATGTCTTTGTCTAATTCGCCATCAAAACTTCCGCTGCGAATAAAATTTTTCACCAGTCTGTCTTCAATGCTGTGGTATGAAATCACAACCAATCGTCCACCCTTTTTCAAAACCTTTGCGCTTTGTTCAAGCAAGTCCATCAAGGCACCCATCTCGTCATTCACTTCAATTCTGATTGCTTGAAAAATCTGTGCTAAAAATTGGTGGCGCTTTTGAGGCGGAACTAATTCGCCTAATAAATCCACTAATTCTTTGGTTGTATTTATAGGAGCTTTTCTGCGCGCTTTGTTAATTGCAAAAACTACTTTTTTGGTATTCTGCAAATCGGCGTATGAATTAAAAATTCTGAAAAGATCAATCTCTGAATATTGGTTGATCACTTTGTGTGCAGATAGCGTTGCATTTTTATTCATGCGCATATCCAGTTTCCCTTCTTCACGAATAGAGAAGCCTCTGTCACCGGTATCAAACTGATGTGATGAAACGCCAAGGTCAGCAAGAATTGCATCTGCTCCCATCAAATCGTAAAACTTCATGAAGTTGATAAGGAAGCGAAAGTTGGCGTTGACTAAAACAAAACGGGCATCATCAATTTTGTTTTCAAGTGCGTCGTCATCCTGATCAAAAGAAACCAGTACACCTTTTTTTCCTAAGCGGTTCAGAATTTCGCGTGAGTGACCACCGCCACCAAAAGTGACATCAATAACAACGCCTGCTTTTGGAATATTCAGGGCGTCAATTGATTCTTTAAAAAGTACAGGTACGTGGTATCCGTTATTCGTCATTGTTGGAGTCAGTTTCTCCCATCACCTCATCTGCCAGGTCAGCAAAATCTGAAACATTTTCCTCCATTAATTTGAAGTAAGTTTTCTTATCCCAGATCTCAATCCTGTCATTGTACGCCGTCAACATTATTTCTTTCTTCAATCCAATGCGGTCTGTCATGTTGGTTGGAATCAACAAACGGCCGGCATTGTCCAGCGTCAGTTGTTTCGCTCCCTGATGAAAGAGGCGGTAAAACATCCGGTTTTTTGGTTTAAACAAATTCAGTTTTGACAAGCGTGTGCTAACCTTATCCCACTCATTCATCGGGTACAGGGTTAAACAGTTCTCAAATCCTTTATTCATCATAAACACTTCGTTCGCAGCCGGATCCAATTGCTTTCTCAGTCCCGCAGGGAAGAGGAACCTCCCTTTGGAATCAAGCGCACACTCGAATTCACCTACTAAACCAGCCATTTTTACTTGGATTAAAGCGTAAAAATAATTATTAAGCTCCCACAAATTACCACTAAACGTTTGTTTGTTGATAACTTTTGACTCTTGATGGTAATACTATACGCAACAATTAGCATTT
>JADJEU010000002.1 GCA_016709005.1 Crocinitomicaceae bacterium | reverse complement strand
TTAGTTCCGCCAACCGGCAGATACGATGAAGTTATAAAGAGTGAATCCAGGCAATAGGCGCAGATATCCAAAGAATCGCTGAAAAAAGTTGTATCAAGCACTCCGTCTTCATATACATCAACCTTCAAGTAGGAGTTGGTTGCAATGTTTACGGTAAAATTGCTCACATGTGCTGAAAACCGAATAGGTGCAACCTGATTTTCAGGAATGGTGTAATATTCAAGTCCCGCAGGATAATAAGCGCTATTGCCAATTCGATTATACACCTGATAAAATGAAAGGTCAACCTGAGCATCCAGTGCAAAAGAAAAAAAGCAACCTGCAAAGAGTAAAATATATTTCATGAGTTCTTCGTTTAAGGCTGCGTCACGGGCAAATAAATTATGCGTTCAGCCGCATTCTTCTTCCAGAATGATAACGAGAATCAATTTTGATTGGTTGGGCACTAATACTTCACAAACCATTTACAAAACAACAAACTCAGAAACAAGAAAACTTGAGCGTGTCATGCCAAATATGCAAGCAGCAGAACAACCTATATGGTGCCCGTCACTTTTAAGATCGGTCAAAGCTTAGACTGCTAACGCCTCAACCGCAGTCACTACCCACATTCCATTAGCATCAATAGTCAATGTGTATTCGGAGGAAGTTTCAAAAGTAATTTCGTTTCCTTCTTCGTCTGTATCACCACCGTTACGATCCGTTTTCACAGCTGTTATTTTGTTTTTTGTGATTGAAATCAAGGTCATGTCAGAGCTCCAGTAAGGAGCGTCACCCGAGCTTGAATCTTCACCAATCAATGTGCAGCTTTTTACTTCGTTATTTTGAAAAACAGATGCATAAAGTACTTTACCCGATGCAAACGGACAAGCCTCATACGTGCCGTAATCAACAAACCAAAGCAAGAGGCTCGTTGTTTCATCCAGAACTACTTTTTGTGTAACATAGGCTTTTGCATCTTTCATCATGCCAATATCAATAACTTCTATATAGCCTTCATATTCATTATTGGCTTTCAGCGAATCAAAAAACATCGCATCATCAATAGATGATTTACCAGAAAAGGACATTTCATTTTCAATATAATTGTATGAAAGATATTTTATTTCATCTGTGGTCAACGCAGTAGTATCTGACATACTTACGTTTTCAGCCAGATATAAAGTGTCTTGCACAAAGGGTTCACTGGTTGAAACACTGAATTTTGAAAGCAACGCATTTAAATCAATTGCAATATTTGGAAGCATTGCTAGTGTATCGGTTTTAGTCGTATCCGAATTTGAAGTTGTTGTGGTGGATTCTCCGCTGCATGCTGTCAGCAAAAGGCCTAATCCAAAAAGATAAATAAACTGTTTCATGGTGTGAAGGTATAAAAAGTTTTTGCTTTGAAGTATGCGTTCAAATTGAATAATTTGGGGTTTAGCTACATGTGATTCAGAAATTTATGTTTAGAATTGATTCCTGGTTTAATCGCAAAAAAGTAAGAGTATGAGTTCTGAAATGTCTTTTGATGAATGGTATGAAAAATTTAAATCGTTAATGGCACAGCAAGGGTTATCTCCTCTTGAGGATGTTGAAATTGCTGATCTCATGCACATGGAGGGACTAACACCAGAGCAAGCAGTGGCGCAGTGTAAATAGATTTTAATCACCTAAAAAATTGCGCAATTTTCTACGATCTGTTTTGGAGGGTTTGCCAAGTGTAAAATCGCGAAATTCTTTTTTTGCGTGGAGGTATTCTTTTTGTTTTTCAACCTGATCAATTGGCGTAATGTCCTCCAGATAATCTTTTACTAAAGGTGCTCCAACTCGGTTTTCCAACAATTCAATGATTCGGAATGAGAATATGGCTGTGTTTTTTTTCAGACTAATTACATCGCCTTTTTTTACCTCACGTGAAGATTTGACGGGCTCATGATTGATTAACACCTTTTGTGATTTACATGCTTCCGAAGCTTGCGTGCGCGTTTTGAAAAGACGAACAGCCCAAAGATATTTGTCTATTCGTATCATAAATTAAGATTTATTCAGCGCTAAAATCATTTGCTCTGCCATCCATTCATGTGCAGCCGCTATGTCTGAAAAGGCCTTGTGCAAAACGGGTGGTTTATTGACGAGAATGAAAAAATCAGTCAGCATTCGTGTGCCCAAATTTGGCGTAATTACAGCTTTGGCAACTGCGTTTACGTTGGTTTCAGGCAAGGCTAAATATTCACGCGATTCTTTGGATAGATTGCCAAAATGAGGACACACAAAAAGAACACAGTACAAGGCGCCTTTTGTCATCAGTGCTTTGTGCATTTGAATTTCCTGAATGTCTTCCAGTTCAAGAAAGGCAGATTCATGCACATCTATTCTTAATACATTGCCTTCGAGCCAGGATACGGTAAATTTCTCGCGTTTAACAACAGTCAGAATAGCGTCTGATATTTGTTTTTCAGTAGACATGGATTTTCAAATGTACTTAACACCAGAGATAAAAGTACATGTACCAGCGGTTCAAAGAAGTTTTAATTCGTCTTTCTGTTTTTTAGTCAAACTTTTGACTACAAGATCGTAGGAATGATCAATCCATTCATATATTTTTTTATCGGACGCATCACTATTTACTTTCACCGTGTTCCAATGGGTTTTATTCATGTGATAGCCAGGTTTAACCGCATCATATTGTTCACGCAATTCTATAGCTAATTCGGGATCACATTTCAGATTCATTCCATCAAAATCGTCTATACCAGATAAGGCAAAAACTTTACCCATGACTTTAAATACGAGCGTATCGGGTCCAAACGGAAATTCGTCTTTAACGCCTGGTTTTGTTAAACAATATTCTACGAAGTTTTCCAGATTCATACAACTAGGTATGTTTTTGGAATGACCAATTGTTATCTACCAGAATCAATGGAAAAACTGAATAACAGATATTTCCCTACATTTAGCTATCAAATTTTTCGCCCATGAAAAAGTCTTTCCTTGCAATCAGTATCATCGCAGTGATTTGCGTTTTTTGGTTTTCAAAAGATGAGATTGCTTTTGAAAAAAAACTGAACAGTGCACAATTTTTTCAGCATAAGAAACCAAAAATCCGCAAATGATTATTGGTATCAGGTGAGGTCTTATCCGTATGGCTTCAACCAAACAGAGTATTTGCAAAAAATGGAGCTCATTAAAATGCAGATTGAAGAAATGTCTTTTGATCGCACAGCAAATTTGGATTTACCCTGGTTACAAGAAGGCCCGGGAAATATTGGAGGCAGATTTAATTCGCTGGCAATGCATCCGTCTGATCAAAATACAATTTATGCCGGCGCTTGTAACGGTGGAATTTTTAAAACAAATAATGGTGGATTTAGCTGGACACCAATTTTTGATGCGATGTCTTATTTAGCAGTGGGTGATATTACAATTGATCCCAATAATCCAGATATCATTTATGTAGGAACAGGAGATAAAAATTTTGGCGGAGGTTCTTTGCTGGGGGACGGAATTTATAAAAGCACTGACGCTGGAAACAGCTGGACTCAAATGGGATTGGAGCAAACAGCCATTATCACCAAAGTGATAGTTGATCCAACAAACTCGGATAGGATTTTTGCTTCTACGCTTGGCAATACCTATCAAAAAACAACTGAACGCGGTGTTTACAGAAGTAACGATGGCGGATCAACCTGGCAAAATATTTTATTTGTTTCTGATTCTTCCGGTGTAGCCGATTTAGTAATGGATCCTACAAATTCGGATATTTTATATGCAGCCTCTTTTAACCGTATCAATTTGCCATTTAAAGGTAAAGTAAAAGGACCCGACGCGAAAATTTTTAAGTCTATAGATGGCGGAGATAATTGGACACAATTGGGAGGTGGTTTACCAACAACTGAAGAATCACGCGTTGGCCTTGCTATTTCTCCAACTGACCCAAATACACTGTATGCTTTGTATGTTGATGGCGTCACGCTTGACACAAAGGAAATTTATAAAACAACCAACGGAGGAACAACGTGGAATCCGCTTGGAATTCCAATTGAAGTGACGGAAGCACTGGGAGGTTTTGGCTGGTATTTTGGACAGATTCACATCAATCCATACAATTCAAATCAACTCATTGTTCCTGGTGTTGAAATGTTCACTTCTTTCAATGGCGGATCATCCTGGATACAAAATGTTCCGGACTGGTGGACCTATGAAGTGCATGCAGATAAACATGATATTTTATTTTTAGATTTTGATTCGTACATTATTGCAACTGATGGTGGTTTGTACAAAACAGATGACAATGGAAGCACTTGGAATGATATTGAAAATATTCCGGTCACTCAGTTTTATCACATTGCGCTGAATCCTCATAACGATGGTTTATACGGAGGTGGAGCGCAAGACAATGGAAGCATGTCAGGAAATTCGTTTTCATTTGATGCCTGGGATCGCTTGTATGGTGGTGATGGCTTTTGAATGAAATGGTTGGATTTGGAGATGGGTAGTGCATATTATGAAACGCAAAACGGAGGCTTGGTTTATAATGGAACAGATGATGTTTCTTTCAACCCCACAGATCCGGATAGAGTAAACTGGGATATGCCTTATGTGCTGGATGAAAATACTGGAAATTTATTTACCGGATCCAGTCAGGTTAATCTGATGGAGTTTGCACCTTTTGGTTCTTATGTTCCCATTAGTGGTGATTTGACAAAAGTCGGACTAGGCACTGCTATTGGATCAAATAGTTCACACACCATATCTGAGCTTGAACAGCCGTCTGGAAATGAAAATATTCTGTATGTTGGCACAACAGATGGATTGGTCTGGAGAGGAAATTTCACCACAAGCTGGAATTGGACAAACATCACCGGTACACTTCCTGATCGCTATGTCACTGCGGTGAGATGTTCGCCCAATAATGAAGGAACCGTTTTCGTAGGCATGTCTGGATACAAACTGAATGAAGATATTTCGTACTTGTATAAATCAACAAATTTTGGTGCAACATGGCAAGATGTTTCAGGCGATTTACCCGGCATTACGGTGAATGATGTTTTGATTGTTCCGGGACACAACGATGAAAAATTATTTGCTGCATTGGATGGTGGCGTTTATTATTCAGAAGACGGTGGTGCAAGCTGGAATTATATGGGCACAGACATGCCAGTTGTTACGGTGACAGAATTAGCCTTAGACATCCCAAATCAAAAACTTATCGCCGGAACTTTTTCACGATCTATGTTTTCGTATGATGTTTCATGGCTCGATAATATTGTAGATCCTTCTGCTATTAATCAGAGTGAACAAGCACAGATAAAAGTCTATCCAAATCCAGTTCAGGAAATAATTTATTTTGAAGGATTTGGTGATGAAGAAGTTCAACTTTTTGATGCCACCGGCAAATTAATTTTTATCCTGGAACCAAAAGAAAGTAAAGGTAGTGTCAATGTGAGTTCGCTTCAACCGGGTGTTTATTATTATCGAAGTAAAAGTGTTTCCGGCAAGTTTGTGAAGAGTTAGCAGTGCGTTTGAGCTTTTGCGTTGATTGTAGAGTAACTAAAAAGTAATATCGAATTTCAACAAGCTTCTATTGGCCGCATTTTCATTCGTTCAGAAGAATCAGTGTCTATGAAGAAAGAATCAGAGATAACCGGTGGCTGAGCGGAGTCGAAGTCACCAATGATCTTCTGAGTTTGTAATTTTGAGATTTTCCCGAAGGGACCACTATGTGGGTGTTTGGAATTTATTTACTCATCCACATAAACCCGATGCACCCGTGATGAGATTCCCGCAATAATTTCATACGGAATGGTTTTGATGTTCATCGCCATTTCAAAAATGGAATTATGATCTCCAAAAACTTCTACTTCATCTCCGGTTTTTGCGTCAATGCCTTCCAAGTTTATCATGCACATGTCCATGCAGATATTGCCAATAATGGGCGCTTGTTTTCCGTTGACTAAAACAGTCCAGTTTCCTTGACTGAGTGCACGTCGCAAACCATCTGCATAACCAACCGGAATCACGCCAATCAGGTGATCACGTGTTGCAATATAGGTGCGGCCGTAACCAATACTTTCACCAGCATGAACTTTTTTGATTTGAGAGATTTGTGTGATCAGACTCAAAACATTTTCAAGTGCTTTATTGTTCTTATCAACTAAACCAAAAATTCCAATTCCCAAACGCACCATATCGTATTCTGCTCTGCTGAAATTAGCCGTGCCCGCTGAGTTTGCGAGATGTCTTTCAAATTTGTAAGGAAGCCTGTCTGAAATAATTCCGGTTAAAATATCAAACGTTCTTATTTGAGCTGATGTGAATTGGTTTTCGGCTTCGTCATCTGCAACAGAAAGGTGTGAGTAAACAGATTTTACATAAACTTCAGGCTGCGTTTGAAGTGTGTCCAGCAATTGCGGAATCTGATCTTCCACAAAACCTAAACGGTTCATGCCGGTATCAAGCTTCACATGAATTGGAAAATTTTCAATCTGACGTAAAATCAAATGATGAATAAAAGAGTCTAAAACTTCTGGTGAATAAATGCCGGGCTCTAAATTAAAATCGATAATCTCATCATAAGCACTTTGCTCTGGATTCATTACCAGAATTGGAAGTGTGATGCCAGATTTACGCAATTGAACGCCTTCATCTGCATACGCCACACCAAAATAATTTACTTTTTGATCTACTAAAAAATGTGCCATTTCAGTCAAACCACCGCCATACGATTGGGCTTTCACCATCACTAATATTTTGGTAGTCGAATGAAGTTTTGATCTAAAATAATGTAAGTTATTGCGGATGGCTGCAAAGTTGATCACGAGTTTCGTCACGTGTTTTTTCTCTGCAAGACTTTGTACAATTTTTTCCAAACCGTATTTGCGTGATCCTTTGAAAAGAATGGTTGAATTTTCAAATGCCGGATCAATCTTCAAAAATGAATCAGCTGACTCAAACAATTCTGTCTGCACATCCAGTTTTGGCAAGTGATTGCGATCGCCAATAAAAATAACTTTATCGACAATATCACTTGAAATTAAATGTGCCAATGAAGCATCAATTTGACTGTTTTGATTGTCTTCAAAAGGAGTTAGAAAAAGAATTTTCCTTGGATATTTTGTGATGCCTTTTAATTGTTTTAATGCGATTTCCAGAGATTGTAAATCTGAACTATAAGCATCATTTAAAAGCAGACAGTTATTCTTTCCTTCAATCTGCTCAAGTCTCATAGAGATTGGGGTGAGTGAAGCAAATTTTTCTTTAATCGTACTTTCTGAAAGACCTAAATAAAGTGCTGTTTGCTGAACAAGTGATGCATTTTTATGCGATGCTTCATCCGAAAAAGGAATTGCAAAAGTTGGAAACGTTACATCATCAAAAAGCTTTTCAACTTTAGTAAAAAGTTTCAATTTTTCTGCACGTTTTTGATCAGCTGAACTGAAGTTGGCGCTATGTGCATCACCAATACCGGTAAAGACTCCAAGAGTTGGCTGAATCATTTTTTCCAGCTTCTCCATCTCATCTGGTTTGGAGATTCCGGCTTCAAAAATTCCAAGTGTATGTTCGGGAGCAATTTCTAAAAGAGACAAGGCAACACCAATCTGACTGTTATAACTTTTTGGGCTGCGCACTACTGAAAATGAATCTTTCAACGTTTGATACAGCCATTCTTTGACAATGGTTTTACCATTACTACCCGTAATAGCAATCACTGGAATTTTAAATTTGCTGCGATGATTTTCAGCGATTGTTTGCAACGCAACCAGTGCGTCTTTCACAACCAATTGACAAATATCTACTGATGAAATTTCACGTGTTACAAGTGCAATTTTTCCTCCTTTGGCTGCAAAAATTTCAAGGTATCTATGACCATCTTCTTTGGATCCGCTTAAGGCAACAAACAAAGACTGATTGGAGATAGCGGGATTTCGTGTATCAATCACCACGTTGCGCACTTTGAAGTCCGCAGGTAAATGCTGAGCACCTTTTAAATCAGCACCCACTAATTCACGCAATTGATCAACCGAATAATCCAGATTCATTTCAGGTCAAAGTTAAAGATTAATCACCAGATTAAACTGCAGGATGTGCAATGATTAGAAGCGAATGATTAATCGACGCCGTCAGACGATTATCAGCTATTAAAGAAAGAAGGGAAGAGGTTTTTATTACAACTTTGAATTCATTTCATTGTAGCAGCTTCTGCACAACGGAACGTATTTATCTTTTTCACCCAAAACAACAACACCTTGATCTTTAGAGATGCGGTGTGAAAAACGTGCGCGACCAGAGCAGAATGTGCAAACTGAATTCAATTTGATTATTTCATCGGCAACACTCATCAATTGCGGCATTGAACCAAATGGGCGGCCCATATAATCTAGATCAAGGCCGGCAACAATTACGGTTTTACCAAAAGAGGCAATGGTTTCACACACATCTACAATCGACTCATCAAAAAATTGAACTTCATCGATGGCAACAACATCTGCGCGGTGAAATAAATCTAAAATCTCTGCCGGGCGATTTACCGAATAAGCTTGTGCTGCATCTTTATCATGTGATACGATAGACTCTTCAGAGTAACGATCGTCTAATTTTGGTTTAAATACTACAACCTTTTTTTTATCGTTAAGATGACCAGAGATCAACCCAATCAACGTTTTAGTTTTACCTGAAAACATAGGTCCGCAAACAACCTGAATTTTTGCATTCGAAACACGCGGACTGAATGCGATTCGGTTAGAGATGTTAACACTTTGTTTGTGAGTAATTTTCAAGGGAGGGTGATTTGGGAGCCAAATATAAACGTAATTTTAGCTCTTGATTTATAATTGTGAATAACTTGCATCAAATGGGGAAAACATCGTTTCAGAATATTCAAAATCTCATCAAAGAAATTGAGCAAAAATTGGCTCAACTAACAGATGGAAATCTTCCAGTTGCTGAATTGGAAAATCTTGTGAAAAATGCAGCAGATTTGCATGAGCGATTAGCTGTACTCAGATACAAAGCGTACGAAAAATTTGGCGAACCAAAATTAGAAGCTGTTCTTGAAAAACATAGTGAACCAAAAAGTGGAGCCGGTTGCTGAAACCGCATTTGATTTCAGCGCAATTAATGAAACCGTAACGGCTACTCCCGTTGCTGAAGTGAAAGAAGAGGTTGAAGAAACAATTGATTTTTCAGCACCGTTATTTGAAGCCCCAATTTTTGATGCACCCAAAGTGGAGAAAAAAGAAACTCCGGTTGTAGAAGCAGAAGTGAAAAAACCAATTCATGTAATTCGTGAAGAGATTAAACAAGAGTCTGCATCATTGCATGAAAAATTTTTGAAGGAAGAAGACATTGACCTCAACGATAAACTGAAACAAAAAGAAGAAATTCCATTGCGCAAAAAATTAGGTTTACAGCCTATCAAAGATTTGCGTGCTGAAATTGGAATTGGAAAAAAATTCGAATACATCAATTTCCTTTTTAACGGAGACGCCCGTGCTTACGAAACGGCTATTGATGAATTAAACACAGTGGGCAATGCTGAAAGTGCAAAACAGAAACTAAATGTTTATGCTTCCGTTTATCAATGGGATCTGGAAGAAAAAACAATTATCAAATTTGTTGAATTGGTTGAACGTCGATATTTATAAGTTCGTTTTTTTGAAGCGAAGGATTTAAAGTTCAAAAAAAATCATGTGTGCTGAAAAAGGGATTTAACACATAGGCACATAGAGAAATGCATAGAATCATAGAAGATTGGAATTTGAGAAAGAACAGCTATGTGCCTATGTAACCTATGATTCTATGTGTTTCTAAAAAGAACTGCAAGTGAGTAAATTCAGGAATTTGTAGAAATAAGCATTTTTTAAAATGAACCATAAATCGAATATAATTAAATCACTTTTTTTTCTGAGTGCATTTTTCATGGTGCAGTCGCAAATGATTGCACAGAAAGATTACGCAAGAACCATAATGGATTCACTTTGCAGTCCGCATTATGATGGCCGCGGGTATGTGAATAATGGAGATGTGCGCGCGGCTGATTTTATTATTGGCGAATTAAAAAAAATCGGCGCACAATCCTTCAAAGAATTTCCATTTGATCAGCCGTATAAATTAAACGTAAATACATTCCCGTATCCAATTTTAGTGGTGTTGGGTGATGATACCCTCAAGCCCGGTGATGATTATATTTTGGATCCTAATTCTGGAACGGCTGCTGGCGAATTTGAATTGGTTGAAATCAATTCTGAAAACTACAACTCCGTTTACGGCGGTAAAGTGAAACTGGATCTGGAGAAAAAAAGTCAGCGCGTTTATGTATTCAACTTCACTGATGTCACAGATAAAGACAAGCTGAAAGAAATTCGCGCCTATGCAAATGACGCCATGAATTATTTTCCGACGATATGGGTCACGCGCTCAAAAAAAACCTACTCCGTTGGCAGATCCCAAAAAAATTATCCATTGATTGAATTGGATTCGGCAGATTATAAATACGCTGAAAAAGTTCAATTGAAAATCAATAACAAATACATTCCTAAATACGAATCTAAAAATGTGATTGGATGTGTTCCCGGTAAAAAGAAAAACAAATATGTTGTTCTGACTGCACATTATGATCACTTAGGCAGAATGGGAGCTGATACGTATTTCCCCGGCGCCAATGACAATGCCAGCGGTTGCGCAATGCTCTTGTCTCTTGCAAAATATTATGCAGAACACCAACCTGAATATTCCATGATCTTTTGTTTTTCAGTGGTGAAGAAGCTGGGCTGGTAGGATCCCATTATTTTGTAACGCATCCCTATCTGAAATTAAACAAAATTAAATTTGTTTTGAATGTAGATATTATGGGCGCTGCTGATAAAGGCATTACTGTTGTGAATGCAACTGCACATGAATCTCATTTCAATCAATTAGTTGAAATTAATACAGAGAAAAAATATCTTGCTGAAATAAAAAAACGCGGACCAACCGCTAACTCTGATCATCACTTTTTTGCTGAGGCGGGCGTTCCGGCTTTCTTCATTTACTCCATGGGAAGTGTAACCAACTATCATGATATTTATGACACTGCTGAAAATACGCCACTCAATCAATTTGATGAGGTGCAGCAGTTGTTGATTGATTTTGTAGCAGGGCTCTAGTATTTCTGAATTCAGATATCAGGCCAGGCTTGTATAAGAATCACATTTTTGGTCAACTTACCAGTTAAGCAAGCTCAAAAAATTGTTTTAATTTGGTACTTATGAAAAGGATAAGTTTTGTTGCAATTATTTCTTTTACTTCTTTGATCAGTCACGCTCAAAATTACATGGGTGAAAATTATCACGCTCCTGTCATAGATGAGCGCGCTGCTGGCTGTGCTCCTGCAAATTCATCTGCTTATCTGGAATTCAACAACGTTAAAACCATCATACACTCAGGTGGAAATATGTGGCAAATTGCGGGACAAAATTTATCGCAATATGAAGTTCCAAAAGGTTCTGGAATCATGTCACTTTTTACTTCTGCACTTTGGTTGGGTGGGGTTGATATCAATGGTCAATTAAAACTTGCAGCTGTCAGATATCGTGATGGACAAGACTATTGGACCGGCCCGCTTACAACAGGAGGTGATGCTGAAATTACTCCTGAAACTTGTACTAAATATGATCAGCATTTTGTAATCAGCCAGGATGAAGTAAGGGAATTTGATGCCTGGTATGAAGCAGGTGTTCAGGATGCTGCTAACGGAACAAGTTTGCAAGCTGAACAATTTCCGGAATACGAGATTCCGCAAACAATTCTGGACTGGCCAGCACATGGTGATCCTGGGCTTGGACAAGATTATTTTTTAGCTCCGTTTTATGATCGCAACAAAGATGATTTTTACGATCCGCAAGATGGTGATTATCCCTGGTATGACATAAAAAAAGAACTGGATTGTTCAGTTGACAGAACCGTAACGCTATATGGTGATCAAACTATTTGGTGGGTGATGAATGACAAAGGAAATATTCATACTGAAACAGGAGGCGATCCACTAGGAATGGAAATCAGATGTCAGGCGTTTGCTTTTGCAACCAATGACGAAGTAAATAACATGACGTTTTACAATTACGAATTGGTGAATCGTTCGACACAAACTTTATATGAAACTCATTTTGGTGTTTTTATCGATGCAGCCCTTGGAAATCCCTTTGATGATTATGTTGGGTGTGATGTGAGCCGTGGACTTGCTTATTGCTACAACGGAAACTCATTTGATGCAGACAACGGCGGATGGAAAGGGTATGGTGCAAATCCTCCTGCTGCAGGAATCGATTTTTTTGAAGGACCGTACATGGATGATGACAATGAAGATAATCCGCTGATCGAAAATTATTTGCTTGCTAAAGTTGACAATGGTATTCCGTATCCCGGATTGGGAATTGGATTTGGTGATGGCATTATTGACAATGAGCGTGTGGGGATGTCAAAGTTTTTGTATTACAACAATGGAGGCGGAGGAGCGCAAACAGATCCTCAGTCAGCGCAAGAATATTATAATTACTTAACCGGTTATTGGAAAGATGGAACCCATTTTATTTATGGTGGAAACGGACATCCAAGCGATCCTAATTCGGATCCGTCTACCGAAGCAAACTATATGTTCCCGGGTGATACAGATCCAATTGGCTGGGGAACCGGAGGATTACCACAAGTAAACTGGACAGAACAAACGGCAGGCAATTTACCTTATGATCGCAGGTTTGCTCAATCAGCGGGTCCTTTCGTATTAAAGCCAGGCGCAGTGAATAATATTACGTACGGAATTGTTTGGGCAAGATCAAATGCAGGTGATCCTTTTGCATCTGTAGTGGAAGTAAAAAAAGCAGATGACAAAGCGCAGGCATTGTTTGATAATTGTTTTAAAGTACTCGATGGTCCGCATGCACCTGAGTTGTCTATTCAGGAAATGGAAAATGAAATTATCATTTCAATTTACAACAAAAGTGTCTCGAACAATAAAACAGAAGATTATGCAGAGGTTGATCCGTTTATTGTAAATGTTGACAATAATCCCAACTTTGACAATTCATATCGATTCCAGGGTTATCAGCTTTATCAATTAAAAGATGCAACGGTTGAGCCTTCTGAATTGGATAATTTAGATCGTGCCAGACTGGTTTTTCAAACGGATATCAAAGACACAATTACCAAATTAGTGAACTATGTTTATGACGATGAAATGGCTCTGACAATGCCTACTGTGAAAGTAGATGGAGTCAATCAAGGCATTCGTCATTCCGTAAGTGTAAAGGAAGATCTTTTTGCTACGGGTGATCGCAAGCTGGTCAATTACAAACGTTACTATTACATGGCGGTTGCGTATGCATCCAATCAGTTCAAAGTATACGATCCAACTAATCCGGCTTCACTGGACGGACAAAAAACGCCTTATCTCGCCAGTAGAAAAGCAGCAATCGGAGAAATTGTTGCCTATGAAGCAATTCCGCATAAGCCTGCAGTTGAAAATGGCGGCACCGTTTTTTCAGTGAATTATGGTTATGAGCTTCCTGTTACTCGCATTGATGGATGGGGCAATGCAGGTTTATGGACAGAGATTTCTGAAGCTGCTGAAGAATCAATTCTTGCCAACAATCAAGTGAATGAATTGGAATATATTTCGGGTGCAGGCCCGTTAAAAATTATCGTGATTGATCCACTGAATTTACAGGATGCAAATTTTGAACTTTATTTTCAGAATGATCTTTCAGGCGACCTTGATTCAGCAACGTGGTACATTGTAAAGACAGGTTCTTCAGATACTGTTTTTTCAGATCGTCCCGTGAGTTTTTCAAATGAACAATTAATTCCTGAATGGGGAATTTCTGTAATTATTGAACAGAATACCTACGTGAATGGAAACGGTTCTTATGCCACGTGGAGAACGAGTCCGATTGACGCAAAAATTACGTTTGCGGATTCGTCTAAAATTTGGCTGAGCGGAATTCAGGATGATGATAATTACTATCCGACAAACTGGATTCGGTCGGGCACTTACACGCCAACACCAGAAGAGTGTATAGGCGCTGAATTAAACAATCCTTGTTATTATCCGGATAAAGATTTGGATGGTGATCAGGAATATGAAAAATTATTGGAGGGAACAGTTGCTCCATTTAAATTAGTAGGAACTCAATTTCTGGGAATGCCTGCAGGATATCCGGATGTGGTGTATGATACAGATCTGAATCCAACATCGTGGTTTAATCCCGGCACGGCTCAAAATGTATCCAGCTTTGCAGATTTACATGGTGTTGATGTTGTTCTCACGTCAGATAAAACAAAGTGGACTAGATGTCCTGTAATAGAAACATCGCATGTTAAATCGCAAGCTATAGGAAACTCATCAATGATGAAGTTGCGTGAATCAAATTCGGTGGATCAAAACGGTAATGCTGAAGCGGGAACAGGAATGGGCTGGTTTCCGGGTTATGCAATTGATGTTGAAACCGGCACACGTTTGAACATGGCTTTTGGAGAAAACTCATGGCTGGCTGGTTCAAATGGAAGTGATATGATTTGGAATCCATCAGATGATTTATTTGACAATGTAGGTTATCCCCTTTTTGGTGGCGGGCATTTTATTTACATACTTGGTGAAAATGTGGGAGGAAGCGGTATGCCTGCTTATGATCAGGGCGCCTGGATGTACAATCAATTACAAACAGAAACAAGTTCATCCTATATCAAGGCATGGCGAAATTGTTTGTGGGTGTTAGCACCGGTTTTAGCTCAAAATCATACTTTGATGGAAACTGATGTTCGTATTCAATTACGTGTTGCGCATCCTTATCAGGAACAGATTTATACCAATCTGAATAACGGTTTACCTGCTTATCGCTTTGCTACATCCGGCTTACAAACGCTGGTTGATCAGAATTTTGTTGCGCAAGAAATGCTGGAAGAAATTCGTGTGGTGCCAAATCCGTATTACGGCTATTCATCCTATGAAAATACAGCAATCGATAATCGCGTACGATTTACAAATTTGCCAGAGACTTGCACGATTACAATTTACAATATGAGTGGTCAGCTTGTAAAAAGAATTGACAAAGACAATGAACTTACATTTGTAGACTGGACACTGAAAAATCATCAGGATATACCGATTGCATCTGGTGTCTATATTATCCACATTGAAGTTCCCGGTGTCGGTGAAAAGATCCTGAAATGGTATGGCGCAATGCGACAAATTGATCTGAATAATATTTAGATTTGCAGAATATGAAAAAGACTTTTTTAGCATTTACGGCCACCTTCATTTTTTCAAATTTGGTCAACGCGCAAAAATTTAGTTTGGGTCCTGAGTTAGGAGCCAATCTGATTATGCTGGAGAATGAAGATGTCGGACGCAATTATCATCTTTGCTGGTTTGACGGAATTAATGCTGAATATAAATTCTATGATCTATTTTCAGTGCGTAGTGGATTTTATTTTTCACACCGAAAAAAAATGTACGCGTCTGCAGATACGTCAGAATTTACTGTTTTTGGATTTTCACCCAATGAACTTGGAATTCCCGGTGTAGATTTTAACGTGTATTCAAAAACAAGAGGTGTGGTATCACAATTTGGCTTGGAAGTGCCATTGCTTGCTTGTCTTAATGTGAAAGAGTTTTCCATCTTTGCCGGACCATACATGAACTTCATGGTAGGCGCCTGGAAAAAAGAAGCTACTGATACCCGAATTCCTTTTTTACAAGCTATCAACATTGATTCAATTGATCAGTCTGGAATGATCAGTTCACTCTTCCCGCCAGGTGAAACGCACACGTTCAGTGAATCAAGTTTAAGCACTGGTTACCGCGTATTTGATTTTGGTTTCAAAACGGGTATGAGCTACACTGCTGATAGATTCAGACTCAACATGTATTATACTTTTGGCATTCCTGATTATCGCACAGATCGAGGAACTGATGACGTAAACAGACATTCTTATTTCACCATGAGTGTTGCCTATAATTTTGGCATTGGAAAGAGTGGTGCAAGTAGCTTTGGGAATTGAGGTTCTGCTTTGCTGACAACCTCGCAAAGTGAATCCTCCTTTACCTTTTCACAAACTTCTTAACGATTCTGGTCTGATCGTAATACACTACGATCAAATACGTTCCGCTGGTTAGATTAGAGACCTCTAAGCTTGTAAAATCAGATGTTGCTGATTTTGTCATCACCAATTTTCCTTGCAAATTATAAATTTCAACGCGCTCTGATTTCTCAGCAGAAATATTCAACATATAGGTTGTGATGGTTGGATAAACTAAAACAGAATGCGCTACACTACTCTCTGCAGTGCTTGCAAATGCTGGAGTCAGATTTGTGGAGTAAACACCATTTCCATGTGTTCCTACAATCATTTTTCCATCATAGGTTCTGTAATCCATATGATTGATTACAACGTTTCCAATACCTGCTTCAAGAGCCCAAATGGTATTATTGCTATCAGGCTGATCGGTTGTAAATAATCCGACAGTTGTACCGACAAACAAAGTTCCGTCAGGATATTGCTCTGCCCATAATATTGCTGGTCCGGCTCCAGTTCCGTCTAAATTTTCTTCTAAATTTCCGCCAATATCACTCCAAGTTGAACCGCCATCTTCTGTATAAAAAATACTGGTGATCGAATAGTTGGCAAACGTGACTAAAATTTTATTTGGATCAAATGGATCTACCGCTATACATGAAACATATCCGTTAGCAGGAAATACATCGGATGTTAAATCAACTTGATCGGGCGAAGTTGAATTTGCATTATCGAGACGATATACATCACCAAGTGAAGTACCGTACCAAACCTGATTAATTCCGGCCTTGCTCATCTCAATATCTGTAATAATACCGCCACCTGGAATCACATTACTTTCTGCAATCTCTACCCAATGATCAGGTTCCTTATTTGTTTTGTCACCCGCAATCACTATGTCGTGTACATCATCTAAACGCCAAAGCCTTGTCCGACCATTCCAATAAAGCGTGTTTGTATTGTTGGGGTCTAATTTCAAACTGTTACACCAGTTGTATGAAGAGGGTCCGTTTTCTGGATCTATGCGTTCATGGGCCAGAACGTTTCCTTCGGGATCTATTTCTTTCAGAAACAATTTACCGTTTTGTGTGCAGGTGATATAAAATTCAGCATTCTCAGTTATGGCACAATACATTCCATCTCCTCCGCCAATTTCGACCCAGCTTGAATCATATTCATCCGTATCCGTGAACCAGGTTCCATTGTCTTGCATGCCACCAATAATCACATCGCTGGTTGTGACGCCAGGCTGCATAGCAACAGCATAAAATTGGGTGGTAATAAAACCATTGTTGAGTGGAATCCATTCTACAGAATCCAATAAATTATCGTTTGTTTTATAAATTCCGCCGTCGTTAACGTTAATCATCACGTTTGGATCGGATGGCAAAAACATCATATAATGTTGATCCGGATGATGATTTGGATACGATAGTTGCCAGTTGATATCATTGTAAGGAAGTGGATCACACTGGTAGCCGCCAATCCAGGTATTGGTTGTATTGGTGGCAAATGCGTCGGTTGATCGCCAGATACTTGTTCCTGCAATAAAGATCACATTTGGATCTGTTGGGTGAATGGCAATGTGAACATCAAAAGAAGATTGGGTGCTCAGTAATCCAATTTCAGCAGCAATGGGGGTAATGTAACATGATTGATTCGGTAAGTTAGCGCTGCGATTTTCCCACGTGCCGTTTGCACCAGCTCCATCTCCTGAAAGGTAAGTGTACTTAAAAAGTGAGTGACCGTTGGCAGTACTTGCATTAGTTGAACCAAAATACCAAATTTCATTTTGATCTTGTGGATTGTATGCTAGTGCAATGCGTCCATAGCTTGTTGGAAAAGTAGTTGGGGTAATATTTGTCCAGGTAATTCCGTCTTCTGATCTGAACAATCCTTTACTTGGACTATCGCTTGAAATTGTTGCATAAAAAACTCCGGATGGAGTAATGATCAAATCAACATAATCTGAGTGTAAATTACTGAAGCTACCGCTTAAAAATCCAAGTACTTCTGTCCAAGTTGCTCCTCCATCTTCACTTCTGAAAACTCCATTATAAACTGCAGCTAAAACAACATCGTTTGTTAGATCTGTATGGTCTGTCACAACACGCCACACAAAATCCATTTGGTGATTTGCATAGATGGTTTGGGGCGTATTCGATTGTGTAGAGGTCAGCTCTGTCCAGGTAATACCGCCATCTGTACTTTTAAGCATTCCATTTCCACTAAACCGCGCTTCAAAAGTAGATGCGCTCACGATGCCATAATGCTCACCGGTTCCGGCATACCAGACATTTTCATGTCCTGCGCGGGTATCTTGAGCTATACTCGTAATGCTATGCATTTGTAATGGATTGGTCACTTTTTCCCAATTTTGTCCGGCATCAGTAGTTCTCCAGATTCCGCCTGTTACTCCAGCTGCTAACCAAATATTTTCATCCAATACATCAATGGCAACAGCGCGTGTTCGTCCGCCTTTATTAACGGGTCCACGTTGTTCCCATGTATATGATTTTTTCATATTGCGCGGAAGTGTTTGTGCAAAGGCAAGTTCTTGTGAACGGATATTTGCAGGAATCATCCCGGTTGACGGATTGCGCAAACGCATGTATTCAAACATCACCCTGCTTTGTAGCGAGCTGTCATTCCCATAAGACATGGCTTCACTTGGGTTGGTTGATCGGGATCCATTTGTTTTTGAAATATCCTGACTACAGGATGCCAAAACAAGAAGTGAAAAGACAAGGTAAAGTGATTTCATTTGGGAAGATTTTAAAGCAAGATACGAAATCTTAGAATTAACAATCAAATCACTCAAGTGCTTGAAAAGGAAATATGGAAAAGGAATAAAAAAATGGAATCAATTTAGAACAACCAAAAACGCGGATACTTACTAAACGTCAATTTCAATCATCTCAACGGGAATCTGAATAATGCGACTGTACTCAAGACCTGCATCACGCATTTCCCAGTCGTCATTTTCGTATTTCCATTTTACGATGACAGAAGAATTTCCTTTGAGATTTAATTGTTCTGCTGTTTTGAAAAGATCAAAAAGAGCTTTGGATGAACTGGTATTAAAATACTCCAGACAGATGTCAAATGTGGTTTGCTGTTTTGGATTAGTATTATACTTTTCAACCCACTCAATCATTGGGCGATAGAATTCACGCGCATTCTCAGGAATGCTTCTGCCGCTTAACAGCAAAACACCAGTTTCGGCATTAAAGTTTACCAGAGGTGATTTGGGCGTGCCTTCGAGTACATAATTCTCCATGATACTAAAGTAGCAAAAGTTTTTAATTCACCGAAAGAAGATTTTTTTTGAATGGGTATTTTCAAAAATCAATTCGCCATACAGAAGGTTGTCTAATTGCCTTCTGGAAGAGTGTTTCAAAGTACTTAGAAAAAGAATCCCAGGCCAAATGAAAAACGCATTTCATCCAAAAATATTGGATAAGTATCTGCTTTGTGTTTACCAAAAATGTACCGCGTTTCAACGAAGAGAAAAAATAATTTTTCGCCATAAAAGTCAAATCCACCTGCAACAGATCCAACCGGATTGACAGCAATTTTATATTCCAGAGCTTGCGTTTCTGCATTCAGTGATCCATATTCTGAAGACCTTGAAATGGCAATCCCTGGTTGAAAACCAACATAAGGTTGGAAAGCTGACTCAGTGAAGTGATAAAACGCACCTGTATAGATTTGATGATTCATGTCAAATCGTGGACGATCACCGAATGAATTTAAAAAGTAAAAAGCTTCACCGCGCCATTCAATTTTATCTTGAATAAAACCAAGATATCCCTGAAGTTGAAGGGTGTACGTTTTCTCTGTTAAAATTCCCGGCGCAAACGAAAGAGCGCTTTTTATTCTCCAATCACGTTCTTGCGATAATGCTGCAAATGTACTGATGAAGAGCAGGCTGATTACTAATTTTTTCATAGTGTTATTATTACCAAAAATCTGCAAGTCTGTAGTTGATACTAAGAGTCAAAAGAATGTGTCCTTCAAGACGCGCACCGTGATCATGTGTTGTTGGTGCAGTATCCAAATACCAACCGTTTGCGGTTTCTTCCAATTCATATTCAAGATGATTTCCCAGGTGCATCATATACTGTGCTGAAAAAGTCATGTTAAACCGATCGGTTAAATAAAAATGTGTACCCAAGCCAGCCTGAACAGCTGAACTCCATCTGGAAATGGATTCGTTAGAGCGGTCATCATAAGGTGTGCTGAGCGGAGTAACTTTAGCATAATCGAAACAATGACCTGCAATTACATATGGCACAAAGCGATTTAATTTTTTAGGATAAAACATAACTGACCAGCCAATGTGTGTATTGTTTCTGGTGCCTGCTCCCTTTAAATCCATTGAGATATAATCTGCAAACCATTCTGTATTGATATAGTCCAGAATTTGTAAACGAAATTGTCCGCCGACACCTAATCCTGGAACAGGATCATGACCAAAGACACTGGTTGTTGTTCTTAGTCCAAGTGAAAATTGTCCTTTTTCGGTATAATTTGTTTTTTCCTGTGACCAAACGAGCGCACTGGCGCTCAGAAGCATAATGCTAAGTAGTCTTTTCATAATCCTTGATTTGTGAGTAAGTAGGTGACTTTAATAATTGGCGTACAAGTCGGCTTCTCAGAGTAAAACTACGAAAATTTTGAATTATTGTTGTAGGGTTGCTGGAAGAGGGAGGTATAAGTGGAAGATATAAGTTGTAAGGATATGTTTGTGGTGCTTTGAACAGTGAAATTAATGGAGCGTAAAATGAGATTGAATATCGAAAAACTTATTCGTTCACAAACCTTATAGCTTACCTACTTAAATCTTACAACTTTAAAACCTACTTCCTGAACAAAACCTTCAAAAAATTTAAAGATTCACGAAACAAGATCCTGAAATTTACTTTGCTGAAAACAACATTCGGTTTCAAATCAACTTCTGCAATCTGAACTTTTAGTTTTCGTTTACTGGCTAGTTTTATAAATTCAAGATCAAAAAGAAAACGGTCAATGCGCGTATCCATAAAAACTACTGCGCCTTTTTTGTTGAAGCCCTTAATACCGCATTGCGAATCGTCAGTAGGTAAGCGTAGAAATGTTTTTAATGTCCAGCGCAAAAATTTAGAAATGATTTTTCTTAGAAAGGGTGTTTTTGAATAGTAATCTTTGCCTCTGTGACCCGGCACGACATCAAAACCTTGCTGAAGAATTTTATAAAGATTCAAAAAACTTTCTTCCAGATAAGGGAAATCAATATCTGTGTAAATGATTAAGTCATGACTTGCTTTAGACACGCCTTGTCTCAGCGCAAATCCTTTTCCACGATTTTGATCGTAGGAAATCCACTCAAAATTTTTCAGCGCCGAGCGAATGAACTCAATTTTTCTAGCTCAACATTTTTTAAAGAGCCGTCATTGACTATGATCAGTTGCGGTATGACTCCTGTTTTATCAATAATTGATTTGACTGAACTCACTACAATTTTTTCCCAATCTCGGGGTGGATTATAACAAGGCAGAACCAAACTAAATTCGCGGTTATGTGATGTGGTTTGATTCATGAGGTTAGCAAAAATACGAATTGAGGATTGAATTATTGCCTTTGATGAATGAATTGCTCGAATCGGTTGTATTACAGAACCATTTTGGCCCGGGCTTGTTATCATGCAGAAATCAACTTAATCATTCCTTATCCTTAAATTTGTACTATGAAAAAAATCTATCATTTAGCCACTTGCTCTACGTGTCAGAAAATTTTGAATATCTGGAAGCCCGGTAAAGACTTTGTTTTGCAGGACATCAAAACAGAAAAAATGACAGCCAAGCAAGTGGATGAAATGATCAAACTTGCGGGCTCTGCCGAAATTTTGTTTTCACGAAGATCAATGAAATATGCTGCAATGGGATTAAAAGACAAGGCACTTACTGAAAAGGATTATCGTCAATTGATCATAGATGAATACACTTTTTTAAGAAGACCAGTAATGATTGTTGGCAAGAAAATATTTATTGGAAATGCCCCTGCCAATGTTAAAGAAGCTAAAGCATTTCTTGACTCACAGAAATAATGCAACTGCTTAAATCACACGCAGCCTTGTTGGCTGTAAATTTGCTTTACGGCATTAATTATTTAGTGGCCAAAGGACTTATGCCGGGTGTGATTGGAGCCAATGGATTTATTTTTTTACGAGTAAGCGGAGCAACTATATTATTCTGGATTTTATTCTCATTCCGTTTTGAAAAAGTAACCAAAAAAGATCTTATTTTACTTGCGCTTTGTGGCGTTTTTGGAGTAGGGGTAAATCAGCTTTTTTTCTTTAATGGACTAATGCGCACGTCACCTGTAAACGCGTCAGTTTTTATGGTGATTACGCCTATATTGGTTTTGATTTTATCGTTGATTTTTCTCAAAGAAACCATACGAAAAGTTCAGATTGTCGGAGTTGTTATTGGTGCATCAGCGGCAGTAGTTTTTTCACTTCAAAACACGGCCGATAGTTTTGCAACAAGTTTAGGTGATTTGTTTATTTTTTTCAATGCTGTTTCTTATGCCATTTATCTGATTTTAGTCAAGCCGCTCATGAGTCGTTACAATGCGCTCACGGTAATCACATGGGTATTTACGTTTGGTTTGATTGTAGTTTTAATCTGGCCATATAGCTTCAGTGAATTGCCTTTAGTTGAATGGAATGAATTAAGTGGAACCACTGTGTCAAAGGTAATTTTTGTGATTATCGGAGTCACGTTTTTGCCTTACTTGTTGATGGTTTATGCCATGAAAAATGTCAGCGCAACGGTTGCAAGTGTGTACATTTATATTCAACCAATTCTCGCAACTTTTTTTGTTTATCTCTATTCGATTTTTGGTTTAGAAGATTATTCCCGCGATATAAGTGTCGTAAAATTAATTTGCACTGCATTAATTTTTGCCGGTGTTTATCTCGTGATAAAACCCGCTAAGGTAAATCCTGAGATTAAGACGAGTCATTAGGTCAGAGCAACGATTTGGGTATACATAATCATTGTGGAACATGCAACACCCTACACGTGATAGTTAAAAATCACGAAACCATTGTATAGATATTATCTATGCGACTTCATCCACCTCTCGCAGGTCAGAAAAAAATTCTGTAAAATACAGAAAATCAATTCATAGCACTAATTAGCAACAGCCCATAGTCAATAAATCTGAAGACGATTTTCGCTGAGCATTACCTAAATTTGGAATGCGTTGAAATCAGACATGGAGATCTGAAAAGAGGAGAATCGGAAACTTAAATCAGGATGATTATGCAGAATACGGTAAACAGAACACAGGCCCGGCAGAATGTTCAAAAGCCTACCAATAACGGAGCCTTTTTAAAATCATTGATAAAGATTAACAATCCTGATTGGACAATTGAGCAGATTGAAGCTGAGTTTCAACGTAAAATGAATGCCATTGAGAATGAGGATGACGGGACGTGCGAAGCATGTTCAGGTTAGTCCAAAAAAAGTTAAGGTGAGATGAATTAGAATCTGCGCCCGACTGGATCTAAACTAATGCTTAAGCTGCTGCTGAATAAACATATCATTTGTCAAATCTGATACAATATTCCAGGCCGTTGGGTGAGTTGATTACTTCCAGTTGGGCGTCGATTTGTTCACATAAAATCGGAATCAGGGATAATCCCAGTGTTCCTTCTTTCAAAACCGGAGGCAGTCCTTGCCCATTATCCCCGGCCGTTAGTGTGTATCGGTTTTCTGATTCCACTAGTTTTAAATAAAATTTTCCTTTTGTTTTAAAAGCGTGCTTGAATGAGTTGCTTGCTATTTCGTTCAGTATTAATCCAAGCGGAATTGCTTTGTCTGGAAAAAAAACCACATCTGTAACATCAATATCTACATTCAATTCAATTTCAATTCCTGCTGAGTTATATAGCTGAAACAACGAGCGCAAAAGTTTTGTAAAATATTTTTCTATGTTGATGGATGATACATTTTTGTCTCCATAAATCATTTCATGAATGCGCGCCATGGTATTAACGCGTGAAATACTTGACATAAATTCAGTGCGCAAACGCTCATCCTGAAAGGTGTTTTTTTGAAGATTGAGTAAACTGGAAATGACCTGCAAATTATTTTTTACCCGATGATGTACTTCTTTCAGTAAGGTTTCTTTCTGTAGCAGTGATTGTCTTAATTTATCTTCATTGTACTTGCGCTGAAAAAATACCGGAACTTCATAGTTGGCCGATTTTTTTTCAGGATCCATTTTCTCAAGATACTCGTGAATTTTATGGGGTGGAGCCATAATGAATGTACAATGTTTTGCTCCTTGAGCTTCACAGCAAATTTCAACGGTCGTTAATGGAATTCCAAAACTTTCTGCACACCAACCGGATGAATAACCTGAATTCATGGTACAAACCGGAATCTCACTTTTGCGCTTTGCTTTTATCCACGATTGCGCTTCAAATGAATTATGGTGGTGAAATTTTAAAAGAAAAGTATCATCCGGATTTGGGTTTGATTCTGGCAGAATTTCAACATTCGCCCAACCGGTGTAAGCAAAGTGAACAGGTCCTGCGGAAAGCTTTTGCAATGGATCACTCAACTTCATACGTTGGTGGAAAACCTTGGCATCTTCCTTTCCTAAAACGTGAGCAATGTCAAACAAAAAATTATTGGCAATTTGTACGGCTTCATCTTCTGGATAATTACTGTAGAATTCTTTAAAGACATCCAAAAATTCATACGAGATTGCTGCTGCCCTGAAAAGTACGTAGCGCTCGCCATTTATAATAATTTCACCGTGTTCTGGATCACTGTCCACATTCGAAAAGTATTTTTTTACGTTGGCTTCAGCTACGTCAAAAATGGCTTTAAACGCTTCAGGAACTATTACGGTCGTTTTCGGGGCGCCAAAATCCAACGACTGTTTCAGAATCGCATTTTCTTTTTGCAATCTATCAACTTCCGCTTTTAACTTTTCTAGTTCTGACGCCATAAAAATATGAGATTGAAGGTAGTATAAATTTTCAGTCTCGTTGGAAAGTCACGTTAAAAAGCATCAGCCGCTTATTGGCCCACGCACAAGTTTGTTGAGGTAAATCAATTATACCATGGAAATTGGCTAAATTGGGCAGATTAAATTTAGGTTATGTCAGTTACAGTAAACACAATGAATCTATTGAAAGATTCGAATCCTTCAGAATTAAAAGTATTAGGTGAGAATGTCTATTCAGTTCAGAATGGCGATTCAGACTTGATTCTAGAGGTATTGAAAGTAGATTTAGCTGATAAAACAATGACGATCCGAAGCAGTCACAGAACGTTTGATATTGTGTTCAAAGATGAGTTAGATCTGGTTTTGGACAAAATGGGAATCAAACGAAGTGCCGAGGTTGTCAGTAAAAATATCAAAGCGCCAATGCCGGGAAAAGTGCTTGAAGTTTTAGCAAATGTTGGTGACAAATTGATGAAAGGTGATAATGTTTTAATTCTTGAAGCAATGAAAATGGAAAATGTGATCAAGGCAGAAATGGATTGCGTCATTAAAAAGATTCACATTGCAAAACTCGAAAATGTAGAGAAGAATCAGATTTTAATTGAACTTGATTTTGCTGATTAGTGCTTGATTCCACCTTGGGTAGAAAAATTTAATTCCTTGTTTTTTTGAGCTTGCTTAATGAACTGCGTGAAGATGGGGTGCGGCAAATCTTTTGTTGAAACTATCTGCGGGCAAAACATAGTGAACACAAAATAAGGATGTGCTTTTGATTTTAAAATTTCAGGATCAAAAAATTGATTTCGTGCTCCAATTTCAAAACCTTCACTTAAAATTTCTGAATACTGTGGCAGTATTGAAAACCTCGATGAACTATATTCTGTAGTGGCTTTCGTTGTGTAGAGTTTTGTGTATTCAGTTGAAAGTTGATCCAAAATAATTCCGGTAAAGTAATTGCCTTCAATGAGATTATCTGAAATAATTTTTTCACGTTGCTGGTCAAATCCTTTTGAGGAAAAAAACTCCTCTACCAAAATTTTGAAACAATCACCAGTGCCCAAAACAGGCGTTTTCTTTTGCAATAGTTTAAGAATAATGGATTGAAAATAAAATGGCTGCTGATAAGGTCCGGGCGCAACCAATACGCCGTCATATTCTCCGCTGAAATCAATTTTATCTTCGCAACATTCACGCTCATTCAACCAATAGTAGTTGATCGGAATTTCGAGCACATCTTCGCAATGCTGCAATGCCTGATTAGTTGCATTGTGCGAGTGATATGCAAAATTATAATCGCCAATAATTGCTATTCGTAGTGAGTCTTCCATGCCCATTATCAGGATAGTACAGTTCTAAATTACTAAAAAAAAAGGGAGACTCCATGAATCTCCCTATAATCTTTACTCTTTCTTAACCTTGTTTATTCTAGGCGGAAAGCAGATTTAATGTATCCGTTTTCAAGACATTTGATACTGTCAGTTGTACCATAGTCTGAGTTTTTTAATTTACAATTGAATGAAGCCTCAAAAAGCATATAGTCTCCAGTTGTATCTGAATCCTGAACCATGCTCACAAAACTGAAGTTGCTGAAGCAAACTCCGCCTGTATCGCTCACCCAATTTTTGTTATTAGGATCTGTCCAGGTAACTATAACACCATTGTTGATTGTTCCAGTTGAATATCCAGGGGTAAGGTTATTATCAAAAAATGCCTGCCATTGCTCTAGAGTTGGAGTATTAGAGCCGTCGTCTGTCCATTCTAAAGATTTAATTTCAAGCTTAACACCATGTGTAAGATTGGCGCGTTGGATAGTTGTAATATAACGAGCACTTGAAATACCACCCGTTACAATTGATTTTTCAGAAAAGTAACGACAAGTATCTGTGTACTCTACTGTAGAATCATCAATCACTGCATCGCAAGCACATTTTAAATCAACAATAGGAACCGGTGGTGGAATTACCTCGTGGTCTTCACAGGCGACTAACGACACCAATCCCACAAAGCCGGACAGAATAAGCAGTTTTTTCATAAAGATAGTTTTCTCAAAGTTACAAAATATTTTAAGAAATACGAAGCAAATACCATTAAGTTGCCTGAGATTGGCAGTGTATTAAAAAAAGAAAGCGTCGGAATTTTCCGACGCTTTCTAAGTTTTAAACTCTGTTTGTACGATTTATACTCTCCTTAAAATCGCTATGAAACGTTTTTGAGTTTAATAAGATCCACCTCTATATCAATTTCTTTAGCGGGTAAAAATTTCTCTCGTTTTATTGACTTGATGCGGGCTGAAAGCGTGTTGTTAGACTCGTAATAACCTCTGAAATAACCTCCGAGCAACACATATCCAAGCGTGAAATTCTTAAAAGTGACTTTGTATCGGATGTCGCCCTTGATATTGGTGCCTTCAGACTCCAATAAAAGATCACTTCCCGGGTTAAGGTGATGGTAGATATAAATTAAATCATGGTTGGATAGCTCCTGAATGGATGCAACCGATTTCAGGTTAAAACTATTCGAAAGATCAAAATGGGTTAGTTGTTGGATTTTCATAAGTTCAGTTTTTAGCGTTTTTTAGTATTAAGCACGAATTTCAGTTACATAGTCAGCAAACTCAAATTCTTCCAGATAAACAGGTCCTTCTGGTAAATTGTCAAACTCACAATCAATTACCTCAGTGCCATCTTCGAACTGGAATGATTGATAAAATGAAGCATCCAGTGTATATCCTTTGGCAATAATTTTTGCAAGAATTCGGTTGAGGTCGGTGTGTGAAATCAAAAAAGAAGTATAGATTCGCTCGTTGTGACGAATTAACTCACACTCTGCAGTGACAATAGATTGACTGGTTTCGTAAGTGATTTTGTGAATCACCAGTTGATCGTACATTGAGATTATCTTTTCCATAATGTGTTTCTTTTATGATACAACATTCGGGTGGCAGATCGTAAACAAAATACGTTCTGAAAAAATTTTCAATTTATTTTGGATTAGCGAGATACCTTGCGTGTGCATATCTTTTGAGAAACACGATCCTATAAAATCAGTCGGATCATTTTGATTTGTGTTAAGTTTGTAACCAAATCTGCCTCTAATGAAAAATATTCTAGTAATTGGCGCGGGACTGTCGGCCTCTTCTATGTTGCGATACTTCTGCGAAAACGCCAAAAAAGAAGGATGGTTTATTAAAGTTGGTGATCAGAACGGTGATCTGGCTAAAGCTAAAGTTAAAGGCTGCGGTCAGGCAGAGGGTTTTCAATTAAATGGTCTAGATCCAAAGGAACGCGAACCACTTATTCAATGGGCAGATCTTGTTATCTCCATGCTGCCGGCAGCGCATCATATTGAGGTTGCAAAAGACTGTATCAAATTCAAAACAAATCTCATTACCCCATCTTATATATCTGATCAGATGAAAGAGCTGAATCAGGAATGTATTGATGCTGGAATTTTGATCATGAATGAAATGGGAGTAGATCCAGGCATTGATCACATGAGTGCAAAAAAAATTCTGGACGAGGTAGAAGAGCAAGGAGGTAAAATGCACATTTTCGAATCCTTCACCGGAGGATTGATTGCGCCGCAAAGTGATAACAATCCCTGGAATTATAAATTTACCTGGAACCCAAGAAACGTGGTTATTGCCGGACAAGGCGGTGCTGCAAAATTTATTCAGGAGGGACAATACAAATACATTCCTTACACCAAACTTTTCAGAAGAACAGAGATCATAAAAATTGATGGCTATGGTGAATTTGAAGGTTATGCAAACCGCGATTCATTAAAGTATAGAGATGTATATGATCTGCAAGCTATTCCAACTATTTACCGTGGAACGCTTAGAAGAAAAGGTTTTTCAAAGGCATGGGATTCGTTTGTGCAAATTGGCGCAACAGATGATTCATACATTTTGGAAGGAAGTAAAGACATGACGAAACGTGATTTCATCAACGCGTTCCTTCCTTATAATCCTCATGATTCTGTTGAATTGAAATTACGCCATTACTTGAAAATTGATCAGGATGATATCATTTGGGATAAATTAGTTTGGTTAGGAATTTTTGAAAAAACCAAAATGAACTTTACGGAAGATGTTACTCCAGCCTACTTTCTACAAAAAATTCTTGAAGAGAAATGGAGACTTGAATCACATGATAAAGACATGATTGTGATGTGGCATAAAATTGTCTATCATCTCAACGGAAAATATCATGAAATCAACTCACACATGGTAACCATTGGTGAAGATCAAACCCATACAGCCATGAGTAAAACAGTAGGTTTGCCCATTGCTATTTGTGCTAAAATGATTTTAAATGGTAAGATAACTTTGAAAGGAGTTCATCTTCCAATCATCAAAGAAATCTACGATCCAATTCTGACGGAACTAGAAGATTATGGAATTAAGTTTACAGAACGCAAGTTGGATAAAGCGGTTTTGTATGATGTGATTGTTTAAGCAGTAAGCGCTACAACCTCTTTCACCTCTACAATATGTGATTTCAGCAATTGTTCTATTCCGCCTTTTAATGTTGCCGTGGAAGATGGACAACCAGAACAAGAACCTTTCATTTCAACAGTAACGACGCCATCTTCATAACCTACGTAATCAATTGCCCCACCGTCATTTTCGACAGCAGGTTTTACGTATTCATTTAAAAGCATGATTATCGGCTCATCAAAATCAGAAGGAGCAAATGTTTTGCGCGGTGCTTTTTCTGGCTGAGAAGAATCTGAATTTTGAACGGCTTTTTTTTCACCTGGCATCATGATCAAGACTTCTTTGCCATTCACTAACCATTCGCGAATAAAATCGCGAAGTTCCATTACAATAAAATCCCAGTCTACATTGTCGGTGCGGGTTACTGTGATAAAATTACCAGAGATAAAAACCGCGTCTACAAAAGGAAATTGAAAAAGTGCTTCTGCTAAAGGCGAGTATCCTTTTGCTTCTTGCAGGCTATCAAATTGAACGGTGCGGTCATCGAGCAACATATATTTATTCGCCACAAATTTCATTGTTAGCGGATTTGGAGTCATTTCGGCGTAAAGTGTAATTGGAACCATGGTTGTCAAATTTTTACTGGTACAAAGTTAAGGTATAAACACGCAAAATGGTTTTTTGTTTTTATCGAGGCAATGAAATACTCAAACCGAATCCACAGGAATTGCGTATTTTTATCACAATGAAACGCCGAAAATTTATACGTAATGTTGCGGGATTAGGACTTGCGTCTGCGATCTTGCCGTCGTTTCAATCGAGTGAAAAAACTGAAAGCACTGCTGTGGTTTCTATGTCAAAAGTTCTACCAAAAGGATTAATGAAAGGTCATGTCATAGGCATCACAGGTCCTGCTGGAGCGATCTACGAAGAGTTTACGATTACCCGAATTACAGATCGATTAACCGAACTTGGTTTCAAATTTAAACTTGGAAAAACCTTGTATGAGCGCTATGGTTATTTAGCCGGAACGGATCAAATGCGTGCCGATGAATTAATGGAGTTTTACAAAGATCCAACTATTGATGCCATTCTAACTATGCGCGGTGGCTGGGGTTGCGCGCGTATTTTAGATTTGCTGGATTATGAAGTGATTAAACAACATCCAAAAGTCTTGATGGGTTTTTCAGATATCACTTCTTTGGTCAATGCAGTTTATTTGAAGACCGGAATTGTGACCTATCACGGCCCTTGTGGTTATTCAACCTGGACAGATTTTTCAACTACTTACGTGACTAAAGCGGTTGCGGCTGGCGTGCCTTTCACAATGAAAAATCCAGATGATTATCTCACTGATTTATTGACGCTTTCACCGGGTAAAGCTGAAGGTGAATTGATTGGAGGAAACATCACTGTTTTAGTCTCCATGATTGGTACTGCTTACGAACCTAACTGGCAAGACAAAATTCTTTTTTTGGAAGAAACAAATGAAGAACCTTATAGAATTGACCGAATGTTCTGGCAAATGAAACAAGCCGGAATTTTTAATAAAGTGAAAGGAATTGTTTTTGGATCATTCAACAAGTGTTTTGCTGAAGAACCTGAAAAATCGTTCACGCTGCATGAAGTATTGGAGCAACATTTTAAAGATCTTTCAATACCGGTTTACATGGGTGCAACTTTTGGTCACATGTCTCCCAAATTCACTTTGCCTATTGGTGTTTTAGCAGAAATTGACGCAGATAATTTTACTATTAAAACGCTGGAGCGTTCGGTAAGTGTTTAACTCATTATCTGTAACCAATAAGAACCGCCGTGTCTCTCAACAGTATCAAGCGACTTGTGGTTCCAAACCGGTTCCAGTATTTTCTTTAGCTCTGCATCTTCACTGATAAAATAGTTTGGGCATATCGTAAAATATTTAGTTGGATTAGCCAGAATGTAGGTAGCTAATAAGTATTGTTCTGAATAAGCCCGGTCACACATAAACTGTGGATAATCATAAGGCAGATATATGTCGTGAATATGCACAATCACACCTTTTTTCAGAAGGGGAAAGAGTTCTAAAAAGCAAACTGTCACATCTGAATTTGGAAAGCATCGGTGAGAATTATCTATAAAAAGAATATCATTTTCATCTAAATCTGAAATGATTGAAAAATCAGTTAATGCTTCAACTGGTTTTCTGATTACAACATCAGCAAGGTGGTCAATATTTGCACGGGGAACCGGATCGATGGAAGTAATTTTAGTTTCCAGGTTTCCATCCTGGATTGCTTTTCGAACCACTTTTGTAGAATTATCAGAACCGATTTCAACAAAACGTTTAGGTTTATTTTTTCTAATCATTCCATACAACGCAATGATATCAAGTCCTGGAAAAAAACCATTGTTCCAAGCCGGATTGTTTTCATTTGTTTCAATGCTGGAAAGTTTAATTTCGTGAAAGATATTTTTGAATTCCAAAAAATAATTCAAATGATCAGCATAGATTTTTCTATTGCTGTTGATCGCATCAGTGAGTCCTTTATGAGGCGGATTTCCATGACCAAAACGTGGTTTGAAATCTACCTTATATTCTAAAAATACAGATTGATGTTTTGGTGATAAGAAGCGGTACAAGGATTTTAGTTTTGACATTTTATTTTTGCTTTTTTCTTGCTATCAAGGGATTATTCAACAGCAGGGTGAATGATTTATTTGTATTTCGTTTGGTCAATTTAATTCATAATTTTTTGCATTGATTGGTCTAAGATAAGAGAATAGACTAAATTCGCAACTACTGAAAATAATATGAGCAAGTTTAAAAGCACAGTAGTTTTTGCCGCAGCCTTTCTGATTTTGGCATATTTCTACAGTGACGTTTTATTTCACCCTAACGATTATATTTTTTCACCAGGTGGAGATGGCATAAAAAATTATTACACCTATATCTTTCACGCCAAATATGATGCCGATTTCTGGAATTTTGGCGGCATGAACTATCCTTATTATGAGCACATGGTTTATACCGATGGTCATCCGCTTCTATCGTGGTTGATAGGTGTGTTTGGATTGGCAGAATATGGTATTGGCATTTTGAATTTTCTAATGTTGATTTCGTTTCCAATTTGTGCTGTTTTTTTGTATAAAATATTAAATCATTTTGGTGTAAAAAATGGATGGGCAATGGTTGCAGCAATTGCTATTGCATTCATGTCTCCGCAAGTCTATCGTATGACAGGCCATCTTTCGTTGGCTTATGTTTTTGCTATTCCTGCGCTTTGGTGGTTGATGATAAAATGCCAACACGGAAAAGCCATTTTTTGGTCAGTATGTATTGCAATTTATTGTTTGGTCTTCTTTTTTACGCATCCGTATTTAGGAATGATATTATGCTTTTTCAGTTTGTTTTTCTGGCTCGTAAATACGCTTTGGAATCGCAGAAAATGGAAACAAAATATCGTGTACATTTTTATTCAGGTCTTGCTGCCTATAATTCTGTTTCAAGGGTTGGTTGCGCTTACTGATACGCATGAAAACAGAGTAGGTCAACCCGGTGGATTTTTTGACTATTATGCAAGTTGGAAATCCATTTTTGTTCCGCATGACGGGCCGCTTGCCAAGCTTACGCACATTTTGAAAATCGATGTTGGAAATTGGGAATCGTGGAATTATGTCGGACTCACCACAACTGTTTTTGCATGGTTCATTTTTATTTATCTCATTCGAAACAGAAAGACTCTTGACTTTAAACGAATGCTGCGTTCAGAGCTCGCAATGTTTATGCTGGCAGCATATTTAATTCTGTTGTTTGCATTTTGTTTTCCGCTTAAGTATGATTTTATGAGATGGATTGTGGATCTGGTGGGTCCGCTTAAACAATTTAGGGTGTTGGGTCGTTTTGGCTGGATTTTCTTTTATGTGTTTACTGTTTTTTCAGTTGTTGGATTTTATAAAATCTATCTCAAACAACAAAGAAAATGGCCAATGCTTTTGGTTTTTTGCGCGGGTATTCTGTTTTACGCAGTTGAGTTTTATCCTATGCACAAAAGTGTTTCCATTTCAGTGAGTACTGCTCTCAATCCATTTGACAAAAAAAATGTAAGTGAAGATATGCGTGAGCTGCTTTCATTTGTTGATCAAGGAGATTATGATGCTTTGATATTTTTACCGTTTCAGCATATGTCCAGTGAGAATGTTATGCTCTTAGGAACAGAAGAAGCAAACTATGATGCGTTGTTATTGAGTTATCACACCAGAACACCATTAATGAATTCAATCTCGTCACGAATGTCCTTGACAGAAGCAATTTTATTCAATAACTTTTTCTCCCCAGAATTTATTGAAAAGGATTTGGTTTACGAGCTGCCTGATTCTGCGAAAATCTTGGTAATAAAAAACAAAGATGGTTTAAAATGGGATGAACGCAGACTGGTATATACTACTGAGGACGCCTTTTTTAATGAGACATTTAAAGCATTTCATTTCATACCTGAGAACTGGAATACGCAGTATTATTTCAACGAAGTTTTGCAATGGGAAAAAGAAGCAACCGTGAGTTTAAATCAAGGTTGGAAATCAGACACCGCATCAACCTGGTTTATTTACGAATCCTTTGATGATCAGGTAGGAGAAAGTTTAGGTGGGGAAGGCGCAATACACAAGGAAAAGGGGGGGTACGATCTTATCTATGAATTCGATACAAAAACAATGTCACCTGGAAAATACTCCGTCTCATTCTGGTATTATCTGATGGTTGACCGACCCGATGTTCTTGCTGTAGCAGAGCAGGATTCAGTGGGTGAAGCAAAATCATTTTGGTACGACACGTTTGAAACATCTCAATCAACGCACATTGTAGAAAACTGGTGTCAGGTTAGTATGGAATTTGAGGTGTCTCCTGCAATAGAAAAAGTCAATATTTTAATTACAGGAAATGGAAATGGTCAGCCCTATTACATCGATGAATTGCTAATTCAAAAACAAGGGGAGTCACCTTTATTCAGAAGAACTATTACAAATAATCAGGAGTATATTATCTACAATAACTATTGGATAAAAGCCAATTCATTTCAGCAGAAGAACTAATTGCGAATCTCTTTTGGAATCAAACAAACCGGAATCGCAATCATCTTGTGTTTATTGGCCCGGTTAAAACCTTGGTAAATATTTAAAACCTCTTTTTGTCTTTCTGACAGTGCTGAGGTATCTCCCGTAAATTCCATAGCCCATTCCAGCTCATCATAACTTGCGCCAAGCTGACCTTCATCGGTTCGTTCATCTTTCCACAAGCCATCTGTAGGTGCGGCAGTTTGAATGGATTGAACTACATCATACGCTTTTGCAATCTGATAAACTTCTGATTTTTTTAAATCGGCAATGGGTGAAAGGTCAACCCCGCCGTCACCATATTTGGTGTAAAATCCAACGCCAAAATCTTCTACTTTATTACCGGTACCTGCCACTAATAATCCGTTAGCCTGACCAACCGCATAAAGTGTAGTCATGCGCAAACGTGCACGGGTATTGGCCATGGACAAGCCATGTGAGGTAGAAATTTCAGGCAGAGATTTGCAAAGGGTGTCAAATGTTTCTGTGAGATTGACGCGTAAGTGAGAAACATTGGGGAATTTTTTTTCAAGCCAGGCAATGTGCTCCAATCCGCGGTTTACCTCGTTTGGATTTTGATGAATGGCCATTTCAAGGCAGAGGACTTTCAACCCCGTTTGGGCACATAATAAAGAAGTAACGGCGGAATCAATTCCGCCGCTAATTCCTATTATAAATCCTTTTGAATTTGCTTTACCGGCATATTCTTTAAGCCAGTCTGAGATGAACTCAGCAACTTTTTTAGCGTTCAAAGCAAAATGTAGTTTAGAATAACAATCCTAGTTTAATTTCAATAAGGTGTTGTGGGTTTGTGCCTAAATTCAAATTACTGAATTTTCCTGCATCTTGTTTATCGGCAAGATTACCAGATTTTGAATAAAGTTGAGGACCAACACCGTAATTAAAACCACCTTCCATGTAAAGAAATGTATTTCCGGTAAAATTCCATTCAGCTCCTCCGTAAATACCAATTCCTGCTTTGATAGGAGCAAGTTCTTTTTTCAGGCCTTCTGGTTTCATGTTTTCCATAGTGCGTTCTGCCAATGGCAGGTTTGTCGAGAAGGTTTGACTTGTTGCGTTCCATTTTGCATCTCTGCCAAAATCATCCATTCTTACTGATCCCAGAAAACTAATGCGTGCTCCAAATTTTCCATAATATTTGAATTTGCCAATCATACTGGTTTGAAATTTCAAATAAACCGGAAGCGTGATGTATTTCGTGCGATAGGTTCTTGTCAGCAATTGAAAAGCTGTACTATCTGTGCCGAAATCTTGTACTCCGCCTTTGCCATCATCGTATTTCATAATGCGGGTATCATTATAGGCATAATAAACATCGCCTAAGGCAGTACTTACATCACTTCCATAGTTCAGATCAAAAGCACCTATATCAAATTGAAGTCCTGAAGCAAGTCCAACATTTTCATTGAACATATAATTTCCACCAATACCAATGATGAATTCATTTCCAACCCCATTTTTTTCAATTTTGGTAGTTTGAATTTTTGTCCAGTTAAAGGTGGTTCCCATCACTAATCCTATCTGAAATTTTTTATCTTGAGCGTTTGCTCCAAGAGTTAGGCCTGTAATGAAAAGCAAAGAGAGTAACTTTTTCATAATTTCGCAGTTTATAATTGATAGCAATAATACTAATTTCCTTCCAATGGTCAAACGTAACGCATTATTAATCTCCTTTTTATTCTTGTTAGCTGCTTGTTCAAGTGACCCTCTATTGGTAGATGTATCTGATGTTGAGGTAAACATTGCTTTTGAGCGCTTTGATCAGAAAATGGCAGCAGCTAAATCTCCCGAAGAGATGAGCCGCATTAATGAAGAGCTCCTGGCTACCGGCGATGAGCTATATGAATATTATGTTTCGGATATGTTACGCGCCGGTAATGTGCACGATGATTCAATTGGTGTTTATCTCTATTATTTTGTTACCGATACAATCATGCGGGCAGTTTTTGATGACATCGATTTGAAATTTGGCGATTTTACGATCTGGCAAGATGAAATCACCAATGCATTCAAACATTTTAAATATCATTTGCCTGAAGAAAAACTACCTGAAAAGGTGATTACTTACAATTCAGCGTTTAATTATGGTGTCGTCTCAACTGAAAAATATATTGGAGTTGGTTTAGAAATGTATTTGGGTGCTGATAACCGCACTATTCAGCGAATTGGTTTTCCAATGTTCATGAAAGAAAAAATGAATCAGGATTATTTGCTTGTCGATATTTGCCACAGCTGGTTAATTTCAAATGTGGTTGGTGAAGATAGAGGAGAGACTTTTTTATCCAGTATGATTTATTATGGTAAGCTGAGATATGCGGTTGATGCCATGTTGCCAGAAATGGAAGACAGTTATAAAATACGCTACACACCTGAGGAGTATGAATGGGCGTTAATCAGTGAGTATAACATTTGGTCGTTTTTGGTTGATATGAATTATATTTACTCCACCGAAGCAAAAGTGAAATTGCGTTATTTTGAAGAGGCTCCGACAACGGTAGACATGGAGGGCTCACCAGGCAGAATAGGTCAGTTTATAGGTTGGCAAATTGTCAAACAATACATGGAAAAAAATCCAGACGTAACAGTAGCAGAACTTTTAAAAGAAACAAACGAAAGCAAAATTCTTAAAGCATATAAACCGCAAGAAAATGAGTAGTAAAAAATCTGAAATCAAAATAGAAATCACCACCAACGAAAATAATATTCCTGAAAAAATAATGTGGAATGCACAGGATGGAGGCGTAGTAAATGCTGAGGCCAAAGCGATGATCCTTTCTTTATGGGACGGTAAAGCACAAACCGCTATGCGCATTGATTTGTGGGATAAGGAAATGAGCGTGGATGATATGAAAAAGTTTTTCCATCAAACACTGCTTACCATGGCTGACACTTTCGAACGTGCTACGCATGAAAACAACATAGCTGAAGACTTGCGTGATTATTGCCAACACTTTGCCGAAAAGATGGGCATTTTGCCTCCGTTGAATTAGGCTTTTTTAGTTGGGTCAACCAAAAGTTAAACTGCCTTCTTCTGAAATAATTTATACTGCAGCGTAAGTACAAATTGTTTGTTTTTTAATCTGCGGTCAATAACAGGTGATTCAATTTGATAGAACTCATAAGCCACGCCTTTTTCCTGAAAATTATTGATGTTGGTGATTCCCCAATAGAGTTTAAAGTTGAGCGAAATACGTTCGGTGGCTTCTAAGTTTGCTTGTCCTACAATACCCAGGTCAAAGGTTTTTATTGTTCGGTTTTTTAGAATAGGATCTATATCGCCTCCATTTATTGAGTGAAGAATCCACATTTTTTTATCTTCCCTGACATGCAGTGTGAACTGTGGTTGAATGCCGGCGCCAATACTGAATGAGCCATAGTTTCTGCAAAACACAACTGGAATGGCAGCATAACCGATATGTCTTAGTTTTTCAATGTGAATCTCTTCAATAAAGCTAGTGGCTGGATCTTGAGCAAAGGTGTTTTCTTTGTGAAGCGATTGTATATAGGAGTATGAAATTCCTGTTTCCAAATAAGTCCGCTCGAAATATTTTCTACCTGTGACACCTACTTCATAAGATCGTTTTGGGATGGATCGAATCGGGCTACCATAGAAAGAATGATTCATGTTAACCGTTGCCGAATTGTAGATTAAACTTGCGCCACCACCAGCATGAATCGAAAGATCTAGTTGTGCAAAAAGACAAGAAGCTTGAAAAGTCAAAATAAAAAAAAGGATACGCATGTAAATTGGAATTTAGGTTGGGTATCGCTTTTACATATCTTTCATTTTAATTTTTGAGATGAACGCAGTGTTTTTGTTTTTATTGCGGTGATCTTTCAGAATGGCATTGCATTTGTAATTGATTTTTTATGAGGTCATTTTTTATTCTACTATTAATATTCCCTTTTGCGCTAAAGAGCTTTTCGCAGCTTAATCAGAAATATGTTGAAAGGCAAGATGGGGCTTATGTTTACTGCTATCATAAAAACGGAAAACTATCTACCGAGGAATTTCGCAATTCAAGTTCGCAATACATGGCACAAGGTTATGCCAAAGCATTTGATAATACCGGTAAAGAAATATACAATCAACCTACTTCGCGCAGCGGTCAATTAAGTTCAGTGATTTTTACCTATTATGAAAATGGCGCTGTCAAATCGGCCGACTACAGTTCCCACCCTGATGGTGGAATTCAATGGTATAAAAAGACAACCTACTTTGATGAAGCCGGAAATATTACGGGTGAATTTGAACTCAGCGATGACATGCACGTCACCTATTTTCAATTACCCGATACGGCTTATTTGCGATTAGAAAAAGATCGCGAAGCATTAGAAAAGAAAAAACAGGCGGATGAGCTACAACGCAAACGTGATCAATTTGTGAAAGACTCGAGCGCGTTTTTTATTTCTTCCAAAGAACAACTGGAAGATGGTTCCACGGTTGAATTTATTCCAGATCCAACCAATGGAACGCGCCAGAAAATCATAAGCAAGTCAGGCAAGGTTATTCAGATTACAACAGAGTATTATGTGAAGTCAAGCGGTGTGCAAACCATTCGACGGACCTATTATAAAAATGGACGAATCGAGGAGGAATTTATTTATGAGGCTCAGATATGGCATTATCGTAAATATGATAAAAAGGGCAAGCTGATTGAAGAAAAGTTAAATCAGAGCATCACCAGAACCCAATAATCTCCGTATAATTACGTTATCAACAAAAACGTCTTTATGCTGAATCGTGCCATTGTCCTCCTAGCGTTCCTAAGTATTTCTTTTGCGTCCTTCTCACAGCGTAATGCAGATCTTGGTATTCGTTTTAATTCGGCAGATTATAACCGTATTCAATTGGAGTTTAGAAAACCGGTAGGTGAAAATTATTATTTCAGATTGGGTTTGTCATTAGGCAATGAATATCAATTTCCGCGCAGGGATATTTTTGCAGCCAATGATAGCATTGTAACAACACGCCAGAAAGATCTTTTGGAAATCACTATGATTTGCGACTGGGGATGGAGCGTAAAATTTCGTATGAGTGGCTGACTTTTCACGCCGATGCAATTTTTGGTTATAGCGCAATTACAAATCGAAACTGGAATTATTATCACATTTTAGATTCGGCTGGAACACGTTGGGACATGACTCAGGAGAATCCATACGGAGATAATGAACCGGCAACTGTTGCCGTTACGTCTTTTATCAGTGGAGGACTTGCCCTGGGTTTATCATTCAATTTTCCGGTGACAGATAATTTACTGTTAAACTTTACTGGAAATTATACAGGTGTGGTTCGTTTTGCGATTTCACAAAAAGAGACGAATGATATGTACGACGAGTTTGCTTACTCGAGTTTCTCTGTTTATGAAATGTATCCGTCTGCCGGAATTGGACTGCGCTATGTTTTTAAACCAAAGAGTGAAGAGACCATGCCTGCCAATTAGAATGCAGCTTTAGTATTTATCTCTGTTACAAAAAGTGAGTTTGGGATTTCAATTCTGACCCAATCTCTTTTTCAACGCCTCCTGTTTTAGTAACGTCTTTCTTTTAGCATCAAGGCAATAATGGATTTGATTCTGGATTGCTTTTGATACAATTGAATTAACGAAATCGTATTTATGAAAAAACTAGCACTCGCATTTTTTGTTTTGCAGATTGGGTTTGGATTTGCACAAACTACCTGGTATGAAATTAATACTGGAACAACTAAAAAATTGAACACCATAAATTTCCCAACAAATCTTGTAGGCTACATTGGAGGAAACGATAGTCTCCTGTTGAAATCAATCGACGGTGGAGAAACGTGGAATGAACTTACTTATTCTGGAGTAACTTTTTATCCGGGTGATGAACATATTTTGAATCTCAAATTTGTAACTGAAAACATCGGCTACATGACAACAGGTCCATACGGTGGTGCATACAAAACATTAGATGGTGGAACAACGTGGACACAGCTTTCTACAATCAGTTTATGTTTTAATGAAGGTCTTTTTTTCCTTGACGAGCAAAATGGTTTTATAGGAGGTTCAGCATGTTTTGAGGGTGAGAAAATTGATAAGATGACTGCTGGTGTTATTGCCACTACTAATATTAATTCTTCTACAAATACAGCTGACAATCGAATCGTGGACATTGATTTTTTAGATACTGATTTTGGATTGGCGGCAAGTTACAGTGGTTATATTTTGAGAACAACTGATGGAGGAAACAATTGGGATACTATTCCTGCAGGACTCGCTTCTGGTGTATCACTCACCTCGGTTGCGTTAATCAATGACACCTTAGCCTATGCCGGATATGATACCCCTGATGGAAGTGGTTTTGGAATTTTGGTTACTGAGGATGCAGGTTTAACCTGGAGCATGGATATTAACTGGGCAACATTTTATTATCCGGATTACTTGTGTCTTCACGAAGCAGGAAGCGGTACGATTTATTCAGGTGCTTTTTCTACAGGCAGTAACACAGGTCTGATCTTCGAACTTGAGAGTCTGACGACCTTCAATTTCACAGCTGTTGATCAACCTATAAATGATATGAGTTCGTATGCAGATACCGTTGTATTTGGCGTTGGCGATAATGGTTATCTTGTCGTGAATCAGCCACTGGCTAACTTAGGTTTGAATGGAGATGAAATTGATTTTAATCTTTCAGTTTATCCGAATCCAGTTTCAGAAAGCATACATGTGATGTCAGATTCGCATCAAGCGGAATACGCGTTTATGATCTTTGATGTTTCCGGCGCAATTGTTTTACAGGGGGTCACAAGTGACAGAAAAATCAATGTGGAGAGTTTGCCTGCCGGGATATTTTTGATTCAACTGATGGATGGCCTTGACTCAGGCAAAGCAAGATTTGTAAAGTTTTAATAGGATTTTTGAAGATCTGAAATGCTGGTCCAAAAGCTTGGGGCGGCATTTTTTTTTAACCCAAGGTTAGGCTCTTATTGATTAACCCAAACCATAGGTTGGTGTAACAAGTTAATACAAACAAAAAAGCCGTCCCAATGGAACGGCCTTTTAGTAAGTGCTTGATACTCCTTATTTTTTAGCTGCTGGAGCTGCTGCAGGTTTAGCTGCTGCTGCTTTTTTAGGAGCTGCTTTTTTCTTAGGAGCTGCTTTTTTAGCTGCTGCTTTTTTAGGAGCTGCTTTTTTAGCTGCTGCTTTTTTCTTAGGAGCTGCTTTTTTAGCTGCTGCTTTTTTCTTAGGAGCTGCTTTTTTAGCTGCTGCTTTTTTCTTAGGAGCTGCTTTTTTAGCTGCTGCTTTTTTAGGAGCTGCTTTTTTAGCTGCTGCTTTTTTCTTAGGAGCTGCTTTTTTAGCTACTGCTTTCTTAGCAGGTGCTTTCTTTTTGGCTGTTGCTTTTGCCATAGTTGTAAAAATTTTAAGGTGAGTATGGGTCAAATGTAAGGCGAATTTGTTTCCATGCTTATAGTGTGTTTTGAAATATCCAACAACCAATTGTTGAAAATGTATGTTAGTTATCCACATTTATTTTCCTGTTGTCGAAAAATTATTTTTTCTCACAACTTATGAACGTATAGATTTTACAACTGTTTCAGAAGATTTACTTTTTTTCTATCGGAAATTATTTTTGATTTTTTTACCCCTGTGAAAAGAAAAAAAAACATGTGGATAACTCGTGCTTTTTTTTTGAAAATAGTTTTTGAAAGGCATTTTTTTGATCCTAAAAAGTCAAAATCGTAATCTGAAAATTGCTTTTTTTTGAATTCAACTTCCAAAATATTTTGTCGCGTTTTATTTTGATTGAAAAATTATTTCTGACTCAATCTATTCAAAATATGTTTTCGGATTGAAGACTCGAGAAAGATAAAAACAGAAGATTTAGAATTTTAAAAGTGAACTTCGACTGCGATGAAATAAAATTAAGCGATATGCTTCAATCCCTCACGAACAGAGAGGTTTGAAAGTTTGCTCTGATGCGTCTCAATAAATTCTGTAATCAACAGAGGATGTGTTTTTGCATTTTCACGCAAGATCCATCCAATTGCTTTATTTACAAAAAATTCTTTGGTGTTACTTACAAGCAAGATCAATTTGAATAAAAAAGCAAGATCCGTTTCTTTCTTGTACTTCAGTTGAAATAAAATGGCTGATCGGATCAACCAGATATTTTTTGAAGCAATCCATTCTTCCACTTTTGTGTTCCGCTCCTGAGGAAATTCTTTAAAGTATTGTGCCATTAATTTTGGCGCAACAACATCCACAGTATCCCACCACGAATTGTTTATGACAAACCATTCCATCCAGCTGATATCAGTCTTTTCCAACTTGTTTTTAAAATTTTGAAGCAAGAGTTCCAGAGCAAGGTAATGCAGTTCACGCTGAGGTTGACTATAAAGTTTTTTGGCAAGGTTTAGGGTTTCTTTTCTGCTAAGCGTTTTGCATTCTTTTAAAATTGATTTGCTGATTTCTCGTCGATGTGGTGATTTGATTCCATAGTATTCGAATTTATTTTTCATGTAAGCTTTCATTGGAATAGCCAGCGCGGGATTTGCTTCCGCCTGAAAAATTTCGATGATGGTCGTTAGAATCATTCTAAACAAATTTTCAGCTGATCGACTTTTTAGAATCTGCTACCAGTTCCAAAATTTTAGCTAATTCTTTTTCGGTTAAATCGCGCCAATGCCCAAGTGGAATATTATTGAGCGTGACGTTCATGATGCGTACCCGGTTCAGTTTAGTCACTTCATATCCTAAGTACTCACACATGTTTCTGATTTGTCTGTTCAGGCCTTGTGTAAGAATAATACGAAAGGTGTTTTTACCTTCTTGTTTAACAAAACACTTTTTGGTAATTACTCCATGAACTGGCAATCCGTTTGACATCTTTTCAATAAAATCTGCTGTAATCGGTTTATCTACATTCACAACATATTCTTTCTCGTGGTTGTTATCTGCCCGCAGAATTTTATTTACGATGTCACCGTCGTTGGTTAAAAAAATTAGACCTTGTGATGGTTTGTCCAATCGTCCAATTGGAAAAATGCGTTCACGGTGATTTACAAAATCAATAATATTTCCTTCAACATGTAATTCTGTGGTGCAAGTGATTCCTACCGGTTTATTGAGTGCAATGTAAATGTTTGGTTTTTTAGACCCGATTGGTTTTCCATTGATGGTAACCTGATCACTGGGTCCGACTTTGGTTCCTAGTTCTGGAATCTTACCATTTATTTTTACTTTGCCTTGTTCAATTAATTTATCGGCTTCGCGGCGTGAGCAGATGCCCGTATCGCTGATGTATTTATTGAGGCGTATTTTAGTTTGATCGTCTGACATGAATCTCTGGATGTGAAATTAGCTAAATTATTTATGATGAACCAATCCCATGGACGCAAATCATACTTGTCGTTTTTTGTTCAGCGCTTGTTGTGAACTATTTTGTTCAGATGATTTGATATTTCCTATTTTTAGTACATCGTATTCTGAAAGATGACAACAGATGCTTCTATTTTAAATGTATGTCTGAAGATGTGGATTGAATTCGGTCCTACATTCGGTATGCCTTTGGAGCCACGCATAAGAGAAAGGTACAAGGGGTTGGCAGAATCAGAAATCATAAGCATTGCAAAAACATGTGACAAGGCAAGAGCGAGTGCTTATAAGTTTGTGAATGATCGGGCCGCACTGATTTTATCATCGCCTCAAAATTTGCAGACTCAGTTTGAGCAATACGTGAAATTCCAATTTGATTGGATAGATGCTAAAAACATCTCGCAGCTGTATAGTCAAAGTTGTTACATTGCTATGAAATGATTTTCAATCAAAAGAAAGTATGGACAAAGATTTAGAAAAGATACTGGAACGTTCAAAAAAGAACGACCCAAAACCTGAGGCTCCAAAAGGTCCGGAAAGGGTATTTCCTAAATATGGTCCTTATGATTATTTGGTCTTCACAAAACTTGTTCGTTTTGCGGGATTCCAAAAATTTATATTTTTTCTGGTCCTGCCGGCAATGATCTGTATTGGGTTCTTTTTTGAAGAAGTAAGATCACAAGTTGTTTATGTTTTGCTTATTTATTCAGCCGTGGTGGTACTGTACCTTACATTTAATTTTTTGAGATATCGTTTTGTTTTCATGGGTTGGCAAGAAAGATTGCCTTTTGAATTGAAAGGCTGGAATGAAATGATTCATGAAAAGAAAATGTTTTGTGATTTATGCTGGAATCATACTCGTATCGAAGTTGTTTTAAATGAGAGCACACCAGAATTAGAAGAACTGGTTGCCGCATCCTTAAAACTTTTTTCAAAACAAAGTCAGCGCGCCTATTATGAAAGAGATATGGGGCGCCCATCAACCTTGCATCGCAATGACTGGAAATTAATTTCGACTACGGTTGCAGAAGGAAGTGCTAGTCCGCAAGTGATGCGTTACATGAAAGATCTGTTCCAAAATGAACTTTCAACAATCGCCAAAAAAACAGGAAAGATAAAAGGTGTTGAGGTGACATTGCTTTCTCAAGAGTTTGAAGTGGCAATTGTCATTTACAATGGGGATTGATTGGCGTTAATTTATTTGACTTCGACTCGTTTTTTCAAGACATCCATTTATTAATATGTATATCTTTGATCAACCCAATCTTATTTTCAACATGCCCCTTTTTTCTGTTTTAATCCAAAATGAATTTAAATTTTTGAATTTCATTTTAGCACCAGCTAAATTTATATTCGTTCTTGTACTTTTCATTTCTTGTTCTCTGAGTTTCGCGCAAACAAACGACAATAATCAGTTTATAGAAAATGAATATAAAAAGGCTGATTCGTTAGTTGCTTTAAAAAACTTAACGGGTGCACTCAGTGTTCTGAATAATCTCGAAATTTTTGTTGAACAAACAAATGGAAAAACGGATACGGCTTATGCTTCAGTTTTGTCTTATAAAGGAGATCTGTATACAAAACTCAAAAATTTTGATAGCGCCATTCAATCCTATCTCGAGGCGCTCGCAATTCGCAGAACAGTGCCCGCGGCTGCGGAAGGCTGTTTTTCAATTTTGAATAATGTTGGTAACGTGTATCGAAATGTAGGTCTTTATTCCAGAGCTCAATCTTCGATCGAAGAAGCGATTGCTATTTATAGAAATTTGCACGGTGTGAATGCACCTAATCTGGCAATTGTAATTGGGAATCTGGGAGGCGTGTATAAAGATCTTGGCCAATTTGAAAAGTCAGAACAAGCATACATTGAAGCATTGCGTATTAATGAACACAATTTCGGCTCAGATCCTATGGAAAATGCTATTGTGTATAATAATTTAGGTGGATTATACCGGCACATAGGCAACTTAAGATTGGCTGAAGTGTATTATTTGAAGTTGTATGAGTTGATCTTAAAAAATGGAGGCTCAGATCATCCAAAATGGGGTGCGGCTCTTAATAATCTGGCTGTACTTTATTCTGACATGGGGAATTACAAAAAGTCTGAGCAGATGCAGCTGCAGGCAATTGAAATTGGGATTTCGCGTGACACATCAACGTATCTGGCAAACTGCATGAACATTGCGGTTTTATACGGCAAAACTAAAGAGTTTGCGAAAGCCGAGGAATATCTGCTAAATGTAATTGAGGTACAGAAGATATTTCTACCCGAAAATCACCGTGAGGTTTCAAAGTCACATTCAATTCTTGGTACTATTTATTCGGGCATGGGCAACTATGCGGCGGCAGAAAAATACCTGTTTATGTCGCGGGACAAATATGCTACAACGCATGGAGTAGTGAGCTATGAGTACGGAAGTGTTTTGCTGGCTTTGGCTACCGTTAAATATCATACCGGATTCTTGGCTGAGGCTTTTCAACTTGCAAATGAAGGACTAGAAATGGTTCAAAGGAGCATCGGAAATAAACATCAACAGTATGGGCCTATACTTAGAAAAGTTGCCTTTATAGCTGATAAAAGCGGAAATTTTGATCTGGCTGAAACAATTTATTTGGAACTGATTAATTATCAAAATCAATTGATAAAAGAACAATTCACGTTTATGTCTGAGATAGAAAAAGGATTATATCTGGACAAGGTCATAGTGGGTTATGACGAGTTTTATCATTTCGCGTTAAGACGTAAAAAAGAAAATCCTTCTATTGTAGGCGAAGTATATAATGTTGCTTTGAATACAAAAGGAATTCTCCTTAAATCCAGTTCGCTTGTTCGTCAACTTATTATCAGAAGCAAGGATGATCAGTTATTGGATGATTACGATACCTGGCTTTCGTTGAAGAAAAAGACAGTGAATCTGTATAACATGCCAATTGAAAAACGTACAGAGGATCCTGTGCTTCTTGAAGAAAAGGCTCAACTATTGGAGAAAGAATTTACTAAAAAGGTGCTCGGTTTTGCTGAGATGAATGCTGTGATGAACGAGTCTTGGGTTGAATTGCAAGCAGATCTGGAAGAGGATGAAGTGCTGATAGAGTTCATTGATTTTAAAGTAAATGAGGACAGTACTTTGTATTGTGCTTTGGTATTAAAGCCGGGTACAGATTTTCCTGAAATGATTCCTCTCTTTGAAGAGAATCAACTGCTTGAAGCGATTAGAATCAGTACCAATAATAAGAATATTGAGTCAGTGTATGGCACCAAATTGAAACGAAATCCGGTATTATACAATCTTATTTGGCTTCCTTTAGAGCCAACTTTAGTTGGTGTGCGAAAGGTGAATTTGTCACCATCTGGACTATTACATAAGATTTCATTTGCTGGATTGAGCAACAACGATGGCGCTTATTTGATAGATCAACTCGAAATGAAATTTATGATAACGACAGCTTCTTTCAATCACGATTCGAGTTTTGATCCTGCTGAAAATTCTAAGATCGGATTGTTTGGGGGTATTGTCTATTCAAGTGATTCAAGTTCTAATTATCCTTGGCAATATTTGAGTGGAACAAAAGCTGAAACAGATGGCCTGGTTTCATCATTTAAAAAGTTTAAAGGTGAAGTAAATTACTTAACGGGTAAGAATGCCACAAAAACAAATTTTGTGAAAGTTGCACCAGGCAGCAATATACTTCACATTGCTACGCATGGTTTCTTTTTTCCAGATCCTTTGAAAACCTGGGAAAGCGCTATCGATTCAAGTGAGTCGGGTGAAATCACTTTCAGGGGATCGCAAATGAGCCGGGCGACAGATGTATATGTGAACAGCCAAGATCCATTGATGCGCTCAGGTTTGATTTTTGCAGGCGCAAATGATTATTGGAATGGCAACGAAAATGAAGCAGAAGATAACGGAATCATCACTGCCTTGGATGTTTTAAATTTAAGCTTGTTTCAAACAAAACTTGTCGTTATGTCAGCTTGTGAATCCGGCTTAGGAGATATTGTAGACGGTGAAGGCGTATATGGACTTCAGCGGGCTTTCAAAATGGCGGGAGCAGATTTTATTATCATGAGTCTTTGGCAAGTACCGGATAAAGAAACAGCAGAATTTATGCAAGTTTTTTACAAACTTCTCTTTAAGAAAGGAGATATACAAACTGCCTTTTCAGAAACACAAGTTATCATGCGCAAAAAGTACGATCCATATTATTGGGCTGCTTTTGTTTTGGTGCACTAAGTGAATAAATTATCGCTCGTTTGTTCAGGCGCTCAGCGCGATGTTACTTGAATAGCGACTAAAATTAGTTTACTGTTTCTTCCAGACAATCTGTTCTGATTTTATCACGCACGCTTCCAAAATATGCGACTTCCAATTTTGAAAAGAGACAAAATTATTTCTACTTTTGCCTCTCAACACGAAATTTTTGGGTGTTATTCTGACACCTTAATCAATCCAGAAAAACGATCCTTTATTAATACAATTAATCCTATTGAAAAATATGGAAAAGAAGAATCGTACACTTATTTCGGATGATATTCTGATGAATAAGATTTATATCATCAGAGATCAAAAAGTAATGTTGGATAGAGATTTGGCGGAGTTATATGGTGTTGAAACGCGCAGACTAAAAGAACAGGTTCGAAGAAATATCGATCGATTTCCGGAAGATTTTATGTTTGAAGTCTCCATTGTTGAGTTTGAAAACTTGAGGCGCCAATTTGGCACCTCAAAACTAAATGAATCAAATTTTTTGAGGTCGCAATTTGCGACCTCAAAAACCGAAGACCTTGAAAACGTTGACATCCAGCCCAAAAATTCCACGGAGAATCGGGGAGGTACGCGTTATTTACCGATGGCTTTTACCGAACAAGGAATTGCGATGTTATCAAGTATTCTAAACAGTAAACAAGCCATTCAAACCAACATTCAAATCATGCGCATTTTTACCCGCACCCGAAAACTTTTGTTGGAGAATGTTGAGATTATGAAACTTATTCAAATTCTCGAACAAAAAACAGATGGCAACACAAAAAGTATTGAATTGCTTTTTGAATATATGGATCAATTGATGGCTGAAAAAGAGATTAAGGAGAAACCTAGAAAGCTGATTGGGTTTAAGAAGGGAAGGAAGTAGATTTTATCGTGATCAACCAGCCCGCCCAAGCTTACTGCAAGTGCCTTAGGTAAACCTTAGTTAATAGAACTATTAAATACTCGGAAGTGAAACAACACTACCCAACACGCTCCTTCACAACCCCCAACTCTTTTCCAATCTTTTCAAAAGCCGCTACAGCTTTATCCAGTTGAGCGGTGGTATGTGCAGCAGAAATCTGAACACGTATACGAGCAAGATCTTTTGGAACCACCGGATAGAAAAATCCAATAGCGTAAACACCTTCTTTCAACAAGCGGTTTGCAAATTCTTGCGCTACTTTGGCATCGTATAACATAACCGGAACGATTGCAGAATCACCTTCACGAATTTCTAAACCGGCTTTTTTAATTCCTGCTTTGAAGTGTTTGATATTGGCTTCTAATTTATCTCTTAAATCAGTTGTTGCGCTAAGCATGTCAAATACTGCAATCGATGCGCCCACAATTGCAGGAGCCAATGAATTTGAAAATAAATACGGACGTGAACGCTGACGCAACATGTCAATGATTTCTTGTTTACCAGATGTAAATCCGCCCATAGCGCCACCTAATGCTTTGCCTAAAGTTGAAGTGATAATATCTACGCGACCCATGACATTGTGATATTCATGTGTGCCCCTTCCTGTTTTTCCAATAAAGCCGGTTGCGTGGCTGTCATCAACCATTACCAGTGCATCGTACTTTTCAGCGAGGTCACAGATCTTGTCTAGTTTTGCAACATAACCATCCATAGAGAAAACGCCGTCGGTAACAATGATTCTGTTTCTGTGTTTCTGAGCATCTTTTAACTGTTGCTCCAAATCTGCCATGTCAGAATTTTTGTAGCGATATCTTGCTGCCTTGCACAAACGTACACCGTCAATGATTGACGCGTGATTTAATTCATCTGAAATAATGGCATCTTCTTCACCAAACAAAGGTTCAAAAACACCCCCGTTAGCGTCAAAAGCTGCTGCATACAAAATGGTATCTTCCATTCCTAAGAAGTCAGATATCTTTTTTTCTAAAATTTTATGATTGTCTTGTGTTCCACAAATAAAGCGAACAGATGACATCCCATAACCATGAGTATCCAATGCTTTCTTAGCGCCTTCAATTACTTTTGGGTGTGATGATAAACCCAGGTAATTGTTTGCGCACATAATGATTACTTCTTCACCCGTACTTACTTTTACTTGCGCTCCTTGTGGAGTAACAATGATGCGTTCGTTTTTATAAAGTCCTGCTTCTTTAATTGCTGCAAGTTCGTCTTGTAATTGTTTTTGAAGTTTTCCGTACATGGTGAATGTTTTTTGTTCTTATACAAATATAAGCTTTTGGTAGATATTTTTCTAACCACATTTTAGACTGACAAAAATGAACATTGGTGGCAAGGTGCTTTTTCTCCGATTGCTTTTGTGCCTTCTCTGTGCTCTTTGTGGTAAAATCCCGCAAGTGACAAAACGCACGCAAAGTGCATTTTTGAATGAGTACCTTTGACTAATTAAAAACGACTACATATGATTCGGATTTTATCTTTCTTATTTCTGGCAATCACTTTTCAGGGAAATCTTTTTGCCAACACTGGTTCTTCTTCAGTTGCAGAACCCGGTTACTGGGAGACTTTTAAAAACTCATTCAGCAGTTTTGCAGATTATACTTGGAGAGAAATTACCTTTCAGGTTGATCCCTGGTATGTGAATTATTTCTGGTGGCTGATTGTTTTGTCATTGGTTGTTTGGTCTTTGGAGATTGCGTTTCCTTGGCGAAAAAATCAACCGCGTATTCGCAAAGATTTTTGGATGGATGCATTTTTCATGTTCTTCAATTTCTACATTTTTAAGCTGATCATTTTTATGGCTTTTTCAAATGTAACTGAAATGGCTTTTAAAGATTTGTTTGGTGGTGATCTTTCAAAATTTGCGCTGATTGATTTATCCGCAATGCCAGCCTGGGCACAGCTTCTAATTTTCTTTTTAGCAACTGATTTTATTCAGTGGTTTGTGCATGTGCTCTTACATCGCTTCAATTTTTTATGGCAATTTCACAAGGTGCATCACTCGGTTGAGCAAATGGGTTTTGCTGCCCACTTGAGATATCATTGGATGGAGAATGTTTTCTATACACCGATGAAGTACATCGCGGTCATGTTAATTGGTGGATTTACACCGGATCAGGCGTTCATTGTCTTCTATTTTGCAATTGCAATCGGACATTTAAATCACGCAAACATCAATGTGCCTTATGGACCGCTAAAATATATTCTGAACAGTCCGCAAATGCACATTTGGCACCACGCGTATGAATTGCCTAAAGATCATAGGTATGGCGCAAATTTTGGGATTACACTTAGTATTTGGGATTATATTTTCAGAACCAATTACATTCCATCAGATGGGCGTGATATCCGTTTAGGATTTGAAGGAATTGAAAAGTTTCCAAAGAAATTTTTAGGCCTGAATTTATATGGATTCAGAAAGGAAAAAAATTAGAAAACCGGTAAGCTGAAAATTCTATAGACTTACCTTTAGAGAGAAGAAAGAAAGTGAATGACCAATGGGTCTGAATTCATAAATTAATTTGCCTGAACTGTTTTTGCAAATTTCTGCCAAACCAACTCCTGGAGGGTATTTATCTCCATCAGATAATTTAGAGGTTTTAGTACGTTTTGATTTTTTTCCACTGGATAAAAGATCAAGACGTTCTTTTAAAAGGATACTTTGCGTTACCGGAATAAAATTACCAGTGTTCACTTCATATTTGCCCGGAGCTTTTTCTGCAACATAAAAAATTCCTTCACGGCCACCATGCATTTCTTTAGCATGATCATGAATATTTTCAAGCATCTCCATTAAGAGTGTAATTACTTTACGAATGATTTCAGCATCTTCTGCCTTAAGGGCTAAGTTGTTTTCGAAAAGTTGAATCAGTGGCATGATGGCTTCTTTCGAAAAGTCTCCCTTTTGAAGCAGAACAATCTTTTGTTCAGTCATTCTATCATAGATAGCAACAGCCGGATCCAGAGATGTTTCTTTTTCAGAAACCACTTCGGGTGCATCTTGCGGCAAAACATTTACCTGAAAGAAAAAGTTCGAAAAATTATTTCCTAACGCCTCAAATTTATAAGTTGGAGCAGTACCTGATTTGCGCGCCATTTCAATCAGTCCAAGTCCGGCACCACCTTTTTCTGAATGCGATTCATTAGTAAAAACTTCCAGATACAAAGCTTTCAATTCCGCTTTGGTTAGTGTTTTTAAATGATCTATACTCTTGGTTAGTTTTTCTTTATCTTGATTTTTTACAATGTTTGTAGTCACCAAATGATGCATACTCCTGCGGTTTCTGAGCAAAAACATTTCGGGTAGTTTGAAACCGATTGCTGCTTTATCTTCTTCGTCTGAATGACGGACAATATTTTGAAAACACTCTGCTATTAGGAAGGAGATTTTTTTGCGTGAAGATTTGATTTCAAATTTGCTTGCATCGTTAATGTCCATCAGAATGGACGTGAGTTGATCATCAAAAACTCCCATGTAAAGAAGAACAAAGGAATCTTTTGCAAGCATTTTATAGACATTGTAAGCACTTAATTCTTGCTCAACAACAGCTTTTTCTAAAGTCGCGGTTTTTGGGATCACGGGTACAGGTTTATTGAGAGATGTCGAAGATAGTAAAATCTTGATTCATAACTCAGTAATGCGATGGGTTTTTTAACAGAATGAGGTGCTGTCACTCAAAATGACACACTGCTTGCAGTTTTGAGTTCGTGTGTGCTTGCGTCTATAAAACGATTCCTCAACAAACCCGTCTTGTGCAGAACATTGAAAGTTGACTGGATTTTTGAATACCTTTACCTAACCCAAAAATAAATCTCTGTGAAAAAGACGATCCTATTTCTTTTAATCTGCGCGGTTTTTCAATCTGCGAATACTCAAACGCGCATTCCGAATAAACTTGTTATCAGCGGAACGGTTTACGGATATAAATTTGATCCCTCGGTAAAAATTCTAAATAAGGAAACGGGTGCGTTGGAAGGTTCTGTTGGAGGCGTGACGCTATCTGCCTATAAAGGAAGCACCAAATTGTCATCCGTAAAATCCGGCGGCAATGGAACATTTACAATTGAAGTTCCTTTAGAAGGTGATTTGAAACTGGAATACTCAAAAGACAATTACGTCACATCAAGTTTTAATCTTGATCTTTCTAATGTGCCAGCTGATATGATGGCAACTGGACTCATTTTTGAAAACATTGAATTGGCGCTGAACAATTTTGTTTCAGAGAAAACGGACGACAAAAGACCATTTGGGAAACTGACTTATAATGTCTCAACAAAGGCACTGGCATTTGCTGAGATTGCCTATACGGATAAGAAAAAACTTTTTGGCGATAACAAAGACAATACCCCTTTGAATCTGATGAATAAGTCGGTCAAAAAAAATCTTGAAAATAATAATACACCGGCTGCAGTGAACACAGATGTTGTAGTTGACCCATCCGGAAATCAAATTACAAAAACACAAAAAACAAACTCAAATCAGATGATTACAGAAGAAGGGGTTGTTGTTGAAGAGGCCGCACCTGCAAAAAAGCTGAGCACGCTGACAAAATTGAATCTGGACAACATAACGAGTTCTGATCTGGAATCACGTCAGGCGGAAATTGACAATGCATGGAAGCAACTGGAACAAGATAAATTAATGGCCATTACGCCAGAAGATTTTGCAATCATTCAAGCCAGAGAAGAATTATTGGTTGCTGCTGAAAAGGAATTGGAAGATGCTAAGAAATACATTGCCTTACAACAAGATGAAATTGCTGCACAAAGTTTTAAAATCATGTTGCTGGTACTGCTTTTAGTGGTGCTTGCAGTGTCTGCTTTTTTCATCGTTCGGTATGCCAGACAGAAAACAATTTTGAGTAAAGAACTTGCTGCAAAGAACAAAAAAATTACAGAAAGTATACATTACGCGTTGCGCATTCAGCAATCGGTTTTATTGACAGAAGCGCAAGTCAAAACGTTACTTCCTGACTCATTTATTTTTTATAAACCACTTGATATTGTGAGTGGTGATTTCTATTGGATTTCTCAAGTTGATTCCAAAATAATTGTTGCGGTTGCTGATTGTACCGGTCATGGCGTGCCGGGTGCATTTATGTCGCTGATTGGAAATACACTTTTGAATCACATTGTGAACGAGAAAAAAGTGACTGATGCTGCAGCTATACTGGATAAATTACACGAGGGCATTATTCACTCATTACGTCAGGCAGAATCAGAAAAAAATAATCAAGACGGAATGGATTTATCACTTTGTGTATTGGATAAAAACTCAGGTAGTTTACAATTCGCCGGCGCAATGAATCCGGTGTATATGGTGCAAAGTGGGGAGGTGGTTACTCTAGAGCCTACTTTAAAAGCGATTGGCGGAATTGAGCGCAGAAAAAAATTGGCGGCTATAGGTTTCGAATCGCAAACGATCAAACTGGAAAAAGGTACACATGTTTATCTGACATCAGACGGTTATATGGATCAATTTGGCGGACCAGAACAGTTGAAGTTCAATCTTCCAAAATTTAAAGAGCTTTTGTTAAGTTTGAAAAATAAATCAATGGCTGATCAGAAAAATGCAATGGATAAAGCTTTGCAAGATTGGAAAGGTTCAGGCAAACAAATTGATGATGTTTTAGTGGTAGGCTTTACGGTTTAGCGTTCTTTCACCTCAATAGTGAGGTCAAGAAATTTATCAAACTCAAGGCCTTTCATGAGCATCAGTTCGTCCCCTTTTTTATAGTGCCAGAATACTTCTACTGTTTTTCCTTGTTCGGTAATTTCTTCCAGAAGACAAAGAATTTTGAAGACTTGTTTTACAGATCCGGAATTAAAATAATCCAGGGTAATGTCAAAGTGAGTTTGATTATTTGGTGATGCTTTATAATGCTCAAGCCAATTTAAGATGGGTGCATAAAAATCGAGCGCATTTTCGGGCATTGATTTCCCTGAAATTTTAAATTCATTTTTAGCGCGGTCAAAAACAACTTCGGGTGTTTCAGATGTGGGGGTCAAATAAAAGCGATCTTCCATGTTCTAAACTTTTACGTGCAATGAAAAAAAGGCAAGTCCATTTTCAGCGGGGCTAATATCGTAATTTATTCGGTCTGAACTATGCCGGCACAATTCAATTAGTCCAATTCCGGCACCCTTACCTTCGGTTTCTTCTGAGTTCATCAATTGTTGTTTATACTTTTTTGCCAGCGTCAGTTTATCCAAATCAATAATGGCGTCTAATTTTTCTTTTAAGTTTTGCGCCTGATCAGCCTTTAAAAAGTTACCGGTAGAGATTTCGTAACTTGAAGTTCCATGTTCAGAAATGTAAAAAATACCTTCTTTGATTCCGTTAATTTTTTCAGAGTGCCGGGTCATATTCTGAAGCATCTCAATCAATAAATAAAGTACTTTTTTTGCAACAGCTATTTCAGCGTCTTTGAGGTTAAGATTGTTTTCAAAAAGCTGAATCAGCGGCAACACAGCTTCTTGTGAAAAATCGCCTTTCTGTACAATTACAATTTTTTCCCTAACCATCTGTTCGTAGATGGCAAGTGCAGAGTCAAGCGAATAGTCATCTTCAGTGAGTGTACCTGAAAAGTCCTTTGGCAAAACATTAACCTGCATAAAAAAGTTTGAGAAGTTATTTCCCAAATCGACAAATTTGTAAGTTGGTGCAACTCCCGATTTGCGGGCCATGTCTATCAGTCCGAGGCCCGCACCACCTTTAGCCGAGGTTTCACTGTTCTGAAAAATCTGCATGTACATTTCTTTCAATTCGGAGGCGCTTAGATTTTGGAGCGAGTCCAGTTTTGAGGAAAGATCTACCGTATGTTCGTTTTGAACGATATTGGTTGTTACAAGATGATGAATACGGTTGCGGTCACGCAGAATAAACATTTCTGGAACATCTTCACTGAGCGTTACACGATTGGTCTTATCAGAGTGTCGAATAATATTTTGAAAACACTCGGCAATCAGATAAGATATTTTTTTGCGCGACGATTTCATTTCTGATTTACCTGCGTCATTAATATCCATCAGAATTGGCGTCAGCTCATCATCAAAAGCACCCAGATAAATAAGTACAAAGGAATCTCTGGACAATAAATTGTAGAAATCTTTGATTTTGTGAGAAGGCATTTGGCGGTTTGGGTTAGTGAGATGAGGCTTGTCAAAACCAAAGCTCGAAGACTAAGGTATGAATTCTTTCGAAAGTGAAGGTGAATTTTGGCTTGAACTGTGAATTGCATAACATTCAGTTTGATACGTGGGTATATTTTCTTCGAATCGTTAACTTTACGGAAATAAATAATTTTAGACATGGGAAACGTATCATTAAAAGGAGCACCGGTTACTACATCAGGTGTAATTCCAAAAATTGGAGAAAAAGCAAAAGATTTTTCACTGGTTAAAACAGATCTTTCAAAAGTTTCACTGGCAGATTTTAGTGGGTCCAGATTAGTGTTGAATATTTTTCCAAGTATCGATACTGGCACTTGTGCGGCATCCGTGAGACAATTCAATAAACTGGCCGCCGATCTTTCAAATACAAAAGTTTTGTGTATTGCGCGAGATTTGCCATTTGCTATGAAGCGCTTTTGTGGTGCTGAAGGAATTGAAAACGTAGTTTCTCTTTCTGATTTTGCAACGGGTCAGTTTGGAAGAGATTACGGACTTGAAATTACAAGCGGACCTTTGTCCAATTTACATTCACGTGTGGTGATTGTTCTTGATGAGAATGGTGTGGTAAAGCATGCTGAACAGGTTGCAGATATTGTGAATGAGCCAGATTATCAAGCCGCATTAAATTCGTTAAAATAGTTTATGAAGTTGATGCGCACTTTGGGAATCAGTTATGCGATTGGGGCACTTGCTGTTGCAATTGTAACGACTCTCCTTCAAGTGCAGCCGAGTTTGATTTTTATTGAAATGCTCACGAGCCATGGAAAATTTCCGGCTTCGTTAGTGTTTTTGTTGACTGCCTTGTTGCTTTTATTGCCTGGTTTTTTCATTCTGATTGCGGTTAGTTATTTGCGACGAAAGAAAAATATAATTCCGGATACCACAGGTAAAACAGGTGTCATTCTGAAGCGCAAGCGCGCGCTTTATAATGCGGCTTACAATTTTAGGGTGATTGTTGACGGTACCGAACAAGGCACAGTTGGTAATGGCCAATCTATTTTTGTGGAATTGGTTTCAGGGAAACATAGCATTTCGATTAAAGGTTTTGAGAGTTCAAAATTTGAGTTCGATTTGAAATTTGCAACGGTATTAAACCTGGAAACACAAGTCAAAGAAGAAGGTATTCGTGCAAACATTATTATTGTAGTTGTTGACGAGAATGCCAATTGAAATATCACTCAGGTTGCTGCTTAGTTTAGCTGCCCTGATTTATTTGAATATAAATTTTGCGCGTGAAATGAGACTCGAAGTTAAAAGCAGAACCGAATTAGAAGGGGTCCCATCGGCATCGGGCATTGAATTTTATGGAGATTCATTTTACATTATCGGGGATAATTCAGCCTGGCTCTTTCGGTATAACGCATCGTTCCGGAAGCTTGAAAAGTATCCGGTTCACGCTCAGCTGAATTCGTTGAATGACACAATTCCAAAAAAGGAGAAACCCGATTTTGAAGCCACTACTGTTGTCCTGCAAAACACTTCTGCACAATTGTTAATTTTCGGATCTGGATCCAAGAGCCCGATGCGTGACATTTTGGTGAAGGTTGATTTGAATAATCCAACCAACGTTGAAAGTTTATCACTAGAAAAATTCTACGCACTCTTGAAGTCAGGTGGAGTTACAGAATTAAATATTGAAGGCGCTGTTTATGCAAACGAGTTTTTGTACTTATTGAATCGTGCTGATAATTCAATTATTCGCTTTGCTTATAATGAGTTTGAATTATTTTTAACCAACGCAAATCACCCGTTGGAATTTACACTGCACAAGTTTTCATTGCCTCATGTAGATGATGTGCAGGTTGCTTTTTCTGGCGGAACTTTGATTCCTGGCACCGGCACTTTGATCTTTACAGCATCGGCTGAAAAAACAGAGAACTGGATTGATGATGGCGCGATTTTAGGAAGCTATGCAGGGATCATTGAATTGGAAAATCTTACAGACTTCAACAAGCCCCAGGTGGTTAGCATACAAGAGGACGGAAATGCACTTCAGATTAAGATCGAATCAGTAACAGTAAAATCTTCAACCAGGCATAAAATTCAGTTAGTGATGGTCACAGACAGTGATGGAGGGCCATCAGAGCTGATTGAAGCAAATTTATTTATGGAATGAACTCAACGATTCAGCATGTTTGATCGTTATCTATATTACTATCTTTGAAAATAGTTAGTCAGTTAAATATGAAAACGTTTCCCTTTGTACTTTTTTTAGCCTTTACAATTGGCTCTCTAGATGTCAGGGCTCAGCAGGATTGGTTTGAACAAACGGTTCCGGTAACAGCTGATCTCTATGATATTGAATTTATAAATCTCAACGTAGGTTATGCGGTTGGTAATTCAGGAAAAATTTTAAAAACCACAGACGGTGGCTATACGTGGGCTGAGTTGAACAGTGGCACCACAAGTACTTTGTTCGACTGTGAGTTTCAATCTGAGTTAATTGGCTGGGTTTGTGGCGCAGGTGGTTTGGTGTTAAGAACAAGCAACGGCGGTGAAACGTGGACCCCAAAGATTATTTTACCAAGTGATGAATTCCATGCAATACATTTTTTCACAGGAACCAATGGATATGTCGCCGGCAAAAACACATCAACTGGTTTTGCTGAAATATATTATACTCTTGATGGTGGTGTAACTTTTACAGGCATTTCTCCACCTGCAGGAATGACAAACATAAAAGATGTGGTTTTTGCTAATTTGGCCACTGGTTTAGTTTTGGATGAGTGGTCACTTCATTATACTACCAGTACTGGAGCTGCTTGGTCGCCAATTACAATTTCTACAAGTTATGCGTTGAACAGAATTGAAATGTTGAATGCAACAAATGGTTGGATGGTTGGAAATAACGGGACCATATTTTATTCTTCCACTAGTGGCATAAGCTGGGTGCAGCAATTTGCGGGAGTAGGTGCCAATCTCTATGGCCTTTCAGTCGTTGACGCAAACACAATTTATGTTTGTGGAGATGGTGGCCTAGTGATGAAATCGGTTAACGGTGGTTCAACCTGGGTCACGCAACCTACGCTGGTTACAACTACGCTGAAATCCATTGCGGCAATTGATAGTTCCAACGCCTGGTCATGTGGTACCGGACCAGTAGTGATAAGATCAATGACAGAACTGGATCTTGAAGTGCAAAGCTACAGTGGAATATCTACAGTATGTGCGGAACAACCATTTCCAATCCTGCTTAAAGTTAAAAACGGAGGGTCTTATACAATTGGCAGTGGAACTTTTACCGTGCTTGACGGAATCACACCGGTGCTCACATATGATTTGGTGACACCAATCGTAGCTGGTGAAACGGTAACAGTGGATTTGGGTTTGCACAGTGTCAGTTCAGGCACAATTCTGACGATTAATTTTACAGGTGATGATGTGACAGCCAACAATTCTGCTCTGGCGCCAATAAATTTATATACAAGTAGCACCCACGGTATTTCCGGACCAAATACGGCTTGTATCGGTGAAACAATTTCGATGCAGGCTTTTGGAGGCACAAAATATTATTGGGCAAATGCCGGCACAGATTCATCTGCTCAAAATCAAAGTGTGATATTTACACAAGCAGAAAATTATATTGTCACTATAACCCAAGACAATTGTGTTTTCGTAGACACCCTGAACGTTACCGTCGGAAGCGGTGATTGCAGTACATCTGCGTTTACACCAAACGGTGATGGTAAAAATGATTTTTTCTACATTGAAAATCTGCCATTGGGTGACAATATCGTAACGATCTATAATCGCTGGGGAGATGAAATTGTGATCTTCCAAAATTATGATAATGCAACGGTTTATTGGACTGGTGACGATACACAAAACAACCGCGTTCTTGAAGGTACTTATTTCTATACTGTAGAATCCAAATCGACAGGTCCTTTCAGTGAAGGATGGGTCCAAGTGGTGAGGTAGTTAAATTCAACAAATTCTTAATCAACGGTTAACCATTAGAATATAAGAATGTTATTTCTTCGCCAAAATCTTTTTTGTGCGAACCCTTTTTCTTTTCAGACTTGCTTTATTTATTTTGATTTTATGCTGGATCTGGCTTGAGAATAATTCGATGAAAGTCAACGATGATTCACCAGAATATAATGCGCTTAGTTTCAAAAAAGAAGCTATCGATATGTCAGAACTTCTGAGTCGAAAATGCTGCGCTTCGCGGAATACGGTGCAACTGGAGAGAGATAAATTCAGAGATTATTAAATTCTAGGAAACTGAATTAAACTCTTTCCGTTTTGAATTAGAATGCAGATCGTTTAATTCATCCCCTGTCGTACTAAAATTTACACCGTCTTCATGCAAGCGTAATGTGCATGCCATATCTACTTGCGACTTTTGTGTTCTCAAAATAACTAAAAAACATGAAATTAAGCACAAAGGTTTGGCTGGTTAGCCTTTTATTTTTAGGTTTCAGATGTGAATCGGGTACTGAACAGCAAGGCGCGTCTATCATTATTAAAGGATCAGATACTGAATTTGAACTGGTATCTGATTTTGCAACTGTTTTTGAAGAACAAAATGACGTTGTAATAAGTGTTGAAGGAAAAGGGTCTTCAACCGGAATTGAAAAATTAATTGAAGGCGAGGTAGACATTGCTAATTCGTCACGTGAAATGACGGACGAGGAAATTGAGAAGGCTATAGAGAACGGTGTGACACCTGTTCAGGCAATCATTGCTACAGATGCCATTGCTTTCATTTCGCATCCAAGTGTTGGTGTTGATAGTCTTTCAAATATTCAAATCAAGAGAATACTTTCTGGCGAAATAGTCAATTGGAATGAGGTTGGTGGCAAAAACAGACCTATAAAAGTGTATGGCAGAAACCGAAAATCTGGAACGTTTAAATTTATTGAAAGCAGATTTGCTCAGGATGCAGGTTTTAGTGAAAAAATAATTCAGTTAGAATCTAATCAAGCTATTATTAATGCAGTCATGAGAGACTCATGTGCTATTGGATATGTAGGAGCAGGATTTTTGATGGATGAAAATGGCAAACCAAATTCTGAAATTTGGGCCATGTACTTATATACAGAAGGCGATAGAGCCTATTCACCGTATGAGAGAACGGCTGTAACGAATGGTGATTACCCGCTCATTCGTCCACTTTATCAATATTTCAATGGCACACCTCAAGGAATTATCAAACAATTTTTAGAATTTGAACTCTCTGAAGAAGGTGAAAAAATTATTCAAAAACACGGTTATTTCAACGTGTCTTCATATTATGAATCCATCAATAAGAAGAATGGAATTTTAATGTAGATGCAGCTCAGATTATCGTGCAAACAATTGTGATGGATCTTTGAAAGCCTTGAATTCAAGTGCGTTTCCAGAGGGATCAAAAAAGAACATGGTAGCTTGTTCACCCACTTTTCCTTGAAAGCGGATATAAGGTTCTATCTGAAATTTTATATTTTTTGAGCGTAATTTTTCGGCCAGTTTTTCCCAAACATCCCAGTCCAAAACAACACCGTAATGCGGCACTGGAACATCATGGCCATCTACCGGATTAAAGTGATTTTTGGGTTGTTCTGATTTCGGTTTCAGATGTAAAACAAATTGATGTCCGTAGAAATTTAGATCAACCCAATGATCTGAAGTACGACCAATTTCACAGTCAAAAAGATCAACATAAAAATTGCGTGCTTCGTCTAAATCATAGACTGGAATGGCAATGTGGAAGGGGCTTAGTTTGGAAGACATACTTAAGAGTAAATTACAATCCCGATAGCTATCGTGACAAAAATACAAATTCCAATTAATGGAGTGGCGGTTTCTGCACTTCGGCTGCGCTCAGTGACCGAAATTCCCCAGTTTTTTTAAAGAAAGGGAGATGCAGACCGGTGGTTGAGCGGAGCCGAAACCACCTTTTAATGTTTTGAATTTTGAAATTTGTATTTTGATTCTATTGTTTCTCTTCCACCCAATCTCCATATTCTTTGATGAGATTGATGAGTTCATTCACCGCGTCATCTTCAGCGACATTTTTTTTGACAACGGTTTTTTCTTTGTAGAGATTGATTTTTCCTTTACCCACGCCAACGTAACCGTAATCAGCATCGGCCATTTCACCCGGGCCGTTTACGATGCAACCCATTATGCCAATTTTTAAACCTTTCAGGTGATTTGTTTTAGCGCGAATTTTTGCAGTAGTTTCTTGCAGATCAAATAAAGTTCTTCCACACGATGGACACGAAATATATTCCGTTTTGGAAATGCGTGTACGCGTCGCTTGTAAAATTCCAAAACCTGTTGAGGTAGTAAGTTGTGGTGTAGAACAATTTTGTGTGCGAATGAAAATTCCATCACCCATTCCGTCTAAAAGTAAGGTTCCAAAATCGGTTCCGCTATAGACTTGAAAAGTCTCTTCATCCAAATCTTTGTAAGTGTTTTGAATGATCACCGGAACTTCAATTTTTCCATGCATCAACTCTATAAAAAACCGGCGCATTTCAACAGCTCCATGGTTATTATCGCTGCGCAATATCAAAACCATTGGATGTTCTGCAAAGGTTGATTTCAGACGCTTGATGTCATTCAAATCAGTTGCCGCTATGCGCACAAAATTTAATTTTTTCGATCGTTTATCGGAGGTGAGATAATCTTCAAAATCAAAAATTGGATAAACTTGATTTTTTTCATTCCAGACTCTGGATTCGCAGATCATTCCTAGAGTACCGGGCAATTCAAAATCTGGAACAGTTGTTCCGCAATAGACATAATCAACAGCCTGATCTTTGATGGTCCATTTATCATCCACAATGTTGTAGATGTACCCGAATGCAAAAAGATTAACCGGTTTTATCTCTTTCAGATGACTCAAATCAGAAACAACTACCGGCACGTGATGATCACCAATATTCAAAACGGCTTTTGTTTTTCTGCGCGTGTATTCAAAAGGATTGTAAGGTAATTCAAAATCAATTGGTGCAATGTCAAAATGAAAGGCGCGGTTGGTATAGCGTTCGGCTAATTTGCGCGCAACCGGAATTTCAAATTCTGGTTCTTCTGTTAACGAAACACGAATGGTATCACCAATTCCATCTTCCAATAATGTTCCAATTCCAACGGCCGATTTAATACGACCATCTTCACCGTCACCTGCTTCTGTAACACCTAAATGCAAAGGGTAAACGCGTCCTCGCTCCAGCATTTTTGCAACCAACAAACGATAGGCCTGAACCATCACTTGCGCATTACTTGACTTCATGGAAATCACTAAATCAAAATACTGATTGTCTTCACAAATTTGAACAAATTCTAAAGCTGATTCCACCATGCCTAGCGGTGAATCGCCATATCTACTCATGATTCTGTCGGACAACGAACCGTGATTGGTTCCAATGCGCATCGCACGTTTTTTCTCTTTACACAAAAGAACCAACGGAGTGAATTTGTCTCGAATCCGCTTTAATTCTGCTGCATATGATTCGTCTGTATAATCAAGAGTTTCGAATTTCTTTTTATCTGCATAATTACCCGGATTGACACGAATTTTTTCAATGTGTTGTGCAGCTTCTTCAGCGGCATTGGGGGTAAAATGAATGTCTGCAACTATGGGTGTTGTGTATCCTTTTTCAGATAATTCTTTGCGGATAACTTCTAAATTTTCAGCTTCTTTTATGGATGGTGCAGTATATCTTACCAACTCACAACCCGCTTCAATCATACGAATGGCCTGTGCTACAGAAGATGCGGTATCCATCGTATCGGTAGTTGTCATCGATTGCAAACGAATTGGATTATCACCTCCAAAACCAATTCCACCCACTTTTACTTCACGCGTTTTTAACCGCGAATATTTCGTGAGGCTGTTGCAGTATTTTTGGTTTTTATTCTCAGACATGCTTCAAGTATCTTTTTTAACCACAGAGTGCACAAAGGCTTTACACAGGGATCACAGAGAAAAAATAAAAAATTGCTTTGTGCTCTTTGTGCCTTCTTAGTGTTCTTTGTGGTTAGCTATTTCTATCTAATCTCACAACCACCTTCAAATCCTGTCTCAGGTGAAACAAAACTTAATTTTCCTTCCCCGTTTTCGGCCATTAAAATCATTCCTTGTGATTCAACTCCGCGAATTGTTCTTGGAGCTAAATTCATCAAAATGGCTACTGTTTTTCCAATAACGGCTTCGGGCGTATAATGTTCGGCAATACCCGAAACAACGGTGCGCTTATCCAGGCCGGTATCAACGGTTAACTTCAATAGTTTATCGGCTTTTGGAACACGCTCCGCTGCCAGAATTTTTCCAGTGCGAATGTCCATTTTAGTAAAATCGTCGAATGAAATATTTTCTTTTTGTTTGGCAAACGAACTAGCGGTTTCCATTTTGGTTGCTTCTAATTTTTGAACTTGAGCCTCAACAAATGCATCGTCTACTTTTTCAATGAGAATTGCTGGCTGATTTAGTTTGTGACCGGCTGCAAGAATAGAATCACTTCCAGCCAAATTCCAGTCAAGGTTTCCGATGTTCAGAAAATGCGCAATCTCTCTTGATTTTTGCGGTAAAAAAGGTTCAAATGCAATGGTGAGATTAGCGGTAATCTGCAATGCAATATTCATGATTGTTTTAACACGAATCAAATCTGTTTTTGCCAATTTCCACGGCTCGGTTTCAGCTAAATATTTATTTCCAAGTCGCGCTAAATTCATGGCCTCTGTTTGTGCATCGCGCAACTTGTAACGCATAATCAGATCATCCAATTTTGCCGGATACGCAGCCAGTTCTTTCAAAACATCTTTGTCGATATCTTGCAATTCACCGCGCTCTGGAACTTCTCCCTGAAAATATTTATCAGTCAATACAATCGCACGATTCACAAAGTTTCCAAGGATATCCGCCAATTCATTATTCACTCTTGCCTGATACTCTTTCCAGGTAAATTCGCTGTCTTTACTTTCAGGTGCAATGCAGGTTAAAGTATATTTTAGTTCATCTGTTTTAGTTGGATTTTCAGCCATGAACTCATGTAACCAAACCGCCCAATTGCGTGAGGTAGAAAACTTATCTCCTTCTAAATTCAGGAACTCGTAAGCAGGTACGTTGTCAGGTAAAATATAATCACCGTGTTCTTTCAAAAGAATAGGGAAGATGATCGTATGAAAAACAATGTTGTCTTTGCCAATGAAGTGAACGAGTTTCGTATCACCGGTCCAATAATCTTCCCAGTTTTTTCCATTTTCCAAAGCCCATTCTTTTGTTGCAGAGATGTATCCGATGGGCGCATCTAACCAAACATACAATACCTTTCCTTCAGCATTTGGAAGTGGAACTTTTACACCCCAATCCAAATCACGCGTCATAGCACGTGGGTGCAAACCACCGTCAATCCAGCTCATGCACTGGCCAATAACCTGATTGCGCCAATCTTTTACATTGTGATGTTGTTTGCCATTCAGAACGCCTTCTTTAATCCAGGTGCGCAACCAATCTTCGTGACGCTCCATTGGCAAAAACCAATGTGAGGTTTCTTTTAGTACCGGCGATTTTCCACTCAAAGTAGAAACCGGATTAATCAAATCAGTCGGACTTAAAGCTGATCCACATTTTTCACATTGATCGCCGTAAGCATTGTCATTGCCGCATTTTGGGCAAGTTCCGGTAATGTATCTATCGGCTAAAAATTGTTTGAATTCGGTATCGTAATATTGTTCGGTTGTCTTTTCTACAAAACTTCCGTTGGCGTTTAATTTTTTGAAATAATCTTGCGCAGTTTCATGGTGAATCTGATTAGACGTACGTGAATAAATGTCAAAAGAGATATTGAAATCAGCAAAGGCTTTTTTATTGATTGTATGGTATTTGTCCACGATTGCCTGCGGAGTGCTGTTCTCTTTTTTTGCACGTAGGGTAATAGCAGCGCCGTGTTCATCACTGCCACACACAAACAAAACATCTTCTTTTTTCATGCGCATAAACCGCACAAAAATGTCAGCCGGTAAATAAACTCCTGCAATGTGACCCAGGTGAAGCGGCCCATTTGCATAAGGCAGGGCAGCGGTTACGGTATATTTTTGTTTGCTCATGTAATCGTTCAAATAACTCAGCAAAGATAGGGTTTGTTTGGGATTGTTAATTAAAAGGATTTATCTTTGTTTGGCCCTTTGACAATAAGGCCCCCATGAAACACGAAGTATTCACCAATGCACATCTAAAAACAATTCCTGCATGAGTAAAAAAATCCACATCACAGCTCCTGCAAAAGTTATTGATAAAGCGTGTATTGATTTTGCCGTTGAATTTTTTGAGAAAAATGGATTTGAAGTATCGCTTGCAAAACATGTCTTAGGTCAGCACAATTATTTCTCTGGAACAGATGCTGAAAGACTTGCAGATTTTCAGGCAGCGTTAGATGATGACTCGCTTGATTTTATTTTGTGTGCAAGAGGCGGTTATGGTTCAGTCAGAATTATAGACGATCTGGATTTTACGAAATTTGTGAAAAGACCAAAACTGATTATTGGTTTCAGCGACATTACCGTTTTTCATAATCACATCCACACGCATTTTAATCTGCCAACGTTGCACGCAAGTGTGCCGCTGAATTTTCAATCCAATTCGGCAGAGGCATTACAATCATTGGTGAATGTATTGAATGGGAAAGAAAATAAATACGAAATTACACCATCAAAATACAATCGGGCAGGTGAAGCAAAGGCAGTTGTAGTAGGTGGAAATCTGTCTATTCTTTATTCACTCATTGGAACCAATTCGGATTTGACTACGGACGGTAAAATTTTATTCATTGAAGATATTGGTGAACACATTTATGCGATTGATAGAATTCTGTATTCACTTAAAAAATCCGGCAAACTTCAAAAGTTAGCAGGCCTTCTTGTAGGAGGAATGACAAACATCAAAGACACTGAAATTCCTTTTGGAAAAAATGTGGAGGAAGTTATTTCAGAGATTGTTGCGCCCTATAATTTCCCGGTGTGTTTTAACTTCCCGGCTGGACATGTGGATGATAATCGCGCGATTGCCTGCGGAAAAGAAGCAAGGCTCATGGTTCGGCAAAATAGCGTTACCTTTCTACAATGATATCTTTTGAAATGAGAGGGATATCTAATCTTACATGATAGGTTATGGCAGTTCTGGAGAAAAATTACTTTGGTTTAGTTGAAATGTTGACCTTCAAGAAAGGCAACAACTGCACGAATCCAATTTCAAGGGTTAAAAAAATGCTTGTCATTTGTTTGACTTTTGTATCACTAACAACCCCTGCACAGCCTGTATTTGATGCTGACGGTAATTCGTATGACACCGTTGTGATTGGCACACAAACCTGGCTCAAACAGAGTTTACAGACAACGCACTTTGCCAATGGAGATTTAATTCCTACAACCGTACCTCTTAACTTGGTGATTACTTCCGAAACGAATCCAATATATCAGTGGTCATACAATGGGATTGAGAGTTTAGCACCAATTTATGGTCGTTTATATACGGGTTGGGTGGCAACAGATTCCAGAAATGTTTGTCCTGTGAATTATCACGTGCCGGCAATTTCTGAATTCAACATACTGATTAATTACCTCGGCGGATCAAGTATAGCAGGTAGCAAACTAAAGGAAACTGGTTCTGCACATTGGAACGCGCCGAATTCTGACGCAACAAATGAATCAGGATTTACGAGTGTAGGAAATGGAAACCGAAATTTAATAGGCACATTTAATGACATGAATTTAGTTTCGGATATGTGGAGCACTACTCAAGGAACGAATGGTGCCTGGGATTGCGATATTCATGCTGGTAATTCTTCAACTACATCGAATGATGATCCCAAGGCATTTGGATTTGCCATTCGATGTGTAAAAAATGATCCGTTGGCGATTCATGAAAAAGATTACAAAAATGAACCCGCTATTATTTTATATCAGAATCCTGATGACAATTTTATCTCTGTGAATTCACCCTACCCAAACGACCTCGCTTATTTCTTGTTTTCAATGCAAGGAGAACTAGTTGGTCAAGGTTTTTTGATTTCTGGCATCAATCAAATTAATCTGGATGAACTTGTTGAAGGCGTATATATCTTCAGGTGCATTGAGGCACAAGGTGCTACATCGTTAAAATTTATCAAAGCCTTTTAGGTAAAAAAGTATCTTGACTTAACTGAATGGTTGCAAAAAAAAATCCCTCACCAAATTTTGAAGAGGGATTTTTTATAAAATGAATTCGAACTTATTTTTTCAATTTGAATGCTGCTTTCACTTTGTCAACATAGTCTAATTTTTCCCATGTAAACAATTCAACTTTCAAGGTTTTCTTTTTGCCATCAGGCATTGTGAAAGTTTTAGTAACCGTTTCGTTTTTACGGCCCATGTGTCCGTAAGCAGCAGTTTCGCTATACATTGGAGTTCTTAGTTTCAAACGTTGTTCGATGAAGTAAGGACGCATGTCAAATACTTTTTCTACCACTTTTGAAATTTCACCATCCGTCATTTTTACGTTTGATGTTCCGTAAGTATTGATGTAAATTCCCATTGGTTTTGCAACACCAATTGCGTATGAAACTTGTACCAATACTTCTGAACAAACACCTGCAGCAACTAAGTTTTTTGCAATGTGACGTGTAGCGTATGCAGCAGAGCGGTCTACTTTCGAAGGATCTTTTCCAGAGAAAGCACCACCACCGTGAGCACCTTTTCCACCATACGTATCTACGATGATTTTTCTTCCGGTCAAACCAGTATCTCCGTGTGGTCCACCAATCACGAATTTACCAGTTGGGTTAATGTGGTAAGCAATTTTATCATTGAACAATTTCGCGTATTTAGGATAGTTCTTTTTAACGCGCGGAATCAAAATATCAACGATGTCTTTTTTAATCTTAGCCAACATTTTTGGCTCTGTGTCAAAATCATCGTGTTGTGTAGAAACAACGATTGCATCAATTCGTACTGGTTGATTTTTGTCGTTGTACTCTAAAGTTACTTGTGATTTTGCATCAGGACGCAAATATTTAATTTGTTTATTCTCTCTTCTCAAAGCTGCAAGTTCCAAAAGAATAGCGTGTGCCAAATCCAATGCAAGCGGCATATAGTTTGGAGTTTCGTTGGTTGCATAACCAAACATCATTCCCTGGTCACCAGCACCTTGATCTTCTTTTTTCTTGCGCTCAACACCTTGATTGATATCTGCCGATTGCTCATGGATAGCTGAAAGCACACCGCATGAATTAGCTTCAAACATGTATTCAGATTTGGTGTATCCGATTTTGCGGATTACTCCACGCGCAATTTCCTGAACATCTAAATAAGCTTTTGATTTTACTTCACCTGCAAGAATCACCTGACCAGTAGTCACAAGTGTTTCACAAGCTACCTTGCTGTCTGGATCAAACGCAAGAAAATTGTCAATAAGTGCATCTGAGATTTGATCCGCAACTTTGTCCGGATGTCCTTCAGAAACTGATTCGGAAGTAAATAAGTATGACATAGAAAATTTGGTTTCAATTTTTGAATAAGTGTCAAAATTAGTGTTTTTGTGAGATTAATGTAGTCTTGGGCGAAAAATTAGACTTAAGCCAACTTTCGATAGATGAGGATTTATTGAATCAATCCATTTTTAAAGGCAAAGCGAATCAAGCCTGCAACATTGGTCACATCTAATTTTTTCATGAGATTGGTGCGGTGTGTATCAACGGTGCGGTGTGAAATATTCAGCGTATCACCGATTTCTTTGTTGGTCATGCCTTGAGAAACGAGTTTTAAAATCTCCGTTTCGCGATCAGTCAACTGCAATTCACTCATTGGTTCTGCTGAGTGACCAATTTTGGACTGAGATTTATCAAGCAACGATAGTGTTACATCTTGCGAAAAGTACGGTTGATTCTTCAGGACTTTTTCAATGGCATCCATCACCTCACTTTGCTGCGAATTTTTTAGAAGATAACCATCTGCACCTTGATCAATCAATTTTTTGATCAACTGTTTTTCATTGTGCATAGAAACAATGATGATTTTGATGTGCGGAAAATTTCGTTTGATTTCTTCGCTGGCTTGAATACCCGACATTTCCGGCATTTCAATATCCATTAGAATAACATCCGGATTTAGAACACCAGCAAGCTTTACCGCATCTGTTCCCGTATTGGCTTCACCCACTACAGTATAAGCAGAATTGGCTTCAATAAAACCACGCAGTCCATCAATGATGAGCTGATGATCATCAACCAGAAGAATTCGTTTTTGAGGCATGAAAGGGTAATCTGTCACTTCAAAGATAACAGAATAGATAAATTACAAATACAAATTTCAAAAATCCAAACCTATGAACTCACATACATCTTCAACCCTCAACTATCAACCCTCAACCCATCAACCTTTTTCAACCCATCAACACCCTAATAGTAGCAGTTGTTCCCGCGTTTTCACTAGCAGCATAATTCACTTGGCCATTGATCGTATTCAAACGTGACTTGATATTGAGCAGACCATGACCGTCTTGTTTTTCGTTTTGCTGAATTCCTTTTCCGTTGTCTTCTACAATTAAAATTAGTTGATTTTGATTTTTGAATAACTGAATGGAAACAAAATTGGCATTGGCATGTTTGATCACGTTGTTGATGAGTTCCTGGCAGATTCTGAAAAGTGCAATCTCTGTTTTTTTAGGCAAGCGTTGATCAAAATTGTAATGTTCAAATTCGTATTTGATTTCAGAAAGTTTGAATGACTTTTCAAGCATCTCTTCAATAGCCGGCACCAGACCAAATGCTTCTAAAACTTTAGGCATCATGCGGTGTGAAATGTCGCGCACATCTGCTGCAGTTGAATCCAGAATTTTTGATAATTCGTGCAACTTATTTTTTTCTTCTTCACTGAGATTTTTGGAAGATATGGTGAGATTTTGCCAGGCCAGTTTGAGTCCGCTCATTTGCTGACCAATGCCGTCGTGGAGATCTTTCGCAATACGCTGGCGCTCTTCTTCAGTGGCATCAAAAACAGCTTGAATTCCTTTTTCACGTTCAGCAATAATGGCTTCATCTTTTTCGGCTTTTGCACGACTTGATTTTCGTTGATATAAAAACAGCACAAGAAATATGGACGCTGTAAAGAAACCGCCTAAACCAATTAGCCACTTATTGCGGTTGGCTAGTTTTAGTTCAGATTCAGTGCGCACTTGTTTTTCTGCCAATAAATCGTTTTCAATTTTCTCAGTCTCGTATTTTACTTCCATCTCAGAAAGTGAGCGTATTTTTTCAACATTCATAATGCTGTCATGCAGAAAAGCACTGCGATCCATGTGATAAAATGATTTTTCAAAGTCACCGGATTCTGCGAACGTCTTGCCCAATTGTGCGTGTGCGTTTTTTTGAAGATCGGTGTACTTTAATTTTTCAGAAAGTTCAATGCATTCAAGATAAGTTGCGATGGCTTCGTCGTATCGCTTCTCTTCTGCAAACAGAGCTGCTTTGTTAATGAGATTCATTGCAAGACCCTGAAAATTTTGAAGGGAGCTCATAATTTCAATGGAACGATTAATTTGGATCATCGATGAATCTGAATTTCCTTTCAGGCGATAACATTCCGCACAGTCGGTATAGATATAAGCCAACCCGGTCTGATTATTTGAAGCCACCGCAATGTCTTCTGCTTTTTTATAGTACCGTATAGCGTCGTCATATCTACCCATCATTTCATAAATCACCGCACGATTATTCAACGAGGTTTCAACGCAACCGGTGTCTTTACACTCCGTGCACAATTGATAGGAGCGATCTAAATATTCCAATCCCTTTTCAAAAAGTTTTTGCTTGCGCCAGTAGACAGAGAATTCATTGCATGTTCGTCCAATCAATGATTTGTCATTTAATGCCTCAAAAATATCCAGAGCAGTTTGATAATTTTCAAGACACTGTGGATAGTCGCCGCGCATGTAAAACGTGGTACCCAAACTCAAATGGCTGCGACCAATGAGTTTCTTGTCGCCTGTTTGTCTGGAATAGGTCAGGCAAGTTTGCATCCAACGGGTTCCGTCTTCGTGATTTTTGATAAAGACAGAAAAAAAATTGTCAAGCATGAAGTTTATTGCCTGCTTGCCCCGTTGCTCTTTGGCCTTTTCAAACATGCTGTCAGCATAGTTGGTTTCAAATGAAAACAATGAGCTTGCGCTGAAAAGTAATATGATTGATGTGGTAAGTTTCACACTAAATTTGGAAATTAAAAAGGCTCTGAAATTTAGCGAAATTAGTAGAATATTGTTTGACGAATTATCACTGATTTATATGCTGTCCTTGTATATTGGCTGCAAACAAAACTTATTAGCTTAATAAAATTCGGATTGTAGCCGTTGTACCAGCCCCTTGACTTCCTTCATAATTTACTTGCCCGTTAATGGTATTTAAACGTGATTTGATATTGAGCAAACCATGACCTTCTGGCCTGGCATCATTCTTAATTCCCTTGCCGTTATCTTCTACAATTAATATTAATTGATTTTGATTTTTGAATAATTGAATTGAGACAAAATTAGCGTTGGCGTGTTTGATAATATTATTGATCAGCTCCTGACAAATTCTGAAAAGAGCAAGTTCTGTTTTTTTAGGCAGTCGCTGATCAAAATTATAATGTTCAAATTCGTATTTGATTTCTGAAAGACTGAATGATTTTTCAAGCATCTCATCAATTGCCGGCACAAGGCCAAACGCTTCAAGCACCTTTGGCATCATGCGGTGTGAAATGTCTCTGACGTCGGCAGCGGTTGTGTCTAGAATTTTTGATAATTCATGAAGTTTATTTTTCTCTTCTTCGCTTAGATTTTTAGAAGAGATGGTAAGATTTTGCCATGCTAATTTTAGCCCGCTCATTTGTTGACCAACTCCGTCATGCAGATCTTTTGCAATGCGCTGACGCTCCTCTTCTGTTGCGTCGAATACTGCTTGAATGCCTTTTTCGCGCTCGCGAATTATTGCTTGATTTTTTTCAAGTTCTTTTTTAGTTTTTATTGATCGCCAGCTGACGTATGCAACCAGGATCATAAGGAAGATGACTGAAGCCAAAGCAAAACGCTGCCAGTTTAGTCTGCTAATTTGAAGTTCATTTTCCCGAATAGTGAGTGAGTTGTACGCTTGTTCTTGTTTCAAATCTTTAATCTCATTTTCTTTTTTTTCACTTTCATAAAGTGTCTGTAGCTCGGCAATTTTGTTTTTTGATTTTTCGCCGAGCAAACTATCCTTCAATGCAACATATTTGTTTTTGTAGAAGAGTGCGTCTTTGTAGTTGCCAAAATATTCAGAAGCGTCGGCAAGACCTTCCAACGCCATCATTCTTTTTTCTGCAGATTGAATAGAAGTTGCCAGATTTAAGGCTTCATTAAATGACTCAAAACAGAGTGCTTTATTATTGAGCATGAGATACGCCCAGCCTTTGTTGGAAAGACAAAGTGCTTGTTCATGTTTATCGTCTCGTGAAATATTAATGGCTAGCGCATTTGAGAAATGATTTAAAGCAAGTGCATAATCCCCTTGATAATAAGCCAGGTTACCCAAATTATTCTGAATTGATCCTTGAAATTTGTAGCTGTTATATTTTGTTGAAAGATGAAGTGCTTCTTCCAGCATTTTTCGATTCATTTCAAAATCTTCCAACTCAAGATATACTGCGCCTAAATTAATCAAGGCAGAGATTTTTTGTTTTTCCAGGTCGTGTGATGTGGCCAGTGAAATAACATCCAGGTATGATTTTTTTGCCATTTCCAAATTGTCAATGGCTGAATAGACCAATCCAATATTGTTAAGCACTTTAATCATCTTCAGAATTTGTTGTTTGGATTCGAATCCTTTGTAAGCAATTTGATAGGCATTAAGTGCATTCGGATAATCGCCAGAATACAAATAGATGTTTCCAAGTAAATGATAATAGCTTGCCTGATTTTTTTTCTTGTTGAATATACTGTCACGTTCAATCGCATTCATCGCATAGGCTAGTACCTCATCTTTTTTGCCTTGCTTGATTAATAGGTTAGAATAATTGGTGAGGATACTTTGAATCCGATCGGCATCACTGATGTCACGAGCGGTTTTAAGAGCCAGTTCAAAATAATGTGTCGCGCTGTCAGGCATGCTGATTTCCCGATAATATAGCGCAATGCACTCATAGGAATCTGCTATAAAACAAGCCTCATTTGCCTGACTGGACCAATCCAGCATAGAAAAACCAAATCTCCCTGTTTCCTCGATGTTTTCAAGACTAAATGCATGCGAGTAGTTCAATGCCGATTTATAATAGCCCTTGATAGGATCGGTGGTTTGTACTTGATCTATAAGCCTTATGTAGAATTGGACAGAATCTTGTGTGCGTTCATTGCTGGCTATTCCTTTTTCAAAGTAAAGATCCAGCTCTTGACGCTGCTTACTGGTTGAATTAGGATTTTGAGCCTGAACGGTCAAACACCCTGAAAAGAAGAATATGCAGTATAATATAAGCGATTGAAAGTTCATACTACGCTTTCAAAGACATATTATCTATTAAGCGAACAGGACCACAAAAAGCCGCAATGCAACAAGTGCAAGATGATTGAGTGTTATTTATAGGTTGAAGGGTATCATCGTCTACAATCTCGAGATATTCCAGTTTAAGGTTTCCCTGATTGAAAAAGGAGATGAGTTTTTCTTTGAGGATAGCTACAGTCGGTGCTGTTTTGATCAACTCTTTTGCGTTTATAAGCGTTTTATAAATAATCAATGCTTCTTTCAACTGCTCATCTGAAAGCCTTGTGTTTCTTGAACTGAGCGCCAATCCATCTTTACTTCTTGAAGTTTCTACGATACAAATTTCAATGGGCAAGGATTTTACTTTGACGAGATGTTTTATAATCGCGGTTTGTTGAAAATCTTTTCTTCCAAAAAAGGCTTTATCAGGATTTACAATTCTGAAAAATCGCTCGACTACCTGAGCTACTCCTTTAAAGTGACCGGGCCTGAATTTACCTTCCATTACCTCATCCAGTCCTGCAAAATTGATTTCGTAAGGCTCATCCAAACCATTTGGATAGATGTCTTCTACCTGAGGTGTATAGACAAAATCGCATCCGTTTTCTTCTAATAGCTTGAGATCTGCTTCAAGGGTGCGTGGATATTTTTCAAGATCTTTTGCATCATTGAATTGCGTAGGATTAACAAAAACGGAACAAACTACCAGATCAGCTTTACGTTTGGCCTCTTTTATCAGACTCATGTGACCTTCATGCAGCGCTCCCATAGTTGGCACAAAGCCTAAAATGAAGTCTGGATTTACTTTCCTTAGGTTGGCGATAAAGCCCATTAACTGGGCGGCTGTGGAGAATACTTGCACGTTGATTATTGGCTAATGGAATAGGGCAAACCGGCAAATCTATCTTTTTACCTTGAATTTGTCCTTTATTTTTCGTAATTTTGCTAACTATTCAATGTTAAACTCCTTTATGGAAAAAAAACGAATCCTCTTTATTTCGCAAGAAATTTCCCCTTTTTTACCTAACACCGAATTATCAGTCATCTCAAAAAAGCTCCCTCAAGGAATTCAGGAAGCCGGAAAAGAGATTCGTGCTTTTATGCCGCGTTATGGTTGTATTAATGAGCGCAGACACCAGCTTCACGAGGTGATCCGTCTGTCGGGAATGAATTTGATTATTAATGATGTGGATCATCCACTGATTATTAAAGTGGCTTCTGTTCCGCAAGCAAAAATCCAGGTTTATTTTATTGATAATGAAGATTTTTTCCGTCGTAAAACAACTGTTTGCGATGACAAAGGAGCCTATCATACCGATAACGATGAGCGCGCCATGTTTTTTGGGCGCGGAGTTCTTGAAACTGTAAAAAAATTGGGTTGGAAACCGGATATCATTCATTGTCATGGATGGATGTCGGCGCTGGCGCCTCTTTATATCAAGCGTTTATACCACAACGATCCCCACTTTGCTGACGCTAAAGTTGTTTATTCAGTCTATAACAATCCATTTAACAAAAATTGGGATAGCAAATTTGCCGAAAAACTTAAATTTGACGGCTTTGATGAGGCTACGGTAGCATCTTTGAAAAAAGCAGATTTTAATGCTTTGAACGAAGCCGCTATTAAAGTTTCTGATGGAGTAGTACTTGGAAGTCCGGATGTGAGTGCAGAGTTAAAAACTGTTATTCGTAAAGCTGGAGTTCCATGCCTTGAATACTATCCTGAAGAATCTTTCGTTAAGCCTATAGATGAATTTTACGATCAGATTATAGAAGAACTCGTTGTATAGATTAAATGACAGAAAAATTTCAAATAACAAGTCAGCGGAAGGTTTTTAAACTTTCCGCTACTTTTTTTATAGCAATCCTAACGCTAACTGCCTGTAAAAAGGATCCCACCAACATTGGTGATGGTCTGGAAGACGGCTCATTAAATCTGATGACAACGGATACGTTTACGCTTGTGACGTATTCTGAAAAGGTAGACAGCATAGAGACCGATGAGACAGCGGTTAACTTATTAGGTTCATATGTCGATCCTGATTTTGGAAAAGTGGATTGCGGTATAGTTACACAATTACGCTTATCATCTAATAATCCGAAATTAAAAGACAGTTCGAGTGCTGTGATGGTTGTTGATTCTGTTGTGCTTTCATTGCGCTATGCCAGCATCAATTACTATGCAAATCTTCAGCCGATGACTTTTGAGGTTTATAAGATCTCAAATTCGCTAACTCGTGATGATCAGGAATATTACGCATTTGATAGTCCAACGATTACGGGCACCAATTTGGTCGAAAGCGGATCTGCTACTATGACGCCGGACATAGTTTTACAACCCATTGTCGGTGATGTTGCAGTTCCTGCACATTTGAGATTAAAGTTGGATCCTGCATTTGGAACTGAATTGATCAATGCAAGTGAAAATGGTGATTTGGCTGATGATAATGCGTTTACATCGTACCTCAAAGGACTTTATATCAAAGTTGACGGCAGTGCATTAACACCTGGATTGGGAACCATACTTTATTTTGTAATGGAGAATTCAGTGTCTAATCTTACACTCTATTTCCATAACGCGGCTGACAATGTTTTGAAAGAATATCAGTTTGAATTTAATAGTTCTTGCGCGCGTTACAACGATATTAAATTCGACAGAACCGGAACAGATGTTGAAGCGACTTTGAATGACCCTTCAAAAGGAAAAGAAGCTTTTTATGTTCAGGGATCAGCCATCCGTGGTGTGATTGAAATTCCGTATATCATGGATTTTAATTATGACTCTCTTGGAAACTGGGATCCAAAAATCATCAACAAAGCTGTTCTTGTTTTGCCAGTTCAGGATTTTGGATCGGATGTTTTTCATCCTTCAAAAGCTTTGATCATTGCAAAAATAATCGACTCAAAACTCTCTGAATTAACGGTAGATTTTAACTCTGGAAATGCTGCCATTGCCTACGATGACATCAATAAGGAATTCAGATTTTTAATAACACGTGAAGTTGCGGGAATGCTAAATGGAACCAGAAGTTTACTGGGATACAGAATATATAGTACAAGTTTCTTTGGTTCAACAATTGAACGAATAGTATTCAACGGTTCAGAAACAACGCTAAAAGAAAAACCAAGATTAGAAGTTACGTACAGCAATTATTAGAAGAATATGTGTGGCATTGTAGGATACATTGGAAATAAAAAAGCTTATCCGGTTTTAATTAAAGGATTAAGCCGTTTGGAATATCGTGGTTATGACAGCGCGGGTGTTGCATTACTTGAAAACGGAACCGATTTGAATGTCTATAAAAGACAGGGAAAAGTACAGGATCTGGTTGCCTTTGTTGAAGGTAAATCAACTGCTGGTACTTTAGGAATAGGCCATACACGCTGGGCAACCCATGGCCTGCCAAATGATATCAATGCGCATCCACATGCATCTGGTGACGGAAGAATGGTTTTGGTTCACAATGGAATTATTGAAAACTATGATGTTCTAAAGAAGGAATTAATTAAGCGCGGCCACACCTTTAAAAGTGAAACTGATACAGAGGTTCTGGTGCATTTAATTGAAGAAATAAAATCAAAATACAAAGTTGATTTGGTTGAAGCTTTGCGCATGGCATTGAATGAAGTGCACGGTGCGTATGCAATTGTTATTGTTTCCAAAGATGAGCCAAACAAATTAATTGCGGCTAAAAAAAGTAGTCCCCTGGTTGTTGGTTTAGGAGATGACGAATATTACTTAGCATCAGATGCAACACCAATAATTGAGTACACCAAAAACGTTGTTTATTTGGAAGATGAGCAAATAGCAATCATTGATCGTAAGGATGGATTGCGTATTATCTCTATTCACAATAAAGAAGTATCTCCTGAAATCACTGAACTTTCAATGCAGCTTGAAGAACTTGAGCGCGGCGGGTATGATCATTTTATGTTGAAAGAAATTCATGAGCAGCCACGCGCAATTCATGATAGTTTCAGAGGAAGGTTAAATGCCAAAGAAGGCTGGATTACATTAGGTGGATTAAAGCAATACGAAGATCAGATAGCCAATGCAAACCGCATTATCATCATTGCGTGCGGAACATCATGGCATGCTGGTTTAGTAGGTGAATATTATATTGAAGATCTTGCACGCATTCCGGTTGAGGTTGAGTATGCAAGTGAATTCAGATACCGGAACCCAATCATACGAAAAGATGATGTTGTAATTGCAATTTCACAATCAGGTGAAACAGCAGATACCTTGGCTGCGCTTAAAATGTCAAAAGACATGGGTGCAACTATTTTAGGAATTGTAAATGTAGTTGGAAGTTCTATCTCACGCATTACGCACGGTGGTTCATACACACACGCGGGTCCTGAAATTGGAGTAGCATCTACGAAAGCATTTACTACGCAAGTCACATTGTTGGCGATGCTGGCGATGATGATTGCCAAAAAACGCAATACAATTTCACCACGACGCTTTCAGGCATTGTTGGATGAAATGGAAGCCCTTCCAAAAAAGATTGAAAAATTATTGCTGAGTGCAGATCGCATTAAAGAAATTGCAACAGAATACAAAGACGCTCACAACGCACTTTATTTAGGACGCGGAAGTTCATTCCCGATTGCGTTGGAAGGTGCGTTAAAATTGAAAGAGATTTCATATATCCATGCAGAAGGATATCCGGCAGCTGAAATGAAGCATGGTCCAATTGCATTGATTGATGAAAACATGCCGGTATTTGTAATTGCAACAAAAGGGCCTAATTACGAAAAAGTAGTTTCCAATATTCAGGAAGTAAAAGCACGTAAAGGAAGAATCATTGCAATTGTAACGGAAGGCGACACTGCTGTAAAAGATGTTGCAGAATACGTAATTGAAATTCCGGAGGCAGATGAAATACTTGTGCCAATTCTGGCGACAATTCCTTTCCAGTTAATTTCATACTACATCGCTGTGATGAGAGGATGTAACGTAGATCAACCGCGTAATCTTGCCAAATCCGTAACCGTCGAATAGTCATTGAATCTTCTTGTTTGGTGACAATCAGTCAGCAAAATCGTTGCGGCAGAAAATTTGCTCAGCCTTTATCATGCTCGAAAAAAAAATAGCGCGCATTGCGCTTTTCATTTCCTTCCTTTTGGTTTTTGTCATGTGGTTTGTGCATGTTTTAAATCTTGCACTCGATCTTGATTTGTACAAATTTGGAATCTATCCATTGCATGTAAAAGGACTGATTGGAATTTTAGCTGCACCCTTTATTCACAGCACAGCCGATTTTGGTCATCTCATTAATAACTCTGTTCCCGCATTTGTGCTTACCTGGCTGCTTTTTTATAACTATCGGACGATCGCAACACAAGCTTTTCTGATCATTTATTTCATGACTGGAATGGGTATGTGGTTGCTTGCGCGTGAATCGTATCACATTGGCATGAGTGGAGTGATTTACGGACTTACTTCGTTTTTAGTTTTTAGCGGATTTTTCAGAAAAAATATGCGCGTTGCCGCAGTTTCTTTGTTTGTCATTTTTCTTTACGGCAGTATGGTTTGGGGAATCTTTCCAACATCTGCAGATATCTCGTGGGAAGGTCATGCGCTTGGTTTATTTTCGGGTTTGATTGTTGCCGTGTTGTATAAATACAGCGGACCACAGCCGCAAAAATTGCGTTACGAAATAGAAGAAGAATTGGGTCTTGAATACGAACACGAATATTGGAAAGAAGACACTTTAATCATTCCGGAATCACCTGAAAAAACAGAACCAGAATCAGACAAACAAATCACTTTCAACTATGAGTATAAGGAGAATAAGAAATAGTTTTTTCTCTGCGTCCTCTGCGACTTTGCGGTGAAATGTTTGCAATTATATTATGAGGCAGGGTTTACTGAAAGGCTATTCCACAAAGCAACACAAAGAGAAAGGAAGTTTCACAAAGGCTTTAGTTACTTTAAATTTTGATCAATCCTAAAATTACTTTGTGTTCTTAGTGCTTCTTTGAGAAACTCTGTGACACAGCACCTCACAAATTAACTATTTAAAAAAAACAAAAATAGATTTCAACTCTTTTTTAGGAATAGAAACGACATCGTTGTGAAAGTGTTTGGTGTAAATAATTTCGCCGGTTTGAATTCTGATCAGGGATAATTCTGTGAATTTATTATTGCCGAAATAAAGCATATAATGATTCGGATCTTCTTTTTCGATAACCTCTTTGTATTCAGCGTCAGCAAGCAGTCTGTAACGGATTCCGGAAGATTTTACTTTTTCGATATCGATTGTATGAACAATTTGATCACGGTGAATAATGAGGGTGTTCCCAACCAAACCTTTGTGCTTTTCAATAATTGCATTACTCACATTTGTATTCAGAATATCTTCCAGATCGTAGAATTGTTTTTCATTGATAATTGATAGACCTTCGTTGATCGGAACAAGCATCATTTTCAAATAGCGATATTCATCTTTTTGATTGATAATGTCATGAAAACCGTTGAAGAACATATAGCCCAGTGTTTTGGACATGTCTACCGGATCGTGCTCGTAGTCTGCTCCTTCATCAAAATATTTAGCTGGCATTAGTACTATAATACCATCATTTTTGCGATCCTGCTGATTGTCGCGAATCGGTTTTTGATGTGTTATAAAAAGTGCTGTTGATTTTTGATCAGGCTCTTTATAGCGTTCAATCACTGAGTAAGAAGAAACTTTCCAATGTTCATCCAAACGTCTAACCATTACGCTGTCAAAAAATGCGTTCCCGGTTTTAATGTAAGTAATGCCGTTTGTGAAAAGATTTTTAAAGGCCTCATTTGTGTAGCCTACATTAAATACTTGTGAATGGACAAAATTAACGCAGAGGAAGCAGGAGGAAATCAGAAGTGAACGCAGCATAGTTTAGAGCTTTGTTCCAAATATAATCACATTCTGTCTTAACAAAAACTACTCACCTTGATTTTGACGGGTATAAGTTGCCTTGCGCATTTTACTGTCCATTGTATAAGTTAAAACAAGTGTGTTTTCATCCGGGAAATTATAGTCGTAAACAATTTCACCATATTCATCTAATGTGGTAAGTTTTTTAGTTGCTTCATCCAGCGTATAGGTTGAGGTATATGTTTCGGAAGGTGAACCATACCAGATACTATGACCACTTTTATTTTTGCCGTCATATGTGTTTATTGATGTTTCATATCCAAATTCATCATATGGCAAAACGGGTGTTAGATCTGAGAGATAAATAAATTCATCTTCTTTCCAGGTACCAATCAAAAGTTCAGAATCAGATTTAGATCCGCAAGAAGTGATTATCCAAATCAGTGATATTAAGAAGAAAGTATTTTTCATAAAATTCAATTTTAAATTAATTCGATTGTTACTGTGTATTCACCACTTGTAACTCCGCGTGCACCGGCAACGGCGAAATAAACAAAGTTATGTCTGGTTGTTGCATTAAACTCTATCGTTTGCGGTTGTGCGGGTTCTGATAAATTGGGTTCACCAATCCAGGTTGGGTGTGACGCTTCACACGTTGTGCAACGCGATACTTCAGGTGGTAATTTTTTAAAATCAAATCCTGAATATCCATAGATATTAATTCGTGTCTTCGAACTTTTTGGAGTAACCGTGATTCTTACAATTGATTTTTTTGGAAGATCAAACCAGTAGCCTACATGATTTCCTTCAAACTCAACATTTCTGATTCCAGGCCAGCATGCCATTGAGCTTGACTCTGCCCATTCAAGATCTTCAAGAATGGAACCAGTACTTAAGTTTCCAGTAAATGAAATTGTTTGTCCTTTTACGGCTTTTACATAAGGAATTTTATCCGTAGTAGTTGCGGTAGTAGGAGCTTGAATTTTTGAAGCTGGAACAGTCTCATCATACGTATCAGCATAACCATCATAAGCAACCAGATAAGTACCGTCCGAATTAACCTTTAGTATAATAGCTCCGAACCACTTGTTTTGTGATGCATCAAGTACCTCCACGCGATCATTTACGGCATATTGTCCACTTGAGTTTGTGTTTGTCGAATTTGTTGAACTAACATTTGTGGTCTCTGTAAATGTGCGCATGCGATCAGCCGTTACATCTTCATCATACGTGCTGGCGTAACCATCATACGTTACGCGATAGGTACCATTTGAATTGATGTTAAGAACAGTTCCTTTATAGTACTTGCCGTCTGCTACATAAAGAACTTCTACTCTGTCATTGACTTTAAATTGAGATGTAGAATTAATGGCAGGGACCACTACGCGAGGGTTTTGGGTACCAGGTTTAAATGATCCAAAAAATTTTTCGGTCATTGTAAGATCACCATATTCTTTCATTTTAAGAGTCATGAGTTGATAAACAACATTCCCGGATGAGAGCCATTGACTGTTTACGTAAACATCTTTTTGAGAAATGTATTTTACCTGTGTGCTTTTGATACCTCCAACTGTGCTTGCCGAATTTAACTCCACAGTTTTTGCTTTCGAAATGGTGCTATTCATTGCGTTTGTGCACGCTGTTGCTGCGCCATCTGTGCTTTTAGTTTTAGTTGCAATCAAATAGTAGGTGACGCCACTATAAGTAGCGTTCATCTTGATTGTTGTATCAGTGGCTGTGCTATTTTTTTCGATTGTTGGCGCGCCGGGGAACTGCACTTCGAAATTAAAGTTTAGTTCGGTAAATTTTTGGGTTTGCCAGGATTGACTTTTTCCAGCCAAAGAAAACAGCATTAAAATTGAAAGTAAGATTTTAGATGACATAGGATAGAATTTGAAGCAAATCTAGTGTGCTACCATTCCTCCGTTTTCACCCGAAGGGGTGATTTTAGTTTCTGTTGCAAATTACAATTAACTCTGAGCGCGATTTCACATCGGCCTTGATGAAAATATTTTTGAGATGTGTTTTGATCGTATTGATACTGACGAAAAGCTCATCGGCAATGGTTTTGTTGCTTTTTCCAGCAAGCATTTTAGCCAAAACTTCTTTTTCTTTTTCAGTTAGATCAGTGCTAAAGTTCCGCTCTAATTTTTCAAAGTTTAAATCTTTTTCCGGAGCAATGAATTTATAGTAGAGCGAATAACCTATTTGAATAGATGCAAGAATTTCTCTTCCTTGAAAGGGTTTCAACACATATCCAACTGGATAAGTTTGGCCAATTTCTTCTATGGTTTTTGAATCTGCGTTGGAGGTAATGTAAACGAAAGGAATGTGATATTCCGCATTTATTTTTTTAGCCAATTCAATTCCGTCTTTGCCTCCGTCCAATACAACATCGATCAGGACAAAATCAATTTCCTGGCTACTCAGGTTGATCATTGCTTCATTGAAGTCATGAGCTACCTCGATATTTAAAAATCCTGCGTCTAATAGATGACCCTTGATGTCTTCAGCAATGATAGGCTCATCTTCAACAATTAATATGATACTTGTTTTTTCCACAATCAATTTTTAGGCGAGGATTTGAAATTGCCTCTGACAGAAACGGAAAATCCTTTGTTGTTTGCCAGTGATACATTTGCTTTCATTTTTTTAGCAAAAATTTGAATTAATTTCATTCCCAATGTTTCTGATTTTTCCAGACTTTTCAGATCAACTTCTTTTATACCATTATCCTTAACACTTAATTCAAAATCAAGTTCATTAGACCAAAATGAAACTTCAACAGATGGATTGGGATGAGTCGCTCCGTATTTGTATGCGTTGGTTAGCAACTCATTTAGCATCAAGCCCAGGGGTAAGAGTTGGTCAACATCCAACATCTTTGGATCAAATACTGCCTTGAGTTGGATTGTTTGTGCAGGATCAAATGTTGATTGTATTCCTGCTATAAGTTTATCAAAATAATCTGTTGCAGGAATTTCTTTCAGAATATCACTGCGGTAAATTTCCTGATGTAGAATAGAAATTGCCTGCACTCTTTCCTGACTGTCGTGTATTGCACTAATTGCACTTTCATCTTTTATATAACGGGTTTGCAAAGTCAGCAAACTCGAAACAATTTGCAAGTTGTTTTTGACTCTGTGATGAATTTCTTTTAGTAACCATTCCTTTTCTTCAAGATTGTGTTGGATCGTGAGATTATTCTCGGCTAATTTCAGGTTGACTTTGCGCAGTTTAAGCAGCGCAAATACTATAATGAGAAGCATCACCGCAAAGACTCCAATCAATAATACAAGCTGAGTTACCTGTTTGCCTCTTTTGGTTATTGTTTCATCCTTAACTGAATTATCAGTTTGCAATGAGAATATTTCTTTTTCCTTGCTTCCCAACTCATATAGATTTCTGGAATTTTCAATTTGTTCATCTTTAAAATTCTGGTGAAGATAGTCTTCAATTTCTGCGCGTTCAATTAAATGTTGCACCGCCATTTTGTATTCTTTCTGAATCGTATCAATTTCAATAAGTACATCCAGTGAATTGATTAAAAACTGATTAAATCCTTTTGATTTATTTAGGTTATAACCTTCGAGCGCATAAAATCTGGCTGAGTCTAATTGGTCCATTTTTAAAAAGTACGTAGCAATTGCATTGAACGCGCTGCCGGCATCACTCCAGTTTTCATTTTGAGAAAAGTAGTTTTCTGCCTTTTTTGTTTCCGCTATTGCCAGGTTATAATTTTTGCGATTGAGCGCAATCTGTCCTGTATTTAAATAGGTTCCAGCTACACCATATAAATTTTCAAGCTGTATATAAATTCGACGTGCCTCCAGAAAATAAAACTCTGCAGAATCAATTTGTCCATTATGCCTAAAGACGACAGCCATGTTGTTATAAGAGTCAGCAATTCCGTTTTGATTTTGCGCCAGTATTTCAAACTGGAGTGATTTTTTGTAATAGACCAGGGCGTCATCCAGTTGGTTTGAGAAAAAATAACACACCCCAAGATTGTTCAACGCAGAACTTTGACCGAGTGTGTCATTTAAGAATTCATAAATGCGCAATGACTCCAAATAGTAATAAACAGCACTATCGTATTGCCCATGATAGTCATAGGCGTAACCGAGTGACATGGCTGCTTTGGCCTTTCCATTTTGATGATGAATCTCAGACGAAAGTGAGTAGGCTCTAAGAGCATAATCCCGCGAAAGCAAAAAGTCGAGTTGAGAATAGTTATTTGAAATTTCACAGAGAATATCAATTTTCTCAGTTTGATTGGTTGAATTTACAAATCGTGCAAGCAGACTGTCTGTGCTGTTTGCAAAAGACACACCGACAGTCAATATTAAACAACTAAGAAAAGGTAGAAGTCTTTTCACGCAACCAGATATTTTTCTGATTACCAAATTAACTAAAATTCGCAAAGCTGCTTAGAATGAAGTTTTTGACGAATCCTTTTCCAAGCTGAGTGCTCCAACTTTCAGAACTTCGAATCGGTTAGAGATCGCCAGGTCAATTAATGCTTACATCGTAAACAAAGCCCTGGCATTATCTGCAAAGAGTTTCACTGCAATGGCCAATAAGATAATCCCAAATACTTTTTTGAGAATTGCAATTCCGCCAACGCCTAAAATGTTTTCTATTTTTTTTGTGAGACGAAGCACCACGTAAACTATGATGACGTTCAGAAAAACAGCAATCGAAATATTTAATGCGGCATATTCAGCCCGCAGTGAAATCAAGGTGGTCATGGTTCCTGCACCCGCAATTAATGGAAAAGCGATAGGTACAACGGATGCAACTTTAGCACTTGCAGCATCTGATTTAAACATTTGAATTCCAAAAATCATTTCAGCGGCTATTGCAAAAATAATTAACGAACCTGCCACGGCAAATGCCTTAATATTTACACTCAATGCATTCAAAATCCATTCGCCGCCAAAGAGAAAAGCGATCATAATCACCAGCGCTACCAATGACGCTTTTAGGGAGTTGATTTCACCAGATGATTGTTTGATTTTAATGATCACCGGAATTGACCCAAAAATATCAATCACAGCAAAAAGTACCATAAAGCACTTACCAATTTGTATCCAGTCAAATCCCATTTTCGATTATTTTTTCAATGCAAGGTGCAAAAAATTTATGCTCTAATTCCAATACTTTTTGCTGAACACGCTCGGGAGAATCTGTTTCGCTTAAAGCAACTTCGTGTTGTTCTATGATTCCCCCTTCATCATAGTGTTCATTCACAAAATGAATGGTCATGCCTGATTTTGGTTCTTTTGCTGCAACAACAGCCTTGTGGACATTCATTCCATACATCCCTTTGCCGCCAAATTTTGGAAGTAATGCGGGATGGATGTTCACGATTTTGTTAGGATATTTTTTGAGCAAGGAGTCCGGAACTTTTTTCAGGTAGCCGGCCAAAACAATAAAATCAATGTGATAAGCATCTAATGTTTTTTCCAAAATGCCGTTATCAAGTTCTTCTGGCTGATAGACATAGCAAGGAATATGAAATCCTTCTGCGCGATGCAAGACACCCGCTTTTGGATTATTGGTTACCACTAAAGAAATTTGAATGCGCGCATGATTACTAAAGTAGCGCATAATCTCTTCTGCGTTACTGCCGCCGCCTGAGGCAAATATAGCAAGGTGTGTTTTCATTCTGGGACTCAGAAGACAAAGTTAAGTCGATTTTTGGCATCTTGCTGACAACAAAAAATTATATCTTTCAGACATTATTGATCAGCCAATGAATCCGCAGCCTTTTAAGTTTAATTCATTTGAAGAATTTCTGGAATATCTTCCAGTATCTGAAAAAAAATTGGTTTTGAACTTCAAGGTTTGATTGAAGACTGTATGCCGAATGCCAAGCGTAAACTTTCATATAATGTGCCGTTTTATTCTTTGAAAAACCGTGTATGTTTTATCTGGCCGTCATCCGTTCCGTGGGGCAAGGTAAAATTGGAAGGTGTACAGCTTGGTTTTTGTCAGGGTTATTTGCTGCAGGACCCTGATGAATTTTTAGAGCGCGGAGAACGCAAACAAGTTTATTCTAAGACCTATTTTAAAATTTCAGAAATTGAAAAAGATCGCGAATTGATCAGACATTTTTTGTTTGAAGCGGTTGAGGTGGATCGTGCGGATCTGCGTTAATTTTTCAGACCAGCCCGGGAGAAGTTTATCTATTTGGCTTACTTATGCTTCCCCCGGTTCTGATCCCCATGAAAAATTTACTAGCTGTATATCTTGTATTTTTAGGTAGAATGCAGGCCTACAGCAAAACCCGCAACATCTTCAATTTTAGTTTGAAATCGGCACATCTAAATCATCTCCAATTCCGCCTGAATTATTTTGTCTGCGCTCTTTGCCTTCTGTCAACTTTCCAAAATTGTAAGTGAAGGATAAATAGGCTGAGCGCGATTCCCAATAGCGATAACTGTTCATGTTGTAATTTCCAAGATTATAACTTTCAAAACCAAACCAGCGTGATTTCAGCACATCGTAAACGCTTAGGTTGATTGATGCTTTATCATTAAAAAGTCTTTTGTTGATTGCAAATCCTCCGCCATAATTTTCACGAATGTATCCTTGAATAACTTTTGCCTGCGGTGAGTAACTTCCCCACAGTTGAAAACTCCATCCGCCTTTGATTCTGTAAGATGCCATTAAACTGCTGTACATGCCGGTGTAGTTTTGTACGTTTCCTCCGGTGATGTCCTGATCACGCGTTGAGGTATTCCAAACACTGGTTGATGAAGTGATGCGCATGCCTTTGATGGGTGAATAAGTCAGAATTAAATCGCCTCCGGATAAACTACTCGTACCTAAATTTGTATTGGTTATTTGGGTATAAACACCATCATAGAATAATTCACGTCGAATCAAATCATTAATCAGACGATAATATCCGGTAACATTGATGTTGAACTTTTGCCAGAATCGCATAAATGAAAGTTCATTTACGTGAATAATTTCTGGTTTCAAAAATGGATTTCCAGTTTCTAAGGTGAGATTATCGGAGTAGTTTGTGAATGGATTTAACTGTTCCAGTTCAGGACGATTGATGCGTCTGCTGTAGCTCAGTTGCATAACCGTGTATTCGTTGAAATTATAGGAGAAATGTGCACTTGGAAAAAGCTGAAAATAATCTTGTTTATACGACTCATTGGTTGTGATCATTTCGGCCAACGTTTGTGTAGGTTCAGCACGAACGCCAAGTTTTACACCCAATTTTTTGAATTGTTTTGAAAAGGTAACGTAAGGCGCAAAGGTGTTTTGTAAATATTTGAAATGATTTGAGATCAACGTATCCGTTGTGTATTGCTGATTATTTCCTGCAGATTCAGAAAAGAAATCATTGTCAGCAATACGTTGTGTAAAATGGAAACCTGCTTCAAAAATAGTGGAGTCGTTAATTGGCAAAACATAATCTAATTTGGCTAACAAAGTTTGATTGTAAGTCTTATCAAGTGTGTGCTGATAATTGGTATTGTAATTTACATCGGCTGCATCAAAATATTTGTGCCACAACCATTCGTCACCATTGAATCGAAGGTTTGAAAAATTCAGATCCAGAAACAGCGTATGATCTGGTTTATTAAATGTTTTTTGCCAGCCGCCAGTAAACACATAATTGTAGCTCGGCGCATTGATTTCACCGTTGCGCTGTGAGCGATAAAGGAGCTCTTCACCCGCGCCAACATTGTTATAGTTCATCAAACGATTTCCAAAATTGGTTCCGTAATCCATATTAGCGGTGAAGTAAATTGTGTTTTTTTCATTCGCAAAATAATCAAACCCAACTCTGCCTGAATGATAGGTGTTTTTGCGCTCGCCGTAATCATCTGAACGTAATCTGTCCCAGCTCGAATCTGCAAGCATGACATCACGATCCATTTCACCACCAAACCAGGTTTGACCATAATAAAAACTGTAGTTTGTGAAGAGATTAATTTTGTTGTTGCGGTAGTTTAAACCAATGGTAGAATTTGATTTTGGAAAGATGCCGTAGCCAATGCTTGTATCAATGGTTCCATTAAATCCGTTCAACTTACTTTTTTTCATCACAATGTTGATAATTCCGGATACTCCTTCTGGATCATATTTAGCAGAAGGATTAATAATGATTTCAACTTTTTCAATCGCTGATGCCGGAATTTGTCGCAGCAATTGATTTGCTGGCATTGAGCTAGGGCGGCCGTCAATCAAGATCGTTACATTGGCATCTCCACGCAGCAAAATATTATCGTTTTCATCTACCGTGATAGTCGGAATTTGTCTCAACAGATCTAGACCATTTCCGCCTTTTGAAGTAAGATTTTGATCTGCATTAAAAACCTTTTTATCAATTTTTGTTTCAAAGACATTCTGATTGACGGTGATGTCAACGGTGCCTAATTCACTGGATGAGTTCAATGCAACTTCCCCTAAATCTGCAAGTGGATTTTGAGGATCAATTGTTATGGCGCTTATGTAATTTGCTTTATATCCAATGAAACTAAACTTAACATAATAGATTCCACTTGCAACGTTTTCAAGGGCAAACATTCCTGTAGAATCTGTAACTGTTCCGCTCACAAGACTTGAGTCAGCTGCGTTGAAAAGTGTAACGGTTGAGAATTCTATTCCCGCTTTATCAGTTTCATCTACTACGCGGCCGGTGATCATTCCCTGGCCAAAGGAAGTTAAGGCTCCAAGGGTGAGTGCAAGTACTATGTAAATCAAATTGCGCATGCTGTGTTTTGGATTTGGGGTTAAAATTATTTTGTCTGAGATTTTGTTTTTCTAAAATTGTGTCTGGCGGTTGTTTCTTGTATGCGTTGGTATGAGCGGTAAGTGTCTGATTGTGATGGAAGGTTTAATTCACTTACCAAAGTGATTGATCGTCTTTTTTCAAGTCACTTAACCGAATTCGTTTTTCTCTTTGAGTGGGTTTTATAAAATGTATTGTCAAGACAATAATGAAGACACTCGTCATTAGTAACAAAGAAATACTCAACCAGAAAATAAAATCAGTCTGACCCAGTTTTCCAAGTCGCAATACGTTGCCTAGTGAAAGAACCAAAATCAACAATAAAGTGAGATAACGAATCATAACTCATGTTTTATGATTCAAAAGTAGAGCAATGTATTTTCAGGAAATTGTAAAAATGTCAACCGAAACAAAAATTTACACTTTTTACAATTCAAGATGTCGTTCCAGATTATAATATCTCCGTGAACCTCCGTTCTCTTCGTGTCTCTGTGGTAAAAAAACATAATTGCTGGCAGACTTAACCACGGAGGCACAGAGAGCACAGAGAAATGCACGGAGAAAAGATCTACTTTTTAGACATAAAAGATTTGGATTGTATTAAAAAATTCTCCGTGAACCTCCGTTCTCTTCGTGTCTCTGTGGTAAAAAAACATAATTGCTGGTAGACTTAACCACGGAGGCACAGAGAGCACAGAGAAATGCACGGAGAAAGATTAATTTAAAAATGATGGATTGGTGAGATATCAGAGGATATCGGCAAGAGTTTATTTCCGCTCTCTAAGCTTCTTATAAATCTTAATAGCAATCATCAGAAGAATGCCAAATAAAACAAAGCCAACGGTGCCATAAACCCAATCCACTTCATTTTTCATCACGATTAAAAAAACAATCGCTACCAAAAAAAGTGTGGCCACTTCATTCCAGATTCTGAAAAAATTGGAAGTATAATTTCCATCTCCTTTTTGCAGTTTTGAAAACATGCCGTGACAGATGATGTGATAGATAACCAGACCAGCCACAAAGGCCAATTTGATATGCATAAAAGGCATATACAGTAATCCGGGATTTAAATACAATAACCACGGACCAAATACCAAAGTCAGAATGAATGATGGCCATGTAATGCCATACCACAACCTTTTTGCCATTAATTTAAACTGCGGTTCTAAAATGGATCTTTCAAGTTCGGTTTTTTCTCTGGCCTCAACCTGATAGACAAACAAACGCACAATGTAAAACAGCCCGGCAAACCAGGTAACAATAAAGATGATGTGAAGTGAGAGTATGGTGAAGTACATGATTTTTGTGATCTCAAAGATTAAAGGTAATTGTTTTAGAAGATTAATGTCTCCTTACACTTGAAGTAATTACTTATAAAAATTCATTTCATCCACATACTTAAAAACCGGATCCGTCAACAAATAGCGAACATCTTTTCGATTCTTAATCGCCTCACGTATAAAGGTTGAAGAAACATTCATCACAGGCGCATTGCACATGTGAATACGCCCTGAATTTGAAAAATCTTTTACATCGGTTTCAGTGGCAGATTGAACGCGCGGATAAACATAGATATCAAAATTCTCCAAAATGTATTCGTAGTTTTTCCACTTGTGAATTGTGCGCAAATTATCTTCACCCATTATCAAGGAGAACTCAGTTTTTGGAAATTTTTCTTTGAGTGATTGAAGTGTGAGAACCGTGTACGAGGGTTTAGGTAAATCAAACTCGATGCTCGACGCTTTTAATTTTGGATTGTCATCTACCGCGCGCTGAACCATAGCCAGTCGATGATGATCATCCAGTAATGTGTTTTTATCTTTTAAAGGATTGTGCGGTGAAACCACAAACCAAACTTCAGTTAAATCTGAATTGTTGGCCAGGTGATTTGCAATGATCAGATGCCCTACGTGAATGGGATTAAATGTTCCAAAGTAGAGACCGATTTTTTTCATTTTTGCTCAATGAACGATTTAACTTTTTCTTTTGCTTCAGCACAGGCTTTTTCCAGATTGTCGTTCATCAAAATGAAATCGAATTGATCAGCACGACTTAATTCGCGATTTGCTTTTTCAATGCGCATTTTGATGTTTTCTTCTGTTTCTGTGCGTCTGTTGCGCAAGCGTTGCTCCAATACAAACAGACTTGGTGGTTTGATAAAAACAGAAAGAGATTGTTCACCAAATATTTTTTTGAGATTGATTCCGCCTTCAGCATCGACATCAAAGACAACAATTTTTCCGGCGGCCCAGCTTTTTTCAATTTCAGATTTTAAAGTTCCGTAGAAATTGTTTGCATACACTTCCTGCCACTCAACAAAATCATTATTCGCAATTTTTTTCTTGAACTCTTCAACAGAAAAATAGTGATAATCAACTCCCGGAATTTCTCGCCCACGCGGCTCACGGCTGCATGCTGAGATTGAAAACGCCAATTCAGGCATCTCACGCAATAGGTAATGAACAATCGTAGTTTTCCCCGCCCCCGATGGCGCTGAAAAAATAATGCATTTGCCTTTGTATTTTAATCCGAGATTATCTGACACAGTCCTTTTTTAGTCAATGGTATCAGGCAAAGATAGGGAAAATCAAATGCATTACTTATCTAATCAACCCTTCAACTATCAAACCCATCAACCCCTTCAAAAAAATCCCTACTTTTAAAAACCAAACAGGAAAACATGGAATACCCCTTCATAACATACAAACCGGTCACATTCTCTGAACAAGAAATGATTCAGCGCTCCAAAGATTTTTATGAATTCATGGATCGGCGCCGCTCTGTTCGCGAATTTTCAGATCAGGATGTGCCTGAGGAAATTATTCGCAACATTATTAAAACGGCATCCACGGCTCCATCTGGTGCACATAAACAACCCTGGACTTTTTGTGTGATTCGGAATAAAGACTTGAAACACCGTTTGCGGATGTTAGCTGAAGAGGAGGAAAAAAAGAATTATGAGAGCCGGATGAGTGAACGTTGGTTGAAAGATTTGGCTCCTTTGGGTACAGATGATGTCAAAGAGTTCATAGATATTGCGCCGTGGATAATTGTGGTGATGAAAAAGTCGTATGATTTTGATGCTGACGGAACTAAAACGAATAACTACTACGTAAATGAGTCGGTTGGTATAGCCAGCGGTTTTTTGATCGCAGCTATCCACAACGCAGGACTGGTAACGCTTACGCATACACCAAGCCCTATGAATTTTATTGCAAAAGCGCTGGATCGGTCGGATATCGAAAAACCATATCTTTTATTACCGGTCGGATACCCCGCCAATGCTTGTAAAATACCGGATTTGAAAAGAAAAGAATATGAAGAAATTGCAATTTATTACGAGTAAATTTTGATTTTGTGTTTATATGTATTTTCTTTGCACACTGAAATAAACCTTAAAACAGATTATTATGTCTGATGTAAAATCAAGAGTAATGTCAATCATCGTTGACAAATTAGGAGTAGCGGAAGATGAAGTAACAACAGAAGCAAGCTTCACAAACGATCTGGGTGCAGATTCTTTGGATACTGTAGAGTTGATTATGGAATTCGAAAAAGAATTTAACATTGCTATTCCAGATGATCAAGCTGAAAAGATCCAGACAGTTGGTGATGCAATAGCTTATATTGAAGCTAACGCAAAATAATCTTTCTTCACAGTTCAGGTTTAACGAATCCTTTTATTTAGATGGAGTTAAAAAGAGTGGTTGTAACCGGGATAGGTGCGTTGACGCCTATCGGTAATAATTTGACCGATTACTGGAATTCTCTAATTAACGGTGTTAGCGGCGCTGCCCGTATCACCCATTTTGATCCTGAAAAATTTAAGACTCAGTTTGCCTGTGAGTTGAAAAACTTCAATATCGAAGATCATCTCGATAAAAAAGAAGCAAGAAAACTAGATCAATTTTCCCAGTACGCCCTGGTTTCCTCTGAGGAAGCCATGGCGGACTCAGGGATTGATTTAACAAAGATTAATCTTGAACGCGCCGGTGTTATCTGGGGATCTGGAATTGGCGGACTAAAATCGTTCCAGGATGAAGTAAGAGATTATTATGGCGGTGGCGAAGTTCCACGCTTTAATCCTTTCTTTATTCCTAAGATGATTGTGGATATTGCCGCAGGTCATATCTCGATTAAATATGGCTTCAGAGGCCCGAATTATGTGACCGTTTCTGCGTGTGCATCTTCAAACAATGCTCTAATTGATTCCTTTAATTTGATTCGCCTTGGAAAGGCTGACCTTTTCATTTCAGGTGGTTCAGAAGCATGTATCAATCAGGCTGGTGTTGGCGGATTCAACGCGTTAAAAGCATTATCTACCAGAAATGATGATCCGAAAACGGCTTCACGTCCATTTGATTTGGACCGCGAAGGTTTTGTTTTAGGTGAAGGATCTGGTGCAATTATTTTGGAAGAGCTTGAGCACGCAAAAGCACGCGGTGCAAAAATTTATTGTGAGATTGTTGGAAGCGGATTATCTGCAGACGCGTATCACATTACCGCTCCGCATCCGGATGGATTAGGAGCAATCAGTGTTATGAAGCAAGCGCTTGAAGAAGCAGGTGCTAAATTAGAAGACATTGACTACATCAACGTTCACGGAACATCTACACCACTTGGTGATATTGCCGAAACAAAAGCTATCAAGTCGGTATTTGGTGAACACGCATACAATTTGAATATCTCTTCGACCAAGTCAATGACTGGTCACTTGTTGGGAGCTGCGGGAGCCATTGAAGCGATTGCCTGTATCATGGCAATTAAACATGGAATCGTTCCGCCTACCATCAATCACTTCACAGACGATCCTGAAATCGATAACAAACTCAACTTTACGTTTAATGTGGCCCAAAAAAGAAAGGTACGTTATGCGTTGAGCAATACGTTTGGTTTCGGTGGTCACAATACTTCTGTGATCTTCAAAGCTTACGAACAGTAATCAACATACCTTTTTGCGATTCTTTTTCAGAAAGAAATTAAGTGACAGTGATCTGAAGCTGGTTTCATTTCTTGTCAAAAAATTAGGCTATCGGCCTAAGAATCTGGAGCTATTTCACAAAGCGCTTACGCATAAGTCATTTAGTAATCTACGAGATGATATTCAAAGCAATGAACGCTTGGAATATTTAGGAGATACCGTGATTGATTTAATTGTAGCACATTTTCTTTTTGAAAAATTTCCAGACCGCGACGAAGGATATCTGACCAAATTAAAATCAAAAATTGTCAATCGAAACATGCTTTCACAAATTGGAGCTGAGCTGGAATTGGCAGAGCATATTAAATATAAAACAGGTCGTTCAATTCGTGTTGCAACCATTGAAGGAAATGCGTTTGAAGCCTTAATTGGCGCCATTTACTTAGATTCAGATTACGACACCACCAAAAAGATTTTCAATAATTACATCATTCGAAATTATGTAGATCTTCACCAGGTTTTAGAACAAGAAATTGATTTCAAATCTGCTTTATTAATCTGGGGACAGAAAAATAAATTGGGCATCACGTTTAAAATTTTGCAAGATGCCGCAAAAGAAAATGACTACCAATATATCTCGCAGGTAGTCATTAACGAAAAAGAATGGGGAAGAGGAAAAGGTCAATCTAAAAAAGAAGCTGAACAACAAGCTTCTCAGGAGACCTTGACTTTATTGGGTGTGCAGCGGTGAGATTCAAATTTTACTGAACCTCACCATCTCCTTATTTCTACTCGGTGCGAACTAGTGTGATCGAATTATTTTCTTCAGATTCAGTTAACACTTGAAGTTCACTTACAATAATTTCTGTTGAATGATCTGATTCAATAGTGAGTTTATGAATTCCGATATCAAGACCTGTCACAATAGGTTCAGTAATTTGTTTACCATCCAAATAATAAACGAAATCGGTGTTTTCATTTTTTGAAATCACAGTTACAGATTGACTAACTAGTGAGCTGATTGCGATTGGATTTACTTGTGTTTGAATAGGGTCAACAAGTTCAATTGACTGATATGAAACCACTCCTGCTGCATCTGTTACTTGAATAAAATAAATTCCTTTTGAAAGATTTATTGCTTGTGGAGATGACTGCGCAGGAAATGTGTTCCAGTTGTATTGATAAGGTAATTTTCCACCTTTTACTTCAACCAAAACAGATCCGTTTGCGGCTCCATTACAAGTGGGTTGTTTAATTTCCAAAACAGAAATAGTTAAGGTATTTTCAGTTTGCGGTGTCGTATTTTCTGCATGAGAAAAAGTTGAAATTGAGAATGTAATAACCGCTGAGATTGTATAGATCGTTTTCATAGTAGTTAGATTAAAAAGGTTTACTGAAAAGTTACCATTTGATCCCTGAATTGTCAATTGGTTTTCGACCGTTAAACTCAATACTAAAAAGGTTTAGACGATGATTTTAGCGACTTTATCGAACGATATTATTGCTATGCACGCATATTAAACGGTTGATTAAATTGATGCGCTTAACCAAGATGATTTCGACTAAATCATTGGATAGAGGGATGAATAAAATGGAGTTGTAAAAAAATCAGTTTTTGACTGCCTGGATTATTTTTTCATCCATACAATTTGTTCACTTAAAAAAGCTGAATTGTCCATGGAAGCTTTTACTTCTTCGCGATATGATTCAATTGAAGTTATTGCATCGGAGCCGTTAACGAGCAGCCCAATATCAGATGTGGTAACATTATTATCAGCGATTGAAATGTGATGCACATAGAATGTTTCAACCGGCTGTCCATCCAGAATTTGCTGCAGAACTAAGAAAGTCTTTTTTTCAAGGGTCGTCTGCCAAATCAAAAAATTCACGTCATCTGCCATAAACGATTCGCCCTTTTCATCAACGTGTAATTTAGCAGTATTTAGTTCTTCACCAGATGTTATTGTAACTTGTTTTGCGGTGGATTCACTTTGATTATTGAACCAGGTTCCAATAAGCATTTCATTGAATTCTTCTTTGCCTTTTTCGCCAAGCGGATATTTGGAACTAACAGGACAGCCTGTGAGCACAAGCATGCAACAGCAAATAGAGGCGATGAAAAATTTTGATTTCATGATTTCGTCATTTCAATATTGAGCCAAGATAATGAAAATTGTATGCTCCTGTTTTAGCGAGAAATAAGTGATGAAAAAAAATCCCCCTCAGAATTACCTGAGAGGGATTTACATTTTGGGTTTTATTCAAGCAAGTATTCTACAAAAGTTATTTTAGTAGTGTCACGTGTCCTCTGTATTCATGTTCCAAATCCTGATTGTCTGTTACACGAATTACCCAAACATAAACATCATCTTTGACAAGGTCTCCGGCGTAAACACCATCCCAGTCTGCCTCTAATTCATGCGCTTCGAAAATCAATTCACCCCAGCGGTTGTAGATTAAAAAATCATAGTTGTCTGGTTTTACATTTTGGAAAACGGGTTTGAACGAATTGTTGTGATCATCGCCATCTGGAGTAAATGCATTTGGAACAAAAACCAAATAGTCGCCAATCACTTCAACTACATGTTGCGCAGTATCGGAACAACCAAATTCATTGGTCACAATTTGCATGACCACAAAATTACCTTGTTCTGTATACGTCCACACAGGTCTCTCTTCATTACCGATGTATTGATTTTCAGTATACCATTCCCACGCAACTGGATTTCCATGTGAAATATCTACAAATTCAACTGGTTCGCCTTGCATAGCAGGAATTGGTTGGTAGTAGAAATTTGCTTCTGGAACAGGATACACTTCTATACGAACCGTATCGCTGTAGTCAAAGGTACATCCGTTTGAAAAGGTCAGATAAAGTCTTGCTAAAATATCTGAAGAGAATTCAAAATTTACAGTTGGATTTATACCATTATAATCTGCAAAGAAAATATTCCAGTTAGCATCTGTCAAGGAGTAATCATAGGCTTCATAACTGAATCCAAATTCTGCATTCACTTCGCCGCAATCTTCTGTATTAATTGCATAGATATCAGCAGTTGGTGGCATAAATACATTCAGTAAAATTGAATCTTGAATGGTTTGGTTGCACATATTTTCTACCGTTACAACATAGTACGTGCTGCTGTCAGGTTTTACCGTGTGCGCTCCCGGACCATACCAGTTCTCACTTGCCCAGTAAACTTCAGTGATGAAAGCCCAGTTTGAAATGTTGGCTTGAACAAATCCTGCCGATCCTAAACACAGGGTATCTGTTGAACCTGTCATCGACAATATTCCCGGATCAATTTGAATAGGAGACACTGTAATTGAATCAGAGATATCCGGACAATTTGCCTGATGAACTAACGAGATACTGATGTCGGTTGTTGAGTAGATTGGAATGGTGTAGGTGTTTTGTGTTGATTGTAAATTTCCATTTACTTCCCAATTGTAATCGTACAAATTATTCATACCGTTTGTAAGAACTGTGAATGTTACTAAATCACCGGGACAGAAAATGGTATCAGCAACAAGCTCAGCAGTTACAAATTGATACTGTAAAATTTCTGCTGTATTGTTTATTGAGCAGCCGTTTGCATCAGTGATTTGTACTTGATACACACCAGCTGTTAAATCTGTGATGGTATCATTTGTTGATCCTGTATTCCAGAGATAATTGTATGGTTGAGTTCCGCCATTTGAAATCACATTTGCAACACCTGAACTATCTCCAAAACATAAATTGTTACTTAAGATAGTTGTCTGTGCAACAAGTTGTGTTGGTTGATTCAAACTGATTGCGAGCGTGTCGTGACAGTTGTTTGCATCAGTCACAATGACTGAATAATTTCCTGCAGACAGGTTTGTTGCGAGATTAGAATATTGTGCAGGCATAGTATTCCAGGCGAAAAAAAATGGACCTGTTCCGCCGTTTGCCTCAACTTCTGCCGAGCCATCTGTGCTGCCGAAGCAGAGTGGGTCTGTTGCTGAAGTAGTGGATAAAACAAGTGCAGGAAGTTCGTTGATCACAACATCTAACGAATCAATACAACCATAATTGTCTGTTACAAGAACGCTATAATTTCCGGCAACTAATCCGCTTAATGTATTTGTGTTTGGGCAGATACAAGACCAGGTGTAATTGAATGGAGCATTTCCTCCAACCATTGTTACTGTTACGCTTCCGTTACTTCCGTCTTCACATGTTACCGGATTGATTGAAGCGATTGTTGCATCACCTGTTGCAAAATTTTGAATGGTCTCAGCATCGTTCGCGATACATCCATTTTCATCTTGCACGATAACCTGAATTGGACCGGCGCTGAGATTGTTTGCAACATTTGTAGAAGAAACATTTGGTGTCCAGGTATAATTTAAAATTCCTATACCACCCGTTGTTGAAGCAAGCGCAACGCCGTTTCCAGCGGTACACGTTTCATCGTCAATCACAATTAAATCTGCTGTGAAAGGCACCGGCTCTGAAATAGTAGCGACGACGGATCCCTCGCAATTATTCGCATCGGTAATTTCTGCAACATAATTTCCTGCAGCTAAATTATCCATGAAAAAAGCATCGCCAGTTAATGTTAACCAATCAATGGTGTAGGTTCCTGTTCCGCCTAATACGGCAACTTGCACACTTCCGTCAGCACCACCAAAACAATTTACATCATTGATAGAAGTAATACTTGCAACAATTGGCAGCGGACTCGTTACCGATCCAATTGCAGATCCTAAACAACCATTGTCGTCATTTACATTTACCGTGTAACTGCCATTTGGAATATTTGTAATTGTAGGTGCGTTAACCGCTGGTGAAACCCACTGATAATTATAAGGAGCAGTTCCGCCGCTTGCGGTTGCAGTTAAGGCGCCGCTTGGGTCATTGAAACATAACGCAGGTGTTCCACTGAAATTGATGTTGATTGGATTTGGTTCTGCAATGATGAAATTTTGTGTTGCGGTACAACCAAAATTTGTTGTTGCGGTCACAGAATAATTTCCTGCAGTAAGACCGGACGCGGTTAATCCATTTTGTCCGTTGCTCCATGCGTAGGTATAAGTTCCAAATGAATTTGTAGAGGCTGATCCGTCAGCGCCGTTATTACATGTGACGGAATCAGTAACAACTCCAAAAACGGGATTATTTTGTACAACAACAGTTACGCTATCAACAGCTAAACTTGGACAAACTTTCAAATAGTATGTTGTGTTTGCAAATAAATTTGGAGTTGTAAATGAAGATCCAGTCGCTAATAAATTTCCGCCAAATGGTTCATCATACCACATAATTGTATTGTTGTAAGATGGATCTTCAGCGCTAGCAGTAAGGGTTGTCGAAGTGCCAACACAAATTGTATCATCCAAAGCAGCAACAGTCATATTGAAGGCTGTGACAATTGGAAAAGAAATTTTTCCAGCTCCGCCTTTTGTCGCACCGTTGGGTACAAATTCGGTCACGCCTAATGAATTTGTTGTTCCGTTTTCACCACCATTTACTACTGTGATTGGAGTACCGTTTGAGAAAGCGATATAACCGCCGCCGCCACCACCGCCGGGTCCTTCAGCTTCGCTGGATGCAATTACTTGATCACCTCCATCACCACCGTTAGCAATTAAATTAATGCTGGATGAAATGGTTCCTGCTGCGTTGACAACTATTGTTCCACCACCGCCACCGCCACCTGGTGCATCATTTCCGGCTGGAGGAGTAGGAGGAGCAGTTTGTCCGGAAGCGATAATCTGACCCGTACCAACGACATCGCTGTACGTAATCAGATAAACCAAACCGCCTCCAGACGCTCCATTGGTGCCAGCTCCGTTATTACCGTCACCAGCACCGCCACCACCACCGAAAAAAAGTCTTCCTGTATTATAATCAAGCGCGCGTCCGCCAATTCCTCCTGTATTTCTGCGGGCATCTCCACCCCATGCACCTTGTGAAGGACCAAGAATTAATGCATTTTGATTAGAACCAGAGAATGTATATCCACCGCGTCCACCGCCTGAAGATAAATTTCCTGCAAAACCCGGCGCTTCTAAATTCCACGCGTTTGCCCAAAGTGGCATTGAGTTGTCTGGATTTCCTAGACCATTCCACGGAATTTCACTGCCCGCATTAGCACCACCACCACCGCCGGCGTTGTGTGCATTTCCACCACCACCACCGTTAGCCGGAGCACCGCGTCCATAGCGGCCGCCAAGGGGTGCGTAATCTGGACCAAATCCAGCGATACTCTCTCCTTTTTCACCACCCATATTTTGGTTGTTGTACGCGAAATCAAGTGCAGCATAATTCGCCTGATTGTCCATTAATCCACCACGGAATCCTTGTCCGGTTACATCAATTTTTCCGCCGTTGATCAAAGTTGTTAATCCATTTACTTCAATCGCTACAACTCCACCACTGGTTCCATTCCAGTTGAGTGAGGTGATTGTTCCGCCATCAACAGTTAGTGTATTATAGCGAGGTACACGAATCACTTGCACGTGTCCACTTTGTGAATAGGTATTTTCTACCGGACACGTTAATTCGACGTGTGTGCCGTTTGGAACAGCTGCTACTTCTTTGAATTCAAAAAGTCCGCAGTTGTTATAACTTAAAATTTCACCCCAGGTGATATTGTTCACGTTGCCTAAAATGCTTGCGCCTTGCATCTGGATGATCATGATCAGATCGCCGGGCTCAAGAGGTGTAGTGAAATTTCCATTTGTGTTTAATCCTGAATTCAAAACTGTTAAAGTCATGTCTCCGGGATTTGCGTCTTGCGATAATGCGGTGTACTCATTTACAACTTGCGTGTTGGTAATAAGAACATCTCCATTTTTTCCGATTTGTGAAAACGACGCTGTTGAGATGAATAGAATAATTGGTAAAAGTCTGAGCGTTTTCATAGGTAATGATTTTGGTGCTCATACTATCCGTCTGTCAATTGTAATTTATGTAATCAAGTAGGGTAGCATTTTAGACTATAGGCTGAGCATTGGTTTGATGAGAAGTTACAATAAAATTATCCATGGGTCAAGTAAGCCAACTTTCAATAATGCCTTATTTTATAAGTTTAGACGAAGGATTTGGGACATTCATCGGGCAAATGAATTGTTATGCACGCATATTAACCGGTTTAGGTATAATTGTGAAAAAAAGTAAATATTGACTTGTAACATTTAGATCAATTTGTCTTGTTACGGACTGAATCAGTCGAATTAAATTGATTCACGAAGTTTTATTTGCGAACTTGAATTCAATAAACCCAAAATTCTGTTTTATGAAATTAATTGTGCCCTTCTTTTTTCTGATTTTATTTTCATGTGGAACTGAGTCAGAAAATTCAAATCGAGATGAAATTCCTGAAGTAAGGGATTGTGAGAAGACGTACAATCCAACAGTAGAAAAGATGCTGAGCGGTTTGTCTGCTGCAAATTGCACGGACTCGAAAGGATTGAGGCAAGGTAATTGGTGTATCTACGGAAAAGATGAACCTGCCAGAGGTTATCCAGACCAAGCAAAAATAGAGGAGGGTCCTTATGAAGACAGCAAAAAGGTGGGTAATTGGATTTATTATAGTCCTGAAGGCGCAATTGATTCAATTATTTCATATGATTCCGAGACTCCCGAGCACACTACTTCAGGTCTTTATCAGCGTGACGCAAATGGGTTTAAAAATGGCTATTGGATTTTTTATGGAAAAGATATCCCTGCCAGGGGATACCCAGCTGATGCCAAATTAGAAGAGGGTAGATTTGAAGACGATATAAAAGTTGGGCGCTGGATTTATTTTGCAAAAGATGGACGGGTTGATTCGACAGTCACTTATGAAAACAATGCTGTCGTCAACGTTTGGATGCCCGAAAAAAAAATGGAATAATTAAAAAGATTGCTCACAGATTACCAGAAAAGCACAGATAATGCAAGTGTTTCATTTGCAGAAACCATCGTTCAAGAAGCTTTAAGGAGGAATCTTGTTGAGGTGTATTTAATATAAAATTTTGCTCTCATTAACCTGCTGAGATAGGTATTAATAATTAATCTCTGATAGGGGGGCAATCCAACTTAACGCCTTTCCCTAGTGTTCCTAAAGCCAGTATAACATACTCTTCAACATTTTCCTGTCACAACAAACTAATACCTGTTTCAACTTTAACTTTCGCAAAAAACCCAACGGAAGTAATTTAAGCATCCAATACATCCCAGATGACAACAGAAACAAACACGAGATAGTTTTGCCACCATCATACCTTAATAATTGGCCTACAAACCAATTTCTATTCGAGATCCAAAGAAGCGTAGTCTGGCCAAACCTTGATAACACGCGATTCTTACGGAATCTTGTTCAAATCTGCGAAAATCTGTGGGACAAACTCAAGGATTCGAAAGGGAACTCCCCCCACCCCCAAATCCCGGAAATGAAACCTAATAATGTTTTGAAAAATACTTCACTGCATTTGCAATCGTATCATCGATTGTGTGAAATTCAAAATTGAGTTTTTGTTTCACTTTTTCATTGGAGTATTTTGAAGTTGTCATCGAACTTCGTGCCGTTTCGCGGGTGATGTTTTGTTTCTTTCCAAATAAAAAAGAAAGCAGGCCTTCTAACCTCCAGACAATTGCAGCCATCCAAGGTTTGGCTAGTATAGACGGCGCTTTCACACCAAAGGCTTTTGCAATTTTGTCGAACAAATCTTTGTATTTCAAATTTTCACCAATCACCAAAAAGCGATCATTGAAAACACGTTTTTCAGAAAGCTCTGCCATCACAGAAGCGACATCGCGGGCATCAACAAATGCATTTGTACCCGACGTGTAAAAACGTAATCCTTTTTTTACAACCTTAAAAATACTGAGTGAACTTTCATTCCAATTTCCCGGACCAAATATGACAGATGGATTTACAATCACCGCATTGAGTCCTTCCTCTACACCTCGCCAGACTTCATTTTCAGCACCGTATTTAGTCACGGCATAGCCGCTGTTTTCAGGAGCGTTGACCCATTTATCGGTTTCGTCGTAAGTTGTTTTTGTTGCGTTGCGGCCGATGGCAGCGGTAGAACTTACGTAACAAAGATGATCGATTTTTGCGTCCAGACAAATGTTAACCACGTTGGCAGTACCTTCTTTATTGACCTTAGTTAACTTTTTGAAATCGCGACGCCTGAAAGAAACCAATGCCGCACAGTGATAAACAATGTTGCATCCCTGAATTGCTTTTTCCAGTGAAACGATATCTAAAATATCTCCTTCAACCCATTCAATTTTTTCAAATCTTTTTTTGCCTTCTTCACCAAAATAAAATTTGAAAATATCTTCAACCAATTTGAGATTTGAAGCGGGTCGTTTGAGCGCACGAATCGGTAGTCCTCTTTTAGAAAGTTCAGCCAGTACATGCGTACCTAAAAGTCCTGTTGCGCCAGTTACCAGAATCATGAGTTGCAAAGTTAGTCAATTTTGGAATCCGAATTTGTAAAGGTCTTTTAACAACCTTAAGGCTTCAAGGCACGTTATTTGTTTATATTTGTTGACTCAATTATCAGATTATGAAAAATTTCTTTGTTGCCGTTTGCGCTTTATTAAGTCTTGCAGGATATGCTCAGGACACACTTGATGACGGTATCTACGCAAAATTTACAACCTCTAAAGGACAAATACTTTTAGTGCTGGAGTATCAGAAAACTCCGGTAACCGTTGCCAATTTTGTTGGTTTAGCTGAAGGTAACTTTGCGTATGACACGATAGTTATTACTAAACCATATTTTGACAGTTTGAAATTTCACCGCGTGATTGCAGATTTTATGATTCAGGGTGGTGATCCGCTTGGAAATGGAATGGGCGGACCAGGTTATGCATTCCCTGACGAAATTGATACCACTTTAAAACACGTTGGTCCTGGTATTCTATCCATGGCTAATTCAGGTCCAAATACAAATGGAAGTCAATTTTTTATCACACATAAATCAACACCTTGGTTAGACGGTAAGCATGCGGTTTTTGGTCGTGTCATCAGCGGGATGGATGTCGTCAATAAGATCAAACAAGGTGACATGATTATCAAAGTTGAAATAATTCGCGTTGGTAAAAAAGCGAAAAAATTCAATGCTACAAAAGTATTTGCCGCTGGTATTACCGCAATGAAAGAAAAACAAAGACTTGCTGTTGCAAAGCAAAACGCTGATTTTAAAACGGAGATGGCAAAAACTTATCCGAATGCAGTTCAGACAGAAAGTGGTTTAATGTATGAAGTTACGAAAGAAGGTAATGGTGTTTATCCACAAGCGGGCGAAACTGTTGAGGTGCATTACACAGGTTATTTTACAGATGGAAAAAAATTCGATTCATCAGTCGACAGAAAACAAACTTTCAAATTTATCTTGAAAAAAGGACAGGTTATAAAAGGCTGGGATGAAGGTATTGGGTATATAAGCATTGGTGGTACTGCAAAACTTATTATTCCTTATTGGTTAGCTTATGGTGAAGCGGGTCGTTCTTCTATCCCGCCTAAGGCTACGTTGATTTTTGATGTAGAGCTTTTCAGTTCTAAAAAAGTGTAACATTCAACAGACGCAAACGTCTGACATACAAATTGCGTATTTCAATTTGAACGTGATTACTGAATCTGTTTGAACCATGAAAAAAATTGTTTTTGTTGGACTCGTGTTTCTTTTGAATAAGGTTAGTGCACAAATAGTGTTTGATCCAACCTACATTCACGATGATGCTGGTGAATTCTATCACCATCAGCACATCCATACACTTGAGCTCACTTTCTACAATCCAAATTATCATGCGGTATTAAAATCGTGGAAAGAAAATAATATTGAAAGTACTTTGCCGGCTATTATGAACTATAATGGCAATCAATATGACAGTGTTGCGGTAAAATACAAAGGCAATTCCACTTTTGCTGTTCCAAATAGTTTTGGAAATCCAAAGCTTCCTTATAATATTGATCTGAATGATTATAAACCTGGACAGAACATTCAGGGTTATCGCAAAATGAAATTGGGGAATGCCTATTTTGATCCCACTTTTGCCAAGGAAGTCATGGCATCATACATCTATAAAAGGTATATGCCGTGCTATGAATCAAACCTGATTCGTTTGGTAGTAAATGGAAACTATTTGGGTGTTTATGTGAATCAGGAGGATGTTGGGAATCAATTTTTGAAAAAACACTTTAAGGAAAATAGTGGTCCGTTTTTTAAATGTGAACCGAAAACTGAAGAAGAAGCAGGTCATCCGGTTGACTGGCCAAGTCTTGTTTGGCATGGCGCAGACACCCTTTCTTATTACGAAAGCTATGAACGAAAGTCGCCCACTGGTTGGAATGAATTTTTGAACATGATTGACGTATTGAATAACGATATTGCCAATATTGAATCTGTGATCAACGTAGATCGGGTACTCTGGAATTTTGCGGTGACTACCGTTTTGTCGAATGAAGACACATACAATACAACGATCATTCACAACTACTACATGTATCAAACAGCAGACGGAAAATTTCAAATGTTGCCGTGGGATCTCACAGAAAGTTTTTGCGGAATACTGTTCACCGGAGGAACACCACAAAGTCATTATGAATTGGATCCGCTCTATGGGTTGAGTCCTTATTTTGCTGACAGGCCATTGGTGTACCAATTACTTTCGCAGCCCTATTACCGAAAAAAATACTTTGCACATATCCGAACGATCATCAATGAATATTATGATGCAACATTTATTGAAGATTGGGTGCTTGATTTGCAGGCTTTGGCTTATGATGCAGTTAACACGGATCCTAACAAGCCGCATAACATCACAAAGTTTACCAGCAATGTGTTTAATCCGGTAAATTATTTGGTGATTTATCAAATTGCCGGAATTATGGACGTAGTAAATAATCGCAAACCGTATCTTTTAAATTATCCGGATTTGACTTATGCCCCGCCGGTGATTTCTGATGTTACACAGAACATTCAACATCCGACCAGTTCGGAAACAGTCTATGTAAGTGCTCAAATTTCAAATGCTACCAGTGTTTTCTTGCGGGTAACAAATAATGATGAACCCTTTGCTTCAGATTATTTGTCTATTTCTATGGCAGATAATGGCCTGAATGGTGATGTAGTTTCAGGAGATGGAATCTACACGGCCCAAGTTCCATTTACTGCTTCAAATGATCATATCAAATATTATATTGAAGCTGAGAATTCAAATGCGATGAAATTGAGTCCGCAGCGGGCTGAATATTTTTACTACCATTATTATATTGATCAGGTTGTGGGTGAAGAAGAGTTGGTTGAATCTGAATTTAATGTTTATCCAAATCCGGCTGTTGATTGGATTAATGTAAATCCGGGGAATTATGAATCTCAGTATACGATTAACATATACGATCTTCAGGGAAAATTAGTAGATACTCAATCAGACCTCAGCGGCCAAACAGCTATCGCAGTAAGCAGTTATACAAAAGGAATTTACTTGATCGAATTGACCGGGGAAAATTTCAGACAGACTAAAAAAATTACGGTGAATTAGTTTAGCTTAAGATTCTCTGTAAGTTTCTCGAAATAGGTTTCCAGTCTTGCGCTCTTTGTTAACTTTTCGTCACCGACAAAAAGAACGCTCTTAGGTTTGTTATTATCCAACCAAAAACGCAAAGATGACACCGATGCATTCATGGTAGCGTTGATGTCTACCTGATGCGCAATTTTATTGTTACGTTCTAATAACTCACGCAATTCTTTATTCTCTTTTGAGATATTGAAATCTTCGTGAATGACAACAACCGAGTCAATGGTATCCAACAAACTTTCTTTGCCGTCAAAAACCTCCACTTCAATATTCATTCGCTTAGACCAGTCTTCAACAACTTGTTCAAATTTTTCGCGATTTCTCAGCACTATTTTCTTCAACAACATAATAAATTTCCGCTTAAAAAGGCGGGTACAAAGATAAGTCTAAATGATGGGAATGTTACGTGTTGTTTATAAAATTAATTATCAGAACTGTCAGGTTTAAAACCTTTGAGTGAATTGGCTCATTTTGGCTCCAAAAATCAGGAAATCATTGAATTACGATGATATTTGAAGTAATCCAAACTGTAAAACTGGATGGATAAAAGTATTGTTGCAGCCAGCAGGTGAACCGGTTGACTAAAAGCAGGCATATTGGCATATGAAAAAAGAATGCCAGTAATAAATTCCAGAATCACCAAAGCAACAATCCATTTTAAGGTTGGAATTCCATAATGCCATTTGTGATTGAGCCAGAGTAAAATCAAATTCACAAGCAATAACAACCAGGAAAATGAACGATGAAATAAAAAATCACCCTGCATATTGCTGATCCAGTTTGCGCGGTCAACTGTTTCTTTCACCATAAAATCAATTTCTTGTCTCACCTGGCTGCCGAGTACAATTTGAACGAAGGTTAGAATCAATGAAAACCAAAAGAGATATTTGAAAACTGGTTTTAATTTGAGACTGAATTTTTTATCCCGGGCGATTCGGATAATTTTGATTTGAATGGCAACAATGACCAAGCCAGCCAACATGTGAACAGTAATAATCCACGGCACCAAATTAGTAGCAACTACAATGGATCCAAGCCATCCTTCAAAGCCCATCAAAATTAAATTGATGAAGGCCAGTAAAAGTAATTTTCTATTTGCGCGATATTTTACGATCACCCAAATGAGTAAAATCAAGACTAAGTTTCCAGCAACAAACCCAACTAAACGGTTTGCATATTCGGTCCAGGTTTTTCTTGCATTGAAGGGCTCTTCTTTTGTGAGTTCAGGATCATTGAGAATTTGCGCAGCGGCATCTTCCATGCCCATTGCAATTAAAAGTTTCGAAAATTTTTCTACTTTTTTCTTGCGGTATTCACCGTATGTTTCGCGATAATTTTCAGGCAACTGATCAGCAGAAGTTGGAGGCACCCAACAATCAAAACATTTTGGCCAATCTGGGCAGCCCATGCCTGAACCTGTGGTGCGCACAACACTGCCGGCCACAAAAATCAGCAGAATAAAAATCAGTGTAATCCAGGAAAAACGAATAAATGCTTTGCTCATGATTGTTTTAATCTGACAACAAAGGTAGGGGAAAAATTGATTACCACGGAGACACAGAGAGCATGGAGAAAGGCACGGAGAGGATATATACTGATACTTGAATCAATAAATGTTTTCACGAGACTTCCAGAATTTGAACTTCACAGTTGGAAATGTCATGCTGAACTTGATTCAGCATCTGCCCAATTGTAAGGTGTTATGGTTGATTTGGAAAAAAGCTCAGTTTTTATTTGGCCAGATTTCTTTAAACAAATCAAATCTCCGGATCATAAAAATTATTGAATCGTTTGGTCATACTTTCTTTTGCAAAAGCAAAAAGATCAGGATTGGATTTCTGCAAATTTCCGGGAGATAATTGCCACGTATTTTTGAACGCGTTAATGCAATGTGCCTGATCATAGAAGCCCGCGTCCAATGCGGTTCCGGTGAGCGAATCTGAATCTGACATCAAAGTGAAAAAGTGATTCAGTTTCCACGTCATCGCCAATTCTTTAGCACCAATTCCAAGTGATTGAATAAAGTTTTTGTGAAGGCCCTGACGTGTTATGCCTGCTTTTTCACAAAGTGCAGAAATTTTTAAATCCCCTTTTCTGTCCAAAATATAATTGACTTGCAACCGTAAATCTTCATCCAGGTCATATTTGTGATTCAATAAATCAAATGCCAGATTTTCAAGCGCATTTTTTTTCAGTTCCAATTCTATTTCTTTTGAAAACTGATGTTGAATAGCGGGTGCATGAACATTGGCTGAACTAACGGTTTCCAGCAGATTAATATTTTTAATCAGTCCCGCTTTTTTGCCGACAATGTTTAACATAGAAAAGGCCTTGAAACGGATGCCGTAAAGATTTCCTTTTGTAATTATCCGAATCGGTTGCGTGGTGATCGGAATCAGGTACAAACCTTTTGGAAACTCCTGCGCACCGCATGAAAAAGCATGCTGCGCAACAATTACATTAAATGTTCCATCTGGCAATAAAATCAATTCAGGTTGAACTGAACCGTCAAAATACCAATAGCTCTCAATAAATTTTGAGAGTTCAGCTTTTGATTTTATTTCTTCCAGTTTCATTACAATGTAAATGTAAGAAGATGATATTCACCAGTCAACTAAAAAGGATAAGCGTTAACGTTTGTTGACAGAAGTTAAGAAAAATTAAGATGAGTGGTAAAACGTTATCGCAGATTTAGGGACCTAAAATGCACGTTACGCTGCGTCTGTTACACTTTTATTCTGCCCGGGACTTCATTCATTAATCCCTTTATGAGTCTGCTTTTTCTTTGTGCAACTTTGTGAAATAGCTATACTAACCTCGCGCTCGTCTGCGACGGGTGTGTAGCTTCTATAGCTAACGAGATGGCAGCGTTTGCAACGCGGGTAAGTTTCTTACTACTTCAATTCGAACTTTGTGAAGCCTCATTTGTTTTGTGAAACGTTTGTGAAATAGCTATACCACAAAGACCGCCAAGGAGGCACAAAGGTCACAAAGAAATCGCTCTGAAAAAATTTGCAATGAGACTAAATTTCTGGCTACTTGAATTAAGTATTTTTTGCGTTTGGTGTTTGTTTCACTTTGAAGTAATCCCTTTGTGAATCTTCTTTTTCTTTGTGCAACTTTGTGAAATAGCTATACCACAAAGGCCACCAAGAAGGCACAAAGAGCACAAAGAAATCTCTCCAAAAAAGTTTGCAATGCAGCTAAAATTTCCAGTTACTTTAATTAAACGCTCTCTTCGAGTTGCATTTTTTTCATCACCACGTTGTAGTGAGAAATCATTATGTTGCTAAACATTAAAATACCCCACCACCAATTTAGCCTTGGATTGACCAACCACAGCCGTAATTTCTTCTTCACTTGCTTCTTTGAGGCGTTTGATAGATTTGAAATGACGTAATAAATCTTCAGCTGTTTTTTCGCCAATTCCTTCTATGCCGGTGAGCTCAGTTCCTAAGGCGCCTTTGCTGCGTTTGTTGCGGTGATGTGTAATTCCAAAGCGGTGGGCTTCGTTACGCATGTGCTGAATTATTTTGAGCGACTCGGAGCGTTTGTCAATGTAAATCGGAACAGAATCTCCCGGAAAAAAAATCTCTTCCAGTTTTTTTGCTATTCCAATAAGTGAAACTTTTCCGCGCAAACCTAATTCATTAATGCTCTTCAAAGCTGCACTGAGCTGACCTTTTCCACCGTCAATCACAATGAGCTGAGGTAATGATTCTCCTTCGTCCATCAACCGTTTGTATCGGCGGTAAATAATTTCTTCCATCGATGCAAAATCATTTGGGCCTTCAACGGTTTTTATATTAAAATGGCGATAATCTTTTTTGGATGGTTTTCCGTTTTTGAATACTACGCAAGCAGCAACTGCATTTGTTCCCTGAAAGTTGGAGTTGTCAAAACACTCAATATGCACGGGCCATTCCGTCAATCGCAAATCTTTTTTCATGGTTTCCATAATGCGTTCCGTATGCCGCTCAGGATTCACCAGTTTTTCCTGCTTGTGTTTTTCAAGCATGTAGAATTTTGCGTTGCGTTGTGATAGTTCCAGCAAGGTTTTTTTCTCTCCGCGTTGTGGATTTGTAATCGTTAAATCTTTAAACAAATCTGAAATTTCAATGTCTGTAATAATCTCGGTTGCCTCTTCCCCGTAGCGCTCACGCATTTCTACCAGTACAAGCGGAATAATTTCTTCAGCCGTTTCATCCAGTTTCTTTTTCACTTCCATGGTGTGACCCTGAATGATGGAACCGTTGTTTATTTTCAAATAATTTACGTAGGCATCTTTTTCATCCATCACCAAACTAATCACATCTACATTGTGAATGGTAGGACTTACAATGGCAGATTTGCTGTAATAATTTTCTAGCAACGAAATACGTTCTTTAATATCTTGTGCAACTTCAAATTTTAATTCTTCGGCTGATTTTTGCATCAGCTGTTTGAGGTTTGTAATAACAGAGTTTACATTGCCTTTCAGAATGTGTTTAATCTCATCAATATAAATTTGGTAATCACTTTCCTGCTGTGCTCCAATGCAAGGCCCCAGGCAGTTTCCAATGTGGTATTCCAAACAAACTTTATACTTTTTTTGTTCAATTTGTTTCGGTGCTAAATTCAAATTGCATGTGCGTAACGGATACACATCTTTAATCAAATCAAGTAGGGTGTGCATCATTCTGCCCGAAGCGTATGGACCAAAATATTTAGATCCATCTTTAATCACACGGCGTGTATAAAACACACGTGGAAAATCTTCATTTTTTATGCAAATCCACGGATACGTTTTGTCATCTTTCAGTAAGATATTGTAGCGTGGCTGATATTTTTTGATGAGGTTATTTTCAAGCAGCAGCGCATCCAATTCGGTGTCCACCACCATGTATTTAATGTCTGCAATTTTGCTTACCAGTATTCTGGTCTTGGCGTTGTCTTGTGCTTTGACAAAATAACTTGATACACGTTTTTTTAAGTCCTTTGCTTTACCAACGTAAATAATGGTTCCGCTCTTATCAAAGTATTGATAAATTCCCGGGTTGTTGGGCAGGGTTTTTAATTTTTCACGCACGTCAATTGACATGCAGTAAAGGTACATTGATTTTGATAAATTGTTTACGGTTATTTTTCAGGCTGCCCGCCAAACTCCGCTGCGCTGTATTTGTCGCCGGGCTATCCGCTGTAGTTTTGGGCTGCGCTGCGCTACACCCAAAAGCTGCCGCTACTATCCCTGGCAGATAATTGGTTCAATTTCGCAAATAATAAACCAGTTCATGAATCAGTACTTCATTTCATCAAGCGGTTGCAAAAAATTATGCACCTTCGAATCAAACTTTGTGGCATGAACTATTTCATCTTCCTTATCTCAATTAGTTTGGTTTTGACATCCTGTCAATTAAATTATAAACCTGAACCTCTGGCAGAATTTGATTTAGGTCCAACATCCAATCGTTTTCATTTACCTGCAGTGGCACAGCGTATTGACAAGGAAACTAAAATTGCACGTTATCGCCAAAAAGATTACGAAGTGAAGCTGGAGTTAATGTCTCACGGTCAATTTGTTTTTTTGGAGTTTGCTGAACTGAACGAAGAGGAGATTGCCTCATTGCCGGTTATTCCAGATGAGGCTGGCACTATTTCAAACGCTACTACTGTGTTCGACCTGACAGATCATCCTTATTTCAGCAAGTATAAAAAGTTTATTGGCCGCACCATTTCAATCTATGATGTTAAACGCATCAAACGTCAACCCACCATTAAAAAAATTGTGTTGGTGAAAGATATGGCTTATGAAAAACCATATGTTGCAATCAGGCTTAATTTATCAGATACTACTCAAATCTATGCAGCATTTGCAACTTCCAATAAACGCATGAATCCTTATCTCTACGCGCAAATTGAAGACGCTGAAATTTCTCAAATCGCGCTGGCGCATTTTGATTCACTGAATGAAGTGCAACAGGTTAAATCAAGATTGCAGCAAGAAAATCCCGATGCAAATTTTGATGAGTATAATGTACACGTTTTTGACTATCGTGAAAATGAAAAGTATGTATTTGTGCAAGCTATTTATTTGGGCAATTGCAGTTCGTATGAAACGGGCTATTCAGTCCTCTACCACGTCACGCGCGACAATTGGGTTCAGGAAGCTGAAGGCGAGATCCCACATTTTTTTAAAGATTTGATTGACATTGATGGCGATAAATATCCAGAACTTTTTTTCACTGATTTTGCCGATGCGTTTGTTTATGAAATCACCCACAAAGGCTTTACTCAAAAACGAGCTATAACATGGTCAACGGATGAGTGTCCTTGTTAATATGATTAGCTGACATGCGGGAGATTGTGTTTTGTTTGACACATCAGATTTAATATCGAATACTGAACACCGATTAGCGAATGATGAAGTGTTTAATTCTTTCTCTATTCCTAATTTATTACAATCGGTGTTCGTTATTCATTGATCGATATTCGATATTTATTTTTTGTTTCAGTATCTCACTTATGAAGCTTTTTCATTCATAGGCTTGCAACTCATAGTCCCGCATCAAATAAACATCAAAACCATCTGCTTCAAAATCCTTTAAAACAGAATCTGCCGGAACATCTCGATACGCTGCAAAGACATCTGTATAAAACATCAATTCAATATGCTCTTCCAAACCAAAAACCAAATCATTTGAATTTAGTTGTTGTTGTAAGCATTGATGTTTTGGTAGAATGCCGTTGGCTCCTTCTGCTTTTCAAAAAACCGCATTCGCTCAACTAATAAACGCAAGGGTAAGACTACAAGGGCAATAAGTAATAGTGGCTTTAAAAAAGTCAACTTTTTAGGTTGCCATTTCTCTTTTAATGTCAGCCAGACCTGTGCCGTTAAAATAAAAAATGCCGGTGCAGAAATCAGCAAATACGTGAAACGTTTGGTCTCTGCAAATGAAAAAGCAAGTGCAGGTAGTAAGGCCCAAACAAGTAGCAACAAAAATTGTAATCTCGAATTATTTCTAAAGCACCAAACCAAGGCTAAAATCAAAATTAGAAACACGGCTTCACCATATAAGTAAAGCAATTCCAAAACATAATAGAAAGGTGAAGCTGAGTGATCTTCTGCCGCAACAATATAGGCTTGTGAGAGTTTGCCAAAAACGTGACTTGCCTCTTCTGGAAATTCATAAAGCATATAACTAATCCATGGAATAATAAGTATTAAAAATCCACCAGTAAAAATTAAACCTTGAACAATAATTTGCTTGAGTGAATATTTTTTTGAAAGCGCAGCAAGAATAAAACACAATGCAAAAACAATAAATGCCGGATGCCATTTGGAAAGAAATGCAAGTCCGCCTGCTGCGCCCGCTAATAGTAAAATCCAATGCGCTTCTTTTTTGAAGTAGAAAAATACCATAAGAAAAACAGAAAGCTCGACATAAAAAACATGTGCTGTTTCAACATGATCACTTGAAATCATTCCTGCGCCCAACTGAATCAATACGCCATGAATAGCGTGTAACCACGCAGCTAAAATTCCGGTTTTGGAATCAAAAAGGATTGAACCAATTAAATAAGTGAGCACAATTGCAAGCAAGCCATAAATTAAAGAGGGCAATCGCACAGCCCATTCGGTTGGCCCAAAAATTTTGATGGACGCTGCCATTCCCCAAAGTGCAACGGGTGGTTTTGCAAGCCAGATGTGATTGGCCACCCAATTATTTTTTTCGTAAGGTAAAACTGGATGAGCGTAGAGTGTTGGTTTCAACGGAATTTTCTGCCAGATTTTTTGCCACCAGTGCATGGTACCGTTCATCCCATTGGTGCAGTTGTGAATTGCTGCTCACGTATACGCGCAAAACCAAACCCAAAATCAAAATGGAAGCAAGCGCAACACGATATTTAATTGCGCATTTCCAGCTCATCCAGGTGAATAAACAGATGGAAAAAACGAGACATGTTTTTAGGATTAGTTCATTCATTGGGTTAATAATTCCAACAAAGATAGGAGGATTAGCAGATATCGAAGTGCTTGATTTTAGTTGGCCTGACCAGATTATTGATGAACGGTAATACTTATTTGCCGGCAAATTCTGTACATTAGAATTCTCAAAAAAATGACTCATGAAAAATTTGACTCTTGGTTTCAGTTTTGTTTTATCAACTGCTTTGGCTTTTTCACAACAGCAGCATCATTGCGCAACACATAGCAGCATGATGGAATACGATGCAGCACATCCCGGATATATGCAAAGTGTGAACGATGCTTTTTCACGAGCAAAACAACATCAAAGTCAAGATCGTTCAACTGTTTATACTATTCCGGTGGTCGTGCATATTGTGTACAATACACCTGAAGAAAATCTGGATGATTCAGTTGTGTTTAATCAGATTCAACGATTAAATGAGGATTACAGAAGACTCAATGCAGATACGACGAATACACGCGATACATTTAACACAATTGTGGGGGATACCTACATTGAGTTTCAGTTAGCCATGTTTGATCCATCTGGAAATCCAACAACAGGAATAACGCGAACATTTACGACGGAAACTTCTTTTTTTGGTTCTGGTACTTTTCCTGCTGATGGTGTGAAATCAACGAGCAGTGGTGGAATTGACCCTTGGGATCAGACGCGTTATTTAAATATTTGGGTTTGTGATATGTCTTTATTTGGATCTCCGTTTGTACTTGGATATGCTACACCTCCCGCTGATTTGCCGCATTGGCCGGCTGGTTCAACAGATGGACTCAGTGATGGTGTTGTGATCCAATACGAAGCTTTTGGAAGCAACAATCCAAATCCATTGGATCTTGGAACTGGTGCAATAGATGTTCTTGGAAGAACTGCAACACATGAAATCGGACACTACCTTGGCCTTCGTCACATTTGGGGTGATGGTGATTGCACCGCTGAAGACGGAATTGATGACACCCCCAACGCAGCTGCAGAATCAAGCCAGGATTGCAATTTCAGCAGCAATACCTGCGTTGACAATATTGGTGTACTTGGTGATTTGCCAGACATGGTTGAAAACTACATGGATTATTCGGCAGAATCTTGTCAGAATTCATTCACACAAGGCCAGGTGGATATGATGCGCAATATAATAGAGGTCTATCGCTTCGATTTAATTGATGGAAATCCGGCGTTAGGAATGGAAGAAGAAAATCACACTCTTTTTTCAGTTTATCCAAATCCTGCAAATGGAAAGGTGATGATCGCAAATTTTGTGTCTGCAAGTATTCAAATTTCAATTGTAACCGAAACCGGACAACTTGTTCAGACAATGTTGCTTTCAGGCAATGACGAGCTCTCAGTTGAAGGTTTGACCGCAGGAATTTATTTCATTTCATTCCAATCAGAAAACAGGAGTGAAGTAAAAAAATTGATTGTTCTTTAAACTAAAATTACTGAACAGATTTCCAGACAATACTTCCATCTTCGGCGTTTAACAAGACAACTAAACCACCAAAGGTTGTGATGAACTGATTGTTTATAGGAAATGAAATTCCGGGCAACGGTTGATCGCTAAAATGGTCTGACGCTTGTAAATCTGATTGGGTAGTTCTCCATTTTATTTGTTGCTCAAAAGTCACCGCTGTGAAAATGGCTGATGTATTCTCAACCGTCGTGAAATGTTGAATAATGAAGAGTCTATGATCAGGATAGACAGCAACCATTTTTGGATTCAGATATTCACCTTCCAGAATTTTTTCGGTATTATTTTTTGTGTGATAAACAAGTTGTTTTACCTCACCGGTTTTTTCGTGAAAATCAAAATACCATTCTTTCGATTGATGGGTTGATTGAAGTGAAACCTCATAATCGTTAAATACAAATCTACCTTCTGAAGCATTCGGCGGGTAGTTTATTTCAAGCAATTCATCTGTTAAGAGATTGTAGCAATATTGATGGCCGTTTTTTGCTGTGATTGTCAGCCAGGCCTCGTTTTTAAATTGGTATGAAGCTGTTTGTCTGTTCAGATCAGAAATGCCGGATTGCAATTCAGGAAAATTTTCAAATCCTTTTTCCTTGGACCATTCCTTTACCTTTTCACCAGACTTTAAATCATAAGCCACTGCGCTTGTTCGTTCAAAAAAGATAGCCGTATTTGCTGTGACACAAAGCAGTTCTTGTGACTCAACAGAGGTTCGTGACACTCGTTCTCCTGTTTGGAGATCCAAAACATAAAGTCTATAAACTTCATAATAACCTGCGTCACCATCTCCCTGATAGTGCATTTCAATCAGGCAAATTTCTTTTCCATTTGTAAGGCCACCAATGTATTGTAAAGCATATCCGTCAGGCCCAATCGCTAAATACATGAGAAATGCAAAGGCACCACCGGCAACGGTAATTTGTGTGATGCGCGCAAGAATTAAATTTTTAAACGGCCGATAAATAATAACGATTGTCGGAATAAAACAGACAACAATAAAAACTGTCGTCATCAGCCAGGTTTCCGAAACAATGTAATCCAAAAGGTCGCCCATATCCCCAAAAATAGTCAATATAACCCACGTAGAGAAGTTGCACTGCGACGTCTCCTTCCCAACGGCAGCATCAATGAACAAAAATGCCATTAACAAAAAAAACCAGCAAAACCCACCGCACTGCGTCGTTGGTTTTTATTTACCAAATTATCGAAAAAGGAAACGCGCAAAAAACAAAAATGCTCCGGAAGCGAGAGACCAAGACCGGAGCATTTCATACCATGAATAAAATTTGGCCGTGGATCACCGCTCGTTTGCAGTTGGCCTGAGCTGAAAAGATCAAAAGGAAGGACGAGTTCTTATTTTGATCAAGACAAATGTAGTGGTGAGATATTCGCTAATTGTTAAGTCAATGTGGTGATATCATTAAAGCTATGAATGCACAAACTAAAATCGGCTTATCTTTGCAGCATGCGTTTTGATGACTATCAGTTAACACCCGAATTAAAAGAGAATCTGCGTGACATGGGTTTTGTGCGCCCAACGGATATTCAATTTAAATCTATTCCTCACATTCAAAATGGAGAGGATCTTTTGGCGATTGCACAAACAGGTACCGGAAAAACCGCTGCGTTTGCAATTCCGGTAATTGATAAATTACAAATTCTGCGCAGAAAAAAAATTGAAGGAATCAAATGTGTTGTGATGGTTCCAACTCGTGAATTGGCCTTGCAGATTACTGAAGTGTTTCACAAATTGGGTCGCAACACAAAACTCAGAACTTTCTGTGTTTACGGTGGTGTTGAGCAAGACAAACAAATTGCTGCGCTTGAAAATGGTATTGATATTTTAGTCAGCACACCTGGTCGCTTATTTGATTTAGGTAGTCAGGGTTATATCAAATTAGGCAATGTTCAGATTCTGATTCTGGATGAAGCAGACAGAATGTTAGAACTTGGATTTTACGGAGACATTGAAGATTTGATTAAGTATCTCCCTAAAAAAAGACAAACACTTTTTTTCTCAGCAACCATTGATCAGAAGATTAAGAAACTGGCCTATTCTTTAGTTCAGGGATCGGCAATTCGGATTCAGATTTCACCAAAAGATCCGGTTTCAAAAAATGTATCGCATGCGGTGGCATTTATTGAAATGGATGACAAACGCTTTTTTTTAGAGCGACTCATTCGTGAAAATCCAACCTATAAAATGCTGGTTTTTGTTCGTACAAAAGTGCGTGCTGAACGTGTGAAAGCAGCAATGGATCGCGCTCAAATTGAAAGCGATACCATTCACGGTGATCGTGATCAGAAAGAACGAGAAGCAGTTTTATCAAATTTCAAAAAAGGCGAACTAAAAATTTTGATTGCAACCGACGTCAGTGCGCGTGGAATTGATGTGCCTAATGTTGATTTTGTAATCAACTACGATATGCCCGATAAAGCTGAAAATTATGTTCACAGAATTGGTCGTACCGGCCGTGGAACACAAAAAGGTCAGGCTATTTCATTTTGTTCCAAAGAAGAAAAACCTTTACTTGCAGAAGTAGAAACCTATATCACAAAACCGGTTGAAGTTTTAAATATTGACAAAGCTGAATATACTGAAACCATTACGTTTAATGATCCGGCTGAACAAGATTGGAAAAAACTGATCAAAGAAGATTTGGAGCATCCCAAGGCGAAAAAATCCAAACACAAAAATCAAAGTTCAAAGAAAAAGTAAAAGGTTTGTCTGAAGTATAGTATTGAAGGTAGTGGAATTGGTGATCGAGATTCAGCTACGTTCATAACCAATCTGCGTAAATCTGCGAAAAAGAATCTGCGCAAATCTGCGGGAAAAATAAATCCCTGGCTCGCAAGAAAATTTTATAAACTAATTAGAGAGTTTATTAATCCACAACAACTCGCATGGATTCACCTGCAAATTTTTCTTCAGATTTTAAATAAGTTGACAACCATGAATGGAGTTGCTGCTGCACGTGTGATTTGTGTTTCATGATTCCGTGATTATCGTCTTTGTAAGAAATGAGTTGATAAGGCTTGTTGTATTTGTCCAGACTATCTGCGAAAGACGGAATTTGCAAATACGTAACCGCAGCGTCATCATAGCTGTGCAAAATTAAAATTGGACAAGAATCTGGTAATTCATTTGCCCAAAAAATGGCAGATCGTTTTTGGTGTTCTGCAAATTTATTAGTGTTGTAGTTTGGTATAATTTCTTCACAAACGGTTCCAATTTCTGGATGATATTCAATTGTTTTTTCCAGATTGACAATACCGCCAATGTTGATGACACATTTAATATTTAAGCCATATTCGTTCATTTTTCGCAGTACGAGATAGTTCATCATTCCGCCACGACTCACCCCAAACAAACCAATTTTAGAATTATCAGCTTTTGAAAAAACAGAACATGTTTTTGCAAGATTAACAACGTCCATTACATCACTACCCCCAAATTCTTCCTGACCTTCACTCCCTGAATTACCACGATAATTAGTAGCAAGCACAATATAACCTTCAGCTGCTACAGGGGCTAAAATATCTGTAGCGGCGCCTACTAGTAAGGAGCCATATTCACGGTTTCCACCGCGGTTGTATAAAACTACCGGAAATTTTCCTTCAGATTTGGGAGCTGCCATTAAGCCGGTTATTTTTAAGCCGTCGCTTAAATAAAGTACACGATATATTGTCACATTGTCTAAGTAGGTATAATGTTCTGGATGTTTTTTAATTTGTTTGTAGACGGGCGTTTTGGTGTAATCGATCGGTTCAAATGCAAAAGTTTGACCTTCGGTGAGCTCAATTGAATAGACAGACGCAGCACAAAAGATTCCAAAAAGCGTAGCTAAAATGAAAGAGAGTTTCATGGTGAGAAATTGGGTTGATTTACGTCAAGAATACAGAAATAAAAAAAAGTAACAAGAATCAAATTCATTTCAGTCAAATACTTTCTCGCGTGCTCCCTGAATAATCGTAAATTAGAAGAATCAATGAGCATAAGAGAAAAACTTTATCGAATCGTATTTTTTTCAGATACAAAAGCAGGTCGAAATTTTGACCTTGCTCTCCTGTATTGTATTCTGATTAGTTTTATCGTTGTCGTTCTTGAAAGCATCCCTAATACAGCCCCTGAGGTCGCTGAGATCTATTATTATATCGAGTGGGGTTTTACAATTCTTTTTTCAATAGAATACTTACTTCGTATTTTTTTAAATCCAAAACCGCTGAAATACATTTTTAGTTTATGGGGGCTAATCGACATTCTAGCAATACTTCCTACATATCTGGGTTTATTTATTGGTGGCAGTCATTCCATGCAGGCCATTCGAATTGTAAGATTGATGCGTGCTTTCAGAATTTTGCGCTTAACAAAATTTTCGCGTGAGGCAGAACTTCTATTGGATGCTTTACAACGCAGCCTTTATAAGATTGCTGTGTTTATGGTTTTTATGTTTGTGGTGGTGATTTTTCTAGGTACGGTCATGTACGTTTTGGAATCTGCAAACCCGGGTTTTTCAAGTATCCCCCAAAGTATCTATTGGGCAATCGTAACCGTTACTACAGTTGGTTTTGGAGATGTTGTTCCAATAACCATTGCGGGTAAATTTCTAGCATCTTTAACCATGCTGATTGGTTACGTCATCATTGCTGTTCCAACCGGAATTACGGCGGTAGAGTATAGTCGCGCTGCAGATGAAAAAAAGAAGACCAAAACATGTGCGCACTGTGCTGAGGAAAATAAGTCAGATGCAAAATTTTGTGCTAATTGTGGCAATCAGTTTTCAAACTGAGCTTTGAAAAATTCCAATAGCAAAATCCAAAATTCAAAACGGGAATAATGGATTGAATTGACATAACTTCTCTAGTGTACTTAAATATGGGTAGTTTGGAATTTTGAAATTATATTTTTGGATTTTTTTTAATCCTGCGCAGGACTGGCCCACTCTGGGAAGGCATTCAAATCAATTTCAAAAAAATAGGTTCCTAAAAAGTACATGAAGATTGAAATGATAACAACTGAAATAACATTCAACGCAAAACCAGCGCGCATCATCTGAACCATTTTTATTTTACGCGTGGCAAATATGATGGCATTAGGCGGTGTGGCAATCGGCAACATAAAACCCATAGAAGCTCCAAGCGTAGCCGGAATCATAAAGAACAGCGGATTAATTTCAAGGGTGATGGCAAGTCCTGCAAGCACGGGTAAAAAGGTTTCTACAATGGCAGTGTTGGATGAAATCTCACCTAAAAAAGTAATGAAGAGTGTGATCAACAGAATGATTAAAAATGGATGCAATGTTTCAAAAAAAGTAAGTTGTTCACCGCACCAGATTGAAAGCCCTGATTCTTTCATGCCACTCGCTAATGCAAAGCCACCGCCAAAAAGTAAAATAATTTCCCAGGGCAAATCTTCTGCATCTTTCCAGGTCATCAATTGATGACTTTTTTTGGATTTGGCAGGAACCATAAACAGAATAATTCCAATGAAAATGGCAATGGTTCCATCTGTTAAATAATCGGCGTAATGAAAGATTGCAGACCAGCCTGGAATCACCAACGATCCAATAGAAAGTTCAGAGCGGAAGAACCACAGCAGAGCCATCAAGACGAACAGAAGGAAAATGACTTTTTCTTCGTATTTGGGTTTACCTAAATTTTTAAAATCACGTTCTATTTCTGCTTTGCTTATGTGTTGCCAATCGGTTTTTTTTCTGACAAAAAAGAAATAGAGGTAAGCAAAGAAAACGATAAATAAAATCACTGTTATCGGAAAGGCAAAAACAAACCAATTGCCAAATGAAATTTCAGGTGCTTCCGGAAAATACATGTCAAAAATGCGGACAAAAGAAAGATTGGGTGGAGTCCCTACGAGTGTTGCTATTCCGCCAACCGTAGCACTGTATCCAACAGCGAGCAAAACTCCAACTGAGTAATGCGAGATTTTTTCAGCGCCATTTATTTCTTCGAGCTTTGATAAAATGGAAATCAAAATGGGCACCATCATCATGGTTCTGGCGGTATTTGAAATCCACATAGAGATGAAGGTAGTGGCCAGCATAAATCCAAATAGAATGCGTGCTGGACTAACGCCAACTTTTTTCAAAATCCAGAGTGCTATTCGTTTATGCAGATTCCATTTTTGAATTGCTAATGCCATTAAAAATCCTCCCATAAAAAGGAAGATGACATCGTTGAAATAGACGGCTGAAACCTCTTTGCCATCCATGATTCCAAAAAGAGGAAAAAGGACAACCGGTAAAAGAGAAGTAATGGCTAAAGGAATTATTTCTGTCACCCACCAAAGCGCAATGAGAATGGTAATTCCCAGCATGTAAGTGACTTGTTTGTTTTCAGGTTTGAGATCGGCATAAAGCATCACCAAACCGGCCAGAACAGGAGCGAGTAAAAAGAGAATAAACCGAAAATTTTTTCCGCGCGATTTTTCTATGTGCTCTGTTGGATTCACTCAGATTCTTCTTGAATATTCTTATCGTGAATTTTTTGATTTGCGTTTGGATTTTCACCCCGCATGTGAATCACCAACCCATTCAAGAAATTGCGCAAAAACTGATCACCACAATTTTTGTATTTCGGATGATCTTCTGCTCTGAACAGTGCGCCGAGTTCACTTTCTGATACACGGAATCCAACAAGTCCGCAGATGTGTGCAATGTCTTTGTTGGTGAGTTTTAAAGCTACACGCAGTTTTTTGAGGATGTCGTTGTTGGTCATGTTAATTACGGATATTTTGTGTTACGTCATCCTGAACCTGTTTCAGGATTTTAATCGGATTTTGTGTTGCTACGTCATCCTGAACTTGTTTCAGGATCTCGCCGGCGTTAGTAAATTGTTCAGATGCTCTAAATTGTTTGTAGTACGCTTCGAGCTCCGCTTCAGTAAACCAATCAGCGGCTTGATCTTTTAATTCGGGATTATCAGTTTTGATAAGATTCCATTTCCATTCTTTGTGCCAGTTCTTGAGTTGTTTTTCGCGATCAATGGCTAAATCAAATCCAAGAATTTTTTCGAAATATAAGAGTTCGGTAGCATTATATTTTTTAGTGAAGGTTGATCCACGGCCTGATTTATGTTGTTTGACTCTTTCTTCAATATTGTTGGTGACACCAACGTAAAGTACGGTTCTATTTTTATTCGACATGATATAAACGAAGCCGTATTTCATTGAGCATTTTGGATTTAGGAGCTGATCCTGAAACAAGTTCAGGATGACGGACCTATAAGAAAGTTCTAACGAAAGTAGGGAAAATGAAGTAAAGTACAATGGGATCCTGAAACAAGTTCAGGATGACGTGATAGAACGATCAACAAAGAGAATCTACTTCTTCTTCAAATCAATCTCAACCTTCTTCTGCTGTTCTACTTTGTACTTCGTATAATCAGATTGATAGTGGACATCTGCCAAAGTACCGCCGCAACACGTCATGGATACTATGAAAAATCCAGGTAGCGTTTTTACAAAAAGCTTTTTCATGGGTATAGTTTTTTGATTAGACGGGTTTACTTTATAATACTTACAAAACAAGAGCAGCAACGATTTTTACGCTGCCGCTCTTTCAAATAAATTACTCGACAACAACCCTAATCCCCTCACTATGCGACGTAAACTCTGGCGCATACATACACTGAATCGTTGTAATGCCATTTGAGAAATCTCCTTTGTGCGCTACGCGGATATCGTATTCAAAAACATAGGTTCCTTTTGGAATGTAATCGAAGAAGAAATTCGTAGCGGCATCTTTGGTTGCTTCGTAGTATCCTAAACCATCTTGATATTTGTAAGTTGATAAAACATTGATTGGTTCAAAACCGGATGCACGCATGTCTTTCATGTGAACGTATTCCAGATTGCGATCTGTGCGCAGTTCAATTCTCACACGAATTTTATCACCAACATGAAGTACATTTTTGTCGTTGATTGGTTTGATTTGTTCGCCTTGATTTGTAACCTCAACTAAGAACAATTGTTTCTGTAAACTCAACGGTGTTTCAGCAAACGTGATCTTATCCAAATCTTCAAAATACTGCCAGTATGCAGCGCCCCAGGCAATGCCCTTCGTTGATTTTTTCAGACTGATTTCGCCCATGTTTTCTTTTACCTGATCACCTGTCCAAGCAGTTTTTATATAACCTGTTCCGGCTTGCGCTTTCACTTGATACGGATTCAATGGATCAGGTTTTTCAACATACTCAATTGCTTTTCCGCCTAAAGTTATTTCTACTAATTGATCGTCTGCAATTAAATCAGACCCTTTCAACAACAAAGCGTAAACTGCTTCAGTCGTTTGTTTGGTAGTTTTCCAATTCGTTGTTTGTTTTTGTTTCAATAACCAGATTTTTAATTCCTCAACAGTTTCCTGATCGTTGGTTACTTCATCAAACATTTCAATCATCAAGGCTTGTGTTTCAATTGGTGCTTCGTACCAATAGAATCCGGCCTGATACTCTTTCCAGTACATACCAAATTCATCGTGACGAATGGCGTTATCTTTTAATGATTTTACAATGTCTGTTGAAAGTTCAGTCATCTCAAAACGATGTGCAGCCAAAGCAATCATACCCTTTGCGTACACGTTAAAGTTCAGCCAGAATTTCACTGCTTGATTTTTGTAATAATCAACGGCTTCTTTGGTTGCTTTATTCATTTCCAATTGCGGGAAGTATGAGCGCGCATACATGTATTGAATCTGGGTATAACCAATGTGCTGATTTGTCAAATATGCAGGATCCCACTTTTTAGCATATTGATAATCGCGTACAATTTCACCATCCAAATAATCAACACCTTTTTTGACCATCTGCCAAACTTTGTGATTCTCTTTCACATCTTTAATTCCAAGATGATCCAAATGGCCCATTCCGGTAATGATGTGTTGCGTAATGTATCTGCTTTCAGGCATACCCGGGAACCAAGGCCAGCCACCATTTGCTGATTGAGTTTTGATTGTTTTGGTCAACGCTTTATCCAACTCTTTTGACATGCGGTTCATGTCTAAAAGTACAGCCAAATTGCGTTTGCTTTTCTCTTCATTTTGCGCATCTAAAACCCAAGGGGTTTCTTGCAGTATGACTGATTTTAATTCTTCATTTTTTTGAAGATTAGATAAGAAAGCATCGGGTGATTCTGATCCCCATTCATCAATTACTTTTTTGATTTTAGGATTAGAATTCATGATGTGCGAAGCAATTGCATTTGAATAATAACGCGTAAAAGTTTGCTCAGCACATTCGTACGGATACTCCATCATATAAGGCATTGCTTGAATGGCGTACCATGCTGGGTTAGATGTAAACTCCAAGGTATAACGGTGATGTTTCAGCGTTTTACTTTTGTTAGCCATCAGTTTTTCAAATTTGAAAGTCTTGCTCTGATTTCCTCGTAAAGGCATTGGCATCGATTCAGTCACCAACATTCTGTTTGAAAGAATTGGCAGCACATTTTCTTCACCATCTGAGAAATTTCCAGCAGCAGCAACAATTTTATATTTCACAGCGCTCAACGTATAAGGCACTTCAAAACTCCATGAAACTACTGTGCTTTTGCCTGCTTCTGCTGTGAATGGTAATTGAACTACTTTCAATTTGAACTGATCATTCAAAGATTTTTCGGTGAACGGATCAATTAAATCAAGTTGCACGCGTCCGTCTAAATTTTCTTTAGAGATATTTGAGATTTTTGCAGATACTGTAATCTTATCACCTTCACGTAAAAAGCGCGGTGCGTTTGGAACAACCATCAAATCTTTTTGTGTGACAACTTCCTCTTGAATGGTTCCGATTTTTAAATCTTGTGTATGTGCAAGACCTAAGAATCTCCATTTAGTCAGCGACTCTGGAATTGTAAATTTAATTTTCACAGTTCCATTTGCATCCGATGTTAATTGAGGATAGAAAAAAGCAGTTTCATTAAAATTCGATCTTGCTGAAACATTTGAAAGATCCATTGTTCTGCCATCATCAGAGCGTGTGTTTCCATACTCACCGCCAGTAGCGCCACCCATTGATTGTTGATTTTGCATATCGCCTGGTGCAGTTGATCCGGTAGCTGTCGTAATTGGCGCTGGTGCGTTTTGTTCAGCTTCAAATATTTCATTGCGTAATCCACCAACCTCAGCATTTTTAGAACGCTCTGCGCCATCTTTTTTATCTTCTGTTTTTGAAAGAGTCGTTACATCAGCATCATAAATGGCACTTTCTTCTAACGCATAATCGTCATAATAACCGTAATAATATCTTCCGTAGTAATAAGTATTAAATCCATGATAATTTAATACAGGGAAATAGCGATACGGATAGTATACATAATCATTCCAGTAATAATTGATATTCGAAGCATAACTTAAACGCATGCCCACCGGATCACCCCAATACGCGCTTCCGTAATAGGTTTGCCAGATATTCATGAAGAATGAATTAGGTGTGTAGAGTTCGTCAAGGCTAGCGTCATATAGCGTCGCGAGCATCTCGGCAATTTCTTTTTCACCTTTTTTATTCTTGATGGTCAGCGTCCATTCTTCTTCAGCTCCCGGCAATAATTTATTTCTGAACGTAGAGAACGAAAGATCCAATTCCTTGTTTGTATAAGGAACGGTAATGGTAACTGACTGACCAAATTTGCGGTTGTTTTTAACAGCCGTAAAATGCACCGTAAAGTTTCCACGGTATTCTTCTTTGACCAGGAATGATAATTTTTTCTGCTCGTTGCTGATGGTGATACGTTTGCTTTCTACAACTTTATTGTTTACCTCCAGATCATAGAATACAGAAAGATCTTTTTCTTTTGTTCCAAGTAAAAAATCAACTGTTTCACCCGGCTCTGCTTTGTATGCGGTGTTCTTGATCCAAAGCACATCATTCTTAGGCGCCGTGGTTGCGTTTGGATTAAAGACTGTGAAGTAATAAATGTCTTTTACTTCAATTCCGTTTTTATCTTTTGCAGTAGCTTCATAGAGATAGACCCCCGGTTCCCAGCTCTTGTAATTTTTGATCGCAATACTGTCCGTTAGTTTTGTATCAAACGAAGTTTCAAAAACTTTTTTCTCTTCTTTCCAGGTATAGAAATCATTTTCATCCGTGTATTGTTCTGCTGGGAACAATTCTCTGAATTCTTTTTCAGTCCACTGCTGCATATCTGGTCGTTGCCACAATCTGGTGTAGTATGGACGGTCTGGTGTTTTCAGTTTTTTAACGGTGATGTTTCCATTAGCTGGAATTTTTTGTCCGTTCAGATTAGTTGAATAAAGTCGCAGAAAATAATCTTCGTTATTATTCATATCAGCCTGTAAATTATGGCTGAGTTGCAGACTTTGATAGCCAACAATAAAACTAGTGGTTGTTGAATGCGTTTCGCCGTTGACATCGGTCACATCAATATAAACTGTATAGGTGAAAATTGGAAGATCTTTTGGATCAACCGTTTTATCTGGAATTGCAGTAAAATCTATTTTGAATTCACCGTTTTCATCGGTTATTAAATCTCCATTCTGAACTTCTTTAGGCTGATAATTCGGGCGCCAGTACCAGTATGAATAGTATGACCAATGGAAGCCTGTAGAACGTGTGATGCGGTATTTCACATCGGCACCGTCCAATCTGTTTCCTGCAAACGCTTGCGCAAATCCAGTGATACTTACTTGTTCATTTACTTTAATTTCTCCTTCAACGGGTTTCATTTCGACGTTGAATTTTGGACGCTTGTATTCTTCTACTCTGAAATAAGTACTGCCGTAAGAATTTGACAAAGTCATGTTTCCGGTGAGCACTCCAAATGGCGCAACAAAAGATCCTTCAAAAGATCCAAACTTATTTGTGGTTACTGATTTTTCTGCAACCGTTTGGCCGTTTACATCTGTCAGAACAACCGTAGTTGTCCAGTCTTGAACAATCTCACGTTCTTTCCCAGCCTGTTTAACGGCAATACCTTTGAAGTAGATTGTCTGTCCCGGACGATACATTTTTCGATCTGTAAAAAAATGTGTCTGAATGTCCTGATGATAATCATAGTAGTTATAGTTATAACTGTACACACCTTGATTTGGTGCATAGATATCTCCGTTGTGCGTGACTGTAATCATGTACGTGCGGTAATCATCTGTCATTGGATAGGTGATAGTACCATTTGCATCCGTTACATAATTTCCAAGCGTTTTGTTTTCATAATAGCGCAGTTTGTAATTGTACTCTTGATATGCAATATTCACTTTTGCTCCTACTAGTGGAAAGCCAGTCTTACGGTCTGATACCAATACCTGATTTGCTTCATTTAAAGTTCTGGTTTGATAGGTAATCGTAGAGACCCACAGCGGCATATAGGCAAATGCACCTTTCTCATCTTTAAAAGTTGGATCACTTGAAACGATAACAAAATAGAATCCTTTAGTTAGCTCAGGGACTAAGATTTCAGCGGTGTGATTCTGATAATCACGGGGGTCGGTAAGATTGAGTTCTTTTGAATGCAAGCCTTTCAGTGCGCGTATTTCAGCAATGAATTTTACATAATCCTGGCGGCTGTATTTTTTGTAATCGTATGGAACTACTTTCATGTATAGTTTGTCCACATTACGGTAGTTCAACAATACTTTTGATTTTTGATTTGGTGAGATTGCTTCTTCACCATTCACAGACATGAATTTTTGTTCAATCGTAGATTTTAGTGCAGCACATTGTTGAGCACCAAAAGCATTTTTATATTTTGCAATAGTTTTATCACAGATTTCTACAGCAATTTTTTTGTCCCAGCGTTTGGTGGTGTCGGCAAATGCGTTGTAGGTATCGCCACGGCCCGAGTGAACTAAAGCCAGTTCATACCAGGCTTCAGATACATATTCAATCTGGTCAAATGCTGTTGTCAGGCGATGTAAACTTTCATAGTACAAATCATCTTTTGTTGGTATGACAGATTTGTGTTGCATGTATTTCACACGCTCCAATTCTAAGGCAAATAATGCAGGGAGATTATTTTTTTCGGTGTGAAAACGGGTGAGTTCCTGAAACAATCTTACCGCAAAAAAAGAAGTATTCAATGAATCATTTGTGATAGGTTTGATATTTAAAAAAGTAGAATTGCTTCCAAAATAATCTTCATCTTCCATAACAAAAGTTTCAGCCGGACCTTGCAATGCAAAAATGTTAGTCTTGAAAAAATCTAAAGCGCGGTGGCCTAAAAAGTCAAACAGAGTTGGTCGCAGTTCACTTGTTTCGTTAGTATAAGATGCAATTGCGCTGTAATTTTCAATTGGAGATGCTTTGGATGCTTCTGAATTCATCAGTGACATCAAATAGTGATACCGTATTTTTTCAGCGATCCTTTTTAAATCCCAGGTACGAATATCTTTTAAATCTGCTTCAACGACATTGGTACGATCAGCAAATTTCCAGGCGTTTGCAGAGTAATATCCCCAATAAACTTCGGCAGTTAGTGAATGAAGAATTTCTTTGGATGGCGAGGGTGCTTTGGTGATTAATTCATCCAACCGGTAAATACCAAGTACATAATCATCTTCTTCTAAATAGGCATTGTATTTAAGCTCGTATAAAACCGCTTTGATGACTTGTGTATTATTATTTTCTTTGGAGGCCTGATCAAAAATCAAATCAACCTCAGCCAAAGCCATTCGGTAAAGACCTTTGCGTTCAAGCGAATCAACTTTTGTCCACTGCGTTTTATATTCGGGATCAGTACCTTTTAGAACAGGTTTTGAATTGGCTGAAGATGCAATCGCCAAAAGGGCTGCAGAAAAGATAATAAGTATAAGCGGAAGTAAACGTTTCATGTATCGGATATTAGATTCGAATAAAAGTACAAATAACTTCCTGAAAGGTTCATTTGATTTTTGTCAGTGAAGATTTGAAGACAGAAGTGTTGATTTTTTAGACGAATGCCAAATCAGACAGATTTTAATTTTTGTACCTTTGACGCCGATGAGCATGCTTACTCTAAAACAAGATTTACATGGACTGCCGGTGTCAATTAATGACATCCGCGACAAGTATTTTGAGGATATTCCGCTTACGGATGAAGAGAAAAGAGCATTGACGAACTACGACAAATACCGCATGGATTATCTGAATGCAGCACCAAGCGAAGAAATTTTTGAAGCGCGTTACTTGGAATTGCAGGCAAAAGCAAATCTGGCGTCTTATACTGAATTTCTCAATGCTGAGAATTTGAAATTCGATTAAATTTCTTCTACCAGTTTTTTACAAAATCTTGTTGCTCTTGTGTTTCTACTGCTTCGTTGCCACGAATTGAGCGCACAAAATCAATGGCCTCTTGTCCTGTTTTTCCAAGATAAACTTTGGCATAAATGGCCATCACCGTTCCGCTGCGGCCTAATCCGCCGACACAATGGATCAGAATATTTTCTTTGGCTTTTACTTTTTTCTGAACCCAGTTTAGAATTGATTTCATTTGGGCAATATCCGGCAAGCCGTAATCAACAATAGGCGAGTGGAGCACGTTCAGATCTAACGATTCATAACGTGTCAGAAGGGTAGGTACTTTGTATTTTACGAGTTCTTCATCAGATACTAAGGTGACAACATTTGTTATCTTGTTGCTGGTTATCTGCGCCAGATCAGCATCCAAATCAACCCTGCCGGGCAATGGAGACAATGCAATAAAACTGTGTTTAAGCGGGAACTTGTACAAGTGATATGTGTTTTTAGGTTGCTGCGTTTCCTGAGCCCGGCCAATCATGCTGGCGGTGGCAAGCATTAGCATGAGTATTCCTTTTCCGATTTTCATAGATTGTATGCAATTTACAAGATTCAAGGCAATAAAAAACCCCTTCAGAAATTTTCCGAAGGGGCTTTTATCAAAACTTAGTTTGATTATTTTTTCGAAACTACCATTTGTTTAGTAACGATTTCATTTCCTACTGTGAAAGTATAGAAATACATTCCGTCAGCTAAGTTAGCAGCGTCAATTGTCAATGTATAAGTTCCTGCAACTTGAGATCCCGGAGTAATTGTCTGAACAACTTTTCCAGTTACATCTGTAATTTGAACTGATACGTTTGAAGCTTCGTTCAATGTATAAGTGATTACTGATGAATTGTTAAATGGATTTGGAACGTTTTGACCAATTGCGAAAGTAGAAGCAGACTCTTCTTCGATAGCTGTAAAGTCACGCATGTCAGCACGAACCATTGGAGCTTCTGGAGCTATCAGAGAAAATAAACTTCCGTTTGTGAATCCTAGTACTGTTCCTTCTTCAAGTGCTTGTGCTGTTCCAATTTCAATTGGAGTTCCACCATAGTGAGCACTAAGAATTAAAATGTCATCACCAGCAGCTACAGTTACCGGATCGTTCAAGACCAATTTTATAAAGCCATCCAAATCACCAGGAAGAATTTGGTAATTTTCAGATGATGACTGTAAGGTGTATTGTGATCCATCCCATTTATAGACTTCTGCATAAATTTCTTGTCCAAGGTCATCATTAGTAGATAAATCTGTAATAAAAATATCAACAGCACCGATCACACCTGGCTCAAAAATTTCAAATACGTTTCCAATTGAGAAAGTTCCACCGGCAGTACTGGTTACCTCTGCGATACCACCTGCTTGAATTCCGTTATCTTTTGCGTACGTGTATGCAGTTACTTCGAATGAGTCATATGTTGTATCGTTATTAGTAATCTCTTCTGTATTTGTTCCATCAAACCAATACGTTACATCATAAGTTCCAATTGAAGATGGTGTGAATTGAGTCGCAGTAGAAACTGAGTCTGTAGCGTTTGGAGCTAAATTGATTGGAGTACTTGTTCCTGTATAAACTACTGAACCGTTATTAACGCTAACGTTCAAAGTTGTACCAGTATGTGTTAAAGCACCTTGGTTTGAAACTGTACCAGCAAAATCAATCGTTGTAATTTGAGTAGTTGGAATCATATAATATGGCATACCAGTTGGCATGATGGTTCCAACACCTGAACGGTGATGAGTTCCTTCATTTTGTAAATCGTAGCTATAACCCTCTACAATTCTGATATTGTCTACATACCATCCATAATCTATATAGTTCATAGATGGGCCATTCATAGCACCATCCCAGAATAAGCGAATACGAACATTTGTCGGGTCAGCTGCGATAGCGGCCGAAATGTTGTATGTGCGAGTCATTGGGTTAGGATAATCACTTCCGCCACCTGAAGTTAAAGGTGGAATGTCATTGTTGGTACCAACCGTAGTCCATGTTGTACCACCGTTTACGCTCACTTGTACGGCTTGAACTGTAATGAACCGAGCTCCATACTGTTCAAATGCAATATTCGGTGCAGGTACAGCAGATAAGTTAAACACGCTGTCAAATTCGAATGTGAATGGACCACCTTCAAACTCAGTTGATGAGGTCCCATTTCTAAAACGCGCATAGTTACCTGTAGTATTCATGGTTGCGTCAAATCCGCTTGCCCATGTATTTACAGTGTTTCCAATAGACCAGCCGTAGTCTGGTGCAGAACCAGCACCTACTGGAGCAGTTGCAATCCAGTTGGTTGAAGTATTAAAGTTATTTTGCCAGATGATATCTCCACCGGCGCGATCTTGTGATCCAGAATTAGCATCAGTAACAACAGTGCTATTTCCGTCAAAAGTAGTATTCAACTTGTAGGTCCGTGTTTCTGCAGAAATTTGAGCCACAGCCGCCAAAGACAACAAAGTTGAAAAACCTAATAAGTAAGTCTTTTTCATTTTCTCTAAGTTAAAAATTTGTGAAGTGTAAATATACATAAAAAATAACAGATCCCACTACAATGATCGATTACTTGATTAAACAGTTGTTTTCGTTGATTGATCGGTAAACTATATTAGTCGGAGTCTTTAAATGCTGGGAACAGTGCCTTAATCTCAGTTAATTTCTGATAGGCAAGAGTTAAAATTTTGACTTCTTCTCTTGAATCTGTTGCCAGATACTCAGTATTTCCCCATGGGTCGATTACTTCTGAATTACCTGAATAGTCGATTTCTTTACCATCTATACCAACACGATTAACACCAATACAATAGGCTTGATTCTCAATTGCCCGTGCTTTAAGCAGAACTGACCATATATGCGCCCGACGCTTAGGCCAGTTTGCTAGATAGATGACCAAATCATATTCGAGCTGATCCGCTTTTGTTTTGTTTCTGGAGAAGACCGGGAATCTCAAATCATAACAAACTTGCGGCAAAATGTTCCAGCCTTTAATGGAATGGATTACCCTGTTTTGTCCTGCAGAAAAATAGTTGTTCTCCTCTGCCATTCTGAATAAGTGCCGTTTGTCATAATAAGTCTCAATACCTATTTTAGAAACGAATACAAAACGGTTGTAAAAAGATTTATTGACAGTTATGATGAGCGTTGCAGCTATTTGACAATCAAGTTTTTCAGCCCATTTTTGAAGCCAAAGTATGGACTGTCCTGTCATTTCTTCGGCAAGCGCCTCTGTATTCATCGAAAAACCAGTATTAAACATTTCTGGAAGCAAAATTAAATCACATTGTCCCGGAATTATTTTGGATAAAAACTGTTTTTCCAGATGCGCGAAATTGGCCTCTTTGTTTTCCCAAATAATGGAGGTCTGAATCAGACAAACTTTTAAATCTTGCATAATTTTTCAGCTGCGTTAAGTAAGGTCTCATCTTTTTTTGCGAAACAAAAGCGCAATACTTTGTTGTCAGTTTGATCTTGATAAAACACCGAAACCGGAATTGAAGCGATTCCAAAATCGATGGTTAGTTTTTTCGCAAAGTCGACATCGTTAATCTGGCTGATGCCTGAATAGTCAAGCAGACAAAAGTAGGTACCATTGCATTTTAAGGGTTTGAAGCCTGATGCGGATATAGCATTCAGAAACAAATCACGTTTTTGCTGATAGAATTTACTGATTCCAATTAAATCAGGTTTGCTTTCAAGATACTTATATACGGCATACTGCATGGTGTTGTTGACGCAAAAAACATTGAATTGATGCACCTTTCTAAATTCTGCCGACAGTGCAGGTGGTGCTATGCAGTAACCCAGTTTCCAGCCAGTGACGTGCAGGGTTTTACCAAAGCTGTACATCACAAAACTTCTGCTTCGGATTAACTCATTCTTTAATACAGATTGATGATGTCCTTCAAATTGAATATACTCGTAAACCTCATCTGAAATCACATAAAGGTTTTTGTGTTTCTGCAAGACAGCTTCTAATTGAATCAGGTCTTCTGGTTTCCAAACAGATCCCGCCGGGTTGTGTGGATTATTGAAAATGATCAGTTTTGTGTTGGGGTTTATTTTTTTATCCAACTCTTCCCAATCAATTGAGAAATCAGGGAATTTTAATTTCAGGTGAATTGGTTTACCGCCAAATACGAGTACAGATGGATCATAACAGTCATAAGCCGGATCAAAAAGAATCACCTCATCACCTGCTGTAACTAATGAAGCAATTGCAGTAAAAATTGCCTGCGTAGCTCCTGCGGTAATGGTTATTTCAGTTTCTGGGTTTGGAGTATAATTATGTTTTGTTGTTATCAACTTTGAGATCTCTTGTCTTAAATCAAGCCGACCCGGCATGGGTGCATACTGAACTTGATTTTGGTCGAGCGCTTCTTTTACAAAATTTTTTAATTCATCTGAGATTGAAAAATCCGGAAATCCCTGAGATAGATTAACGGCCTTGTGTTCTGTTGCCAGCGCCGACATTACTGTAAATATGGTTGTGCCTGTATTTGGAAGTTTTGATTGCATTTTAGATTGATTTCGTTGACAAGATAAGCGATTTGAATTTCTTCTGGAATCTCATTATGTAGAATTATTCTAAATAATGCTTGAAAGTTCCAACGGGACTGAGTAGATTTGTATTCAATTAGATCAATTTTGGAATATCTCGAAGGCATAAGGAACCAATTCCCGATTCTTAAAACAACCGTTGGAAAGTACCCGTTAATTTATTTTGACAACGGCGCAACATCTCAAAAGCCGCAAGTTGTGATTGATGCAATTGCACATTATTACACGCATGAAAATGCAAATATTCACCGTGGTGTGCATCATTTGAGTCAGCTTGCTACTGAAAAATACGAGTGGTCCAGGGAGATCATTCGCAAATTTCTTAATGCTCAGCATTCGCATGAAATCATTTTTACCTCAGGCACAACCGGCGGAATAAATTTAGTTGCTTCTAGTTTTGGAAAATTACTTTCTGCTGGAGATGAAATTTTGATTTCTGAAATGGAACATCATTCTAATATTGTTCCCTGGCAAATGATGTGTGAATCACATAATCTGACACTGAAGTATTTTAAGCTCACTGAAACAGGAGAATTGGATCTTACTGAAATAGATTCTCTGATCAATCCAAAGACGAAACTTGTTGCAATAACGCATGTTTCAAATGCGCTTGGAACAATCAATCCAATTGAAAAAATGATTGAAAAGGCACATTCCGTTGGTGCAAAAGTGCTTGTTGACGCAGCTCAATCACTGCAACATTTTAAAGTTGATGTACAAAAATTGGATTGTGATTTTTTAGTTTTTTCGGGGCATAAAATTTTTGGTCCAACAGGCACAGGTGTGCTTTATGGAAAAGAAGCAATACTGAATACCATGCCGCCTTATCAAGGTGGAGGAGATATGATAAAAACCGTGAGCATGCAAAAAACGGTTTACAATGAATTGCCGCATAAATTTGAAGCAGGAACGCCAAATATTTCAGGCGGAATTTGTTTGGGAGTTGCAGTTGATTGGTTGTCAAAACTTGATTTGCTCAAACTTGAAAAGCACGAAAGTGACTTGCTGGTCTATGCAACAAATCGCATCAAAGAAATTGAAGGTGTCAAGATTTATGGTGAGGCAGAAAATAAATGCAGCATACTTTCTTTTTTGATTGATGATTTGCATCCATATGATGTTGGAACGCTGCTAAATCAGCAAGGAGTGGCAGTAAGAACCGGGCATCATTGTACACAACCCGTGATGGATTTCTTTAAAATTCCGGGAACAATTCGTGCATCCTTTGCGTTCTACAATACAAAAGCAGAAGTTGATTTTTTTATAGACGCATTAAAACGTGCGGTTAATATGTTACGCTAAATGACACTTGCAGAAAAAGAAAAATCAATCATTGAAGATTTCTCAGTTTACTCAGACTGGATGGAGAAGTATGAATACATCATTGAGTTGGGGAAAGAATTGAAACCGCTTGATGAGAAATACAAAGTTCCCGAAAATGTGATCAAAGGTTGTCAATCTACCGTTTGGATGCATGCTGAAAAACAAGATGGAAAAATAATTTATACTGCAGACGGTGATGCCATCATCACAAAAGGATTGATTGCGCTGCTCATTTATGTTTTGTCAGGTGAAGATTCGGATACGATTTTGAAAGCAGATTTGGGTTTTATAAAAGAGATTGGTTTACAAGAGCATTTATCGCCAACACGCGCTAATGGTCTTTTGGCGATGGTTAAGCAAATGAAGTTAGATGCGCTTGCATTAAAAATGAAGTGATGATTTTTTCGAATACTGAAAATATGGACAAGGAATTCAAAAAGCAATTAGAGGCATCAATTATTGCTGCTTTAAAGGAGATTTACGATCCAGAAATTCCGGTAGATATTTTTGAACTTGGGCTTATTTACGAAGTCAAAATCAAAGACGAAGGAAAAGTAGAAATTGACATGACACTCACATCACCCAATTGTCCTGTTGCCGAATCTTTACCGAAAGATGTTAAAGATAAAGTTGAGTGTGTTGAAGGTGTCAATGAATGTGCTGTCAACATTGTATTTGATCCACCCTGGAGCAAAGACATGATGAGTGAAGAAGCACAACTTGAACTAGGCTTTCTCTAAAAAAATCAAGTGGCAAAAACTACTTTTTTTGTGCGTAGTACTTTCTTATTCTGAATTACAGAGATGACATAAATTCCATCTGGCAAATCTGATTCAATTCGTGTACTTCCAACAGAAGATTCTGAATAAACAACCTGCCCGGCAAGATTCGTAAAGACGATGTCATAAGGCAAATCATTCTGCGTTTCGATATTGACAGACCGGTTAAAGAAAAAGATAAAAAAGTCGGATGCCGCATCAATAGATTCCTCTTCAAGTTCAGTGATGGCAAGGTCTTCATCACTACTTAATTTAAAATACGTGCATTCCAGGTAGCCATTGTTAAGGCTGCTTACATTAGCAACCAGTTTGATAAATCGAAAGCCTTTTGGATTTTCAAAAACTGTTTCATAATCTGTTTGATCCAGTTTAACATTCTCCCAATTTTTATTGTCTGTGGATGCAAATACGTCTACATGATTGAGTGTACAGTTTTCAAAATTGCTGAATCCCAAACTTAAATTCAGTGATGAAAATGCCTGCATGGATTCAATTTTTCGGGTGAGAATTATTGAGTAATCTCCTCCATTTTCAACATAGAATGAAATGGTTTCTTCTGTAAAATTGATATTGCTAAAGGCGGTGTAAGGCTCAACACTCCAGCCGTTAAAACCGTTGCGGGTTGTTAGTCCGCATTCTAAAATTATTTGATTTGAAAATGATGCTGCTGAAGAAAACAGCAGTGTCAGAAATGCAACTCCTCTTTCCATAACTCCTCCCTTTTTTGAGGATAATGCATGAGCAGAGATTGGTTACAGGAATTACGAGAACAAACTAATTTTTGGTTTAATTTTCTGAACTAGTGTCAGTTTTTAGGTCTGCAGATTGATCTGTGTTTTCAGCAACAGGTTCTGGTTTTCTGAAGTAGGTTCTGTATCTGAGAATAATGAGCCCAACTCCGGTAGAAATCGAAACATCTGCAACATTCCAAATCGCGCCAAAAACTTCTTTACCGGCTAATTTAAATGGCATCCAAGACGGCCATTTCACAGTGAACTGAAACATATCAACTACGCTGCCTAGCAAGAATCCATTAGGTCTTAAAGTAGGATTTCCAAATTCATCAATCACAAAATTTTCATTGCTGTCAATTGCCCAGTTCCAGGCAACATTTGGATCAATATCAAAAATATAATCGTAGAACATGCCATCGATCAGATTACCGGTGGCACCTGCAAAAATGAGGGCCATGGCAATGATTAAACCGCGATGCGTGTTTTTGTCTTTTAAGTTTTTGACCAGATAATATGCGATTGCAATAATCGCAATCAATCTGAAAATAGAAAGTGCATATTTTGGACCGGCTCCTGCACCCAGTGTGGTTCCAAATGCCATTCCACGATTTTCAATATAATAGAGCTGGAAGAAACCATCAATGATGCCAACGGTTTCATGCGGATACATAGTGGTTTTGATCCATACCTTTACAAGCTGATCAATAACCAGAATTCCGAGAATGAGAAAGATTACTTTTTTACCCACAAAGGATTAGCCTTGCGCATTTTTTCCTTCAATACTTAGCGTAGCGTGCGGAACAAGTTTCAAACGCTCTTTGCTGATGAGTTTACCGGTTGCACGGCAAACTCCGTAGGTTTTATTTTCAATGCGGATTAATGCATTTTGAAGATTCTGGATGAATTTTTCCTGACGTGATGCAAGTTGCGCCATCTCTTCACGCGACATGGTTTCAGATCCATCTTCCATCATGTTGAAAGAGCGACCGGTATCATCTGTTCCGTGATCATCACTGTGGTCGAGTTGTCCTTTTAATAATTGAAGATCTTCTTTAGCTTCCACTAATTTTTCTTCAATAATCTTTTTGAACATTGCTAAGTCCTTATCTGAATATCTTACTAACTCTGCCATTTTCGTCATTTTTGTAAAGCGGCAAATATAGGGAATTAATTATAAGAATCTCCCTGAAAATAATTATTTCGGACAAAGTTATTGACGCCTTAATTTATTCTTTAACAGATCAATAAGAATGTGCTAACACGATTAATTAACAGAGCTGAATGGATTTTAACCCTTGGTAAAAATGAAATAGATTGTTGAAATCAATTGAATAATTCAGTCATCACACGACCTTTGGCTCCTTCAATCTGAAAGCCCATCATTTCTCCAATTGTAACCGGTATATCAATCAAATCACCAGGTGTATCAATGATGACATTTTTTTTGAAATCCGGCCCATAAGCAAAGAAATTGATTCTGCGGCAGCCTTCACAATTGTCGCCGTGTGATACAAATCCATCTTTGTGGCCGTCCAAATGTCTGCCATGGTCATTGGTAACAAAAATCGTAGTTTGATCTTTGTAAAATTCATTCGTACGCACGTATTCAAAAATCTGGTAAATCAATTCATCTGAAACTTTTGTTGTGGCAAGATATTTCTCCCAGTTGTTTGCATGTCCCCAAGAATCAGGATGCTGAAAATTGACAAGTACCAATTCAGGGTGTGCAGTTTCAAGTGCAGCAATGGTGTGCTCATACGTTGTTTGGTCTGACCTGTACGTTGTGTACAATCCATTCAAGCCACAATCTGGTGTTGGTCTGTATTTTCCTTTCCAGTCTTTGTCTTTGCAATCTGATAAAATTCCTAATTTATCTTTACTGGTAATCACCCAGGCAGCGGTTTGCGCTTTACCTGTTTGCTTGCGCCAGTATTGAAAAATGGAAGGATGTTTGGGAAATTCCAATCCATTGTTTTTAATTTTTTCGTAAAAACCCGTCGTGATAGCAACGTGTCCCGCATTGGTATAGGTAGGGCCATTATTTCTAAATCCAGTTGATATAATACCATGTGGTGCCATATCATTTGCCATGCGCGGTATGTATTGATGGGTAGAATCTCCCCAGGTTTCTGACCAGCGCGGACCGTCCATGATCAGAATTAAAATATACTTTGTTTTATATTTTGACGGAGCTTGTTCATTGCTGTATGACACAAATGCCAGCAATGAAATTAGTCCCAATAGAATTTGTTTTAATTTCATGATGGTGCAAATGTACCAATTTTTGAGTTTCGCGTTTTTCTTTGAAAATATCCACCGTTTATCCTCAATCTGATGTTAGTCTTTTCTCATTGCGGGCACAGTATTTGATTTGAATTCGTTGTTCTTTTGCAAACCATGAAACCAGCGTTAGCTATAGTGTTCACGATTTTGATTCAACTTATGAGTCATGGACAGATGCTGCAGAATACTGAAGTCAATGTATTTGATGGGAGACCTGAATTTTCAAGCGCCTTCATGCGATCACAAAATATCAAAACAATCAGCGGTACATTTGTCACCAAGGCCAGCATGGATGTCATCCGCGAGACAAAGGAATTTACTTACTTAAAATTTAATCGCTTTGGTGAATTAACCTTTGAATATAAAACATTGTTAGGTGATACGCTCTTCATTTTATATGTGTGGGATGAACGCAGCAATCTGATTGTAAAAAGAAGTGCGGATCGTTACGGTTACAGCTCCTATCATTATCGGTATGATGATAAAAACAGATTGATTTATTCAGAATTGCGCACCGCTAAATATCAAGGTGAAGATCGTTTGACACATGTTCCTGATCTCGATAAAAAAGTATCCTATGAAAACTTTGAGTACATCGATCTGGATTCAAAATCATATAAAAAATTTTATCTCAATAATTCAGGAATCGTTTACAAGGAAGAGTTTTTTTATTTTGATGATTCGGGAAGATTACTTGAGCAAACCGCCTATCAGAAAAGCGGACCGGGCAAGTCCTCACATTTTTTTAAGTATGATGATGCGGGAAAACTCATCGAGAAAAAATACGAGAACTCGATCGCTGCTAATTTCTCAGACCGATACGAATATGAATACGATGCAAGTGGAAATATTTTTGCTATGAAATATTACGAAAATGAAATTTATAAAACAGAATTTCAATATGTATATGATTCAGAAAGTCCTTTGCTTACGGCTATCATCATGCGTGATGTAGCAAGTCAGGTGATGACTATAATAAAGTATGATTCGTATACGTATTATTGAATATAAAACATGCCTTGAAAAATTCGGCCAGAGTCTTTCAAATCCAATCTGTAGAAATATACACCAGCTGTTAAATCGTGCGGCGACCAATTATTCTGATAATCATTTTCTGTAAAAACAACATTGCCCCAGCGGTTTAAAACATAGAGCGTAGATTCTTCCAATAATCCAAAAATATAGAAAACATCATTGATACCATCGTTGTTGATGGGTGTGATAATGTTCGGAACTTTTGGTTTTACATACAGGATAAACTTTTCATTGACCAAACATCCATCATCTGCGAAATAAGAAAGCGTCACAATGCTGTTATAGTTCAGCGCTACAGTTATAGAATTTGTATCACTTGCAATCAAGCTGTCATTCTGATGCCAGTAATAATCAGTTCCCTCTACTTTAGATGTTAGTGTTACATTGCTTTCATAATCCAGTTCGACTGTTTCATCCGGAAATGGATGTATATCTTCTAAAATAAATTCATCAATTAAAACTGATCCGTTTTGAAAAACTGAAGTTCCTTTTTCGAATTCAACATGTATATAGTTTATGGAGGAGTCTGCTTGAAAGATTGCGTAATATGTTTTCCATTCGCAATTTGAAATCTGTTCAAATGCTGCCAAAATCTGACCATTATTACAACCGTAACTTGTCGATCCACGAATAATCAAATCACCCGGGTGATTGAGATCATACGGAAACAGATCTGACAAACTATCTTGACAAGCTTGTGCTAATTGAATTTGGATGAGGTAGCATGCCCCCGCCTGAAGCGGTGTTGCTAATTTTTGGTAGACAGATTCAGTGGTGCCATCTTCTTTAAACAAGAGACTGATGTATGAGTTTCCTTCTTGTGGTTTGTTTTCTACATTCCACCAGCCAGGCTGCGTGTCAGGCGTATTCATCACGCCACAACCTGCAAACCAGTCTTCTGGAATTACTTCAATTCCGTCTGGTCCTTCAAAGCCGTAATTGGTGATGTAATTTTGAGCTGCTGTTTCAAAAGGATTGAAGGAATCCGGAAACCATAGTAGAACAACGCGCTAACAGCAAAAACGAATACCTATTTGATGATTTTTCGGCACGTGAAATTTTATTCACCCTCGTACTCCCAGCAATGAGTTGCCAGGTCAGTTTCATTAAACAAAGACGTTCGAGACTTTTAAACTCAAATTGTGCTGGATTTGCCCACTTTTGTGCGCAATCAATTTCCAACAGACAACGCAAATATTTTCTGCGGTTGGATTCAGAGTTTTGAATTCAGCTGTGTCAAGGTTGAGGTTTTTGTGATCAAATCTGTCTTCGATTTCAGATTCAATCAGATCTTTTAAAATTTTAAGATCAATGACATAACCGGTCTGCGGATCTATTTCACCTTTTACCCAAACTTCTAGCGTGTAATTGTGCCCGTGAAAATTGGGATTATTGCATTTGCCAAAGAGTGATTGATTTTCACTTTCTGAAAAAGCAGGGTTGTGCAAACGATGTGCAGCATTGAAATGAGCTTTTCGGCAGACTGAGACGGGCATGTAATCAATTTTCGGTTGAGTGTAAAGTTACGTAAATCGCTTTATAAGTTCAGATTTAACACTTTTTAATTCTCGTCTTATATTGGTGAGATAGCGCAAAATGTGGTTTGTGACTCACTTTATCGATGCTGTTTTTTGCGGTTTTCTTCGCCAAACAGATTTTTTTTCTTTACTTTGCATCACAATTCCTGAAATTTTAAGTTAAAGGATTAATTATCAAAGCCAATCACATGAAAAAAGTTCTCATCCTTGGATCATTCTCACTCCTGCTGCTTAGTGCATGCGGAGGTTCTGGTGAAACCACTGATACAACTGATGTAACGGACACTTCGACTGTTGATTTCAGTGACATGAATGAGATGTCTCTTGAGGGTGAGGGATTGAATATGCAAATCATGTTACCGAATGTGGCTTCACAAACAGGCGCATCAATTGAACCTACCATTGAGCATTTTGATGGTGATTACCTTTGGGATGTTAAAATTGGTCCTCAGTTTCACTTGATCATTGAAGATTTTGGAAAAGAACAAAATAAAGTAAGTGAAGAGAAAAAACGTCTGGATGGTTTGCAACGAATTTTTGTAACAGAGTACATCATTGACGAACCAAAATTGATTATGTACAAACGTGAGCTTCACGAAGGACAAGGTGGTAAAACAACATATCATTGCTACGGTGAAACCACGGTTGACGGATACACTTACGTATTGCGCTCACACGAAGACGGAAACTTTAAACCAATCATTGAAGACATGGTGAAAACCATTCGCTCTGCAAAACAAATCGCAAAATAAAAGACAAATCGTCTGAAAGATATTTTTGAAAAGTCTTCCCAATTCGGGAGGACTTTTTTGTTTTGTGCTATTCCATTTTTTGAAAATTCGGTTAATTGGTCGCAAATTGTTTGATTTGTAGGCCAGACATTAGCCCGTTTTCCCGACGGAGTGCTCCCACCCGCATGATGCTTATTTGATTCAAAAAAAAACCTGCAGCCTTTTCAGGTGCAGGTTTAATATCAATTAGATTAACCGTTGACTAGTACAATTTCAATTTTAGAAAAGTACGCATCTCTTTAATCTCTTCACGGTTGAATTTGTTTTCAGATTTTTTGATGAGTTGTAAGAAATAGATCAGGTTTTCGCTGTCTGATCCCGGCTCTAATAAAAACTCCTCGCCTTCTTCATTCTCTTCTTTTTCTACGGTATGATCAAAGCAATCATTTTCTTTGATGTATTCAGCAGCCAGGCGGAATGATTTAGCAAGCAAAGGATCTTCATCTTTCAAAGCATCTTCTCTCAGGTCCATCAAGGCTGGAATAATTTTGTCCGCATTGAATTCTTTTTCGAGTTGTGCAATCAACTTGTCAATTTTCGCATTCGATTCTGCTCGTGTCATGTAAAAAAATTTTGCCCAAAATTAACTATTCTATCCAATGATGGCAAGTATCTCCCAAAAATAGTCTCTTTTACTTTGAAATATTCGTTAATCAGTGGGCATGGCTATGTACTTGCTAAGCTAAGTTTTTATAAATTCGTGCTGATCCAATGAAGACAATCGACATCATAACCTCTCACAATGTAGGCATTGACTACGAAGCAGCAACTGTCATGAACAGAGGCGTGGCTTCGTTTTTAGACTTACTGGTGATGCTGGCCTACTATCTGATTGTCTTTTTTGTTAGCCTTGCATTTGGTCTTGAAACCTGGGATTTCAGCATGGCTACTGTTATTTTTTATATTCTGATGCTTCCAGTTTTATTTTACAGTGTACTGATGGAGTATCTTCTAAAAGGGCAAACTGTGGGTAAACTGGCTATGGGAATACGGGTTATTAAACTCAATGGTGAAAACGCAACACTCTCAGATTATGCGATGCGTTGGGCATTCCGTATCATTGATTTTTGGATTTCAGCCGGATCTGTGGCTGCTATATTTATTGCAAGTACAGAAAAAGGTCAGCGACTGGGTGATATTCTGGCGCAAACAGCAATCGTAAAAAACAAACCTGAGCAAGTCTATTCAATTAAAGACATCCTGAACATCATGGACCGGTCTAAGCACGAACCTACGTATTTGGGCGTGGCTAAATTTACAGATGAAGACATGATCCTTATCAAAAATGCAATCAGCCGCGTTCAAAAATATCCGAATGAACCGCACAAACAATTGGTTCGTGAGCTCGCAACCAAAGCCGCGCAAGAATTAAAATTGAATGAGGTACCTGAGAAAAAATTGACGTTTCTAAAAACCTTGTTGCAGGATTATATTGTTTTGACGAGGTAAAACGCACTCAAAAGTCAAAATTGCTAACATTGATTATTAATACGTTAAGTATTTTGTATAAAGTTATATGGAATCTGATTCCATTTTTTTCACTGAAATGTTCAAAGAATTTTGTTTTGTCTTATTTTAATTTGAAACCAAAATCCTGCATTACATTATAACTTAAATTAGTACTTCATTCTTCACCACATCAATTGTCAATTTTACATATTGCTTTTTAGCATTTGGCTGAGTTTTTCAAAAATTTCAATTGCACAAAATGATTATCAATTTGATTTGGGAATTGATCTTCAAGAATATGAAATGCATTGGGATACAGCTGTAATACACGCCATGAATATTTCAGAAATTCAGAAACAAGAATATAGCATTACCTATGCCTATACGTTTGGTGAAAATGGAAAATTGAAACATTATGCCCAAATAGAAGATTCTTATTACGGAGCACAGACAACGATAGTTGATTATTATACCTCTGGCAAAATTCAAAGCTACAAAATGTATTATTCAAGTTGTGATTACATATACAATTCAACACGCGATAAAAATGACGAACACAGCGCCCCATTTTGTTTTGACCTATTAGATGATTTAAGCATTTTGGACACGAACAGAGCTGATAGACTGAAAGTATCATATGCATGGAAGAATATTTATGGAGACTTCTGGAGACAAGAAATAACATTAAACACTTACAAAATAGTTGTACTGTTTCAAATGGATAATCACGGAAAAATATTTTATATGGAATGGTCAACAATAGATAGTGAGATGTGGACAGAAGCAAATCGATCCATATTAAAGCGACAATTAGATTTTGATACAAGCGGTGTGATTTCTGAACTTATAACATATGAGGATGTGGGATCTGAATTGAGGAGCTATGCAGATACAACCCTTTACATGAATTTTGTAAACGTGAGCGGTTATCCCCGCTGCACTAAAATGATCATTTGGGACGGTGGTGGATATGATCCAGTATATAGGGTATATGAAGGTTTTGATACTGACACTGAACCGGGCATTGATACAGCATACTTTCTTCTGGAACACTCAAAGTATGAAGGTTGGAATTCTTCTTTTTATTATCACCACATTCCTTTTGCAGAATCGTTCACCTATTTATCATCGGGTAAAATTGAAAAGAAAACCTATATAACACCTTATTGGAAATTTATCTTTAATGATGTTGGTGAGGTTGTCGCGCATGAGATCATCGATTCAATTAGTCTAGGAAGCATATCACGTTTCTTGCCAAATAATTATTTTGAAGCACAAGTGCTTGAGCATTTTACAAGCGAATATAATACTTTGCAATCGTGTCGCTCCTGTCGTTTTCCAAATTTCACGGATATATTTTTATGTTCATTCATGCACAACAAAAATGAACTTTATTTAGATGAGAATTGGATCAATGACCCTAATGTAAAATGTGACTCAAGTTATGTTGTACAACCAATTCCCATTATGACAAAACGAGAATACAAAAAATGGTTACAGGCAGAAATAGAATCTGTGAATGAAATTTTGAGTGATACTTCAATGTATAGGGTAAAATACAATTAAGCATTGTAAAATTGGAAGTTTGACATTTAAACTGTATTTTTTCCATTGCTAATAAAATTGAAAGGACAACCATGAAATTTCTGTTGATTATTCTTCTATTCACTACTGATGCGGAATTATGCAAAGCTAATTCGTGAATTTGTTCCTGTGATTTTTTGTCAGTGAGGCATAAAAGAAGGTCCATAAGAATTATGGAATTTAGCACTGAGGGAGTGTACAGGAAAAATCAGAACTCATGTTTTCGCTCCCGCTCTCACACTCGCTCTGATTTTTGTAGCCGCGACAGGAATCGAACCTGCATCAAAAGTTTAGGAAACTTCTATTCTATCCATTGAACTACGCAGCCATTGAAAGATATGCTTTCTGCTGCAAATTTAGAACAATAAAACAGATAGCGGCAGGACTCCCTTAATCAATGAGTCCTGCCGTTTTTCTTTTACAGAAATTTTACTTTTCAGAACTAACTGGGCTGGATGCTAAAAACATGTTTTTGTCTCTTAAAAAAACACCAATCCACAGAACTGAAAGAAGCACAGCAGCAACTGGAAACTGACTGCCTGCAAGCTCCATACAGATAGCTCCTCCAAGGTATCCGTTGATTAATAAAAATCCGATTTTATATGTTTTCGGAATGAGTAAAAGGGCGGTTGCAATTAATTCGATTACGCCAATTGCCGCGAGTAGTTTGCCTAAGCCCATGGCTTGAAATGCGACTACAAGTTCTTGTGCGCCGCTCAATTTCATAAAGGCGCTCATCAGCAACATTAGTGATGGAAGGATAATTAAGATCCAGGAAATAATTGTCGTTGTTTTATTTGTTTTCATAATGATAATTTAGATTTTTTGTTCGGGTCAAATGTAGAGATACCAGATATCCATTTGGTACTAGTTTCCTTTAGGAAACCGGTATACTTTGGGAAAGCGCTATCTATTGTATACTAGATTCACTTACTTTTGTATCTATGGAAAATGAAGATCACGACAAACGAAAATGCCCCATGCATTTATCTACCGGTGAGTGCAGTCAGCGCCTGCTTCCTGTGAAGGATGCTTTGGATGTTTTAAGTGGTAAATGGAAATTGCAAATTATTCTGTCACTTACCTTTGGCAAAAAACGATTCAAACAAATTCAACGCGAAATTCCGGGACTCACTCCAAAGATGTTATCGAAAGAACTAAAGGAATTGGAGATAAATGAACTGGCCGTTCGCCATGTCTACGATTCGTTACCAGTAAGCATTGAATATGAGCTGACGCCTTATGGACGAACACTGCAGCCGCTCATAACCGAGCTGCACAATTGGGGAACAAAACATCGCAAGCGAATTATTGCTGGAAGTAAAAAAGCGATGAAAAAATAATTTTAGGGTGGCTGAACAAGTGACGGATTCTATTCGATTTTGACGAATTAAATAGAGCAAAAATCAATTGGAATCAGGAATAAATTTCCCTCTGCACTTTGTCCTATTTATATCTCAACCAAAATTGCCTCAGCGAAACAACTCAAACCTTCAACACAGAGCCGTTCGCCTAATTTCGCAGGCAGTGGCACTACTTTTTCTGCATCCTTTATTTTATAAACAAGGCCATTATCGCGAATCCCAATTGGTAAATTCTGACGTGATACAAAGTCGTAAATTTTTACTGGAACGTTATTGGTCTTTACAAGCGCCAAAACGCTTTGATCATTGAATCCATTTGCTTTTGTAATTCTACGATACGAGGATACGATTCTCAGGTCAAGTTCTTTTCCAGACGGACTGATGAATTTCACGGTACCTAAAAAGTGCACAGTTTCTGATCCCCAGGTATGTTGTAAATCTGCTTTTTCATTTTCAGGCAGCGTTGCGGCAAACTCCCAGAATACAATTGTATCCGAAATCTCATCTATTTCCTGAGTAAATCCAATGTATGCGCAAAGACAAAAAGAAGAGCAAAAAATGATTTCATAGTCAACAATCTATTGGGATTACAAATCTATACGAAAATTATGCCAAAAGGTTGAATTTCAAAATTGTATTGATTAATACGGAACGCTGATAACGGAGATTGCTTAAGATTAAAATGGATTTGATTTTCTTTTTAGATAACGATCGTTTTTGATTAAACATACTGTTTTAATCTCAAACAAAATCAGGAAAATCATACTGGATCAGCGTCATCTGCGCGCTATCAAAGGATTACTCAAACACAAAATGTCTCTCGTAATTCGTACTTCCAATAGTTCCTTTGGTGACCACAATAAAATAAGTATCGTCAACAAAATCAGCCATGGTTACTTCATGACCTTGTACGGCAACTTTGGGTTTGGTTTCGTAATATCCGTGGTCAATTGAAAAGGGTGAGCTAGGACCAAAGTCGCCATTAATTGTCATAGAAATTTGTGCGCCGCTATTTGCCCAGGTGCCTTCAACATCTCCGGAGATAGTATTATTTCTGTTTAATCGAATGGTGATTGCCCGCTCATCGTCTTTGCCTGTATAATAGACTTGTGTTACCAGATTAGTAGCTGAGCTATACTCGAAGTGACCAACAGCAGTAAGCTTGCGAGGTCCCCCCAATTCTTTATTACAAGAAGTGAGAATGAGAAAGCTGAATCCGAAAAGAAAAATAAGTTTCACAAACTAGCATACGCAGAAATGCATGGCTTGGTTGTGTCTTGGAAATTTTGAATGATTCCTTAAATTAAAACAACCGCTTAAATTCGTCATAGCGCTGCTCATATTTTTCAGCGCCAACGCAGCCTGCTTCTTTTGCCCAGGTGTGGTAATTTGCAATGCGATTATTTGGACTTGGATGTGTGCTCAACCATTCAGGAACACCTACGCCTCCTGATGCTTCAATCTTTTCAAAAAAACCGGCTGCTCCGTCAGCAGGCCAATCAGTACCGCACAAATATTCAACTGACATACGATCTGCTTCTGTTTCATGATCACGGCTAAATTTTAAACCAATCAGGCCAGTTGTAATCTGCGCAACAGCAGATGAATCACCCAAGGCGGCATTCATTAAAATTTGTACACCAAAAATTTTGGTCATTTGACGCGTCGAGTGACGTAAATCTGCATGACCCATTTCATGACCCATTACACCAGCTAATTCAGCTTCATTGTCGAGATATTTAATGATACCGGTATACACATAAATGTATCCACCGGGAGTGCAAAAAGCATTCATTGTTTTATCATCTTTCACGATTCGGATACGCCATGCAAATTCATTTTTGTGACGCACTTTTCCAGTAGCCAGAATTTTGTTTCGGATGTCGTAAATGTATTTGTAAGCTTTCACGTTTGATGCGGAATCCAGAATAGGATATTCAGTGGTATTGCTTTCAATTTCTTGTGCTACCTGAAGTCCCAGTTGCTTGTCTTGTTCTACTGTAAATAAATTAAATCCGCCTTGTGGTGCAGAGCCATCGTCTTTGCCAAGTCCGCAGCTTGTAATGATAAATGAGATTGATATAACCGATAAAAAAAACTTCATAAACAATTAGATATAGATTCCAAATTTAACGCAACAGTAAATCCCAAAAAAGCCTAGCGCCATGCCAGTGAGTACTTCTGTTAAAGTGTGTGCTTTAAGATATAATCTGCCTGTCACAATGAGACCACTGAGCACAAGAAAAAAAAGTGTGAAACCAAGGTTAGGGAATGCTTCTGATTCAAAGAATGCGATTTGTGTTTGATTATAACCTACCAGTAATCCGGCAACTCCAAAACTTGCGGCAGCGTGCGCACTCACTTTCAGAAAGTAGTTTAGAAAAAGTGAAATGACGTTTACCAGAATTATTCCGAATAGAAAACCAAGAAAGGCTGGATGACCTAATTCTTCAGGCCATTGGTATCGCACAAAAATAAATGCAAGGGCGTAATAAAACGTGACAATAAAATAAGGATAGACGCGCTCTTGTTTTTTTTCAAGATGCAAGCTACTAATCATTCCATTCCAGTACATGATCAGCAAACTCAGTAATGGTGCCGCAAACGTGAGTACACCTAATACTATGTAAATTCTGAATTTAGCTTCGTCTGGAAAAAAATAGAGCGAATCGTAAATGCGCAGAGAAGTTGGAATACTGGGTAATTCAAAAATAAAATAGATGCCAAGCAACGGCATTAACAGCGGATGAAAAATATACGAAAGTGCTTTGAAGAATTGTCCGATCATAACTCTTTGCGCAAACGCGCTACGGATATGTTGAGCTGTTCACGGTACTTTGCAACTGTACGACGTGCAATGTTGTATCCTTTTTCTTTCAGAATTTCTGTGAGCTTCTGATCAGTCAGTGGTCGCTTCTTCGACTCGGCACCAATTGCTTCTGACAGAATTTTTTTCACCTCACGGGTTGAAACTTCTTCACCACTTGAAGTCGAAAGTGCTTCTGAAAAGAAAAATTTCAACGATAAAATCCCAAAAGGTGTTTGAATGTATTTGCTGTTTGCAACCCGCGATATGGTTGAAATATCCATTCCTACAATGTCTGCAATATCTTTCAGAATCATCGGTCGCAATTGCGTTTCATCACCTGACAAAAAGTACTCACGCTGATAATCAATAATTGTTTGCATGGTGAGTAAAAGTGTTTGCTGACGCTGATAAATGGCATCAATAAACCATTTGGCTGAATCTAATTTCTGACGCACAAATTGCACTGCTTCTTTATCTGACTTGCTTGATTTTGCGCCTTCAGCATACGAACGTAACATCTCTTCATACGTCTTACTGACTCTGAGTTGCGGTGCGTTTCGTGAGTTGAGTGTAAGGGTTAATTCACCCTCATCATCTGTCAAAATAAAATCAGGAATAATCTGCTGGATATTTTTGGTATCCGTCACTTCTTTAATAGATCCGCCTGGTTTTGGATTCAGTTTTACAATTTCTTCAATGGCGTCTTTGAGATCTTCATCTTCAATTTCAAATTTGGCCATGATTTTATCGTAATGCTTTTTGGTAAATTCTTCAAAGCATTTTTCCAGAATTTTTTTTGCAGTATGTACTGCAATATTTCCATGATGCCTGCGCTCAAGCTGCAATAAGAGGCATTCTCTTAAATCGCGTGCGCCAACACCAGCAGGTTCAAAATCTTGTACTAAAAATAAAACATCTTCTATCTCTTCTTCACTGCACTGAATGTTTTGAGTGAAGGCCAGATCATCCACCATAGCTTCAATTTCACGACGTAAATAACCATCTTCGTCAATGTTTCCAATGATGGTTTCAGCAATTGTTTTTTCTTTGGCGGTGAGTTTTCTCAAACCCAGTTGTGAAAGTAAAACTTCCTGAAAAGATACGCCGCCTGAAATTGGCATCGAACGATCTTCGTCGTCACGGCTAGTATTGTTTACAGATGTTTTGTATTGTGGTAAATCGTCATCTAAATAATCATTGATGTCAAATTCACGCTCTGATTCGGTGGATTCATTGCGTTCTTCGAAATCTTCGTTCTCAAAAGATTCATCTTCATCAGCACCTTCTTCAAGGGCCGGATTTTCTTCAATCTCCTCTTTGATCCGCTGGTCAAGTTCCATAGTAGGCACTTGCAACAATTTCATCAACTGAATTTGTTGCGGTGACAATTTCTGAAGGAGCTTTAAACTAAGGTTCTGTTTTAACATTGCGGATGACCGTGATATGCTTCAAAGTTACAAAATTCCCAGAATTTTCAGGTAAAATTTGAAGGAGTCAAAAATGAAAACTATTTTTGACCTGTTAAGAGGAGGTTATGGAGAAGAGGATTTATCAGATCGCGTTAAGCTTATTGTCAGGCGTTGGCCCCGTAAAAGCAAAAGCATTAGTGGCTCATGTGGGCAGTGTTGAAGGAGTTTTTAAAGAGAGAGAAAAAGCCTTAGGCTTAATTCCAGGAATTGGAAGTTCAATCGTAAAATCACTGAATCGTAAGGAATGTCTTGAACGGGCAGAGCAGGAAATTCTTTTCACAGAAAAATACGGCATCGATATTTATTTTTATCAGGATGAAAAATATCCGTCTAAATTAAAGTATTGTGAAGATGGCCCGCTTGTTTTATTTACAAAGGGAAATGTCAACTTCAATAAAAAAAATGTTGCCATTGTTGGTACACGTAAAGCAACACCTTACGGAAAAGCTATCACTAAACAATTGATTTCAGATCTTACCGATTTGGATGTACAGATTGTCAGTGGTCTTGCATACGGAATAGATATTGAAGCGCATAAAGCAGCCATGTCAAATAACCTTTCAACACTTGCTGTTCTTGGTCATGGCTTGGATTTAATTTATCCGGCGGCGCATAAATCCATTGCAAAATCCATGTTGGAAAATGGTGGGCTTGTCACTGAATTTTTAAGCAACTGTGGCGGTGATACTTCCAATTTTGTAAAACGAAATAGAATTGTCGCTGGCTTGTGTGATGCTACTGTCGTAATAGAAAGTGCAGTTTCCGGTGGCTCATTGATTACTGCAAATCTTGCCAATGATTATAACCGGGATGTATTTGCTTTTCCGGGAAATGTTGATCAGGAATATTCAAAAGGATGCAATCTTTTAATTCAGCAAGACAAAGCGCACCTCATTACAAGCGCATCTGATCTGATAAAAACAATGGGCTGGGAGCAAAGTGAAAAAATTTCACCCGTAATTCAAACGCAACTTTTTGCTGAGTTGAACGATGAAGAAGATAAAATTGTAGGTGTGCTGCGCGATCAAGGTGAAGTGGATATTGACAATCTTTCTTACGCGTCTGAAATGACATCCAGCATGCTTTCCATGCATCTTTTTAATCTGGAGATGAAAGGTTTGGTGCGCGTTGCTCCTGGAAAAAAATATAGCCTGCTCTGAATAAAAAAAGGGAACCCGTTTGGATTCCCTTTTCTTGAAATGTAATTTGAAATTAGATTACGGACAGGATAATTAGCAGCGCAAGAATTACAGCAACAAGTGTGCAAAGTCCGCCAAGACCACCAAGTAACCACCAGCCCACACCCCAGCCGAGAAGCCAAAGAATTAAATCAATCCAAAATCTGGTTGACGCTGATTCAAAAATGAATACTGCTAATGGAGGCAGGATAAAACAAAGAATGACCAATAGGATTAGCATGACAGTGCTATCTGCACCTGCGTTTTCTGAGATTTTGGTTTTGATCATTTTGGGTGAATAAATTCTCCCTGGTTCGTAAGAAATAGTTTCTTCTTCTAAAACCTCGACTTGATTTGAAATTTCGTTTTCGTTTGTTTCGATTTCTGAAGTAGTTGTTACAGTAGAAGCATCATTATCAGTTGTTGGAGCAATTACTTCATTGTTTGACGCAGGTGTTATCAATGGTGAAGTTTCGGTAGATTTTTCTGCTTCTTTTGTTGTTTCAACTTTGAAATTTTCAGCAGTTTCTTCTGATAAAATTACTTCTTCAACTTTTACATCTTTATTTGTTTTGTTGAATTTTTTACCCAATGAGATATAGTATCCATCGTTGTATTTACGTTTTTGAATTCCACGTCCGCTTACAACGTCATTTGAGGTTGAGCACGATGCTAAAATGGCTAAGGTGATCAATCCGATTATTCCTGATTTTAATTTCATAGGTGTTTGGTTTTATTTTGTTCTATTAAAAATTGTGACTTCGGCTACGCTCAGTCACCGGTAAATGCTGCGCTATATTTTTTTCAACGGGTGATAATTTTAAAATGGTCTTAGAAGATTTGTATTACTGCTAAAAGTCTGTCATTATCTCAACGTAAAATAAGTAACCGGTGACTGAGCGGAGCCGAAGTCACCGACTGTAGTTTTTATAACCCCAACAATACTTGCACCGGATCTTTGCCTCCAAAAATCATACGTTCTGGATTCTCCAACATCTCTTTTACTTTCACTAAGAAACTAACCGATTCTTTTCCATCAATAATTCTGTGATCGTAAGAAAGTGCTACGTACATAATTGGTCTGATTTCGATTTTGCCATTGATTACAACTGCGCGTTCAACCACGTTGTGCATTCCTAAAATTGCAGATTGCGGCGGGTTGATGATTGGTGTAGATAACATAGATCCAAACACACCACCGTTGGTGATTGTGAATGTTCCTCCGGTCATTTCATCCGGTGTAATTTTTCCTTCACGCGCTTTAATTGCAAGACGTTTAATCTCTGCTTCAATTTCTGCCAGACTCATTTTCTCAGCGTTGCGAACAATAGGAACCATCAAGCCTTTTGGAGACGAAACAGCAATACCTATATCTGCATAATCGTGGAAAATAATTTCTTTATCATCAATTTGTCCGTTGACAGATGGGAATAAATTTAATGCTTCAGTAACGGCTTTAGTAAAGAAAGACATGAAGCCTAAATTCACCTGATGTAAATCTGTAAATGCTTTTTTGTACTTCTCACGAATGTCCATGATTGGTTTCATGTCTACTTCGTTGAACGTCGTAAGCATTGCGGTTTCATTTTTTACAGACACCAAACGCTCTGCTACTTTACGACGCAACATGGACATTTTTTCGCGATTCTGTTCACGTGTTCCACCCCAGCCTTGTGTAGCTGAAGCTGAGAATCCGCTTGCCATAGCAGCAACTACATCTTGTTTTGTGATGCGTCCGCCTTTACCAGTTCCATTTACTTGTCCGTTTGAAATTCCGTTTTCATCCATGATCTTTTTTGCAGATACAGATGGATGTCCAGCAGCATAAGATGCTTCAACTGGTTTTTTGGTTTCAACTGGAGATGGATTTGGTTTTACTTCTTCTTTTACGGCAACTTTTTCAGCAACCGGAGTAGCTTTTTCGGCAACTTTTTTCGCAGCGCCATTTGATGCTCCCGCTGGTTTTGCCGCTGAAGTGTCAATGTGACAAACTACTGATCCAACTTTAACCGCATCGCCTTCTGCAGCTTTTAGTGTAATGATTCCAGATGCTTCCGCAGGTAATTCGAGCGTAGCTTTATCTGAATCTACTTCAGCAATCGCTTGATCTTTTTCAACGTAGTCACCATCTTTTACTAACCAGGTTGCAATTTCAACTTCCGATATTGATTCTCCCGGAGAGGGAACTTTCATTTCTAATACAGACATTTCAGTTTTATTTTAAAGTTTTAATTGATCAAATTATTTTCCGGCAATTTTTGTGAACAAACGATCATACAATTCAGCCAATCGTTTTTTGTGCAATGAACTTGAACCTGCGGCTGGCGCAGCACTTGGTCGTCCTGCAGCAAAATCTAAATTGTATTTTCTTAATGCAAGAGCCATGTATGACCACGCTCCCATATTTTCTGGTTCTTCCTGAGCCCAGATAAAACGTTTAGCATTTTTGTATCCTGAAAGTACTTTTTCCAATTGCTTTTCAGGCAGCGGATACATTTGTTCCAAGCGGATATAAGCGGCATTGGTAACACCTCTTTTTTCTGCCTCGTCTTTCATTTCGTAGTAGAATTTACCAGAGCAAAGTACAATGGTATCTACTTTTGTTTTTGTTACATCATCATCTAACACTTCTTGGAATGATCCTTTGGCAAGATCTTCCACTTTGGATACTGCTTTTGGATGACGCAACAATGCTTTTGGTGAAAACACCACCAATGGTTTTCTAAACTCACGGTGAATTTGTCTTCTCAACAAATGGAAATGATTTGCTGGGGTTGAAGTATTACAAACTTGCATATTTAAATCTGCACACATTTGTAAAAAGCGTTCTACACGCGCACTCGAATGCTCAGCTCCTTGGCCTTCGTAACCGTGCGGTAATAACATAACAAGTCCGCTTTGTACCCACCATTTATCTTCACCGGCAGCAATGAATTGATCCACCATAATTTGTGCACCGTTGAAGAAATCTCCAAACTGTGCTTCCCAAATGGTAAGTCCTTGCGGTGTTGCCAATGAGTAGCCATATTCAAATCCTAAAACACCGTACTCAGAAAGTAACGAGTTGTAAATTGAAAATGGAGCTTGTTTTTTATCAAGTAAATTGAGCGTGACAATTTCTTTTTCATCGTCTTCAGTTTTAACAACTGCGTGACGGTGTGAGAATGTTCCGCGTTCGACATCTTGTCCTGAAACACGAACAGGGTGGCCTTCTACAAGCAATGAAGCATAAGCCATCATCTCTGCCATTCCCCAATCAAGCGTATTGTTTTTCAACATTTCCAAACGATCTTCCAGCAACTTTTCAATCTTGCGGAAGTATTTATTTTCTTTTGGAAGCGATGCTAATTTGGTTCCAAGATCAAGCAATTTTGCTTTTGCAACACCGGTTTCAGGTGATGCATCAAAATCTACCTGACGACCGTGTCTGAAGCCTTTCCAGGTATCTTCCAGGAAATTGAGTACAGCACTTTTTTCCAGTTTTTTAGATTCTTCGTGTGCACGATCTACCTTGGTGATAAAATCGTCTTCGTATTTCTGACCTTCTTCTGCTGTTAAAACGCCTTCTGAAATTAACTGTTGTAAATAGATTTCACGTGGAGTTGGATGCGCGGCAATTGCTTTGTACAATTTAGGCTGTGTGAATTTTGGCTCATCTCCTTCGTTGTGTCCGTATTTTCTGTAGCCAAGCAAATCAATAAAAACATCGCGGTTAAATTGCTGACGATATTCAACTGCAATTTTGATTGTTTGTACTACTGCTTCAATGTCATCTCCATTTACATGGAATACAGGACACAATGTTGTTTTAGCAACGTCTGTGCAATAGGTAGATGATCTTGCGTCTAAATAATTGGTTGTAAATCCTACCTGATTATTTACTACAATGTGAATGGTTCCACCTGCGCGGTATCCATCCAGCTGAGCCATTTGTAAAACTTCATAAACTATTCCTTGTCCGGCAATAGCTGCATCACCGTGAATAACTACCGGAATAATTGCTTTTTCATCTTTTAAATAGTGATCCAGTTTTGCACGGCTGATTCCTTCTACTACAGGCGCTACTGCTTCAAGATGTGAAGGATTTGGTGCTAATGTCAAATGAACTGAGTTGCCATCAGCAGTTGCAATATCTTTTGAGAAACCAAGATGATACTTTACGTCACCATCAAAAGATTCGTCGCTGTCAAAATGTTTGCCATCAAATTCGGTAAAGACTGATTTAAAATCTTTCTCAAAAATATTTACAAGCGTACTTAGTCGACCGCGATGAGCCATACCAACTACAACCTCTTTAACTCCTAGCTTGGAACCGTGTTGAACAATTGCATCTAAACTTGGAATCAAAGACTCACCACCTTCCAGTGAGAAACGTTTTTGTCCAACATATTTTTTGTGAAGGAACTGCTCAAAAACAGTGGCGCTATTCAGTTTTGAAAAGATTCTTTTTTTGTCGTCTGCAGAAAATTTTGGACGATTAGCCAATTCTATTTTTTCTTTAAACCACTGCACGCGATCAGGTTCACGCATGTAAACAAACTCGATACCAATCGACTGGCAATAGGTTTGTTCCAAGTGGTGAATGATATCGGTTAATGTGGCTGGTCCAATTCCAATTTCATTTCCTGCTTGAAATACGGTTGCCAGATCACTTTTATCCAATCCAAAATTTTCAATGGAAAGATCTGGTGAATAATGTCTTCTTTCTCTTACAGGATTTGTTTTAGTAAATAAATGCCCGCGCGAGCGGTAGGCATTAATGAGGTTGATGATTTTAAATTCTTTCTGAAAATTTTCAGGAATTCCACCTGAAGTAAAATCAGTTTTTACGAAATCAACACCTTCAAAAAAACGTGCCCATTGAATATCTACCGATTCAGGGTTTTTAAGATACTGGTTGTACAAGTCGTCAATTGCGTTTACATCGCCGTTGCCGAGATATGTGAATTTATCCATGATTTAGTTTGAATGCTACCTGTACAAAGCTAAAAAATATCTGAATATGGAAAGCCTTTAGCGGCCATAATATCTGAAGTAGCCTGACTTTCTGGATTTAAATACGATTGATTTGATTTTGGTGTGGTCCGCAGAATCGTCTGAACCACACTAAAACCAAAAACCCCGGACCGTTGAGAACAGGCCGGGGTTTTCACACTGGTTCAAAATGAAATTATCTAGCGATCGTAAATTTTGAAATAATGTTTGATTCTACGGACGTAATAGCGATAAAATAGACACCGCTTTCAAGTTGTGAAACATTCAAAATTTCTTTATTTGAATTGACCGTTTGAGTGAGTACAATTCTACCATTTGCATCCATCACCTGAATGACTTGACTTGCCGTAAAATCTGGTAAATCAAGTATAATAAATTCAGTAGCAGGATTTGGATAAAAATGAATTGCGCTAGTGTTCATTTCACCCGTTGACAATCCTAAAATTGCGTAGCACGCTGAGGTATCTTCACAACCGTTTCCATCTGTCACAATCACTGCATAATCACCATCGACAGTTGCATCAAATGTTGCGTTTGTTGCACCTGCGATGTCTGTATTTCCAGGACAAACTATCCATTGGTAAGTTGCTGAAGTTGCATTAGCGGCTAAAGAAAATCCGGTTTGTGTTACACCAATATTTACAGGTGTTGCATCAAAGATTGTCGCGTTAAAAAGTGCACTGCATCCGTTTGCATCGGTAATTTCAACTTCGTAATTTCCAAAAGTAAGGCTGGTTAAATCTTCTGTGTCATCGGTATCTCCGGTTCCATCATTATCCCAGTCAAAAAGATAAGCACCTGTTCCGCCAGTAACAGTCATGTCTATGGTGCCATCCAGTTCACCCACACATGAAATATTATCGGTTACAAGCGTCGCATCAATCAGAGCAGGCTCAGAAATGACAACTATTAATTGGGCAGTGCATCCTGATTGGTCAGAAACATTTAAGGTATATGTTCCGTCTCCCAATCCAGTTAAGTCTTCCAGGTCATCATTATCGCCTGTTCCGTCGTTGTCCCAGTCAATAATATATGGTGAGGTTCCGCCTGTGATAGTCGTAGAAATAGATCCGTCATTATCTCCGTTACATGTAATGTCTTGGCTTGCATCTTCGGTGATTGTCAATCCACCAACCATTTGGATTGTAACATCGGCAACGCAAGCGTCGGTATTTCCATAATTGTCAGTTGCAGTTAATGTAATTTGATTCAATCCAAGATCAGAACAATCAAAAGCAGTTTGTGAAATAGTCATTGATGCGATTCCACAGCCGTCAGCTGTCCCATCATCTATATCACCAGTCGCCAAATTCAAATTACCTGTTCCATCTAAGTTGAAAGTTGTTGGTGCAATGCAATCCATTACAGGCGCAAGTGTGTCAAATACAATTACTGCGCTGGTGCATGTTGCTGTGTTTGTAAAAGCATCTGTGACTGTAAGTGTAACCGGAATAAATGAAGATGAAATGTAAGTCCCGATTGGAACAGGAATTGGAGCTGTTGCATTTGTTAGTGCGGGATCCAAAGCATTGATGCCACTCAAGGTCCAGTTTCCAGGTACAAATGTTGAACCATCAGCATTTGTATTAATGTTGCGATATGCAAAGCCATCAGTATAAAACCAAGGGTGTGGTCCGGCAGTCCAGGTTTGTTCACCATAAACGTCAATCACTGTTCCATTTTCGAAAAGTTCAACAGCGTCATCTCCGTTAATTGATACTGCAGCACTAACATAGTCGGGAGCAAATCCAAAAAAGTTAGTAAAACCAGGAATTTCTGATGAAACGTAAATATAAGTTCCGGCAGAAACACTTACAGCTGGAAAAGTAAATTCTTGACCATCAGTTCCGCCACCGTTTGTAGCTGAACCTAATCCATAAATACTCAAGTCGGCAATATCATTTGCAGCAAAAATTTCAACTCCTTTTGGCAATCCACCCGCTAAATTTCCATCATAGATTGCGGTTAAAATTAAGGATTGTGTGCTTGGAATAATATCTGAACAGTCAAACACATCTGGACTTACAGAAAATGTTAACGGTCCGCCGCAATTGGCAACAGAACCATTATCAACTTCAATACCATCTACTGTATATTGTCCAAGGTCATCTAGATAAGCAACTACATTTTGACATGAGGCAGTTGGTGGCGTGGCGCAAGAATATGTTACTGAGAGTACTGGCGCAGTTCCACTTTCTTTGCTTCCAAAAATACGCGCGCTGCAAGTTGTAGATTCATCACCAATTAAAATCCATCCAAAATTTGTTGCAGGGGTTGTATACCAATTTTGAACATTGGTTAGCATACCTGCAGAGCTCCAGTTAAATGAACCAGTTACAGGCCCTAAAGATGTGGTAGCTACTGATGCGCTGAAGTCACCGCCGGCACTTGTCCAGGGTGTGCCTAAAATGCCATCATTCCAGGTTGCATCAGGAGCAACTGCTGGTGATCCGGTTCCATCCGCTGCAGAAGTTCCTTCACCCCAATTGGCGGTGAGCGGTGAAATGGAGTAGTTATTGGTAGAAGGTGATCCGCCAACTTGTTCAACCTCCAGCGTCAACGTAACTGCAGTAATTGTTGCACCAGCAGGCAAATTACCGGCAACGTCAAAATGGATTAACGCACGGCGTGAATTTCCTGAACAGGTTTCACCAGAGAATAACGGACCATCACCACCTGAATTGTTGCTTTCAGAATAGATGGAATTATCACGATCAGGTGTTATGTTAATTGTAACCTGAGCGCGCAGGTTCAAAACAAGACTGAAAGCGCACAATGCGAGTACTACTTTTTTCATTTTATTTTTTTTAGTGAAACAAAGGTATGAAAAACCAATTGAGTGAGTCAATGGAAAATATTCCAATCCAATTAATATTCAGTTAAGTAAGCATTATGAGAAACGTTTGCGCAAATAAACTTTTTGTGCTTCTCGTTCAAGAATGAGATGTGCAAGATGCGTGAGTGTCTGATCACTTGAAATTGAATCAAAGAATTTTTTTTCGGCGAGATCAACTTTATAAATGAATTGTGAAAGTTGTTCAGGCTGGCGTTTTGAAAGAATTGTCAGGATGGGTGACAGTGCATGAATTGAATCTTGAAGTAAATTCGCCGAATGATCCAGGTCCACGTAGTAATCGTCATAATACAGGCCTTGTAAATCTTTCTTTATCTGATCGATTGTTAAAGCAACAAATTCTTTTTGATTGAAGAATGTTTTGAGATCGTTGCTATATGATTCAGGCAGATTCATTGTGGTTTGGGTTAAGCTAGTACTGAGAGAACTTAAAGCAAAAAATTTGCTCAATTCAATGATCGTTAAATATAGAAATGTTTGTTGATATTCCATAAATGTGAATACTTATGTTCATGGATCGTATTTCAAGTAAAAAGGAATTGCGAATTATTGATTGTAATAATTCCGTTCTCTACATGTTTTTGGGCTGCAAGATGGAGGCTCTTGATCCAAATATCCCAAAACAAATCTTGCTTTGTACTTTCAAGGAAAAAGTCATAATCATCTACGCAACCTTAATCACCAGGTTTGTATTCGGAAAATAATTTGCCCGGACGATTTGAAAGATATAGGAATGAATAAGGCAAAGAATATTTTTCGAATTGATTACAGTTTTATAGACTTAAGTTATTGTTGTTTTGCAAGCATCGATATATCTATAGTTTAACCGGAATGGTTTTTTTCACAAATAATCGCTCACGCGTGATAAATAATCGAAAACTGTCCTATTTTAAACTTTGTTGGCTACAACCGATTAATTTCGCAGTGGATTTATATCGTTCTGAGAACCGCTTCTGAAGCGATACTCTTAACGAAAGGACATATGACGTCAAAATAAGAATTAAGATAAAATGAAAGTTTTCAAATTTGGAGGGGCATCAGTGAAAGATGCCAGTGCAGTAAAAAATGTTGCAAAAATTCTTGATCTGTTTAAGAATGAAAAATTAGTGATTGTGATTTCCGCAATGGGTAAAACTACTAATGCGCTGGAAGATGTAATGAGGAGTTATTGGAATGGCGATGGAAAAGCAGATGAACTGGTAGACGGAATTCATGCCTATCACATGAAGATCATTGAAGATTTATTTGGTGTTGGAAAAACCGAAATATAAAGAGATATCACTACCATATTACTAAATCTGAGACAACGCTTTAAGAAACAAAAACCCTCTGAGAATTATAATTTCGAATATGATCAGATAATTTCCCTGGGAGAAGTTATTTCTACAAAAATTGTCGCTGCCTACTTACAAGAACAAAGGTTCAAATGTGCATGGCTTGATGCACGAAAAATGATCAGGACTACAGATCGTTGGCGAGAGGCAAACATCAACTGGGAGAAGACTGAAGAGCTTGTTTCTGAGGCTGTGAATAATGAGTTTTCGAATGGAAATTCGATTGTCATTACTCAGGGATTTTTAGGTCACACAAGAGAAGGGTTCACCACCACATTGGGACGGGAAGGATCTGATTTTACGGCAGCAATTCTGGCTTTTGTTCTAAGTGCTGAAGATGTTACGATTTGGAAAGATGTTCCGGGCATGTTAAATGCCGATCCAAAATATTTCGACAATACAGTTTTGCTTGAAAAAATTTCTTTCCGAGAAGCCATTGAGCTGGCTTATTTTGGTGCATCTGTAATACACCCAAAAACGATTCAGCCACTTAAAAAGAAAAACATTCCCCTGCATGTAAAATCGTTTATAGATCCACATGCAAAGGGCTCTGTGATTCAGGCTTCGGTAGATCATGACGCAAATATTCCGTCGTTTATTTTTAAGATGAATCAGGTACTGATTTCACTCACACCGAAGGATTTTTCGTTTGTTGTGGAAGAAAATCTGGAAGAAATTTTTAGTTATTTGAGTAGAGAAAGTATTCGCATTCACCTCATGCAAAACTCTGCGGTAAGTTTTTCGTTTTGCGTAGACGCAGACAAAGTGAATCTCGAAAAAATATTTGATCATTTTACACCGCAGTATTTTGTGAAATACAATGAAGGTTTGGAGCTTGTGACGATAAGGCATTATGATACGCCAACTATTGAGCGTGTTACGATTGACAAGAAAATATTTCTGGAACAAAAATCGCGCGATACTGCACGTATTGTGATGAAAGATGTTTCGGTTTTGTAAGGACTTAGTTGTAGGAAATAGCTTATAAAATTTAAGTGCTTTGAAGAAGTGTCATGATTCTATAAGATCAGATTCAGTGTCTTATAACTTCAAAAACCACCTCCTTAAAACTTACACCTTAAATCTTATAACTTAAAAACTCGAATCACAATTAACTTTTCCCACCTGACTACCGATTACCATCTTACCTCACCAACGTAAAATGCCCATGAATTTCATAGGGTAGACCATCCAAGTGGTTGATGTATTTAACGAAGTAAGTATAGGTTCCAACCGGTGCTGCTTTTCCATTTTTAAATCCATCCCATGAAGCATTTTCGCTTGTAGAATTTAAAATCAATTGTCCCCAACGGTCAAATACCCGGATTTCATAAGATTCAGTGTCATAGACAACTGGTTTCCAGACATCGTTCTGCCCATCACCGTTTGGTGTAAATGCATTTGGAATATAAACGGATGTAAATGGAATGATATAAATCTGCTGATAGCTTGTGTCATCACACCCAAATTCATTAATCGCAATTTGATAAGGATTATGATAACCAGATTCCACATACGAATGCCAGATGGATGACTCTGTACTAGAATATCCGTCTGTAAAATAAAAAGTTTGTGTAATTGCATTTTGTGATTGATCTGTAAAAAAGAAATTTGGATAAAACACAGTTGCTTCTAAAGGGCTCACCGTAAATGCAGAAATAGGACTTGGAAAAACCTGAATGTAATCAGGCAGAAAAAGTGAAAGCGTATCAACGCAGCCTGACGTTGTCCATATTGTGAGCGAGATATCATAGACACCAGGATTTTGATAGAGATGCTGCGGATTTTCCAAATTGGAAATGTCACTTCCATCGCCAAAATCCCAGGAATAAAACAGCTGTGTACTTGCGTAGGAGGTGTCATTAAAGATTGCCAGATAAGGGGCGCATTTTAATTCGTCACTCAGTTCAAAACCAATGGTAGGTTCTGCAAAAACGAAGACTGAATCAGTAATTGTTTCTTCACAAGTTTCATAGAAGATTGTAAACGATACCGGATGATATCCATAGTCTGAATAAACCACATTTAAAACGTCTTCAGATGTTGAGGTTGTTGGAGTTGCATCTGGTCCAAAATCCCATTCAAAGGTGGTTCCGATTGCAGGGTATTGTCCTTGTCCGTCAAAATCAAAACTGTTACCGATTATACATTGTGGTGCCGGCAAAGGAAATTCAGGATAGATATCTTCATACAACGTGAATGTCTGGAACGAGGTGTCTGTGCAAGGTGCTCCACCTGGATTTACAATCAGCATTACGTTATATGTTCCGGGTGAAGGAAAAGTATAGGTTGGTTCAAATGCAGTACTGACATCTGCTGTTGTACCTGCAACTCCAAAATTCCAGACATAATCGGTTCCGTTGATACTGGCGTTGTCAAAAGTTATGGTGAGTCCATCACAATGTGAAACAAAATCTGGCATACTTTCCTGATTAGTTATTTCGGCCTCAAGCAAAAAAGAACAATTCATAACCTGAAAAATAAAATCACGCACGTTGGTAGAAAGTAAAACACCGTTGCGGTATTCTTTGACGCAAACTCCTACCGCAAAAAATCCTGGAATCGGAGGTGTTGCAGATAAGAAACCGGTTGTCGGGTTTATTGAAATTGCTCCGCCGCCAAATGGATTTGCTGGTGAAAATCCTGCGGCCCACTGTATACTGGTGTAGGGTGGAGGTAGTGCAGGATTGGGACTTGGACAGGTACCACAATTGGGAGGAAAAAGAGTAGTGCCACCTCCTTGGTAGGGTGTACATAATTCATAAACTAAACTATCACCGTCCGGATCGGTTGCGCTGTGATCAAAAAGAAGAGGTTCATCTGTACACAATAATAATGGAGGGTAATTATCAAAACGAGGGCTGCTGTTACATAAGGCGTCAGCAACTGGCGGGATATCAATTGTAAGGGTAATGCCTTGCTCACCTGGGTTAATTAAATTTTGTGTACTCCCGGTGCGACAACATTTTTGATAAGACAAGGTGTATCCACTTGTCGATGCAGGTAAATTAACTGTCTTGGTGTAGATGGCCTCCTGAACACATATTCCTGCAGGAATGCTCACACACGGGTTATTAAAAATGACAGGGAGTTGTATCGGCGTCGGAATGGGAATATCGAAATTAAAAATCTCAGCACCAAAACCATTAAAAACGGTCATTGGAAGCAAATCATCGTACGGTGAAGTTGAATTGCAATCGCGGTAAATTTTCAGCGTGACCTGATATACGTTGTACCGCCAAGACAATCGTAATAAATTTCACCACCCACAATGTGTGATGCCTGAGCCCGAAAGGAGAGCAGAAGAAATACGATACAGAGCAAGTTTTTCACGTCAATCCAAATTTACAGAAAATTACAGAGATTGATTTTACTGAAATTACTGTATTGTATTGACGCAGAAAGAGACAGAAAGTTTATAAAGACAAATTGATTTTTTGCATTTTATTTTGGAGATGATTATCTGACTAAACTGAAGTGTCCTCTGATTTCATAAGGCAGACCGGTATCATGGTCAATATACTTGATGAAATAGGTGTAAGTACCAACGGGCGATGGTTTACCATTCATGGTTCCATCCCAGAAAGCAAGCTCGTCTGTACTGTTGAGAATAACCTGGCCCCAACGATCAAATACCCATATTTCATAAGCTTCGGTATCATAAACAACCGGACGCCAAACTTCATTATTTCCATCACCGTTTGGAGTAAATGCATTTGGAACAAAAATGGTGGTGAAAGGAATCACATAGATTTGCTGGTAACTTGTATCCGGACAACCATATTGATTTATCACGACCTGGTAAGGATAATGGTAGCCAGACTCGACAAAGGAATGCCACACGAAACGCTCTGCAGTCATAGCTCCATCTGTAAAATAATAATAGTGCTGCTGGCTGTCTGTTGATTGATCTGAAAAATAAAAAATGCGGATTAAATACGGTAGCTTCATCCGGACTCACTGTAAACGCAGATACGGGACTCGGAAATACTTCAATAAGAGCTGGCTTCAAAAGGGTAAGGGTGTCAATACATCCTGCATCCGTCCAGATAGTCAAAGAAATATCGTAAACACCGGGATTAGGATAAGCATGTGTGGGGTTTTGCAATGGCGAAGTAGCACTGCCATCTCCAAAACTCCATTCATAATAAATTTGTGTATGAGCGAATGAAGTATCGGTAAATTGAAGCGAATAAGGAGCGCATCGCAATTCATCCGGAACTGTAAATCCAATTTCGGGTTCTGCATAAACAAAAACCGAATCGGTATATGAAATTTCGCAGACGTCGTAATAAATTGTGAAAGTTATTGGTCGATAACCATATTCTGTAAATACAATATTACTGACGTCTTCTGTGAAAGCCGAATCTGGATTTGTTGTTTCTCCAAATTCCCATAAAAATGTAGATCCAGCGGCGGGGAATTGGCCCTGCCCATTGAAGTTGAAACTATTGTCTGTGATACATTGTGGCGGTGGTGGAACAAAACTTGCTATGATTTCTTCGTGGACAGTAAAGGTTTCGGTGCTAGTGTCAGTGCATGGCCAGCCCGGATTAACAATGAGAGTTATTGTATATGTCCCCGGACCCGGGAAAGTGTAAGAAGGCTCGAAAGCTGTACTAACGTCTGTCGTTGTTCCTGCAACACCAAAATTCCAGGAATAATTTGTGCCCCCATAACTGTCATTTTCAAAATCAATTGTTAGTCCCTGACAATAGGAAACAAAAGTGGACATATCTGTTTGCGGCACAACCTCTGCTTCCAATTGTATCTCGCAGTTCATTACCTTGAAAAGAAAATCCCGAACGGTGGTACTCAATAAAATACCTGCGCGGTATTCTTTTGCGGCTACACCCACCACATAGAGTCCGGGCACACTTGGTGTTGCAGTAAGTAAACCGGTTGACGAATTAATTGAGATTGGCGATCCTGCACCGAAAGGTATTGTCTGCGAGTAACCGCCGCCCCAAACAACGGCTGCGTAGGCCGGTGCAGCTGCAGGATCTGGCGCAGGTGCAAGGCTGGTACCACCCTGGAACGGTTGAACTAATTCGTAGACAATCACGTCACCATCCGGATCCGTTGCGGAGTGATTAAAAATCAAATCCTGTCCCGAACAAAGCAGAAGCGGAGGATAATTATTAAAACGTGGTGAACTGTTGCAAACCGCATCCGCGGCAGGAGGTATCTGAACGGTTAAAGTCAAACCCTGATCTTCCGGTACAGAAAGATTTGTAACAGCGGGTCCACGGCAACAGCGCTGATAAGAAAGTGTGTATCCGTTTGTCGAAGCGGGAAGGTTTACGACTTGTGTATAAATAGCTTCTTCCACGCAAATCCCAGTAGGAATCGTTACGCATGGATTGTTAAATACAACGGGTAAAACAGTGGAGCCTGGAAATGGAATAGTGAAATGATGAATCTGAACGTCGTTGCCATTGAAAACCGTAATGGGCAAAGGGTTGTCGTAGGCAGCGCCCGTGGACGCACAGTCGCGGTATAATTTGACTGTTATTCTATACTGGTTGCCTCCCAAACAATCATAATACATTTCACCGCCTACAATGTGCGAAGCCTTCAGATTTAAAAATACTGAAAACAGCAGGAACGATATGAGTAGTAATCTTTTCAAAATCAACTTCAAATGTAACGAAAATCGACGCTGTTTTGTTCAAGACGTTTGAAAGGTAGCTTTCGTTGACTGTTCGGTAGCAAAAATCCTGCCTTCTTCTGACAAGCTTTAAATCCTCTGAAAATTAGACAGGGAACACCTTTAAAAAGTAATTATTTACGAGTAATTCAACCTTTTTTGCGGTTGCTAAATTGTAAGATTCTTTGCTTGACTGAGTGATCATCTGCTTGTAATAATAAGCGCCAGAGGTAAGATTTTTCTTTGGTTGTGTTACAAGATAGATCAAAGTTTGAGCTCCTTTTTCAGGACTTTTTCCCATCAGTTTAAAAATCATTTTTGAAAACCAGCCAGCATCTCTGCCCAGTTTGGTGTTCACCATTCCGGGATGTTGCGAGTAATAAGAAATACCTGAATCTTTATCAACAGAATCGTAAAGTCGGGTGATCAAAATAATGCCCAACTTAGACTGTCGGTATGCTTTAAATCCGCTGAATGAGTTGCGAAATTCTGGATCTGAAAAATTAAAATTTCCCTGATGCAAACCGGATGAAGTGAAAATTGATTTTGCAAAATCAGACTTCGCCAACAAATCATGCAAGGACTGATTGATCAAAACGGGTGCAATCAAATTAACTTGAAAAATTTCTTCTATCTTGTCCTGAGACTCTCGATAACTGAAGTTCCAGATACCTGCGTTATTGATTAATATATCCAGTTGAGCATATCTTTTTTTAAATTCTTCACATGCTTCTGCAACTGACTTTAAAGACGAAAGATCACAACTCACGAAATCAAGATTTCCTTTTGCAGTCGGATATTTTAATTGCCGTTCATGCTCAAGAAGATCGAATTTTTCTTTGCTGCGCGCTGCGATTACAACCGTAGCACCTAAGTGAACAAACTCAAGTGCAGCGATCAAACCAAAGCCTGAAGTTGCGCCGGTAAAAAATATGACGCGATTTTCAAGCAATTAGAAGTCGAATTTAATGCCCTGTGCTAATGGAAGGGTAGTGGAGTAATTTATGGTATTCGTTTGACGACGCATATACACTTTCCATGCATCCGAGCCAGATTCGCGGCCACCACCAGTTTCTTTTTCTCCGCCAAATGCACCACCGATTTCAGCACCGGATGTTCCAATGTTTACGTTTGCAATACCACAATCTGAACCTGCGGCTGACAAAAATAATTCTGACTCGCGAATGCTGTTTGTGAAAATTGATGATGATAATCCTTGAGCAACTCCGTTTTGAAGTTTGATTGCGTTATCTACTTCACCTGAATACTTAATCAGATACAAAAGTGGTGCAAATGTTTCGTGCTGAACGATTTTAAATTTATTCTCAACTTCAGCAATAGTAGGGGAGACATAGCAGCCAGATTCATAACCCGCACCTGTCAAAATTTTTCCTTCTACCAATACGTTTCCGCCTTCAGTTTTTACTTTTTGAATTGCTTCCAGATAAGTTTGTACAGCATCCTGATCAATCAATGGCCCCATGTGATTTCCTTGATCCAATGGATTACCAATTTTGATTTGTCCGTAAGCTTTTACTAAAATATCTTTTACCTGATCATAAATTGAATCATGAATAATCAGACGTCGCGTCGAAGTACAACGCTGACCGCTTGTTCCAACGGCGCCAAAAACAACACCCGGAATTACCAATTTTAAATCGGCGCTTGGTGTAATGATGATGGCGTTGTTTCCGCCTAGTTCCAAAAGTGCTTTTCCAAATCGCTTAGCCAATGCCTCACCAACCGCTTTACCCATGCGTGTTGAACCGGTAGCTGAAACTAAAGGTACGCGTTTATCTGCTGTCATCAGCTGTCCAATTTCTGGTCCGCCAATTACGATTCCAGAAACTCCTTCAGGTATATTATTTTCTTTAAATACTTCAGCTGTGATGCGTTGACATGCAATAGCCGTCAGAGGTGTTTTTTCAGATGGTTTCCAAACACAAACGTCTCCACAAACCCAAGCCAAAGCGGTATTCCAACACCATACGGCAACCGGAAAATTGAATGCTGAAATAATTCCAACTGTACCAAGCGGATGATATTGTTCATACATGCGGTGAGCAGGTCTTTCTGAATGCATTGTAAAACCATGAAGTTGTCTTGACAATCCAACTGCAAAATCACAGATGTCAATCATTTCCTGAACCTCACCTAAACCCTCTTGCAATGATTTTCCCATTTCGTAGGAAACCAGTTTTCCAAGCGGCTCTTTATATTCTCTTAGTTTTGCTCCAAGTTGTCTCACAATTTCGCCACGTTTTGGAGCAGGTACCATGCGCCATTCAGCAAAGGCCTCCTGACTTTTCAGGATCGTTGCTTCATAGTCAGTTTCCGACGCGCTTAATACAGAAGCAATTAATTTTCCATCTACCGGAGAATAGGAATCAATTTTGGTTCCGCGTGTTGCAAACCAGTATGATCCGGTTGATGCTCCTGAATTGGTTTCTTTAATCCCCAACTGATTGAGAATTGTTTTGATTTCTGTTTCTACTGCGACTGCTGACATAAACTGGATATTAGATAAGTTGGGCAAATTTACGACTATTCGAATAGACAGCCGCTTTTTTGTGAAATTTTAAGGCTGATCATTATCATGGTACGGTTTCTGCTATTCGGCTATATTTGTATAAAAATTTGAAATCAGAAAGACATCATGTTCCAATCAATGCAATGTCCAGTGAAGGTAAGATGATGAGTTCTGATCAGTTAGTAATAAAAAAACACGTGTTATGAAAAAATGGTTTCTTATTCCTGCCTCAGCTTTATTGATGGCATTTACTTCGTCTACACAATCAACCGGTGGTTGTGAAGGGTATTATATGATTGAAAAAGGGGTAACTCTTGAGTATAAAGATTACAATGCCAAAGATAAACTTCAGGGCAGTCAGCTTACAACTATTACGGCTCTTTCAGAGGTTTCAGGTATATTGAGTGCAACTGTTCATTCAATCTCGAAAGATGACAAAGATAAAGTGACAACCGAAGGTGATTTCAATTTTACATGTAAAGATGGTGAAATCACGATCGACATGAAATCAATGATGGATCAGGAGATGATGGAAGGTTTTGAAGATATGGAAGTATCTATTGATCAGAGCAATTTAGTTTATCCTGCAACATTTACTGAAGGGCAATCGCTGCCTGACGGAACCTTGACCATGAAGATGTCAAGCAGTGGTATGGTAATTATGACTATTGTGATGGAGGTTGTTGATCGTAAAGTAGAAAAGTTTGAATCAGTAACCACTCCTGCCGGAACCTTTGACTGTGTTAAACTAAGTCAAACAACCAAAATGGATATGGGGATGATGAAAACAACTGTAAAATCAATTGATTGGTTTTCAAAAAGTATTGGTTCTGTTCGCAATGAATCATATGATAAAGATGGTGCTCTTCAATCTTACCGCATCCTCACTCAAATCATCCGTTAAGAAATCCGCTCTTGGGAAAAATTAACTGGACATCGTATAAAACAATTTTAATTGCTGCATTGATCATCAGGGTCATTGCAGCAATTTTTTCGCAAGGCTATGGCATGCACGATGATCATTTTTTGATTATTGAAGCGGCGTCATCCTGGGCAGATGGCTATGACTATAATCACTGGTTACCTTGGTCACCTGAAAGCACCGGCAAGCCAGAGGGGCATAGTTTTACCTATGTAGGTCTCAATTATTTTTATTTTGCGATTATGAAATTTTTGGGCGTAGCCGATCCCAAAATTTTGATGTTGATCAATCGCCTTTTGCATGGATTATTTTCAATTTTGATTGTTTATTTCAGCATTAAAATCACAGAGAAAATATCGAATCAAAAAAATGCAGTAACGGTTGGTTGGATTTTGGCGCTTTTGTGGATGATGCCATTTCTATCCGTTCGAAATCTGGTTGAAATTACATGCATTCCATTTATCCTTTGGAGCGTTTGGCTGATGCTTAAAAATGAAAAGCGCAGAAATTTTTTGTTCGCGGGACTCATGATGGGAATGGCTGTATCTTTCAGATATCAGGTTGGCGTTTTTGCGTTGGGAGTTGCAGCAGTTTATTTTTTTCAGTGGAAATGGGCGCAGTTTTTATTGTTCTCAATTGGTGTTTTAATTGTGTTTGGATTAACACAAGGATTGGTTGACTATTTGATTTGGGGATATCCGTTTGCAGAGTTTATTGGATATGCTACTTACAACGCCAATGAAGGCACAGAGTATATTCCAAACAGCAATTATTTCATGTACGTTCTGGTATTAATGGGTAGTTGTCTTGCGCCTTTGGGTTTGCTTTTGGGATTCGGTTTTTTCAGATCTGCCAAAAAGTATTTTTACATTTTTATTCCGGTATTACTTTTCATTTTATTCCATTCATTTTATCCCAGCAAACAAGAACGATTTATTCTGCCTGTTCTTCCACTCTTTATAATTCTTGGCGTTTTAGGTTATGACATCATCATCAACAAAAACAACTGGCGAAAAGTGTGGAACTTTTCATGGAAATCTTTCTGGATTCTGAACATTCCATTGCTGCTGATTGTATCTGTTGCATATAGTAAAAAATCGCGTGTGGAGTCTATGTACTATTTCTATGAAACAGCTGAAACACCGCAGAAAATTTTATTAGAATCAACGGGCGGAACGGGTGCTTCTATGTTGCCACAGTTTTATTCTGGAGTTTGGAGGTTTGGTGCACTGGACAGATCAGACACATCACAAAGCCTTACTGTTTATCCAGGTTATGTTTACGATTATATTTTGTTTTTTGGCACCGAAAAATTGGATCAGCGTGTCAGCGAGTATAAAAACATTTACCCAAAAATGGAGCTCGTTAAGAAATGTGAACCTAGTTTTGTGGACCTCGTTTTAAAGCGATTAAATCCACTTAACCGCAACGAATATATTGAGGTGTGGAAAACGCATGAAGTCGCCAAATAGTCTGGCTTAACAGTTTCTTTTAAAGTCAATTTTACGGCATCATTTTTGTTTAAAACTTGTTTGCAAGTCGATATTAAAATGGCTTGTAACAAATCAGATGTTAATCGTTTAATGGATAGCTTTAAACTCGTATGCGAATTAAACTTGTCATCTTTGTTCTTGCCGCTTTCCTGATTGTGTCGGGAATGCTTGCTTAACCTTCAGAAGGAATCCTTTTGAAAAATGCTAAACCTATTTATTTTTCGAATAGGCTGGTGGGAAAAATCAACGCAAAAATTGTCTGATAGTTTTGCGAGGTTCAATTCAGGAAACTTCTATCCTTTGTAAGCTGTGCGTCTGATTTCTCCAATCAACTTTGTCTGTGCATCGTGAATGGAATTTATTTGGATAAAATCACCCCCCCCTTTTGCTACCACACCCTGCATGTGCTGAGCAACTAATTCAGTTGTTTTGATTCCAACAACGCTGAAAATAGTACCATACTTTTTGTAATTGGTTTCTATGGTAGCTGCATAATCTGTAGCACCTTTATTAAAGAGACCGTCGGTAATAATAATGACAAGATTGTTTCCGCCTTGAATATACTTTTCGTAGTTCATGGCGTAAGCGGTTTTAATTGCGTCGCCCCCAGCTGTTGAACCACTTGTTTTGATTCCTTTGATACTTGAAATAATTTCCTCTTTTTTATCTCCGGATGTATGATCCAAAACAATATGAACTTCTGCGGCATACTTTAAAATTGTAACGTTGTCTTCAGGACGTAAAATTTTCACGAGTTCAATCATACTCATTTTCATCAAATCCATTTTACCTGCAGCATTCATAGAAGAAGAGGCATCTAAAATGAAGGTAATGTTGCTGTACTTAAAGTAGCCCGGATCCAACAAAGTGTCCGGAATTTCGGTAAGTGGTGGAATGATAACAGGCACCTCTTCAATCACTGGATCAGTTTCTAAAATCGGATCAGGATCTGCTTCAATAATTGGATCCGGTTCAAGGATTACAATTTCATCTGGCACGGTATCTCTTAAAGGTTCGCTTTCGTAAATAACAATTTCTGGTTCTTCAAAATATTCCTCTCTGCGCGGTCCGGTGCTCAATTCAATCTCTACATAATTTCTGTTTGCATTCACATAACCTTCAAAATAGTTTGAGGTGTACGGATCTTTTTCGGCAGTGATAAAATACAAACCAAGCGGTACGTTTTTGATGACAATGCCTTTCTGATTGGTGGTATAATTTCCAACCAGCTCTCCACGTTCAACTAAATAAACTTGTGCGTTTGGAATTGGTTCATGTGTAATTGAATCCACTACCTTAATCACCAGCGAAAAGTTTTGTGCACCTGTTGGCGGCTTGCTATTGAAATCAGGACAATCAGTCATGGACGTAGTCATGGAAGGTTCATGAACATTGCCCTTCAAACTAATTGTAATGGGATCTGCTGCGCCCGAAAAATAGATATCTACCTGATAGAAAAATTTACCTTTCAGCGCATCGTTAATCTTAAATCGAATAACGATAGAACTATCCGGTAACATTTTTTTGGATGAGAAGATGTAATATACATCTCTGGGTTTTTCAATGGTCAGCAGAAATTGATTTGCCTGTGAGTTATTTGTGAAAACAATATCTACGTAGGTCTGCGAGTCTGAATAAATATCTCCAAAATCATGATTTGTGGTTGATGCCGTAATCTGGCAATTGACCATAGCAGAAATAGAAATAAAAATTAAAATCAGAAAGGAGCGCATAGTCAGTATACGTAAATAATGTAATTCGTTACAGCAAGAATGATTCCAAAAATAAATGGAGTTTCTTGACAAGCTTGATCAGGAATAAAGGTAGAATGAATTTGGTTAGAATAGCTATTCTTTTATAATCTCACCAACCCCAATTTGGTTTACAATGATTGTGTCTGGATTGCCCGAATATAGAACGTCCCCTGTTCCTTTGATGGCAACTAATGCCTGTGCAGAATCAAGGTTGACATAAAGTTTTCCAGTACTGTTGTGGTCGAGTTCGTAATATGGAGATTTCAGTTCGCGGGCATTTCCACTGGCACCACTTTGAACACGCAAATCAGCATGATTCACATGACCAGATACATCAAAGGATCCTACGCCATTTCTGGCTATCAGGACTAAGGTACCTCCAACCATGTGGAGATAGACATTGCCACCGCCCAGCGCCTGATCAACATATAAATGGCTGGAATAAATAGTGTCTTCGAAAATCAATGAATCTTCTGTTTCAGAATAAATGCGATGGTAGAACGGGTAGTGGATTTCAACTTGTATTCGCTTGTCATAGTCTCTCAAAAAATTGCATTTGTTTTTATTCTGAATGCTCAGTTCACCTGAGATATTTCTTACATCAACCAATGGAATAACGTTTGATCCGCCTCTGATAATCACCTTGCGCAAGGTGTCCTGATAGATATGATAATTGAGGTCCTTATACAACATAAAGTTGGCTACTGAATCAAGCGGAATCTCGGCCTGACTTTCTTCACCGTTGGATTTGAGACAAGTTCTTTGAGTTGCTTTTTTACAGGCAACAAGAATTAGAATTGCGGATATGAAAACAAAATATTTCACCAGGTTAAAAATTTATATCCGATTCCAAATTCAAAATAATCTGCCTTGGCATAATTTGCTTTGACATTAAATAGCGCAAACCAATTTTTCCTGAAGTAATAACGATATCCAATACGATTGTACATGCGCCCTTCCGGATTTATGTTGTCACGCGCGTACCAGCCTAATCCAAATGCAAGTTGCGATTTGTAGAAGTGAATATAGACACCACCGTAAAGACCTATTTGCAGGATGTCACTGCGGACAAAAGTGGTGTCGTGATATTTGTGATAATTAGATTCATTGTGAATGAAATCAACAGCAATTTCACCGCCCCATAAACCTGCTTTGGAATAGGTATATCCAAGTCTGGTGGCAATTACCGGATACAGTTTTGGTTCGTACGGAATTGCTCCAATTTCTTTACCGGTAAAAATGAGTTCTGCGGATAAATTATTTGGCGATTCCAAATTGGTTTTTGGTTTTTCACTGCGTTTCACTCCACGTTCCCGATCGCTGAAATTGTACCCGAATTGCAGGTAAACAGATGGTAGATTTAGCCCTAGATTTGGCGTCTTCAGTGAGCCGTTTGAAAAGTGCATAAATTCAATGCCGGTGCCTAAATGTGTCTTTGGAAAATATCGGATAATGGAAAGTTTTAAATTGACACGCGCATTCAATTTTGAACCAATGGCATTGTTAAGTGGATTTTCTGCCTCATGATAACATTGGGTTAAATAACCAATACCAGAGCCCATGGTAAAATCAATGAAACAATTATTTTTTGTCTCGATTAAAGGAAACACCATATAGGAAGTAACACTGATGGCAGATCCCAACACTTCGTTGTATCCAAAATTTCTGAATTCAATTGAATAAGAGCGCAGCGGATTGTTCAGTCTTTTGGTAAGGTCATCAGCGCCTTTTTCCTGATAGCTTGCACTAAGTTCAAAGCCGTATGAATTTTCACGCACGAGGTGCGACATGAAGGGTCTATGCGCTATTAAAAAACCAGTTTTTGGGGCAATAGAAATATTATCTGGTTTGCGAAATTGAGCAAACAGAGCAGAATTAATAAGAGTAAATACGACAAGAGTCCACAGGCGCATTGAACCAAATATCTGTAAATTTTATTTTGGAAGCAAGTGAGCCATGTTTTCTGGTCTGATTTTGGCAGTAAATTTGGCAGCTGCTTAACTAATTTTGAGGTGTACAAATCTATCTTAATCTTGTTTCTTTTACTGCTTTTGCATAATCGAGCAAATGCTCAAACTGCCTATGGTGTTTCAGCCGGAGTAAGTTTCAATTTTGGAACGCATGTTAACCGAATAGGTATTTCGGCAAACTATTTTTATGTATATAATTTTGTACAAATAAATTCAGGATTAAAAGTGTATTATAATTTCCAATCGTTGGGCATTCGAAAAAAAACTCCAGAAGTGCAGTTGGGAGGAGGTATAAATTTTGGTTTTGGACAACGCGATTCAATTCCAAACAGATTTATTGGTTTATCAGAAAACAATACCGGATACCATTTTGCTGCAGGCTACAGCTATCTCAGATATTGGGACAAAAACCAGACAACTCAATCCACAGCAATTTTCAATTTTCAGTTGAAAGCTTTGCGTGTTTTGACTGAGAATGATTTATTTGCAAGTGGCAAAGGCTGGCGTGACCGGTTCAGAACCGGTGCCTTTATGATTGATTATTCATGGAATGATTTACGTTTTGGTGTCAATGCTACCTTTTGGACCGGTGATTATGTGGGCTGTGAAATTGTAAAAGACTCTATTTATCCGAATGCACGATTTGGATATCGTAAAGCGGAAGGTTCGAAGTATGGAAATTTTTCACTTGGATTACTGAGCGCTCAGGTTAGTTGGTTGATTCCGCAAATACCAGTGCAGCAAATTGCGCGATTGAATATCGGTATTGATTCAGAAAAAGTGCGAAATACAATCCAGAATAAATTTATCCATAATCAACGTTTTGTTCCTTCCAAATGGGTCAATTACGAAACACCTCATATTCCCATGCTGACTGCTGACGGAACGCAGTTTCTTTACCAAAAATCGGGAGTCGTAAAACCGCTTGCGTTTTATTTCAACATGAGTTTAAACGATCAGATTTTTTATTGATTCGATGAAAAATATACGTTGTATTACGTAGCAAATTACGTAAAACACCGTAGTTCATCGCGGGGACTCAAATCTACATTTGTTGAAAAGACAGATGTTATGATAACCGTATTAAAAAATCAATTGCAACGGGCATTCTTGTTAGGGATGCTGCTTGCAATTTCCTGCGCAGCAAATGCGCAAATGTCGTATGAAGAATTTCATGCGAAGTATATTCCCACTTATGAAAAAATCTTGCCTGATTTTGAAACTGTGAAATTGGTTAACGATATGGATGCTGAGACCGGTGCTCTTGTAATCCTTTTATTGATGCAGCAGGCAGATGGAGGTGATGAAGAATCACAATTGAAGATTGTGGCAATTTTGACAAGCTGCAAACGCGAAGTTGTTATGGCAATTTTAAATCAACTGGACACCGAAACTGCCGTTGAGGTGTTGAATTACGTGAACTTTGACTGGCAACGTGAAATCATGTGGTTCGCCGATAAAACAACCTATCATAATATCGCTCCTAATTTGATGTCCATTTTATTATGGGAAGGCCCGCAAGGTCCGTTTGGTCCTGAAATTGACAATTGGAGTTTGGCTTATGCAGGCGCTGGATTTGACAAAGGTGTTTCTGGATTTAAAGGAGCCAATGAATTTTTGGAAACTTATGGAAATGGTGTTCTTTTAAACGGACTTAGTGGTTTCACTGCTTTTGCAGGTATCCGCACAACGGAGGCAAAATTCATTAATATCTCTTATCAAAACAGATCCTCTAAAGCTATGGCTGATGAATATGGACCGACAACTGCAAGGGATATAAAATATGGTGCACACACCTTATCAATCAGCCTGCTTAAATGTAAAACAGAAACACCTCGTCTTTTCAAATTTGCTCACGGTGCAGGTTTGCAAGTAAACTTTGCAAAATGGTCAACTGACAGCGGATCAGGCTGGCAGAAAGCTGGTGGTGGAATCAATGGTGGTTTAAATTATAATGTAAAACTATTTATCAATCCGGTAAAAAAATTACCGGTGATGTTGAGTCTTGGTGCCTATGCGCAATTGAATTTACCCGGGATGGATTTTAATGGTTTGTATGATACACTTTACAATATTCCAATTACTTCACCAACAGCAAATGATGAATACAAATCAGGAATTGCAATGTTTGGGGTGAACGTTAATGTGATTTATAAATTTGGAAAAGCAACGGATGACAGAGTATTTACTGATTTTGATACGGAGGTTGTGGCAAATATGGATAACCACGTAAACACAACCTACACTGAAATTTTACCGGTGATATCGCCAGATGGAAAAACACTTTATTTCATCCGTTCAGATCATCCTACCAATACAAAAGGATCCTATGCTTCACAAGATGTTTGGGTAGCTGATATTTCTAACGGAATTGAAAATGCTACAGCAAAAAGATTACCAACCTTGCCTTTCAATTCACAAACTTATAATATGATTGCAGGTGTTTCACCAGATGGAAATACCATGTTGATTAAAGGAGTTTTTGGTCCTGATGGTGATTTAGTAAAGCAAGGATACTCGTTTATTAATCGCACCAAAGAAGGCTGGACAAAACCTGTAGCATTGAACATTCCTGGTTATGAAGACATGACTAAAGGAGATTATATTGGTGCAAACTGGTCACAGGATGGTAAACACATTTTGCTGTCGATGTCAACTGTTGATGGAAAAAACGAACAGGATTTATATGTAACACATTTACAAGAAGACGGCTCATGGAGTAAACCAGTTTCGTTAGGAGCAACAATCAATTCAGCAGATACAGATGAACATTCACCGTTTCTTGCATCTGATGGAAAAACACTTTATTATTCTTCAGATCGTGATGGTGGTTTAGGAAGTAATGATATCTGGATGGTAAAACGTGAAGATGACACCTGGACTAAATGGTCTGAACCAGTTAACATGGGGTCTGATGTAAATACAGATTCGTGGGATGCTTATTATACCATTGATGCACAAGGAAAATACGCCTACAAAGCTTCAGACAAAAATTCAAAAGGTAAAGAAGATATTGTACGTATTCAGTTGAAAGAAGAAGTTCAACCTGATCCAGTTGTGTTGATCAGTGGAAAAGTACTTAACAAAAAAACAAACGAACCACTGGACGCAACCATTGAATACAATGGATTGGTTGATGGAAAAAATTACGGCGTTGCACGTACAAATCCGGCAACAGGTGAATACACAATCGTACTTCCGTATGGTGTGAATTATGACTTCTCTGCTTTTGCAAGCGGATTTATGGGTGTCTCCGAAAACCTTGATTTGACTGGTGTTGGAGAGTATCAGGAAATCAAACGTGATCTTTATTTAGTTCCAATTGAAGTGGGTGCAACGGTTCGTTTGAATAATATTTTCTTTGAAACAGGTAAAGCAGAATTGAAATCAGAATCGTTCACAGAGTTGAATCGTGTGATTGAATTCTTACAACAAAATCCAAACGTAAAAATTGAATTATCAGGTCATACAGATAATGTTGGTAATGCTGATTTCAATAAATCATTGTCTCAAAAAAGAGCCGATTCTGTAATGGCGTATCTTATATCAAAAGGCATTGATGCTTCGCGATTAGTTGCGGTAGGTTACGGAATGGAAAAGCCTGTGGCTGATAACACCACAGAAGAAGGAAAGGCGATGAACAGAAGAGTAGAATTTACAATTCTGTCCAACTAACACGCTTTTTTAATAACAATCTGTCTTTCCACTCCGATGTAAAAGTCGGAGTGGTTGTTATCATCTGATCATTTTAATAATACTAGTGCTTTTCATTTAACCCGAAAAAATGAAAGAAACCATCGCAGTTTTGCGGTGGTTTTTGCTTTTACCACACGCCCTTGTTTAAAAGTTAATTTATTAGCTAAACCCCGCACAGTCCTAATTCCTACCTTTAGTTGTTTAAACAGATTTGAATCATGAGCTATACTAATTTATTGACCGAACAAAAGGGGCAAGTGTTGATCATCACAATCAATCGCCCGAACCAGTTGAACGCTTTGAACAAAGCGACTATTGAAGAACTGAATGCCGCGTTGAAAGCTGCAGATACAGATAAAAATACAGGAGTAATTATACTCACTGGTTCAGGAGAAAAGGCTTTTGTAGCAGGTGCTGACATCAAGGAATTTGCAGATTTCTCTGTTGAAAAAGGGAAAGAACTTTCTGCAGTAGGTCATCAGATTCTATTCGATTTTATAGAAAATTTAAACACGCCGGTAATCGCCGCAATCAATGGTTTTGCTTTGGGCGGTGGATTGGAGTTGGCAATGGCTTCGCATATCCGGATTGCATCGGACAATGCAAAAATGGGATTACCTGAAGTTTCTCTTGGAGTTATTCCTGGTTACGGCGGAACACAGCGTCTGGCGCAGCTTGTAGGCAAAGGAAAAGCATTTGAAATGGTAACAACTGCCGGAATGATTTCAGCAGAAGATGCTTTGAAATGGGGATTGGTAAATCACGTTGTTCCGCAAGCAGAATTAGTAGCACTTGCAGAAAAAATTGCATCTAAAATTTTAGCAAACTCACCCAATGCAATTGCTGCTGCTATGCGATCAATCAACGCTAATTACAAAGATGGCGTGAACGGATACAAAGTAGAAATTGAAGAATTTGGTAAGTGTTTCGGCACCCCTGAGTTCAAAGAAGGTACCGGCGCATTTTTAGAAAAACGCAAAGCAAATTTCAGAGGGTAGATTTTGCTCAAAGAATTTTAAACACATAGGCACATAGAAAAGACATAGGATCATAGAAGGTTGCCTATGTGTCTATGTAAACTATGATTCTATGTGTTTCAAAAAAACAGTACAAATGTAGCGGGGTTAAGAATCAAAAATTAGAATGAGCGCACTTAAAAAGTTAGCAAGTCAAACAGCCGTTTACGGACTCTCATCCATTTTGGGACGGCTGCTGAATTACTTGTTGGTTCCGCTTTATACGCTCAGCTTTACAACATCCGAATACGGCATCGTTAATGAGTTTTATGCCTATGTTGCCTTCTTTACCGTGTTGCTTACGTTTGGATTAGAAACTACCTATTTTCGATTCATCAACAAAAGTGAAAATCAAGAAAAAACATTCAATGAAATTTTTTCACTGGTCTTAATTATCAGCGGAATTTTTCTGATTCTCATTCTGATTTTTTCACAAGGACTTGCAAATTTGATGCTGCTTCCACAATATCAGAATGTGGTGGTCTGGTTTGGTTTTATTTTGGTTTTTGACGCAACAAGTTCAATTCTTTTAGCCAAACTCCGGCATCAGAACAATTCCAAAAAGTTTGCTTTCATTCAACTCTCTTCAATCGGATTAAACATCTTGCTGAATGTGATTTTTATCTTGTATGCAAAAGAACAGGTTGATGCTGGAAACACAGAAGGACTTGCTGGAATGATCTATTCACCGGCAATTGGACTTGGTTATATTTTTATCGCCAATCTCTGTTCAAGTTTACTCAAACCGCTTTTGCTGTATAAAGAATTAAGCGTTTTTAAATTTACCTTTTCGAAATCACAGGCTAAAACATTTTTGCTGTTTGCAGCGCCGCTGGCTATTGCTGGTTTCGCCGGAATAGTCAATGAAACCATTGACCGGCCAATGCTAAAATATTTAGTGTATGGACAAACAAACGATTTGGATTATGCAGAATCACAAGTCGGAATTTATTCAGCAAACTATAAGCTTTCAATCCTGATCACACTTTTTATTCAGGCATTTCGATACGCTGCCGAACCCTTCTTTTTTGCGCAAGAAAAAAGTGAAGACAAAACAAAAGTTTATTCAAAAGTAATGACCTGGTTTGTGGTTGTTGTGGCCTTGATGTTTGTGGGTGTTTCGCTGAATCTGGATATTTTCAAATTGTTTATTCGCGATGAAGCCTATTGGGTGGGACTGCATGTGGTTCCGATTTTACTGCTGGCGAATGTTTTTTTAGGAATCTATTACAATCAGTCTATCTGGTATAAACTTGCAGACAGGCCCATGTTTGGCGCATACATAGCGATTGGTGGAGCCATCGTTACGATCATTTTGAATTTGGCACTGATTCCGTTTTTAGGTTATTTGGGTTCTGCATGGGCAACATTGATCGTCTATTTTGGAATGTGTGCTGCATCCTGGTATTTGGGTCAAAAATATTATCCGATTAAATACAATTTACGCAAAGTACTATTCTATCTGGTGGCTTCTGTAATCCTTGTGCTGATTGGACTTTTGATTCAGGGTGACAATGAAAAATTCAACATTACGATTGGAATTATCTTCACTGGTATTTTTGCTGGAATTGTTGTGTTCATAGAAAGACCTTTACGAACCCTTAGAAAGCGATAATTTTAGTAATTTTGATCCTTTGCTAAAACGATGAAAGTAGCCATTATCAATAAATCGAAACACGCTTTGCCAAAGTATGAAACATCACTTTCAGCCGGTGTAGATTTACGTGCAAATATAGATTTACCAATTGTACTCAAACCTTTGGAGCGCGCGCTGGTTAAAACAGGGTTGTTTATTGCGTTGCCTGAAGGATACGAAGCACAAGTGCGTCCAAGAAGTGGTTTAGCTTTTAAAAACGGAATTACGGTTTTGAATTCGCCGGGCACTATTGATGCCGATTACAGAGGTGAACTTGGTGTGATTCTTGTGAATCTTTCAAACACAGATTTTACCGTGAATGATGGTGAACGAATAGCACAGTTGGTTGTAGCTAAATACGAGCAGGCCAATTTTGTGGAGGTAACTGAATTAGATGAAACAAGCAGGGGTGCTGGCGGATTTGGCAGCACCGGTGTAAAATAATTTTAGAAAAGCATGAAGATAATTGTTCCAATGGCAGGTCGCGGCAGCAGACTCAGACCACATACGCTTACAGTTCCAAAACCATTGGTGCCGGTTGGTGGCAAACCAATTGTGCATCGACTGGTAGAAGATATCGCTAAAACCTTGCCTGAAAAAATTGATGAAATTGCTTTTGTGATTGGAGATTTTGGGAAAGAAGTTGAGAACGAATTAATCGCTGTAGCAGAAAAATTAGGTGCAAAAGGAAGCATCTTTTATCAGCACCAGGCACTTGGAACGGCACATGCAGTATTATGCGCAGAACCTTGTTTAACTGGTCCTGTTGTAGTTGCTTTTGCAGATACTTTGTTCAGAGCTGATTTTACACTTGATAAAAATGCAGATGGAATTTTGTGGGTTAGTCAAATTGAAGATCCTTCTGCGTTTGGTGTTGTGACATTTGACAGTGATGGCAACATCAACAATTTTGTAGAGAAGTCAAAAACATTTGTTTCTGATTTGGCCATGATTGGAATTTATTATTTCAAAGATGGTGATCAACTGAAACACGAATTAAAATATCTCATTGATAATAACATCATGAATGGGGGTGAATATCAGTTGCCGGATGCCCTGAAAAATCTCACCAAAAAAGGTGTAAAATTTAAACCGGGTAAAGTAACTGAATGGTTGGATTGTGGCAACAAAGAGGTAACTGTTTACACCAATCAACGCGTTTTGGAATTTGACCGAAATGAAAAATTGATAGCAGATGATGTGAAACTTTTGAATTCTGTTATTGTGCCGCCGTGTTATGTTGGAAAAGGAGTTGTGCTTGAAAACAGCGTCATTGGTCCGCATGTCTCCATTGGTGAAGGGACAAGAGTTTCAAACAGCGTTATTTCAAATTCGATTATTCAGGTTAAAACGTCAATCGAAAATGTGGTTTTGAAAGATTCGATGATTGGCAGCAACGTGGCTGTAAAAGGCAAATCAAAGGATTATAGTTTGGGAGATTTTTCTGTAATAGAGGCGTGATTAAAAAAGTAAACATATCTAATTTCAGCTTACGATTCGTGAAGAGTCCTGTTGTGAAATTTGTGTTGTTTACGATCATTATTTTTTCAATTACCAACTGTAAAACGCAGGAAGAAGCAACACCGCAAAAATCAGGAACGACACCTCGTGAACAATTCAAATCGCTGTTTCATGAGGCCATGTCTGAAAAGATGATCGGGCATTATAATCGCGCAACAACACTGTTCGAACAATGTTTGATTCTTGAACCTCAAAACGCCGCCGTACATTTTGCTTTGGCAGATTTGTATGAAGTTCTGGGGAATCTGCCCAAAGCCATACAGGCAGCAAACACAGCTTACGATTTAGATAAAACCAATAAATGGTATGGTTTAAAAGTAGCACAGTTGTATTTTAAAACGGGAGATTTTGAAAAGAGTGCCAGTTTTTTTGAAATCGCTATCACCGAAGAAGAGAAAAGTTTAGAGTTGAAATATCAATATGCTGAAGCCTTAATCAACAGCAGACAATACGAAAAGGCCATTGTGGTTTTAAATGACATTGAAGTTGAAACCGGAAAATTTGCAGAAATGTCTTTGGCTAAACATGACATGTATATGATGTTGGGCCAGCCTGAAAAAGCAAAATCTGAAATTGATTTATTGCTGAGTGAAAATCCAACGAACGTTGATTTCCGCATGACAGTTGGGCAATATTATATGGATACAGACCAATATGATAAAGCCAGATCAATTTGTCAGGATATTATAAAAATTAATCCCGAGTTTGGTGAAGTTTATTTTTTGTTGGGTGATATCGAATTAAGAACTGACAATGTGCAAAATGCAATGGATTTTTATGGGAAAGGATTTTCAAAAGAATCTGTCAGCCTTGATAGAAAACTCTATTTTATCAGCATACTGATGCCAATGGCCTTCAGCTATGCTGGCCCTGAATCCAAAATAGTAGAAAAAGGGCTGGGTGATGCTTTTAAATTAATTTATGATCCCGCCTTGAAGAATGCACCGTTGCATACAGCGTATGGAGATTATTTGATGCAATCTGGAAATAAAAACGCAGCGTTGGAACAGTTTAAAATTGTTGCTGGTTTGAATTCACCAGACTACAGTTTTTGGAAACTAATTCTGGAACTTGAAATGGAGTTAGAGGATTATCCAAATCTATTCATAGATGCACAAAAAGCATTAGAACTTTTTCCGTCGCAACCTGAATTTTATTTGTTTGCAGGTATCGCCGGATATGAAGTTGGAAAGTTCAGTGAGTCAGAAGAATTTTTGTTTTTAGGGAAAGATCTGGTGATTAACAACAACGCGCTACGTGCTGAATTTTATACTCAGATGGGTGTTATGAACTGTGTTCAGAAAAACTATACGGAAGGATACACAAATTTTGAAGAGGCAAAAAAAATTGATCCTGGTCAGGCAAAAATGTATGGACTGAAAGGATATTATTTGTTGCAGGAGAATAAAATTCAGGAAGCAGAAACCGAAGTAGAGAAAGGGCTTACCATCAATCCAAATTCAACAGATGTAATTTATACGAAAGGTCTTTTGCTGATTGCTAAAAAACAATTTCAGAATGCAGTTGACTTCTTAAAATCTGCTGCGCCTAAAAATTTGGAGAATGGAAAATTTCTGGAATTATACGGTGATGCACTTTTTTTAAACGGACAAAAAGAAGATGCTATTATCATCTGGCAGGAAGCATTAAAAAACGGAAATCAATCAGAACTGTTGAAGCGAAAAATCGCTGACAAAACCTATTATGAAAATTAAGTTCATCCACATTATATCGTTCGTTACGCTTGCATTCAGCTTAACAATTTCATCCTGCCGTACAGGTAAGGAAACAACGAATACCGAACAAGTAAAAAGACTAAATGACAAAGAAGCGTTGGATCTATTATTCTCAATGGAAGCAATTCCATTTACTTGTTTCTATGCTAAAATCGGAATTGAATTGCTGGATAGCAGTCGCAGCGCATCGTTCAACGCAACCACCAAAATGCGTGTTGACTCTGCCTTTTCGGGGACAATGAGTGTGGGTCCGATTATAGGTGCCACCTATTTGGTCACTACTGATTCAATTTTCTTTACTGATAAAATTAAGAACTGTTACTTTCGGGAGCATATCAGTTATTTAACTACGGTTTTTGGAACTGAAATTCAGTATGATTTTTTTCAGGCACTGGTTTTAGGATTGCCGCTTGGATTGGATGAAGATATCAAGTACAACATCAAACAAACGCGTGATTTCTATATCCTATCTTCATATAAAAAGAAAGATTTGCGTAAGATTGGTGAAGATGAAGTCGGTGATATTTTTGTTCAGTATTATATCAATACAGAAACGCATCATTTGGACAGAATTGCTATTCAGGTTCCATCAGATACCGTAACAATCGATATCGATTACCAGAACAGAGTACTGTATGATAATTTTTATCTGCCTGAAAAAACAAAGATCAAAATTGTGCAACCTTCTGACTCCATTTTTATTGATTTGGATTACAAGAACGTAAAGTTGAATGAATGTAAAGACATTGGTATTAATATTCCGGATTCGTATGTTAAATGTAACCCGTAGTCTGCTTCTATTTCTTTTTTGTGTATTCAGTTTTGCGGCTGTTTCACAACAAAAGGATAGTGATCGTCTGAAAAAGGAACAGGAAGAGCTCAAGAAAAAAATTGGCTTCACTGAAAAGTTATTGGAATCAACTAAAACGAACAAACAAAACCTCACTGAGAATATTGGCCTCATCGAACGCAAAATTGAATACAGAGATGAGCTTTTAAATAATCTCGATAAACAACTTTCTCAACTTTCTATGGAAATTGAATCCATGAAAGAAGAAATAGAATCTCTTCGCTTAGAAATTGAAAGACAAAAGGCGGCATATAAAGCCATGTTGGTGCATGCTTACAAAATGCGCAGTTCAAGCTCATCACTCATTTTTATTTTATCCTCTGAATCCTTTAATCAGGCCAGTAAGCGGATGGCTTATCTCAAACAACTTTCAAAATTCAGATCAGATCAGATTATAAAAATTCAAAGTACCAAGGAAAAATTGGATACAGAATTGGCGGATCTTGAATTGAAAAAGAAGGAGAAAGATGATTTGATGGTAGAGCAGAAAAGTGAGCACACCAAATACATTTCAGATCGTGAAAATCAGAAAAAACAAATTGAGAATCTAAAAGGAAAAGAAACACAACTTCAGCAAGAACTTGCAGCACAGAAGAAAAAAGTAAAGGATATTCAGAATGCGCTGAATGCGGCATTGAATAAGGAAATTCTTGACAAGAAGAAAAAGAAAGATGAAAAACCACTGACTGATAAAGAAATCAAGGAAGTGGAATTAAGCAATAAAGGTTTTGAGGCAGATAAAGGAAAACTACCTTGGCCAGTAAGTAAAGGTGAAATCACAAAAGGGTATGGCAAGCAAGCACACCCGGTTCATATCAATGTGTATACGCAGAATAATGGGGTAGATATTACAACTTCTAAAGGCGCTACAGTACGAGCCGTTTATGCCGGCGAAGTGACAAGTGTTATTCTGATTCCTGGTGCTGGAAAGGCCGTTATTATTGCGCACGGTGATTATCGGTCGATCTATTCAAACTTACAGGAAGCTTATGTAACAAAAGGTGCTAAAGTTGAAACCAAACAAGACATTGGTTACTTGTTGGCAAATGAATCCGGAACGTCAGAAGTACATTTCGAAATCTGTAAAATTACCGCAGAAGGTGACATTGTTCATGTCAATCCTACATACTGGATCACGCAATAATTAATCATCTAGCCGATAAGCGGAAATACCTTCTTTCAAACTGAAATTGAAATAAATTTCGGCCGGAGTTAATACTGGATTTCCGCCAGAATCAGTAGCCGGAATCCATAAAGGCATAATGCGTACTATCCGCTCTGCTTCTCTTTCAAACAAGTTTGCTATTTTTTGATTGAATACAAATTGGGTATTGGTTAACGGCTTGTCATTTTGATCACGCATAGCAAAACACGTCGACTGAATTTCTGTTCGTTCGCCGCCTTCTGTTACCAAAAAAGTCACCTTCACATTTCCAGAAAGTTTCTTCTCTTTTGCCGTTCCTGGAAAGCGCATGTATTTGTCAACAAAGTCATTCATCGCTGAACTGCCTTTTGGATAACTTGTTTTTCGGTTGCGGTTTTTTGCATCCGAGTCATCGTTTTGTGCTTCACTTTTGTGCTGATAGTCCAGATGATTATTATCTGAATTTATTTCAGTGCTGTAACCATCGGTAGCATCGTCACAAACAACTGGATCTGCTTGATCTGTTTTGATTACTTCTGATTTGCCTGAAACAACTTTATCTTTTGAGTGAGATGTAATGATAGTCAGCGTAGAATCATCAAAAGCAATTTCATTGTAGTTAATGGTCTCAATAGTACTGCTGTCTGGTGTGGTTGTTTCTGTAATCGCAAGTGTGTTTTGAGGAGTTTCTGATTCGTCAGAAGTGTAGTAAATAGTTCCTGCAATTATTCCACCAACAATCACAACACCGGAAATAGCAACCCAGGGATTAGCATACCAGGGCGCGCCGCCAATTCCAGCAACAGCATGAATCTCTGCAAGCAAAGCTTTTCTGTTTACCGTTTGAATAAATAATTGCTGATTGCTGACAAGATTTTGAAGCTCAGGGTTAGAAACCAACTCTGATTCAAATTGACTGAGTTCACTACCGGATAATTTTCCTTGCAGATACTGATCAATTTTTTCCATGGTATTTAAATCTGCTCTCATTCGGCTGACAAGGTTTGTATTTCGTTTGGAGATAATTGACGAGCTAGTTCAATGGCGCGTTCCATGCATTTGTATTTTTGCGTCTTTGCAGAATTCACACTTGAAAAATCGAGTTCTTTTGCAATAGTATTCATGTCTTCTTTTTTGAAATAGAAGAGCTCAAATATTTTTTTGCAGCGTTCAGTAACTTGATTTAAAACTTTCTCAAGCAATTTAATTTTTTCTTCTTTTTCATCGTTGTAGCCCAAATCTTCGGCAGACAAGATCAATGTGTCTTTCCATTCCAGTTCAGGGTTTTTATATCTTCTACGAGCCTCATTCTTCCATAAAAAACGGTTGATTCCAAATAAATAAGTGGAGAGTTTTGAAGTAAGTTCAAATTGCGGATTCGATACTTTTTCAATGAGAAGAATTAAACTGTCATGAAATATTTCACGCGCAATTTCAGCATCACCTCCACTGGAGATAATATTACCTTTCACTTTAGGAAACTCTTTGTAAAGTTCCTTTATCGCCGGTTCACGCTTTCCAAGGCGAATGTGTGCTATGACTTCCTGGTCGGTCATTTTCGTTTGTTTCTTCTACTATATGTCGGCTTTTTGGAAAGGTAACCTTTTGGGTGCATTTCATTTTTGGAATATTCTGTAAACCAACGTCCCATGCGGGTTTTTAGTATCCAAACTCCAAGTGCTTTGAACACACGTTCATCCTCCGTTGAGTATTCGAGCACAATTTTTAAGCCGATAAAAAACGGAATAAATAATACCAAACTTTGAGGAAAGAAAAACAAAAACATTAAACTGCCGCTGATATATAAGTGTGAATATAAAATTCGGCGAATGACTCGCCAGGTGCTGTTTGCTTGATGCAATACGTCTTTGGATTTTCGAATATAATAGGTAATGAACTCTATAGTTATTAGAACGGATAAGGGAATGATCAGATTAATGCGGTCAAGTTTTCGGAATAAGTCTTTGGTAAAATCATGCGGGTCAGGTGGCGTTAAGATGAAGTAAATAATTAAAATGGTTGCAAACATAAAGGCTGCAACCGTCACTAAAGCAAACACTAATTGAATGAATGCAAATACAAATGGAATTCGTGTGCGTTTATCAATAAAGAAATGATCAATCTCATAAACCGTATAGATTGCAAACGTCTCAAGAACATATGAAACACCAATCTCAAATAATTCCCATTCAAAAAATATCACCCCAATTACCGGAATCAGATTTACAAGTGCAAGGCGCAGCAGAGCTATTTTAAGTGATGTTTGCATGTGGCGTAGTTAAATGTACAGAACTGTTTTTGTATGATTCACTTGTATTCTGTTTTTTTTCATACCTTGAAATAGATAATCTTTTTATGAAGACATTTTTAGTTTTGCTTGCAGCCACTGCTTGTTTAAGTATGAGTCACTTTGTGGTTAATCAGATTGATGAAGATACACTTCTCAAAAAACTTCAGATAGCTCTTCCAGAATCGTGGCAAATGCAAATGATTGGAGACACCTTAAAACTTGAACATCCAGACCCAATTTGGGTTTTGAAATCAAATTATATCAATGCGCCAATTGATGCATTTGAAAATAGTGAAGAAAACGCCACGAACATTCTAACAACAGGAATAAAAACCAAAGCGCACATTTATTTTTTAGTAAAACCAAAAAAGGGTTTGTCAAAAAGTGATTCGGAAAAGGTAAATTATTATTCTCAGCGCTATGCTTTATTTCAGTTGAGTGCTGAAGGTTTTGATACACCGTATTCGCGCTGTTACCCTTGGTTTATCGAAGATCAGGCATCTGTTCTTTACAACGTAACACTCAGAGAAAATCTGAAAATGGTTGTTGGCCCGGTTTATCCTGAGGTGGATTATTCGAGGCCATAAAAATTCTATTTTGATTTGAATCCAATTTTTCTCCGCTCCATTTCGGTTGCATCTGTGGTAATAAATTGCGTTAGATAATCAAACACCAAATCAATTCGTTCATCTTGAACTGACATCTTTTTGCGTATTTCTTCCATTTCCAATAATAGATCCTTGTGAGTTAAAATCACCTCACGCATTTTTACGAATAACTCAATGATTCGGATGCTGATTTTGATGGCCACTATGTTGTTTATGACGTTAGCCAGTTGCAATACGCCATGCTCAGTAAAGACCATTGGAATGGCTCCACCTAATTGTTGTTTGGAAGGGGTCGCATTTTGCGACACCATGAAATCTATCTCCTTTTCGGTGAGTCTGAACATGAAATGTTCTGGAAATTTATCTTGATTACGTTTAACTTGTTCTTTTAATCGCTTGGTTTCAACCCCGTATAGCTGGGCTAAATCACGATCTATCATCACCTTTTGTCCACGGATCAAATAGATTTTATTGAGCAGTACCTCGTCTGGTATAAGTATTTCTTTTTCTTTCATAGGTCATTTGTTTGAGGTCACAAATTGTGACCTCAAAAGTTTATTGTTAGTTTTCAATTTGTTCCAGACGGTATAACATTTTATAATACAGTCTTTTTTAAGGTCGCAATTTGCGACCTTAAGTTTCAAGTCATTAAATCTTTGTCAGCAACACTTCATCTGGAACAGTCAATTCTCCTTCTTTCAATTTCAATAGTTTTAAATTGGAGGTCACAAACTGTGACCTCCAATTTTGTATAAATAAAATCTCGTTTTTCTGGAATTTATGAGGTGTCAGAATAACACCAAAAAGATCGTTTGGAAGCCACAAAAATAAAAAATAAATCTCAATAAAAACAAGCTTCATGAAACAAAATGATTAATAAGCTGTCGTGAAATGATTAAAATATCGTTACTTTGCATTTGTACCAAACGAAGCAAACTGCTCACGCCAGTTATTAAAACAAAAAACGAATTTTATCTACCTCAACACGCACACATATTACAGTTTGCGTTATGGAACGTTCAGTTCCAAAACACTCTTGCAACTCGCACAAAAAAACGGGTTGAAAAGTCTTGTGTTGACAGATATCAATACCACCTCTGCTTGTCTTGAATTTATTCGTGAAGCATCTAAATATGAAATCAAACCTGTTATTGGAGTTGATTTCAGAAACGGCATTGAGCAGCAATTTGTAGCCATTGCAAAAAACAATGTTGGTTTTGAAGAGATCAATAAATACCTCACCCCTTTTTTACAGAACAAAACAGAAACTGAATCGGGCCATTTACCAATTCCAGCGCAGGCTCCTGAATTTGAAAATGTATTTGTGGTTTATCCGTTTCAACGCAATCGTATTTATAAGTTGAAAGAAAATGAATTTGTTGGAATTGCACCGACAGATTTAGATTATATCCGCATCAAAAAAATAGATGTTTCAAAAGCAGTTATTCTGCAAACGGTTTCTTTCAGAAATAAAAAAGATTTCAATGCTCACCGGCTTTTACGCGCGATTGATAAGAATCTTTTATTAAGTAAACTACCGGAATCTGAACAGGGTGATATCAATCATCAAATGATACCTGTTGATGAACTTTTAAAAGTTTATGAAGAGTATCCGCAAACCATTTTAAATACCCAAAAAATTCTGGACGAATCTTCTATCTTTTTTGATTTTTCAGAGGGAGCCGAACCGCAAAATCAAAAGCATTATACTGGCAGTGCTGAAGAAGATGAAGCCTTGCTTTTGAAACTTTGTCTGGATGGAATTCAATATCGTTATCCGGATAAAACAGATGAAATTCAAAAGCGAATTGACAAAGAACTTGCGGTCATCAAACAGATGGGATTCATCTCTTATTTTTTAATGAATTGGGATATCGTTTCCTATGCTCGTTCTAAAGGATATTTCTATGTCGGCCGCGGAAGTGGAGCAAACAGCGTGGTTGCATATCTCCTTAGAATTACAGATGTGGATCCCATCGAACTGGATTTGTATTTTGAACGGTTCATCAATTTATATCGCACCAATCCACCTGATTTTGATATTGATTTTTCATGGCGTGATCGCGATGATGTCACTGCCTATATTTTTAAAAGATTCAAACACGTTGCACTGGTTGCAACATACAATCGCTTTCAAAATAAAGCGGTAGTGCGTGAGCTTGGAAAAGTATTTGGTTTACCCAAAGAAGAAATTGATAAACTGAGTAAAGAGCAGGTTCAAACCTGGGGCCTGAATCACTTGTCTGAATTGGTTTTGAAGTACAGTCAATACATTCATGGATTCCCCAGCCATCTGAGTATTCACTCAAGCGGAATAGTGATTTCAGAAAAACCGATGAACTATTTTACAGCCACATTTATGCCACCAAAAGGTTATCCTACCATTCAGTTTGACATGCACATTGCAGAAGATGTTGGCCTTTTCAAATTTGATATTTTGAGTCAGCGCGGTTTGGGAAAAATTAAAGATGCAATGGAAATTATTCGTCAGACAAAACCCAATGATCCGCCCATAGATATTCACGACATGAAGCGTTTTAAAAAAGATGAACGCATCAAAGACATGTTGCGCAACGCAAAAGCAATTGGATGTTTTTATGTAGAGTCGCCCGCCATGCGCATGTTGCTTCGGAAACTGTGCGTAGATGATTATTTGGGATTAGTTGCCGCAAGCTCAGTGATTCGTCCTGGTGTGGCGCAGTCGGGAATGATGCAGGCGTATATTCAACGATTCCGCAATCCGGATAAAAGAAATGATGCGCATCCTGAATTATTAAAACTGATGCCAGAGACTTTTGGGGTGATGGTCTATCAGGAAGATGTGATTAAAGTGGCGCATTTTTTTGCAGGATTAACTTTAGGTGAAGCTGATAAAATGAGACGAGGTATGTCTGGTAAATACCGCTCGCGTGATGAGTTTGATCAGGTACGTGCAAAGTTTTTCAGCAACTGTGATGCCATGGGTCACGAACCAGAAGTCACGGCTGAGGTGTGGAGACAAACAGAAAGTTTTGCCGGTTACGCTTTTGCAAAAGGTCACTCGGCTTCGTATGCGGTTGAAAGTTATCAGAGTCTTTTTCTGAAAGCGTATTATCCATTGGAGTACATGGTTGCAACCATTAATAATTTTGGTGGATTTTATCGGACTGAATTATATGTTTCAGAAGCAAAACTGCACGGTGCAATTATTCATGCGCCTTGTGTGAATCAAAGTGAAATTGAAAGCAGATTGCTTGGAAAAAATATCTTTTTAGGATTTCACATGTTGCTTTCATTTGGAACTAATTCCATGCACGCAATTGTAGATGAACGTGAAGCAAATGGAGCGTTCAAAGATTTTAATGACTTCATCGATCGCGTCGAAATTTCATTGGAGCAGATTAGTATTTTGATTCGCATTGATGCATTTCGATTCACCCAAAAAGACAAACGCAGTTTGTTGTGGGAAGCACATTTTAAACTCGACAAAAAAAACGTAAACAGGGGTAGGGGCGAATCTTCATTCGCCCATCAGGGGTACGAAATGAAAGATCTATTCAGAATTGAACGCCCCGAATATCAAATTCCGAAATTGGAAAATTCATGGCAGGAAGATGCGTTTGATCAGATTGAGTTGTTGAGTTTTCCTTTGCACAGTCCCTTTGATCTTTTGCGATCGGATGATACAAAAGTGGTTTTGGCAAAAGATTTACCCAATCACATTGGTCAGGTTGTTTGGATCAAAGGATATTTAATTCACCGCAAACATACACAAACAAAAAGCGGAACATCCATGTATTTTGGAACCTTCATTGATGAAGAAGGACAATGGTTGGACACCGTTCATTTTCCACCCATCGCACAAAAATTTCAATTCCGCGGAACCGGTGTTTACAAAGTAAAAGGAAAAGTAATTGAAGATTATGATTGTATTACAGTAGAAGCAGAGTATATGGAAAAAATGGATGTTATAGAAGATCCGCGATACAGCGAAATTAAGGACATAGAAAAAGAAAAAATTGTAGTAACGCGCAACCGTCGCATTGATCACCGCGCGTAGGGGCGGGTTTTACACCCGCCCGTTACCACGAATGGTGAATGAAGGAGATTCGAATTTTCATTCGCCCTGATTGATTGAGCAGATAAAAGGAATAACGAACAGGAGAGAGAATTATGAGAACAATCATGCACATGGATTTAGACACCTTTTTTGTGTCGTGCGAACGAAAAATAGACAGTAGATTAAATGGAAAACCAATTTTAATTGGCGGCACATCAGATCGGGGTGTTGTGGCATCCTGCAGTTATGAAGCCAGACGATTTGGAATTCATTCTGCCATGCCCATGCGTATGGCTAAACAGTTATGTCCGGAGGCGATTGTGCTTAGAGGAAATTCAGGTCTGTATAGCAAGTATTCAAATGAGGTAACAGAGATTATTAAAGAGGCGGTTCCCTTGTATGAAAAATCTTCGGTGGATGAATTTTATGCAGATTTATCGGGTATGGATAAATTTTACGGCTGTTATAAAATGGCGGGCGAATTGCGTGAAAAAATTATTCGTGAAACAGGTTTGCCAATTTCGTTTGGAATGTCAATCAATAAAACCGTTTCAAAGATTGCAACCGGTGAAGCCAAGCCCAATAACAAACTCAACATTTTGAGCGGAACCGAGAAAGGTTTTCTAGCTCCGTTGTCTGTAAAAAAAATTCCAATGATTGGTGATGTGACGTATCGTTCGTTGTGTAATCTGGGAGTAAAAAAAATTCAATCCATCCAGGAAATGCCCGTTGAGGTGATGGAAAAAGTGTTTGGAAAAAACGGCATTGTGATGTGGAAAAAAGCAAACGGAATTGATAATACACCCGTTGTACAATACCATGAACGCAAATCCATTTCTACTGAACGTACCTTTGACAGAGATACGATTGATGTGCGTATGCTCGAGGGTTTGATCACTGCGATGGCAGAAAATTTAGTTTTTCAATTGCGCCGCGGAAATAAATTGACGGCTTGCATTACCATGAAAATTCGTTATTCAGATTTTCAAACCTACACCTTGCAAAAACAAATTCCATACAGTGCATCAGATCACAGCATCATTCCGGTTGCTATTGAATTATTTCGAAAACTGTATAACAGAAGAATGCTGGTGCGATTGATTGGTGTGCGTTTCAGTCATTTGGTGGAAGGTGGTCACCAGATAAATTTATTTGATGATATTGAGATCATAAAACTCTATCAGGCCATGGATCACATTCGTGAAAAATATGGTGATCGCGCAGTCATGAAAGCTGCTGGCATGGAAGCAAAAAGCATCAGCCGCTGGAATCCATTTAACGGGGAGCCACCGCCGTTGTTGGCTAATCGAAGAATCTGAGAATAGCGGTGAATAAAATGTTAGCACAAAAGTTAGCACAAAATGTTAAAGGATATTCGAGATGTGTTACATTTGAAAATGAAAAAGGAGGATGTGTAAGATCCCCCTTTTACTCAGTTTTCGATTACGTTTACCTTTGATGAGAAGACTCGTAAAAGAACGCAACTATTTCAGCTACCTAGATAAAAAAGGGAAGACCCGCTTACCCAAATTTCACTAATCACATAAACAAAAATCAATTTGAGACTCTGTTCGTCAAAATCAACTAAAAGTCGAAACAGTCATTTTTCCCAAAAATAAGATTAAACCAATCGGATAACAATAGAATACATGGTTATTTATTCTCAGACTCCCCAACAAAAACTTCAGCAAAAGCTTTGCGTTGAACTTTGCTTTTTACCCAGGCGCGGAAATCGAAATATTCAAAAACCACTTTTTCTTTTGGATCTTTTGCAAGTGCTTCTAACTCTTTTTCGAATGGCACAAGTTTATCTTCCAGATCAAAGATATTATCTGATTTCGTGAGCTGATTAATGAGTTTCAAAAAGAGTGATTCAAATTTGTAAATCTGGTTGCGGCTTTTGAAATAGCGCTTTACAGAATGAATGGCGTACGGCAGATAGTCCGTGTTTTTTAGCTCGTAGTGAAGAATCAAACTCAGTAGAAGAGAGAAGCAATAAATATCTTGTTTCTGATCAATTTTAGATTCGTTGAGAATCCGGTTGATCCAATTTAATGATTTGGAATAATCTCCATTTGAAAGATAAGCAACAGCTACTTTAAAATCAATATATGCTTTACGAATACTATTTATTTGTGTGCCATATTGAAGATATCCTTGTTCAATTTGTGGAACTAAATCAATTGCATTTTTGAAATCACCCTGTTCACCTAAAAGGAAAAGTTCAAGACTGAAAAGAGATGAAAAATATTTTACTTCAAGATCAAGTGTCTTTGCTTGTTCACCTTTTGTGTAAAGTGATTTGAGTACATCCAGATAGGTGCGCGCTTCTGCGTAAAACTTTAATTTGGTTGAAACATAAATGAGATTCGTAAGAAGAGAGAAAAAATAATTTGGCTTATCTTCTTTTAACATCTCATTGGCATTGATCAAAGCATAATTCGCTTTTAAATGATGAAATGAGCATTCCAGATCATTCACAGCAAAATAATATGCCCCTTTTGCGTGGTGATACAAGTACTGCGCGTTCACAGAGGCATTGACTAAATCAATTTCATCTAATTTGTCAGCAATTTGTTTTACCTGCAGAATGGTTTGTTCATCACGTATTTTTCCTTTTTGGTTAATCTCATGAAACAATAAGCTTTTGATATGCCAAAGTGAATTGCAACGATCGATCTCTTTCAGAATAGTTTTTTCTTCTGCAAAAAATGATTCAAGTTTGGCAGCGTCAGTTGCTGTATAGAGATTGTTTTCAAGAAGCATTTTTTGACGCTGCCTGATTTCCATTAATAGAAAAAAGCGTTCGTATTTTTCAGCTTGTTTTTCTACACTACTTAATAACTTTTCAGCCTGACCATATAGGCCTTTGTTAAAGAGAATATCAGCGCTGTGAATTTGTCTGAAAAGCTGCGCATCAATAGAAGAGTTTGAGTAAAATGAATCCAGACTTTTTAGTACATTATTATAAAGTCTAGCCTTTGTAATTGAAAACTTATTGAGGAGTGCTTGTCCTTTGAAATCTTTGAAAAGAAGATCTTCATCGTACATTTCCATTTTATCGATGTAATCAAATAGTTTGATATAACCATTCTCTTCACCAATTGTGTGACGTGATGAATAGACCTTGAAGTATCTCTTTTCAGATTTATTTAAACTCTTGATGAGTTCAAATAAACTATTGGAAGCTTTATTAGACATAACAGAACCTTTGGATTTATAACGAATATACATTCACATAGATTGATATGTGAACACCAAATAGATTACGGCCGGAATCAGCGAGTTAAGTTAGTCTTTGGTTGATTCTGTGGAAAAGTAGAAGAAGAGTAGGATAGAAAATTGGTTTCAGAATGTCGTGTGTTGCTTGATTAATCAAATAACCGATGAATCCAATGATGTTTACCTCCATGTTTGTGAAGGTTATGCAGTTCTTTACTCTGTTGAATACTATCCATGATGGCAGAATGCTCTTTCGAATGAAGTTCGGCCTGCTTTTGCTCTGACTTAGTTGACCCCTCAGTTGATAGGTCCATTTGATTTAATTTGGATAAAATTTTATCCAACTCACCACGTTCAAACCAAATGCCACGACAAGATGGACAATAGTCGATATCAAAGCCTTGTCTCTCAGTTTTGACGAGTTCGAGTGTATTACAAGCTGGACATTTCATAGGATAATTTGTTTGCAATCTCAAAAAAAGAGAGACTGTACGTTTCAGCAAAATTACGCCTGACAGACTTCTTAAGAATTGATGTAGCTAATTCTGCTGAATGATCTTTATCATTTTGTGGCAAGCGATATTATGAACGCAGGAGGTCAAAAAAAAAGCGATCAGCATCCACTGATCGCTTTATAAAAAATAGAATGTCAATTATTATTTGAGAACAGTAACGTGTCCACGTTCTTTATGACGTTTATCTGACATGGTTTCGCCAAATTCGATTTGCCAAATATAAACGCCATCTTCAACTAAACCTTGGTCAGCAAATGAACCATCCCATCCAACTGCAGCGTTGTATGATTCGAAAACTACCTCACCCCAACGGTTGAAAATTGTTAGATGGTAATCGTAGACATCATATCCTGCAGTAAATACCGGGAAGAAGGTATTGTTGATCGAGTTACCATCTGGTGTAAAGATGTTCGGAACATAGAAAATCAGTTCGTCTGAAATTGTTACCAGAGCAGTTGCAGTATCCGCACAACCAGCAAAATTAGTTGCAATCAGTGATACCGTATACGTCATGTTTCCTAGAACTGGGAAGGCATGTGCCGGACTGGTTTGAAGTGAACCGGTTCCATCACCAAAATCCCAGAGGTAGTCATCAGCATTTTCTGAAAGATTTTCAAATTGAACTTCAGTATTCGATACTGCTACATAACCCGGTGAGTAAATAAATTCAGCCGTTGGTGGAACAATAACCGTGATATAATCAGCGTAAGTTGCTGATGAAGTACAACCTTCGTTCGAGGTCACTGTAAGTGTAACGTCGTAAGCCCCTGGAGTGTCAAAGATATTGAATACAGAATCACAACCTAGTGTTGAATTTCCGTCTCCAAAATTCCAAGCACAATTCGCTCCGGCGGGTGAAGTTAAGTTTGTAAAGTTGACCGGCATCGGTGAACAGCCAATCAAGCTATCCCCTTCAAAGCTGACAACAGGCAATGGGTAAACTGTTACGTCTACCTGATCAGTAGCGAAACATTCTCCACCACACTGAGTAGCGGTTACAGTATAGGTTGTAGTGCCAACTGGTGCGTTAAAAGCAGAACCATTGGTCACACCATTATCCCAGGTGATGACCGCTGCATTTGGATTTGAAGCAGTAAGTGTTACCTGAACGCCGTCACAAACCGCTTGATCTGTACCTGCAGAAACTGAAGGAGTAACTACACCGATAATAATTTGTTGTGAAACTGTAATGCTGTTTCCACAGTTGTCCGTAATGCTGTAAGTGCGTGTGATCGTTTCGTTGTTACAGATATTTCCATCTGAAACGTCGGACACGTGTGCAACAAGTGGCGCAGCTGCACAGTTGTCAGCTTCATCGGTCACAACATTAATGTTTGGCATTGGGACATCCAATGCGCAAGAAACATTTATAGGAGCAGGGTTTGAAGCTGTTGGATTTGTGATGTCGCTCACGGTGATTGTCTGAGTTACTAAAATTTGATTGCCACACGCATCCGTTACAGAATAAGTTCTTGTAATTATTTCCGGACAAGATCCACCATTTGAAACATCTGAAACAAATGCAACAACTGGTACTGAGCAGTTGTCTGCTTCATCCGTGACCACTGAAGTATTTGCCGCTGGCACATCACCAATACATTCAACAGTTATTGATGCTGGATTAGATGCAGTAGGATTTGTAGTGTCATCTACAGTAATTGTTTGCGTAACCAGAATTTGATTGCCGCAATCATCCGTCACTGAATAAGTACGTGTGATTATTTCAGGGCACGTGGCTCCGTTTGAAACGTCTGAAACAAATGCAACAACTGGTGCAACTGTGCAGTTGTCTGCTTCATCTGTTACAACGCTGATATCAGAAGCCGGCACATCACCAATACACTGTACGTTCACAGCAACTGGATTAGTTGCAGTCGGATTCGTAATGTCATTGACAATGACTTGCTGCGTTACCAGAATTTGATTTGCACAATCATCGGTTACTGAATAAGTCCGTGTGATCGTTTCCGGGCAAGAAAGTCCGTCTGAAACATCAGATACAAATGCAACAACGGGCACTCCGCCATTGTCTGCCTCATCACTCACAACGGTTATATCTGCCGCAGGTACATCACCGATGCACTCAACATTTACAGTTATCGGATTTGATGCAGTAGGCATAATAATATCAGATACAATGATCGTTTGTGTCACTGTAATTTGATTACCACACGCATCGGTTACTGAATAAGTTCTTGTGATTGTTTCAGGACACGTATTTCCATCTGATACATCTGATACAAAAAGAACTGTTGGTACTGAACAGTTGTCTGCTTCATCAATTACAACCAATGGATCAGCAGCAGGAACGTTAGCAATAATATCAACTGTTACACCAGCAGGATTTGATGCTGTTGGATTTGTTGTGTCATTTACGATAATTGATTGCGTCACTAAAATTTGATTTCCGCATGCATCCGTTACCGAATACGTTCTTGTGATTGTCTCAGGGCATGTATTTCCATCTGATACATCAGAAACAAAAAGTACAGTTGGCACAGAGCAGTTGTCAGCCTCATCTGTCACAACTGTAATATCAGAAGCTGGTACATCACCAATGCACTCAACAGTTACAGAGGTAGGATTTGATGCAGTAGGATTTGTGGTATCATCAACAACGATCGTTTGAGTTACCAAAGTTTGATTGCCACAATCATCCGTGATAGAATAAGTACGTGTAATTGTTTCAGGACAAGTTAAACCGTCTGATGCATCCGAAACAAAAGCAACAATAGGAGCTGCTGTGCAATTATCTGCTTCATCTGTTACAACTGTAATATCTGATGCTGGTACATCGCCAATGCATTGTACGTTTATTGCAATTGGATTTGACGCAGTAGGATTGGTGATATCATTCACAATGATTTGTTGTGTTACTAAAATCTGATTGCTGCAGGCATCCGTAACAGAATAGGTTCTTGTAATAGTTTCAGGACAAGTTAATCCATCAGAAACATCCGACACAAACGCAACAACCGGTACTCCATTGTTATCAGCTTCGTCGGTAACAACGGTTATATCAGAAGCTGGCACATCACCAATACATTCGACGTTTATAGATACAGGATTTGATGCAGTTGGCATAATTGGATCTGTAATCTGAATAGTCTGCGTCACCTGAATTTGGTTACCACAATCATCCGTTACCGAATAAGTTCTAGTGATTGTTTCTGGGCAAAGATTTCCATCGGTCACGTCGCTGACAAAAGCGACTAACGGCACAGAGCAGTTGTCAGCTTCGTCAATCACAACGGTTGGGTCAACAGCTGGCACCGGTCCGCCTGGAACAATCACTGTTGCAGGGTTTGAGGCAGTTGGATCTGTTGTATCATCAACAAAAATTGTTTGTGTGACTAAAATTTGGTTGCCACAAGCATCAGTAACTGAGTAGGTGCGTGTGATAATTTCCGGGCAAGTATTTCCGTCAGAAACATCCGAAACAAAAAGCACGGTCGGTACTGAGCAGTTGTCTGCCTCATCGGTCACAACTGTTGGATCTGAAGCTGGAACATCAGCAATACATTCTACTATGACAAGAGCTGGATTGGATGCGGTTGGATCTGTTGTATCATCAACTGTAATTGTTTGGGTAACCAAAATCTGATTCCCACAGGCATCAGTTACAGAATAGGTACGTGTAATAATCTCAGGGCAAGTTGCACCGTTCGATGCATCTGATACAAATGCAACAAGAGGGGCAGCTATGCAGTTGTCTGCTTCATCTGTCACAAGAGTAATGTCAGAAGCTGGCACGTCATCGATGCATTGCACTGTTATCGGAGCTGGATTTGATGCAGTAGGGTTGGTTACATCATCTACGATAATTAATTGTGTAACCAAAATTTGATTCGCGCATGCGTCGGTTACTGAATATGTTCTTGTGATTGTTTCAGGGCAAGAAAGACCATCAGAAACGTCAGAAACAAAGGCAATCACCGGCACACCATTATTATCTGCTTCATCGGTCACCACTGTGATATCGGAAGCTGGCACATCACCTATACATTCAACGTTTACCGCAGCAGGATTGGATGCTGTAGGCATAATTGGATCTGTTATCAAAATAGTTTGAGTTACCAAAATTTGATTACCGCAGGCATCGGTTACAGAATAAGTGCGTGTAATAGTTTCAGGGCAAAGGTTTCCATCAGTGACGTCTGAAACGAAGGCAACAACTGGAACAGAACAATTGTCTGCTTCATCAATCACCACGGCTGGATCAGCTGCAGGAACTGGTCCGCCAGGAACTGTCAGCGCAGCAGGATTAGATGCGGTAGGATTCGTTGTATCATCAACTGTTATAGTTTGAGTGACTACGATTTGATTACCACAAGCATCAGTTACTGAATAAGTTCGTGTGATGATCTCCGGGCAAGTAGCTCCATTTGAAACATCGGATACAAATGCGACAGCCGGGACTGAGCAGTTGTCTGCTTCATCTGTAACAACTGCGGGGTCTGATGCTGGCACATCAGCAATACATTGTACCGTCACTGGAGCTGGATTTGATGCAGTAGGATTTGTTGTATCGTCTACTGTAATGGTTTGTGTCACTAGAATTTGATTACCACATGCATCGGTGACCGAATAGGTGCGTGTAATTATTTCAGGGCAAGTTCCACCATTCGATACATCAGATACAAATGCTACAACCGGAACCGAGCAATTGTCTGCTTCATCATTAATAACGTTAGGGTCAGAAGCAGGGACATCAGCAATACATTGCACCGCAACTGGAGCTGGATTTGATGCCGTCGGATTTGTTGTATCATCTACTGTAATAGTTTGTGTCACTAGAATTTGATTGCCGCAGTCATCAGTTACCGAATAAGTGCGAGTAATAATTTCAGGGCACGTTGCACCATTTGAAGCATCTGAGACAAATGCAACTACTGGCAGACCATTGTTGTCTGCTTCATCAGTAACTACAGCAGGATTAGCTGCTGGTATTAGAGATGTGCATTGCACCGCTATTGGAGCTGGGTTAGAAGCTGTCGGCGGGAATGGATCACCTATCGTAATTGTTTGCGTTACTAAAATTTGATTACCGCAAGCATCAGTCACCGAATAGGTACGTGTTATAGTTTCTGGACAATTTAATCCATCAGTCACATCGCTTACGAATGCAACGACAGGTACAGAGCAGTTGTCTGCTTCATCGGTAACAACAGTAATATCAACAGCAGGAACAGCACTACCGTTAAATGCTGCTGGATTGGATGCAGTTGGGTTAGTGGTATCATCAACCGTAATCGTTTGCGCAACATCAATAAAGTTTCCGCAAGCATCAGTTATTCTATAAGTCCGCGTTATAATTTCAGGACAAGTAGCTCCATTTGAAACGTCAGAAATGAACGTGACTGTTGGTGTTGCACAGTTGTCAGCCTCATCCGTAATTAATGTGATATCGGCTGCAGGAATAGCGGCAACACATTGAACAGTGATTGCTGCAGGTGCGGTTCCAGTAGGGTTAATGTTATCATCAATGGTGATTGTTTGCGTACAAGTTGCTGTACTTCCACAGTTGTCTTGAATGCTGTAGGTTCTTGTAACAATTTCAGGACAAGTTCCGCCGTTTGAAACTTCACTCACCAGCGTAAAAGTAGCAGATTGAATTGTGCCGCCAATTGAACTTGCCGTACCACCAGCACCAGTAAACGCGGCAAAGCTTGCATAAGCTGGTTGCTCTGTAATTGAACAGACCGCAGTTAAGTTGCCCGGACACGTTAATGTAGGCAGTGTATTGATAACACTGATAGTAAATGTTTGCGGAGTTCCATTGCAACCGTTTAGCACCGGTGTAACGGTAATGGTTGCGTTAGCCGTTGTTCCTGGTGTTGGATTGAGCGCAGTGAAGGCTGCAATATTACCAGTTCCGCTTGCTGCAAGTCCAATTGTTGTGTTTGTGTTGGTCCAGTTAAATGTTGCGCCCGTACTACCTGCAAAGTTTACGGCATTCGTAGTGGCATTTGCGCAAAGTGATTGATCAGTCGGATCAGTGACTGTTGGAATTGGATTGACGGTGATTGTAAAAGTTTGTGGGGTACCTACACATCCTGCAAGCGACGGGGTAACGGTAATTGTTGCAGTTACCGGAGTGGCACCAGCATTGGTTGCAGCGAATGCCGCGATATTTCCCGTACCACTTGCCGCAAGACCGATTGAAGGTGTAGTATTTGTCCAGTTGAAAGTTGCTCCAGCTGTGCCCGTAAAGTTCACCGCAGTGGTATTTGTGTTAGCACATAATGTTTGATCAGCAGGATCAGTAACTGTTGGAGCAGCTGGATCAACCAGAACGACAACCGTTGCACTTGCGCTTGAACAAGCTCCGAGGGCAGCAACAAAGTTTGTATACGATCCAGCATTTAAACCAGTGATGGTAATTGCACCAGCGCCATTTGAAGTTAATGATATAGGCCCAACTGGCGTTCCATCATCTGTATAACTGACGTTGTATACGGTGCTGTTAGAAAGACCAGTGATTGTTATAGTTCCGTTAGTTCCACCGCATGATGTCGGACTAACACCGGATACTGCAATGACAGGCACTGGGTTCACTGTCACTATCATGACATCGGTTGCCGCGTTACAAGGTCCAGCAGGATCATTTGTGGTTAGTGTGAGTGTAACAGTTCCTGAAGCAATAGAAGGGGTATAAGTAGAAGTTAAACTGGTAGCACTTGAGAAGGCACCTGTAGGAGCAGACCAGGTTGAACTAGTAGCTGAACCGCCAATAGCCCCGGCAAGTGTAATTGTTCCACCGGCACAAATAGCTTGATCCACGTTAGCATTTGCAGTGGCAATTGGATTGACAGTAATTGTAAAAGTTTGTGGCGTACCTACACATCCTGCAAGAGATGGGGTAACAGTAATTGTTGCCGTTACTGGCGTTGCCCCAGCATTGGTAGCAGGGAATGATGCAATATTACCAGTGCCACTTGCTGCAAGACCGATTGAAGGCGTGTTATTAGTCCAGTTGAATGTTGCGCCAGCCGTACCTGTAAAGTTAACCGCAGTCGTATTCGTGCTTGCACATAAAGTTTGATCAGCAGGATCTGTAACAGTTGGAGCGGCAGGATCAACAAGAACTACAATGGTGGCACTTGTGCTTGTGCATGCGCCAAGAGCAACTATGAAGTTTGTGTAGGATCCTGCATTCAGACCAGTTATAGTTATTGCACCTGCGCCATTTGAGGTAAGCGCTATAGGACCAACTGGTACTCCATCATCAGTATAGCTAACATTGTAGGCTGTGCTGTTTGCCAAACCTGTAATTGTAATAGTTCCGTTAGTTCCGGCACAAGCTGTTGGGCTGACACCTGACACAGCGATGATTGGATTTGGGTTTACGGTGATCGTAAATGTTTGCGATGCCCCTGTGCAAGCGCCTAAAACAGGAGTAACTGTAATGGTAGCAGTTACTGGCGCACCTGTTCCATTAACCGCGGTAAATGCGGCAATATTTCCGGTTCCACTTGCAGCAAGACCAATTGTTGTATTGCTGTTCACCCAGTTAAAAGTTGTACCCGCAGTACCTGTAAAGTTTACTGCATTTGTTGGCCCACCGGCACAGATAGTTTGATCAGCAGGATCAGTTACTGTCGGGGTTGGATTTACCGTAATGGTATAAACGTCCACTGGGCCAACACATGTTCCAAGAGTTGGCGTAACTGTAATGGTAGAGGTTATAGCAGCTGCCGTTGCGTTGGTTGCAGCAAACGCTGGAACACTCACAGTCCCATTGGCAGCAAGGCCAATCGTTGTGTTTGAGTTTGTCCATGCAAAAGTTGCCCCTGGGGGGGTACTCACAAATGAGTTTAATGGTACCGCAGCGCCTGCACAGAAAATAAGATCTGGTTCTGCAGTGATAACAGGGAGCGGATTTACCGTAATAGTATAAATTTCAACTGGTCCAGCACATGTTCCAAGAGTAGGTGTGATTGTGATAGTAGAAGTAATAGCAGCAGCAGTTGCGTTGGTTGCAGTAAAAGCAGGAACGTCAGCAGTGCCACTTGCTGCAAGACCTATTGCGGTATTTGAGTTAGTCCAAGCAAATGTTGCACCTGCCGGAACAGTTACAAATGAATTCAGTGGCACCGCTGCACCTGCGCAGAAAGTAAGATCAGGTTCAGCAGTAATAACTGGAAGTGGATTTACAGTAATAGTATAAATTTCAACGGGTCCAACACATGTTCCAATAGTAGGCGTGATTGTGATAGTAGAAGTAATAGCAGCAGCAGTTGCGTTGGTTGCTGTAAAAACAGGAACGCTCACCGTTCCATTCGCCCCAAGACCTATTGCGGTATTAGAGTTTGTCCATGCAAAAGTAGCTCCAGCCGGCGTGCTGACGAATGGGTTTGCAGGTACTGCTGCGCCAGCACAGAAAGTAAGATCAGGCTCAGCAGTAATAACTGGAAGCGGATTGACGGTGACGTTAACTGTCTGGGGGTTTCCCGCACACAATCCAAAGGTGGGCGTTACGGTGTAAACAACAATCTGGGACGTGCTCGTATTATTAGTGGGGGTATTGTTGAGAGTGTTTGCTGTTTGGATAGAAGTACTTTCACCTGTTACGTTTGTGTTGTCAGCTGCAATCCAGGAAAAAGTTGATCCAGCGATATTTGTAAGAAGCGGAATGTTAACGGTCCCTCCTGAGCAGATGGTTGCGCTATTTGCACTAACCATTGTTGGTTTTGGAGACACTGTCACTGTCACAGTTTGCGGCGCACCTACACAGCCTCCCGGTGTTGATGTTGGAGTGACAGTATAAACTACATTTTGATTGGCTGTAGTCGTATTGGTAAGCGTGTTTATTATAGAAGAGGTTGTCTGCAGTGTTGTAAAACTTTCTCCGGTAACACTTCCGTTGCTTGCTGCAATCCAAGTGTAAGTTGCGCCAATATTGGAAGTCAGCGGAATGTTTACTGCCGTGCCACTGCAAATTGTCACTGCGCTTGGACTCGTCATAACTGGTGCAGGATTCACAGTGATTGTATAAACCTCTGCAACCCCAACACAACCAGCTAGCGTTGGAATGACTGTAATAGTTGAAGCAATTGCAGCGCCAGTAGAATTAGTAGCATTAAAAACAGGCACACTTCCAGTTCCACTTGCCGCAAGGCCAATAGCAACATTAGAGTTAGTCCATGTAAAAGTTGCCCCTGCAGGAGTACTCACAAATGCATTCAAAGGTACTACTGCACCGGCACAGAAAGTAAGATCTGGTTCAGCGGTTATTAAGGGAGGAGGATTTATAGTGACCGTAACTGTTTGGGCTATCCCAACACATCCATTAGTTGGAGTAACGGTATAGGTCACGGTTTCCACCCCTGTTGTTGTGTTAACAAGTGTATTATTTATTGTTGAGGAGGTTTGTAGCGTTGTACTCTCACCTGTTACGCTCGTATTTGATGCTGCTACCCATGTATAAGTTGAACCAGCCATTGTGCTTGTCAGTGGAATATTTACAGTTCCCCCACTGCAAATTGTTGCAGTTGCCGGACTAGTCATGATTGGTGCATTTGTTACAGTTACACATTGGACAGCAGTATTGGTGCATCCAAAGTTGTCTGTTACTGAATAAGTGTAGCATGTCGAACCTGCCGCAGTTGGAGTCACCGTAGAGGTAGTTGCACCGGTTGAAGTTAATCCGGCAGTTGGCAACCAGCCTTGAGATGCAATAGTTGGAGTAAAGCCACCTGCCGCTGGCGGAACAGTAAAGTTAACGTCCCAGTTAAATATATATCCATTATCTGCTCCTAAATTATCAGTGACTTGAATAGTCCAATTACCATTCAATGGACAACCGATTAGATCAGACCATGGATCAGATGGCATATAGTTACCCGGGGTAATTGAAGGTGAAGCCGGAGTTCCGGATAGTATTGTAGGACCATTAACTAACAGTGTTGCAGCCCCAGGAGTGAAGCAATAAAGCGCTCCAACACCAGGTCCAACAGCTGGATCATCCAATGGAGCACCAAGGTATGTATTTGACCCTCCAGGATAAGGTTTTAAAATCATGGATTGACCATTTGGACAAATAATTTCAAGTTCTAAATCACCAATATAAGAGTGCTCCATTGTTAGACAAATACCGCTGATATCGGCGGCACTGGAGACTGTTTGACCAGAATTGAAGCAGTTGACACTTATCGCTGTTTGATATGAAACTCCAGATCCATCTGGTAGAAATGTTGTACCAGATACTGGTGGAGTACAATTCGGGACATAAGGAATCATTGTCACGGTTGCGCTTAAATTTGAAGATTGACCTAAACAAATTGGACTTGGTGCAGCGGCAGTCGTTATTGTTGGATTTGTAGATACTTGAACTATCTGGCCTGCAGAGTTATTATTTGTACATCCACTTGGATCCGTAATTGTTAAACCAACTGAATAAGAACCAGGAGTGGCGTAGACATGACTAACAGAGGTTCCAGTAGCAGTAGTCCCATCGCCAAAGTTCCATGTATAAGTGGCTCCAACTCCAGAATTTGAAAAGGTACCATTTCCGTTAAAAGTAACACTTTGGCCAGCACATATTTTTACAACTCCAGTTATTGGAGCAGGTACTGTACTGGTAATATTTGCTGTAATAGTTTGACAAGGAGCAATACAGGCAATGGCTCCAACCCACCCCGCTAATGTTACACTTCCGTCGGTAGTAAAAACAAATGTTAAACACCCTGTTGGGTTTCCTGGGGTAGCCTGAACTAATCCAGGTCCTGCTGTACCAGTGTATGTTCCTAAAGATGGAGCTCCTGTAGTGTTACCATTATAAATTGTTAAAAAATCCAATGAATTTTCTAAAGCAAAAGTTGTAAAGTTAACTTGTACCATACTCCCCGGAGTACTTGGACAAATGGTATAGGTAAAGTTTTGGCTATTGCCGTAATTTCCTGTTCCTCCAGGATCATAAAAAGTGCCGGTACACGCACTAATTGAGCCATTAGACATATTATAATTTGTAGATGGCGGAGGTGGAGTTACACACGAAATTGCGGCAGCCCAACCTGTTGATGTTATTGAACCATCTGAAGTAAACACGATAGTGATACAAGAACCTGTTCCTGTGACAATACCTGGCGAAGTTATACCTGCATATGTACCTATGATAGGAGATGCAGTATTGGGTCCATTGTAAATTGTCATGAAGTCACAACATCCTTCAGTGGAAAATGCGCTAAAATTTAATTGTGGTGATTGCCCAGCAATAGTAGAACATATAGTAAGGGTAAAATTCTCTCCATTAAGATAACTACCCGCGGCTCCACCGCTATCGTAAAAATTTCCAGAACATGTGTTTATCGTCCCGTTAGTCATGTTATAGGTTTGGGCAAATAAGAACCCAGAACTCATTAACACTAAAGAAAGTATTGCTTTGTAAATATATCGCATATAACTTCTGGTTTATTGGGAGATTTTGGAATTGATATATTGTACCGAACGCATGATTAAGGCTTTGCCAGTGTTTCCTAATTTGTAGTATGTTTCTGTACCGTCAGAGATAGGTATATTATATAAAAGAATGTTTAATGTCCCTTTGTTATAAAGATCGATAAAGTCTTCAACCGAGATAGAGCCAGGAGATGATTTACTGATCAAAGAAATTGACTCAATGTTCTTAAAACTTTTTTCTTTTGCCGGATTATAATCGATCACTTCAAATCCAAAAAGTATTTTTGATTCAAGAAACTTAATTAATCCCGGGTTTGATTCTGACTCAATCAAATATCGCTCGTTACCTAAGAATTGAATTATTTTTTCTGAAGTAGAATTTTGTGCAATTACGAAGGATTGAATTATAAGGCAAAGTGCCAAAATGTTCAGTTTTATATTCATGGTGCAGAAATTTGTCATGGAAAGGAAACCCTTCCATTGAATTTTATTCATTGTAAAGACGACAAGTTAAGAATTGGGTTGCCAGATACCGTCGTTTGGGACTACAATTTTGTTGCTATTTTTTAATTCTGAGTTAACTATCAGGTTTGGAGGACAAAAACAGGTGAGATGTTTTGAGAGAGCTAACGTTCGGGAACCAATATATTCGTTGCTTATCGCACAAATCGTTAGCTTTAAACAAGGCCTGTTAAAATAAGCACATAAATAGCAGGCTGAATTCTCTTCACGCAATCATTGACGTCAGTAGTTTGTTTAGAAAAACAATATTTGTTGCGATAATGATTTCATCTTTAATGACAAATTATTTCACAAGCTCAACTCCGTTTTGAATGATTGGTTTTAGATTGTAATCAATCGAACTCTTTCTCCAATCGAGTGCCGCAGGGATATATATTTTTTCAAGAATTGGTTGGTTATCTGTAAGGACTAAAGCATCAGTCATATCAATGGTTGCTTTATTGACGAAATGTTGTTCAAGATTTATGATTTGTATTGAATGCGGCTCTGAATAATTAATACCATCAAAATTTTTCTTTTCAAGAGAGGCTAAAAAAATTAAATTCCGGTTCGCTTCTGCTCCAGGAGTGGCCAGCAGATCAACATAAAATCCTGCAGCTTCAAATGTTTTAAGAATACAGCGTGATGCGCGACCTTTTTCACCAGAAATATATCCGTAAAAATTCATCATCACCATTCCTTCTGGATTTAAAAGCGCTTTAATTTTTTTAAAACTCTCAACAGTCAAAACATGACCTGGAGGTGTTTCGTTTAAAAATAAATCAAGCGTAATCACATCATACTTTTTCTCACAGGTGTTAATGTATCTTCTAGCGTCATCAATAATAATATTTGTTGCTGGGTCAATGTAAAAATATTCTATCGCAATATCTTTTACGCGCTGATCAATTTCGACTACATCAACGTTGAATTTTAAGCGATCAAATTGCTGAACCAAGGTGCCGCCGCCAAGACCTAAAAGTAATACATCGCTGCCTTCAGGATAGATGCTCACCGCGGTTGGAAAATAGTATGACCAATCCCAGAGATCATATTCAGGATTATTCAAGTCCATTATGGTTTGTGCCGTGTTGTTTACCATTAATGTCCGGCCCGGTTGCATGCCACGAGTAGCTGTTTGATACATCATATCGATGACGCGAATCTGTCCTAAAACACCTTCAGATTCATAAATTATTTTGATGTTTTCATTTTGTGATTGAGCTCCTGAAGTATTTGCGTATCCTACATAAATCACTGGTAAAAAAAACAATGCAGCTTTAAAATATTTTGATTTCAGCAAAACAAAAATGGGGGCACACATCAAGATTAATCCGAAAATAAAACAAGGCCATTTAATGCCAAATTCAGGCAGTAAATAAAATCCAACTAAAAAGGTTGCAATGATTCCGCCGAAAGTAGAAATCGCATAAACAGAGCCTGCGCTTTTTCCGGTTTCATCAAGTTGCGTATTGATCATGTTAATAATAATGGGCGATGTCATACCCATTAATACCAACGGTGGAAACATAAAAACAAGTAAAGAAATTGTAGATCCCAACTGAACACTTAAGTCAAGATTCAGAGTCATAATCCAAATGCTGGTGTGCGGCATAATCATCATGAAAAATCCTGCCAAAATTAAAATCCAATAAACTAAGTTTTTCTTGGTTGCTTTTGCCGAAATGGATCCGCCTAAATAGTATCCACTCATGAGGGCAAGTAAGGTAATGCCTAAAACGGCTGCCCAAACATAAAGCGATCCACCAAAAAATGGCGCAATCATTTTTGCACTGAATAATTCACAGGCCATTACAGAGGCCCCTTCAATAAAGGCAAGGGTAAATAATATGTTTCGTTTCGGGTTCATAGTTTCAGGAGCTTATTGTCAAGGCATGCTTTCTCTCAAGTATGTAAAGATAATCGTTAGCACTTATTCTCAAGCGTGTTGGTGGTGTCAATGTGCGATTCCTAGGTTAGTATCTGAGTGAGCTATATTTTAGTTCTCAGTTCCACTGATTTTTCTCATATTTGCGACCTGCTGACAAATTCATGACAATAGCACTTTTAGTTATGAGGAATTTTGCAGTCACAAATACATGATTCGTTTTAACGTTATAGCATTTACGCACAATAGCATTGGTCTGGATGAGATCGGAAAATTTCATGTTGAAACGGATGCAATTGTTGACCGCATGAATAAGATCAAACAGGAAATGAACCTGTCTGAAATTATGTATCTCTCGACCTGTAATCGCGTTGAATTTATTTTTGTTGCAGAAGAAGAAGTGGACGGTGATTTTATGGCCATCTTTTTGAAAGCGTTTAATTCGGATTGGGATCACGCGCGCATTCAAATGTATCTTGAAAGGGCAAAATGCTGGAATGGAATTAACGCTGTGAATCATTTGATAGAAGTAGCATCATCTGTTGATTCTATGGTCATTGGTGAACGTGAAATTATCACACAAGTCAGAAATGCTTACGAATTCTCAAAGGCCAATAATTTGTCTGGTGATTTGATTCGTGTTGTGATTCGTCAAACTATTGAAACCGCAAAAAAGGTATATACAGAAACTACCATTGCTAATAAACCTGTGTCTGTTGTGTCACTTGCTTATCACAGTCTCAATGAAAAACAACTCGAATTGAATGCGCGAGTGGTTGTTGTTGGAGCGGGCGTTACCAATACAAACATGTGTCGTTTTTTGAAGAAACACGGGTTTAGAAATTATACGATTTACAATCGATCCCTTGAGAAGGCAGAAGTGCTGGCGCGCTTTACTGGCGGTGTTGCAAAACCACTTTCTGAATTAAAAAATCACAGCGATGGATTTGATATTTTGGTGTCATGTACGGGTTCACAAGATCACATTATAACATCGGATATTTATAAAATTTTAGTTGGAAAAGATTCAGGGAAAAAAGTGGTGATTGACCTTGCTATTCCTAGTGATTTAGATCCACAACTAGTTAAGAAATATCCAATAGATCACATCTCTGTTGAGTACTTAAAAACAATCGCAGATTCAAATCTCAAAGAACGTAAAAAGGAACTCATTAAAGTGCGACAAATTATCTACGAAAAAGTGGAAGAGTTTAAAGAGATTTTCAAAATGCGTCAGGTTGAATTGAAAATGCGATCCATTCCGGAGCGTGTCAAAGAAATTCGTTCGACAGCCGTCAATCAAGTGTTTTCGAAAGAATTGAGTCAGCTTGATTCGGGCTCAAAAGAAGTGCTTGAGAAGATTTTGGATTACATGGAAAAAAAATATGTTAGTGTTCCAATGCTGATGGCAAAAGAAATGCTGATGACTAAAGATTCTGAAAAATGAAAATAAGAATTGGTTCACGAGGCAGTGATCTGGCTTTATGGCAAGCACATTTTGTAAAAGATCAACTTGAAAAACTGGGTCATCAGATTGAAATTCAAATCATCATCACTAAAGGAGATCGTATTCAGAATTTGAGTTTTGATAAGATAGAAGGCAAAGGTTTTTTCACCAAAGAAATTGAAGAAGCTTTGTTGCGTAAAGAAGTAGATTTGGCTGTTCACTCTCACAAAGATTTAGAAACAACAAATCCTGAAGGCCTTGTCATTGGTGCGGTGTCGTATAGAGAAAACCCTGCAGATTTGTTGTTGATTCATGAACGCGCATTTGATTTGTCACAACCTTTTTCACTGAAGAAAAATGCAAATATTGGAACCTCTGCTGCAAGAAGAAAATCTCAACTGATTCGTTTGCGGCCTGATTGTACCATCAACGATTTGCGCGGAAATGTACCGACACGTGTTCAAAAATTGCGCGATGGAAATTACGATGCAATTGTATTAGCTGCAGCTGGGGTAGAGCGATTGAGGCTTGATCTGACAGGAATTAAAACCGTTCAGTTTTCTGCAGAAGATTTTATTCCGGCACCCGCGCAAGGTGTTTTAGGTTTGCAGATTCGTGAAGAAGATGTTGAACTTGCAAAAGCATTAAAAGAGATTCATCATGCCGATGTAGCTGAATCTATTCACGTGGAACGTGAAGTGATGCGGCTGATGCAAGGCGGTTGTCAATTGCCGTTGGGAGTTTTCTGCAAAAAGGAAAATTCAAACTTTAAAGTACTGGTGAGTTATTCAAAAACGGCCTCAGAACCTGGAAAAGTTTTACGATACGAAGAGGCATCAACAGAAGGCTTGATTCAAAAAATTGTGAACGATTTAAAAGGTGAATAAGGGTAAATCAATACTTGTTACCCGATCACTCAAAGCTGATTCGTTAATCCGAAAATGGACTGGTGAAAAAAAGATTGATCTGATTGAAAAATCGTTTATTGAAACGGTTGCAATTACCGGACTCACAATTCCAGAGACAGACTGGATATTTTTCTCCTCACCGCAAAGTGTCAACTTGTATTTTGCACATTATAAATTGGCTGCAAATAAAGTAGCTGCTCTATCAAATGGTACGGCTGCAGAGCTTTCTATACGCGGTATAGAAGTGGATTTTATTGGGTCTGATTCAAAACCTACTAAAGAAATCGGGCATGATTTTTTTAATCAAATTAAGTCAGTCGAAACCGTTTTATTTCCACTTAGCGATATCTCAAAAAAGAATATTTCATCTCAGGTCAAAACAGAAAACGTCACTGAATTGATTACCTACAAAACTGCTTTGGTGAGTGATAAACTGAGTGATATTCCAGGGATAATCTTATTTACGAGTCCGTCAAACGTGGATGGATTTTTGTTGTCGAATAGACCGGAACTCAAGACGCAAATTTTGGCTATTGGTGAGACGACAGCAGCGCGCCTTCGTGAACTGGGAATGAAGGATATTCTTGTATCTGAATCAACCAATGAAAAAGAATTGGTGAAAACTTTACGTGGATTAATTTAAGCCCAACTTACAATTTTTGTTCTGCTTCAATTATTTTCTTTTTACCAATCCATCTTGGCAAAATAATCATACCTATAATGAGATACGGATAATACGAAATCAATCTCCATAAGAAAGCCAGACTTAATGCAAGTGTTCCATTTTTGATGTAATCAGACAACATTTCGCCAAATAAATATTCGGCCATACCGCTGCCGCCCGGTGTTGGTGTCACGATCATAACGAGCCACATCACCAATTGTCTGGCTAAAATTATCAGGTTATCGAGAAGACCAATTTCAAGGAAGGCAAGCAATACAAAATTGATGACAAGAAAGCGTGAAGTCCATGACCAGCATGTCACAGCAAATAACTTCAACCAAAACAAATTCGGTTTTCCTTTTAATTCTTTTGAGGCCAATTCAATGTCAGTGGAAAATTTTTCTGCTTTGCTTTTTCGATGTTTCAAAAAGGGTAGGCGATAAATCAAAAGCGCAATTTTTCCGAATAATTTTGGGTAAACGAAAATGCTTGTAATCAGAATCAAGTTCGCCGATGCAAGAATTCCGTATCCTGCCCAAAAAATCAGCATGCCACCAGACTGGATGGATTCCAAATCGGCTGGAAAAAGTGTATCAATCGAGATGAATAAAAATAAAATCGGCAACAAAATCAAGTAGAAAAAATTATCGAGAATTGCGGTTATAATAACAAGTGCAGTTGATTTTCCAAGTGGCATATTTTCACGTTGCATGATAAACATAGCAACTGCTGATCCGCCCACAACACCGGGGGTTACCGCTGATGCAAATTCCCAGAGCAGAATAACATTGAATGATTTTTTCCAGCTTAAAAATTTATCAGATAAAATGCGAATGCGAACCATGTAGGCAAAATCGCGAAACACCATCATCAAGAGGGCAAGCAGAAGAAAGAGAATTGAGTTTGGAGTAAATGAAATCAGACTCCAATCCATTTTGCTTTTTGAAAATTCGTTGTAAAAAAGAAAGGCTGACAAGCCAAAACAAATCAACAACACAAGTAGTATTCTTCGGTAGCTTAAGAGGGATGAAACTTCCTGATTGTTGCTCATGTTGACTTTACAAGGAAGTTAAAATTAAAAAGAAAATCAATCTGCTACAAACTCAATTTCAATACGACGGTTAATGTCACGTCCCCATTTATAGCGATTTGGTGCAATTGGATTTTGTGAACCATGTCCTTTGTATGAAAGGCGACTTGCAGAAATTCCGTTTGCAATCAGATAATCGTAAACAGCTTTGGCCCGCTGATCAGATAGAACGATATTATTTTCTTCTATCCCGGATGCGTCAGTATAGCCGTTAATAGTGATTTTGACGTATTTATTTTCTTTCAGATAGGTCACTAATTTGTCTAGATTTTCTTTTCCAATTCCGCTTGTTGGAAGTGTTGCCATACTCGATGGAAAGTTAAGTGAGTCAATAATAAACACACTTCCTAATTCCGAACTTCCCTGATTCGCGAAAAAATAAGACAAAGACATTTTTTTCAATTTTTCAGCGTCCACTACATTGGCGTTATTTTCATAAACAGATTCATCTACCAGTTGATTGCCGGCGTGCTGTGTTTTATTGATGATCTTAACTTCAATGCGCCTATTTCCTTCACGTGTGGATTTGTATTTGTTACTGTAAATTGGGTTAGCAGGTCCATAACCCTTGTACGAAATTCGTTCAGGAGCGTAGCCTTTCGTAATCAGAAAATCATAAATAAATTTTGCGCGTTGCGTGGACAGTGAAACATTTTCAGAATAGCTTCCGGATGCATCCGTATATCCGCCAATTTCAATTACAAGATTTGGATCCACATCCAAGGCTTGCATCAGATAAACGACGTCTGGATTATTTTCAATACCTGCAAAAGTGGTTCTGCCTGGCGCAAAAATTACGTTGTATAAAACAATCTGGAACCCCACAGGAATAGCTTCTGGCACAACAACCAAATGTTCAATTTCAACATGTAACTGGCTGCTGTCAATATTTTTTGGCATTTCAGGACACAAACATTTTTGCAGTGAATCTGAAATCATAAATTCTGGATAGGGCTCAAAGTTTTTAATGCGTTCACGTTGTTCCTGGTAACGCGGACTGGTGTTAGCACCATCTGTTCCTAAATCCCAATAATTCACTGCATCCCAATTTGAGAATTCACAAAACTGTTTGAGCATAACGGCGGATACATATCCAGAGGCATGCCAGCCATTCCAGCAGTGTAAATAGATAGGTCCAATTTCTGGATTTGTTGCCGAGAGATACGTCATTTTCATCATCTCATAAACATGGGTTGAATCAAAATAATCTAGTTGATGATAATTAAACGTATTCCACGATTGATCAATGCAGCTGCAGGTATCAGCCATTGGATATTCATCAATCCCTTTTCGATAAAGATAAATTCCACCCGAAAATCCTTCTTGACATAGATTGTGCATACCATCTAGTGGCAATGGATTTTGATTGTCCCGTTTATCAGTGAGGTGATAATAATTATTTGCGCCACCGCGATAAGCAACACCGTGAAGCACTGGTCGCATGTTGCGCGTGCCATACAAACTATCAAATCCGTTTCCTTTGTTGTCGGTAATCTTGTACATCAAATCACCTTCTTTGTAGCGTTCAATGTAGAATTGCGGATTGAGTTCAACTTGTGGATTGATTGCAAAAAGGGAATCGTAGTTTATTTTTGTACCTGCAGGAATAATGACGTAAGTGTCTAAGCCCACTTTCACGGTATCCAATTGACCGAAGGATGAAATTCCAAAAGTCAAAAGCCAAAATCCCAAATATATAAACCCAAAACGCTTCATCCCTGTAAATGTACAGTACAAGTACCAAGCCAAATCACAAAAGGCCTCCAAGTTTTTCACAGTCTTTTTTTTGTAAGCTATTTGTGATTATTCGATGAGGCTGGTTGAGTGTTCGCGTGGAGTCGTTTTTTACAGGTTTAACCGAACTACGTGATTTAACTTATTTTAAGTCAGAATCAGATGATTATATTTACTTCAAAATCTGGCCCTATGAAATTTTTTCTGTTTGTTGTTTTTTTCGGCTTATCTCTTTCAATTCTTGCGCAAACACCAAAAGGATTGAAATATGATCAATTGATCTACTCACATGATTCGCTTACAGCACTAGTAATTAAAGGAAAAACATCAGGGATTTATAATTTTCAAAAGAATGAGTTTAGTGTCGAGCCTTCGAAGAATATCTTTTTTAATTTTCCGCAAACGAATGCCTATGCAGAGTTTTCTGCTAAAGACAGAACTATTTCAATGCATTGGATCAGTTCAACAGACTATTTCTTTGTTAAAGGTTCTGATTCATCATGTTATATTGGTTTTTCAGAAGAGACTTCAGGTAGTTTAGTGAATTTGAATGGGCGTGTTTTTGATAAACTCAATGGTGATTTTGCGGCTGAAAGTCAAGACCAAGAAAAATTGGAAACACTGGTTAAGATTGAAAGGTTAGACATGAGTTATTTTTTGATTACAAATTTTCAGGCTGGCTACATTAATACTTCTATCGATACTTATATTCCGGGCTTTAATCTTTCTGGTATCTACGATTTCAATCATAAGAAATATGTAATTGAACCAATCTATAAGCATTGTTATACTGTTAATCAATTTGTCTTTTGTTTGAAAGAAACTCAAATTTATGAAGATGTTATTCAGGCAGGGCTGCCAGAATTTAATTATACGTATGACATCTACGCGTTGAGAAAAGATACCGCCTTATATGATTTTTATTATGAAGATGTGACCGAACTTGACCAATCAAAAATGGAAGAGGTATTGGCTGTTGGATTTTCAATCACTTATTCTGAAGATGGAAAACACTGTATTTATCCATTTGAGGGCAAGTATGGCTTTGCAAAATTTCAGTTGTTTGATGATGCCGAGAAAAAAATTCCTCATTTTGTATTTCAGAATATCTTGCCTCCAATTTATGATTTTATCGCTTTTTCGAATGAGTTTCAAAAAGTGATCACACTCAAAGATTATGGTTCTCAGAAACTGGAGTTACATCATATTTTTTATGGTGATCATGAGGATAGTCTTCAGTATTTATATTCATCAAGAACTAGCTTGGGATACTTTGATCGTGATCCAGCGTTGCTTGAAGATAATTTTCTGGTTTCTACAGATTCAATAAGTAGCATTGAACTAGATTCATCTGGTTTTTTCAGACTTAAGGGATCTGATCAAGCTAAACCTCTTTCGTTTCCAAATTTCGGCATTACTATTTTGGATGATTCGCTGCTTATCATTCATAATTACAGAGATGAAATTTTAGCAGATTTTCCTTTTGTAACGAGTAATGGAGACGATTCAGTTGCTTACCATTGGGATGGTTCTCCTTATTTTGTATATCCAATTGAAGCAGATTATTTTGGTCATAGTGGTGTCTTTGATTTGAAGGCTGGCGACTGGAGAATTAGTCCCGGGGTCGTAACCATTTCGGGAGGAAAAAGCGGATTTATTTATCGACATCCTGTTAGGATAGACAATGATTTGACAAAAGTTTTTTTCAGTTATGCAATTTCTCAAGGGCACGAATCCGGCAATTGGCGATTTATTGACAAGACCACCTTTGAAAATGATCCAATGTTATATCGGTATGCATATAACGGATTAATAGCGGACACTGTTTTTGAAGCGCCCAATGGATTTTTTCATCATAAGGAATATGAAAACGAAAATTCAAAAACCTACTACATGAGTGGCAATAAACAAATGGGTATTTATTCTCCTGGTAATGATTTTCTGAATCAAGTAACAGATGAAACGTTTGAATTTCTGCACTACAATCAAACACTTGAAGTTTATTTTTATCTCGCGGGAGATTCGATTTATTTTTCCTCTCCTTTTTGCAATGCAGCAGTCAGCAAAAAATCAGGAAAGATTATTTTTGAGCAACCTGATATTTATGGAGATCCGGTCTACATGTATCAATTGACGTTGATAGAGGGAAAGAATACAATTATCAAGGGAGAATCACTTAATGAATATGAAACCAGGACAACATGTAGTATAGAGATAATTGGAGATGCTCTGATTGTCAATGATCATTCAGATTACGTTGAAAAAAGGCGGTTAGAAGAGTTTATTGGTGAAGCTGAAATGATAACGGACAAGATAATTTTTGAATCAGAAAATTCAAGTGTCTGGAAAAAAAATACACACGGAACGTGGCTGAAAATCTCACCATATTATGCTGGCATCGAAAAGATTCCAAATGACTTGTTTATTGCGAACAGTGGCTATTACATGTATGAAATTGATTCTTACAACGGTCCATCTGATCCAAAAGGGAAGACAATTGATGCCCGTTATTTTATTCTGGATTCAAATTTGCGCGTTAAAAGCTACATGGATTATTTCGATTTCGCATATATCGAAGACCTTGGTTTTGGTTTAAAAGTTCAACTCAATGATGGAGATAAATTTTTCTTCATGACCTACGATCTGGTAGCCGTGACGGATGCTGAATGGGATCGCTTTGAGTTGGAAAACGGAAAACTAAAAGCAATTATTGATACGCAATACGAAGAGGATCCTGAAACGGGTGAACCAATTTATAATGAATATGGTACCCCCAATGAGATAGTGTCATCTACAACAAAATATTTCAAGCTGCCGTAGCTAAAAAATATCTGTGAAAATCTGCGTAATCTGTGAGAAATAAACCCTATTTCCCCAAAATACGCTTCACATATTTACCAATAATATCAAACTCTAAATTGACAACAGAGCCAACTTTAATTCCGTGAAAATTGGTATGCTCAATGGTATATGGAATAATGTGAACTGAGAATAATTTATCTTCTGATTGAACTACTGTAAGTGAAACTCCATTTACGGTAATGGATCCTTTAGAAACCGTTACGTCATCATAATCATAGGTAAAAACAAACTCAGTACTGCCACCCAAATCATGAATAGCGGTGCATGTTCCTGTAGTATCTACGTGACCTTGAACAATGTGTCCATCCAATCGTGAACCAACTTGAGTGCAGCGCTCCACATTGACAACATCGCCCACTTTTAATAAGCCCAGATTGGTTCGTTTTAAGGTTTCATCAATGGCAGTGAGTGTATAATTTGATTCATTGATTGCAACAACGGTCAAGCAGCAACCGTTGTGTGCGACGCTTTGATCAATTTTTAATTCGTGCGTAAACGGACATGAAAATGTAAAATGTACATTGGTGTTTTCACGCTCAATTTTTTCAACACGAGCAAGTGCTTCTATAATTCCGGTAAACATTTTTTAGTGTGAGTTGATGATTTGAATACCGCCCTGCCACGACCGTGGAATAAGGCCTTCGAGTTTAATTTCATAAACAACAATGGTGTAAAAGTAAACACCGTCATTTAATTTTTTTCCAGATTCCATATCTGTTCCATTCCAATTTAAATACGGATCTGAAGTTTCAAAAACGAGCTCGCCCCAGCGGTTGTAAACTTTAAATTCAACGCTATCCACAAACTTAATTGGCAAAAGCGGATGATATAAATCGTTCACTAAATCGCCATCTGGTGTAAAAATATTTGGCAGTTCATAATAGCCTTCACAGTTGTCGATACAAACCAAATTAGAAGGTAAACTTTCGTTATCGTATTGAATAGAATCGAGTGCCGTGATGTAGTAACAACCAGCAATACTGCCGCGGTCTTTGTGAACATAAAAAGTATCCTGATCGGATGAAAAACTGGTGAGCAATTCAAGTGAATCACCAGAGAAAGGGGAGAAGTACAAATTGTAACGCGTCACATCATCCGCACACGAATTGTTTGGATTGGTCCAGTTGATATATGTCTCTTCCAAATCACAATCACCATTAATAAATGCAGTTGGTGGACAAGGCGCAGTTAAATCCACAGGGCTTGCGCAGGCCTCTTGTGACCAGTTGATGATTGGATTAATAATACCAGAAGAAGTATAACCACCAATTGTTTTTATTTTGTAACAATAGGTTGCTCCGTTGATCAAACCGGTGTCAGTATAGCCAATTGAATTGGTTGTTCCAATTAGGTTAAACAGACCACTGCCAGTTGGTGTTTCACGATATATTTCATAACTCGAATTGAGCCACGGAATTTCTTCAACCCAGCTAATTCCAATTTGATTATCGTTTGGAGTCAGAGTAATAAAAATTGAAGATGCTTCAAGTGAAGTTCCAATCAGCAAATTATCACTGTACAATTCTACGCGATAAGTGTAAGGAATTGTTTCTGTATTAAGTATGACATCTGAAAATACTGTATCGTCATTGATAATCGAGATTTCTTGAGGGGTGGTAAGAACTAATGTTTCGGAACCGCCACCATAGTTATCTGATCTGTATAGTTGGTAATGGTACGGACCGGGATATAAAGTTGTATTTAGCTCTTTTGGATAGGACCATAAAATGGAATCTTTTCCGGTTGCATTTGCTGTTTCGTATACCGATACATTAGTCATTACCGGAATTTCAAAATTCAGATGTTCGCAATCTTGAGCAGAAACACAACTTTCAACTCCGCTCGAATTGACTGCGGTGACGAGATAACAATAATCATTTCCAACAATGAGCGGACCATTGTCAATGAAAGAATTTGTTGTGGACGTTCCAATGAGTGTATAGCCCATCGCGGCTGGTGTGCCAGCCTCGCAACAATTGTCTAAGGTAATGGCGCTATCCAAACTTCGGTAGATTTTGTATTGTGTGATGCCGCTGCAACTTGACGGATCCCAATTTAAGGTCATCGTATTTCCAGTTGGAGTGACAATTAAATTTGTTATTGGAGGAATATTTACTTTGATTCGGAACGTACTTAAATCTGAAAGTTGAACTCCCGGATCATTGTCTTCCGCGTGAACAATAATAGAGTAAGTAGCATTGGATGCGTTTTCACAATTTGGTTCCCAAAGAAAAAATCCACTCACTGAATTTGCACTTGATTCTTCTGCAAAAATTGCCGGATTATTGGATTGATGAAAAACTGCGCCGGTTCCATAAATCGTTACAATGTCGCCTGGATCAGGATCCGTTGCAATAAATTCTATCGCTAAAGAATCACCAGCATAAACACAGGTATCTGGATGGTCAACAATATCAGGAGGATTATTATCACAAGCAACAACAGTTAACTGCATATCCTGAACAACAGATCCAACATAAAATCCGCTGCGCCATTCTGAAATTTTAATTGCAAAATTATATTCACCAGGCACTTGTGGTAAGCTCCAGCAGAGTGTTCCAGTCACTGAATCAATCGACATGTCTCCGCCGCCAACCAGATCCGGATAATTATAAATAGCAGGAATACTCATCTCTAAACAATCTTCTCCGCGGCAAGGAACCAATGAATAACTCAGGCTGTCACCATCAGGATCATAGGCAGAAAGGTTGTAGCAATAAATACTGTTCAAACACGCAAACTCTGGACAGGGACAATCTTCAATCACAAGAGAGTTATTAGGTGTTCCAATGAAAGGTGAAATGATAAGCTCAGTTTGAATACAAAATACTTTATCGACTGAATTATTAATATTGACGACACCTGAATTTCTGTTGGGATCTTCAACACTAATTATATAGGTCGAGGGTCCAGTATAAACATGCGTGCCTACATACGTATTAATTTGTACGTCGTATGGCGGAATAGCTTCGATATTGATTCGTGGAATGGTATCCAGTGATCCGTCACCCCATTTGATTTCAAGCTCAGGCCGGTCTGCTTCACTGCTTGATTTAGTACATGTGGTAACAGTAAATTCATAGGTTGTACCAAATAGATGTCTGTAACGAATAGTACCCGATCGATTATGGGTAGCATACGCCTGTGCAGAAATCAGTAAGATCACTGCTGTATAAACTATCTTCTTTAATAAACTCACCTGTAACAAATTTACGAAACCTTACCGACTTTCTGAAAATCATTTGGCTTCGTGTCCTTTTTATGATAACGTTTCTGAGCAGCACTTGGTTTATGAACGAGTCCAGATTCTTTAATTAGCATCAACATTAAAAATTCAATACCTTTACATCAAAATTCAACAACATGTATCTATTCCCTAAATATTCAGCCAAAACCATCTCTGAAAACACCGTTTATCTGGTGAATGAAAACGATAAACTAACTGGGTATAAATTGTCAAAAGATCAAATTGCTTTCTTGAAAGAAGGTTTGAAAGATGACAACTTTGTAATGGTCAATAACTTTGGAAACGTTAATATTTTCTGCAAGATTGAAGATCTGAAAAAAGACGGTAACAAAGAAAAAGTAAGACATCTTGGATTCAAAACTTTTGAAGCAACTAAAGCACTTTGTTCTTCTATTCACATTACAGGTGAAACAACGCTTGCGCAAGAACTTTTCATTGAAGGATTTGCTTTGAGTTCGTATGAGTTTTCAAAATACTTCACCAAGCCAAAGAAACAAAAATTGACGGCTGTTTCTTTTGATGATAAAAAAGTGAATGCATCAAAAATTGAAACGATTGTTGATGCAACACTGTGGGCACGTGAATTAGTGAACGAACCTGTAAATTATTTAACTGCTGAGCAATTAGCAGTGGAGATTGAGAAGAAAGCAAAAGGTACAGCTGTAAAGACAGAAGTTTTAGGACAAACAAAAATTGAGTCGCTTAAAATGGGTGGCTTGTTAGCGGTAAATAAAGGTTCGGTTGATCCTGCAACATTTACAATTTTAGAATACAAATCGAAAAAAGCAAAAAATAAAAAGCCAATTGTTTTAGTTGGTAAAGGAGTTGTTTATGATACCGGTGGTTTGAGTTTGAAACCAACTAAAGGATCAATGGATTCTATGAAGTGTGATATGGCAGGGGCTGCAGCAATGGCAGCAACTGTAATCGCGGCAGCTAAATTAGATTTGCCTCTACATATTATTGGATTGATTCCCGCAACGGATAACCGTCCTGGCGGAAATGCCTATACTCCTGGTGATGTAATTAAAATGTTTGACGGTACAACCATCGAGGTTCTAAATACAGATGCTGAAGGAAGAATGATACTTGCCGATGCCTTGTCTTATGCAAAAAAATACAAACCAGAATTAGTAATTGATGCCGCCACACTAACTGGTGCTGCGTCGGTTGCAATTGGTCCACACGCAACAGTAGCAATGGGTAACGCTCCTCAAAAAGAATTTGATTTGTTGAGCAAAGCAGGTTTTGCAACGCATGATCGAATTTTTCAATTCCCGTTTTGGGATGAGTATAAAGATGAAATGAAATCTACTATCGCTGATATGAAAAATGTGGGTGGTGCTTTTGCCGGAATGATCACTGCGGGTAAATTCCTGGAACACTTCACAGATTATCCTTACATTCACCTTGATATCGCTGGTCCGTCTTTTAACAGTGCCAAAGATTCGTATCGCGGTTTAGGCGGAACAGGTTGTGGTGTCAGATTGTTGGTTGAATACTTATCTTCAAAATAAATCATGGAAACTAAACCTGTTAGAGTAGGAATAACTGTTGGAGATATCAATAGTATTGGAATTGAAGTAATCATCAAAACCTTGAATGACCATATGGTCTTTTCAAACTCAATTCCGGTGATTTATGGTAGTTCAAAAACGTTTTCTTTTCACAAAAAAGCGCTCAACCAAAATGAGTTTAACTATCTTGTAATCAAAGACGCAACAGAAGCAAAACCAAAAAAAATCAATCTTATAAACGTTTGGGATGAAGAGGTCAACATTGTACTCGGAGAAAAGAATGCCAACGGTGGTAAGTATGCTTTAAAATCACTTGAAGCGGCTGTTGCTGATTTAAAAAGTAATCGCATTGATGTTTTAGTTACGGCACCTATTAATAAAGATTGTGTGCGTGAAGCTGGTTTTGAGTTTCCGGGTCACACAGAATATCTGGCCCATATTTCTGAAGCTAAAGATGTATTGATGCTGATGGTAGCGGGCGATTTAAGAGTTGGAGTAGTGACTGGTCACGTTCCGTTAAAAGAGGTTCCTGCTTTAATTACTAAGGATCGCATAGAGCATAAACTGCGCTTATTATTAAGTACACTGCGCAAAGATTTTATGATTAACAAACCGCGTATAGCTGTTTTAGGCTTGAATCCTCATGCTGGTGATCGTGGAACATTAGGCAATGAAGAACTAGATACAATAATTCCAGTTGTTCAGAAATTCAGAGAAGAAGGCGAAATTGTGTTTGGACCCTATTCTGCAGATGGATTTTTTGGTTCTTCCAATCTGAAAAATTTTGACGCAATACTTTCAATGTACCATGATCAGGGACTTACAGGTTTTAAGTCAATCTCTTTTGACGAGGGTGTAAACTTTACAGCGGGCTTGCCAATTGTAAGAACTTCACCGGATCATGGAACGGCTTATGATATTGCAGGAAAAGATAAAGCATCGCCAACTTCATTTAGAAACGCCTATTATTTAGCGCTTGATATTTATGAAAATCGTTTGAATTACAAGCGTTTACAAGAAGGAGCATTGCAAAAACAAGCACAGGTCAAGTAGTTTTTTTAACAAGGCTTGGTGAATTCAGGAATTTCTTTCTATCTTTGCCCCTCTATTTTCGGGCGTGGGTAAAAAAAGTGAATACCTGATTGGTTTTACCGGCTTGACGGATGGTCGTCATGAGTTCGCATTCGAAATTGGAAAAACGTTCTTTGAGCAACTTGAATACTCTGAGATTAATGATGCAAAATTAACTGTTCAATTGGTGCTTGAAAAAAAGCCCACGCTGATGCAGGCAGATTTTGAAATCAAAGGGAAAGTAAATGTAATGTGTGACCGATGCACAGATTATTTTGATCTGCCAATTAAAGGCCAATCAACGCTGATCTACAAATTCGGTGAAGAAGACATGGATGATGAAAATGTGGTGACTGTTTATCCAAATGAAACAGAAATCAACGTGGTTCATCCGATTTATGAATTTACAATTTTACTTTTACCCGCTCGCAGAGTTCACCCTGAAGGCAAATGCAATCAGGAAACGTTGCAGGATATTGACAAGTACTTAATGGTTGAAGAAAAACCAACCAAAAAAGAAAAAATATCCGAACCAAAAAATAATGAAGATGAAGTAGATCCGCGCTGGGCGGCTCTGCAAAAACTGAAGAATAATAACAAGAATAAAAAATAGCAGGCAATGGCACATCCTAAGAGAAAGATCTTAAGAACAAGAAGAGATAAAAGAAGAACGCATGATAAAGCCGTAGCGCATAATATAGCTACTTGTCCAACAACAGGACAACCACACTTATTCCACCGTGCTCATTGGCATGAAGGCAAACTTTACTACAAAGGAAAAGTTTTGATGGAAAAAGAAGTGGCTATCTAAACAAGGATAATCTACAATTATTATTGAAGGATAATTGCGATCTGCTTTTAGCGGATAGGCAATTATCCTTTTTTGTTTTTTATTAAACTATTGATTTTGGCTTGTTTTCATCGAAAATTGCCAAAAAAGAGATGATTTTCGCTTAATTTGACCCCGCTTTTTACAATTTTGATACATTTGCACTAGTACAAACAGTCAATCTAATTTTGACAGGCTTTATGTCTAAAACAACAGCAGCAATTACCGCAGTGCAGGGCTATCTCCCTGAAAGAATCCTCACAAACCATGATCTTGAGAAAATGGTGGACACGAATGATGAGTGGATTTTCAGCCGCACTGGAATTCGTGAACGCAGAATGGCTGCAAAAGGTGAAGCACTTTCTGATTTTGGAGTAAAAATCATTGAGGGTATTTGCAAAAAAAGAGGAATCTCTCCGCTTGAAATTGACATGGTTATCGTTGGTACAATTACGGGCGATTATCGTTTTCCTAGCAGTGCAAATGTGATGTGTGACAAAGCGGGTTGTAAAAATGCCTGGGGTTTTGACCTGAGTGCAGCGTGTTCAGGATTCATCTACGCGTTGGATATAGGTCGTGTTTATATTGAAAACGGAACGCACAAAAAAATCATCGTTATTGGTGCTGATGTTATGTCTAGCATTATTAATTATAAGGACCGCGCAACATGTATCATTTTTGGTGATGGTGGTGGTGGTGTTTTACTGGAGCCAAATAATGAAGGTCTGGGTGTGATTGATACGATTCTGAAATCGGATGGAGCCGGAAGAGAGTTTTTATTACAATCTATAGGAGGATCTGCTGAACCAATTACAAAAGAAAATGCTGAGTCAGATGGAATGTATGTTTTTCAGGAAGGCAAAACAGTCTTTAAGCACGCAGTCCAAAATATGGCTGATGTTGCCGTAGAAATCATGCACAGAAATAATTTGACATCTGAAAATGTTGCATGGTTAGTGCCTCATCAGGCAAATTTGCGCATTATCGATGCAACTGCAAATCGCATGGGTCTTGGTAAAGAAAGAGTCATGATCAACATTGAAAAATACGGAAATACAACTGCTGGTACAATTCCACTTTGTTTGTGGGAATGGGAAAGCAAAATGAAAAAAGGAGATAATATAGTGCTGGCTTCTTTTGGTGGAGGTTTCACCTGGGGAGCGGTTTATTTGAAATGGGCTTACAATACCAACTAAAAAAGAAAAACGTGCAAATTATGAGTATGGATATTAAGGAAATTCAAAACCTGATCAAATTCGTTTCTAAAGCAGGAGTGAATGAGGTAAGTATTGAACAAGGTGATTTCAAAATCACGATTAAAACAGAGTGTGGTGGAATGGGTTCTTTTGAACCGATGACAGTAAACACAACTCAAGTTGTTGCTCAACCTACGGTACAGCAAGTGGTAGCAGCTCAAACTCAAGTTGCCCCTCAGCCAGTTAAAGAGGCAGCACCGGTTGCAGCAGATAATAATTACATCACAATAAAATCTCCAATGATTGGAACCTTCTACCGTCGTCCATCGGCGGATAAAGATCCTTTTGTTAATGTGGGTGATACAATTTCAGTTGGTAGTGTTCTTTGCATCGTTGAGGCAATGAAATTATTTAACGAAATTGAATCAGAAGTATCTGGTAAAATCGTTAAAGTTTTAGTGGATGATACTTCACCAATTGAATACGATCAGCCATTATTCCTGGTAGATCCTTCATAGAATTCTAAAAGTGACAAACCGTTTTCAAAAGCATAAAATGTTTTTTGATAAGAATGGTTTGGATGAGTTGTTACATTAATTAGAAGAACGCATGTTCAAAAAAATATTAATTGCCAACCGGGGAGAAATTGCACTTCGTGTAATTCGTACCTGTAAAGAAATGGGAATAAAAACAGTAGCCGTTTATTCGACTGCTGACCGCGACAGTCTTCACGTTCGTTTTGCAGATGAAGCTGTATGTATTGGCCCGCCACAAAGTTCACAGTCTTATCTTGATATGGTTAAGATTATTGCGGCTTGTGAAATTACGAATGCAGATGCTGTTCACCCCGGATATGGATTTTTATCTGAAAATGCACAGTTTTCAAAGATTTGTCAGGAAAACGGAATTAAGTTCATCGGTGCGTCTCCTGAAATGATCAATGCAATGGGAGATAAGGCGAACGCTAAAGCGACGATGCTGAAAGCCGGAGTTCCTTGTGTTCCTGGATCACCTGGATTGTTAAGAGATCTGGATCATGCCAAAGAAACTGCAAAAAAAATTGTTTATCCGGTTATGATGAAAGCTACTGCCGGTGGTGGTGGTAAGGGTATGCGCGTTTGCTGGGATGAAAAACAATTAATTGAAGCCTGGGATTCTGCTCGTAAAGAAGCTAAAGCAGCTTTTGGAAATGATGGCATGTACATGGAAAAATTCATTGAAGAGCCACGTCATATTGAGATTCAAATTGCCGGTGACCGTTATGGAAATGCTTGTCACTTGTCTGAAAGAGATTGTTCAATTCAGCGTCGTCATCAAAAACTTGTTGAAGAAACACCTTCACCTTTCATGACTTCCAAGCTGCGCGATAAAATGGGTAAGGCTGCAGTGAAAGCAACTAAAGCGATTAAATACGAAGGCGTAGGAACTATTGAATTTTTGGTTGACAAACATCGCAATTTCTACTTCATGGAGATGAATACGCGTATTCAGGTAGAGCACACCATTACTGAAGAGGTAATCAACTATGATTTGGTGAAGGAACAAATTAAATTAGCTGCCGGCGAGAAAATTGTTGGTAAAGAGTATTTCCCTCAGCTGCATGCAATTCAATGCCGCATCAATGCTGAAGATCCGTTCAACGGATTCAGACCATGCCCAGGTAAAATTACGAACTATCATCAACCAGGTGGTCATGGAATTCGTGTGGATGCGCACGTATATGCCGGTTATGTAATTCCGCCTTATTATGATTCGTTGATTTCTAAATTAATTACAGTAGCGCAAACACGCGAAGAAGCAATTACAAAAATGGAGCGTGCACTGGAAGAATATTACATCGAAGGTGTTATGACAACGATACCATTTCACCAGCAGTTAATGAAGAATGCGGATTTCCGCGCTGGAAATTTCACAACAAAATTCATGGAAACTTTTGTAATGAAAAAATAAAAATTCTAAGTGAAAATTAAGCCGGCAGCACTCTCTGACCGGCTTTTTTTACGTCTTATAAGTAACTAAACAGTAACCTTTGTTGTTATATAGCAGTATAATCTTGACCTTTTGACCCGCATACTTGTCCATATTGCCCTTTTGATTTTACCCGCACTAAGTTTTGGGCAGGATATTCATTTTTCACAAACATCAAGATCCGAATTCCAGATCAATCCTGCATTTAGTGGTGCTTTCAGTGGTAATTTACGAGCAACTATTAATTGGAAAGATCAATGGCAATCGATCAATAAATCATTCAGAACGTATTCCAGTTCATTTGATTATTCTTTTGGAAAAGGCAATGCGCGACGACCAACCTACTTTGCATTGGGACTGCACGTATTCAAAGATGTTGCAGGTGATGTAGAAATTGGAAATACAAATGTTGGTTTGAGTTTTTCTACATTGATTAAGATAAATCGCAATGCACGATTCATTGGTGCCCTACAGGGTAGTTATGGAATGACTGGGCTAAATGTTGCCAATATGCAATGGGGAAGTCAATACAGCGGAATCAATTTTGATCCATCTTTAACCAACGGTGAAGGAACTGAATTCGCACCGTACACCTATGCCGATTTAGCAATGGGTGTGGCCTATTGGTACTCAAAAAATGATAAAAATGTAATTCACAGAGCACCATCTGATGCAAAGATAGGCCTCTCAGTTTTTCATTTGAATAAACCCCATTATACCTACAGTCCAAATGGCGACAGTAAATTACCGATGCGCTTCGTGCTGCACGGTTCAGCACTCTTTGGAACTAACTACTCAAATGTTTATTGGTATCCTAACATGAATGTGATGATTCAGGGAAAGCAACATGAAGTGTATTTTGGCTCACTTTGGAAAATCATGCTGCAGTCAGGTTCCAAGACCACCGGATTTATGTCTGAAGTTGCATTGACTGGAGGTGTCAACATGCGCGTTACAAATGTGATCGACGCAATAGTGCCTCAAGTATTTGTGAGTGCGTATAATTTTAGTTTAGGCTTGTCCTATGATATAAATATTTCACGACTCAATCAAGCATCAAATTTCCGGGGAGGTTTTGAATTTTCTTTGCGTTATACAAATCCGGATTCATACATTCACAGAAATCCGACGCGAAACGCAGTTTCTATCTAAGCTTTCTGATCGTTTGCCGAAAAGCCTGTCCCATTCATCTCAAATCAGCGCCATTCTTCAAATAATTACACAATTTTGCGATTATTTTATATATTTGTTAGTTCCATAATAAAACATTGATGAAAGATTTCAAAACCCTCTTGTTTGCTTTAACTTTAATGACTTTACTTACCGCATGCGGGGGTGATACAACAGTTGTTGAAGATGCAATTGACCCCACTAAAATTGAAAAGATCGAAGGTGGAAAATTTAAGGGGGGTGTCTTGAGGCTGAATTCAATTGAAGATTATACTTCGTTATTCCCGGTTGCAATCAACGATATTTATTCGACACACATAGCAGGACAGTGCTACGAAGGTCTGTTCAAATTCAACCAAAAAACACTTGAAGCTGAACCTTGTCTGGCAGAAAGTTTTGACATCGACAATACTAAAAAAGTATATACATTTCATTTGAGAAAAGGTGTTTTGTTTCATGATGACGCCTGCTTTCCCGAAGGCAAAGGGCGTGAAATGAATGCAAACGATTTTAAATATTGCTTTGAATTCTTGTGTTCAAATCACGAAGAAAATAAATGGCCAACTTTATTTCGCGACCGTATTGTAGGTGCACATGAATATGCTGCCGGAACCGCAAAAACTGTTGAAGGAATTAAAGTGATAGACAACTATACATTTGAGTTGACACTGGTTGATCCATTTGCAGGTTTACCAGATTTACTGGCTGTTCTTGCAGCCGCAGTCTATCCGAAAGAGGCTATCGATAAATACGGATATGAAGGCATGCATAACTACATGGTTGGAACGGGGCCGTTCATAGCTACAACTTTAAAAAACGGAGAGAACGTTGAATTCTTGCGCAATGAAAAATATTGGAAAAAAGATGAGTTTGGTAATCAACTTCCATATCTGGCTAAAGTTACTTTCTCATTCATCAAAACTAAACCAGAAGAGTTAAAATCATTTCAAGATGGAAATTTAGACATGGTTTGGGGCTTGCCGGTAGAAGAAATTCCAAACATTATGGCATCTTTCGAAGAAGCACTTGAAGGAAAAAATCGTGAATTTGATTTGCAGTCTGTGAACAGTTTGAATATTCAGTACTACGGTTTCTTATTCACAAGTGAAACATTTAGCGATGTGCGTGTGCGTAAAGCATTCAATTATGCAATTGATCGTGACTCATTGGTTGAATTTGTCTTACAGGGTGAAGGAATTCCGGCACATCACGGCTTTGTTCCTCCAATGTCTGGCTATCCGACAGATGCTGTAAAAGGTTTTGATTACAATCCAAAACTTGCAGCTCAATTAATGAAAGATGCCGGTTTCAATGGCGGGAAAGGTTTTCCAGAGGTTACGCTTCACTTAAATTCAAGCGGTGGAACGAACGAAAAAATTGCAGCATATATGCAAGGGATGCTTAAAAAGAACTTGGGCGTAACGGTAAATTTAGATGTTATTCCAATGGCTGAATTGCATCCGAAAGCTGAGCGCGGTGAATTGGATTTCTGGCGTTTTGGATGGATTGCTGATTATCCGGATCCATCAAACTTCTTGTATTTATTCCACGGTAAAAATATTGATTCCACAAAAGAAACATCCATTAACTATTTCAGATATTACAATCCAAAATTTGATGAATTGTACGAAGCTGCTCTGAAAGAAATAGATGATAAAAAACGAATGGAACTTTATTCTCAGTGCGATCAATTGTTGATTGACGATGCTGTTGTAATGCCTTTGTTATTCAACGTTGATATACGCTTGATCAATCCTGAAGTAACTGATTTTGACATCAACGAATTAGAGTACCGTGACTTGTCTGTGGTGTATTTCAAAATAGAAAATAAAACAAACGTTCGCGTTTACGATAACCTCATTGAAGAAGAAGAGCAAATTGCGGAATAATTACATCTTCTTGAAACTGAAAAACCCGGTTCTGTTAAAACAGTAACTGGGTTTTTTTTTGAATCCTATAATTCTTGATTTACGGAAGCCTCAGGAAACCGTAGAAATTATAATTTTTCAAATCGCGTAACTTTTTACTTTTTTGTCACACTTACTTATAAAGCTTGAGATTTAGAATGAGTAAAGCAAAACAGGATAGATTTCTGACACTTTATGAACCGGTTCATGAACGGTTTGAGCGATTCTGCAGATCGCGGGTGTATGGTGAATTGGACCATAAGGATATCATGAATGATACCCTGTTGATTGCGTACGATAAGTTTGAAACCTTGCGATCTGATGTTGCCTTTGTTTCTTTTCTATTTGGAATTTGTGTCCGGGTTTTATCGAATCACAGACAAAAGAAAAATACAGAACGATTTGTAAATGCTCGCGATGTTCAATATCCGATTGCTGATTCAGATCCGCAAACGTTAACGGATATTCAGTTTCTGTACAAACTACTGAAACAATTACCGGATGAACAACAAGAGTGTATTCTTTTATTTGAGATCAGCGGATTTAGTCTCAAAGAAATTGCAATCATTCAAGCTGTTTCAGAAGGCGCAGTCAAGCAAAGGCTGCGAAGAGGAAGAGAAAAACTTGGACAACTCATGAATTATGTATCACCAGAAAATCATCAGGGATAATGGAAAGTAAAAAAAATCTGGATGAATTGTTCAGTGTGTTGCGAAGTCAACCACCGGTTATTTCAGTGGCTGAAATCCGCAATGAATTCAGAACCCATGCAGATACAAACATTCGAAAACTCAGCTTAAAAAAAAGTCAATTATTCACGTTGAAAAACTTTATCATTATGATAACTCTTATTACAGTAATTGCAATTCCATTGCTGCTCGTAAACTCCAACACGGAGTTCAATGCTTTGGCAAGTTTGATGTGCTCCTTTGAAAACAAATCACAGCAAGATGTGTCTGAAACAAGGCTTGCGCAGAACGAATCTGACACAACTTCCTTTCTAAATTGTCGAACACCAGTTTACAAAGAACAGAGCTATGAGGAATATGATTATTTGCAACCAACCATCACCGCAGATAGCAGTGAACAGATCTCTGGCACGTTCACAAATTTCATTCACAAACAGGTAGATGGTGAGCCTTATGTTTTTCCAAAATTGTCTGAAGAAGAGATTGCCTCAAATGATAAACAAAAAAGAAATATGTTGAAGGCACTCGAAAAAACGGATAAAAATAGCTACGCATTCATTCCGTCAGGAGTTTTAAAGAACGGTGATTCATCAAAGAGCATCAATGCTTTTTACATGCAACGAAAAGAAGTGACCAATTTGGAATATCGCACCTTTCTTTTTGACTTGTTGATTCAGGATCGGAAAGATGATTTTTTGAAAGCAAAACCGGATCAGGCAAAATGGACTCAGTTACCCGGTGAGTCTTATAATCAACCCATGGAGCAGCAATACTTTTCGCATCCGGCATACAATGATTATCCAGTTGTTAATGTCAGCAAAGAAGGAGCCGAACTTTATTGTCAATGGCTCTTTACAGAAGCTAATGAATTTTTGCGCGAGAAGAAAAAACCAGAAATTCAAAAGATTCGTTTGCCATTTCGTAGCGAATGGATTTATGCTGCATCTGCAGGAGGAAAAACAATGAAGTACCCTTGGTCAGGTGATCAGGTGCGGAATTCTGAAGGATGTTATCTGGCAAATTATCGACCGTCAAAAGATAACTACCACGAAGACGGTGGTTTTTATACGGTGAAAGTTTCGTCCTATCTCCCGAATGAATTTGGATTATTCAACATGTCGGGTAATGTTGCAGAAATGGTTTATAACGATCCTTCTGCAAAATCACTAGGTACCGCTGGCGGCGGATGGATGAGTTCAGAACAAGAATTGCAATTGAATGCAACAGATGCACATCCAAATTTTAAAGATGCGCATCCAAATGTTGGATTCAGAGTTGTGTTTTCAGTGAAATAGAGAATGATGTTTCTGTCGAATTAGTTTTAGCAACGAATGGGAAAAAGAAAACCGATATTCCAAATGGAGTATCGGTTTTTTTATTGTTTGTCAGCGTGAGTATTTGACTCGTGACTGTTGTAATCGATTATGCTTTCACCATTTTCTTTTCAGCCAAATACAGCGCAATCTGTACAGCATTCGTAGCAGCGCCTTTGCGTAAATTATCAGCAACAATCCAAAGGTTTAATGTATTGGCTTGTGATTCATCACGTCTGATTCTTCCAACAAAGACATCGTTTTTTCCTTTTGCAAAAAGCGGCATTGGATAGGTGTTCGTGTCTGGATTATCTTTCAGAGTAACGCCTGGAGTTTTACTCAAAATAGCACGTACTTCAGCTAAATCAAAATCATTTTCAAATTGAATATTCACTGCTTCTGAGTGACCACCTCTTACCGGAACACGAACCGCAGTTGCAGTCACATTGATTTTTGGATCCAGAATTTTTTTTGTTTCATTGGTCAATTTCATTTCTTCTTTGGTGTATCCGTTGTCTAAAAATGAATCACAGTGAGGCAAACAATTTTCATTGATCACATATGGATAAGCCATCTCACCGGTGATGCCTGCTTTTTCGTTATCCAGCTGTGCAATTGCTTTTGCACCTGTTCCGGATATAGATTGATAGGTAGAAACAACAACACGTTTCACGCCATATTTTTTATGAAGCGGTGCAAGTACCATCACCAATTGAATGGTAGAGCAATTTGGATTTGCAATAATTTTATCGGTATCTGTTAATTGATCAGCATTGATTTCCGGAACAATTAATTTTTTATCAGGATCCATTCTCCATGCACTGGAATTGTCAATAACCGTGGTTCCGACTTCAGCAAATTTTGGTGCCCATTCCAAGGATGTTCCACCACCTGCTGAAAAAATTGCAATGTCTGGTCGCGCAGCAATAGCATCAGTCATACTTACTACGCTAAAATCTTTTCCTTTGTAGTTAACTTTCTTACCAACTGATTTTTCAGTGGCTACTAAAATTAATTCATCAACTGGGAAATTGTATTCGGCCAGCACGGCTAAGATCTCATTCCCAACTAAACCGGTGGCACCAACTACTGCTACTTTCATGTTATTTCTGTATTAAATCGCGTTATCGCATGGCAAAATTACTATATTTAACACTCGTTCTAAATCATCTCATGCGTTATTATTTAACTCTTTTATTATTTGTTGTTAGTCAACTAGCGTCTGCGCAATTTTCAGATGATTTTACCGATGGTGATTTTACAAGTTCACCAACCTGGGGTGGAATGACTTCTAATTTTGAAGTGATAAGCAATGATACACTTCATTTGAATGCACCGGCTATTGATGATACATCCTATTTGTCAGTGCCAACAACAAACATTATAACAACGTGGGACTTTTTTGTGCGTTTGGATTTTAATCCTTCCTCTTCTAATCTTGCGCGTATATATTTAGTTTCGAATAATGCTGATCTTACAGCAAGTTTGAACGGTTATTTTATTTTGGTGGGAAATACTGCTGATGAAATTTCACTCTATCGCCAGACTGGTACAACGGTTACTGAAATTTTAGATGGATTGGATGGAACTGTAAATTCAGATCCGGTCAATGTGCGTATTCGAGTAACAAGAGATGCTTCTGGAAATTGGGAGGTCTTTCGTGATATTACAGGTGGATATGCTTTCACATCTGAAGGAACAATTTTAGATAACACGCATACAACAACGACACATTTTGGTGTCTGGTGCAAATACACTTCTACACGAAGCACAGACTTTTATTTTGACAATTTGGGCGATCCGTATGTGGATGCTTTGGCTCCAACTGTTTTATCTGCAAATGCAATTTCTGCAACACAAGTTGATGTTCAATTTTCAGAACCGCTTGATCCAGCAACTGCAGAAACAGAATCAAATTACTCAGTGAACAACAGTATCGGAACTCCAAGTCTGGCAACGCTTGATGGAACTGACCCATCACTTGTGCATTTAACTTTTGCTTCTTCATTTGTAAATGGAACAAGTTATGATTTGACTTTAAATAATGTGGAAGATGTAATTGGCAACGTGATGATCTCACCAACCGTTGAAAGCTTCATTTATTTTATTGCAGATGTTCCGATTGCGGGTGATGTAATCATTACTGAGATAATGGCGGATCCAAGTCCGGTAGTTGGTTTACCTGAGGTAGAATATATCGAGATTTACAATCGGTCAACAAAATATTTTGACCTTTCAAATTGGATGATTGGTGATGCAAGTTCAAGTTCAACATTAGCATCTTATGTTCTTTCTCCGGGTGAATATGCCGTGATTTGCGGAACAGGAAACGAATCACTTTTTTCAATCTCAAATATTACACCAACAGGTTTGCCATCTTACAATAATGACGGAGATGCGGTTGTACTAAAAGATAATTTGGGTAATGTCATAGACTCACTTTATTTTGTTTTGAGCTGGTATCAAGATGCTGTTAAAGATGATGGTGGTTATTCATTGGAAATAAAACATCTCAACGCGCCCTGCAGTGACCAGAATAATTGGTCAGCTTCAAATGCTTTTACGGGTGGAACGCCTGGTGTGCAAAATTCTATTTGGACGGATGTGGATGATGCAACACCGGCACAAGTAAGCAGTTATTTTATCGTAAGTGCAAATGAAATTTTGGTAAACTTCAACGAAACAATGGATACAACTGTTGCACCGGACGTTATTCTGTCTCCGGCAGTTTCAAGTTTGACCTGGCAATATAGCTCACTCAATACACTGCAGATTAATCCAGCCACGCTGGCAATTAATGTGCTTTACACGTTATTTATTTATACACCTGCAGATTGCTGGGGAAATTTTTCTGAGCATACTATTCAACTGGGTTTACCAGATTCAATTGAACCAGAAGATTTGATTTTAAATGAAGTGATGTTTAATCCACTGACCAATGGCTCCGATTATGTAGAGATTTACAATCGCTCTGAAAAGATATTGGATTTAGATGATCTATATCTTGCAAATTGGGATGATGATTCTATTGCCAATTATGAAAACGTGACAAGTACACAACATTTGATTCTGCCAGGCGAATATGTATTGTTGACAGAAGATACAACAGACATTCAAAATGATTTTTCAATTTACGGAGCAGGAACTTTTATTGAAACAGATTTGCCTTCTTACAACGATGATTCTGGATCTGTTTATTTACTTGGACCAACTTTTGAAATCATTGATTATTTCAATTACGATGAAGACATGCATTACAGTTTAATCACTGATGAAAATGGAAAATCATTGGAGCGCATCACCTTTGACGGTGGTATGAACAATCCAGACAACTGGCACACCGCTGCAGAAAATGTAGAGTGGGGAACACCCGGTTATGAAAACTCACAATTAATGTATCCAGATGTAAGCGGAACAATCACCATCACACCCGAAATTTTTTCACCTGACAACGATGGCCACAATGATATCTTGACGATCAACATGCAATTTGAAAATGCAGACAACGTTGTCAACATTGAAATCTACGACAGCCGCGGCAGAAAAATAAAAGAGATCAAAGACAATTATTTTGTAGGCAATTCTGCCTTCATAACCTGGGACGGTTCCACCGATGAAAACACCAAAGCGAGTATCGGAACATATATCATTCTTATCACCGTTCTTGAAGCAGATGGCACACGCAGTGAGTATAAAATTGCTTGTGTTGTTGGGGGGAATTTGTAAAGTCAATTAGTCACTATGGACAACATTTTTACTTTACTCCGATTTTTTGTCCCGGGTTGTTTATTTAGCCTTCAATTATTTGTCACATATTTAATAATTGCAAAGAATTATTTCGATATAGGGAGCAAAGTTTTAGTGCCCGACGTTAGTTCTGGCGCAGCATTATTAATTATTATTTCAGTTGGTTTTTTATCTTCAGTTATTTATAGACAGTTCTATCCGATTCACAAATTGGATCATATTGCAACCGTAAATTATTTATTGGATACTGGTTTAATTTCAGTCAGAAATAACAAGGGACGTCCTATTCAAAAGTTATTGTTGGATAGAAAGGACTCGCGCGAGGATGCCTATCAGATACTCACTATAATCTGGCACCAAAACATAAAATATTTTGATAAAGAAAAAGGGGCTTATCAGGGTACTCTGATTAATTCAATGGGCTCTGCTCTAATAGCTTTATATCTTGGCTTGCTCGCCTCATGGGTTGTTTTTTTTTGTTACCCAGATAATGGTGTGCTTTTCGTTTTCTCAAGTCTTATCCAAGTGGTAATAATTTTTTTCGTACAAGCAAATCTTGGTCAGGCAAAAAGGTTTTATTTGAGTTGGATTGATTCTACCTTAGTATCTACAATTAAGGTAATGAAAGACGAAGTATGTGAGCACAAATTCTTGACCAAAATAGTTTATTTTGATCAGATTTCGCCTAATATTTGAATGAAGCAAGAGTTGTCGTGTTTTTTTAAAAGGACCACTTATTTTATAACTTCCTCTGGCCTTCAAAAATAAAATTACACAAAAGGATAAAAATTACTTCTCTGATTTTTGTTCACCCGCAAACTGTAATTTATAATCACCTTTAACCCCATCATAAGATAGTTTGCAAAGACGCAATACATCTCTTCCAAGCAAGGCATAAATGCCATACTTGTCCAGATTTAATCCTGCAACTTCAAGATGAAAATTGATGGGATCTGGATTCTCTGGAAAAAGGATTTGAATGATGACATCATAAACAGGATGATCAATTTTTCCATCAGTAGAAATCCGCGGACGTAAATTGTGCGGCACAAGATTTAATTCAGTTAGCGTTTGTATTGAAATAGAAGATGATTCTGCTCCAGTATCTATGATTGCTCTCAGATGACGGCCTTGTGGAGTTTCTCCAGCCAGTTTAATTTGATCGAGAATGGCCACTGGTGGCAGAACATAAATTCCAATATGCGGGCCTTCTTTTTCGAGAAGAGCGGCTTTATGCTTAGACATTTTAGAAGACCGCTTTCACAGAAAAATTTACCTGATGGGCATCTTCCTCGTTTAAGTTTCTTATCAAAAAGGGTACATTGCCAAGTTTTTTAATCCCTTCTGTAAGTGCCTTGCTCCTTGATTCCCATACGCCAATCAGTTTACATTCCCAGATAAGCACATGTCCGCCTCTAGGATATTTTAGATTGAGCTCGTCTTTATGATTTTTGAACCACGAGTAATTTTTTTCAAGAAGACTAATTGTGTTTGGTGTCATACTCTTTTTTATCGTTCAACACTAAGATACTTAATCTATCTGCTCTGGTTGTGAACACTGTTCAAAAATTTGGAATAAACAAATTAAGATGAAAATGTTGTTAGTTGCCGGTATCACTGAAATGTAAATCTATTTGTAATATCAAAGATCAACCGATCTATGTTCGTAACTTATGCAATTGATGGCTTTAAAATTTGGTGTCTCTGCGATCGCAATTTCGAGTATCTTTTAACGGGTAACTGATTTTCCCTCTGTTCTTTTGGCTCTGTCCCTGCACTCAAAAAATCTCTTTCAACCATCCGAATCTCCAAAAAACGCAACCTTAATCACCTCCCCAATCTTCAAAAAAAATAATTACATTCATCAAAAGAAAAGTAGACCAGAAGAAATTTGAAAACACGTTTGCTATATTGTCTCTTTACATTGTCAGGGTTCATTTCGTTGAATGTGTTTTCACAAGCACCAAACTATGCGCCAAAAGAATTTTACCTCATAGATAGTCTTGATTTGAATTTACTTTCTGCTGAAGACAAATACTTTGTGGATAGTTGCTTAACGCTATATCATGCATCGGCACATGACACCGTTAAGATTCAGGCAATCATGACCATTGTTGACAATGTCTGGAACAATGACGTGTGGCCAGTATATAATCGCTATGTTTTAAATCGTTTGGTTAATTCGCTATCGCACAACGCAGGCAATACAGAAACACGCTTCTGGAAAAAAAAGCTTGCCGAAACAATTAACAACGAAGGGTATTACTATCGTAGTATCGGTAACGTTCCGGTTGCTCTTCAATATTACCATGAAAGTCTGAAGCTTTTGGAAGAGCTGCATGATACTTTGAATATGGGGATTTTGTATAATAATTTGGGCGTAATTTATCAGCACCAACGGTCATTTAACAAGGCACTGGAGTATCATTTCAAATCATTGGAATTGAAAAGTCAAACGCGTGATTCTTTAGGTATGGCGCACACGAATAACAACATTGGAGTGATCTATACCTTACAGGATAGCATGGCATTATCCCTGACTTATTTTCAACGCAGTTTAGCCGACTTTCTAAAGTATAATGATCCAACTGGTTTTGCGCGCTCGTACTATAACCTTGGCAATTCGTACAGACATCTCGATAGTTTGGACAAGTCGAAGGCCTACTATTTAAAAAGTCTTGAAAGCTACGAGGCACTCAGACACAATGAAGGGATTTCACTTACCTGCAGTGGATTGGGTTTGCTTGAACTGAAGATGGGAAATATTTTGGAAGCAAAAAAGTATGGTGAATATGGTTTGAATGTTGCATTCAAATTAGGTAATCCTGAAAACATTGCCAGCAATGCATCTTTGTTGTATCAGGTTTCAAAAAGGGAGGGTGATTGGAAAACGGCTTTGGAAATGCGTAATCTGGAAATTCAGATGCGTGATAGTGTTTTAAATACTAAAAGCATTCAACAGTCTGCAGACACTGAAGCAAAATATCAGTATGAAAAACAACAGGCTATTAAAGACATTGAGCATCGTGCTGAAATTGAAAAACAACAATCAATTTCTGAGTCGGATAAGAAGCGACAAAATACGGTCATTATTGCTGTGAGCGCTGGTTTTGTTGTTGTCGTCATTTTTGCTTTTTTTCTAAATAATCGGATTCGTGTTACCCGTAAACAGAAAAAAATTATTGAAGAACAGAAACACGAAGTAGAAGAAAAGAACAAAGAAATTTTGGATAGTATCCGATATGCTAAACGAATTCAGAATGCCATTTTACCCTCGATGGAAGCAATGCAGAATGAACTAAAAAAAGGCTTTGTATTATATAAACCAAAAGACGTGGTTGCGGGTGATTTTTATTGGCTGGAAAAGATTGATTCAAGAGTTTATTTTGCCGCAGCAGATTGCACGGGGCACGGTGTTCCGGGCGCTATGGTTAGTGTGGTTTGCAGCAACGCTTTGTCAAAAGCACTGCTTGAAGAGAATGCAAATTCTACCGGAGATTTGTTAGATAAAACCAGAGACATTGTCATTGGCAGATTGGCAAAAAGCGGTGAAGAAATGAAAGACGGGATGGATATTTCGCTATGCGCAATTGATTTTGAAAAGATGGAATTGCAATGGTCGGGTGCAAATAATCCGCTCTGGATTGTAAGAGAAAATGAATTGATCGAATATAAGGCAGATAAACAACCAGTCGGCGTCCACAGCGCGATGAAGAATTTCACTACGCATCAGATACAGCTTTTAAAGGGTGATAAAATCTATTTGATGACAGATGGATTTCAAGATCAATTTGGCGGAGCTCAGGGAAAAAAATTCAAAGCGGCTCAACTCAAAGAAATCCTGCTTCAATGTAAAAATGAAGACATGAATCGGCAGAAAGTGAAATTGGAAAACGCCTTTGAAAATTGGAAAAAGGGAATTGAACAGATTGATGATGTCTGCATGATTGGTGTTGAAATTTAGTGGGATTTTCTACGCTATACCCTCCGACATGGCCAGACATCGGTAAACAATCTTTCCTTCTGTCCTCTTCCCTCAAAAAATTAAATCTGACTCAACTTCACCATGTTCGATTTTCCTTTTTCTTCAATTGGAACAGAAGCTACGTTGATGACATAGTCACCAGGTTTTACCAGGCCTTTGTCTTTCAAATAATACTGACAATCTACAATGGTTTGATCAGTGCTTCCTAGTTTATCATAGAAGTATCCTTTCACGCCCCATACTAAATTGAGTTGCGTTAAAATCTGACGGTTTTCTGTGAAAACAAAAATATCTGACTTGGGTCTTTGTGATGAAATTTTATAAGCAGTATAACCTGAAAAGGTCATCGTGATAATTGCTTTTGCAGATACACGTTGTGCTAGTCGCGTTGCGTTGAAACAAATGGAGTCGCTGATGAAACGGTCTTCACTGCGTTCAGGAACTTCTTCCTTGTGATAGATCTCATCATTTTTTTCAATCTCCAAAACAATTTTGCTCATGGCTTTAATGACTTCCACTGGAAATTTCCCAACTGAAGTTTCACCAGAAAGCATCACGGCATCTGCGCCGTCCAAAACAGCGTTTGCAACATCATTTACTTCTGCACGCGTTGGTGAAAAATTGGTGATCATACTTTCCATCATTTGTGTTGCAACAATGGTTGGTTTTCCAAAACTCCGTGATTTGCGAATAATCATTTTCTGAATATTCGGCACTTGTTCCATCGGTAATTCAACACCCATATCGCCACGTGCAATCATGACTGCATCCGTTGCGCGGATAATCGCTTCAATATCATTTACCGCTTCTGGTTTTTCAATTTTGGCAATGATTTTGGAGTGTTTATTTTTTTTGGTAATCAGCTTACGCAAGTCATCAATGTCTTTTGCTGAACGCACAAAGGATAAACCAATCCAATCCACATTATGCTCCAAAGCAAAATCCAAATCGCGCAAATCTTTTACGGTTAGACAAGGCAAGGAAATTTTTGTATTTGGAAGATTAACTCCTTTTTTTGAACTTAAAATTCCGCCGTTAATTACTTTGGTTGTCACTTCATTTTCACGGTTGGTTGCAGTAACTTCAAGTTGTAGTTTTCCATCATCCATCATCACACGATCACCAACAGCAACATCTTTAGGAAACTCTTTATAGGTGAGATAAACTTTTTGCGCGTTACCAATACATGACTCAGTAGTAATGATTAGTTGTGCACCGTTAATTAATTCGATACTGTTATTTTCAACTTCACCTATTCTGATTTTAGGACCTTGTAAATCTGCTAGTAGAGCAACATCTACATCCAGTTCTGAATTTATTTCACGTACCATTTGAATCGTCTTCAAATGATCTTCATGTTTTCCGTGTGAGAAATTTAATCTGCAAACATTGGTGCCATTTAAAATCATTTCTTTCAACACCTCTTTTGAGTTTGTTGAAGCAGGACCCATGGTGGCAACTATTTTGGTTTTTTTCATTTTACTAAATTGAATTACAAATATACGTGATCTGGAGTCAATACTCAGAATAACAAATTGCCTTTTGATTTCAACTCTTCAGGATCAAAAATTATGGCGGTTAAGATACTTTCATTCTCCCTGAGTAATGTTACGATATCATCAAGATCACGTTCAAAATTATTCTTGATCAGCAAAAAATAATCTACCTGATCTTTTTCTGGAATCAGATGCTTATACGTTGAAGAAAGATTTTTAATCAGAAAATATTCCGTCTGCTGATCGGGCTCAATGTATTGGTAAAAGGAATGAACGCTTTCACCGTCTTTTTTTGAGATACAGACATAATCATCACCTTTGCTTAATGTGATTTCCAGACATTGATTGATATTCCAGCACAAACGATAATCACTGTTGTTGGAGCAAATTCCAATCAGCTCAAATTCGTAATCATCTTCTGCAAAAAGTTTATGCTTGGCCATATCTAATCACAGCGAAATTACGGTTTTTTCTGATTAGGGTCAACGATTGGCTAATGCGGACTAAATACCAAAACGCTGTCACAATTAATTCTCTCCAAAACTTTATACCTTTGAAATGCTATGAAACTTTATTTTTCAGACAATTCGTATATCGAAACCACCAAAGGAATTGACCTTTCTATTCCGCTTTCCGCAGATGCTGATTCGGTGCGCGCTTGGTATTGCGAACCGGTAAAAATAGAACCGGTTATCAATGGAAATTTTATCGGCGATGTTAACCAGGGTGGAAGCGTAAATTTCAGAAATGTATTTTTGAATCCGCATGGCAATGGCACGCACACAGAGTGTGTTGGTCATATCTCCAAAGAAAATTTTACGTTGAATCAATGCCTGAAGGAATTCCATTTTCATGCTGCTGTATTTTCTGTTAAACCTGAAAAAAGTTGGAATGATACGTTTCAGACCGATGATTTTGTAATCTCAAAAGACAATTTGCAGGCCGCGGCAAATGAATTGGATGCCGAAAAAGTGAAATTGTGCAAAGCTTTAATCATCCGTACGTTGCCAAATGAGGTGGATAAAAAACATCATAATTATTCTAATACAAATCCGCCTTACTTAACAAAAGACGCGATTGAGCACATAGTGAATATGGGAATAGATCATCTGATAATGGATTTGCCTTCGGTTGATCGTGAAGTGGACAACGGAGTATTAATGGCGCATCATTTATTTTGGAATTATCCATCAAATCCACAACTTCATAAAACAATTACAGAAATGGCTTATGTTCCGGATGAAGTCAGTGATGGTATCTATTTCTTAAACATTCAAATCACCAGTCTGGAGAATGATGCATCACCTTCTAAATTGATGCTTTTTAGAATTGAATTAAATTAGCGGCTTATTACTTTGAGGCATTGATTGACTGGCTTCTTGGTCATTATCTTAAACGGTTTTAGTAGCTCGAAGTCAAATTTTTAGCCGTAATCAAACCAATTCAGAGGAAAATGCATATATTTGCACCGTAAATATTTATTTCACACTGATAAGAGGGGACATCAAGTCCCCTCTTTTTATACACGATGATTAATAAAAAGATCATAACAGAATTGGCTGAAGAACGCATTGCAGAGAGAGATCCTGCATTGTATATTGTTGAACTCAATATTGGGAGCGGCAACAATATCATGGTTGAAATTGATCGTGAGCAAGGTTCGGTATCAATTGAAGACTGTGTTTCTATCAGTCGTAACATTGAGCATAACCTGGACCGTGAGGCTGAAGATTTCTCGCTGCAGGTTTCCTCAGCTGGTTTGGATCAACCGCTGCGTGTGTATAAACAGTATATAAAAAATATTGGCCGCACTGTGAAAGTCAAAATGCCGGATAAAGGAAGTTTTGAAGGTGTAATTTTAAGTGCTGATGAAAATGGATTTGTTCTTGAAACCAAGGAGAAACGAACCATTGAAGGAAGAAAGAAAAAAGAATGGGTGACTGAAAATGTACCTTTGAAATACAATGAAATAAAAGAAACAAAATTGATTATCACATTTTAATTTACACGATAGACTATGAATGCGTTGGAATTGATTGAATCCTTTTCGGAGTTTAAGGAGTTTAAAAACATCGACCGTGAAACCATGATGAACATTCTTCAGGATGTGTTTCGTTCGATGTTGAAGAAAAAGTTTGGTAACGATGAACACATCGATGTCATTATCAACCCTGATAAAGGAGATCTTGAAATTTGGGTGAACCGTGAAATCGTACCGGATGGAGAAGTAGAGGATGAAAACACTGAAATCGCACTATCAAAAGCAGTTTTGATTGAACCAGATTTTGAAGTTGGTGAAGAGGTTGCTGAAGAGTTGAAACTAGGTGATTTCGGTCGCCGTAACGTATTGGCGCTTCGCCAGAATTTGATTTCACGAATTCTTGAATTGGAAAAAGATCATATATATAAAAAATACAAAGAACGTATTGGTGAAATTATTGCCGGTGAAGTTTATCAGGTTTGGAAACGTGAAATTCTTGTTCTGGATGATGAAGGAAATGAATTGATTTTACCTAAATCTGAACAAATTCCATCTGATTATTTCAAAAAAGGAGAATCAATCAGAGCAGTTGTTGCCCGTGTTGATTTAAGAAATAACACACCGGTAATTGTGCTTTCAAGAACAGCTCCTGAATTCCTTGAGCGTTTATTCGAGCTTGAAGTTCCAGAAGTTTTTGACGGATTGATCACCATCAAAAAAATTGTACGTGAACCAGGTGAGCGTGCTAAAGTTGCGGTTGAATCGTACGATGACAGAATTGATCCGGTTGGAGCATGCGTTGGTATGAAAGGTGCGCGTATTCATGGTATCGTGCGTGAGTTGAAAAACGAAAACATCGACGTTATCAATTATACTAGCAACGAAAAATTATTTATTCAACGTGCCTTATCCCCTGCTAAAATTACAAGCATTGAGTTGAATGAAGAAACTGGAAGAGCTGAAGTTTATTTGAAACCAGATCAGGTATCGCTTGCAATTGGAAAAGGCGGACACAATATTAAACTGGCTGGTAAATTAACCGGTTATGAAATTGATGTTTACCGTGAAGGTGCTGAAGATATTGAAGATGTAGATTTAGATGAATTCGGAGATGAAATTGACGGTTGGATCATTGATCAGTTGAAAGCAATTGGTTTGGATACTGCAAAATCTGTATTGGAATTGACAAAAGAAGAATTGTTGAAGCGTACAGATTTGGAAGAAGAAACAGTTGACGAAGTACTGAATGTGCTGAAATCAGAATTTGAATAATTTAAAAACGAATTTCTGAAGCGTTATAAAGAAAGGAAAATAGAATGTCAGGAAAAAGATTAAATAAAGTTGCAAAAGAGTACAATGTTAGTATTGCTACCATTGTTGACTTTCTTGGGACAAAGGGAGTAAAACTTGATTCAAACCCCAATACAAAGGTTGAACAGGAAATGCTCGTTATTCTGGATGGCGAATTTGCAGATGATAAAACTGCAAAACAAGCTTCAGAGAACGTTGCAATCTCGCGTGAAAAACGTGAGTCGATCTCTTTGAAAGATGTCAAAAAAGAAAAACCTGCTGATGAAAATGAGGAGGAGGAAGAATTGCCAAAACCTAAAAAGGCAAGAGCGGTAAAAAAGGAAGAAGAGGAGCCAGTAGCAGAAGTTAAACCGGTTGAACCAGTTTCAGACAAGCCTAAAGTTGCTGTTGTTGGGAAGATTGATTTGGATGCGTTGAATCAGAAAACACGTCCTGATAAAAAGAAAAAAGTTGAGGAGCTAAAACCTGAACCAGTGGTTGCTCCAGTTAAAACAGAAAAACCGGTTGAAAAACCAATCAAAGTTCAAGAGAAACCTGAGCCGATTGAAACGATTAAAGCACATTCAGAAAGGCTAACAGGACCTACTGTTGTTGGAAAAATCGTGTTACCGGTTGTTAAGGAAAAATCATCCGCAAGTGAAAGTGCTGCAGAAGCTGAGCGCAAGAAACGCAAACGAATCAAAAAAGTAAACATTGAGAAAAGTGCAGCCGTTACGGATCACAAGAAAAATGTTGGCACAGGTGGTGGCGGTGGTTACAAAGGCAAACCAAAAGTGGATAAGCCTGCCGTAACTGACGAAGAAATCCAGAAAGAAATTAAGGAAACACTTGCTCGTTTGCAAGGAACCGGAAAAAGTAAAGGATCTAAATTACGTCGTGAAAAACGTGAAATTTTTGCACAAAAAAGAGAGGCAGAATTAGAACGCGAAGAGCAAGAAAAAGGAACTTTGAAATTAACAGAGTTCGTTACAGTTTCTGAGTTAGCTTCTATGATGAATGTTTCGGTGAATGAAGTCATCGGTGCATGTATGTCACTTGGAATTTTTGCTTCAATCAATCAGCGTCTGGATGCTGAAACAATTCAAATTGTTGCTGCCGAATATGGATTTGAAACACAGTTCATCAGTGCTGAGGTTCAGGAGGCAATTAATGAAGAAGAAGATCGTGAAGAAGATTTAGTACCACGTCCGCCAATTGTAACGGTAATGGGTCACGTCGATCACGGTAAAACATCGTTACTAGATTATATCCGTAAGGCAAATGTACTCAGTGGTGAGGCTGGAGGAATTACACAGCACATTGGTGCTTATTCAGTAGAAACATCAAGCGGAAGACACATTACATTTTTAGATACTCCAGGTCACGAAGCGTTTACCGCTATGCGTGCTCGTGGTGCTCAGGTAACAGATATCGCAATTATTATTGTTGCTGCGGATGATGACGTGATGCCTCAAACAAAAGAGGCAATCTCTCACGCACAGGCTGCTGGTGTTCCAATGGTTTTTGCAATCAACAAAATTGATAAACCGGGAGCTGATCCTGAAAAAATAAAACAACAACTTTCACAAATGAATATCCTTGTGGAAGATTGGGGTGGTAAGTTCCAGTCGCAAGAAGTTTCTGCTAAAAAAGGAACCAATGTAGATGAGTTGTTGGAGAAAGTTTTACTTGAAGCTGAATTGCTTGATTTGAAAGCAAACCCAAATAAAAATGCAGTTGGAACTGTTGTTGAAGCATCTTTGGATAAAGGTCGTGGATACGTTACAACACTCCTTGTATCTGCCGGTACATTGCGCGTCGGTGATTTTATTATCGCAGGTCAGCATTACGGTAAAGTGAAAGCAATGCACAATGAGCGTGGGGCTACTATTAATGAAGCTGGACCATCAACTCCTGTTTCTATTTTAGGTTTCCAGGGTGCTCCAAGTGCGGGTGATAAATTCAACGTATTGAAAGATGAGCGTGAAGCAAAACAAATTGCTTCTAAACGTGAACAGTTGAATCGTGAGCAAGGTTTGCGCACTCAGAAACATATTACATTGGATGAGATTGGTCGTCGTATTGCAATTGGAGACTTCCAGGAATTGAATGTAATTGTGAAAGGTGACGTGGATGGATCTATAGAAGCGTTGTCTGATTCATTGTTGAAACTTTCTACTGCAAAAATTCAAATCAATATCATTCACAAAGGTGTTGGAGCAATCAGTGAAACCGATGTTACATTGGCTTCGGCTTCTGATGCAATCATCGTCGGATTCCAGGTGCGTCCTTCTGCGGCGGCTAGAAAATTAGCTGAAAAAGAAGAGATCGACATTCGTCTTTATTCAATCATCTATCAGGCTATCGAAGAAATTAAAACTGCGATGGAAGGTATGTTGGCTCCTGAATTCAAAGAAGAAATTGTGGGTATCGCTGAGGTCAGAGAAACATTTGACATCACAAAAATCGGAACCATTGCAGGATGTTTTGTTACCGAAGGAAAAATTCTTCGTCCAAATCAAATCCGACTCATTCGCGATGGCATCGTAATTCACACCGGAACTCTTGGTTCATTGAAACGATTCAAAGACGACGTAAGAGAAGTGAAGAATGGATACGAGTGCGGTTTAAACATTGATAAATTCAACGATATTAAAATTGGAGATACCATTGAAAGTTTCCAAATGGTTGAGGTGAAATCGAAACTATAATTTAGATTTTTATAAAGGCCCGAACTGAGCATGGTTTCAGTTCGGGCCTTTTGCATTCATACCCCTGAAGATTAATTTGTACATTCGTCTTATCACCGCTATGATTAAAAGAGACGGGGATTTTGAACAGATTTATTTTGGAAAAAATTCGTGAAATAGCAAGTAAAATTTTCAGATCAGAATCCGTTTCCGGATATCTGAATGTGTTGAGTTTGTTTTTGGTCGTTTCGGTTTTTATCCGAATTATGGGTGCGCTTATTTTTTTGATGGAGCGAACAGCACCGCATAATTTTTTGATTTCTCAATTGGCTGGGGGCTATGAAGATTTCATATTTCTCGTATATACTTTGATCCTGATTGCTCCTATTTATTTTGTTTTTTTTCTGACCATAGGAAGGCGCAATGCAGATGTTTGGCAATTGTTCTATTGACTTTTTATTTCATTGCAGAAATTTTACTGAATTGGTATTTCAGTCTGTCGTTGACTCCGTTTACGTATCACACCATTAATGGAGTAAGTGCAGAACAGGCTAATCAAGTAGCTGCCATTTATGGATTTGAAAAGACGTACTTATTTTTCCTGATTCCGGTTGGGCTGATAATTTTTATGGGCTTATGGAACCTGATGAAAATTGTGGATCGAACGCTCTTGAAAAAAATTGCGCTAATTATTTTTTGCGGAGCTTTAATTTCTTCTGTTTTTGTTCAGGTTAAAGCAGCGCATTTTGATAATGAGTTAAACTATCAGAGTGCCCGTAATAAAGTGTTATCTTATATGGAGAGTTATTTAATTTATCGAACGGAAAAAAATCAATTCGAAAATCTGAACGAAGAGGTTGAGTTAAAAAAATATTATGCGTTAAATGAGATTAACAAGATGGAGAATTATGACTATCCGTTTTTCTCTGAAACTCAAGTTAGAAATCCATTGGGTCCTTTTTTTCCAAAGAGAGATTCTGCGCCAAATATTGTATTCGTGATTTGTGAATCACTCGGAAAACAATTTTCTGGTGATGAAGCCCGGCTTGGAAGTTTTACACCCTTTCTGGATTCGTTGGCTGATCATTCATTGTATTGGTCAAATTGTATGGCCAATGCTGAGCGGACGTTTGGTGCATTACCAAATATTTTGGGAGGATTGCCAGAAGGCGAAACTGGTTTTATGAATCTGAGATATGATATGCCAAATCATTTTTCATTGCCTCAACTACTCAAGGAAAATAATGGCTATCAGACAGCTTTTTTTGTGGCGCCATAAAAGAATTTGATCACATGGATGAATTTTTGATGACGGAGAAATTTGATTTGATCAAAAGTAAAACTGATTTCAAATTGAATCAGAACAAAACAGAAATTGAGGATAATCTGGGTAACAAAAAACAATTCAATTGGGGAGCAGAAGACAAGGATGTTTTTAAACAATCTTTAGATATAATAGACACTAATTTTCAATCAGATCAGCCATACTGCAGCGTGTATCTTACAACATCATTTCATGAGCCATTTAATTATTCCAATAAAGATTTTTTTATCCAGAGTGCAAAAAAGCGAATTGATGAATTACGTCCTTCAAACAAGTCAGAATATCTGCAGGAAATAGAAACTTTTGCCGCGTTGATGTATATGGACTTTGCATTGAAACAATTTATCCGGCAATATCAATCACGACAAGATTTTGAAAATACGATATTCGTAATTTGTGGTGATCACTCCATTAAATTTTTGGGGAATGATACAAGGCTTGAGAAATTTCACGTTCCCTTATTGATTTATTCACCCATGCTCATTCAACCAAAACGAATTAAAAGCATGGCATGTCATAAAGATATTCCATCTGCAATTCAAGGTCTGCTTTTAGAAAATTTTGGATTGAAACTACCCCGATTTCCAATTAGCCAATCGGATAATTTAAAGACAAGTGAAAAATTTGAAGCGCTTCATTGCAATCATATATTAATGTATGCTGACCGTCGTATGAATGCTTTTGTTTGGAGAGATTATTTACTGATGGAAGATGTAGTTTATAAAATCAGGGATAATTTGAAAATTGATCAGATTGATGACTTAGAGATATTAAATCATTTGAAAGATAGAATTTTGAATTATCGGTTGATCAGCCAATACGTTTGTCAACAGAACAAATGGATTCCTGATTCGATTTTTGTAAAATACAGCGACATCAACTATATCTTAAAAAGCAAAAGCGATTTTGAATTAGTTGCTGATTACGAATCGGTGTATGCTGGCAATTTGATAAGCAATAGTGACGCATTCTCGGGTAAAAAAGCACTTACCAATAGTGAACAACAATATCTTAATTTAATCAAAGATCTTTCATTGGATTGTTTTGGTCGGGTAAGATTGAAATTGAGATTCGCGATTAAATCGAAGGGAGGCAGTTTCCCGTCTTTAGTGATATCACAGAAAGAAATAACAGATGAACTTGAAAATGAAATCCTCACAAAAACATTTTTACTGAATGAGTCAAATCCTGATTTTGTAAAGAGTGACAAAGAAGGCTGGTATTTTTTTGAATTCGGATTCTGGTTCGACAAGTCAGTTCATATGAATTCAAAACAAAATATTGACGTTTATCTTTTCGACAATTCTGCCGGACAGTTTTTTGTAGATGATCTTGAAATTGAATTAAGAGAATTCTAATTCGCAGTTGTCTGATTCAAATCTGGAAGTTGAATTTTATCAGCTACCACAATGGCTGTTGGAAATGATCCGATCAATTCTACTTTTAAGCGTTCTGCTTCCAGTTCAGTTCTGAAATTCCCAACACGCACCCGGTAATTTGGTGCCATATAATCTACATATGCTTTATGCTCAGGGTACATTGTAATAAAGTAGGCCTTTTGTTGCTCAGCCACTGTCTTGTTCATGTCAAAGAAAATCAATACTCGGAATCCGTCTATTTTTACTCCCTCGATAGACTCCTCACCGTAGCGTACAAATTCCTCAATTTTTGTAATTCGCTCATCTTTATGCACTACAACGGTTCCTGGCTTGGCAGCAAAATTTAATTTATTTGCCACTTGTGGAAGTGTATCTTGTGTTGTCGGAAATCCAAGGCTGGTGTCTTGCGAAATTGAAAAGTTTCCAAATGAAAAAATGAGGAAGAAAAAAGGAAGAATTTTCATGTTTCAGAATTGATTTTGAACAAAGGTATGAAATTCGATTTTGGCGGTCCAAATTTCTTATTTAAAATCGATTTAAGATTTATCATAAAGCGGCGTCAAGTGATTATTATCGAAGAGTTTGTGATTATTTGTTTATTTAGAATCGTTTTAAATTAGAATAAGTCCATGTAAAAAGTGCCCAGATTAGGTTTGCTGAAAGGACATTCTTATAATTTTGCCTGTGATTAATCATCGTGTATACAACAGCAAAAAGCCTAAAATTTTGCAAATGAAAATAGCTAGTTCATTCATCTCTAAGACTTTCAAATCGTTCGTCGTGGCAACATTCGTCCTCACTATGGGGTACAATGATCATGCCATCGCTCAGGACGGTGAAAAATTATTCCAACAGAATTGTGCTTCCTGCCATAAGCCGGACAAGGACATGACCGGACCAGCACTTCAAGGTGCCCGTCAACGTTGGATAGATAATTCAACTGAAGAAAATTTCTATTCATGGGTTCGTAACTCACAGGGCGTAATCGCTTCGGGTGATTCGTACGCAAACAGTTTGTTCAGTAAATGGAACAAGTCAGTAATGACTGCGCAAAACTTGACAGATGAGCAAATTGATGCTGTATTTGTTTATGTTGAAGAGTATACGCCTCCTGTAGCTCCAACACCGGCTGGTGGAGAAGTAGGTGCAGTAGGCGCTGAAGAAGAATCTTCATCATGGTTCTGGTGGATCATTGGTGGTTTATTAGTGGTGGTTATTTTCTCAGTTGGCGGAATCAAAGGTCAACTTAATAATATTTCACGTGAGCAAGACGGTTTGCAAGCTTTGCCACAAGAATCTATCGGACAATCTGCACGCCGTTGGGCTTGGGAAAACAGAGGAATGGTTGGGGTGACTTCATTCATTCTAATGATTATCCTCCTTGTAGCAGGGATGTGGGATTTGATGGAAATCGGTGTTTATGAAAATTATAAACCTGAACAACCAATTGCTTATTCACACGAATTGCATGCTGGTAAATTAGGAATCGATTGTAAATATTGTCACAGCTCAGTTACTAAATCTAAACACGCTGGAATTCCTTCAGTAAACGTTTGTATGAACTGCGACAGAGATTGCAAAAATCTATGAAGCTGCCGGTTATGATCCTGCTACAATGAGTTATTCAGGCGTTGAAAAACCAATCAAATGGGTTAAAGTTCACAACTTGCCGGATCACGTTTATTTCAATCACTCACAGCACGTAGTTGTAGGTGGATTGGATTGTCAGGCATGCCATGGTAACATGCGTAAAGAAACTGTTGCTCGTGTTATGACTAGCGCTGATTTGAACGCAGTTGGAACAAATGATGATGGTCTGGAAGAAAATGCAGTGAAGTTTACACGTCCAACTTTAACCATGGGATGGTGTATTGAGTGTCACAGAGAGTCTGGAATTGACATTGCTGGTGCTGCACAAAATGATCCTGATTCGTATTATGGTGTAATCCACCAAAGATTATTGACTGACAAACGCACGTATCAGTCGTACCTTGAAGATGATGTTGTAACAGTTGCAGAGTTGGGTGGTCTTGAGTGCGCAAAATGTCACTATTAATATTGATTTAAGAGCCTTATTATAGATATGGGAACAACGAAAAAATATTGGAAAGGTCTTGACGAATTAAATGCTACTCCAGCTTTTGTGGAAAGAGCAGAGAAAGAATTCGCACAAGAATTAACCGTTGATCAGTTCCTGGCTGATGATACTTTGAAAGAATCATCAACCGGTCGTCGCGATTTCCTTAAATTCCTCGGGTTTAGTGTTGCAGCAGCTACTTTAGCGGCTTGTGAGGCACCTGTTGTGAAAGCAGTGCCTTATGTTGTGAAGCCTGAAGATGTAACTCCAGGTGTAGCTAATTGGTACGCATCTTCTTATTATGATGGATATTCATACGCAAGTGTTTTAGTAAAAACGCGCGAGGGTCGTCCAATTCATATTAAAGGAAACCGTGATCATGGTTTTACAAATGGTGCGATTAATCCTCAAATTGCAGCTTCTGTTCTTTCGTTATACGATGGTGAAAGATTGAAAGGGCCACAAATGACAGGTGCACTTGCAGACTGGAATGGTGTGGATTCAGAAGTTATTAAAGGTTTGAATGCTGCACAATCAAAAGGAAAAAAAATTGTTCTACTTTCGAGTACGGTAATTAGCCCAACTGGTCAGGATATTATTGGACAGTTCATGGCTAAATTCGGTGGTGCTGCTCCTGTTATGGGTGTTGCTCCGGCTGAAGGTAATGCTGCTCCGGCTGAGGGTGCTGAGGCAATTGTTGCTGGTGACGTTGCATCAAATGATAAAGTAGAACACATCCAATATGATGCTGTTTCTTATAACGGAATACGTGAAGCTAATCTTGAATCATTCGGAAAAAGAATTATTCCTGATTATGATTTCTCGAAAGCAAAAGTGATTGTTTCTGTTGGTGCCGATTTCTTGAACTCTTGGTTACTTCCTACTCAATTTATGGGACAGTATCAGGTTGGAAGAAATCCGGATGCTGAACAAATGTCGAAACACTTCCAGTTTGAGGCAAATATGTCTATCACTGGTTCAAATGCGGACGTACGCGGAATGGTTAAGCCTTCAGAGTATGGGAAAGTATTGGCATTCTTGCACAAAGAAGTTTCTGGAACAGGCGTCAATGGTGTTGATACAGCTTCGCTTTCTGAAGATGTACAGGCTAAATTGAAAATGGCTGCTGAATTATTGAAAAAGAATAAAGGAACATCTTTGGTTGTTTGTGGCTCTAATCGCAAATCACATCAAGTTGTTGTTAACTCGATCAATAACGCATTAAGTAATTATGCGCTTACAATAGACCTGAATAATCCAATTAATTTATTTGTTTCTGAAGACGACAAAATGACACGTCTTTTGAAGGAAATGAATGAGAAAAAAATTGGCGCGCTGATCATGTGGGATACTAATCCTGCTTATTCACATGCTAGTGGAGATGCATTCAAAGCTGCTTTGGCTAATGTTGATTTAACAGTGTCGATGGCACGTTATGCTGACGAAACAGCTACGGCTTGTCAATACATTTGTCCTGATCATCATGCTTTGGAATCGTGGTATGATTTCAATCCAAAAATGAATCATTATTCTTTAGCGCAACCGACTATTCGTCCGCTAAATGATACCAGAAGTGCAATGGAGTCTTTAATGGTTTGGGCAGGAATGGCTAATCATGTTGGACCGGACAGTACAAACTTCCACGATAAGATTAAGAGTACTTGGCAACAATATGGTTTCCCTACTCAAACAAAACATCTTGATTTCTTCAGCTACTGGAATGAATGCGTTCACAATAGCTGTAGTAGCATGGCGGTAACTCCTCAGCCAACACCGGCATTTGCTGGTAATCTTGCAAATGCAGGAAAAGATATCGCTTCTGTTGCTGGTGGTGAATGGGAAATTTCACTGTATCAAAAAGCATCTTTAGGTATTGGAACACAATCTGGAAATCCTTGGTTGCAAGAGATGCCTGATCCAATCTCGAAAGTAAGCTGGGATAATTATGTAACCATGTCTCTTGGAGATATGAAAGCATTAGGCCTGAGCACTGAAGTTGGTCAAGAGAGTCCTAGCGGAATGGTATCTGTGAAAGTTGGAGAAAAAGAATTGCTTTTACCCGTTTATCCACAACCAGGTCAAACACCAAAAACAATTGGTATTGCTCTTGGATATGGACGTGGTGAAGGTGGTGAGAAAATTGGTCGTTCATCTTTCCACACAGATTTCTTTGGAAAACATGAGTCAGGTTCAAATGGTGGACGTAAGTCAATTGGTGCAAACGCCTTCAAAATTGCTGCCAACGGAATTCTTGAATTAAACGCAGATTCGATTACAAAAACGGGTGAAAATTATTATTTGGCTTGCTCTCAAACGCACAGCACAGTAATGGCGCGTAACTCAATTGTGAAAGAAACAACATTAGATATTTATAAAAACCAACCGAAAGAGGCGTACAATCATGTTCACATGTTGCACTCTGGTTGGAATCACGATGAAAATCACATCAGCGAATACAATCTTTGGGATGAACATCCGGTTGAGAATGTAGGTCATCGCTGGGCAATGACAATCGACCTCAGTTCTTGTATTGGTTGTGGATCTTGTTTGATTGCTTGTCAATCTGAAAATAACGTTCCGGTTGTTGGTAAAGATGAGATCCGTCGTGGTCGTGACATGCACTGGTTGCGTTTAGATCGCTATTATGCTTCTGACGTAGAGCCTGCTGTAGGTACTCGTGATGAAGCAAAATTTGACGCAGGCGGATTTGCTGCACTTGAGGTTCCTTCAGAGAATCCAAAAGTAGTTCACATGCCAATGATGTGTCACCACTGTAATCACGCTCCGTGCGAAACGGTTTGTCCGGTTGCAGCAACTACACACTCGAATGAAGGTTTGAACCAAATGTCATATAACCGTTGTATCGGTACACGTTATTGTGCAAATAACTGCCCTTATAAAGTGCGTCGCTTTAACTGGTTCAACTATCCAAGCTACCGTAAGTTTGTTGAAGTAAATCCTGCACAAGATGATCTTGGGCGTATGGTGCTTAACCCGGATGTAGTTGTTAGAACCCGCGGTGTAATGGAAAAATGTTCATTCTGCGTTCAGAAAATTCAAGCTGGTAAATTGGTTGCGAAAAAAGAAGATCGCAAACTGGTTGACGGAGACGTTACAACTGCATGTTCGGATGTTTGTCCTACAAATGCAATTACTGTAGGTGACTGGAATGATGTTGAATCTCTGGTTCGCAAAAGTTCACAAGAAGATCGCGCTTATCAGGCTTTGGAAGAAGTTGGAACAAAACCAAACATTTGGTATAAGGTAAAAGTTCGTAACGATGATAATGATGCTTTGGAAGCAATTCAGACAGCACACGATTCTGGTCATGGTGAAGAACATGCAGAAGAAGCACACGGTGAAGAATCGAATACTGAAGCTCACCACTAATAAATATTCAGATTAACTAAAAAAGAGCAAGAATGCATAAAGAATCTGCAATAAGAGAACCGCTAATTTTAGGTCACAAGACGTATCACGATATCACTGAGGACGTTTGTAGATCTATTGAAGGCAAAGCGCCAAAAGCATGGTATATCATGCTCGGAATTGCAATGCTGGTTGGACTTTACGGAGTTGGTTGTATTGTTTACCTTTTGGGAACTGGTATCGGAACCTGGGGATTAAACAAGACAGTTGAATGGGCTTGGGATATCACTAACTTCGTTTGGTGGGTTGGTATCGGTCACGCCGGTACTTTGATTTCCGCAGTACTCTTGCTCTTCAGACAACGTTGGAGAATGGCGATCAACCGCTCTGCAGAGGCAATGACAATCTTTGCGGTTTTTATGGCTGGTTTATTCCCGCTAATCCACATGGGTCGTCTTTGGGTTGGATACTGGGTAATGCCGATTCCAAATCAGTTTGGATCACTTTGGGTAAACTTTAACTCTCCGCTCCTTTGGGACGTATTCGCAATCTCAACCTACTTGTCAGTATCTCTGGTTTTCTGGTATATTGGTTTGATTCCTGATTTTGCAACGATCCGTGACAGAGCAAAAAGTCCGGTTGCTAAAAAGGCATATTCACTTCTTTCGTTTGGATGGTCCGGTAGAGCAAAACATTGGAACAGATTTGAAATCGTCTCACTTGTATTAGCTGGACTTGCTACACCACTTGTATTCTCGGTTCACTCGATTGTATCTTTTGACTTTGCTACCTCTGTAATTCCTGGCTGGCACACCACCATCTTCCCTCCATACTTTGTGGCTGGGGCGGTGTTCTCTGGATTTGCAATGGTGCAAACACTCTTGTTGATTCTTAGAAAAGGAATGAAACTGGAGGCTTACATTCACACAAGACACGTTGAATATATGAACATTGTAATCATGGTTACTGGTTCAATTGTTGGAGTGGCTTATTTGACGGAGTTATTTATTTCATGGTATTCAGGTGTTGAATATGAATCTTATGCATTCATTAACCGTGCAACTGGTCCTTATTGGTGGGCTTATTGGTCAATGATGACTTGCAACGTGATTTCTCCACAACTTATGTGGATCAGAAAACTAAGAAGAAGTTTATTGTTCACTTTCTTTATTTCGATTGTTGTAAATATTGGTATGTGGTTTGAACGTTTCGTTATCATTGTTACCTCAATCCACAGAGATTACCTTCCATCAGCATGGAGTATGTTCTATCCAACATGGGTTGACATTGGAATCTTCATTGGTACATTAGGATTATTCTTCTCATTCTATCTATTGTTTGCAAGATACTTCCCTGTACTTGCTATCAGTGAGGTGAAAACAATTTTGAAAATTTCAGGTGAGAGTTACAAAAACGGAACAGCTCCGGGACATAACGATCATCATTAATAATAACGAATTTAATAACTTGAAGAATGGCAGAAAGAGTTATATACGCAATGTATGATGATGATGAAACCTTAAAAACAGGGGCCAAAAAATTGGTTTCTGGAGGTGTTCATATATCAGATGTTTTCTCACCTTTTCCAGTGCATGGTATCGATCCGATTATTGGGGTAAAACACACACGTCTTGGAATCGTTGCTTTTATGCTGGGCTTGACAGGCTTGCTGCTTGCTGTTTTTGGTTTTAAATTACTCATGATAGATGAGTGGCCAATAAATATCGGTGGTAAACCAAATTTTAGTTTGATGGAGAATTTTCCTGCATTTGTGCCTATTGCATTTGAGTTTACGGTATTGTTTGCTGCGCATGGAATGGCAATCATTTATTTGTTGCGCAATAAAACCTTACCTGGTATGCCGGCGGACAATCCTTATCCAAGAACAACGGATGATCGTTTTGTCATGGAAATAAGAATGTCTGAGAATCACATGGCTGCTTCTGAAATCCATGCAAAGATTAAGGAAACTGGTGTTATTGAAATAGAAGAAAAAGATTACGTGGTTATTAAATAACTCGTTGCAATTATGAAATTGAACACAATGAAATTAAATGCTGGCGCTCTTGTTCTCCTTTCAGGAATAATGGCATCATGTGGAGGTGATCCTAACTCTCCAGGACTTGAATACATGCCTGACATGTATCGCTCTCCTTCGGTTGAAGCCTATGTGGATTATGCAGAAGTTCGTGGTTTATTCAGACCAGAACTGGTTGGTGACAAGGTTTCTTTGACTCCACCTAACGGAACTATTCCTTACTATGGAACTGGTGATGTTTCAATCATGATGCCTTATCTTCATGGAGCGCCAATTGGTTCTGATAAAACTCACGGACTTTATGGTCAGCGACAAGACTCCGTAGGTTATGCCAACTCTGCTCTGGACAAAAATCCAATTCCTTTTTCTGAGGAAGTATTAAAAGAAGGTAAAGCTATTTATGGTCTTTTTTGTCTCCACTGTCATGGTGAAAAGGGTGACGGTCAAGGACCAGTAGTAGTAAATAGTCTAGGAAAATTTCCACCACCTCCAGCGTATGATGGTGCTTTAAAAAATCTGCCAGCTGGAACAATATTCTACTCGGTAACCTACGGTAAAGGTATGATGGGCTCTCATGCCTCTCAATTGAACAAAGAAGAACGTTGGAAAGTGGTTCATTATGTTGAATTCCTTCAAGGAAAACAACAAGGTGACGTAGTATCTGACTCAACTGCAACAACGGTGGTTCCGGTGGTAGATGCACCGGCAGCACTTGGTGAATAAGAAATATTAATTAAGAAAAAGAAGAATACATGGAATTTCAAATTTCATCCAAAGCGAAAAAAACGATATTCGGTGCGATTGCAATTGGACTGGTGTCGCTGATTATCGGAATTGTAGTTCACAGTGGTGATGAGCAATTTAAAACACGGATTTTTTCGAATCTGCTAATTGACGGCTTTTTCTTTTTTGCAATTGCGTTAGGAGCTTTATTTTTCCTTGCATTACAATATGCAACCGAAACAGGTTGGTCAGTTGCAATTAAAAGAGTAGTCGAAGCTGTAGCTTCTTACGTTGTATATGGCATTGGTATCCTCATTGCGGTATTTGCAATCCTCACTTTTATGAAAGGTGGTTACACTGAAGTTCACGGACATCATGTTGGTCACATCTATTCTTGGATGGATCCGGATGTTGTGGCTCATGATAAAATTATTGCAAACAAGGCGCCTTTTTTAACTAATTGGTTTTTCTGGGCAGTTACTATTCTTTACTTTCTTGTTTATTTCCTGTTCTATACCGGTTTCAGAAAAAGAAGTCTTCAGGAAGATATTGAAGGTGGTACGAAATTACACTATAAAAATTATGTGAAAGCTGCGCTTTTCTTGGTTCTTTTTGGTTATTTCAGCTCAACTTCTTCATGGCATTGGTTAATGTCAATTGACGCACATTGGTTCTCTACACTTTACGGATGGTATGTGTTTGGTGGAATGTGGTGTACTTCAATGACTACAATCATGTTAGTAATTTTGTATTTGAAAAAGCATGGATACCTGCAACAAGTAAACGATAGCCATATTCACGATGTCGGTAAATGGATTTTTGCAACTAGTTTCTTGTGGTCTTATTTATTCTTCTCTCAATTCATGCTTTATTGGTATGCAAACATTCCTGAAGAAGTAATTTATTTTGACTTTAGAATTGAGAATTATAAGTTCACCTACTGGGCTATGTTTATGGTGAATTTCATCGTTCCAATGCTTATTTTAATGTCTCGTGAAGCAAAACGTAATGTTGGTATTCTATCGGTAGTCTGCGTAATTATTTTACTTGGACATTGGACGGATATTTACATGCTTGTAACTCCTGGAACAATGGGCGAGTTTGGTTGCATTGGATTCGTTGAGGTGGGCTTGTTTTTAATGTTTGCGGGCTTGTTCACCTTTGCAGTATTAAGAACACTGACTAAGGCTCCGCTTATGCCGAAGAATCACCCTTACTTGGATGAAAGTAAACATCACGATATCTAATTATTGAAGCTTAAAAAGAATTTATCATGGAAATGAAATTGATAGTTTTGGTTGTAATCGTTCTTGTTGCCATTGCTGTGGCGCAATTGATGAGAGTTTACGAGTTGACAGCCAAGATCAGAAACAGACGAGAAGAAGATATTGATCTGCGCGTAAATAATCTGAATGCAGGCATGATGATCCTTTTTCTAGCAGTGTTTTTTGGAACGGCAGTCTACATGTTAGCTAAGTATGGTAACGGAATGTTACCTGAAGCGGCGTCAGAGTTGGGTAGAGATATCGACTGGCTCTTTAATATTAATTGGATTATTGTATTTGCAGTTTTCTTTGCGACAAACGCTATTCTTTTCATTTTTGCTTATAAGTACGCATACCATCCTGACAGAAAAGCTTATTTTTTTCCGCATGACAATCGTCTTGAAATGATTTGGACGGTTGTTCCGGCTGCCACTTTAGCTGTGATTATTATTTTAGGGTTGATGACTTGGAACAAAATTACGGGCAAAGCTTCTGACGATGCTGTTGTTGTCGAGTTGTATGCAGAGCAGTTCAGTTGGACCGCTCGTTATTCTGGTGAGGACAATAAACTTGGATACTCTGATTATAAATTGGTAACAACTTTTGCAGAGAATCCTAATCCATTAGGTGTTATCACGACTTCAAATATCGAGTGGAGATTAAAGGAACTTGATCTTACAATAGATGGAATGTATGCTGATATTGATGCTGAAGATAAAAATCAGAAAGCATTCTCAAAGGCTGCTTCTGAAAAAATGAGATCTAAGGTTGAAAAACTTGAGAGAATCAGAGAGCGCGTTGTTATCATGAAAGAAATGTATACAGACTCGACTGATCTTATTGCTGCTGATGATTATACAGCTAAAGAACTTTTCTTAATTAAAGATCAGGAGTATCAGTTCATCCTGAGATCACGTGACGTAATTCACTCTGCTTATTTTCCTCACTTCAGAGCGCAGATGAACTGTGTTCCCGGTCAACGAACAAAATTAAAAGTTAAGCCTATTTATACTACATCTGAAATGAGAGAAAGAACAGGTAATCCTGAATTCAATTTCATATTGATGTGTAATAAAATATGCGGTGAATCGCACTCTAACATGAAGATGAGTGTGGTTGTCGGAACAGCTGAAGAATTTATAGCTTGGAAAGAAGCAGGGAATACAAATCTTGTTGTGGCACATGAAGTGCCAGCAGGGGAATAATTAAGTTTAAAAATTTAAAGAATTTAGATAACTATGTCAGCAACAGCTCATACTGATCACGGACATCATCACAAGGAAAGTTTTATCATGAAGTATATTTTCAGTCAGGATCATAAAATGATTGGAAAGCAGTTTTTAGTGACTGCAATTTTCATGGCATGCGTAGCCGTATTATTGTCTGTATTATTCAGAATTCAAATTGGATGGCCTGGTGAAAGCAGCAGTGTTCTTTCGTTTTTTCTGGGAGATACTTGGGCACCCAATGGAATTCTTCATCGGGGGATGTATCTTGGTCTGGTAACAATCCACGGTACGATCATGGTATTCTTTGTCTTGACAGGTGGTTTATCTGGAACGTTTAGTAATCTCTTAATTCCACTTCAGATAGGTGCTAGAGATATGGCTTCCGGATTACTGAACATGATTTCGTATTGGTTGTTCTTTATTTCCAGCGTGTTGATGTTGTATTCATTGTTCATCGAGACTGGCCCGGCTTCTGCAGGTTGGACAATTTACCCTCCACTATCAGTTTATGAAGAAACTATACAAGGTTCAGGAGCTGGTATGACTTTGTGGTTATTGTCGATGACAATCTTTGTTGCTTCTTCGTTGCTTGGATCGTTGAACTATATTGTGACTGTTTTAAATCTTCGCACAAAAGGAATGAAAATGACAAGATTGCCTTTAACAATTTGGGCATTTTTTGTTACTGCGATTATTGGCGTACTCTCATTCCCGGTCTTGGTGTCGGCGGTAGTGTTGATGCTTATGGATCGCACGCTTGGAACAAGTTTCTATGTAAATGATGCAATTGTTGGTACAGAAATTCTTGAGCAGTCAGGAGGCTCTCCAATTTTATTCGAACACTTATTCTGGTTCTTGGGGCACCCTGAGGTATATATCGTGCTCTTGCCGGCGCTTGGTTTGACTTCTGAAATTGTTTCAAATAATTCTAGAAAACCAATTTTCGGATATCGTGCAATGATCGGATCTATTTTAGCAATTGCGTTCTTATCATTCATCGTTTGGGGTCACCACATGTTTATTACTGGTATGAACCCTTTCCTTGGCGGTGTGTTTGTATTCACCACACTCTTGATTGCAATTCCGTCTGCGGTAAAAGTATTTAACTATTTGACAACTTTATGGAAAGGAAACATTCGTTTTACTCCTGCAATGTTATTCTCAATTGGTTTGGTGTCATCATTTGTAACAGGTGGTATTACCGGTATTATTTTGGCAGATTCTGCTCTGGATATCCAAGTCCACGACACCTATTTCGTAGTTGCTCACTTCCACGTAGTAATGGGTCTTTCTGCAATTTTCGGAATGTTCGCCGGAGTATACCACTGGTTCCCGAAAATGTATGGGCGTATGATGAATTCTAAGCTTGGTATGGTTCACTTCTGGTTGACATTTATTTCTGCGTATGGTGTTTTCTTCCCGATGCATTTTGTTGGAATTGGTGGAGCACCAAGACGTTATTATGACTACAGTGTCTATGAAGGATTCGATACAAATCAATTTGGTATGATAATGGATTTGAATGTGATAATCTCGGTCTTTGCAATTATCGGTGGCTTGACTCAACTAATCTTTATCTTCAATTTCTTCTATAGTATTCGTCGTGGTCAGGTGGCAGTTCAAAACCCTTGGAAAGGAAATTCATTAGAGTGGACTACTCCAGTTGAACACATCCACGGTAACTGGCCTGGAGAAATTCCTGAAGTTCACAGATGGCCTTACGATTACTCGAAGCCAGGTATGGATGAAGATTTCTGCCTTCAAACAGTGCCGGTTAAGCCAGGCGAAGAAGAACACTAAAAATATTAAAGCAGTTTAGATAAACCCATTCGATACTTTTCGGATGGGTTTTTTTTATCTTTACATAAAATTAAGCACTTGGAATCTTTCGATTATAGAGACGATGAAGCATTAGGGAAAGAAGAAGAGATCGATAAAGTTCTTCGTCCAAAACAATTTGGAGATTTTGCCGGTCAGGGAAAAGTAATTGACAATCTATCAATCTTCGTTGAAGCTGCGCGCAGAAGAGAAGAAGCATTGGATCATGTTTTGTTGCATGGCCCTCCCGGACTTGGGAAAACGACTCTTGCGAATATAATCGCAAATGAGCTCGGTGTTGGAATCAAAATCACTTCGGGACCCGTCTTGGACAAACCTGGAGATCTTGCTGGTCTGCTAACGAATCTTGAACGCGGTGATGTATTATTCATAGATGAAATTCATCGTTTAAGTCCGGTCATTGAAGAATATCTTTATTCTGCAATGGAAGACTTTACCATTGACATTATGATTGATTCGGGTCCTAGTGCACGCACAGTCCAACTTACTTTGAATCCGTTCACTTTAATTGGTGCAACAACACGCAGTGGTTTGCTGACTGCACCTTTGCGGGCGCGTTTTGGAATCAATAGCCGATTGGAATATTATGATGTAGAAGTTTTGTCTCACATCGTAACGCGTGCAGCAGGAATTTTGAATATTGGAATTTCAGATAACGCTTCAATTGAAATCTCGCGCAGAAGCAGAGGAACTCCGCGAATTGCAAACGCACTTCTAAGAAGAGTGCGGGATTTTGCGCAAGTGAAAGGCTCGGGAAAAATAGATTTAGAGATAGCTAATATTGCTCTTGAGGCACTGAATGTTGATCAATACGGATTGGATGAAATGGATAATAAAATATTATCTGTGATCATCGATAAATTTAATGGTGGTCCGGTTGGCCTTACTACTATTGCAACAGCAGTTGGCGAAAACGCCGGAACACTTGAAGAAGTTTACGAACCTTATCTTATAAAAGAAGGCTTTTTAATGCGCACATCTCGTGGAAGAAAGGCTACTGAAAAGGCATATAAACATTTGGGTAAAGATTTAGGTTTCTATCAAGCAGGCATGTTTTAATGCGTAAATCAGATATCACAATTCAAATAAAAAAAAAGGCTCAGGAGCTTGGTTTTTTTTCTTGTGGAATTTCGAAAGTTGAGTTTTTGGAAAGTGAGGCGGCATATTTAGAACGCTGGCTTAAAAATGGAATGCATGGCAAAATGCATTACATGGAAAATCATTTTGATAAACGATTGAATCCTGCTTTGTTGGTTGACGGTGCAAAGTCTGTGGTTTCTGTGCTCTTGAATTATTTTCCTAAAGAAGACATTTTCAAAAACGAAAGACTCAAAATTTCCAAGTACGCATACGGTGAAGATTATCACCTCGTCATCAAAGAAAAACTTTCATGCTTGACCGAATTTATCAAAGGGCTTGTTGGAGATTTGAGCATTCGATCTTTTACTGATTCAGCACCGGTTTTGGAGAAGGCTTGGGCAAAAAAAGCTGGACTCGGATGGATTGGAAAAAACGGAAATCTTATCACACAGAAAGTTGGGTCATTCTATTTTTTAGGGGAGATTATTCTGGATTTAGAACTTGATTATGATGGTTCTACAACGGATCACTGCGGAACCTGTACGAGATGCATTGATGCCTGTCCTACAGAGGCGATTGTGCAACCCTACATTGTAGATGGCTCGAAGTGTATTTCCTATTTGACAATTGAGTTAAAGGATCAGTTTATACCTATTGAATTTGCCGGCAAAATGCAAAATTGGGTTTATGGTTGTGATGTATGTCAAGATGTTTGTCCGTGGAACAGCTTTGCAACTCCGACAAATGAAAGTTCATTTGAGCCAAACGCGGCAATGAATGTTGATGTTTTGTCAAGTCTTACTGAAGATCAGTTTAAGAATTTTTTCAAATTCTCACCAATTAAACGCGCAAAGTATGAAGGGTTGATCAGAAACATTCAATTCCTGGATTCTGAAAAAAAATAATGGGAACCTCTCGATTCCCATTCACTATTTTTGATTTTTTTAAGTTTAAGAACGTCTGAATGCGCTCTTTAAGATGTCTGGATACTTCTTTCCAAAAGTAGAGAGGCACCATTCTCTAAATCCCTCCAACTCTTCTGACTGCAACCATTTAAGAGCTTTGTTTAACTCTTTCTGGAACAGTAACCGGTCAAAACTAACCTTTGTGAGTATCTCCTTGCATAATTCCAACATAGGCAATTTTAGTTTGTGTTAGATAAAATTAAAAAAATGCACGACAAAACAAATTTTTTATCCGATGAATTTTTTCACAATTTACTTTTCATATTCTTGTCTTGTAAGACGGCTATGACAACACATTATTGTGGAGAAATTACAAAAATTCCCTAAAATGTCCAAGAAGACATGAAAAAATCAGACCATCAAAATTCTAAAGATCCTGTTTAATTACTTGAAGTATTTCATAGGTTTCAACATCATGAACGTAAATCAGTAAATGATAGTCGCCATTGGTTGTGCCGGTGGGCAAAGAATAAGAATAGTCAAAATATTTTTTCTCGCCGGTTGTATGATCGCCAGGAATACTTTGTCCCCAGGCAAGGCCGTCAAGACATCCTCTGAATACATTGTGATGATGATAATCTTCTAACACATTACCTAGACTATCCTGAAAATCGACAACAGAATTCTCGATCAGGTATACGCTCAGGTTATATTCTCCGGCTAAATCTTGCAGGAATTCGGTTTCTACGTGTAAATAGAATCCATTTGTTTCGGCATAATAATTTGTCTGAGCCTGAATATTTACTTTGAGATCATTCGCAGTTAATACTTCCGAGACTCTTGTATTCCATTCATTTGAAAATTGAAACATAGTTGATCCATCAAACGAGATACGATTTATGTTGCCTTGCGGATTGCCAAAGAAGCCAAATCCAGTTTGGAATTCGGCACCATAGGCTAAACTTTCAGTATTAAAGAATTCAGTACAATATTCGTTTGTTGGATTAGATGCTAATCCACAATCAGAAGCCAGTTGCTGAAAACTTGTTAATCCGCCTGGACCTGCATGGATGGATGCAACAAATACCCGGCTTGGATTTCCAGCCTCTAGGTCTGCCGCAACCGCTGCTGCTTCTGGACAGTTTGGGCAACGATGTCCTGTGTAATCTTCCAGCAATACGTTTCGAAGCGTATTCGTATTTTGAGTAAAGACAGGCCCGGGGTAATCATCCCAGTTACCCGGGTAAATGGTAGTGTCAAGCAACACAGCCGGCTTAATCGGGTTTTCAACTTTATCACAAGAAGTAAGAGAGAATGATAAAGCGGCAAAAAAAATGTAATTCCATTTATTGATCATACAACTTAGAAACTAGTAGTGAATGTAATTGTCAATCCATTTGTTGCTGGCACTGCGCGGCAAACGCCGCCTATACAGAATATACCTTCACGTTGCTTTCCGTAAAGAACTGAGATGCGGCTTGCACCAAAAATGTATCCTGCTGTACCGATTAAGTAATGTATTCTTTTTGATTCAATCGGATTTCCATAATTGTACTGGTCCATTACTGCAAAGTAGAATTTTGGTGAGATGTTGTATTCAATCAAGACAGTAGCCCAATCACCTTTGTCTTGTTTAGCTGTGACACCGTTAACGGTTTCATTTCTTGTCCACAGTCCCTGAAATTCTGCGCGAATAGAGTGTTTTTTATTGATCTTATATTGCACATCAAGAACAGCAATATTACAATTGATCATACCATGTGATTCTTTCGATACAAGGTTCACATCGTTATTGAAGTCAAAGTGAAAATATTTGGCTCCAACTTTCCATTTTTTGTTCAGGGTACGTTTGATTTCGATATTAAAATCGCGGTAATACAAGCTGTCGCTTTTATCAAAGAGGTTTGTTTTGTAGGTTACACCGGTTGAATCTGCCGGATTGATGCCAGACGTGTGTCTGACAGGGCGATAGGAAGTGGCGAAATTTACATTAATCTCTGTGCCGTATGGACCACCTAGTTTAGTGCCCTTTGCAATTTTATAAAAAACGTCTCCCTGAAATGCAACTTCTCCGACAGGCTGAGTTGCATAAGGGTATAAAGTAGCCGCTAAGTTTTCTGTATGTGACTTTGTCAACGCTGGAAGGAAATTGATATTCAAATCTGTCAAAGATGCATTAGGATCTGTTCTGAAACTCATGTTGTCAATCGACTTTGCATAAAGAATAATTCCTAATCCTTTTTGGGTATAACCTAGCGTGACAAACGTCCCGTGCCCGTTATTAAATATGTACTTATTGTCAAACGAAGGATCGTTTTCTTTGATAACATGCTCACCGGTCAGGAAGAATTTGCCATATTTCATATCGATACGTCCACCATATGAACCGACATTTTGTGGCATTATATAAGCTGGATTCGTTGCTTTCTGATATTTGCTTACGAAACTACCGCCAATAACAAGCTTAAATTTAGAATCAGCCAACAGGTTGTAGAAGTTTCCAAAATCAATAGCAGCATCAAACCCCCTTACTAATCCATCTGAATTCACAAGATGCCCATTGTCAAAATTATAGCGCATTTTACCATAAACTGCTTTTATCTCAACTCCTGCAGTTGGTCTGAATTTCAGACACAGACCATCCATCGCATTATCAAGACCTAGTTGTCTTTGCTCGTAAGAACGAAAAAGCATTCCATTTCCAAACTGTTCGTAAAAATTACCAACGGTGAAGTCAAGAATTTCTGTATAATAACCTGCATACCGATATCCAATTCCTGTTCCAGAAAAACGATCTGGATATCCGGGGAGATGTGGCAAATAAGATTCAAATCTGACACCTGCTCTGAAATCCTTCAATGAATAATTGATCAGGGCATAATTATTTAAGTACCGTTTTTTCGGCTGGTTGATTAGCACCGATCAAAGTATCTGCATTGAGATATTGAAAAGTAGATTCAACATTGCCTGAAACGTTGGGACCGAGTTGCTGTGCGTGTGCTGAAAAACAACCTGCGGTTAATAGCAGTAAAAGTTTTCTCATTGAATAAGACTAATTGTAATGTTTGGGTTGGATTTTGGGAATCCTTTATTTTTTGCTTATTTCTTTTACATGTTGATAAAGTATCTCTTCATCACCAGGAACAAAATTATTGTGAGAGTAAACAATATTACCCTCGCCATCAATTAAAAAAGTGTGAGGAACAAAGTTAACTCCAAGTGCCCTTTTAAATTCACCGTTTGGATCCATCCAGATGTCATACTCCCAGCCAGCCGCGTTAACTACAGGTTCGACTGTATTCGTTGTTTTTTGGTCATCGACCGAAACGGCAACTAATTTTACACCTGTTTCTTCTTGCCAGGTGTCATATTCCTCTGCAATTGTATTTAATTCAAGTTTACATGGTTTGCACCAGGTTGCCCAGAATGAAATGACGATTGGATTGCCGTCATTTGAAACCTCTGCTGTGTTAATCGGGTTACCTGCCATGTCTTTAATATTGACAGATGGAATTTTTTTGCCTCCGGTAGTTTCGTCCGAAACGGTTGGTGAGAATGCGAATAAGGCAACTGCCGCAATTGGTATTAAGAAAAGTTTTTTCATGATTTTACTTGTTTAATAATGGTAAGGCAAAAAACAGACCAAAATATTCTTGAAGGTAAATATAGTTTTTTTCTAGTGTTGTCTGGAATCATTGATTTGATTATCGTTGGATTCCTGAATTGTGTGGCATCATGACAAAAAAAAACCCTGTAGCGAGCTACAGGGTTTTTAATGAACGAACGCGGTATTATTTTGCTACTGAAAGACGCTCAGTAGTTAAAGTTCCATCTACAATAATGTTAACCATGTACAAACCACTTTCAAGATCTGCTGTATTGATCTGAACTTTGTTTGTTCCTGTAATATCCCCAAGGTTATTTGAGTAAACAATTTGGCCAAGTGTATTAACAACTTCAACTTGAACGTTGGAAGTTGTAGTTAATGTAAATTCAACATTAGCGAAGTCAGTTGAAGGGTTTGGATAAACACTGAAAGTGAAGTCCGCAGGTATTGTGATCAAACCATCACTTAAATACGCTGTCGGGCATGCTTGCTGTGCAGTTTCATAAGCATCAAACATTCCAGTACTAAAACCAACATCAGATTTAACGATTGTGCTATGTCCAGGGTCAGCAATATTTGGGCAAATCATAACAAAGAAAGGAATTCCACCAGATCCTAATCCAAGTTCATTCTCATACCAATCATATAAATAATCATGTGAAGCTTCGAATTTAAATCTAGGATATTCAGCAAATGGTGCAGCCCAACCTAAACCATTCATGATTGCATTTGTGTTGTCAGTTGGCTCAATTGTAATTGCCAAAGCTTGCAACGGACCGTTTCCAGAACCATTGTTGACGATTAGTTCTGCTAATTCTGGCGTTGATGACTGGCAAGGTCCACACCACGATGCCATAAAATCTATTACGATTGCTTGTCCGCTAGAAAGAGCTGTGTATAGATCAAATGAATTTCCATCGCTATCAACTTGTGTAAAGCTAGGAACAGTAACATCTATTAGGAAGTCTTCTGACAAAACATTATTCGTATTATCCATGTCAGAAGTTGTAATTTCTGCGTTGAAGGTTTTATTACCTGCAAGAACACCATTAATTACTGGAATCACTACATCATGAGACTCTCCATAAGCCAAATTAACTGAACTCACATTGATTGTAACTGGTGTACTTCCATCAAATGACCATTCAAGGTCGAAAGCGGTTACAGGTGTGTACCCGTTGTTCGTACAAGTAACTGTAAAGTTTTTATTCCCTTCTAATCTGTTATTGATAGCGACGTCAGTCACCTTCATGTCATTTGCCAATGGTTGAGCAAGCACGACATTATCTAACCACAAAATGTTTTCATCTATTGAATTCACGTGAAAAGCAATGTAAATACTTTGTCCTTCATATACTGACAAGTCTACTGAGTGACTAGTCCAGGCAAATGGTTCGCTATTAACATCAAGTAACAAAGTACCTGCGTTAAAATCTGCTGGTGTATTACCAACTGTTGATAGTCTTACTTCATAATCTTCCAGGTAGGTTGCCTCATAGGAAGTACCTTCCCATGTCAGAACTGTAGGCCCAGCTGAAACTGGAATTGCAAATGCCGCAGTATGAATCAACCAGTCATCAGACTGCGCGCTTGAGCTAGAGTTCCAGGATTGATTACCTGCTACGTTGTTTTGAATATAAAAACCATTTGGCAAAGAGGTGGAGTTTGTTGTAAGTCCATCTCCGTTTATGCTGGTCCAATTGGGGATAGTAGTAGTAGCGGTAGCACCACTCGTAAAAGTCTCATTCATGATGACCTGAGAGTTTGCGCCTAATATTGACCCAAGGGCCAGCGCAGAAAGTATAAGTTTTTTCATTTGTAACTTAATTAAGGTTAATAATGTATTGTAAGATGATCCTATGACCAAATTTAGAGATAAATATTCAGCCTTTGATAAATACTTGGCCCGAAAATTGGAATCCTACTTAGTACCGTCCCTTTAAACTTTGGGGTATAATTGGATAGGGTATTAATATTTTACCTAAATTTGACTAATACGCTTGCAACTTAAAATACATTTTATGAATAAATTTTTTACTTTGATTGGTGCCGTTTTACTAGCCTCTTTTTCGTTTGGGCAAGTTGTTATCCATTTGGACAATGATCCTATGGTAAGTTATAATGGCGACACTGTTTTTGTAGTCGGAACTGAATCGGTAGTATATCCGCACATGCATATATTAAACCCAAACGGTACTGCGCAAAATTACAAGTGGAAACGTGTAATCATAGATTCAACACCTGGTTATACGGATCAGTTGTGTGACGATGTATTATGTTGGAATTGTACTGGAGATCCTTGGATACGTCCTTTGTTTATTTCTATACCAGCTCTAGACTCTAGTCTGTTTGAGCCAAAGTTGAACGCGAATGGTTCTGCTGGCACTGCCCATTTTCGTTACTACATCTTAGATGGAACCGAAGCAGTTATTGACTCGGTTGATATTCATTATACAACTACGGTGAGTACTGACGAAATCACAAAATTTGACTATAAGCTTTATCCAAATCCTGCAAATGGAATGGTAAGTCTTGTATTGCCTGAGATTTCAGGTGAAGTAAAATTTGTACTTTATAATATGGTTGGGTCAGAAGTTTTAAGACAAACTGTAGTTCAAGGTTCTAATAACATCAATTGCGAGAGCCTTCAAAATGGTGTTTATTTCTATTCAATCATTCGCAATAACGAGTTGGTTGAGACTAAAAAGTTGATCATAAAGCACTAATAGTAGATATACTTCAATAAAAAAGGGCCTTCTACGAGGGCCCTTTTTTATTTTGTATTGTTCAAGTCTTTGATTAGAGTGTCAACTAATTCAGGCAGTCGTTCACTTGCCTTGCCTTTCAGATGGGTCAGGTTTTTGTATTTTACATTCGTCAGCTCATTGAGGTCAACAATGTATTTTGGAATGTTAGCTGCGCTTGCGTAGATCAAATTAGCAGCTGGATAGACATTGAGCGAAGTTCCAATGACAATAAAGATATCAGCTTCTCTTACAATATCTTCAGCTTCGTACATTTTAGGCACAGCTTCACCAAACCAAACAACGTGCGGGCGCATTTGATGTCCGTCCGGAGCTAAATCGCCCAATTTTATTCGTTTACCTCCAATGTGATAAAGTTTTTCTGGATCATTGACACTCCTGGCTTTTAAAATTTCACCGTGTAAATGCAAGATGTTTTTTGAACCAGCGCGCTCATGTAAATCGTCGATATTTTGAGTGATAACATGAACATCGAAATGTTTTTCGAGTTTGGCCAAGGCAAAATGCGCTTCATTCGGTTTTGCTTTGACGCAAAGTTCACGGCGCTTATCGTAGAATTCCAGAACTAGTTTTGGATTTTTGTTCCACGCTTCCGGTGTTGCAACCTCATTAATATCATGCTCATCCCACAATCCGCCTTTGTCTCTGAACGTCCCAAGACCGCTTTCAGCACTGATTCCTGCTCCGGTTAAGGCAACAATTCGACGTTTTTTAGGTGGCATCGGTTTTTTAAATTCGATTCTAAAATTAATGAAATAATTAAATAGCCTGAGTTCCGTGAGTTTTTTTATCTTTACCCGCTTATTTTAACAGCGTTATTCATGGCAAAAATCAGTCAGCAAGATGCTTTAGATTATCACTCAAACGGTCGTCCGGGTAAAATTGAAGTGATTCCTACAAAACCAACCAGTTCACAGCGTGATTTGTCTCTGGCATATTCACCTGGCGTTGCTGACCCATGTCTGGCTATCGCGGCGGATAAAGCAGATGCCTATAAATACACCGCCAAGGGAAATCTGGTTGCAGTAATTTCGAATGGAACTGCTGTGCTGGGTTTAGGTGATATAGGGCCGGAGGCTTCGAAACCGGTTATGGAAGGGAAAGGTCTCTTGTTCAAAATATTTGCAGACATTGATGTATTCGATATCGAAGTTGATGCAAAAGATCCTGAATTATTTATTGCAACCGTTAAAGCAATTGCTCCAACTTTCGGGGGAATTAATTTGGAGGATATTAAAGCACCCGAGTGTTTTGAAATTGAGCGCCGCCTGAAAGAAGAACTAGATATTCCACTGATGCATGATGATCAGCATGGAACAGCTATCATTACCAGTGCTGCATTACTGAATGCATTGGAGCTTGCAAACAAGAAAATCGCCAAAGTAAAAATTGTTATTGTCGGAGCTGGAGCGGCTGCTTATTCATGCACTAAACTTTATGTTGCGCTTGGAGCAAAAAAGGAAAATATTTTCATGTATGACAGTAAGGGTCTTTTAACAAAAAAGAGAAAAGATCTTGATGCGCATAAAAAAGATTTTGCAAATCATGAAAAGGATATTTCGCTGGAAAATGCAATGAAGTTTGCAGACGTATTTTTGGGATTATCGAAAGGTGGTTTGGTTTCAAAAGCAATGATTAAATCAATGCCAAAGAATCCAATTGTATTTGCGCTTGCGAATCCTGTTCCGGAAATTTCATATGCAGAGGCAACATCCGTACGCAAAGACATAATCATGGCTACTGGTCGCTCGGATACGCCCAACCAGGTAAATAACGTTCTAGGTTTTCCATTTATTTTCAGGGGAGCTCTGGATGTGCGCGCCACTTGTATCAACGAGGAAATGAAATTGGCAGCGGTAAAAGCAATTGCAGAATTGGCTAAAGAACCAGTACCCGAAGAAGTCACTGAAGCGTATGGCGGAAAAAGTATTTCGTTTGGTGTAGAATCAATCATTCCAAAACCATTGGATCAAAGACTTCTTACATCGGTTGCACCGGCAGTTGCAAAGGCGGCAATTAAATCCGGTGTTGCAAAAAAAATTATTAAAGATTGGGAAGCATACGAGGATGAATTAAAACAACGACTTGGAATCGACAATAAGTTGGTAAGTGTCCTTACTGAAAAAGCACAAAAAAATCCGAAGCGAGTTGTGTTTGCGGAGGCAGACAATCTGAAGATATTAAAAGCAGCTCAAATTTCAGAAGACGAAGGATTTGCATTTCCTGTTTTGTTGGGCAGACGTGAAAGGATCCTTGAATTGATAAAAGAAAATAATCTGGAATTTGAAAATCTTGAAATAATAGATCCAAAAGAAGAATCACAAATTAAAAAGTGTGAAAAATTCGGGAAGTTATTTTTTGAAAAACGCAAACGCAAAGGAGCCACTTTATTTGAATCAACCAAACTCATGCGCGAAAGAAATTACTTTGGCGCAATGATGGTAGAAACCGGCGAAGCGGATGCCCTCATTTCTGGAATCACCAGAAAGTACAGTGATGTTATCAAGCCAGCACTTCAAGTGGTTGGTACGCAAGAAGGAGTTTCAAAAGTTGCAGGTATGTACATTCTTGCAACAAAACGCGGACCACTCTTTCTTGCTGACACCACAGTGAACATTGATCCATCAGCAGAAGATATTGCAGAAATTACAGGATTAGTTGTGAAGCAAGTTCGTCGTCTCAATGTTCAACCGCGCGTGGCTCTATTATCGTATTCAAATTTCGGTTCGTCACAGGCGCCTGAAGCTTTGAAAATGAGCAAGGCTGTGAAACTAATCAAGGAGCGTTATCCAACATTGACTGTCGATGGTGAGATACAAGCCAATTTTGCTTTGAACAATGAGATGCTGGTTGACAAATTTGACTTTTCAAGTCTTGCAAATAAAAATGTAAATACGTTGATTTTTCCAAATCTGTCGTCTGGAAATATCGCTTACAAATTATTGCAAGAGATGGTAGAAGATGTTGAAGCTATTGGTCCGATCTTGTTGGGAACAAAAAAGGCGATTCACGTTTTACAGTTAGGTAGTTCAGTAAGGGAAATCACAAACATGGTTAAGATTGCAGTACTTGACGCTCAAACGAAATAAGCTATGATTGCACATTTGAATGGCCGATTGGTCGAAAAGACACCAACCCATCTTGTCGTGGAATGCGCCGGTGTAGGGTATTTCGTGAAAATCAGCCTTAATACCTATTCAAAAATTGGCCCTGAAGAAAATATAAAAATTCTAACGCAACTTCAGGTTAGAGAAGACGCACATATACTTTATGGATTTCATTCAGAGAGTGAACGAACAATGTTTAATCATCTGATTTCGGTGAGTGGTATTGGGGCTAATACTGCCATCTTAATGTTGTCTTCGCTCATCTCAGAAGAAATAGCAACTGCAATTTTATCAGAGAATGTTGGCCTGATTCAAAGCATTAAAGGAATTGGAGCAAAGACCGCACAGCGTGTGATTTTGGACTTAAAGGATAAAGTTGCAAAGTCTGATTTTGGCAGCCAAAATATTTTTGCTCCAAACAATACAAATCAAAATGATGCGTTAACAGCCCTGTTAGCGCTCGGATTTGATAAAAAGAAAGCAGAGAAGGCAATTGAAAAAGTGTCGAAAGAAAATCAGACTGTCGAACAAATGATTAAAGAAGCACTCAAAGTTTTATAGGAAAAGTTGAAACTCATTTTTACAATATCGGCAATTGCTTTAGCAGGATTTCAAATCCTTGCACAAACTCCGGTTAAGGATACGACAAAATTACAGTATCCTATTTATGATTATTACGACTATACTCAGCAGCAAAACACACCAATCAATCTTGCAGATCCTGATAATATCAATACTGAAATTGTATATAATCCTACCACAGGAGAATATGAAATTTATCAGAAAATAGGAGGTCTTTATTACCGGTATCCAACGTCCATGACGATGGATGAATACCTGGAATATCAGCGCAAAAAGGCGCTCAATGATTATTTCAGAGAAAAGGTTGATGAGAACAACGAACAGCAGCGTGGTGCACTCATTCCACCAATCAAAATGGAGAGTGAAGCGTTTGATATTATTTTTGGTGGAGATGAAATTAATATCAGACCACAAGGTTCTGCAGAACTTTCATTTGGAGTAAATATTTCACGGTATGATAATCCTGTTTTACCAGTTAAGCAACGACGTGTTGCAACATTTGATTTTCAGCAAAAAATTAATCTGAATCTAGTCGGTCAGATTGGCGATAAATTAAAATTGACCATTCAGCAGAACACTGAAGCAACATTCAATTTTGAGAACGTTGTTAAAATTGAATACACCGGTTACGAAGATGAAATCATTCAGAAGATTGAAGCAGGTAACGTCAGTCTGCCGCTCAATTCAACATTGATACAAGGCTCGTCCAGTTTGTTTGGAATTCGAACAGATTTAAAATTCGGTCCACTTACTGTTCAAACAATCTTATCGCAGCAGCGCGGAAAGCAACAAGAAATTAATGTGACAGGTGGTGCACAAATTCAGGACTACGAAGTTTTTGCAGACAATTATGAAGCTAACAAACATTATTTTCTGAACTACTATCACCGCGATCATTATGACACGGCAATGCAAACAATGCCAATCGTAAACTCCGGAGTGAACATTACAAAAATTGAAGTTTGGATTACCAACCGAATTAACAAGGTTGAGAATACAAGAAATATTATTGGTTTCACAGATTTGGGTGAAACAAAACCAGAATATTGTGAAGGAAACCCAATACAATTTAATGGTCAGTTCCCTGATAATGATGCCAACGAATTATATGGAACGCTTGCTGGTGCAGCGCCTGTTCGCGAATTCTCAAATGCGGTTCAATATTTAAGTTCTGTTACCGGAATTCCCGGACCATTTGTACAATCTCAGCATTATGAAAAAGTAGAAAATGCAAGACAATTAAGTGAGCAAGAATTCACGTATAATTCTCAACTCGGTTTTGTCTCATTAAAATCACCCTTAAATCAAGATGAGGTTTTAGCCGTAGCTTATCAGTACACGTATGCTGGAAGAACATTTCAGGTTGGTGAGTTTACTACGGATGTTCCGGTTGCCGAAGGTTCAAAAAGTGCCTTGATTCTAAAATTATTGAAACCAACTATTGTCAACCCTAAAAACAAAACGTGGGACTTGATGATGAAGAACGTCTATTCAATTGGCGCATATCAGGTAAGTCAGGCTGATTTCATTATGGACATTTGGTACAACAATCCAATGAGCAGTACGGATATTAATTATTTGCCTTATGAGGGTGTAGACAACAAGTTACTTATGCAGCAACTTGACTTGGACAGACTCAATTTGAATAATGGTTTATCGTCTGATGGAAGATTCGATTATGTACCTATACAGTATGATAATAACAGGGCAATTAACGGTGGTACGATAGATCCAAAAACAGGTAGATTATTTTTTACCACGATTGAACCGTTTGGAAAAACACTATCAGAAAAATTAGAAGATCAAAGTACACTTGCACCATCACAAATTGAAAGTATCGTTTTTCAGGAATTATATGATTCAACTAAAACAGCTGCTCAACAAATACCAGGCAAAAACAGGTTTAAATTAAAAGGTAGTTATAAGTCATCTGTCAGTTCAGAAATTTCATTAAATGCACTTAATATTCCAGAAGGATCAGTTATAGTAACTGCTGGTGGACGCGTATTAACTGAAGGTATTGATTATACTGTAGACTATAATTTGGGGCGTGTAAAAATTCTTGATCAGGGATTGTTGGAGGCACAAACTCCAATCAGTGTTAAACTTGAAAGTAATTCAGTCTTTGGCTTTCAATCCAAGTCCATGGTGGGGGCCCATTTTAATTATGAATTCAATAAAGATTTTAACGTGGGCGCAACAGTACTAAATCTCACTGAAAAACCATTAACTCAAAAAGTAAATATTGGTGATGAACCAATCAGTAATACAGTTATTGGAACGGATGTTCGATATCGTTCTGAGTTTCCTTTTTTGACAAAGGCGGTGGATTATTTGCCTGTTATTTCTACAAAAGAAAAGTCATACATAACGGCGAATGGTGAGTTTGCTTATTTAATTCCGGGTACACAAAGAGCAATCAGTAAAGAAGGTATTTCATACATTGATGGATTTGAAGGAAGTCAAAGCGCTATAGATATTAAGGCTTTTCAGTCTTGGAAACTTGCTTCTATTCCGCAAGGTCAACCTTCACTTTTTCCTGAGGCAGGAACTCCAGGTTTAAATTCGGGATATGGTCGTGCACATATTTCTTGGTATGTTGTGGATCCAACAGCCTTCTATCAAAACTCGAGTACTACACCTGATCACATTGCTGATAATCTTGAAATTCTTGATAACTCGCAAATGCACATGTTGCAGCAGCAGCAATTGTTTCCACAATTTCAACCTCAGCAGGGAACGCTGAATAATATTCCTGTTTTTGACTTGGCCTACTTTCCGTCTGAACGTGGCCCGTATAACTACGATACAACGGCTGCCTATATCAATTCAGAGGGTGAGTTTACAAATCCTGAAGATCGTTGGGCAGGTATCATGCGTTCGCTAACCACAACAAATTTTGAAACTGCAAACATTCAATTTATTCAATTCTGGATTTTAGATCCATTCAATAATGATGCGACAGATTCAGGAACGGTAAACATGTCGGGTGGAGACTTGTATTTCAATCTTGGAAATATTTCAGAAGATATTTTACCAGATTCAAGAAAGAGTTTTGAAAATGGAATGCCTGCAAGCGCAACTTTTGACCCCAATGATTATGATACAACTGACTGGGCTGCGGTTCCAAATCAACAAGTAATTGTAAACGCATTTGATAACAGTACTTCATCAAGAGTGTTTCAGGATGTCGGTTTAGATGGGATGGATAATGCTGCTGAACGAGCTCATTTTGCAGAGTTTATTACCTGGGTAAATGCAAGTGGACTGAGCCCTGTGGCAAAACAAAAATTATTGGAAGATCCTTCAGGTGATAGTTATAATTATTTTTTGGATGACAATTATGATGCACTTCAACTTGACATTATAGAACGCTATAAATACTATAACGGTACAGAGGGGAACTCCCCTACAGCTGAAATGTCTGATACAATGAATGCTGCGGGTTATCCTACAAGTGGCCCTCCAACTCCGGATATTGAAGACCTGAATCAGGATAATAACCTGAGTGAAACAGAAAGTTATTTTCAATATAAGGTTAGTTTGCGTCCGGGTGATTTGGTTGAGGGTGAAAATTATATCACAAATTCACAAGTGGTTGATGTCGGTGAAAGTGGAAAAACTGAAACCTGGTACCAATTTAAAATTCCGATTAATGATCCTGATCTGGTTGTAAATGGTATTTCAGATTTCAGATCAATTCGATTCATGCGTATGTATGTAGCGGGCTTCGATCATCCTGTTGTTTTGCGATTTGCAAAGCTGGAGTTGATACGCGGCGAGTGGAGAATGTACATGAATAACATTGACGAACCGGGTGAGGTGATTCAGGATGATCCAAACACAACTGAGTTTAACATCGGCGCTGTGAATCTCGAAGAAAATAACCAGAGACAACCTGTAAACTATAACCTTCCTCCTGGAATTCAACGTCAGCAAGATAATGCTTCAATCAATTTCAGACAATTAAACGAGCAGTCACTTTCACTTCAGGTCTGTGGACTTAAAGATGGTGAAGCTAGATCTGCCTATAAAAATGTGACGTTCGACGTGCGTTCCTACAAACAACTTGAAATGTTTGTTCACGCCGAGGCCAGAAACGTAGAGTCAGGATTACAGGATGATCAACTTACAGTATTTATCCGCTTGGGAACTGATTTTGAAAACAACTACTATGAGTATGAAATGCCAGTTAAAGTAACCGCCTGGGGAACTTTGGCAGCTGATGATTATGGCATTTGGCCAGAGGCCAACAACATGAAAATTATATTGTCTGAGTTGACAAACTTAAAAATGGAACGAAATGCAAACGGTATTTCTTCTGCCATTGAATACATCAAGACCCTTCCTGCAGATGCTTTGACAGGTGTTATTTCACGTATTAAATTAAAGGGGAATCCAAATCTGCAAGGCATGAAAGTGATCATGATTGGTGTTAGAAATCCAGGCAAGAATACTAATCACCCGTGGATGAATGCAGAAGATGGATTAGACAAGTGTGCTGAAATTTGGGTGAACGAATTGCGATTGACAGATTTTGATCAGCAAGGCGGATGGGCCTCAACAGCGCGTGTGAGTTTACAACTAGCTGATTTTGCAAACGTAAATGTTGCAGGTGCATATTCAACGCCGGGTTGGGGAAGCATTGAGAAAAAAGTGAGCGAACGCCAACGCGATACGCAAAAATCATTTGACTTTTCTACCAGCGTTGAGCTTGGGCAGTTTTTAGGTACCAAAGCGCGGGTTCAGGTTCCTTTCTTATATGGATACTCAGTTGCGGCAGTAGATCCGCAATTTGATTTACTTGCGCCCGATATCCGACTGGCAGATTACGATTTGGCAACACGTCAGCAACGTGCTGAACTTTCCCGAGATGTGACCATTCGACGGTACTACAATTTTACAAATGTGCGGCGTGAAAGACCTGCCGGTAAAGAAGTGCATTTCTGGGATGTAGAAAACTGGTCAGCTACCTATTCTTATAACGAATTGTACATGCGTGATATTAATACAGATCACAACCTGACACAAACTTATCGCGGAGCACTTAACTATTCGTTCTCTGGAAAGCCAATTGCTGTAGAGCCTTTTAAAAATGTTGGTTTTGTCAAAAAATCAAAATGGTTTGGCTTGTTAAAAGAATTCAATTTTTATTTAGGACCAAAGTCGGTAGCTTTTAGTTCTGACATTACCAGAATGTATAATGAGCGTCAAAACAGAAATATTTTGGATACCAATTTTGTTTTCCAGCCAACTTATTTGAAAAATTTTACCTGGCAGCGCACATACGATGTGAAGTATGATGTGACAAAACAACTCAAGTTTACATTTACGGCTATCAACAACTCCATTATTTACGAGCCAGATGGAGTGATCAATCCAAATGCCACTGCTGGTTCTGATGATCATACAAAATATCTCCTTTACAGAGATGGATTGAGTAAAGCGTTCAATCCTTTCAGTACTGCCGCAGATACGGTGAATCGCTTTGGCGGTTATACGCTGAACTATGGGCATAATTATAACATCACTTACAAATTACCGTTCAGTCAACTTCCATTGACAGATTGGTTAACCGTCAATGTGAAATATCGAGGCAGTTATGACTGGATGCGTGCTCCGATTGCACAACCAGCTTTTGGTCACACCATTCAAAACTCATCTAATTTTAACATCAATGGTCAGGCAGATTTCAACAAGATTTATAATCGCCTTGAATTTTTCAGAAGAGTGAATGGCGGGAAACCTTCACGCACAGGAAGAACCAACGAACGTACAGAAGGCAGCGACGGCAAAACTCCAGAAGATGGAAAAGAAGAAAAGCCTGAAGAGAAAGAAAAGGATAAAAAAGAAAAAGGCGAATTGCATCCGGCATGGAAAGTAGTTGGCCAAATGATTATGACTGTCCAATCAGCTAGTCTCACCTATTCTGAAACCGATGGTATGTTGTTACCCGGATTTAATAATGCGACAACATTATTTGGGATGAACAACTTTGGGGCACCTGGTTTTGCTTTTGCATCAGGTCAGCAGAACACAGATTTGTGGGGTCGTCCGACTGACGCCTGGGGAGAAAATTCGACGTTTGCTCCGTATGCTGCCGCCAACGGATGGTTGGTTCAGAACCCTTCATTGAATGTACAACACACCGTTTCGCATACTCAAACGATCAATGGTAAAATAGTTTTGATGCCGATAAAAGATTTAACCATCAATCTGAGTCTTGACAGAAAGTATACAAATAATGAAAACGGATATTATCGCTATAACGACACGCTTGTAACATCATCTGGAATTGGCTATTGGGATTATCAGAATCAGGTAAACATGGGGTCACTCTCGTTCTCTACAATCACCTGGAAAACATCGTTCGGAAAAATGGATTCAACGTATTTTTCGGAGACATTTAATGACATGCGAAACTATCGTCAGAATGTTTCTGAACAACTTGGACTAGCAGCAGGAACTGCGGAACAGACAGATGGATTTTATCAAGGTTTTGGTAATAATCAGCAAGATGTTTTGATTGGATCTTTCTTTGCTGCCTATACCGGAAAAGGAACAGGGAATACTTTCTTCGATGTATTTAAAGCAATTCCTTTACCAAACTGGGACGTTCGTTACAACGGCTTGTCTAAATTTAAATTCATGAAAGATCTTGTAAGAAATTTCACCATTTCTCACGCATACAGATCATCTGTTTCAGTTTCTAATTTCCAGACTAACCTTGCTGCATTTGATCCTTATGGAGTTCAGCAGCTGGATGTATCTGGCAACTATATTCCGGGACGTCAAATTCAGAGTGTCATAATTACAGAGCAAGTCCAGTTTGGATTGGATGCAACCTGGACCATTCGTGATAATGGGTTGATTACGAAATTTGAGTATTCAAAAGATCGCACAGTAGCCTTGAATATTCCAAATCTTCAAGTAATGGAAATGCGCGGATGGGAAATTGTAATTGGATCTGGATATAAATTCACGGCACTTAAATTGCCTTTTAAATTTATGGGCAAGACACCTGAGAGTGATTTGAACATTCGCTTTGACTTAAATATCCGTAATAATATTTCTGTTGCAAGAAATGTAATTGAAGATACCAATCAACCAACGGCCGGAACTAAAACGTATTCGTTAAAATTCAGAGTAGATTATAACTTAGGTGCTAACTTAAATTGTGCATTCTATTTCGATCGTGTAGTAAATACACCGGTTCTTTCAAATGCCTATCCAACTGCAAATACAAGTTGCGGTATTGCACTCCGTTTCAATTTGGCTCAATAGTTTTCTATGTTAGCTGCTGATCAGATTTCAGTGAGGTTTGCAAAACCTAAGGACATGCCCGCCGTTCTTGAACTGATCAAAGAACTTGCTGCTTATGAAAACGCAGCATCTGAAGTAAAAAATTCTGTAGCACAATTAATCGATGATGGATTTGGTGAGCATCCTTCGTTCGAATGTGTAGTTGCAGCAAGTAACACTGAAGTGATTGGTTTTGCTTTATTTTTTACCAGTTATTCTACCTGGAAGGGCAGGTGTCTTTATCTGGAAGATCTTTGCGTAAATGAAAATTATCGTCGGAAGGGAATTGGAAAAAAACTTTTTGACTTTGTTTTGCAACTGGCCAAAGACAGAAAAATGAAAAGATTTTCGTGGCAGGTTTTGGATTGGAATGAACCGGCAATTTCATTCTACAAAAAGTACGATTCAGTATTAGATCCAGAATGGATCAATGGAAAGATAGTTCTGGAGGACTAAATTAGTTTTGACGGCTCATCAGAAATTCAGCCAGATCTTGCAACGGTTTTTTATGTGATGAGTCTACTTTCAGATGTGCTAGATTTTTTAATGCCAGCTCATAATATTCATTCATTTTAGATTCTGCTTTTTCACGAATATTAAGTTCGGCAAAAATAGTTTTAGCGAGCTTAATTTTTTGGTCTGGATTTTTTTCTGAAATCATTTGTGAGAGCATCTCCTTTTGATCAGAGTTGGCATCTTCAAATGCCTTCAGAAGTAGATATGTTTTTTTGTTGCTGAGAATGTCGCCGCCGACTTGTTTTCCAAATTTAGCCTGATCTGCATATAAATCAAGTATATCATCCTGGAGTTGAAACGCAATACCTAAATTCATTCCAAAGGCATAAACATCGTCCTGGTTTTCTTTTGACGCACCTCCAACAATGGCGCCCATTTGTAAACTGCAGCCAAGTAATACTGCTGTTTTTAGTCTGATCATTTCCAGATAATCAGTAATGAAAACTTGATTCAGCGTTTCAAAATCCATATCCAACTGCTGCCCTTCGCAAACTTCTGACGCGGTCTTGTTAAACACAGCAGCCAGTGAATGACTTATTTCCGGCGAGTAATTGTGAAGTAATTTATAAGCCTCAATGAGCATTCCATCGCCACTTAAAATAGCGATGTTCTGATTCCATTTTTGATGCACAGTTGGTTTTCCACGACGAAGTGGAGCGTTGTCCATAATATCATCGTGAATCAAGCTGAAATTATGGAAGAGTTCAATGGCAAGGGATGCGTTTTTTGCTCTTTGAAATTCGGTTCCAAATACTTCACATGCAATGAGTGTAAGTATAGGTCTTACTCTTTTGCCTCCCAAATCCAGAATGTAAGTCATGGGTTGGTAGAGCGATACTGGCTTGGTTGGAAAAGCAATTTCTTTAACAGAAACTTCAATGAACTGAAGGTATTTGTGCAGGCTATTCTCCATCCGGATTTTGTTTCGCGTCTTCGGCTTCGTATTTTTTTACGGTTTGTTCAATTTCAAGATCGTCCAATTCGATGTCTTCCTCTTCATTGAATAATTGCAATAACGGTTCACGAAGTGCTTTGTTCGTTAATTTTTTATCCATCCATAAAAGTAAGGTCGGAAGCACAACTAGGTTGGACATCATCGCTACTAATAGTGTTAGTGAAATGAGCAGTCCCAGTGCTTTAGTCCCGCCAAATTCAGAGAATGTAAACATCAGGAATCCAAAGAAAAGTATGATAGAAGTATAAATCATACTTGCACCTGTTTCACGCAGCGCCACTAATACACAACGTCTGAAATCATGCTCATGTGTTTTTAATTCTTGTCTAAATTTTGCAAGGAAGTGAATTGTGTCATCCACAGAAATACCAAATGCGATACTAAAAACAAGTAGCGTTGACGGCTTCATTGGAATACCAAAATAACCCATAATTGCTGCCGTGGTCAGTAGCGGAATAAAATTGGGTACAAGTGAAATCAGTACCATTCTCAATGATCTGAAAAGAAATGCCATGATAATTCCGATCAGAATAATCGCAACAGCTAAAGAACTAAATAAATTGGTGACAAGATATTGTGTGCCGTTTGATGCAACGACTGAAGTTCCAGTATAAGTAACATCCCAATGATTTTGATCGATTGCTTTTTTCAGGCTATCATTGAATCCAGCTTCATTGTGATGAACATAAAGTTTTGATTCGTTTTGTAAAAATTGTTGGTACTTATTTTCATCTCCTGCGGCATAAATTCGTTTCAAATCACTTGCCACTGCTGGATAAGTAGAATAAAGTGATTTCAATTTTTCAGTTTTTGCATCTCCTGATTCTTTGATTACGAGTTGATACATACTGTCTGTACCTTGTTGTAACGGATTGATTAAATTGTCAATGATTGGCGAAATACTGTCTACAATTTCTTGTATTTCATAAGAGCCAAGATCCAGAATTTGCATTGTGATTCTGGTCAATGTTTTTGTTGAATCCAGGAATGCATTTGAACCGGAATTCTGCGCTGAATTTTTAAGGTAAGGAAGCATCTTACCCATTTTAGTTAGCGACGGTATTACATAGCGACTCGAATCTCCATTGCTATAAGCCATGTTGATGATTTTAACACCATCAGCCGCAGAAAGCGATTTTGAAAATACGCCGTAAGTGGCAAGATATTTTTGAACGTTTTCAATTTCTTCGAAACGATTGAAATAAGTATTTGAATCTTTGGTATTAATTAAAAGATCAAAAGGAATTGAACCACCAAAATTTTCTTCAATGAATTTTAAGTCGGTTGTAATCGGATCATCTTGTGGTAAATCACCGGTAATATTTCCTGTAGTTTTAATTTGAATAATACCAAAAAATGCAACGACAGCAATTACGGCAACGGACGCATAAATCCATTTACGTTTATACATGCTGAGGTATTCCAGTTTTTCAACAACAAAAACCAGCCATTGTTTTTCGAGATGTTTTAAGTGTTTTGTTTGCGGAATTTTTGAATAACTTAAAATGATTGGCAGCACTGTCAGACACAGCACAAAAACGACCATAATGTTAATTGAAGCAACAACTCCAAATTCAAAAAGTCGTTCAGAATTGGTAAAAATGAATGTTGCGAATCCAAGTGCAGTTGTGAGGTTGGTCATTAAACTGGCAATTCCGATTTTTTGAATGACACGGGAAAGTCCCTTGATTTTGTTTCCGTGATCTTTAATCTCCTGATGGAATTTTGTGATGAGATACGTACAGTTTGGAATACTAATAACAATAATCAATGGTGGAATGAGCACCATCATAATCGACAACTGATAGTTTAAGGCACCAATGGTACCCAGTGAAATAATAACACCAATGAATACAACAGAAACGCATATGATCACAACGCGGAATGACCGGAAGAAAATATAGAGCACTATTGAGGTAACAAGGATGGATAAAAAGATAAAAAAACCAAGTTCACCTTCGAGTTTTTTTGCAACTGAAACCCGAATGTGCGGCATTCCAGAAATTCTTATTTGACCTAATATGGGTTCAAAATCTTTTGCAACAGCTTCTACCTCAAGAAGAGTTTTGGCGGTTTTCATTTCGCGCATAATTTCTTCGTTCACAAAGGCCATCATGAGGGATGCGTTTGTTTCTGGATTATAAATTAATCCATCGTAAAATGGATTGCTGCGAATAATTGCTTTTAAACTGTCAACATCTTCTTGCGTTTGCGGTCGTGACTTTACGATTTTATCAAAGAAGAATTTTTCATTGACTGTGTCTTTTTTAAGATGATAAATGTGGGCCTCAGAAAACACAGAATCGATTGCAGAGAAACTAGCGACTTTTAAACCAAAGTCGTACCATGCATTAAATTTTTCTAAAGTGTATAGCCCTTCAGTTTGAATTCCAAATATTAAAAGCGATTCACTTCCACCAAAACGTGCTTTCAGCAATTCATAATCCTTTTTTGGCTGGGAGTCCTTTGGCAACATGGTCCCATAAGAGCTGTCCATTTTAATGTTGGTAACAGCAAAATATCCAAACACGATGGTAATCGAGAAGATTATTGACAGAATTAAAATTCTGTTTCTTAAAATCACCTGTGAAATCTTAAACCACATTTTTGATTAATTAGTAGGATGCAAAAGTAATACAATAGCTTATACTGAGGGCAAGTAAATTGAATTACCTCCTAGAAAGAAATAAACTCTTGCGGGTTCATGGCTACCCCATTTTGCCATAATTCAAAATGAAGATGTGGACCAGATGTATTTTCACCCGTGTTACCTACAATTCCAATAGGGTCACCAATAGCAACACGATCGCCCTGTGCTTTCAGCAGTACCGAGCAATGCTTGTATATTGACGTGAACTCATTGCTATGCTGAATTACAATGATGTTACCTTCGCCCGGTACCCAACCCGCTAGAATGACAGTGCCTTTCAGGCAGGCTTTAATGGGTTCATCAGCCATGGTGGAAACGTCTACACCAAAATGTTCTTTGTTAATATTGAATGATTGAGAAACAAGTCCGTTTACAGGAGGAAAGAAAAAGTCAATGGAAAAACCGCTCTCGCTTGCAACTCCATTCACTTCCTGATTCTGCATCTTGGCCCGAAGAATTGAGTCTTCTTTTGATTTAGTGAAATTTGGAACATAGTTGACGAACGCCGTGTCTTGGGAATTCATTGCAGTACTGTCATCAAAATCTTCATCATTCAATAGACGCATTAAATTGTCAAGGTACTTTTCATTTGACGAAGTCAGATTGTAGAGTGAGTCGATTGCACGTTGCTGTTCTTCAATTTGCACCCGGGTTTCTGCCGTATCTCCAGATTGCACCACTGATTTTAAGGTCGTGAATCGAAATAAAACCATTAAGATGATGACAATGAAAATGGTATAGGCAATGAGCAATGAAATCAGTGTCAGACTGGAAACGGTGAAGCTCCATTTTTCATGATAGGTAGTGTCATTGATAAATGTCAGCTTATGTTTTTCTCTAAGCTGATCAATGAATTGACTTATTTTTTCTGAGGCGCGCACTGTATGGACAAAGTTAATCAAAGTCGCCATTTAAGGACTACCTGAAAAATGTTTTGATTCCCTTCAATCAATGGTTGATACATTTGGCTCGTTTTTTGCTTAAATTTGACAACTAAGCAATTGTTTTTACGTTATTTAGTAAGACCATACTTACGACCAAAGTCTTTTATTCTTGAATCAAATCTTAAAAATATCATTTCTCAGCATTAGTTTTCTAATGAGCACGAAGCTTCTGGCTCAATTAACTACTGCTACTGGATTGACTCCTACTCAGTTGGTAGAAGATGTTTTAGTTGGAAATGGTGTTGCGGTGTCCAATGTCACTTATACCGGCCACGCACAAGCAATTGGAACTTTTAACGGAACAGGAACAAATCTTGGTCTGAACAGTGGTATTGTTTTGACAACAGGAACTGTTCTGAATAGTGGCGACGACGGTCCTCATGGTCCGAATGATTCTGGATCTGCTGGCCTAGATAACGGTGCTGCCGGTTATGGTCCACTTTCCTCATTGGCAGGCACCACTACACACAACGCTGCTATTTTGCAATTTGATTTTGTGCCGCAAAGTGACAGCGTGCGTTTTAGATACGTATTTGGATCAGAGGAGTATCCTGAATTTGTTGGAACTACCTTTAATGATGCTTTTGCCTTTTTTATTTCAGGTCCAGGCTTTGGAGGATCGTATAATATGGCAACGATCCCAGGAGGAGGGGGGCCAGTTGCAATCAACAATATTAATAATGGGGATGCTAATGCCGGACCTTGTCAGAATTGCAGTTATTATGTGAATAATGGAATTGGAACAAATGCTCCATTCAATTCAAGTGGTTTCTACATTCAGTATGATGGTTTTACAGTGGTGCTTGAAGCTTCTGCTCAGGTTCAATGCGGGGAGACATATCATCTTGTAATTTCTATAGCTGATGCTGGCGATGGGGCATATGACTCTGGAATTTTTCTGGAAGCAAATTCATTAGCCAGTTTTTCACCAATTCAAATGAACGCGACGCTTGCCAATAATGTTTTTGGTAATCAATCAACCATGGCTGAAGGATGTGAAACTGCAACAGTGACCATTACCCGCTCGGCTACAGCTGCTTTGGTTGCGCAAACTATTCCAATTATCGTTTCTGGATCCGCAACGGAAGGTACAGATTATACAAATATTCCAGCATCTGTAACTTTTGCCGCTGGGCAAACAACAGCAACCATGTCCATAGAAGCATTTCAGGACATGATCGGGGAAGGGGATGAAACCATTATCATTCAATTAGATCAACCGGATCCATGTGGAAACAGTAATTTTATTACACTGCAACTTGTGATCAAAAATACAGCGCCGTTGCAAGTATCACTGGCTGATTATGCCGCTCATTGTCCCGGAGAACAGTTTTTGTTGCAGCCAACAGTGACTGGTGGAATACAACCTTTTTCTGTGGTTTGGAGTACTGGAGAAACCACGAGTACAATTTTAGCATCACCAAATGTTACAACCACATACACCGCTACTGTAACTGATTTTTGTTTGGGCGATCCTGCCAGTGATAATGGAACGATAACGGTTCCTGTTTATCCGCCGATCGTGGTTAATACAATTCCTGATACTTCGGTTTTATGCCCAAATACTCCGTTGGTTTTATTTGCAGAGGCAACCGGTGGTGAAGGAACGTTTACATATTCATGGACCAACGGTTCAACTATTTTATCAACTAGCTCTAGCGTGAACGTTTCGCCAATGGTGACCACAACTTATACTGTATTGATTGAAGATGGTTGTGGATCACCTATAGAATCAGAAGTGACAGTTACTGTCATAGCATCCGTACTTGAACTCGCAATGAGTCCTGATCAGTTGATTTGTCCCGGCGATACTGCAAATATTTTTGTGGTAGCATCAGAAGGCCTTGGAAACTATACCTACTACTGGCATCATTCAGGTGAAACAACTTCCTCGGTTTTGGTCTCTCCCGAATATACAAAAATCTATACTGTTTCGGTTGAAGATGCTTGTCATACATATCATATAGACGGACAAACCCTTGTCAAAGTAATCAGGCCAAATGCCAATTTCACAGTTCTTACAAATGAACCGATGGTAGATTTGCCTGTCTCATTCCAAAATTTGTCTGAAGGTGGAGTCACGTATTGGTGGGATTTGAATAATGGCGAAACATCGATTATGCATTCCCCTGTTACTACTTATGGACATTGGGGTTGGTATAATATTACTTTGGTAGCATATAATGAAATTGGTTGTACCGATACAGTGACAAAACCAATCTATATCAAACCAGAATTTTATTTCTATGCTCCAAACACGTTTACACCAAATGCAGATAGATTCAACAATCAATATGAAGTAAGTGTAATTGGTTCAACTGAATTCTTATTCCAGATTTTTGATCGTTGGGGTAATCTTGTGTATGAAACAACTGACATCTATTTCAAATGGGATGGCACTTATAATGGCAGTATTCCGATGGATGCGGTCTTTGTTTACAAAGCAGTTGTGGTCGATCGTGAATTAATGCCTCACGAATATACAGGACATATAACCCTGCTTCGTTAATGTTTGTACATTTGGTTACGGAATGTTAACCAGCATGTTAAAACGCAGAATTCAAAATTTAATTTTCATTTTAATTTCAACCTTCCTGCTGTCATGCGGAGGCGAATCAGAAATTGTATCCACACAAGAAAAGGAAGATCTTAGCGGCGCAGCTTGGGCAGATTTAATTCTGGGTGGATTGTCTGAAAAGCAAAAATATTTTCAGCATTTAATTATTGAAATTCCGGCGCAGTATCAAAATGCTTCAGATAGTTTGTGTAAATGGATTGTAGCCAATCAACCCGGTGCAATTTACTTTTCAGGATGGCATCCAGACAGCATTCAAAATTTGAAATCAGGATTAGATACGCATCAATTACTTCAACCCTTTTTCTTCGCAGACTATTTTGATTTGATAGATGCAAAGCCTTATCCATTCTGGCAGGTAAATAAACTCAATCGCAAAACAGATTACACTCAGTTTTTTGATGAAGCCGGATATCATTTATTGAATTTTGTATTGAATATTAAACTGGACAAACAGAACTTAATTTGGCTCGATACACTTTCAAAAAAACAAGGCATTAGTCCCATTGTCGCCAATTTTGATGATCGCAACGCCAAAGAAGAGTTTGATGATTTTCTTAATTACTTAAAAGGTACGGATCATTCTCTTTTTGTTGATTTGAATATTTATGATACTGTAAATTTTGAGTCATACCGAAACGTCAATGATTATAAAGGATTGTTTGTGGTTAAAAGTAGAGAGCAAGCCATAAATGAATTGCTTGCTCATGGAGCAGATTTTGTTTTTAAAAGATTAGAATCACCCGAAACATTTTCGACTTGGAAACCATCAGAAGATGGTCAAAAAATCATGGACGAAAGTACGCGACGTATCCTGATTCGCAAAGCAGTTCGAATCAACCATCAACCTTTTGTAAACCCAACGCAGGAGCTAAATCACATTGCGTTGAATATGCAGGCAAAATCAACCGCACTTATTCGAAATGAAAAAAAACTAATTCCCTTCAAAGGAAAATTTAGTGTCTATGCTTCAGATGAAATTAAGGTTGGGCAAAAAGTAAAAACAGATTGTGGTGTTTCATTCATCACAAAAAAAATCGATCGTAAATCCATTGAAGAAATTGCAAAATCAAAAGGCAATAAAGTGATCATGATTGATGACACCTGTTCACAAGAAATTTTGTTGGATCTTGGAAAAATAAAAGCAGACGACAATGTGTTGGTCGCATTCTCAAACCCAGAACACTATGGTGATTTGAAGCAGTGTGCACATTTGATTTATTATCCTTCGATGACAGATTTTGATAATTCTATTTTTGTTCAGCAACTATGTTCACGTCTTTCTTTGAATGGAGATTTTGCATCTCCTGATTCATTGGTTAAAGGAATTTATACAGAGAAAAAAGTACTTGCCAGAACGGATCCAAATTTCTGTGGAATCGATTCGGATACGCTAGCACGTATTTCTGGTTTGATGAGTAATTGTATGAGCAATCATGCTTTTCCAGGGGGACAGGTATTGATTGCAAAGGACGGATGTATTATCTATGATCGTGTATTTGGAAAGCACACTTATGTTGGTGATAAATTAGTGACAGAAAATTCAATGTATGATTTAGCATCTCTCACAAAAGTTGTTTCTACAACCTTAGTAGGAATGAAATTATATGAGATGGGTGTTTATGAATTGGATGATAGTTTAGGACAATATTTACCCGATTCGTTGAGACAACATTTGCGATTTCCCAGTACTATTCGTAACATCACATTTCAAGAATTATTTACGCACACTAGTGGAATGCCTGCTGGATTTCCAATTATAAAATATATGCGTTACACAAGTGCAGATGTTGGACGTTATGATAAGTTCTATTGTGACAGACCGGATACAGTTTATACAACCGAAGTTGCTGAAGGTTTTTATCTCGAAAAGGAACAACAAGATTCCATGTGGCTACGTTTAAATCAAATTTACTTGAATCCTGATAAATCATATCATTACAGCGATGTAAACATGAATACATTGTATTTTATGTTCAAGAGTTTCATTGATAAAAATCCTGAAAAATTTGGTTTCACACAAACTAAAAAACAACTGAAGGACAAAAATCTCTACGAAGAATATTTGTACACTACTTTTTACAAACCTCTTGGCATGAATCACACAAGATACCGTCCTTTGAAATTTTTTAGCCGAGATTTAATTGTGCCTACAGAGAACGAAACCTTTTGGAGAAAACAACTTTTACATGGACATGTGCATGATCCAAACGCCGCGCTGCATGGTGGAATTGCAGGTAACGCCGGAATTTTTTCTACTGCTAATGATCTTGCAATTTTATTTCAGATGTTATTGAATAAAGGTGTTTACAATGGACAGCGTTATCTGAAAGCAGAGACCGTTGACAAATTTACCGCCCGTCAGGAAAATTGTTTCCGCGGTTTAGGATTTAATAAACCTTCGATGGGTTCTGTGTCTTTTGGAATGTCTGAGAATGCTTCGTTAAGTACGTATGGTCATACCGGTTTTACAGGAACTTGTTTGTGGGTTGATCCAGAACATGATTTGATTTACATCTATCTTTCAAATGCAGTTCATCCGAAAGTGGATAACAAAACCTACAGTATGGTATTCGAAAAAAAGTGCATCAATGTGCGTATGATGCGATGATGACTAAAGACTTTTAGTTCTCCCTCCGTCAACCGGAACATTAATTCCATTCACATAACTTGCAGCGGGTGATGCTAAAAAGGCAATAACATTTGCAACTTCTTCAGGTTCGGCAACACGTTTCATCGGTGATTCATCTGCCATGTGCTTTAAAATGTCATCGTATTTTTCACCTGTTTTTGCAGCTTTATTTTCAATGATAGATTTTAATCTCACCGTATTTGTTGCACCAGGTAGAACGTTGTTCACGGTGATGTTGAATTGGCCCAACTCGCTGGCTAATGTTTTACTCCAGTTTGCAACCGCTCCACGAATGGTATTTGAAACACCTAAGTTTGGTAAAGGTTGTTTTACGGATGTTGAAATTACATTGATAATGCGCCCATATTTTGCGGCAATCATTTTATCTTTTACTGCGGTAACCAAAATGTGATTGCAGATTAGGTGCATGTTGAATGCAACTCTAAACTCTTCCAAAGAAGCTGTGTTGACAGGTCCGGCAGCGGGACCACCTGTATTGTTAACTAAAATTTCTACGGATTTATCTTTTAAAAATTCAGCCAATTTTTTTTCAAGTTCTGCAGTCTGTCCAAAATCTGCTGACAGGTAAGTATGTTTTTGTCCTTTGCTGGAATCCAATTCTGATAAAGTTGATTTCAATTTCACTTCATCACGCGCAAGCAGAATAATGTTGGCACCCAGCTTTGCAAGTTCCAATGCCGCAGCTTTTCCAATTCCTTGCGTGCTTCCGCAAACCAATGCCGTTTTATTTTGAAGATCTAAATTCATATCAATTTTATTTCCTCAAAAGTAAGAACAATTGTTAAGTGAATCCGAATTTTCTTTGTGAAACTTTGAGCCTTCGGGCCTTCGCGACCAGAACTTACGACTCGTTTTATCAGACTTGAATTTCACATCTGAAAAAGTCGTAAGTTTACTCAAACTGCTTTTGTATGATTACCAAATTTCTTTATTCGCTGCTATTGACTTTTATTGTTTGTGGTTGCTCAGGTGGAAATTCTGATGCTGATCAAGTAAAAGATTCAACAGCACACTCCATGTCATTTAATACATTGACAGCTGAAGAATCAGGTATTCATTTTACAAATGCGATTACAGAAACGGATTCATTTAATCTCTTTAATTACGAATACATTTATAATGGTGGCGGTGTTGCTGCAGGTGATATTAACAATGATGGATTAACTGATCTTTACTACACCGGAAATCAAGTTTCAGATAAGCTTTATCTCAACAAAGGCAATATGAAATTTGAAGATATCACAGAAAAAGCAATAGGTCCAAAAGCCAATGAAGGATGGCGTACCGGCGTGGTCATGGTGGATATCAATAATGATGGGTTTTTAGATATTTATGTTTCGCGTTCAGGTTTACCGGCTGACAAAAATCTACTGGCTAATCTTCTTTATATTAATAATGGTGATTTAACTTTTACAGAACAAGGAGCTGAATACGGAGTTGATGTAAAAAAGAATACAACGCAATCTGCCTTTTTCGATTATGACAATGATGGAGATTTGGATTTATATGTCATGAATCATTTATACAACCAAATCAATGTGAGTTCAACGACACGCCCGGCAAGTGTTCAAGATATGCGAAATGCTTTTGATGAATTTACGGATGTACTGCTGCGCAACGACAATGGAAAATTTACAGATGTTACAAAACAAGCGGGCATTTACAATTACGCATTTGGATTAGGCTTAGCAATCTCAGATTTGAACAATGATGGCTATCAGGATATCTATGTTTCCAACGATTATTCTGCGCCTGATTTTATGTATATGAATCAAGGAGATGGAACATTTAAAAATGAAATCTGGCAACGCACGCAGCATATTTCAAATTACTCGATGGGAAATGACATTGCAGATTTTAATAACGATGAGCTGCCAGACATTATTACGCTAGACATGGTGAGTGAAGATCATGCGCGCTCTAAAAAAAATATGGGCGGAATGAATATTAAAAAATTTTGGGCATCTGTTCAAAGTGGTTTTCATTATCAATACATGTTTAATGCGCTTCAATTAAATAATGGAAACGGAACTTTTTCAGAAATTGGTCAACTCGCCGGTATCTCAAAAACAGATTGGAGTTGGGCGCCTTTGTTTGCTGATTTTGACAACGATGGTTTGCTGGATTTGTTTATCACCAATGGTTACAAACGTGATGCACGTGATGTAGATGCAACCAATCAAATTAAACAAAATCAAACACAGAAAACAGATTTTAAAGCAGCACTTGAATTATTGCCCGCAACAAAAATTCAAAATTACATGTTCAAAAATGTGGGTGATTTAAAATTTGAAAAAGTGACAGATCAATGGAATTTGAATCAACCTGTAAACTCAAACGGTGTTGCTTTTGCAGATTTTGACAATGATGGTGATTTAGATTTGGCAGTTAACAATATGGATGAAGTTTCTTCTGTCATACGCAATGATCTGAAATCACCAAATCAATATTTACGATTAAAAATTTCAGGCGCGGAAAACAACAAAATGGGACTTGGTGTGAAAATTAAACTGACAATGGGTGAGCAAATTCAATACCGCGAGTTTCAAATTGAACGTGGTTATCAATCCAGTGTTGAGCCCATTGTTCACTTTGGTTTGGGAATAGTTAATTCTGTTGACAAGGTTGAGGTAATTTGGCCGGATAAAAAATCTGTTGAATTGGAAAATGTAAAAACAAATCAGTTGATTGAAATAAAATATGCACATGCAAAATCGTATCAGCCAAAAGTGAAAGAAATTGAAAAACCAATTTTTGAATTGATAAAAAATTCTCCTTTAAAACATGTTCATCGTGAAATGATTTTTGATGATTTTAAACGTGAGATTTTGTTGCCAAATAAAATGTCGCAACTTGGGCCCTTTATGTCAAAAGGTGATGCTGACGGAGATGGAATACAAGATCTTTATATATCTGGTTCTATTGGTTCAACAGGATCTTTATACATTCAAAATTCTTCTGGAAATTTCACTGAAAAATCAGGGCCTTGGAAAAAAGAAATTGCGCGTGAAGAATTAGGCTCGTTATTTTTTGATGCAGATTCAGATGGTGATCAGGATTTATATGTTGTGAGTGGTTCAAATGAATATGCTTTTAATTCGCCCTTGATGCAAGATCAACTTTACATCAATGATGGGAAAGGAAATTTCACAAATGAAACTGTAGCTCGATTACCAAAAATGGAGTCGTCAGGACAGCGCTTGTGTTCTGGTGATTATGACAAGGATGGTGATCTTGATTTATTTGTTGGGGGAAGACAAGTTCCAGGTGTATATCCTTTTGCACCAAGAAGTTTTTTGCTTCAGAATAATGCTGGAATTTTTAAAGAAGTCACAGAAAATTCACCTGACTTAATGAGTCCGGGAATGATCACAGAATCTCTTTTTGATGACTACGATAAAGATGGTGATTTAGATTTGTTGTGTGTAGGTGAATGGATGCCAATTTCATTTTTTGAAAATGCAAACGGTCAATTTGTAAACGCTACTTCAAAGATGGGAATGGCACAAACCAATGGTTGGTGGAACTCAATTTCAGTGGGTGATTTTAATGGTGATGGAAAAAATGATTATGTGGTTGGAAATGTTGGAGAGAACAATAAATTTCACCCAACAGTTGATCATCCTTTAGAAATTTATTGCGCAGATTTTGATGAAAATAAAACCTATGATATTGTACTTGGAAAATATCAGGATGGTGTTTGTTATCCAGTTCGTGGTAGACAATGTTCAAGTGAACAAATGCCTTTTATTCAACAAAAATTCCCAACCTATTCTGATTTTGCAACTGCAGATTTGAAAAAAATATATGGAGAAGATAAATTGAAAACGGCTCTTCATTATTCAGCTTATGAATTTAGATCTTGTATACTTTTAAGTAATGGAAATTCGTTTACGCTAACACCTCTTCCCGTTTATGCTCAATTTGGTCCACTCAATAAAACCGTTGTCTCAGATTTTAATCAGGACGGACACATGGATATTGTAGGAGCTGGAAATAATTTTGGAGCAGAAGTGGAAACAATCCGCTACGATGGTGGAAGGGGAGTAGTGTTATTAGGCGATGGAAAAGGCAACTTCACTCAACTGGCTCCAAGTGTGTCCGGTTTTTTTGCAAATGGAGATGTAAAGGATATTATTTGGTTGAATAACTTGCTGGTTATTGGATCAAACAATCAGCAAGTAATCGTTTATAAGTAACCAAGCCTCCTGTGTTCAAGATATTTTGTCGATAAGCCTGATTTTGACATTTCCATTGGGGCCAAATTTCGCGAGGTGAATGCTTCTGACCATTTTGTTATTAATTTTCCTAAGTTTTTGAGGACAACCCAATTAAATATTATTGGATTGCTATTATGTTTTTAAATGAACGAGATAGTAAGTTTTCAATAAGAAAATAACATCATTCGGGTCAATGGAATTTTCCCTAAGTGAGCACCGATCTTAAGAAAATGTTAAATTTTTAAACGGATACTTTGTTTTTGTTTTGTTTGCAAGCAGAATTCTGTGTTTAAAATCTAACAATTAATTCTTATCTAAATCGAACTGAATATTGGAATCACTCTTGGATTTGCCCCATAATTTTATAAACAAAATGAACAAGGGCTGTATGAAGGTGCTTAACTTTGCGCTGAACTTAAACTTTAATTTATTATGAAAAAATTCTTACTATTTACGGTAGGGCTTATCATTATTGCTCAGTCGGGCTTCTCGACAGTGTGTGGTAGTGCTTCGGTAATACCTGGGGCACCCACTATGCCGTATGTGCAAGCGCTAACTTGTGGTGCGGGAAAGGATGTGAACTCTGGCAACGTCACGGTTTGCGGGAGCAATTCGTATGTCGGTGGACAAGAGGCGCTTTATGCTTGGACTCCTCTAGTTGATTATACAGGCGTCACAATAGCCTATAATGGCGTTACTTGGACGGGTATATTCATTTATGCTGGTTGTCCAACTTCTGGTGGAACTTGTGTTGCAAATATTACAAGCAGCACTTCGTATAAAACACTTGTGGTTCCTGGAACATTAACGGCAGGTGTTACTTACTATATCATGTTTGATACTTATCCAGCGCCAAATAGTCCATGTCCTGGTACATTCACATTGAATGGCACGCCAAACATTGCTACACCGCCAACGCCTACCCAGGCTCCCGGAACACCGGATTGTGCGGTTGGAACGACTATTGATGTAGTTGGAACACCTGCTACAGACGTGGAATGGTATTGGCAATCTTCTGCAGCAGGCACTAGCACTGCAAATTTGTATGCTGGTCCTTATCAAATTTTTGCTAACGGTACGTATTATTTGCGTGCTTTGCACACAGTGGCTGGAGTATGGTCAGTAAACTCATCTTCAATAGTTGTGTCTGATTTCCCAACTGCTGCTGCGCCTCCTGCTCCTGTTGCAGCAATGAATCCTGCCTGCGTAAGTGATGGAACTACAATTTCGGTAGCTGCTGCTCCGTTTGGTGTAGAATATTACTGGCAAGGAACTGATCAATTTGGTATCCTTCAAACCGACAATGCTACAACTGATTACCCTGTAACTGCATCAGGTACATATTATGTTCGCGCATTTGACATTGCTAGCTCATGTTGGTCTGTTGCTTCAGGAGTTGCCGTTACTGTAAGTACTATTATTCCGCAAGCTCCTACAACTACAACTCCATTAGCCTTTAGCTGTGTTAGCGGTTCTTCAGTTGTAGTTAACGCAAGCCCAATCGGTGGTGCTATTAGTTATACCTACACGCTTAATATGATAGATAGTTGGGGAGATGGTTGGAGTGGAAATACAATCAATGTGTACGTAGATGGCGTTGCTGTTTTAACAGGTGTTACACTAGCTTCGGGGACATCAGGTCAATTGACCTTCCCTGTGACAGATGGATCTGTTGTTACAACACAATTCAATGCAATAGGGTCATTTGTTAGTGAGTGTTCGTTTACTATATTAAATCAATCTTTGGCACTAGTTGCTAGTGGAAACTCCCTTGCAAATACTCTGCCATATACGGTTCCATTAGGGACATATTCAGTTGAGTGGTTTGATGCGGCTTCAGGTGGAACATTCGTTGCGAACGGGTCTCCGCTTGAAACAGTTGGTACTTCCGTACTTCCAAATACATCAACTGAGGGTGAATACTTCTTTTATGCAATGTCTTATTTGAATGGTTGCTACAGCAATGCTACAGAAATAGTAGTTACTGTTGCTGCTGTTAACGTAGCTCTGACTGCGGTTCCGGTGACTTGTAATAATGGAAACGACGGTACATTCACGCTTGGCACAGTGACTTGCGGTACTGGACCATTCTTGTATTCTGTTGATGGCGGTGCGTTCGGTGCTATTCCGACTGACTTAACTGTTGGTGATCATGATGTTATTGTACAAGATTTTTTCCTATTGGAAAGTGGTGTTTATTTGTTAACCGTTGGTGACGCTCTTGCCCCAAGTGGCGTAACGGTAAATGATTTTAATTATGACATGGTTGATTTTTCATGGACTGGTAATGGTTCAGAAACGCAGTGGTATGTAGAATGGGGATTAGCTGGTTTCACTCCTGGAACAGGAACTGAAGTTGGTTCTGCAATCGTTTCAAGCCCTACACATATTGCAAGTGGATTGGATGGATTTACAGATTATGATTTCTACGTAGCTGCAAACTGTGGTGGTTCGACAACTGCTGGTACATGGGTTTCTGTATCTCAAACTACACTTTGTGATCCAATTGTTGCTCAAGGATTTTGTGAGTCATTTAATTCAGATTCGCCAACAGAAGCTTGTTGGACAGTTTTGAACACAAATGCTGATGGAGACGCTTGGACTATGAATGGAACATTAGTACCTTATACTGGTGACCAAGGTGCTCAAATTTATACTGACTTTAACGGAGGTAATAATGATGATTGGTTAATTACACCATTAATGACATTGACAAACAATGAAATTATGAGTTTCTATTACAGATCATATACTGTTGGAGAGCCAAATAATTTTGAAGTACGAATTTCTACAAACGGTGGTAAGACTCCTGCAGATTTTGTGGATGTAATACTTCCTTTGACAACGGCCTCGAGCGCAACTTATACTAACCAAACAATTGATTTGAGCGCTTATGGTGGAGATTGTTATATTGCGTTCCACATGCCAACTGGTGGTTTAGATGGATATTATATGTTGATTGATCAAGTATGTATTGATATTTGTATTCCAGATGCTGGAACAGATGGTACAACTGACGCTTGCCGTGTAGATAATACCCTTGATTTGAATACAGTTATTACTCAAGGTGAAACTAATGGTGCCTGGGAGTTTTTACCAAACCAAGGTGCTATTTCAGGTTCTGATTTGAACTTAGGTTTATTGCCTGATGGAACATACGATTTTGAATATATCGTAACTACTGCGTGTACAACAGATACTACGATTGCTACTATTACATTATATCCTGCTTCTTCAGCTGGTAGCGATGGTACAATTGATGACAACTGTACAAACTGGTCATCAATCAACTTGACTGATGGATTGTCTGGATCAATTGATCTTGGTGGATCATGGACAAATGTTTCTGGTGAAGGTGATTTGGATGGAAGTCTTTGGACTCCTTCTGAGACAACTCTTGCTGGATCTTATGATTTCGAATACGTGGTTTCAAATGGATTCTGTCCAAATGATACATCAGTTGTAACAGTAACATTGATCAGCTGTTTAGGGGTTGATGGAAATGAAACAGTACGTATTTCTGTTTACCCTAACCCGGTTACAGATGTATTGACAATTCAAAATCTATCAATCGAAACAGGTGTAATTGAAGTGTTGGATGTTCAAGGTAAAGTAGTCAGCGCTGTTCAAGTGAACGGTGTTTATGGTAACTATGCTTTAGACATGAACAATGTTCAAAGAGGACTGTATATCGTGCGTATTACAACTGAAGCTTCTGTTCAAGAAGTACGCGTTGTAAAACACTAATTACAATCTTTTAAAACTTACGTCCCAGTTTGCTTAGGCAGGCTGGGACGTTTTTTTTTATATCTTTCCATCAAATTAATTTCTATGGCAATTCGTGCTCCATTCAATCTCAAAAACTGGATCAAAGAAAATCGAGATCTTCTTAAACCACCTGTTTCAAACAAAAATCTTTATACTGAATCAGGTGATTATATTGTGATGATTGTAGGTGGCCCAAACGCACGAAAAGATTATCATTACAATGAAACGGAAGAACTTTTTTATCAGCTGGAAGGTGACATTTCGGTGACTATTCAGGAAGACGGAAAAGCGCGTAAAGTTGAAATTAAAGAAGGCGATATGTTTTTATTGCCTTCCAATACACCACATAACCCATCACGCCCAGCAGGCACTGTAGGCCTTGTTATTGAATGCGTCAGAAAAGGAACTAATTTCAGAGACGGCTTACTTTGGTTTTGTGATAAGTGTAATACTAAACTTCACGAAACGTATTTTGAATTAGAAAACGTTGAGAAAGATTTTCAGCCACGCTTCAGAGAATTTTATAATTCAGTTGATCTGCGAACATGCAAACAATGCGGACATGTTATGGAAACCGATCCTCGTTTTACGGATGAGAAATAAGGACCAGATTTTCTGAATTAGTTCAGATAAGATTTCAATTCTTTTTCTAATTCGGCCTTCAGCAATGATGCACTGTTGATATAGGTTATCTTTTTGCCAACGATTAACGTGCCGCAACCCATCAGTCTTGTTTTTATAAAATTGCTTTTATCTTTTAAGATTGATTTGATAATCAGTTCGATTTTCAGAAATTGTTCACTGCTGATTTTTACTCTTGCTGGATTTCCGCCGGAATATTCTCCAGACGAACTTTCAACCGGTTTGACAGGTGAATAGAAAACACTATCGGATGTGATTTCATAGTCATTGTTATTGCCGTCTATATAGCTGTAGCTTTTAGCTTGCGCGGTAATCGAAGAAATTGCGATTGCAAAAAATAGAACCGACGGTTTTGAAAATAATTTTCTAATATCCATACTCAGAAATTTTTAGTTGTGAGAATCGTAAAGGCAAAATGTGATTTTATTTCAAAACAGTAACATGACCGCGCAAGATATTTTCATTTCCTTTTAAGTCAACATACTTAATTTGCCAAACATAAACATCGTCGGGAACTTTGTAGCCATTGTAAGTTCCATCCCAGTTATGATCTACAGTAGAAGTGGTATACACAATTTCCCCCCAGCGATTAAATATGAGCATTTCAAAAGATGCGATGTTATGAGTGACTGCCTGAAAATACTGATTCCACTGATCTGAGTTTGGCGTAAAAGCATTTGGAACATAAATCAATGGATCGTAATAAATCGGAACAATGTCAGATGCAATACATCCATTTACATCTGTGAGTGTAGCCGTATAAATCATTTCGGTTGGAGGATAAACATAGTTTTCAAAGCACTCAACACAATATGTATAAATTGGTGGGGTCCAGATAATCGTTCCATTGCCATTCGCCCAGATTCCGATTGTATCACCTTGAATGGCATAGACTTCGGGTGATACGGTAATAATAGGCGATTCGTAAAGATCGACAAATGTCACTAATGAAATCGAACAGCCGTAGTTATCTGTTATTGTAACCGTATATAAAGTAGGTGTGGTAGGATTTGCATTGGTAATAGAGTCGTGTGGATCAGATAAACTTCCCGTAGGTGTCCAGCTATAACTAACACCGCCGGATGCCGACAATACAGCTTGCCCTTCAGGACAAATAATTGTATCTGGATTCACTGTTCCATTCACTTCAATAATATAAACATCAACAGTGTCATGAGTAGTTCCACACGCATTCGTAAATGCAACCGCATAAGATGTATCAACGATTGGAGAGACGATTGGATTGTAAATATTGGTTGCACTTATATTGTAGTTAGGTGACCAAAGATACGAGGTTGCACCGCCGGCTGCAAGTTGAATGCTTTCACCTTTGCAGATGGTAACTTCATCGACTAAATTAGGGTAAGGCAGATCTTGATCAACCAACACTTTTGTAGTGTCAAAAATATGACAACCTTCAGGAGTAACAATTTCTACAATGTAATAAGTAGTTATAAGTGGAGTTGCGATTGGTGTTGGACTTGTTGGATCGTCGAGTGAAACTGGCGGGTTCCACGTATACGAATCACCGCCGCCGGCAAAGAGTTGTGCGCTTTCGCCAACGCATATTGCTGTGTCAGGACTAGACGTTGCATCGGCACCAAATACATAAACGGTTACTTCCAGCGTACTCGAGCCGCAATCACTTACAACATTTACTGTGAATGTAGTTTCCTCCCAAATAGTAGCGATTGGATTTGCACTGGACGGATTATCAAGTACGGAGGCCGGCCCCCATGAATATGTCGAACCTCCAGTCGCAAAAAGTTGAACAGATTCACCTGGGCAAATTGTATCAGATATCGATCCGGCTTCTGCCAATAACGTTTGAATTTCGACGTCTACATAGGCTGTGTCCGGTGAGTAGCATCCGCTTGTATCATAGACCACTAGCATGGCTGTGTAGAATCCCGGACTGGTGTAATAATGTGTGGGCGCGTAGTCAGTAGATGTTCCGCCATCACCAAATTCCCAATAATAGGAATTACCATTTTCACTATTATTTTCAAAAATGACCGGATCGGGAATACATATAATTGGGGAACCTGTTCCAAGTACTGCTTCAATTTTTGATAGCTCAAAGAGAAAAGCTGCCATGTTGCAATTGCCGCTGTTATTCGTAGGAGAAAACACTCCTGCGGTTGTTGGAAATCCATTTGCGTTACCTCCGCAAGCGGCACAGACGGCGTGATAGACGCCTCCTTGTTTGTCAAATCGACTTGTTCCACCATCTACGTGATCGTTCGAACCATTTAGACTTCCCATAAATGTGGCATACTTTAAACTGACCATGTCTTTGGTAAAAAGAGCAAGGTAAAAATTACTGCCATTCGTTGTTGATTGATAGGCGTCACTGGTAACTGGAAATCCTGTTGTGGTGCTATTTGTTGCAGACGAGTTGGTTGAATTAGTCACACCACCCCATCCTGCAACATAAATTTCATAACAATCACTTACTAAAAATGCAGTTGGAGAAATTTCTTCGTTGCCGCTACCGCGCCCAAAAACGGATGACCATTCAGTAGTTGTTAAGCTGTTGTTCAACTTATGAATAAATTGACCGCTGTTGGCATTCACATAATGGCCAGGTGTTACTGTATACGCTCCTTTCGTCTGGCCATACACATAGACAAAATCATCAATGTCTAATTGAACAAAATAGGCCTGATCATAATCAGTTGTTCCCAAATAAGTAGCTTTTGGCGCAGCATAAGTTGGCGCAGGAAATTTAATGACATATCCATCGGTAGTTCCACCTTTGAAACTTGGGTTCAATTGTCCTGCCGTATTTGGAAGATTGCTGCTTGTCGTTCCGCCAGCCACAAAAATGTCACCGTTGGATGCAAGTTGCACCGAGTTTCCGGATTCCAATCCGCTTCCGCCAAGATAGGTGCTCCATAAAAGTGAAGAGAGGTTTGAGTTGAATTTAGCAACAATAGCATCTTGCGTGCCGCCTAGTGAATTATCAAATCCACTTACAACCGGAAAGTTACCTGATTCAGTAGTGGAGGTGATGTAAACAAAATTGGCATCAACCATTACTTCACCGCGGAGTTGATCACCGTAATTAAAAGCAACGGATGTTCCGGTTGATATGCCATCATTGCCACTACCACCAAGGTAGGTGCTTCCAAGAATAGCATTACCTGCTGCTGAAAACTTAGTGAGGTAGATATCTGTACCCGAAGTGAAATTTATTCCATCGACTACTGCAAAGGTTCCACCATTGTGAGCGCTTTGATAGGCACCTGCGCTTACTGGAAAGTTTGAAGAGGAAGTTGCGCCAAAAACATAAAGTTCATTGGCTGCGTTTACAATCAAACTATGTGGTGTTTCAGCACCATTACCACCTAAGTAAGTGGAGAAAATTATTCCTGATCCGCTTGAATTAAATTTTGTCAAACCTACATCCACTTGCCCATTGTTAAATGATCCGTCAAATGGTCCTGTTGAAGTTGGATAACCAGCTCCAAACACAATTCCTGCAGCGACTAAATTTTTATTGATATCCGGGCAAGCTGTCATTCCCCAGTTGTCAGCAGATGAACCGGTGAACGTAGAGAAGGTAAGGTCCGGATCAATTATTAAATCTACTGTTTGATCATATCCTTCCGGCAAAATAAACTGCATGATGTTGCCATCAAGTTGATAAAAACAAGATACTTCAATTTCTTTGCCGTTAATTATTTGATACGCTTTTGGTTTCCCTTCAATAATCTCACCCAAACTGGTTTCAATGATCAGGCGATCTTCTACGATACTCAATTTGTCTTGCCCGCTGTATTCTACTTTAAAATCTGCAGGGTTTCCACCCGGATGAACTACAACATCGTATTTCAAGGTTGCATTTGCCTCATACATATGCAAATCTAAATTTGGATAGAGAGACAAATAATTTACCTGATGATAAGCATAGCTGTTAGATACCCATTTTGTAGAATCATTTCCTAAAAAGTAATTTTCATAAAATGGTGATGGATCAATTTGTTCAAAGATTGGTTTTGGATTTGCATCGATAAAATTTGTGCGCACTACATGTGATCTTAATTCATCGTGTCCGTGCTCATCGCCGTGGTTGTGATCAAGTACTTCACTGTAGTTGGTCAGTGCGTATGTAAAGCCATTGTTCTCAAGAAACATTTGTCCACCCGGAATGTTGATCAGAAATTCTACATTGTCATGCCACTGGCCTTTGTTGGGTTTTATCCATATCTCATTTTGCCCCATTGCTGAGGTAAAAACAAGAGTAAGAATTGCCAGAAGCCAGTTTTTCATTAAATGGCTGAATCAGTTTTTAACATGTTACTTATCTGTCTAAACGTTTGAACTCGCATTTTAGTTGCGCATTTGACGTAAATCAAATATACTAATAACCACAGATTTAACCTATTCTGAAAACTGCCAAATGTGAATTTGGTTGAGCCTGCTGTAATCTATGACGAGATTCAGGCAGAAATAGTGTACTGGAGGGACTAAAAATTTTCAATTTTGGTGACTACGCCTGCCTCATCGTAGAAAGTCCAGGTTCCGGTTTTTTTATCGTCTTTGTATTCGCCGACAAATCTGATTTTTCCACTTGGGTAGAATGTAATGTTGTGGCCGTTTCGTTTTCCTTCTGAATAATAAGCTTCACTCCACTTGGTTCCGTTTTCATAGTAAGAGAGCCACAGACCTTCACGGGTTAAGTTATCGTTGTAGAATCCGCGAATTTTTATACCACCGCTTTCATGGTACTCAAAATATTCACCGGGTTTAACCTCAGAATTTTGCGGTTTGCTTATTTGCGCAGATTCGGTTTCATCTGATTTTATGTTTGTTTCGATTTCGGCAACTTCATTTTCAGCTGAGTTATTACAACTCATCAACGCAAAAAGAATTAGAAAAAACGAAAAATACTTCATGGTTATTTATCTCTATAAACGGTATATTCTACTAGCCCAATCAGGGCTGTTTTGGCTTCACTGTCTGCCAAATCATCAAGTAAAGCAAGCGCCTCATTTTTGATTACAATCATTTTGTCGTAAGCATATTTTACACCTCCGCTATCCACTACTAATTGAATGGCACGTTTGATATGTTTACCTTCTTCGTTGTGATTTTTTACAATGTTGATGAGTTCTCGTCTGATTTCTTCTGAGCCGGTTTTCAATGCATAAATCAAAGGCAGAGTCATTTTGCGTTCACGAATGTCATTGCCGGTAGGCTTACCAATTTTATCCCCATCGCCATAATCGAAAATATCATCTTTAATCTGAAAAGCCAAACCAACCAATTCACCAAAGCGTTTCAGCTTTGCAATAGTTGCTTCATCATTTGTAACTGAAGCTGCACCCGCTGCGCAACACGATGCAATCAGCGATGCTGTTTTTTGACGGATGATATCAAAATAAACTTCTTCAGTAATATCTAATTTTCTTGCTTTTTCAATCTGCAACAATTCGCCTTCACTCATTTCTTTGACAGCAGTAGAAACAATTTGAAGCAAACGAAATTCATTTTTATCAACCGATAACAGCAAGCCGCGAGACAATAAATAATCTCCGACAAGCACGGCAATTTTATTTTTCCAAAGTGCATTCACCGAAAAAAATCCGCGGCGTTCATTGGAATCATCTACCACATCATCATGCACCAACGTTGCGGTGTGCAGCAATTCGATCATTGATGCAGCGGTGTAAGTAGAATCAGAAACTTGATTATTGTTAAGTGCTTTTGCTGTTAGAAAAACAAACATCGGACGCATTTGTTTGCCCTGACGTTTGATAACGTAAAGTGTGATTTTATCAAGCAGAGCAACATCAGATTTAAGGGACTCTTTGAAGCGCTCTTCAAAAATCACCATTTCATTTTTGACACAATCTTTTATCTGATCTACTGAAATCATCTGATGCAAAGATAATGGCTCTGATTGAAAAGATGGATTGAAGACTAGATCAATCTTTCGAATTGTTTATAGGTCTGAGTTTGTCAATCGTTTCAACCCATTCCTCAACGGTTTGAGAGTTTTGCAAAGAGAATTGGCCTATGGCTTCACGTCTCAGCGCAGAAAGATGTCCACCGTTGTTTAATAATCTTCCAAAATCAAAGGCAATGCTTCGAATATACGTGCCCTTTGAACACGTAATTTTGAAATGTACCTCAGGTAAATTGATTTCTGTGATTTCAAAATTAGAGATGGTTATGCGTTTGGTTTTTAATTCAACTTCCTTACCAGCCCGCGCCATATCGTAAGCGCGATTTCCATCTACGCGTTTTGCAGAAAAAATGGGAGGCATCTGATCTTGTTCACCTACCATTTGTGCTGCCGTTTTTTTGATCAGATCATCTGTTATGCCTGTTAAATCATAACGCTGATCAATTTCTGTTTCCAGATCATAGGATGGCGTAGTTGCGCCCAATGTGATAATGCCTGAATAGACTTTTTCAAGTCCCATGTATGAATCAATTTCTTTCGTTTTTTTTCCAGTGCAAATAATGAGCAAACCATCTGCCAATGGATCTAAAGTTCCGGCGTGGCCTACTTTTATTTTTTTTACTCCGGTTTGATTGCGGATGTGATATCTGATTTTATTGACGGCCTGAAAAGAAGTCCAATGAAGGGGTTTGTTGACTAAAAGAATTTCACCTGAAACAAAATCCATCAGATCATTTCTAAGTTATATCCGCTGAGGATAAGAATCAAAAGAATAGTACCTAAAACAATGCGGTAGTATCCAAAAATTTTGAAGCCGTGTTTGGTTTAAAAATCCGATAAATGTTTTGATCGCAAGATAGGCTACAACAAACGCTGCAACATTGCCAACTATTAACAACATCAGTTCATCGTTGGATGATTTTGAAAGTAGTTCTTTGCTATCCCACATTGATTTTAATGTTGCGGCAAACATGGTTGGTACGGCAAGGAAAAAGGAAAATTCTGCTGCCGCTTTTCGAGTTAGTTTTTGTGTAAGTCCACCAATAATTGTTGCGGCAGATCTGGATACACCAGGTATCATGGCAAGTGCCTGAATGGTTCCAATAATAACTCCTGTTTTAAGGGAAACTTCTTCAGTTCCTTCAGTTTCATTTTTTGCAAACCACTTGTCTACAAAAAGTAAAATGATGCCACCAATTAATAAAGCAATAGCGACGACCATTACATTCTCAAGTAAACTATCTACAGAATCTTTTAAAAGCAAACCTAAAATTACAGTTGGAATAAATGCAACGCCTAATTTGAAATAGAAACTAAATCCCTGCAGAAATTTTTTGAAGTATAAAACAACGACTGAAAGAATGGCTCCAAACTGAATAGCAACCGTGAAAAGTTTAGTAAACTCATCACTTGCAATTCCCATAAAGGTAGAGGCAATGATCATGTGTCCGGTAGAGGACACAGGGAGAAATTCAGTAAGACCCTCAACAACGGCGAGAATCAGCGCTTCAATCAGCGTCATCGATTATGCCTGAATGTTTGGTTTTTTCATGATACCGTAAATCACAACGCAATATCCTGCAATTACAAGAAACGGAGCAACCGTGATACGAATCGGGCTGAATAATTCATCTGCATTAAATTGATTCGGATCTTCCGACCCACCACCAATCATCAACACAAATCCTAGAAGGGTCACACCAATTCCGGCAAGAATCAAAATGATGTTATTTTTTCCGAAAACAAATTTTTCTTTATTAGCAGCCATAAAATTCAATATAGGTTATCAAGATTTAAACGAAGATACTTACGCAAAGCGAAATATGTAGATAAAACGGTAATGATTATTCCTAATAAGACAATTCCAACCATCACAATCAGAAAGATACGAATGTCTGTCATGTCAAGAAAAATAGGGTCATAGCGCTCTAAAAGGAACAGAAAACCGAGTACCATACAGCCGGCAATTAATCCTGAAATTAAAGCCTGGCCAATTGCTGATAAAATAAATGGTCGTCTGATAAATCCGGGCGTAGCTCCAACTAATTGCATCGTCTTAATTAAAAAGCGTTTTGAATAAAGTGAAAGACGAATGGTGTTGTTGATCATTCCAATCGCAATAAATAAAAGCATGAGTGCAATCAGTAAAACAAAATAAACCATCTTTTGGAGGCTTGTATTTACATCTTGAAAATCTTCTTTTCTGTATGATACTTCAGTGAGTTGTTCAGGATATGCTGCTTTCAGTTCGTTTTCAATCCAGCTTAAACTATCCAATGAAAAATAATCTTTTTTCAGAGTCATGATGATGGATTGGTTTAGCGGATTTTCATTGTCAATAACAGTCAATGCAGAATCTCCAACTTCTTCACTTAAAATTTCCCAGGCTTCTTCGCTTGATCTGTAAGAAGCTGATGAAACATAATGCTTGGCTGCAATCTCTTGTTCAATCACACCCAATTCAACATCACTCACAGATTTTTCAAAAAACAAATCAATTTCAAAACTTTCAATCTTGTTGTTTTTTAAATGATTCAATCCAAGCACAAACCAGCTCACCAAACCTGTAATAAAAAGAACCATCACAATTCCAATTACGGTTGAAACGTAAGCCGTTCGTAATCCTTTTTTGGTTGAATTTATGTTTTGCGCCATCCGGGTTTAAAATTAGACATAATAATTTACGCCCAGACCCAAAGAATCTATATCAGACTTAAATTTTGTGAAAAAGTCAGCGTTGAAAACCCGTTTTCTTTATTCGCCGCTGATCAGTGATACAGTTCCCTGACCTTCAAAGTTGGTTCCATTTGTAGCGGTGCCTTTGTAGGTGTAGAAATATACTCCGTCAGGACATTTTTTACCATTCTTGTTGTTGCCGTCCCACGAATCAGTAATTGCATCAAATGAAATTATTTCTTTACCCCAGCGATCTACAATCAGGCAACTGAATTCAGATATAGCAACCGCTTTGGAGTTAAATTCAAAGACATTATTTGCAGCGTCAGAACCTGGTGTGAAAACATTTGGAGCAATTAAAATTGGGAAATCATGTACAATCAAAATCTGACATGCTGTATCTGTACAACCGTTTTTATTCAGAACAACCAAACACACTTCAAATTGTGCTTCAGCATCATAACATGTATCAAAGACTTCTTCAATATCATGTGTAATTTGCCAAGGAAGATTATATCCCAGCTCCCAGAAAAAAGTGGTATCACCATTTGGATCATTTAAGTTTGTGTAATTGAGAGATTGGTTGATGAAGTTAGCACAGACCACTGATGTGCCTTCTAAATTAGCATCAAGCTGATCAGACACGACATCGAAATCAGCAATTGGATTTAATGAATCAAGAACGATTGTCTGAACAAGTGTACAACCTACATCATCCGTCACAGTCATTTGATATGAACCCGGGTTCAAACCACCCCATGTTGTATTATTTGACGTTGCACCCGTGGCTAAGTTTTCCCATTCATATGCATAATCCGGAACACCACCCGCTGCGGACGCAAAGACAACGCCATTTCCAGATTGATAACTAAACGTTCTGCAATAAGCTGGCTCTGATCCAAATTCTGCAAAAACTATTGCAGGATTTTGAATCAAAGTAAACTCGTATTGATTTGAACATAGAGTGTCCTGAATAGTCAGAACGTAGGTTCCAATTGGTAATCCACTGGCAAGATTTGAACTTGACGGAGGGTTTGGAATAATTCCCGAAAGATTCCAATAATAATTGACGTTTCCGGCAGCGTTTGAAACGCTGTCTACAATAATTCCACCGGTGCTGTCACCGAAACACAAAATATCTTTAATCGTGAAGTGTCCATACAATGAATCAGGTTGCCCTAAATTAATTTGGAGAGAATCCATACATCCATTCGCATCGGTTGCATAAGCCCAATAAGTTCCAGCGGCTAAATTGTTGAAAGTATTTCCGGTGTTAGTTGGGCTCCATGTGTGTGTGATTGGAGATACGCCACCTGTTGTTGAAACTGTAATGGATCCATCATTAAATCCATAACAAACGGGTTCATTGGAATTTGTCAGATAAATATCAAGTTGCTGAGGTGCGCCAATTACGATTGGAATAGTTACTTCGCAACCAGTACTATCAATCACAGTCACGCTCCAGTTTCCAGGCTCCAGTCCGCTTTGTGAGTTGTTTCCAGCTCCTCCCGGATCACCTCCCGGATGCTGTCCGGATGGTCCATTCCAGGTAATACTCGAAACTGTTCCGGATGGAGTTGGTATGGCTGAAATCTGAGCGCTGCCATTTCCATCTCCGTAACAGTCTTCATCTGTTTGTGCTACAATTTGAACATCAATAAAGTGACCTGCTGATGTGATAGTCACTAAAGAGTCTGATATACATCCTTCCTGATCTGCTACAACAATATTTACAAGTGTGCCAGCAACGTTACTGTAGGTGTCAGTTGTTCCTGCCGTTGGAGGGTCTGATGCCATAACAATAGCATAGGGAGCTCCGTTTCCCGAAGTACCATTCACGGTTACATTCACGGTTCCGTTGCCTCCCAAGGGACAAGTCAATGCCGGAAGAATAGTAATGTTTTGAATAACCGGTGCTGCAAAAGTTCCGCTGATAGTTGCCGTACACCCTTGTGCGTCTGTAATGTCAATATCATACGTGTCGCCATTTTCAAAATTGGTGATAGTAGCAGTGCCACCATTCGGTACAGAACTTGAAACCAAATTTCCATCTCCTTGATTTACGATTGTGTAGTTGCCAGATCCTCCGGTAAGGTCAATGTCGATTCCATTAATAGTGGCCGGTGGATTACAATTGAGACTCGCAACAGGATCAATTGCGCAAGCATATGTTACTTGAATGGGGGCACCTAAAACATAACAGCCGTTATTGTTTTTATCCCAATCAAGTCCGCCGTTATCATTGGTTCCGTTAGCGATGTTATTATTTCCACCGATACCATCATCACCAGCTACCGGAACAAAATAATAGGTGCCACAACCTAAACCTGCACCAGAAATTATAGGACTTGTTCCATTGTTTACATCAAACAAATCTTCTGTTGGGATAATCATTGTTAAGAATGCAGGATCTAATTCAGGATCAGCCACGGTTGGAGGAGCATCATATACTAACCACATAAGTTGAGCAGAGTAAACACCATCTCCAAGAGGCAAAGGAAGGGTGTCATTCGGTAAAATGTAATCATCATTAGAGATTATCTCAAAATTGTCGCCCTCGCATAAATAAACGGGAGCTGTTGTCAACGAACCATTTTTTTCTACGACAAAACTACCTGGATCAGAAACGCATGGAGTAGGAGAAACGATGTTACAGTTTGTTCCACCGCCTCCGCCTGTTTGCGTTAAGGTCAAGTCCTGAACGACGCTGGCAAAATTTGCAATGAGAATTACATATACTTCGCCAACTTGCGCGTTAGGTATATTTAGAAACTCTGTCGCAGAAGGTGAAATTCCACAGTCAACAACAGCATCGGTGCCAGGTGCATTACCTAAGTTTCCACAATTTGCAACTGCAGTAGCATAATCTGCAAATGGTCCCCAAAGAACAAAGTCAATATCCATAGCCGCTGTCAATGTCATATCGATATTGCCTGCAGTGCCAGCCTCAAGATAATACCAGGCAGGGTTTGGACCGGTCCACATACAACCATAGTTGTTGGTTGGAAACGCGGTCACTACGTTAACTCCACCGCTTCCAGCAGTGAAGGTTAAGCCTACATCTGTGCAGATTGGCTCCATGTCAGGGCACAATGCGTTTTGAGAGTAGGAGTTCAAACTTGCAAGAATTACAGCAGTAAGAAAGAGGTTGCGGAAAAAGGCCATAGAAATCAGGGTTTAGAATGCAGACGTAAAGCTAAACATAAACGTTGCACCAGAATTAAAGGCCTACAAGATAGCTGTTACAACAAATAATTTTTTGAATCTTTGTAAAATAAATTCAGAAAGTAGCTACATTTGCGGCACAAAATCTAAATCAATCGTACGAAAATGAAAAAATCTTTATTAATGGGAATCGCTGCATTCTCAATGTTAATCGCTTCTTGCGGTGGCGGGTCAGCTGAAGGAACAGGAACTGACACAACTGCTGCTGATACTACACCAGTTGTTGTTATCAATGACTATACTGTTGACACTGCTGCTTCTATTGTTACCTGGAAATCTTATGGAAAAGTTGGTGACACAAGCAAATACCACTTGGGTACTTTGAAATTGATGGATGGTACTATTACTACATCTGATTCAGCTGGTACTTCTTCACTAACTGCTGGTCAATTAACATTTGACATGAATTCAGCAACCGCTGATGCTGCTGATTTGACTGGTCATTTAAAAGCAGTTGATTTCTTTGATATTGCAAATTTCGCTACAAGCTCATTTACTTTTGAAAGCTTTGACGGAACAAACGCAACTGGAACTTTATCAATCATTGGTAAAACAGCTTCAATCACTGCACCAACTGCTGTGACAATCACACCAGAGAGTGTAACTGTTGAAGTTTCAATGTTCTTGGTAGATGTCCTTGCAATGAAATGCCTTACTTCGTTGAAGATGCTAAACAAAAACCAGCAAAACAACATGATCCAAAAGTTGAAGTAACTGTAACTATCGTTGCTACAAAATAATTTTTGATCTTTAAGATTAAGGAAAGCCCTTCACGTTGTGAGGGGCTTTTTTTTGTGCGGATATAATCTGAACTTAGGGCACAAGGTATATCATTAGAATATCCGTGCGGTACTGGTTAATATTGTTGCGCTGTGGTATTCAATTTAACACATAAAAAAAAGACGACCTTTTCAAGTCGTCTTTTCTATTTTGGAATTTTCTTATTTGCTTAAAGTGTTCCTCGCAAAGCTTGCTCTCTTTCGATTGATTCAAACAAGGCTTTAAAATTACCTGCACCAAATCCTTTAGCTCCCATGCGTTGAATAATTTCATAGAATAAAGTTGGACGATCTTCTACCGGCTTTGTAAAAATTTGAAGTAAATAACCTTCTTCGTCAGCGTCAACTAAAATGGAAAGTCTTTGAAGTTCTTTAATATCTTCTTTCATAATTTCCATGTGCACACCTAAACGTCTTGGAATATCATCGTAATACGCTTGCGGCGGTGGAGGTAAAAATTCTACGCCTCTTGCTTTTAATTCGCCAACCGTTTTGATAATATCATCGGTTGCCAAAGCTAAATGTTGTACACCTGCGCCTTCATAAAAATCAATGTACTCTTCAATCTGAGATTTTTTCTTTCCTTCAGCGGGCTCGTTAATTGGAAATTTAATTCGACCATTTCCGTTACTCATTACCTTACTCATGAGTGCAGAATATTCAGTAGTGATTTGTTTGTCGTCAAAACTTAAAAAGTTGACAAATCCCATCACATCTTCATACCATTTCACCGTGGCATTCATTTGATTCCAGCCCACGTTGCCTACCATGTGATCAATAAATTTTAAACCAACTGCAGTAGGATTGTATTCACTTTTCCATTCAACAAAACCTGGTAAAAAGTGCCTTTGTAATTTTTACGTTCTACAAACATGTGAACGGTTTCACCATACGTGTAAATTCCTGCACGCACTACCTCGCCATGCTCATCTTTTTCAACAACGGGTTCCATAAAAGATTTGGCGCCTCGCTTCGTTGTTTCTTCATAAGCCTTGCGCGCATCTTCAACCCAAAGTGCAATTACTTTAACACCATCACCGTGTTTTTTTACATGCTCACCGATAGGAGAATCGCTGTTCAATGCCGTTGTTAATACCAGGCGAATTTTATCTTGCTTCAATACATACGATGTGCGATCTTTTAAGCCCGTTTCCAATCCTGCATAAGCATAAGATTGATAACCAAAAGCCGTTTTATAATAATGCGCGGCTTGTTTTGCATTGCCTACATAAAACTCTACGTAATCTGTTCCCAATAAAGGAAGAAAGTCCTGAGCACCTTCGAATATTTTTTCGAGACCGTACTCGACGTTTTTTAATTCTTTTGCCATATTATTTTTTCTTGTTGGTTACAGATTAATGCAACCAGGATTTATAATAATCTTTTACTTCAATACCTAATGCCGCTTCAGTAATTTGCAGTGGTTTAAAAGTGTCCACCATAACGGCTAATTCAAGCGTTTCTTTTTTGCCAATACTTTTTTCATACGTGCCTGGATGTGGTCCGTGCGGAATACCAGCAGGGTGCAAGGTGATTTGACCTTTACCAATATTGTTGCGGCTCATAAAATCACCGTCCACATAATAGAGTACTTCATCCGAATCAATGTTGCTGTGATTGTAAGGTGCAGGAATTGCTTCCGGATGATAATCATACAATCGCGGAACAAACGAGCAAACTACAAATCCTGCAGTTTCAAAAGTTTGATGAATTGGTGGAGGCAAATGCACGCGCCCGGTAATTGGTTCAAAATCGTGAATTGAGAATGCATAAGGAAAATTGTATCCGTCCCAACCAACAACATCAAATGGATGAGTAGCATAAACGTAAGTGTACAATAAATCTTCCTTTTTAATTTTTACAACAAATTCTCCTTTTTCAGGATGTGTTTCCAACTCAGAAGGAACTCTTAAATCACGTTCACAAAATGGGGAGTGTTCAAGGTGTTGACCAAACCAGTTGCGGTATCTTTTAGGAGTATAAACCGGTGATGTTGATTCCACAATGAACAAACGATTATCGGCATCATCAAAGTTTAATGCATAAATCATTCCGCGTGGAACAACGATGTAATCACCGTATTTGAAATCAAGATTTCCAAGTTGCGATCTGAATTTTCCAGAACCTTTATGGATAAAAATGATTTCATCCGCATCTGCGTTTTTGTAGAAATAATCATTCATTGATGCGGTTGGCGATGAAAGAACAATTTTGCAATCGCTATTGACCAAAACCGCAACGCGACTTTCGATATAATCTGCCTTAGGTGCTACTTCAAAACCTTGAAAACTTTTCATGGTCATGTTTTTTCCAACTGCAATTTTTGGCGTTAAGTCTACCTGACCTTCTACGCGTAAAACTTGTGTCGGAGGGTAATTGTGATAAAGCAAAGAAGACATTCCGTCAAAGCCTACCGTGCCAAATAATTGTTCGTGGTATAGACTGCCATCTTCTTTTCGAAACACGGTATGTCGTTTGTGAGGAATTTTCCCCAACGTGTGATATCTTGGCATAATGAGTTTAGTTAAATATTAAGTGAATAATGTAAATCTTCAAAATCAGAAATACATCATTCAGGGTTCCTTTTAATCAGGAACTTCAGAGACATCAGGAGATAGTCAAATGTTTTAGCCATAATGGAATAGGGTAAAGCAATTTAGACAAATATACTGAAAGCCCTTATTTTTTCCATGACTTTTGTCAGGCGCTTATGAAATTAAAATTATTTTTGCTTTACATCTCAACAATCAAACTCAAAGGTTTGAAAGCTTAGGTGCTCTCTCAAAAACGCATACATGAAAAAAATATTAGTGATTGGTTCATCCGGTCAAATTGGTACTGAGTTGGTTATCGAGCTCAGAAAAAGATATGGCAACGATTCGGTGGTAGCATCGGATGTTCAGCCGCCCAAAGCAGATTTAGGCGGTGGCCCTTTTGAAACGCTTGACATTCTGGATAAAAACAGATTGATTGAAGTGATTTCAAAATATCAGATTAAGGAAGTTTATTTGTTAGCGGCATTATTATCAGCTACTGCAGAAAAAAATCCGGCCTTTGCGTGGAAATTGAATATGGACGGACTTTTTCACGTGCTAGATCTTGCAAAAGATAAAGTGATTGATAAAGTTTTCTGGCCAAGTTCAATTGCAGTTTTTGGTCCTACAACTCCTAGAGTAAATACTCCTCAGTACACAATCATGGAGCCAAGCACGGTTTATGGAATCAGTAAACAAGCGGGTGAGCGTTGGTGTGAATATTATGCTAAAAAACATGGCGTAGATGTGCGCAGCATTCGTTACCCGGGTCTAATCTCCTATACTTCGCCTCCAGGTGGTGGTACAACAGATTATGCGGTCGATATTTTCTACTATGCTAAACGCAAAGAAAAGTACACCTGCTTTTTAAAAGACAACACACCGCTTCCTATGATGTATATGGAAGATGCAATTCGCGCTACCATTGATTTAATGGATGCACCGGCAGAAAAAGTTCAGATTCGTTCGTCTTACAATATTTCAGGCATCTCATTTACGCCAAAAGAGATCTATGAAGAGATTAAAAAATCGGTTCCTGATTTTCAGATTGAGTATGTTCCCGACTTCAGACAGGCGATTGCAGACTCTTGGCCTGGAAGCATTGATGATACTGAAGCACAGAAGCATTGGGGTTGGAAAGCAAAGTATGATTTAACCTCTTTGGCACAGATTATGCTAAACAATATTCAGGCGTAAAAAAATGAACTTGTTAGAATTTTATCATCAGATATAAAGTTTTTTTTATCTTTAAAATCTGATCGTTCATCGAAAAGTTAGGCAGCCGTATAAAAATAGTTGTAAATTGTATTCAAATGTATAAAACCCTACTGTTATGAAAAGTTTATATACCACATTAATTTTCGTAATACCACTACTAGGCTTCAGCTTCACAGACGAAGGTTCCAACTTCGTTACCAATATTTCTGCAGAAGGAATCGACCCTCAATCCAAAGCCCCTAATTATACCGACCCGGCTACAGGCCTGAAACAAGGTCATTGGTGTTTTTACGGAAAAGATATGCCTGAAAAAGGGTATCCGGATGAAGGTAAAGTTGAAGAAGGTACTTTCAAAGACAGCAAAAAAAATGGTGAGTGGATTATGTACCACAAAGATGGTAAAACCCCACGTACGAAAGGAATGTTCGAAAATGGCCGTCCAAAAGGCGCTTATGAAAAATACAACGAAGGCGGCGTAAAAATTGAAGAAGGAACTTTCAGCAACGGAAAACAATCGGGTACCTTCAAACGCTACTACGATGACGGAACAATTGCACAAGAGAAAACCTTCAACGCTGAAGGAAAAGAAGAAGGTAAAGTGACGCTTTATCATCCAAACGGTCAGCCCGAATTTGTTTACACGAAATCAAATGGTGTGACTACAGGTTCAGCTACGCGTTACAATGAAGATGGCTCAGTGAAACAAGAAATCGTTTACGGTGCAGATGGAACAGTTCAATCTACAAAAGACGTTAACATCAAAGAAACCAGCACAGCAACTACAACTGGTTCTGGCGGTCCTAGCGGATCAAGCGGAAAAACGAAAGATGGTAAAAAATTCCAAAGCGATGGCTATAACAAAGTCTATAACGAAGACGATGAGCTTTGGATGGATGGTACGTTTAAATCTGGCAAACTTTGGGAGGGTAAACTTTATAAGTATGACAGTGATGGTATCCTCTTGAAAATTGAGATTTGGAAAAACGGAGCTTACCACTCAGACGGTCAACTTTAAGAAATCCGAATAAAATATTTTTGAACCCAGACACAAGTGCGTGTCTGGGTTTTTTGTTTCTAATTCGGTGATAATCACGGGAAAACTGAAAAACGCTTGTTTACCAGATAAATGTGTTTGTCTTTATTTTTCAACCAATTGTCGAAAAACGATAGTGTTATTAGAAATTTAATTGTAAGTTAGTTCTAGTGTAAAACCCTATCGTTATGAAAAGTTTCTTATCAACCTTGCTTCTGGCGGTTCCATTTTTGGGATTTGGAAGCTTAGTGGAGAATTCTTCTAATCCATTATTGGATGCCGAAGAGCCAAGGAAAACAGGCTACAAAGATGCCAATGGTTTGAAACAAGAATATTGGATTATCATGAGCAGCGATATGCCAGAAAAAGGCTATGCTGCTGGTGGAAAAATCGAAGAGGGCAATTACAAAGATGACCGCAAGGTTGGACAATGGATAATGTACCATACTGACGGCGCTACACCGCGTCTAAAAGGCAATTTTGTGGATGGTCGTCCAAACGGTCCTTACATTAAGTTTGACGAAAAAGGAAATAAGACGGAAGAAAGTTCTTACAACAAAGGAAAACAGAGCGGAACTTTTATCACTTATTATTCAGATGGAACTGTTAAGCAAGAGAAAACATTTAATGCTGACGGAAAAGAAGAAGGCACAGTGAAGTTTTATCACCCAAATGGTGAGTTGCAGTTTTCTGGTACAATGGTAAACGGCGTTCCAACTGGTGAAAGCACCCGTTATTGGGAAGATGGTTCTGTCAAAGAAATGGTAACCTACGGTGCAGGCGGAACAGTGCTATCTACTAAAGTTGTAAACGCTGAACCACCCGTTGCAGTAAAAACTGAAACTGGTAATGGTGGACCTGTTGGTTCAGGAGGAATCATGAAAGATGGAAAAAAATTCCAGAGTGATGGTTATAACAAAGTCTACAACAAAGCAGAAGAACTTTGGATGGACGGAACTTTCAAAGGTGGAAAACTTTGGGATGGAAAACTTTACAAATACGATAGCGACGGAATCCTTTTGAAAATTGAAATCTGGAAAAACGGAGCTTATCATTCAGACGGACAACTCTAAGAAAGAAAATAGTTAATTTTAAACCCGGATACCAAATGTGTCCGGGTTTTTTATTTTTCAAATCATGGAACATCAATTACACATTTATAATACGCTCAGCGGCGAGAAAGAAGTATTTAAACCAATTGTTGACAAGCATATCGGCATGTACGTTTGCGGACCAACAGTATATAGCGATGTTCATTTAGGAAACTGCCGCACGTTTATTTCATTTGATATGATTTACCGATACCTTTTACATTTAGGGTATAAGGTCAGATATGTTCGCAACATTACCGATGCTGGACATTTGGAAAATGATGCCGATGAAGGGGAGGATAAAATTGCTCAAAAAGCAAGATTGGAAAAATTAGAACCCATGGAAATTGTACAGAAATATACTGTAGGTTTCAGAGAGGTGATGCGTTTGTTTAACAACATGCCACCAAGCATTGAGCCCACTGCAACGGGTCACATCATTGAGCAGATAGAAATCACCAAAAATATTTTAGAAAAAGGCCTTGCTTATGAAAGCAATGGCTCAGTTTATTTTGATGTAGAAAAATTTAATGTAAACGGTGAATACGGAATTCTTTCTGGAAGAAAAACTGATGAACTAATTAGTGGAACCAGAGATTTGGACGGACAATCTGAAAAAAGAAATCCGCTTGATTTTGCACTTTGGAAAAAAGCATCACCTTCTCACATCATGCACTGGCCTTCACCTTGGAGTGTTGGCTTTCCAGGCTGGCATTTGGAATGTACTGCTATGTCTACAAAATATTTAGGCGATCAATTTGATATTCACGGTGGCGGAATGGATCTAAAATTTCCGCATCACGAATGTGAAATTGCACAAGGAAAATCTGCAACAGGAAAATCACCGGTGAATTATTGGATGCATGCAAACATGCTTACGCTAAATGGAAAAAAAATGAGTAAGTCAACCGGAAATACCTTGTTGCCTGAAGAACTTTTTTCTGGAAATAATACACTTCTCACAAAAGCATTCCACCCCATGGTGGTGAGATTCTTTATGATGCAAGCACATTACAGAAGCATTCTCGATTTTTCTTCAGAGGCATTACTTGCATCTGAAAAAGGATTTGTGAAATTGATGACTGCATTAGTTGATTTGAATTCGTTGAAAGAATCTTCTTCAAGTTCTGAAAAAGTAGGTGAGATGATTAGTTCATTTTACGCAGCCATGAATGATGATTTTAATACACCTATTCTAATTGCAAATATTTTTGAAGCGGTTACATACATTAATAAAATCAAAGATGGTTCTGCAACAATTTCAGCTGAAGATTTGGATGAATTAAAATCTGTTTTGAATACATTCATATTTGATGTTCTTGGTTTGAAAGAAGCCAAAGAAGGTGATGATTCTAAATTGGATGCTGTAATGAATGTGATTCTTGAAATTCGCAAAAAAGCAAGAGAAGAAAAAGATTGGACAACATCTGATTTGTTGCGTGATAAATTAGCTGAAGCAGGTATTCAGATCAAAGACAGCAAAGAGGGCGTGACTTATACCATTCAATAGTTTCGATGTCAACGGATGAACTAAAGGCAGCTGGTGCAGAATTGTATATGGTTGAAGGACCAAATTCTGACGGTGTAGTTGGATACTTTTTACTTAACAATCAACTCTATTATTTCAGGTCAGATTTCTATCAAGAGTTTGTAGAACCACCGCAAGACCCGCGTGTGTTTATTCGTTATTCGTTGAATGATACACGAACGAGGTATCGTGAACTAGCTGAGAAACTGCAAGTATTATATCCAATCGATTAATTGGCAGCAGTAGTGGGCGTGCTCGCCCCGTCCGACCATCAATAACGCAGTATCAATAAACGTCAATCGATACGATGATCAAAAAATTAAAAGCATAAAAAAAGGGAGCCAAAAATTTGACTCCCTTTTTTATTTCATAGGTTAAAATTTTAATTCTGAGCAACAATAACTGGTTCTGCTTTTAAGCCATTCCATCTTACTGCATCTATAAATTTTGAAAGATCAAATCCATCATTTTTTAGTTGAAGTAAATCTCCATCTGAAAGTGCATTTACATTTCCGGCAGCGATGCTTGTGCTTGTAATTTCATTTTCGATGCGCTGTTCAATTTCAACATTTACACCAAGTGTATCTGTCATTACTACTTTTTGAACTTCTGTAGTTTGTTGAACTGGAGCAACTACTTCAGTTGTAACTGGAGTCTCTTCAGCATTTCCTTGACCTAAGATTGGAGCGATTACCAATCCAACCAAACAAGTCAATTTAATCAAGATGTTCATGGAAGGACCAGAAGTATCTTTGAATGGATCTCCAACTGTATCTCCAGTTACTGCAGCTTTGTGTGCATCAGATCCTTTGAAAGTCATTTGACCATCAATCATAACACCTGCTTCGAATGATTTTTTAGCGTTGTCCCATGCACCACCAGCGTTATTCTGGAATATTGCCCACATAACACCTGATACTGTGACACCAGCCATATAACCACCTAACATTTCGGCAACTTCAAGACTCGTATAACCAAAAGCCATTGGTAAGAATGCAACTAAAATTGGCGTAATGATAGTTAACGCACCCGGCAATACCATTTCTCTTAAAGCAGCTTTTGTGGAGATGTCAACACATTTACCATATTCTGGTTTTCCTGTGCCATCCATGATACCAGGGATTTCTTTAAACTGACGACGAACTTCTTTTACCATGTCCATGGCAGCTTTACCAACTGAGTTCATTGCAAGTGCTGAGAATACAACGGGAATCATTGCACCTACAAATAACATTGCTAAAACAGGTGCTTTGAAAATATTAATTCCATCAATTCCAGTGAAAGTTACATAAGCCGCAAACAAAGCCAGGGCTGTTAATGCCGCTGAAGCGATTGCAAATCCTTTACCGATTGCCGCAGTTGTGTTACCAACTGAATCCAGTACATCTGTTTTTTCACGAACTTCTTTTGGCAATTCGCTCATCTCAGCAATACCACCTGCGTTATCTGCAATAGGTCCAAAAGCATCAATGGCTAATTGCATAGCAGTAGTTGCCATCATTGCTGATGCCGCAATTGCAACACCGTAGAAACCTGCACAAGCATAAGCGCCCCAGATTGCACCAGCAAATAAAAGAACCGGGAAGAAAGTTGAAATCATACCAACTCCTAAACCAGCAATAATATTTGTTCCTGCACCGGTTGCAGATTTTTGTACAATTCCTAAAACTGGTTTTTTACCAAGACCAGTGTAAAATTCTGTAAGAGATGAAATAAGAGCACCAACTACTAATCCAATTAGCACAGCAATAAAAACATAAACAGATGGTACATCCTTAATTCCTTCGCCAAAGAATGACATTTGAAGCGTAGCTGGCAACATCCATTGAATCATGAAATAACAAGCAATAGCTGTAAGAATAAGTGATACCCAGTTACCTTTATTCAAAGCGCCTTGTACTGCATTTTGCTGATCTTTTTTCTCAACACCTTCTTTGATTTTTACTACAAAAGTTCCAATGATTGAGAAGATAATTCCAACACCGGCAATCAACATTGGCAATAAGATTGGTCCCATGTTCGAGAACGCATCTGTGAAAGAACCATTTGCTAAAGTGATATCTCTGATAACATAATTTCCAAGTACCATGGATGCAAGTACTGTTGCAACATAAGATCCAAATAAATCTGCACCCATACCAGCAACGTCTCCTACGTTATCACCTACGTTATCTGCAATAGTAGCCGGGTTGCGCGGATCATCTTCAGGAATTCCTGCTTCAACTTTTCCAACTAAATCTGCTCCAACGTCAGCAGCTTTTGTATAAATACCTCCACCTACACGTGCAAATAATGCAATCGATTCAGCACCTAAAGAAAATCCAGCAAGTGACTCAAGAACGATTGTCATTTCATTGTAAAAAGAACCAGGCGTTCCAGTCATAAACATTCCAACAAGAATGATAAACAAAGTTCCAAGTCCAAATACTGCAAGACCAGCAACCCCTAATCCCATTACAGTTCCACCGCGGAAAGAAACTTTTAACGCATGTGCTAAACTTGTTCTGGCAGCTTCTGTTGTTCTCACGTTGGCAGCTGTTGCAATGCGCATTCCAATGTTACCCGCTATTGCAGAAAACACAGCTCCGATTACAAACGCCGCTACTATAAAGAGTGATGAATGCTCCACAATCTGTGAAACCACTCCAAGTAATGCACCTGCAATCAATACAAATATTGCTAACACGCGGTATTCAGCTTTTAAGAAAGCCATTGCGCCTTCGCGGATATAGGTTGAAATCTCAACCATTTTTGAATTTCCTGTACCTTGTTTTGTCACCCATTTAGAAAGGACAAACATATAGATCAAGGCAATGACGCCAAAAGCAGGAATGATGTAAATTAGATTCTCCATAATTCGTTTTAGTAAGTATTTAGCTTTTCAATGAAAAGGTCGGCAAAAGTATATCATTTGGTTTAATTGTGCAAATTACTGGTCCAACACCAATTTAATTGCCTAGAATCAGGAGGTTGCAAAGATCTTAAGGAATGCTTGCATAACATGAATTTGGATTCACAAAGTTTTTTTGATAAAAATCAACCCTTTTAGTTTGAAATCGTCTTCTACTATATAAATTTATGCACTCATGCACTTTTGATGGGGTAACCCTATTGCATAAGTGAAGCACGAATTAAATATCAATATCATGAAGAAATTAGTATTGACTGGAATCATTTACTTGTCGCTTTTGAGCACATCGATAGGACAGATAGTAATTTACAGCGAAGATTTTGATCCTGCTCCGGCCTGGGTCTCTGTTCCAATCGGTGTTAATGGTGCAGATCCTAATTTTTTTCAGATTGATGATGACGAATCTGGTGTAGTGCCGCCAGGTTGCGGTATCGCAGGAACAGGAAATCAATCGCTGCACATTACCAGTGTTTTTAATCCGGCAGGCGGAGCCTCATATGATGCGGGTGGCCTATGCGGTTTATTATTTTGTCCAGAAACGGCAACACGGTCTGAGTCGCCAAACATTTCAACGATTGGGCACACAAATCTAACTTTGAATTTTGATTATATACACGGTGGTGATGCAGATGATTTTGGGGGCGTCTGGTACAATGATGGCGGTGGCTGGGTTGCTTTGGTAAATCCTTTGCCTCAAACGCCTGGTGGTTGTTTGCCACAAGGACAATGGACAAACTTCTCAATCGCGCTTCCTGCTTCGTGTGACAATATTGCAAATCTTCAAATAGGTTTTAGTTGGGTGAATAACGATGATGGTGTAGGAACGGATCCTTCAATTGCAATAAATGATGTTGAGATAACTAAGCCTTCTGTAGCGGGCCCAACAGCATCTTTTACAACACCAATAACTACGATCTGTGTAGGCACATGCATTGACTTCACTAATACTTCGACCGGTGGCCCATTCACAGTAACTGACTGGACTTTTACAGGAGCAACGCCCGCTACATCTGCCGTAAACAATCCGACTAATATTTGTTATAATACGCCGGGTACTTATGCTGTTTCTCTCTCAGTGACTGACGGTAGCGCTGCGACTGATGTAGAAACGATTGCCGCATATATTACGGTAGTTGATATACCAGATGCCGGTGCTGATGGTGCGTCAAACCTTTGCAATAACACTACATTAAATCTGAATACATTGTTGAGTGGTGCTGATCCTGGTGGAACCTGGGCTGAAACTACCGGAACTCCAAGTGGACAATTTACTGCCGGCACTGGTGTATTGGATGGTAATGGACTCGCTTTGGGTGCCTATACATTTACTTATACTGTAAACCCGACAGCGCCTTGCGTTGGAACCAACGTCGCGAATTTTACGATCACCATTATAGACTGCAGTGCAGGAACTCCTCCTACTGCAGCGTTCACTCCTTCTCAAACTACAATTTGTGCTGGTGATTGCATCACATTTGCAGACAATAGTACACCGGGAGATATTACCAACTGGGCTTGGGATTTTGGCGGTGGTGCAACTCCAAACAATTTCGTTGGTCAAAATCCGGGAAGTGTTTGTTTTAACACGGCTGGAACTTATACTGTCACGCTTGGCGTAATCAATCCATTTGGAAATGATAATGCAACGGTGAGTATTGTTGTAAATCCTTCGCCAACGGTAACGGCAAATGCTGCTCCAACGAATTCCATTTGTGCAGGTGATCCGGTTACACTGACAGGCGGTGGAGCTACCAGTTATACCTGGACTGGTGGTGTAACAGATGGTGTTGCCTTTAACCCCGCCGCAACAAATACTTATACTGTAACTGGTACTGATGGTAATGGTTGTCAAAATACGGCCAACATTACAGTTACAGTTACTGTATGCGAGCCAATGGTTGCCGGCTTCTCTTATCAGGATAATATTTGTTTGGGAGATTGCATAACCTTAACCGACACGACTACTGGTATTCCAATTTCATGGTCGTGGGATTTTGGTGGTGGAGCAACACCAAATACTTCTACTGATCAGAATCCAGTTGTATGTTTTAATGCAACCGGAACATTTAACATTCAACTTACAACGAGTGATGCCGGAGGTAATAACTCGTCAACTACAAATTCAATTTCTGTTTTTGGAACACCAACTGTTGTGGCTGAACATGACACCGTAATTGATATCGGCTACGAAGCTATTATCAATGCCAATGGAACCGGACCGGGTTCATATCTATGGATTCCATCTGATGCAATAGATTGTGATACGTGCTCTAATGCAATGGTGAAGCCTGAAGTTAATACTACTTATTATGTAACGTTTACAGATGTCAATGGATGTCAAGCGACCGACTCAGTAATGGTTTATGTAAACTTCATTGAGGGCATTGGTATTCCACAAGCATTCTCGCCAAACGGTGATGGAAATAACGACGTTCTGTTTGTCAGAGGATTTGGAATTGAAAGTTTGAAATTCTCAATTTATAATCGATATGGTCAATTGGTTTTTGAAACTACGGATCAGAATATTGGATGGGATGGAATGTTTAAAGGCAGAGAAGAAAATCCGGGTGTTTTTGTTTGGGTATTGGAATACACATTCATTAATGGCAATGGAGGTTTGACTTCAGGTAATACGACTCTAATCAGATAATAATAAAGAGAGATGAAAAGAAAATTAAGTTTATTCGCACTTTCCATTGGTCTTACTGTATCAGTGTCTGCACAATCAGATAAACATTTTTCAATGTTTGCAGAATCACCTGTCTTTATAAATCCTGCAGCGGCTGGATTTTTTCCAGGAGGCATGCAGCTGTTTACAAATTTCAGAATGCAATGGTTGCCAATTTCTGCAACACCTTACCGGACAATTTCTGCAGGCGCAGATTGGCGCATGTTTGACAATGGAAGCTTTTTGGGGGCGGGTGTAAATTTTTACAACGATTTGTCAGGTGATACTAAATACATGATTAACGAAGTAACGATTCCGATTAATTATGCCATCGAACTTTCACGTGACAACCATTTGTCGATTGGATTACAGCCTGCTTGGTATCAGCGTACCTTGCAAAATCAAGCAGTTACCTGGGATAATCAGTGGATTGGAACTTCATTCAATACGGCAATTGATAATCAGGAATCGATTCTGAATCAAAATTTAAATTTGAGTCGTTTTGATATTGGTGCCGGAATGTATTGGTATGCGCAGATCCCGAATCACAGGTTATTTTGAAGAGATCGCTTTATCTTTTGGTGCATATTATCGAATTGGAGATGCGATTTTAGCGAATTTGATTTTTGATATTTCAGGTTTCTCTGTAGGTGTTGCTTATGACATGAATATTTCTCAGCTCATTGTTGCATCGCATGGATTTGGAGGCTTTGAAGCATTTCTAAGATACCGCATTAATTTTGGCGGTGGTGGCTTAGGAAATCCAAGTATCCACTAATAAAATTCAAAATAACAAGCTCAAAATTCCAAATAGGGTGAATGCCTTGTTTGGAATTTTTTTTTGATCACCATTCTTAGTTCAATTGCTCAGAAATTCTAAATAGAATGTGCTTATCCGTGTTTGGAATTTTGAATTTGTAATTTAAAGAGGTAGAGTTTGCCGTTAATTCAAGACGTTGGCCTTATCACTAATAAGTCCTTATCTTTGTATTATAGATGAGTGTAAAAATCAGAAATATAGATTTGGGAGATTTTCCATTGTTGCTTGCACCGATGGAAGATGTGAGTGATCCACCGTTTAGAGCTTTGTGCAAAAGACATGGTGCCGATTTGATGTATACTGAATTTATTTCATCAGAGGGTTTGATTCGTGATGCGGCAAAGTCAGTTCAAAAATTAGACATCTATGAATATGAACGCCCGATTGGAATTCAGATTTTTGGATCAGAAATAGAATCGATGCGTCAGACTACAGAAATTGTAGAGCGGACCAATCCCGACATCATTGATATCAACTACGGCTGCCCGGTTAAAAAAGTAGCATGCAAAGGCGCAGGCGCTGGAATTCTGCAAGACATTCCAAAGATGGTGAGTATGACGCAAGAAATTGTGAAAGCAACCAAATTGCCAGTGACTGTAAAGACACGTTTAGGCTGGGATGAAAACACAAAATATGTAGTTGAGGTTGCTGAGCGTTTACAAGATGTAGGCATTGAAGCAATTTCAATTCACGGCCGCACGCGCAAACAAATGTATAAAGGGGATGCTGACTGGACCTTAATAGCCGCAGTAAAAAATAATCCACGCATGCGCATTCCTGTTTTTGGAAACGGCGATATTTCATCTCCTGAAATGGCGGTTGAATATAAAAACACGTATGGTGTAGACGGTATTATGATTGGGCGCGCTTCAATTGGTCATCCATGGGTTTTTAATGAGATTAAACATTTTATGAAAACCGGAACACACCTTGCGCCACCCACATTAAAAGACAGAGTAGCTGCTGCAAAAGAGCATTTGGAAATGTCAGTGAAGTGGAAAGGAATTGGATTAGGAATTGTAGAAATGCGCAGGCATTATGCAAACTATTTTAAAAGCATTCCAAACTTTAAAGAAGTACGCTCTGTACTAGTTACAACAAATGATTTGGGTGAATTGTATTCAACGCTTGACAGTATTGAATCAAATTACGCAGATGCGTACGCGCAAGGCTAGAAGGAATTCGGCCTGATTTTTGAACTTTCTTTTTCAAAGAGTGTATCTATGAAAAAGGGGATTATGAAAGTTCTTTCTGTTTTATTCAGTTTAGTTTTTTTAGTTGGATTTTTTTCATGTTCCGTTGCTCAAGATGCACGTAAATTTGGTGAGAGAAAGTTCACGAATTATTTGATGGGCACCAGTTGGAAAACGAATGGAGTTCCGTTTGAAAATAAAGATCAGGATTCCTATTCGTTAACTGCAAAAGGTGATGGAAATTCTATTATGGATCAATGGGGACATTCAATTTATTTTGACACACTTACTTTTTCTAGCAGCTATTCTGCGCCTTGCGGCAATGATTGTTTTACAAGTGTTCAGGGAACTTATTTGTTCACTGCTGAAAACAGAATCAGAGTCAAAGTAAAATCAATTAACCGACATGGTTTTTGTGAAAAAAAATCAGAAGAGATTAATCAGGATTATGGCTATTATGATTTGATAAAAGTTGAAAATGGATATCAACTTAAAAAAGTAAATTGATTTTAGTTGTGAGCAAAAAGCACCCCTGATTGAAACGGCAGCTTTGTGCCGCGCAGCAAACAAACTAAAGTGAAAAGCAGGAAATTGGTGCCCTTAAAATAATTTCACTTGACCACCGATTACCATTTTACCCGATCACCATTTTCACCCGACCACCGATTACCTTTTCTACCGATTACCAACAACACTCACTTTCAAATCACGAATCATCAGCTGCAAATTTGTATTTCCATTCCAGGTATTTTCTTCGATTGTATAAACAAGATCAATTTTTTGATGCGGATTTTTTTCAGGATTAATAGCCGCCCATTTATCAGCCATACCAAAGCCCACGGCGTCTACAATTATTTCAGGATAGTCTTCCTGTACCAAAACTAATTTCAAATGTTCATCTTTCAGCACGCGTGAATTTGGAAGAATTTTTACTTGACGTGAAATAAAAACCGGACGCATGTTATCAGGACCAAAAGGCGCCATTTGATTTAAGACGCGATAAAATTTTGGAACACCGCCGGGTGTATTTTCGTAAATATCACGGAACGTAATTTCGTCGTCAATTTGAATTTCTGGGATAAGTAAATTTTCAGGAATAGTTGCGCTGACAACATCATTGAATTTTTTGCGAAAGGCATCTACATTTTCTAATTTTAATGTCATGCCTGCTGCAAAATTGTGACCACCAAACTGCTCGAGTAAATCACTGCACTGATCAATGGCGTCATAAATATTAAAGCCCTGAACGCTGCGTGCAGAGCCGACAGCAAGACCATTGGATTCTGTCAAAACGATTGTTGGCCTGTAATAATTTTCTGTCAATCTGGAAGCGACAATTCCAACTACACCTTTGTGCCAATTTGAATTAAATACAAGCGTAGACTTTGCATTTTTCATCCAGTCATCTGCTGCAATAATTTCTAAAGCTTCTGCTGTAATTTCTTTATCCAATCCTTTACGCGTTTCATTGTGCGCGTTGATGTCAATGCTTATTTGATCTACTTCGTCAAATGTTTTTGCAAGGAGCAATTCCACTGCTTTATTACCGCTTGCAATTCTGCCAGCTGCGTTGATGCGTGGAGCCAGAATAAAAACAACATCGGTAATATTTAAAACACCGGTTTTATTTGCAAGCTGTAATAGTTTGCTGAAACCCAAACGTGGTTTTTTATTTAACACTTCCAAACCGTGATAGGCAAGAATTCTGTTTTCACCGTTCATGGAAACAATATCTGCACCAATGCTCACCATCACTAAATCCAGTAAGGAATAAATTTCATCAAAACTGCGTCCACGAATTTGATTTAACGCTTGTACTAATTTGAAACCAACACCGCAACCTGACAATTCTTTGAATGGATATTTACAATCAGTTTGTTTTGGATTCAGAATAATTGCGGGTGGTAATTCAGCTCCCGGTGTATGGTGATCACATACAATAAAGTCAACACCATTGTCTACCGCGCGACTTATTTTTTCTACTTCTTTAATACCACAATCCAACGCAATGACCAGTGAAAAAGAATTGTCTATTGCAAAGTCAACTCCTAAATCAGAAATGCCATACCCTTCAGCGTAGCGATCCGGAATGTAATATCCGATTTGTCCATAATTACGGGTGAGGTAATCAAAGACAAGAGAAACCGCGGTTGTGCCATCGACGTCGTAATCACCGTAAATTAAAATGTTTTCTTGCGTGGCAATGGCGCGTTCAATTCTGTCAACCGCAGCTGACATGTTTTTCATTTTAAACGGATCGTGCAAATTCTTCAAATCAGGTCTGAAAAAATTGCGGGTATCATTAAACGTTTTAATCCCGCGCAAAACCATAATGTTGGCAATAGGGCGTGACACGCCAACCTCTTGAATGAGTTTAGCAATTTGCTGCTGACTGGCAGGTTTTTTGAGAAGCCATCTTTTATCCATATCTTAGATGAAAACAACCTTGTGTATTATGAAAAGGGCATTAAAGATACTGCTATTCCTTGGCATTGGTTCCACTTATGCGCAAGAAAAAAGTGAAACTCCATATTCAGCTTATTTTACTGAAAAGTCACTTGCTGTCTTGTCTGTTCAAAAGTCAATTGGCTCAACCTGGTATGCAAAATATCAATTGAAGGAAACGGAGAAAAATCAAATGCGCATTGCGGCAGGTGAGTATCTGGTTGTTGATGAAACCGGAATTTATATTGAAAAAAATAAATTGCTTTTTGTTACCAGAGAAGAGGTGCGTGAAAATTCAAAAATTGATTTTCGAAATGGCTATTTATTTGGCGTGTGTGAAGCAGATTCAGTACCTACTGCACTTGATGGTGAAAATTATTATTTTTTAGTACCTGCAAAAACATATTTGTGTGAGTTAAGAAGTTCATCACATAAATTATTTGCGGGATTAAATTCAGGTGAATTTTTATTGATGACCCTGGAAGAAAATAATCATTACACAGCCATGTATCTAAAGTTTCAGTCGGGTAGTTTAGAGCTAATGGAGCCGGCTTTCAATTCAGAAAAATGTGCATGCAAGCAAATCAAGGAGCATGACGTAACAAAAGAAGATTTTGAAATTTATACAATGAGTCCAACTCTCAAAGAGTGGCAAACCTTGTTTGGTTGTTTTACCATTTATGATCAGTATGTGGTTGTCAAATGAGTTTGGTTTTTTTTTCTTGTTTGTTTCAGGCTTGATTTTAATTTCTTGTCAGGGAAGCATTAAAACTGAAATACCAGTGATTGCTTTGCCGGAAGAGAAACAGGCGGTAAGTTTTATTTTTGAAGACGAATTCAGTGTTGATGAAAAACAAAAACTGGAAGATTGGATTACTTACACGAGTGATTGTGCTCAAAGAACATTAGGTGAGTTTCCATTTGATTTGTATTACCATTTTCACAGAGAAGACAGTTCAGACCGCGCCGTTGTATTTGGGCATACGGCACGGGTGGATTCAATTAACGCAGCACATTTTTATATTGACCCTACCTATTCGCTGGAAGACTTAAAAGCAGATTGGATTGCGCCGCATGAAATCAGTCATTTGGCAATTCCAAAACTTGGAAAATCAAGCATGTGGTTTTTTGAAGGATTTGCAACTTATCTGAGTCGTGAAGTAATGATTGAAATGGAAGTATTTACCAGACAAGAGGTAGATTCAATTAATCAGTCACGAATTGTTGCGGTGAAAGATAAGTTTACGAGTTCTTCTAAACTCACCTTTGTAGCGGATAGTTTGATTACCAATCATCATCACTATCCTGCGGTATATTGGATTGGAGCAAGTTATTTTCACACTGCCGATAAATTATTAGACGCTCAAAATAAAATGAAACTGATTGATATTCTAAAAGAGTTTCAGGTATGCTGCCACGAACCTGCGATGTCTGTTTTACAAGTTGTAGAAGCCTTTGATCAAATTGGCAATACAAAAATATTTGGTGAACTATATACAGAGTATACTGAAGTACCGGTTTATTCTTTACTGACAGAATATGAATAAATTCAACTTGCTCTTCAAATTTAACGGACTGCGCTTGATGGTCGCGCTATTCTTTTTGCCTCTGAGTCTATCGTCGCAAATCAATACGCCAACCTGGGGAGTGGATGATACAAGCAATTGCACAGTAAAGTCAATTGAATTTATCATGGTGCATGATTACATTCAATTATTTAATAACTCAGGAGCAGATCAGCAAATGCGCTGGATCCGGCACACAGACCCAGACTGGCCGATTCAATGGCAAGCAGGCTTTACAGATCCGGATTCATTTTATGTGGATGTATTGACGGAAGACACGGCAGAATTTATCATGCTGGATCCGATTGAATTTTCAAATCAGCTGATTATAAATGTTGATCACAACAATCATGTGGATACAAGTTATCTGCGATTTAAAGTTTATCCTGTTACTGCACCCGCAGATTCACTGTGGTTAAATTTCTGCATCATTATTACGATGCCAGATGTTTCTGTGAGTGAATTCCACAAAGACTTGCAACTGGTTTACGATGCCAATCACCAAACGATTTTTTGTAAAGGTGAGTTAAATTCAGAGCTGACAATTTCTCTTTTTGATTTGAATGGAAAGCTGATTTTGCAACAGAAAATTTCGGATGAGTTTGAGCTAATTTCGGTATCCGATTTTGAGCCTGGAATTTATTTCGCAAAAATTTCAGGAGCCGATTTTGAGCTTACAAAAAAAGTAGCTCTTTATTAAACCAACTCAAGCACGGTGATCTCTGGCCAGATTCCAATGCGTCCCGGATACCCTAAAAATCCATATCCACGGTTAACATACAGGAATTGATTTTCTTCCTGATACAATCCTGCCCATTTATCATAGCGCAATGAAATCGGACTCCATTTAAAACCATGCGTTTCGATTCCCATTTGTGCACCGTGTGTGTGACCGCTTAGTGTCAGATCGATGTCTTTATAGTCTTTTCTGACTTGCTCATCCCAATGCGTTGGATCGTGTGAAAGTAAAATTTTTATCGGAGCATCTACTTTGTCATACGCTTTTTTCAAATCACCTTCCTGATGAAAACCTGCTCCCCAATTTTGAACACCAATGATTGCAATTTTTGAATCGTCTTTTTCAAGATAAATGTGTTCATCCAATAATAATCTCCAGCCTAGATCTGCATGAACTTTTTTTAATCGAATGAGATTATCTTCTTTTTCTTTTTCTGAATTCCAATCGCGGTAATCACCGTAATCATGATTTCCCAAAACCGAGTAGACACCAAATGGCGCTTGCAATCGTGAAAAAACATCCATGTAATTATCCATTTCTGCAGCTGAGTCATTTACTAAATCGCCGGTAAAAAAGATGACATCGGGTTTTTCTTCCAATAACATATCGATTCCTCTGTTCACGGCTTCCTTGTCATAAAAACTACCGGCGTGAATATCTGAGATTTGTACAATTTTCAGATTACGAAATGCGGCTGGTAATTTTGAAAATTGTATTTTTTCTTTGCGTACTTTATAGTTGTAAGGCCCAATTACCATTCCCAAAGGATAAGAGATTGCCGGAATGGCGGCTGCAATGATTCCAGCTTTTACTAAAAAGTCAGAGCGCGTAATTTTTTCACCATCCGTTTCCGGATTTTTTTTGGAGATTTTTCGTTTGGAGAAAATTGTAATTCGTCTTAAATCATCCACTAAAAAAACCAGGGACAAAGTAAGTTTCACAAAAAGGTTGATCATTAAAAATCCAAAGAAAAAATTGCTGGCTGATCTTGGCACATAATTACCAACTATTAACATTCCGAGAATTGATAATACGGCAGAGAGGGTAAATGTGAAGAATGAAATTTTGAGAAATTTTCTGAACCAGTTGGAGTATGAATTCCATTTTGATTTCAGGGCACGGTAGCTGTAAATTTCCAGCGTTCCACCAATGATCAGAAAGATAAACAGAAAGAAAAGAATACGGCCCATGAATCAAATTTGTACTGTTGACGATTGAATAACAAGAATATTTTAAAATGCAGGGGACGGACTCGCTCCGTCCCGTTATTATTGTTGGTTGATGGGTTGATGTGTTTTAAACAGATGCCAGATGTCCTAAGGCGTAACGTCAAATTCAACAGAGTGATGTCCATTGTCTGCCTGAGAACTGTATACGTTAAGGTCGATAGGAGTTCTGTACTCGACTACAGTAACTCTTAAAAAAGGTGGATGCAAATAGTATTCAGGATAAGATTCATCCAAATCAATTGTGAAACCAACTGTATGAACTGGCGCCGTAACTGTTGTTAAATCGTGCAACTCGAACTGATTAACTTCCCAGCCTGTATCTGCCGCCCTGGTTATAATGAGGTCTCTAAATCCGCCTATATCGGTGTAGGTTGCAAGGTTTGTAAATTTTGTAAAGTTGTAAACGGTGAGACTGTCAAAAATGTCGTATTCATTTTTGTAGAGAGTAAAAATAATCGAGTCATTATCTTCAATAAGGCTGGGATTCGTTACAATGACCGGATCAATTTTATCTCTTATCTGGATGATTCGTGTTATATAACCCGATTCATTTCCACTTGCATCACGAGCATACACTTTAAATTCAGCAACACCCACCGCAGCATTAATTGGGATAGTTATCCAGTCATGAAATTCGGAGCTTTCACCCGTGACGTTTATTGAATCAAGGTAATGATAGTCATAGGAGGCATCGGGGCTCACGATACGAATTTGTAACGATGAAAGAGCCGTGTTATCGTAAACGACTCCCTGAAAGTCAAATGAGTTTCCAAGATTAACTATTGCATTCTCAAGTGGCTTGTCTAAACTAATAGAGGGTTTTTCTGCATCGACTTCTTCTTTTTTACAAGATGTAAAAACAACTGCGCACAAAACGAAAAACGGAATAAATATTTTCATATTTGGTAGGGTGGTTAGATTATAAATATAATAAAAAGTATCGTGAGAAAATTTGTGTTGGGGATTTGCGAAGATAGATTTAATGCATACAGGGGACGGACTCGCTCTGTCGCGAGATTATTGTTGGTTGATGGGTTTATTGATTGAATGCATGCCAGGATGGGCGCGACCCGTCCCAATGTGATAGGCCCTTTAAAAACCAAACGTCACGCCACCCAAAACCTGAAAGCCTTGCACCGGATAGCCATACCAGCGCTGATATTTTTGTGCAGCCAGATTATTGAATTGAAGAAAAGCAGAAAGTCGTTTGCTGTATCGGTATTCAAAGTGCAAGTTGGCATCTGCTAAAATGCCTAAATCTGCTTTTGGCGTGGTCGCATCTGTATCAAATAATCCTGCGGGGCTTACACGTCCTCCCTGAAGTACAAAATCTGCCTTCACATAAATCTTTTCAAAGAGATTGTAGTTTGCGCGCAAGGTTGCCGCATAGGTTGGCAAATGCCATGGTTGTGAGTACAGATCTGTTCCAATTTGCATCGAGTAGATATTGTATTCACCAATCAAATCAATTTTTAATTTCTCACCGGATTGATACGAGAATGATCCATCAAATGTCAAGACATTAATATCATTGTAAATTACTCTGAAGCGATACATGTCGCTCAACACCGTATCATTTACAAACAGTGGTAAATTATCAATAAGCTTGTAAGAAACGCGTGCATTAAAAGAAATTGTTTTTGAAAGTGTTCCTTTAATTCCGCCGTAAAAATTCATGATGCGTGTATTGTGCAACCGTGCGCCGGTGAGCATAAATTCATTTTGACGATTCAGGGTTGCAAATGAATTTTGTTTCACACCACCGTCAATTCCAACGTACGGTATAAACATATCATTAAACAAACTGTATTTGGCTTCAATTACCGGAACTACTTTAAAGACGGTATCGGCGGGTGTGTCAATGTTCAAATCAACCCCATATGTTACTTTCCAATTTTTACCATACGTTGAAATGGTTGGGCGCAAATGAATCAACCAGTTTTTTTGTTCGATCGGAGTATAGCCAATTGTAAAGGACGTGTCTGCCTGGTTGTAATTGTATTGATTGTAGTTGATGTCAAAAGTGAGGTTGAAAATATTCTTCTTGAACTTATAACGCATGTCAGTTCCAATGCTGAACTGATTGTTTTTTCCATTATAACCAACAGTGTCAGGATCGCGCTGAAATTCATGGAAATAATTGTAATGTGTGAAGATTGAGTAGATGAGGTGAGCACTGTCTTTACTGGTGTAGTTAGAGAATCTGAAACTTCCCCCAACTGATTGCACACGGTTTCGCAGAGAGTCCGTAGAAATCAATCCAATGGTATCCTGAATGCCGTAAAAGTGATACCCGTGATTCAAATAATTAAACTCAGGTTGAAAACGGAATTCACGTGTGAAAAAATCTCCAAAAACTCTTCCGCTTGTATTGTCAAATGAGCTTGGAGCATATCCTTTAATATCTCCAAAAGATGAATTGTGTTTAATGGCAACACCATAATTTACCTTGCGATTGCGCATGGAATTGTAATAGAATTCACCCAAAGGACTGCTATAGTTTCCAATGCCTAATCTCACATAACCCGGATAAAGTTTATCCAATTTTTCAACGATTTTTATTTTGGCTGGTTCAATATCTAAGATGGTAATTTTTGTTTCCATTTTACGATTCAACAAAGGATACTGAACAGTAGGGCTAGGAATAATTGTATCAATCACAGAAGGATTTTCTGTTATGCGGTACGCTGGAGAAATAATACGCTCACCCAGCATCGTATGCGTCCAGGTTGTTGGCTGCTCTTGTGAAATCACGCTGAATGAGGTTACCAATAAGATCGATAGATAAATAACCTTATTCATTGTCACCTCCTATTTCAATAGTACCGCCGTTATTTATTTCAATAGATTTTTCCTGAGTCTTCAAACTCATCAATTGATCCTTTACTTGTTGTGCCTCTGTCAGAATTCCGTCATCAGTTACTTTATAATTATTCAGAACCGAGTTGATGGTGTATTCAGCCTGCACGTAATCTTCAATAGCCATTGAGTTTTTAGCCTGCAGAATTAATGCCTTTGCAACCCAATATGAATAAGACGATCTGTTTTTTACTAAATCACGAACCTCTGTTTCAGAACCGCTGTAGTCTTGTTGTGCATGATAAATGTAAGCTACCATATAATGACACTCTGCTCCAATAGCCGCATTGCTTTTGAACATCACAAAGAATAAATAATCAAGTGCAGCATCGTAATTTCCAAGTTCAAATTCTGATTTTCCAATCACGTAGTTTGCTTCGATGCGTACGTTTTCGAGAGCCAAAGAATCTTTTAAAACTTGCTGTGCATACGGTTTTGCAAAATCAAGTTCTTTTCTGAACGTATAGCAACGCATCAAGCCGATTTTAGCTGTCAATGCATGTTGCGGATAGGTTGCAGATAGTTCGAGTTTTTTGTATGCATCAATGGCTGCGTCGTAATTTTTTAGTTCGTATTCATATTTTGAAACTTCTAATGCAGCAGTTTCGGTGTACATGTTCGTTGGCTTGGCCAGAATTTTTTTGTAGTTGAGTATACACGATTCGCGTTTACCTGTTTTCAAATAACTTGTTCCCAAACAATAGAGTGCTTCTAAATCTTTTGACGGATTGGAAACTTTTGTGAAATAACTTTCAAAAAGTGTAATTGCTTCAGGATAATTTCCTTTTTCATAAGCAAGTAGAGCAGGATCAAAAAGAAGTTCATCTTGTTCTGATTGAGATAGCTGTACGCCTAACGAGTTAAGGAGTGTCTCATATTTTTCAGGTTTGCCCATGGCCGTATAAACTCTTCTCAAACTTTCAAGTGATTCCTGATAGCGTGATGAATTTGGGTGTTCATTTACAATTCGCAAGAAATGTGTTTCAGCTTGCGCGTACTCTTCTGATGTAAATGCAATGGAACCTAACTGAAAAATAGCATCCACAGCACGTGCGTGTGTTGGATAATCTAAAAGCAACTGATTGTAATAACGCTTTGCATTTGAATTATCTTCAGTGATTCGATACGTTTCTGCAACTTCATAGATTGCCGGAACAATAAATACAGAGCCTCTGTGATTGTTGATGATGTCAAGCATCATGCTGATTTTTTCAGGATATCTTTTTAAATAACCCAGCGAAAGACCGGTTTGAAATTTGGCATAATCAGCTTGACCAGCGCCTACTTCAATTGCTTTTTGGTAGAATAGAATAGCGTTGTTGTCATCGGCAGGTTTTTGTACATAATAACAATCTCCAATTCTTAAGTATGCATCTGTTAATCTTGCTTTGGAATCTTCTGTAACATCTTGCGTAAAGGTTCTGAAAGATGTAATTGCATTGGCATAATCTTGCTGACTGTAATAGCAATAACCAATGTTGTAATAAGCATCGTTGTGTTGTTGCAAACCAAAACCTCCCGGCTCTTCTAAAAATTTGCGGTACCAGGTGATGGCATTTCCAAACTCTTGTTTGCGGTAATAAGACTCCCCAATCCAATACATACTCAGGGCATTTAGTTTTGGATCGATTGGGTATTTTTTAACCATTTTAAAATATTCAATGGCCTGGTCTAGTTGATTTCCCTGAAATAATTCAACGGCATAATTGTAAGCCATCAACTGATAAGCGGTCTTGATTTTAAAATCTTTGTTTTCAATTTTATCCATAGAAGCTAATGCCGCCGGATAATTTTTCATCGTTGTATAAATGTTGATCAGGTATTGATAGATGTCTTGATTTCTGTTTGATTTTGGATATTGGTTCAAATAAAGATTAAAGGCTTCAACCGCATCATTGAATGGGTTATAATCTAATTTATAGCAAAGAATGGCATAATTGTATAAAGCATCCTCTTCAACAGTTGCGTCAAACGGCATATTGGACGCAAGTTCAAACGCATTACGCGCGTAGTAGAGATTGTCAAGTTTCAGATAACTTTCGCCAATGTGATACAATGAAACTTGTCCAAGTTCATCTTTTACTTTGGCAACTTTATCAAACATTTTAATCGCGTTCACATAATCTTTGCTCATGAAATAAGCATATCCTAGTTGATAGTCTTCATCACGTGTTGTTGCGCTTTTTCGGTTGTAAGATTCTAAGTATGGAACTGCTTCATCGTATTTACCCATCTGATAAAACGCATCGCCAACAAGTTGCTCAATGCCAATTGAATTTTTGGTATCAACCGAATCCATAATGGAAGGGGCGTAAGCAATCAGCTCTTCAAATTTGCCTTGCAGATAATAGATTTGGGCAATGTAATACGGAACAGACTCAGCGAAACTTGGATTTTTTTCCAGTTTTAAAAATCCTTCCAATGCAGTTTGATAACTTTTTTCAGTGTAGGCAATGTGTGAATAATAGTAGAGTGCAGGACCCCAGTATTCTGTATCTGCGTTGATGATTTCATAAAATGCATTGCGCGCTTCTTTGAGCTGATTTAATTGAAAGTACGCATAACCCAACTTGAAATAATATTCTCCTTTTTGTTCGTCTTTCAGATTGTATATGTCAATTTGAGTAAGCCAGCTGACGGCTCGTTTGTAATCTTTTTTGCGGTAATAGTGTTTACCTAATTCAAAATAGATTTCCATCCGGTAGATGCTTTCTGGATATTCAGCCAGAAAACCAAGGAGTAAACTTTCTGCATTGGAATGAAAAAGATAAAGTGCGCAAAGTGCGTGGTAATATTTTGCCTTGATGAAAAATGGATCTTGCGCATCGCAGATTTCTTCCATGAATGCGTCAAACTCTTGTTGTGCGGCGCTATACTTTTGTTTTTCGTAAAGATCTTCAGCGGTGTGATAACGTGTATATTCGCCCGCATAGCGCTCAGATTGCTGCGCAAATACAGCAAAGTGTAAAAGGAAAACTATGAAAATCCCAACTCGCATCATACGTTAATCAGTTCTGCAGATTTGATTGCGGCTTTGCCACAAACATATCAACTTGTAAAAGTACGCTGGATGAAGAGGGTTCTTGTGAGAGGTATTTGAAAGTTATAAACGCGGTTCTGTTAAGATTATTGTATGAGGTTAGATTAAGATGTTTTAAGGAAAGCGCTCTTGTAATTGAGATGTTGGTCAGTGCCCTGTCATCTCGAGCGAAGCGAGAGATCCCCACGAAGTGACGCTCAATTATTATAAGACCCTCTTTTCAAACCAATCTCCGTTAATAGTTTCTGCAAAAGTTTACGCTATGGTTCACCATTCATCAATCTCATTTGACTATTTTTACCCAAGAATTTTTTGCATGGAATCAACAGACAATATTTTTTGGATTACGAATGGTGAGATTAATCAGGGCGGTGTTACCGTTTTGGCAGATGTCAATATTCATCTCAGAAAAGGTGAGTTTGTTTATCTCATTGGAAAAACCGGCGCTGGAAAAAGCAGTCTCTTAAAAACACTTTACGGTGAACTAATTTTAGCAAAAGGCGAAGGTGAAGTTGCCGGTTTTAAAATTCATGATTTAAAAAGAAAAGATGTTCCTTTTTTGCGCCGAAACCTGGGAATCGTTTTTCAGGATTTTCAATTGTTGTCTGATCGTAACGTAAACGAAAATTTATATTTTGTGATGCGCTCTACGGGTTGGAACAACAAGGCCGAAATTACCAAACAAGCTGAAGACGTTTTGCGTTTGGTTGGTCTCGATCATCAGGGAACAAAAATGCCACATCAACTTTCAGGGGGTGAACAACAACGTGTTTCCATTGCGCGCGCCTTAGTCAACAATCCTAAATTTATTCTGGCAGATGAACCAACCGGAAATCTGGATCCTGAAACTTCTCGTGAAATTATGGCTGTGCTGATGGCAATTGCCAAAGAAGGAACCTCTGTTTTGATGGCAACACACGATATGTCGATTATGGAACAATTTCCATCTCGTACCATGAAGGTTGAAAATAAAACGGTGGTTGAATTAAATCCGATGAATGTTTTTAATCCATTCGAACAGGTAAAATTTGAATAATCCGGAGGGGATGGCCTCGCGCCATCCCGCGTTTTTGAGGGCGTAGCCCTTACCCAAAAATCACATCAATAATTTTCTGAGCATTTTTTTGATTGTCAAAAATTACCCTGAATTTTTCATCACGCTGGGCTTTGAATTCTGCCGTAAAATCAGTTCGCATTAACTCTTCCAGTTTTTTTGCAATCTCTTCGGCAGTATCGCGAACAGAACAAAGTCCTTCAAAAATATCAGCGTCATTCATTTTGGAATTAATCACAACAAATTTACCGTGTTCAAGAGCGTGAATTAATTTCAATTTGACACCTGTTTGCTGAAAGGTCATCAATAAATTCACCTGTGCATATTGTATAAGAGAATCTAATTGAATGGTTGATGGGTCTGCAATCAACTGCACGTTTTCCTCTACCGAAGCTTCATTTTTTAGCCAGGTAGAAGGCGCTTTTCCAGCAATTACAATTTTGTGACGCATAAGCGGCGCAACTTCATTGATAATAAATTTTGCGGCGAGCTCATTTTCTCTTACGCGCAGATTACCGTGAAACAAAATAAATCTGCCTTGTATATCACTTTTGTTCACTTCATGTTTGGCATGATCGGTGATAAAAAATGGCGGAACATAAACCGTCTTTGAGTATTTTGAAAAATGCGGCACATCCATTTTTGCAATTGGAAAAATGGTTGTTGCGTTTGACAAAACGGGTTCGTATGCGTGTAAACGTTGTCCATCTTTATGAAAATAGCCGCGTTTGAAAAAATTACGTTCAACTGCTGCAAGTCCGTGATAATAGGAGTGCTCGATATTGTGCGCACGAACATATTTTTTGCGGTCTTTTAATGCTGGATGATCCAGATAATAACAGGAATGGATGCCATCAAAAAGAATGGGCGAATTATCTTTCAAAAGATTTTCTAAAAGTTCAGCGCTACTTCTGCTTGACACAATGTAAGGTCTGTAAGCAAAAAATAACCGGAAAATATTTTGTTTTCGTTTGTAATAAAAAACCTGATCACAGTATTTTTTCAATTCATCATTGGGTTGGTTATGCCCTTTGTAGAAGAAACAATGAAATGTGATTTTGATCCCGGCTGCGTGAAGTGATTTTAATTTGTACAAAACATCCACAATTCCACCGTAATTCGCCGGATAGGGAACATCAAAGGCAACCAGGTGCAGGTGTTTAACTGTGTGTGTTTTGTTTTCAGTGATCATCTACTCAAAGATAGATTTTTTCAAGCACTTTGCACTCATTTTTCCATGTAAGTTCCCGAGACGCTTCTTGCGTGTTTGCCTTGAATTGATTGTATAGTTGAGTATTTGCAAAGACTTGTTTGATTTGATATGCAAGTTCGTTTGGATCATGTGAAGGAGTGATGACACCCACTTGATACCCATCCACAATTTTTCTGATTTCAGGCAGATCTGATATCAGTATTGGGATTCCGCAATGCAGATAATCAAAAATTTTATTCGGCAGCGAGAACTTATAATTGATGTTGGTGTTTTTGTCAAGCGAAACGCCTAAATCAGAAACTGTGGTATAATTAAGTAACTCGGTGTATGGCTTCTTGCCAAAGAAGAGAACTTTTTCCTGAAGCTTGTTTTTTTGAACTTGAGTTTTGAGCAATTCAATAACATCGCCACTGCCCACAAAAATCAAGATTGCATTTTCAACATAATTCATGGCATCAATCAACTCTTCTGCACCGCGGTCGATATTAATTCCAGCTCCCTGATAAATGATTATTTTTTTATCCGTCGGAAGTCCCAATTCGCTGCGTGATTTTGTCTGAATATTTTTTGGAGCATCTGAAATATTGCGCACAACCTCAAAGTCTAATCCATATTCACTCTTATATAAGGTGGCAATTGATTCGTTCACTGTGTAGCGTTGATCGGTTTTGGGCAGACATTTTTTTTCAATGCGTCGCCATATTTTTTGAATTCTGGGTTTGTTTGTCAATTCCGGTACACCGACAAAATACTCGTGCGAATCGTAAATCAATTTGCAGTTGGATTTGAATTTTTTAGCCCAATGATTTGCTAACAAGGTATCCAGATCATTCGACAGTAAAACATCCGCCTTATGAAACAGTAAGTAGAAAAATAAACGCAGATTATAGAAGGCGTAGAACGAAGCACCTTTTTTAAAGAGCATGTTAAAGCGTTTTGTTTTATAAGGGAGATTGTCTAATGCAAGACTTCCCTTTAATTTTCTGCCCACCAGCGTAACTTCAAAATTATGTGCAGTTAAAAATTCACAAACCTTGCGTACACGGTTGTCCGTGCAAAGGTCATTGGTAACAGATACTATGATTCGTTTTTTACTCAAGCAGTTCAAAAGTACGAAAACGACAGAATCATATCATTGTTGTTACTTGGGTCGATTTCTGTTTAAAGATTAAATGCTGATGATGCCCGGAGGGTTAAAATTAATCTGATTAAAACCAGGCTCGCAGTTTAGGTTCAGGACTACTCCTTATCTCACGATTTTATACTAAAGCGTAAAGTTCTTTGCTGAAATTCGTTCCTAATCAAAACAAACCAAAAATGCGGAACTAGATTTTGATAAATTTTATACGGATATTTTCAGCCTGCAAAATGTAAACACCAGGCTGCAACTGACTGAGATCGTAGGTGGCAAAATTACCGTGTGTTGAAATTGGCGTTATATAATTTGTTACCTCGATTCCGGCTTGATTGAAAATTTGAAATGATTGTGGTGCTGATGCGAAATGAATATTCACATAATCATTAACTGGATTTGGGAAAATTTTAATCTGGTTTTGAGCGTCATTGAAATTAACTTTTGCTACAACCGAATATTCAAAAGCGCCATCAAAATCAACTTGTTTTAATCTATAATAGTTGTTGCCATAGTAGGGCTTCATATCTTCAAAGTGGTAATTGATAGCGTGACTTGTATTGCCATGCCCGTCAACGGTTCCTATAAAATTCCAATTCACGCCATTCTCTGATTTTTCAATCATAAAATAGTCGTTATTATTTTCAGATGCAGTAGTCCAGTCTAGCTCTATCGCATTTGCTCCAGCTTGTTTTGCTGTAAAGTTTATGAGTTCAACAGGTAGCAAGGCGCATAGATCAGTTGCGGTCATTTGCCCGCTGATAGTATAGAAACCGGAAGGACTGTTTTGATTATTATATTCTGCAGCAATCCAATCAGCTGAAAGCACCGACGGAATGGTTCTGACTTCGTCTATATCACCTTGAAATCTGTTTGCTGTTTCGCCGGCTGCAACTTCACCGCCAATTGAAGCATTTCCGGTCGGGGTTCCAAGTGTTCCGGTTACTGTACCTGAAACAATCAATGCACCATTGACATAAAGAAACTTGGTCATTGTAGTTGCATTAAAGACAACAGCCACGTGATACCAGGTATTGTTTGCAATAATGTTTCCTGTATCGTGTGTTACTACCGAAAGTCCCCTAATGTAAAAGCGCAATCTGCCCGAACCCGGATCTCCTAAACTTATAGCCCAGCATCCGTTTGCGTTGGTGGCATCATCACAAATAATTCGCTGCCCGGTTCGAGTAACATCTGATGATCTGAACCAAGCTGTACTTGAAAAACTTCCGGTAATATTTGGATGACTTGGAAGTTCAATCCAGTGATTGGGATCGGTAAAATTTTGGCCATCTGCAATAAATGCTGGTGAAACATCAGTTGAGCCGTTGTTGGTTCCGTTATTACCGGTTCCACTGGCATCTAAAAAGTCATTGTGTAAATGCCAGACACCGTTATAGCCAGCGCTCCAGGTTGCAGTGGTGGATGGATTGGAAGCAATCGCACTGTTGCCATAATACATGTGAATTCCAGTGCTCACTGTTGCACTCAATGACGGAATTCGCACCCATGCAATATAATTGCCTGTTACAGGATTGTAATGTTCTATCTGATGACTCAAAATAGTTGAACAATCACCGGCTGTGAAAACGATGTCGTAGCCATTTATATTTTCAACATTACCGCCGCTGCTGGTGTGGCGCAAATCATTATTTGTAAAACTTACCAGTAAAGGAAAGTTGTTGAGGTTTGATGTGCCCGGAATTTGTGCCTCTTCAATCAGAATGTGCTTGCCAAAAGAATACCCCGCTGGTTGAGTCAAAGCATGAGTAGTCAGCATGATCATTACAACTGAAAAAATATTTTTCATGAAATAATTTTGATCAAATATACTTAAAAGTCCGTTTACGTTGACGATCGGAAAATGGAAAATGATGACATTTTCACCTGTTTCTGTGATAGATACGCAGTCGTATCGCTTCATAAAACGGTCAAATTCATTCTCCGGGATTGTTCCATAAACACCTTTTGAGTTAAAGTTTGTCTTCGTTTTTCTGCGCAAACTAATTTTGTCACGCATATTTACCTCCTAACCAAATCCCTGTAATTACAATCAGCTTCTTTCTTAACTTTGTTGAAAATCCGTTCCCTATGACATTTTGGAAAACCTTTTGGGCAAGTTTATTGGCAAGCGTTCTTTCGGGACTTATTGCGCTACTCGTATTCTTTTTAATTCTGGGCGCAATGCTCTCAGGTCTGGATGATCTCTTCAAACCAAAAAAACTAGTTGTAAATGAAAACTCAGTTTTGCACATGAAGCTGGATGGTGACATTGGAGATTATACTTACGCTAATTTTGATGCAAACTCTTTTGCCATTCAAAAAAAGTTTGGTCTTTATGAAATTCTGGAAGGATTAAAAATCGCCAAAGAAGATAAAAACATTGAAGGAATCTTTTTGAACTGTGACAATGTAAATGCCGGAATGGCAACCGTGAAAGAGATTCGTGATGGGTTGGCAGATTTTAAGACCAGCGGAAAATTCATTGTTTCTTATTCTGAAAACTACGATAAAAAATCATATTACCTTTCTTCCATCGCAGATTCCATTTTTGTATTCCCAAGCGGTATGATTGACTTTTTGGGATTAGGTGCAGAGATTATGTTTGTGAAAGGGGCTTTGGAAAAACTGGATGTAGAAATGCAAATTATCCGCGGATCAAACAACAAATTTAAAAGCGCAGTAGAGCCTTTGTTGTATGAACAAATGAGTCCTGAAAGCAGATTGCAAACACAGACCTATATTGATGCATTGTGGAATACGATGCTCACTGGAATCAGTGAATCACGGGGTATTTCTGTTGCTGAACTGGATGAAATTGCTGACAGTGTTTATATCCGCAAATCTGGTGATGCAGTTGATCATAAAATGGCCGACGGAATTATGTACTACGATGAAGTATTGGTCTTGCTTCAAAATCTTGCCGGAACAAAAAAGGGGAAAGATTTAGAGTTGGTTGATTTTCAAAATTACGCTTTGAAAAAAACAAAGCATGAACGTACGTTAAAAAAGATGGATGATAAAAACATCGCAGTCATTTTTGCTGAAGGAGATATAGTAGATGGTTTTGGTAATCCGGGTCAAATAGGTGGAAATTCGCTGGCCGAACAAATCAGAGATGCGCGTCAAGATTCCACAATTAAAGCAGTGGTATTACGCGTAAATTCTCCGGGCGGAAGTGCTATGGCAAGTGACATAGTTTGGCGTGAAGTGATATTAACCAAAGCAGAAAAACCATTCATCGTATCTATGGGAGATGTTGCTGCATCGGGTGGTTATTATATTGCCTGTGCAGCCGATAGAATTTTTGCTCAACCTAATACAATTACTGGATCAATCGGTGTATTTGGAATAATTCCTTTTACCGATGACATGTTTAAAAACAAATTAGGAATCACTTTCGATCATGTGACAACAAATGATCACGCGGTACTTTCAACCAATCGCAAATTGACGGAGAGTGAATTATTAATTTTTCAGGAGGGTGTAGACGAAATTTATTTTGATTTCATTTCCAAAGTTGCCGAAGGAAGAGGCATGACTCCGGCTGAAGTAGACAGCATTGGACAAGGTCGCGTTTGGGCTGGTATTGATGCTAAAAAAATTGGTTTGGTAGATGAATTTGGTGGATTGTCTGACGCAATAAATTATGCGGCAGAGATGGCAGGCATCGCACAAAAAGATATCAAGGTAAAAATCTTCCCGGAGAAAGAAGAAGATGATTTGTTTGAGTTTTTAGATAATCTGGAAAATATGAAAACGGCATCATTAACCAGATCCAACATTGAATTGCAATTGCTTGAAATTTATAATTACCTGCAAACCATTGATGGTACAAAAAGCATTCAGGCCAGAATGCCTTACCTGTTCTGGATTAACTAATTTTAACGAAACAACTTTTACTTTTTCAACTTACCAGCGTTATTAGATCACAGTGGATTCAAAACAAGAAAAATACGACAGGGCTTATTTAAGAATGGCGACTGAATGGGCAAAACTTTCGCATTGCCAGCGCAAACAAGTAGGCTCATTGATTGTTAAGGAGAATATGATTATTTCAGATGGATACAACGGTACGCCATCGGGCTATACCAATTCCTGCGAAGATGATAAAGGTGAAACGCATTGGTATGTTTTGCATGCTGAAGCAAACGCGCTTCTGAAAGTTGCAAAATCAACTCAAAGTGCAGATGGAGCAACCTTGTATATTACGCTTTCACCTTGCAAAGAATGCAGTAAACTCATCATTCAATCTGGAATTAAACGCGTTGTTTATCTGAACGAATACAAAGATACTTCTGGCATCGATTTTTTATCGGAGTATGGTATTTCGGTTCACCACATTAAAAGTCTTGACTTATGACAGAAAATCAATCAAGTTCAAAAAAAGCATTTATCCTGATTCCATTATTAATGGCGGTAGCTTTGGCTGCAGGAATTTTCCTAGGTACTTTCTATATTCCAGCAGGTGGAATTTCAGATCCGGTAGTTGAAAATTCAAACAAGTTCAATACCATTCTTGAGTTCATTGAAGATAAATATGTTGATTCTGTTGATCATGATTTATTGATTGAAAGTTCCATTGAAGGGATGATCACAAAATTGGATCCGCACAGTGCTTATATTCCTGCAAGAGATTTGGAGGGTGTGAATGAACAACTGGAAGGAAATTTTGGCGGAATTGGAATTCGTTTTTTAGTGCACGATGATACACTTGTTGCAACACACGTGCTTGCCGGATCACCTTCTGAAAACGCAGGCATGCAGCCAGGAGACAGAATTCTGGAAGTGGATGACACCGTCATTACAAATATTGGATTGAGCACTGAACGTGTCATGTCTTTACTGAAAGGAAAAGAAGGTTCAAAAGTGAAAGTGAAAATTTATCGTGCTGGCGTGACGAAAGATCTTAACATCACGCGTGGAACAATTCCGGTTAGTAGCATTGATGCTTATCTGATGCTAAACAAAGAAGTTGGATTTATCAAATTGAACAGTTTCACTTACAATGCCGGTGAAGAATTTAATGCTGCTGCAACAGATTTGAAAAGCAAAGGAATGAAAAAGCTGATATTTGATTTGCGCAATAACGGTGGTGGTTCCATGTCTGCAGCAACAGATATCGCGGATGAATTTTTAGAATCTGGAAAATTGATTGTTTATACTGAAGGAAGAAAAAGTAAACGTGAAGATTATTATTCAACCGCGCGTGGAATTTTGGAAGATGTTGAAGTGATAGTTTTAATCAATTCACTTTCTGCATCAGCGAGTGAAATTGTTGCGGGCGCTATTCAGGATAATGATCGCGGATTAGTTATGGGAAGAAGATCTTTTGGAAAAGGACTCGTTCAAACTCAGGAAGAATTTACCGACGGAAGCGCTTTGCGTTTGACCATATCACGCTATTATACGCCAACCGGACGCAGTATTCAAAAGCCGTATGGTGAAGGTGTGGATTATGAAAATGATTATTACGATCGTTTTGAATCCGGTGAACTTATGAATGAAGACAGCATTAAGTGGGATGAAAGTCTGAAATACACAACACCTGCGGGGAGAACTGTTTATGGCGGCGGTGGAATTTATCCGGATGTTTTTATTCCGAATGATACTGCCGGAGCATCGTATTATTTGAGTGAACTCTATTATGAAAGTGTCTTCAATCATTTTGCCATTAAGTTTCTCGACAAGAAGCGTGCTACACTGACCAATTTTGATAAGTATCTCAAAGGCTTTGTAGTAACAGAACAAATGTTCAATGAATTTATTTCATACGCTGCAACATTAGGTGTAGCGCAAAAACCAAAAGATATTGCCGTTTCAAAAAATGTCATCAAAAACAGAATCAAAGCTGAGTTTGCAAGACACGTGTGGAACGACAACGGTTATTATGCCGTTTACTTAGACGATGATTTGGATGTTCAGCGCGCCCTTCAAGAGTTTGCAAAGGGAACGTCTATCTCTGAATTGCTTGGCAAGTAGTAAAGCACTACGATCTGTATTTTGGTTTTTTTCAGTTTAGAATGAATACAGATGACCAATGTAAACTCCAGTAAAATAAAGGGTTTTAATGTTTCTGTTTACAACTGTTAACGTTAAGTTAACATTAAAGTAACATACAGCGGCAGAGTGCCAGAATAATGCACTCTATATTTGCACCGACTTTAATTATTTTAATCGTTAAAACCTTTAACATGAGTTTGAATATTTTCCATTATTTCCAGCCAAAAAATAAGATATTTTTTAGCCTTTTTGAACGCGCTACTGCTAACTTGATTGATATTTCAAATGCAATGGTTGAATTGGCAACAACTACTTCAGCCGACAGAAAAAAGGAATTGATCCGTGAAATTGAGCGTTTGGAGCACGTTGGTGATGAGGTAACTCATGAAACTTTTAAAGAACTAAGTGCAAACTTTATTACTCCTTTTGACAGAGAAGATATTCACGCGCTGATTTCTGCATTGGATGACATTGCTGATTATGTGCATGGTGCTGCAAAAAGAATGGAATTGTATAAAGTTGAAGTGATCACGGTGCCGATGGTTAAATTAGCTGAACTTATCCAAACAGCGGTTAAAGAATTAAATGTTGCAGTTGCTCAGTTGAAAGACATGAAAAATGTGATGGCTATTCGCGAGGCTTGTGTTCGTGTAAACAGCATCGAAAACCACGCCGACGATATTTTTGATATGGCAATCGCAGATCTTTTCGAAAACGAAAAAAATGCAGTTGAGATTATTAAAAACAAAGAAGTACTTCAGGCACTTGAAACTGCTACCGATAAATGTGAAGATGCAACGAACGTAATTCAATCAATAATCATTAAGAATGCCTAGCGGTCAGCTGATCATTTTGTTTCAACAATAAAAAATTACTGCTATGGGAATTCTATTAACCATAATTTTTCTGGCACTTTTGTTTGACCTTATCAATGGGTTTCACGATGCGGCCAATTCAATTGCTACAGTTGTTTCTACAAAAGTACTTTCGCCATTTCAGGCTGTACTTTGGGCTGCCTTTTTTAACGTTCTTGCTTTCTGGATTTTTGATTTGAAGGTTGCCGACACGGTTGCTAAAATTGTCAATCCCGATTCAGTTACCTTTGCTGTTGTTTGTGCCGGTTTAGTTGCTGCGATTTTTTGGAATCTCCTCACCTGGTGGTTCGGAATCCCGTCTTCATCTTCTCATACGCTGATCGGTGGATTTGCCGGAGCGGCTATTGCTAACGCAGGATTTGGAGTAGTAAATCAGGAAAAAATCTTAATCACCTTTGCGTTTATATTTGCCGCACCTATTGTCGGTATGATCATGGCAAGTATTATTACACTGATCATCGTGAATATTTGCCGTAAATCAAATCCGGCAAAAGCAGACCGCTGGTTTAAGAGATTACAATTAGTTTCTTCTGCCGCCTTTAGTATTGGTCATGGTGGTAATGATGCGCAAAAAGTAATGGGAATTATTGCCGCTGCTATGCTCGTTTATATGGCACAACTTACAGGTACGGGTGAGGCAATTCCTGAATGGGCACATGTTTCTCAGGAGATGAATGAAAAAGGAAAAATGGTCATCACAGATCTTCCTGACTGGATTCCGGTTGCATGTTATGTTGCTATCGGAATTGGAACCATGTTTGGTGGTTGGAAAATCATCAAAACAATGGGTACAAAAATTACCAAAGTTACGCCGCTAGAAGGTGTGGCTGCAGAAACTGCTGGTGCTGCAACTTTATTCATGACTGAAAAACTCGGTATTCCTGTTAGTACTACACACACCATCACTGGTTCAATCATCGGAGTTGGTATGACAAAACGTATCTCTGCCGTAAGATGGGGTGTAACCATCAGCTTACTTTGGGCGTGGATTTTAACTATTCCAATCAGCGGAATTTTAGGAGCACTTATATTCTGGATTCTGAATATGGCTGGTGTAAAATAATAAGTCAATCAACAAATTTAAAAATCCGATCCCTGTGGTCGGATTTTTTTTTGCTTTGATTTGTACTGCACTCATTGATGAAGAATGATCAGGGTTTCACTTAAGATCCGACGATTAAATCTACTGTGAGCAAAAAGCGAATGACGCATATTGAAAGCTGCAAGAGTTAATCGGAATGAAAATCTGGTAGAGGATTAAAAAAAAGCCGTCAAAAGTTTCTAGCCGGCAATATTTGCAATCGCGGGTTAAGTCTTCGTTGATTAGTATTCGATATTTCTTTTTAGTCCGTTATTTTGACAGATTGAAATAGGAAGCGGTACTTATTTTGGAAGCTGCTTAGAGGGACAAAAGAAAATGTCGTTCCTACATCTTCCCCGCAACTGCTTCTGATACATTGATTACGTGGTCACCTATTTTTCAAGCGATGAAAATAAATCGCTGTAGATCATTCCACTTTTTATATTGTATTCCTGACGTTCTACATTTTCTAAATGTTGTGCACGCAACTGATTTCGTTTATCGTTGATTTTTTCTTCGCACAGAACGGCTTTTTTCAAATCACCTTTTTGAAATTCTGCTTCCAGATTTTCATTCATGATTTCAAAAGCTTCATCAATAATGTCAAACATCTCCAGCAAATTATTTCGTTGCTCAGGGGTAAACCAAATTCGTTCGTTGTCTTTGCGCTCAATGGATTTTGACATTTGAAAAAAGATATCGCCAACACGCTCTAAATCATTATTGATGCTTAGCATGGAGCGTACGTGCCGCGATGAGGTGTCGGATAAATCTTCTTCTGAAATTTTACTCAGGTAATCGCCAATTTCCAACTCGATGCGGTCTGTAATGATTTCATATTTTTCAATCCGCGCAATTAAATTTCTTTTTTCAGTTTTATCTTGTTCTGAAAGTAATTTTCGTGTCATCGCCGCCATGCGTGCAGTAATCGCGCCGTATTTGGCAACTTCTTTTTGCGCTTCCAGGATGCCTAGTTCAGGAGTAGTGAGTACGCCGGTTTGGATATATTCAAGATGATATTCGTCGTCGTTTTTTTTCTGCCTTACCATTCGCGTTGCAAGTGCAGTAATTGGTTTTGTAAACCATACAAGAAGCAAGACATTAAGAATGTTAAAGGCAGAGTGAAAAACGGATAAAGCAATGATTCTTCCTTGTGGGTCATCAAAAGGTTTTTTCCAATAGCCGGTTTGTATCATACTGAATTCAATTGCCTGTAGAAAAAATGGAAAAATGATCACCACCCAAACAACTCCGATCACGTTAAAAAGAGAATGCATTCTTGCCGCACGTTTTGAGTCTGCATTTCCAATTATAGCTGCAAGATTTGCGGTGATTGTCGTACCAATATTTTCTCCCAAAACCATACCTGCAGCCATTTCAAACGGAATGTATCCCTGATTGCATAAGATAAGTGTGATGGCCATGGCAGCGCTTGATGATTGAATGATCATCGTTATCACCGTTCCAATTAATATCGCGATCAAAACAAATCCAACTCCATCACCAGACCAGGAATGGATTAATTCTAAAACATAAGGTTGTTTGGTGAGATCTGGAACGCTTTGTTGAAGAAATTCCAGTCCCATAAAAAGCAAAGCAAATCCAATGATAAATTCACCCGCAGATTTTCTTAAACTTTTTACTGAGAATATAAATGGTATTGCCAACGCAAAAAGCGGCAATGAAAAAGAAGAGATGTCAAAATTTCCAAATCCAAAAATTACAATGAGCCAACTTGTTATAGTTGTTCCAATATTGGCTCCCATGATCACCCCAAATGCTTGTCTTAGATTGAGTAATCCTGCGTTGACAAAACTCACCACCATAACGGTAGTTGCCGAAGATGACTGGATAATAGCGGTAGTCAGAAAACCCGTAAAAATTCCACGAAACTGATTTGCGGTCATTGAATTGAGAATAGAACGCATGCGCTGACCGGCAGCTTTTTGAATGCCTTCGCTCATGACTTTCATTCCGTATAGAAATAAACCAAGTGCTCCAATGAGCATCAGTAAATTCAAAATGCTCCAGCCACTTTCTGTATGAAAGGAAATAGATTCAGACCATGCTGTATTGTTTCCATTTGTTAATCCAACATTACACAAATAAGGCACGTCACTTTCTAAGTTCTATCAGGAATTTTTGCGGTATTGCTATCGATTGGAATATTTGCTTGATATTTCCATTGTTCGTTTGCCAAGTTCGGTGTCAACTCCTTAATTTCTGTTTGAGGGCGTATCGAATAGAAATAGAGTAGGCGCCTGAATCAAGAGCTGAATAGGTGGCATGACTTAGTGACCAATTGACCGTTGCTTCTGTTTCAGAAGGTGTTACTGCTACAAATACAAATTCAGATCGGGTTGAGTCGAGCGCATTGAATCCCCAAACAGCGTTTTGCAAACTCAGCAGGATAATAAGATTCACAAGTAGAAAAATTCGGCGCAAACTCAATCGTATAGGTAACTGGCAAATGTATACGAACACCTCACCCCATAGTTGGGATTCAATGTTAAGTTTACGTTAAGGAATCAGTCGTGGATTTTAATTAAGTCAACAACTGATTTACTAATTTCTGATCATAAATTATCCAGTCCTTTTGAAGCCATTGGCTTATTAGAAAACCATAACATTAATAAATGCATAATTGAAAATTAAGAAAAGGTTAAGATGATACTGCCAATGTGTATTTATTGTTAACGAATCAGAAACTTTGCGGTCAAAATTAATAATCGCTTCATGAGAAATTTATTGGTGTTGTTTTTGTTTGTCGGCCTCGGTGCTAATTCTCAAACACCTATTCAAGTTTATACAAAGAGAGAAAAGGGAATTGAGTTTGTGGCAAAAGATTCATTGTTCTCAACACAATTTCAATTTCGCATTCAAAACAGACTTGGATATGAATCTATGTCCATGACAGATTTCACACCAGAATCTTTTGAGTTCAGAATTCGCAGATTGAGATTACGCTTTAAAGGATTTGTATTTAATCCTAAATGGACTTATCATGTTCAGCTTTCTTTTTCGAGAGGCGACATGGATTGGGAGAGTACTAAATTATCTGGTAGCAACACAAGCGTAAACATCATTAGAGATGCTATTATCAGCTATCAGGTGACGCCGAGTTTTGGCATCACGGTGGGTCAGACTAAGTTGCCAGGAAACAGACAACGCGTGGTTTCATCAGGTGACCAACAATTCGTAGATAGATCAATTGTGAATTCAACATTTACTTTAGATCGTGATTGCGGAATTTTTCATTTGGAAAATTTACCGGTAACAATGATTATGTTGAAGGTGATTTAGCACGTGAACCAAAACCAAAATTGTCTATCGCTGCCAGTTACAACTATAATGCCCTTGCCCTCAGAAACGGTGGTCAGCTTGGTACTGACTTATATAGCGCAACCAATATGCAAAATCTGCATCTTGATATCTTATTCAAGTACAAAGGATTTGCATTTTATAATGAATTTTGTGAGCGTATTTCTGATAAATCTGTAACAGCAGATGTGACAGGAACAAAATTCAGCAGCGTATATGTTGGTGTCGGAAATTTGACCCAGATCAGTTACTTGTTTAAAAATAATTATGAAGTGGCCGCGCGCTATGCATTTATAGCACCATTCAGTTCTGTTTACGCAAACGCAGATTATCCGACAGTCAACCTCAATCGTGAGGAGCACTTGCACGTAGGTGTGACAAAGTACATTGTAGGACATCGTTTAAAAGTTCAGGCCAACGTTACGTATAATACTAAACGGAATATTCAGGCAGTTACTTCAACAAGTAAATTAGGTGTCTTTTTCCAAATTGAATTAGGGATCTAATAGCCACTTTTTCAAGTATCAGGTAAGATTGTTTTGAATTTGACTTGATTGCCAAATCTGATTTCATACATTTGGTTATTGACCAGATTAGTTATGAAAAAATCACTCTTCAACGGACCAATTAGTCCTCAAAAAATTGCAGACAGCATTGCACATCATCAGGTGAAAACCAACATTGGTGCACATGATATTTTTTTGGGTCAGGTGCGTGCAGATGAAATTGACGGTAAAAAAGTAGTCGCTATTGATTACAGTTGTTATGAAGAGATGGCTGAAAAAGTGTTCCATGAAATTCGCGAATCTGCTTTTGAAAAATTTGATCTGACTTGTCTTCACATTTATCACAGCACTGGAATTGTTAAAGCGGGTGAAATATGTCTTTTCGTTTTTACATCTTCCAGACACCGCGCAATGGCAATGGATTCATGCCGGTATATAGTTGAGGAGATTAAATCAAAAGTCCCCGTTTTTGGAAAAGAAATTTTTGAAGATGATTCACATCAGTGGAAAGTAAATTCCTAAGGTTAAATTCCAATCCCGATAGCTATCGGGACAAATATCAAAATTACAAACTTTAATACGGAGGAGTCATCCTGTCCTGATAGGTATCGTGATCGTTTCAGGATCTCACAAAGGTTAACGCTCGATCAAAAGGTTTTGAATTTTGTATTTTGAATTTTGTATTTTTACTTATTATGGTAAACATCACCTCCAAAACTTACACCTTGCGCAAAGCAATCGCATCAGCAATTGTAAAAGTTTCAAAACAAGAAACCATTCTTGCTATTCAAAATAAAACAGTTCCGAAAGGAGATGTTTTTGAAATGGCAAAAGCGGCAGGACTTTTGGGAGTAAAAAAAACACCCGATCTTTTACCAGATTGTCATCCGTTGCCAATTGAATTTACTTCAGTGCGTTATGCAATAAATAATCTTGAAATTCAGATTGAGGTAGAAGTTCATACAATATATAAAACCGGTGTAGAGGTGGAGGCCATGCACGGTGCCAGTGTGGTTGCGCTCACAATGTATGACATGTTAAAACCGATTGACAAAGGCATTGAAATTTCTTCTATCAAGTTAGTTGAAAAGAGGGGTGGTAAATCTGATTTCAAAGAGAAATTCATTAACAGAAAAGATTTACGTGCAGCAGTAATCGTTTGTTCAGATACAATTTCCGCTGGACAAAAAGAAGATCTTGCAGGAAAAGCAATCATCGAAAAACTAAAAATGTCGGGTGTTGAAATTGGCATGTATGAAATCATTCCGGATGAAAAGGAAATCATTCAAAAAAAATTGAATGAAGTCTACTCGCAAAAATTCAACCTGATTATTTATACTGGCGGAACAGGATTATCAGTAAGAGATATTACACCTGAATCTATCATTCCATTATTAGATCGCCGTGTACCGGGCATAGAAGAAGCAATCCGGAATTACGGACAAGATCGCACGCCCTATGCCATGTTATCGCGCAGCGTTGCTGGTGTAAAAGGTGATATGTTAGTACTTGCATTACCTGGTTCAACAAACGGCGCACGTGAAAGTATGGACGCAATTTTTCCGCAAGTGCTTCACATTTTTGGTGTCTTAAAAGGGAACAGACACGATTAGAAAAAGGAAATTTTCTAGCGATTATCTAGCCGCTAAAAAGAATACAATTCCCATTCCCATAGCGGCAAAGAAAATTGCTACAACTATTGCTAGAACTAGCTTAGATTTTGGGTTCGTTGGATTTCCACTGTTATCTTCTCTGTTCCGATTGTCGAATACAGATGAGCCTGAGTTGCCTTTTCCATCACTCGTTGCCAACAGAAATCTCAAATCACTATTCTGCGAAATAGGATGCCATTCACCATTCTCAACTTTAACCAATGAGCTTGAAGTGATGCGTTGATATTTTAAATCATCCAATAAATAAGGACCTGATTCACGCGTTCCGTTTTTTAAATAGTATTTTTTCATAGTTCGTTCAAGTGAAAAAAAATAGCCGACAAAATAATCGGCTACCCTTTTGTGAATTTTATTTTTGCGCTATTCAATGACTAATTTTCCAGTTGCCTGATTGCCGTTTTGAGTAGTGATGGTGTAAACATAAATTCCCTTTGCCAAGGCTGAAACACCAATACTGGTCGTCTTGTTAGCCTGTTGAGTTAACACGATATTTCCTATTGCATCATACAATACCAAAGTAACTTGCTGACCATCTGTTAAACTCAGTGTAAATTCTTTTTGAGCAGGATTTGGATAGATGCTGAATTCTAATTCATTTCCTGAAATTCCAACTGAGGACGTAATTACAATATTTGAAATAACTGTCGTGCAACCGTTGTCATCTGTAATAGTCACTTCATAGGTTCCTTCTGTGAGTCCGGTTAAATCTTCTGACGACGCAGTGAAGCTGTTTGGACCTGTCCAGGCGAACGAATAAGGAGCTGTTCCACCGGTAACCGTAAGATCAATTGCACCATCATTTCCAACTAACTCATGTGTCAAATTAGTTGCGCCACTAAGTGCAGCAGGAGATGAAATTGTGATATTGATTGTCTCATTACAAACGGCACCATCGTCAACCACAACGCTGTAGTTGCCGTCACAAAGTGCGGTAAAATTTCCAGATGCTTGTGCGCCTGATCCAATGTCAAAGGTATATGAACCCGATCCTCCGGTTGGTGTTAAAGTGATTTCGCCATCACATCCGCCAATGCAACTTATATTTTGTACTGTATTTGAGACAGTCATTGTACACGCGGGTGGTGGATTAACCACAATACCTGCAACCAGAAAAGCACAGCCATTGCCGTCTGTTATTGATACGCTATACGTGCCAGCAACTAATCCACTGATGTCTTCAGTTGATGCTGTGAACATTCCCGGCCCGCTCCATGTAAATGAGTACGGTGTTGTTCCACCTGTTGCTGTCAAATTAATTGCACCATCTGTTCCAAAAAATTCATGTGTTACAGATGTGCTTCCACTTAATGCAGTTGGAGATGTAATGGTAAAATCAATTGATTGATTGCAGAGATCTCCGTCATCAACAGTCACTGTATAGTTTCCATCGCACAAAGCTGAGAATGTATTTGAAGCTTGCGGGCCGCCACCAATATCGTAAGTAAAAGAGCCAGAACCTCCGGATGGATTAACCACAATTTGGCCATCGCAAGAAGTGTTGCAAAGTGTATTTTGAGATGAACTTGTAAGTGTCATGTCACAGGTTTCGCAACCGCTTGATTGAATTAATAGGATACTGTTGTAGGCGTTGATTCGTCCTCCGGTTACAGTTTCAGTAGTAAGATTTGCAACCGGATCAACGCCATCCAATAATGCGGTGCGAACTAAATCGGCTGCTGCTTGTGGATCGGACATCGATAAATCTGCTAAGTTTTGGCATGGCACAGAATAAAGAAGTGCAATTACACCTGCAGTTAAAGGTGATGCAAAGGATGTTCCAGACATGGATGCAGTTGTATTTGTATTTGCAAGTGTTACAATATTTCCACCGGGTGCCGCTACATCTATGGTAGTTTGTCCATACCCTGAAAAAGTGCGAACGTCGCTGCTATTGGTTGCGGTTACAGAAATCATGTAAGGGCTTGAACATCCTGTTGGCATGTCTCCTACAACATCCATGTTTAGATTATTATTAGCAGTTGCACCACAATTTAAAATTCCAGCTTGACCAAGTGTATTGTAAAAATTACACCAAAGCGGATAACTTGCAGGATTTGCATTATCAATTCCCCAGGATGCATTTGTTGCGACTACGAAAGCACCTTCTGTTCCGCCACTGCTAGTATATAGTTGACGCATCGTTAATGGATAAGTATAAGCAGCAATTACACTTGACTCGGTCAGTGACGCCGACATATCTACTTGCATGATTTTCACATTCCAGTTGATACCTGTTGCATCAGTAGCATTATTTCCTTTAGCTCCAATCATCCCTGATACATTTGTTCCATGACCACCTGCCCCGATGTTATCATTGTTTGCAGTTGTATTCCATCCATGGTAGTCATCAACATAACCATTGCCATCATCATCAATTCCGTTTCCATCAATTTCGCCGGTATTAACCCAGTGATTTGCAAGAAGATCTTCGTGATTCCAGGCAGCGCCCTGATCTTCAATAACACAAACAACAATTTCATCTCCATTAATAGTTGAACCACCCGTTGTGATGTCCCACGCAAGGTCAGAATCAATGTCGTTATCTGATCCATCAATATGGTGCCATTGTGATGTGAAAATTGGATCGTTTGGAGTGGTTGAACGCATTTGAATGTAGTGATTGTTCTGTGCAATCTGAATGCGTTTGTTGGCGCTCAGGGCAGCGAGCATAGCCTCATGTGTAATGACATTTTCATCAAAGGCAAATAACCAGATGTTTACCGGACGTGAAATTTCTTTCGATACGCGCAATCCTGTAAAAGCACTGTTTACGATTTGTAATTCACTGATAATTTCCGGTAGCCACATCGGATCATCAATCTGAACAAGAACTTCACCTGGTACATAAGATCCCGGTGTATTAATTTCCTGACTGAATAAACTTTGAATGCTGATCAGCAGAAAACTGAAGAGTACTAATTTTTTCATGTGAATCTTATTAATTGAGTATTCTAAAGTTAACAAGAAAATGGGAATGATGTTCAGTGAGAATGGATTGTCAATTTCTGATGTTCTGTCTGAACGTTAATTCACTGGATTAATACGATCATCTTGTAAAACAGAACGATGGAAAAATTTAGTGTGAATTTAACAATCAGTCCAAACCTTTGAGTTAATTTTAACGTCTAAATCGATAAACCGACTAATTTTTGGATCATGGCAAAAGTGGTATCATACGTTTTTGACAGTCTTTTTGAACGAAAAGAAAGCATTTCTTACAGAGAGAAAAAAGTAGTGGTGTTGATTTTTTTTAGCTTGTCTATTCTTGCCACAATTTTGCTGGTATCTATTTAGCTTTGATCTTTTTTGGAATTCATTGCCAATAATAATTCGATTAATACACGATCATTATTTAAGCGCGGAACTTTGTGTTGACCTCCTAATTTATTAATTGACTTGAGCCAGTTTTCAAACAGGCCGTTTTGTGCGGCCAGAATTTGAGGCATCCCCAGGGATAGATTTCCGGATCGTTTTGCTTCATAATCTGAATTCACTGCTTTGAGTTTGCCATCAAGAATATGCGTAAAGACCAGAAGATCTTCAGGTGGTTTTTTGAATTCGATAATCCATTGATGCGCACCAATGTTTTTTTCTTGCATGTAAATTGGTCCGGCCGTGTATTCACGAATTTCAGAACCTGTTTTTAAACATGCTTCAGCAATGGCGCGTTCTGCATTTTCCACCACAAGTTCTTCACCAAACGCATTGATAAAACTTTTTGTACGTCCACTTATTTTGAATCGGTAAGGATGTGTAGAAGTGAATCTGACAGTATCGCCAATGATGTAACGCCAAAGGCCGGCATTGGTTGAGATGACAAGCGCATAATTTTCACCTGGAATGACATCGGCTAATTGAATTACATTTTTGATTCGAGCCCGGCAAAGTCATTCATCGGTATAAATTCAAAAAAGACACCGTAGTCAAGCATCAACAACAATTCATTTAATTTGAAATCATCCTGAATTCCAAAAAAACCTTCGGATGCATTATAGGTCTCAACATAATTCATATTTGGAAACGGAATCATGCGCTGAAACTGTTCGCGATATGGTTCAAAGTTGACACCACCGTGCATAAACAGTTCAAGGTTTGGCCAAACCTCCCTGAGATTTTTTTTACCGGTAATTTCTAAAACCCGATTGCATAGAACAAGTGTCCAGCTTGGTACTCCGGCGAGAATGTAAATGTCCTGATCAATTGTTGAACGTGCCAGTTTTTCAATTTTTTCTTCCCACTCGCTCATCAGTGCAATTTCACGCGATGGGGTTCTGCGCAACTCTGCCCACCAAGGCATATTTTTTAAAATGATTGCTGACAAATCACCAAAATAAGAATCGCTGGTGAGGTAATTTATTTCGGCACTTCCACCTAAAATGAGATGCTTGCCTTTGTAAAGTTTTCGATCTGGAATCTGGTTGTAATAAAGACTTAATAAATCTTTGCCGCCTTTGTAATGACAATCTTCCAGCGACTCACGTGATACGGGTAAAAATTTACTTTTTCCTGTTGAGGTACCGGATGATTTAGCAAACCATTTTATCTCCGAATTCCAGGTAAGATTTTGTTCGTTTTTCAAAAGACGTTCTACGTAAGGTTCAAGTGTTGCGTAGTCAGTAAGTGGAACAGTTTTAGAAAAATCGGAATACGTTTTGATGTGCTGATAACCGTATTTTTTGCCCCATTCAGTATCTTTTGCGCGATCAATTAACGCAGTCAATACATCACTTTGAACTTCTACGGGATATTTTTTAAACAGATCAATCTGGTGAATACGTTTCTTGATAATCCACGAAAAGATTGAATTAAAAGGCATAGGATCAGCTTTGAAGGTGAACTATCTGATCTCCGATAAAACAAGAAAGTGTTTATCCAAAGAAAACAATACCAAAGATCACAATCAACAAAATGCTGATCAGAACAGGTACAAGAATGTTCGTTGATTCATCAAAATACGTATAATCTGAACCATGGTGGCCGTGATCGTCGTGTCCGTGATCGTGCGAGTGGTCGTTGTGATGATCTGACATAATCTTTAAGTTTTTTGTAAATATAGAAAGAATCTGAAAATTTGGACAAGCTCGATGTTTTTTTATACAGGGTGCAGCCTCTTCCTGCAAACGAGCATTGGATGGGCTCACTTGTCGGGTTAAAAAAAACCAGTGCTGAATCAACAACACTGGTTTTCAAGTTGAAAGGCTATTTTACCTGAGCTTGAACTATTGAGCTGCAATAATAAAATAGAAACTAGAGATCTTAGAGTTTTATAAATTTTTCAGTTTGTCCGGATGCGGTGCGAACAAAATAAATTCCTTTTGAAAGAAGTGAAATGTCTATGGTATGATTAGCCAGTGCAGATGAAGAAAAAATCACGGTTCCTGCTATGTCAATGAGTTGAATAGCCTCTGCATTTATCAACTCAACATTCAGATTTTGACTTGCCGGATTTGGATAAATTTCCATTCCGTTGACCTTGGTATCATCTGAAATTCCTGCACCTGCAAGCGGATCTGCCTCATTGTAAATTGCTGTTACCTCTGCGTCAGTCAGTGGGCGTGTGTAGATCCGCAAGTCGTCAAATAATCCGTCGTAATAGTCAACATTTGGATTGCTCACGCAAGGTGACCAGCCAATACCAAGATCGCTGCTATTATTCATTGAACCATCTGCCAGTGATGTTGTCCATGCTATGGTTTCAACCAAAACACCATCAAGATAAAGTTTCGTTTCCTCATCAGTTTGATTTAGAACGTAGGTAATGTGAACCCACACCGCAGGATCAATAGCTGTATTGTAGTTTAGGCTAGAATTTGGATCACCTGAAGCATAGTTCTCAAGTACAAGGGTATTTGGACTCGGATAAAGCGTGATATCAAAAAAACTTCCAGTTCCGCAAATTTCCCTTTTTGAAATCAGTTTTTGCTGATTGACTGTAAACGCATTAAAATTGATCCAGAATGAAATTGAATAGTCAGGATCATCCAAAGGCACATCACCAAAACTAACCCATCCAGCAGTAGCATTGTCTAAACTGAGTGCCGCGTTTGGATTTCCGAAACGATCCGTTGCATAACCAATGGCAGCCACATCACCTTCAATGAAGCCGTCATTCGATGATCCATCGTTAAGAAGATTGTTGTTGAATTTGACATCGCAGATTAAGTTGTCAGTCGGAATTTGCGCAAATGTTGAAGCGGCAAAAAGGATTAAAAAAAGTGAAGTAGATTTTTTTCTCATATGATTTCAAGTTTCTTTTATTCAAAGATGACCCGATCATTTGATACCTGAATCAACGGCTTTGTAAACCGCACAGTTAAATTTGTGAATGTTTATTTGGGGACGGAGCGAGTCCGTCCATTACGACAATACGGTTGCTGCAATATTTTTCTTTTGATGCAGATTATAAATCATACCATCTGCCAAACCAACTTTGGGAACAAAAAGTTCTTTTACTTTCAATTCCTTCATGGCGTAAATATAGATTTCACAGGCGGGTAAAATAACGTCAGCGCGATCGGGTTTCATATTGAATTTTGCAATACGCTCTTCAACGTTAAATTTTCTCAGCTTATCGTAGACGTCATCAATCTCTTTCAGAGTGATAGCATCCTTTTCTTTTTTACCAATGAATTTGTGGATCTTGTTTATATTTCCACCAGTTCCAAAAACTTTATACTTTGAATTCTTTTTCAGATTTTTATCAATCCATTCGCTCATTTCTTTCCATTCACTTTTGTCTGCCTTGCCTTTCAGCAAACGAATGGTTCCCAATTTAAATGAACGTGAAACTGGTTTTTCGCTTTTTGAGAAAATCGAAATTTCAGTACTTCCCCCACCTACGTCGATCACTATGAATGGATCTTTCATATCATGCTCCAGCAAAAGAAACGTAGAGAAAATAAGTTCAGCTTCTTCCTGACCTTTTATGATTTCAATGTTGACACCTGTTTCTGCCTGAATCAAATCACGAACTGCTTGGCCATTTGTTGCTTCACGCATAGCAGATGTTGCACATGCTCTCAATTCATCAACTTCAAAAACTTCAGAAATTAATTTGAAGGCCTTCATTGATTTTTTGAACTCCGTAATTTTGTGTTCGGTTATGATCCCATTTTCAAACACATCCATTCCTAATCGCAAAGGAACACGGATATAGGAGATTTTTTTTACGAATGCATGACCATCATCTTCTGCAATTTCACCAATCAGTAATCGTGCTGCGTTGGTTCCAATATCAATTGCTCCGTAGATCATGAATTTTTCGCTTTTTCACAAAAGTACGCATATAATTCATTCTGCGAATTGAAAGCTCCTTGTTCATCTACTTTCACTTTTTTGTTCTTTTGCTGTGCATCGATGATTCGTGCTTTTTGATTCCCTTTTAAGGCCGCTTAGATGATGTATTTCAAATCCTTCTGTAAGTCCGGATCTAAAATTGGCGTGGTAACTTCAATGCGTTTATCAATGTTGCGTTCCATCCAATCAGCCGATGAAATAAAATATTTTTCTTCACCGCCATTTGCAAAAATTAAAATACGCGAATGTTCCAGATATCGGCCTACAATACTACGCACATTTATATTTTCACTGAGACCTTTAATGCCAGGTACTAATCCGCAAATACCCCGAATGATGCATTCAATTTTAACTCCAGCCTGAGACGCCTCGTATAGTTTTTTAATGATTGGAGCATCAACCAGATTATTCAATTTGATATACATGTATGCTGGTTTGCCGGCAGCAGCATTTTCAATTTCAGTATCAATCAGAACATTTAATTTTCTGCGTGTACTGAAGGGTGAAACAATGAGCTCTCTGAACGTGCTTCGATCCAAATTGTTTTTAAAAATCTTGAATATTTTTTCAACTTCTTTTGTGATCACTGGGTTAGCAGTAAGCAGCGAACAATCTGTATAGATGCGTGATGTTTTTTCATGAAAATTTCCAGATCCGATATGTGCAATCATTTCCGTTTTTTCACCATTTTTTCGTTTAATGATGAATAGTTTGGAATGCACTTTCAAATTTGGAACACCAAATAAAACCTGTACACCATTTTCTTCCAGGAAGTTTGACCAGCGAATATTATTGGCTTCATCAAAACGCGCTTTCAATTCAATGATGACAGTTACTTTTTTTCCGTTACGTGCGGCTGAAATGAGTGCATTAATGATGTGTGATTCAGATGCAACCCGGTACAAGTTAATTTTGATTGAGATTACTTTTGGATCAATCGCTGCCTCTCTTAAAACATCGATGATATGTTGGAAAGGCTGAAATGGAAAACACAATAAAACATCCTTGCGCAGAATCGTTTTTAGTAGTGGACTGTTGTCATTTGCAAAGGCCGGATGACTGATTGGTTTTTGTTCCTGAAAGACAAATTCTTTTTTCCCAAAATCAGGAAAATTCATGAAGTCTTTGAAGTTGTGATAACGCCCACCGGGAATAATATTTTCGCCAGCCTCAAGTTTCAATGAATTCATTAGATAACGCAACAAATCAATCGGCATGGATGAGTCATAAACAAATCGAACCGTTTCACCCAGTTTGCGCATTTCAATGGAGTCGCGCATTTTTTCAATGAAGCTTTTTGAAATATCATCATCTACATCCAGCTCAGCATCGCGCGTAATTTTGAATGTGTATGCTTTGATTTCATCAAACTGAAAAATATTGAAGATAGCAGGCAAATGCATGCGAATGATATCATCAATCAGGATGAGTTTTTTTGAATTCCCTTTTGTAGGTATAACAACAAACCGTGATGCTGATTTTGGAATCGCAATCATGGCGTATTTGATTTTATTCTGATTGAATGAAATCATTTTAACCGCCAGGTAAATGTCCTTATCAAGCAATTGTGGTAATTGCCTTTTTGTGGAAAGCATAATTGGCACAATGGCTGGTCTGATATAAGATCGGAAATGACTGTTTACATAATCCTTTTCTTCGCCATGTAAATCATTTTCAGCGGCAAGAATTACATTATTTTCTTTGAGTTCAACCAATAGTTTTTGGTATGAAAGTTCAAAAAGTTGTTGTTGTTCCAAAACGCGTTTTCTGATTTCTTTCAGCAGAGCGGATGGGCCACCGTTAAAGCCTTCAATCTTCTTTTGCCCCAGCGCAATCAATCTGCGAACAGATGCAACGCGCACTCTGAAAAATTCATCCATGTTATTGGAATAAATTCCCAAAAATCGCATACGCTCAACTAGCGGATTGGATGGATCAAGTGACTCTTGAAGTACGCGCTCGTTGAAAGAAAGCCAGCTGAGTTCCCGGTTAAATAGTTCCATGTGATTGAGTCAAATTGTATGTCAAATTTACGAACCGGCTAAAAACAAAAATACCTGCTAATGTTCGACTAGCAGGTATTTTCATCTCAAAAAACTATGTTCCATGAAAAAACATGCTGCAAATGTATGGCAAATATTTGCATTTGCAAGGGAAGGAATGTTAAAATTATGTAAAATCTTTTTTTGAGGCAATCGACATGAGGGAATAGGCAAGAGTGAAATTGGCAGTGTTGTAATTTAGAGGGAACGTATTCGCCAGTTAATCACCTTTTAAACATGCGGTCACTGAGCGGAGCCGAAGTGATCGGGGCATGGAGTACATTTTTCCCTCTTGCCTCAAGGCTTTTACCTATTGCCTCACTTTACCCCACCAACAAATTACACCCTCTCAAATCAGCATTATCAAATCTGCCGGCTATTTCAAACTGATTGCCTGATACAATCCCCAAATCTTGTGTAGCAATAAAGGAGCAGGAATGAATATTGGCCAGGTCAATCACGTTAATACCACCGGTTTTATTTTCTATGAGATTTAGAGGATCGTTGTACTCACGTGTCAACACTTTCATCCAAGGCGGGCAGGTGAAAAGTCCATCACCTTTTGACCAAGCTTGTGATAGTAACTCGGTCATGCCATATTCTGAGCCTATGGCGCGTGCCTTAAATTTTTCTTTTAGATACGCATGGAGTTCTGCTTTGATCATCTCCTTGCGCCGGCCTTTCATACCGCCTGTTTCCAGAATGGTGATGTCTCCTAGATCAGGACTAAATGCATCTGCCAAATCAAGCAAAGCATACGAAACGCCAATCAGCATAACCTTTTTAGAAGATCTGGCTTTATTTATTTCAGTAAGGAGTTCAGAATAATTATTCAGAAAAAATCCGCCTTGATTGCCAGATGCTTTTTGCAGTTGGTCCACCATATATAAGAGCGAAGCATTTTTATTTTCATGATAGGATGGAAGCAAAGCAAAAATGGCATAATCACTAAGCGGACCAAATGCCAGCTCAAAACCACTCAAAAGTGATTGATCATAAATAGCTAAATCAGCAACGTGATGCTGACTGAGATTTGTTTTTGTGGTGCCGCTGCTGTAGAAAACGGTTTCTGCTTTCAGATTTTTAATAATTACTTCATGCGTTTTAAAAAAACTGATGGGCAGAAAAGGAATTTTTTTGAAATGATCAACAGAAGATATATCGATGTGTAAATGCTTCACAAATTCACCGTAGACTTCATTGTTAGTGCATTGATGCTTAAAAATCTGCAAAGCAATCGCATTAAAATCTTCTTCTGCTTTGATGTTGAAAATGGACTCGTATGGAATTGGAGTGTGGATCAGACTTGGCTTGATTTATAATTCTTCGTAAATTTAGACGTTCTATTGGTTTAGACATGAAAGAAAAGAAGGTATATTTCAGCGCAATTTTTTTAACAGGTCTATTTTCCCTGCTTCTTTCATCCTGCTTTAAATCGGAGCAATATCCGATAGAACCCATTATCAGCGAACCTCTTTTCACCAATTTGACTGACAGCGCAATTTTATCTTTTCATTTTACAGATGGGAACGGTGATATTGGTTTGGATGATGCTGAACTGGATCCGCCATTTGACAGCGAATCTTACTATTATTATAATCTCTACGTTGGTTATTATGAAAAAGATGACGTTAACGGCTGGCAGCCGGGACTTGATCTGGCAGGAGATTCAATCTTTTTTAAATACCGTATTGAGCGCATTGAAATCAAAGGCAAACAACGCGGCATGAAAGGCACTATTGAAGTGGTGATGAACGATTTTCAGAATCCCTTTTCAGATCAAAATGATACTATCAAATTCAGCATTAAGTTGATTGATCGCGATCTCAACGAAAGCAATTTGCTTGAGACGGCAGAGATTGTGCCGTAAGGCTTTCAGATGGATTGCCCAAAATCCCCCCGTTTTTGTAACTTTGTTTAAGCATGATCCCTAAACAAACTATTGATGAAATTTTTCAGGCCGCTCGGGTAGAGGAGGTCATTGGAGAATTTGTGCATCTCAAAAAGTCAGGATCAAGTTATAAAGCCAAAAGTCCGTTTGTAGATGAAAAGACACCATCCTTTATGGTTTCTCCTGCAAAACAAATCTGGAAATGTTTTAGCTCGGGCAAAGGAGGCAACGTGGTTTCCTTTATCATGGAGCATGAGCATTTCAGTTATGTGGAGGCTTTGCGCTGGCTTGCCAATAAATATCAGATTGCGATTAAAGAAGATCGTGAGCAAACCGCTGAAGAGATTGCTGAGATTTCAATTCGTGAAAATCTTTCTGTGATCAATGAATTTGCAAAAAATCACTTTGCAGATAATATCATCAACCACGAACAAGGGCGCGCCATTGGAATGTCCTATTTCAAGGAGCGTGGATTCAGAGAAGATATTATCACAAAATTCCAATTGGGATATTGTTTAGATGAATCAGAAGGTTTTACCAAACGCGCATTAGAAAAAGGATACAAATTAGAATATCTTGAAAAAGCAGGATTAACCAAAACAAAAGACGGACGTCACTTTGATTTTTTCAGAGGTCGTGTGATGTTTCCCATTCACAGTGTTGCCGGAAAAGTTTTAGGTTTTGGTGGTCGTACACTTAAAACTGAAAAATCAGTTGCCAAATACTTTAACTCACCCGAAACCGAATTATACAATAAGAGTAAAATTCTGTACGGTTTATACTTTGCAAAAAACAGCATCATTAAAACTGATCGTTGTTTCTTAGTGGAGGGATATACCGATGTCATTTCACTGCATCAATCTGGTTTAGAAAATGTGGTGGCATCAAGTGGTACTTCATTGACCATTGATCAGATTAAATTAATCAAACGTTACACCGATAACATTACCATCTTGTATGATGGTGATGCGGCTGGTATTCGTGCATCTTTCAGAGGAATTGATATGATTCTGGAAGAGGGGTTGAACGTGAAAGTGGTTTTGTTTCCAGATGGTGATGATCCGGATTCGTTTGCAAAAAAGCACTCGTATTCTGAACTGGAAAAATACATTGCAGACAGTTCAAAAGATTTTGTTGTTTTCAAATCAGATATTCTCATTAAAGATGCAGGTGGTGATCCTGTAAAAAAGGCGGCGCTGATTCGCGATATCATAACTTCCATTTCTGTAATTCCAGATGCAATTAAACGTCAGGTATATTTGCGTGAGTGCGCCACCATGTTTGGCATGGAAGAGCAAGTGCTTATCACGGAGGTTTTAAAATTACGCAAAACAAAATCTGCCGGAGATCAGCGCTCCGCTCAAAATTTAGAAGAAGCAGCTTTCTACGAGTCGCAAATGGAGCAACCAATTGTGGCTCCGACAACTGATCTTTTATATCATCAGGAATATGATCTGATTCGGATTTTACTTCATTACGGTTTGCTCTACATGCCTTCTGAAACTATTGAAGTGGATGAAGAAGGAAAAGAACAAGTGGTTGAAATTGAGATTCCGGTTGTGCAATTAATTGCGACTGAAATTGAGCGTGATGAATTGGAAATTTAGCATCCGGTTTTGAAATTGATTTATGAAGAAATGCGCGATGGTGTTGAGAATGGCGTATTGCATGAAGACAGTTATTTTTTAAGACATTCCAATCCTGAAATTGCAAAAGCCGCTGCAGATATTATGTCTGATAAACATGAAATCAGTCCAAACTGGTCTGAGCAAAACGTGCGCATCAATCATGAAGTAGATAAATTGCATCAGGCAGTTATGAGTTGTCTCTACTCATATAAAAACACTAAAATTATTCTGGCCATGAAAAAAATTCAGGATGAAATTGATCAATTGGATGACGATCATTTTGATGAAATCATGACCTTGATGGCCAGACAAAGACAGCTGGAACAGGTAAAAATTCTTTTTGCATCCAAACTTGGAAGAATCATCATTTAAGCTATGCTGGACGGATTAAACAGACTGCTCGATTTCCCAATAATTCAACAAGACGCCTTTGCGCTGACACTTTTCAATATTGTCGTTTTTGCAATTCTGTATTTGTGCGGAAAATTATTTATCCGGTTCATCAAAAAATATTTCAAGGAAAAACAGCTTACTGATAAGCAACTTAAAATTGAAGGTCGTGAAATTGCGATCTGGAAATTAACCAAACAGGTTGTATGGGTTGTTATTATTTACATTGGTTATCTCAGTTTACGCCTTAACAATAGTCAGCTGAACATTACACACATTTTGAATTTCGAATTTTTCAGGTTTGAAACTTTTCACATTGCGGTGTATCACATTTTTGTTTTGATAGCAGTAGTTTTTACTGCGCGTATTACATTGAGTTTTTTGAAAGTCTGGTTGCTTCGAACGGTTAAGCGGAATCAGAATATTGATCAGGGCACACAGTATGTTTACATTCAGCTTGCAAAATATATTGTGTACGCACTGGCAGTGATTATCATTTTCCTCAGCATGGGAATGAATCTTACGCTGTTCCTTGGTGCAACCGCGTTTTTGTTGGTTGGAGTTGGCATTGGTTTGCAACATGTTTTTGCAATGTACTTTTCAGGAATACTTCTTTTATTGGAGGGATCTTTAAAAGTTGGAGACATTGTGGAAGTTCCTTTGAATGGGAAAGATGTTGTTGCAAAAATTGTCGAGATTAATCTGCGCACGTCTAAAATTGAAACACGTGACGGAATGGTATTGGTTGTTCCAAATAACAAACTCACCCATGAAAGTATCAATAACTGGAGTTACGGCAGTCAGCTGAATCGCTTTACTATTCCAGTGACTGTAAAGTATGAAACCGATCTGGAAGTTGTAAAAGAAATTTTGATTCGCTGCGCACGTGCGCATCACAGCGTAGATGAACACAAAGAAGTATTTGTACGTTTTCTGAATTTTGGAAGGGACGGCATTGAGCTGGACGTAGTTTTTTGGGCAGAGAATAATTTCTTTATTGAGATTCATAAAAGTGATATCCGTTTTGCGATTGAAAGCGAATTTAAAAAATATGGAATTTCGTTTCCGCATACGCAGGTTGAGGTGCATTCGAGTCCCAAAGCCAGCAACTAAATTTAGCCTTATTATTCTGGTTAATCTTGGGTCATAGAAATGGATGAGTGGTAAATCTGTCTAATGAATTTATTTTAGATTTACGTAAAATCCTAGACTCTTTTTTATGCTTGTAAATATTTTAATTATTGTCGGAAGTTTGATCGCGCTCATACTTATTGTTGCTTTGTTGATGCCAAAAGAGTACACCATTTCATCAAGTATCAACATCAAACGATCGCAGGCAGATGTCTTTAATTATGTTGTGAATCTGCGTAATCAGCAGTACTTCAGTAAGTGGGTGATGGCAGATCCAAATGCAGAATTGACTTACAAAGGAACGGACGGCACGGTTGGGTTTATTGCCGGTTGGAATAGTAAAGACAAAAATGTTGGTGTCGGTGAGCAGGAAATCACAAGTATAATTCCAGGAGAACGCTACGATGTTGAATTACGTTTTGTAAAGCCATTCAAGGCAACTAATCATGCGTTTACAACTGTGAAATCAATTTCTGGAAATGAGTGTGAAGTAACAACTACTTTTTTGGCAAAGACCCCGGTGCCCATGAACCTGATGGTGCCTATGCTCAAAAAAATGCTGCTTAAAGACATGAATACGAATTCGGCGAATTTGAAAAAAGTATTGGAAGCATAATTCTAATAACTTCATTAAAAAAAGCAGCGCTGAAATTTCAACGCTGCTTTTTTATTTCTTGAAAAGTCAAATGCAAGTCTATTCTGTCAGGAAAAAAATTCAACTTTACCTGATTCAACATCATACATTGCACCCACGATCATAATTTCACCTTTAGCTACCATTTCAGATAGAATGGTGCTTCGCTGCAAGGTATGACGAATGGATTCCATGACGTTTTCATTTGCAACGGCCTGTACAGCTTCATCACTAACAATATCAGAATAGCTTGCCTCAACCTTACGTACAGCGGGTTGAATTTTGCTGAGCAGCGTTGTAATATTTCCCATGACAACATGTTTGCAGGCAGAAATAACTGCACCACATTTACTGTGGCCTAATACAACAACTAATTTTGAACCCGCAACCTTGCAAGCGTATTCCATGGATCCAAGAATGTCATCGTTGACAACGTTTCCGGCAACGCGCACGCTAAAGATATCTCCAAGTCCCTGATCAAAAATTAATTCCGCTGAAGTACGTGAATCAATGCAACTTAAAATAGTTGCAAATGGATATTGTCCTTCGGCTGTTTCGTTTACTTGTTCTAATAAATTGCGATGTGCTTGTAGATTTTCAACAAAGCGCTGGTTGCCTTCCTGAAGGTAACTTAGCGCAAGTTGAGGGGTCATTTCGGATTGTGATTTTCGGGTATGTGCTTTCATAAAATTTTCTTTTTTGGATTATTAAATGGCCAGACTGTTATCTTCTTCAAAGAATCCTACTTTGCCAGATTCAACGTCGTACATGGCACCAACTATTTTTATTTCACCAGCGTCAAACATCTCTTTTAAGATTGGACTTTTTGTCAAAACTTGTCGCATCGATTCGTGTACATTTTCATCAGCAACTAATTGAACACCGTCTTCAGAGGTAATGTCTGAAACTTGCTGACTAATTTTTGAAACAGAAGGTTCAATCTTGTTTAGCAATGAAGTCACGTTACCCATTTTAACATGATGGCATGCTGAAACAATTGCACCGCATTTTGAGTGACCTAACACAACAACTAATTTGGACCCTGCTACTTTGCAGGCATATTCCATTGAACCTAAAATATCTTCATTGACAACATTTCCTGCAACGCGTACGCTGAAAATATCTCCAAGACCCTGATCAAAAATTAACTCGGCAGAAGTTCGCGAATCAATACAACTCAATACAACAGCAAATGGAAATTGACCATCAGAAGTATCATTCACTTGCTCCAACAAATTTCTATGCGCGCGCAAATTTTCAACAAAACGTTTATTCCCTGCCTTTAAAGTATTCAAAGCTAAATCAGGGGTCATTTTTTGTTGAGTTCCTTTGTCCTGAGTTCTGACTTTATTGACAATCTTCTTAATCTCTGGTACAATTTTAAAACCGCCAACTTCTTTTAATTCAGGAATTCCAATTGTTTCAAAATGAATATTTCTGGATCCGGCATCGTATTTTTTAAATTCGTCAATGCGCTCAATTACGTCATAATCGATCTCTTTTGATCGCGTGCCGTCAATAACTAAAGTAGTGTCTTCTGGCGCATCTTCTAATGCTTGCGAGATACTTGCCTTGTTTAAAAATGTTACTTCTTCAGACAATCTCAATGTGATTTTTTGTTTACCGTTTGTTGTTTCAGTGAAATAGCGGAATGAGTTTTTGAAATTTTTTCTTAGAACGAAAAGTATGGCAACGGCAAGTCCAATTCCAATGCCTTTTAAAAGATCAGTTGCAACAACAGCAACCACGGTAATGATAAAAGGGATAAGTTGTTCCCAACCCAATTTGATCATAGAAATATAAAGAGATGGTTTAGACAATTTATATCCAACCATAATTAAAATAACCGCAAGGGCCGAAAGTGGAATCAGATTCAGATACTGTGGAATAAACATAACGGAAAGAAGCAAAATAGCGCCGTGAGTAATAGTTGACATTTTTGATTTACCTCCTGAATTGACGTTGGCTGAGCTTCGGACAATAACCTGTGTTACCGGCAATCCGCCAAGCATTCCCGAGATCATATTTCCAATTCCTTGTGCGCGTAATTCGCGGTTCGGTGGTGTATTTCGTTTTTCAGGATCTAATTTATCTGTCGCTTCTACTGAAAGTAATGTTTCAAGACTTGCAACCAAGGCTAGCGTCAGGGCAACAATATAAACTTGTGGATTTGACAAAACTGAAAAATCAGGAAGCGTAAAAAAACTTAAGAATTCATTTGCAGATTTTGCTACCGGCAAATTCACAACGTGATTGCCACTCAATAAATATTCAGGTGCTGCTGATGCAAAATAGAGATTGATAAGAATGCCTGCCAATACAACAAACAAAGCGCCGGGAAGAAATTTAAACAAACCAAATTTCTTCATGAATTTCATGTCAAAAAGAATTAACAAAAACAGAGAAACAGCACTGATAATAACTGCTCCAGTTGAGTTGTATTTTATCGCATAATAAAGCTCGGTGAACGTATTGTGTCCATCTTTTTGGTCAAACGATTCATCACCCATAAAGTCGGCATCAAATCCAAATGCGTGCGGAATTTGTTTTAGAATCAAAATGATTCCAATAGCAGCAAGCATTCCTTTTATGACGGAGGATGGAAAATAATATCCAATTACTCCAGCTTTGAAAAAACCGGCGATGATTTGAAAGAGTCCGGCTAAAACAACCGCTACAAGAAAGCCTTCAAAACTACCTAGTGTGGTTATTGCACCTAAAACTATGGTAACAAGTCCAGCTGCCGGACCAGAAACACCAAGTGAGCTGCCACTTAGAAATCCTACTACAATACCACCAACAACACCGGCAATAATTCCTGAAAAGAGTAAGTCTGCTCTGCCTGTTGAAGCTAATGCAACACCAAGGCAAAGGGGCAGGGCTACGAGGTAAACTACAAGACCTGCTGGTAAATCATGTTTAATATTTTGAAGTAAGGATTTTGATTTCATATTCACTTTGAGAAAAAATTAATGGGTAAAACTCAAATCAGATTTGATTTGAAACTCAATAGGAATATTCACTTTTCGAAAGTATGTCTAGCATCAATTACATCCCATAAAGGCTGTAGATACAATAAATGGAGGAAAAGAGAATATTATGAAAACAAGAATTCCGGAGGCGGTATAATGACCTTTTGCTCAAGCCGATCGTATTTCAGATCGTGCGCGCAAATTATTTCAAACCAAACGGCCTCGCGAAAAAAGGAGGAGTGTGCTAATTCTTCAAAGTCAATATCTAATTCGTAAAGTGTGTTGCTTGCCGTTTTTGATTCACGTTCGGAGTGATCTTCTTCACTCATATTACTTAACACGGCCATGTCATTTGAATCCAGATCATAAAAGAAACTCATATCACGCACCACCTCAAATCCAACCATGGACAAGATGCAAATAAACGGGATGATGAATTTTATGACTTTCATTGGTTTGGTCTTGTAAAGACTAAAGGGCGCTAAGATAACAACTATTTAAATTAAATGTTCGAACACCAATTCTTAAATAACTGTTAAAATCACCTCAACGTCTACAGGGTCTTATATTCGGAATCGCTTATATTTGCTCAAACATTGGAAATATGAGTAAGTCAGCAAAAGATTTGTTGGATGGAAATAAAAAGTGGGTTGAAGAAACGAACCTATTAAAGCCGGGTTTTTTTAATGAGCTTGCGCAAAATCAATCGCCTGAATTTTTATGGATTGGTTGTTCGGATAGCCGGGTACCGGCAAGTGATATTACCAATACCTTACCCGGTGCCATTTTTGTGCAGCGCAACATTGCTAACATGGTAGTGCATACAGATGCAAATCTTTTAAGCGTGGTAAATTATGCGGTAAAAATTTTGAAAGTAAAACACATCATTGTCTGTGGTCATTATGGTTGTGGAGGAGTTGCAGCAGCAATGAGTAATCAAAATTTTGGTTTTCTTGACAACTGGCTCATGCACATTAAAGATGTGTATCGCTTGCATGAAGAAGAATTAGACGATATCGAAAATGATGATCAACGTTTTGATCGTTATGTTGAATTAAATATCATAGAACAGGTTCACAATCTTTCAAAAGTCTCTTTCATTCAGGAAGAATGGCACGAGGGGGAATTTCCTTATATCCACGGCTGGGTTTACAGTCTTCAAAATGGAAAGATTAAAGATTTAAATGTTACAGTTAATAATAGTCATGAGCTAGATGACATTTATCGGTACAAGCAGAAGAAAAAGTAAAATCAGATCATCACCTGATACTGTAAAACAATCATCCCTTTTCTGCTAGGTTGATTCAGATTACCAAATCCATCACTATTAAAGATTGGACGATCCTGGTAATTCAAACTCACTTTGGAATTATGGGTTCCGTTAGTGAGCCAATTGAATCCAAGTTCATACATCAGCATGTAATCGTTTGGCCGTTCAAAATCTGAAATTTGTGTTGCTCCAAAAAATTGAAAAGTACTTTTTCCAATGAGTTCTTTTTTCATCAGATATCCAATTTGAAAGTAGAGCGTAGATCCTGTACCAACAGCAGGAAATCCATTACCAGAACCGTTGAATGTTCCAGTTGTATTGACTCCATTTGCAGGATTCATAACACCAATATTTCGAACGTAATTTGGGCCTAAATCAAAGTAATTGTAAGCGAAATAGGATGTGATTGCATTTTGCTTTTCCTTGTTGAGCGGCAGATCAACAAATACGTCTGCACCAAGTAGAAGCATCGGTGAAAAAACAGTGTCGTTCAATGCATTTAGATTCCACATGGCATCCGGCTGATAAATAAATCCTGCACCCAGGTTTACTATTTTTTCTTTCCAAGATAGGTTCCTGTTGTGTATGGTAAGAGATTATCTTCCTGATCAAAAAACTGATACATAAAATACCCTTGCGTTTGAAGTTTTGAAGGGGTCAACGCAAAATCTGAATTGACAGAAAGTGGATTCACTACAGCAACTGCATTTTGAATGGCCATTGGTTTTGTCAGAGCCAAACGGTAATCCAGTTTTCCTAATTTACCTTTTGCATAAACACTTAATTTGCGAAGAAATTGATCGTTGATGCCGTTTGTAGTTTGTTGATACAACGGAGCATCCAATGACAAAATAGACCCAACCGAAGGAGAAGCATAGCGCGACAATCCACTCCAGCCAGTAAGGCCTGCACCAATGCTCAACATCTTATCATGGATTCTGAATTCAGAAACGGCATCATGAAAAAAGGCGCCTTGATACTGTTTGGAGTTTGACGTAAAGTTGTTAATTCCAAACTGGGTGTAGAAAAAAACGCGAGGCGATATCTGCCCAAAAAATTGCATTCGCGTTCGTCGCAAACCAATGTCAAAAATCTGATCTTGCGCAGATCCGTTTACTGTTGTCCCGGGATTGGCATCGGTATAACGCACCCAGGTTTGATTTAGAAAGGTGAATCGCAAATATTCTTTGCCGTCATCAGACAAGTTAATTTTAATTGCATTGCCGTTTTGAAATCCGGATTGTGCAAAAGGAGTTAATATGGTTGATAGAAAGAGTATAACAATACTCATTGTTTTTTGAATAGTCATAAAGGCAAAATTATTAGCAACAACTTATATAAACAAGAAGCGCATTTTTTGTTTGTGATATTTAAGTCTGATTTAAGACTTCATTTTGTCGATTATTTGTACCAGTTCTTCTGCTCGTCTGTTCAGTTTGATTATTTCAGCTTGATTTAAAAACCGATAGTGTGACCGCAAAAGAATATCCTGACTGTTACTGATTAACATCAGATCCAGATTTGCTTCAAAAAAGGCAAGAATTTCGGGAGTAAAAACTTTTCTTACCTCGTTTGAATTTTCTCCTTTAAGGATAAAATTTTTGGAGAAAAGCGGATTTGTATCAAAATTGATATCGTCATCTGAAATGAGATTGGTGAGTTTATCCATCAGGGTTTCTTCTGCCATATAAAATTTTGGAAGCGGTTTTAAACCTGAAATTTTAAGGACGGTTACATTTTGATATTCAGTTGTGGTGCGAGCACCTTCTTGTGTTATGATATCCGCTGTTGTATAGGCAATAAAACTATCTGAGTTGGTCAGGATATTTTCCAGAGAGATTATTTTTTTTCGCAAGGTGATTGTATAAAAATCCCAGACTCCGTTCCAATCTTGTTTGAGGGTATAATTCCAACCATTCGAAGCAGCAAGTGCAAGTAAGTCTGTTTGTCTTTTGCTTAGTTTCTTGATGGTGGTTGAGCGTTCAATACCCGTTCTTCTTTCTGCCAATGCATCGTCCGAAACCGGAATCAGGTGATTCATGTTTCGGTACTCAAGAAATTTTCCTTCGCGTTTTAATACTTTGCGATACGTCTCTAAATGATGAACAACCGTATGATCAATTAATGTGACGTCTGCAAAATCCAATTCAAGTTTGTTTGATTGCATTGCTTTATCAATCCGTTTTTTGAGAGACAAATAATTTGAAAAGAATAAGGCACCGTGTAAATGAAGTATGGATTCAGTTTGCTCTGACTGAATTTTGAAAAGGTTTTTAAATGATGCTCCTTTTGTAAAAACAAATATATAATTCACTACAATTCCAATAGCAATACCAATTAGTAAGTCGGTTGCAAGTACTCCTACAATCGTTACTAAAAACACATTCAATTCAGTTTTTCCAACATGTGCCATGTGTTTAAATTCACGTGGATGCGCTAATCTGAAACCAGTGAACACAAGCATGGCTGCAAGTGCTGCAGTAGGAATCAATTCAATTGCGAACGACAAAATCAAAACATAAATTAATAACAGAGCGCCATGATAAAAATTGGCCCACTGTGTTTTTCCACCGTTATTTATATTGGCCGATGAACGCACAATTTCTGAAATCATTGGCAATCCGCCAATAGCTGCTGCGAGTGATGAACCAGATCCCATGGCTACTAAATCTTTATCCAGATTTGCGGTTCGTTTGTAAGGGTCTAAGCTATCTACGGCTTTTGCGCTAAGTAAACTTTCAATTGCCGAGACTAAGGTAAATCCTGTCACCGCAATCCAAAATGCACCTTCACCTATTTTAGCAAAACTTGGAAACTTGATCCCATCAGCGCCAAAAAGGTGATCGGGTAAATCAACAAAAATCAAATGTTCAGTTCCCATATATCTTGCAATTGGAACTATGATAATCAATACCCACATCGGTGCAGGAATAGACTTTACGATCTTGAACTTTAATATTGGATGCAAAATGAGTATAGCCAGTGTAATTAATGAAACGATCGTTGCATAGAAATTCTCATGTACAAAGGCATAAGGTATGTCAATGGCTGCTTCCAGTATTTCGCCTTTGGGAGTAGCTTCTCCAAGTGCAGGGAAAATTTGTTTGATGATTATAATAATTCCGATCGCTGCCAACATACCATGAACAGCAGCAGAAGGGAAATAGTCACCCACTTTTCCAATTTTGAGAATTCCAAACAAGGCTACAATTGCGCCTGCAATTACAATGGCTCCAAGCGCGTGCGGATAACCTGCAAATCCATGATCCGCACCCGCACCGCCTAATGATTCAATGGCACCATAAGAAATAACAATGAGTCCGGCAGCTGGTCCGCTGATGGTAACAAAACTGCCCGCAATGCGTGATGCAAAAATTCCACCGACAACGGCTGTGATTAAACCTGCAAGCGGAGGGAATCCAGAAGCTAAGGCAATTCCGATGCATAGTGGCAAAGCAATCAGTGATACACTGAAGCCTGATATAAAATCGTCTTTGAAATGCGCCTTGAGCGCCGCAAAGCCGGTTTTTGGTAATTGAACTTTTTCCATATAATATTTTGTTTTGGGTAGATTCTTTTTTTAATGTTTTGAGTTTGGCATTTTGCGCTTTGTATTTTCCACTTAAGCTGATCTTCCCGAAATCGGGTGATCGGTTTTTATATGTGGTCCCATAAAAATTCGCGCGTAAAGCCGAATCAATGCCAGACCGTTAATGATGAAACTGAGCGCGACAAATGCTAACAAAAGCACTTGGTGCACTTCAATGTGACTGAAGATTAAATCTTCACCCACAAACGTTGGAGTGATTGGAAATCCTGCCATTCCCAAACATGCCAATAAGAAAATGAATGCCGTTTTTTTGTATTCGTACGAGTGTCCTTGAAAGCGATTTAAATCCATGTTGCTTTCTTTTTTTCCAAGCCAGTTCAAGACAAAATATCCGACGATCGCAGAGAGAATAACACCGCTTAAAAACAATACCATATCCCAGTAACTGAAGTGCGCGTTGAAGGTAATGGCCAGTGCAATCCACAAATGATTCTGAAAAATCAGCAACCAGCTGAAACGCGCATCATGTCTTTTTACAAAAGATTTTAAGCTGAGAATTAAACCGACAAATGCAAAAAAGATTGGAAGTATTTGACGCAATGTTGATGGAATTTCTTCCTGATAAAACAGGAGGATTGAACCAATCACAAATAGCGGTGCAAATACCGACCACGCAATTTTAGGTGTGATAAATCGCAACACATTTCCTGCGCGTTTCACCGGTGCCCATAGGTAATAGAATACAAGCGAATCCAAACTCCACTCTTTCAAACTCATCAGGTAAATAGTGTTTGAAATTTTTTGTCTGAAATGAGATTGATTGGTGATCTCGCGCGGCTGAAAATTATAGAATTGTTCTCTGATTAAATACGTCACAACCGATGGCGAAACCAACAATTGATAGGTTCTTAAAAATGCATTTCCGGCAAAGTGAATCAGTGCAAGTGTTTCAAATCCGAAAGCTACTTCAATGAAAATAATTCCGATTTGTGAAACAGATGAATAGGCTACTTGCGCTTTAACCGATGATTGCACGCGCGCCATTGACGATGCAAGTATTGCGGTAACGAGTCCCAGAATAATCACAATCACGCGCACAATCGTTTGATGCTCCCAAAATGGAAAAGTGCGTAAGAGAATAAAAACACCGATGTGCACAGAAAGCGAACTGTAGAAAATGGCGCTTGAAGGAGTGGGGCCTTCCATTGCTCGTGGCAACCAAAATGAAAAAGGGAACTGTGCAGATTTGGCCATCGCTGCAAGTAAAATCAAGAGTGACGTAAATAATCCAATCCAGCTGTGTTCATGTAAATGAAGCGAAACATTGTCGTGATTATTGAGTTCAAAAAAAGTAATGTTCTCATGCCATAAATGATGGCTCAGCCACATGGCTAAAATCAATCCAATATCACCCACGCGATAGACTGAAAAAACTTTCATCGCATTTTTAACCGGCAAATAACGATCACGGTAAAATGCAATGAGCAGAAATGACGACACGCCTAAAATTTCCCAACCAATAAAAAGTGTTTCAAAGTTGCCTGAGAAAATGGTGATGTTATAGCCCAGATAGAAAAACAACAATGTATTGAAGAATCGTTTGTAGCCTTCTTCACGATGCATGTAATAACGACTGTAGATGGTAATTAAAAAGGTTAGCAGTGAACCAACAAGCAAATAGACTGCAGTGATTTTATCAAAATAGAGATCAATAAAAAACTCATAGCCTTCACTTGAATAAATGACAAATTCTTTAATGTTGAATGTTTCCATTCCATTAAAGAGCCAAACACCAACAAAAGAAAGTGAGAGCAGAAAATGGAAACCAACTGGACCAAAAGCAGCCAGTGAAAGGAGTTTCTCATTTGATTTTGGTATGAGCAAACTGATTAAAAAACCAGTAAGCGGAATGATCAGAAGTAATCCTAAGAATAAATTCATACCAGTTGATTTTTTAAAGTGAATACTGGAAGATTTTCAGAAGTACTTTCAATCAGCTGACCATAATTATCAACGCTCGTGAGAGCTGCCAAGTTGATTTCATACCGCACAAATATTTCATCCACAAACTGATACATCAACTCTGTTTCTGGATCAATTACAATGAGGTGCACCCATTCGTGCTTGAACCATTCATATGTTGCCGCAACTTTTTGAATTGTATTCAAAACCACTTCTGGTTTGTGTTCAACAATCATCAGCAAGCGCATCGGATCATGAATTTCAATCATCTGCAAAGGCAAACCCGGTCGTAAATCGCCTTCAATACCATTAGCAACTCCAATTAAACCCATCACGTTGTGAGGCAGTTTTGAACCGGCTCCTAGTTTGTGATTGTCAACTCTTGAAAAATAATATTCCAAATTAATTCCTCCGCAAACGGGTGCGGCTGCATTTAAAATTCCACCCAAATATTTTCCCGTTGGGTCAATCTCATAATTGTAAGAATTTAAAAATGATCTTCTGTCCAAACATAATTTCTGCGTCAATGAACGTCTTCCGACAATGCACAGGGTATTGGTTGCGTGGTTGTATTCTGGTCTTGGTTCAAAGAGTGAAACTGATCGTAGCTGTACTTTTTTATGTACAACTGCAGCATCTTTTTTAGTGTTGATGAGATCAAATCTGCGAGACCTTTCTTTTGCATTCAGATCAAGTGCTCGTGAAAAAGTTGAGAGATTTTTTTCATGGAATTTTTTCTGTTCTTCTGACAAAGAACCTAAATCATAGAAATGAAAATCATCGCACGTAGTATCATGCAAGCCGCCAACAAATGTTGTGGTCTCAGGAATAGCTATTCCACGTTCTTTAAGCGCTGATCTTACTTGTAAATGATTCGCCATGGTGCTGAATACACGGGCATTCACAGAGCCTGGCCGACCCGAACAAGCTCCGCAATCATAGGCTGCAAAATGTGTATTGTTGGTGCTGCTTGCACCGTGACCGATTATATAAACCAGAGGTGCAAAATTTTCAACCAGTCCAATACTTCTTAAAACAGTTTCAACTCGATCTACCATTTCTGGAATTGAATATCCGATCTGCAAACCATCTTGCTTATCCTTCGGATTTTTATTCTCAACCGTTAATTCTGAAAACTGATCCATGTGACGAAATGAGGATGCCGACGCGGGTGAAATAGTAGGTCTGAAAATGTTTACAAACAATTTAAATGCGCTCCAGAATCCGAGTGTTTGTGCAATGATCCAACCGCCTACTAAACCGTGTGCACGTTTATTGAAGTGGATGTCTTTTTTGTGTTTTGAATCAGTTGAGATTTCACAAATGATGTGTTTCGGCTGGACTGGTAGTGGACAGATTTTAGTGTGAAATTTTCCATTTTGTGGTTGATAGTACGTATCAATTCCAAAATGTCCGGGTGTTCCAAAAGTTTCGCAGTTTGGATCCAGATTTTCGATGTACTCACGCAATGAAATTTCCCGGTCATCAATACAAAATGCGGCTTGAAAGGTTTTCCTATCAGTGATTTTTGGAAGTTCTCTTTTTGTGGATAGACCTTTCAAAACCTCGTCATAATAGGTCCATTCGTAAGCATCTTGCCAGATGGCATAAAGATCATCCAACTCAGTTCGATCCAGTGATTCAAAAATTCCAAGTGGTCTTTCTTTCAAGGTATGCGAAAGTGGTTTCCACTTACTTCCAAATCTGTGATCAAGTGTATCTATTTCAAAAATCAATTCAAGTAGAATTAATTCGTGCAAGCTGATTTTGCGATGATCGAGCAGGGTATGAGGCTGGTCTTCGATAACCGCTACAAGTCCTGACCAGCCTGGATGTTCAAATTGTTGGTCAAAAACGTATTGCTCGTAAAGTGTCTCATCTCCAACAAGAATTTTGAGTAGTTCTTTTATTGTAGTTTTATCATCGTGAAGCAAAACGCGCCCACGATCGGTTCTGAAAAATCCGGCATAACTATTTTTGTCGAGTGATCGAACCGCTTCTAGTAATGACATTCCATGAACTGGAAATTGCCAGAGCGCCACTCCCTGATCTAAAAAACTATTTAGAATTCTGAAAATGTTTACATGTACGCGGCCATTTAAATCAAAGTGATACTGATCTTTCCAATGTGATCTCAAAACGCCGATACGCTTGTTTACTTGCTGATTTCGGGTGCATTGAAAAAGTTTGGGCATAACATTGTCTACTTCACTTTTTCCTTTGAATTTTTCAATGGAGCGTTTAAGAATGGTGGTATTAATCTTGCCTTTTTTGTACAAATTCTCATACTCATTGAGTGAGAGATATACGCGATACCCCAACATTTTAGAGGCATTGGCAAGACCTTCATGAAATTTCTGATCTTGAAATTCATGCAGTGTATTGTGATGCACAAAATCTTTTAACGGAGCTTGTGCGGGTAAATAGTGTTTGAGGAGATGGAGCAAATGATGCTCATCAAATCCTTTTGAAGCTTGCATGATAATTTTGATTTCCTGTTAAACAGAATTGTTCTTTTATTAGAAACAATGAATCTGATTTTTCGGTGAGTTCGTTCCGATCTAATCGAAACAAGCTATATGAAAACGGAATATAAATACCGAATCGCCCAACCGAAGGGGTGATTTGTTTCAAACAGCTTTAACAGGATTCTAAATTAGAATTGACCGCAATCTCACATAGGCAGGTGTGTGATATTCGGTCTGGGATTTTGATACTACTTCATCTTTAGTAAGAGAAGCGGTTTTTTGGATAAGGGAACTGGAGTCAAAACTGGCTACAAAGTCGCCATGTCCTGATTCTTTTGTTTCGTCATCTTCAGTGGTAGGTTGTTCTTCTTTGTTTTCAATTTCAAACGGCTGATGACACGGACAAGATGAATGGATTGAATAAACTTCAGCAGAAAGTTCAACTTTACCAGACTTTGAAATGGAGTGATGATCAGGTTTAGCACCAAAGAAGAAGAGTGTCGCCACGAGGGCAAGACCTAAAATATAAAATCGATGTAGCGATTTTTTGATCATTTAAACTTGTCGTTTAACATGACAAATGTATGACAATTTAAGCCGCGCCCAAATTTTTTTCGACAAATCAACAAAAGACACGTGTCAACTCTCCATATTCAATGACCTTACCAGTGGCTGATTTAATACAGAGTTTGGAAACTTCAACGTTCGATGAAGGAAATATTTTTGAAGTGAATTTTTTTATTTCATCAATTTCAAGTCGTGGAGAATAGGTATTGGCAATTATAAAGCCACCCGGTTCAACAAGAGATTTTGCCAGTTGCATAAGTTCAGAAAACTTGTCTTCAATTTTCCAGCGTTCTTTGTTTGCACCCAGGCCAAACGCCGGTGGATCCATGATGATTCCTTTATACTTATTGCCTCGTTTTGCTTCGCGATGTGCAAATTTCAAAGCATCTTCCAGTATCCAATGAATATCTGAAAGACCTGAACCCTCCATATTTTCTTTGCCCCATTGAATAATTTGTTTGATGGAATCACAATGAAAAACATCAGCGCCTTTGCTGCGCGCAACCATTGAAACGGCGCCAGTATATCCAAAAAGATTTAAAAAGCGATCGCCACTTTTAAGATGTTGTGCAACAAAATCCCAATTGGTTCTTTGCTCTGGAAAAATACCTACGTGCTTAAATTGCGTGAGTTTTAAATTGAGTTTAATGTCATTGAATTTAATTTGCCAAGATCTCGGCGCACCCGGCTTAAGTTCAATCCAATCACCTGAATTGGCTGTTTTTTCAACAAATTCAAAATGTGCTAAACTTTTCCACTCACTTTCCGGTGAGCCTGATTTGAAGTAAGCATTTCGATCTGGACGAATGGTAACAATTTCTCCCCAGCGTTCTAATTTTTTAGAATTTCCGGCATCAAGCAGCTCGTAATCTTTCCAGGAGTTTGCAAATAAACGTGACATGGTGCAAAGGTAGAGATTTCAGCTGATGATTGATCATTAATGATTGGCAGATCATTCAAGTTCACCGGTCACTGAGCGCAGCCGAAGTGTCCGGTGGTTTTTTGTGATTCGTCTTGCTAATGGCATTGGCTTCGGCTCCGCTCAGCCATCGGTTATTAAAACCTATTATTTTTCTAGTAGAATTCGTCTCAAAAGAAAATCGTTAAGAACCGGTCACTGAGCGGAGCCGAAGTGTCCGGTGGTTACCCCACCAACAACTTCCGCATATTCACCTTCTCATCAATAATCCGATGAAGATCTGCAATCAATACACGATCCTGCAACATGGTATCTCGATCACGAATCGTTACTTTATGATCAATCAGGGTATCATGATCAACAGTTACTGAGAAAGGAGTTCCAATAGCATCTTGTCTGCGGTATCTTTTTCCAATCGAATCTTTTTCATCATACTGCGTATTGAAATCCAATTTCAACATGTCAATAATCTCTCTTGCTTTTTCTGGTAAACCATCTTTTTTAACCAATGGCAACACCGCAACTTTATAAGGTGCAAGTGCCGGCGGAATAGAAAGAACAACTCGTTCAGTGCCGTCTTCTAATTTTTCATTTTTATAAGATTGCGAAAGAATTGCGAGGAACATTCTATCTAAACCAATCGAAGTTTCTACAACAAAAGGAATGTATGATTCATTTGTTTCCGGATCAAAGAATCGTAATTTTTTACCAGAGAATTCTTCGTGTTGTTTCAAATCGAAATCGGTACGTGAATGGATTCCTTCCAACTCTTTAAAACCAAACGGAAATTCATGTTCAATATCACAAGCAGCATTTGCGTAATGAGCCAATTTAATGTGATCGTGGAAGCGGTAATTTTTATCTCCAAAACCTAAAGCCATGTGCCATTTCATACGGAAGTTTTTCCAGTACTCATACCACTTCATCTCTTCACCCGGTTTCACAAAAAACTGCATTTCCATTTGTTCAAATTCACGCATTCTGAAAATAAACTGACGCGCAACAATTTCATTTCGGAACGCTTTTCCAATCTGCGCAATTCCAAACGGAATTTTCATACGACCAGATTTCTGAACGTTCAAAAAGTTTACAAAAATTCCTTGTGCAGTTTCTGGTCTCAAATAAATTTTTGCAGACTCACCTGATACTGATCCAAGTTCTGTTGCAAACATCAAATTGAATTGGCGCACTTCAGTCCAGTTTTTTGATCCGCTGATTGGACAAACAATTCCAAGATCATCAATCAGACATTTCAGTTCGTCCAGTTTGCTGTTCTCCAGACAATCACGCATTTTGTCTTCAATACCTTTGATCTCAGCAGAGCGGCGAACCACGTTTGGATTGGTGTTTCGGAAGGTTGCTTCATCAAATGAGTCACCAAATTTTGCGCGACCTTTTTCAATTTCTTTTTCGTTTTTTGCGCGAATTTTTTCCATGTGTTCTTCAAGCAACACATCGGCGCGGTATCTTTTTTTAGAATCTTTATTATCAATCAACGGATCATTAAAAGCGTCCACGTGACCAGATGCTTTCCATGTTGTCGGGTGCATAAAAATTGCCGCATCAATACCCACAATATTTTCATGCATGTGAACCATGGCTTTCCACCAATAATTTTTGATGTTGTTTTTCAGTTCGGCTCCTAATTGACCATAATCATACGTTGCGCTTAATCCATCGTAAATTTCACTGGATGGAAATACAAATCCGTATTCTTTTGCGTGACCGATAATATCTTTGAGTTTGTCCTCTTGAACTGACATGATTGTTGATTTTGACGACAAAGATAATTAATTGATTTTCTATTTGGGACAGGTAAGCCAGAATTGATTTAAACTGCAGAGGCGCAGAGTCCGCAGAGGTTTCACAGAGAAAAATCATGGTATAAAGGGTTTAGGGAGGCGAACCCGCAGGTTGAAATTAAATCTCCCAAACCAGTCCAATATTGGCCCCAAACCATGTTTTTTTCTCCACAACTGGAAAATCACTTTTCATGGATTGAAAGAAATAATGACGGACGTTTGGATGCAAACCAATTTTCATTTTTTCGGTGAGACGATAATTTACCCCCAAATTGAGCAAGCCAGAACACATGTAGCCACTGATGAAGGATTTCGAAACAGTCTTGGATTCAAGGACTGGATAAAGTGAAGATGATCTTAGGTAGAGCGGAATCTCATTGACTATTCCAAGTCCAGTTGAAAACTCTAGACGTTTGCGTTTTACAAAATCGAATTCAGCAACCAGTGGAACAGAAATACTAAAAAATGAAGCGTTGACTTGCGATGGAGTCAAATAATCATAAAAGGTAGTTGACTTGGTCCAATTTATTCCTAATCCAGATTGTAAGGACCAACGTTTACCAAATGTTCGTGCTATGGAAAAATCGATACTCAAGGGTCTGGAAATGGTTCCGCTCGATGGACTTTGAGAACTCAATAATCCAGTTCCCTGAATTGTTTCCAGTGATGAAAAGTCTGTATTAAGGCCATTTCCAACATTAAAATAAAGAGGTTCTTCTTTTGGGCTTAGGCTCATTTGCGTTCCAACTGAAAAGCCTATTTCCCATTTACTCTCACCAAAAGAAATTTCATCGTGTTTAAACTCTGAGGCATCAAAATTGTCATCATGCGGCAATGTTATTTTATGAATTTTTGGATATTCAAGACGAGTCATTTTTTCTGTCGACGTTAAAACCAAATGATGCTCGTTAGCAACAGTAATATTGATCGCAGGGAGAGATCCAGAAGAGCTAACGTCCGCTCCTTTTTCCAAATCATCCTCTTTTGGATCTGTCATCTCGACCCGTTGGCTAAGGGAGAGAGATCCCGTCGAGCTAACGTTCGATTTGTTTTGATGTTCGTTATGTGTCTCCACTGGCATCTCACCCGAAGAGAGAGTGCCTGTTGAGTTTACGTCCGGTGTGTATTGAGCTTCATCATCTGTAACCCCTGTCATCTCGTTTGAAGGGAGAGATCCAGTCGAGTTCGCATCCGATTTTTCAACAGCATAATTATTTTCTTCAGCAATATTTTTTTCGCTTTTCCCAGCTTGATATCCCAAATAGTAAATTCCAAAAAGCAATAAACCCGACGCTGCAATTCCTGAAAACCACCACCAAAATATTCCGCGGCGTTTTTTCTCTTTTTGATCCAAAGAAGAGGAAATGGAATTCCAGAGTTGCTCCGTTGGAGCAGCCCCAAAATTTCCAAATTTCTCTTTTAAAGATCCCGGAGTATTAGTTTGCATAATTCAGGTTTTTATTCTCATTCAACACATCTTCATCAATCATTTGTCTCAGCAAAACACGTGCTCTGCTATACTGTGATTTTGAAGTTCCTTCAGAGGTTCCCATCATTTCTCCAATCTCTGTGTGGTTATATCCTTCAACTGCATAGAGGTTGAAAACTGTTCTGAAACCGGGAGCCAGTTTTTGTATTTTTTTCAGCAAATCTTCCATGTTCAGATTTTCAATGGCACCATCTTCTGTAAGTGGATTAGCTTCTTTCATGTCATAAACAATCGCCATACTTTTTTGCGTTTTGTTTTTGCGATATTGTTCCAATGCCATGTTTACCGTAATTCGTCTAACCCATGCGCCTAATGGGCCTTGGCCTGACCACGAGTCCAGACTTTTAAAAATTTTAATGAAAGATTCCTGCAGAACATCTTCAGCTTCCATTTCATTCGCAGCGTATCGTAAGCAAATTCCTTTCATCATATAAACAAAACGGTCGTACAATTCCTTTTGAGCTTGCCGGATATTTTTCTGGCAGGCCTTTACTAAATCTGAGTCGCTATATTTTTTATAATCTGAGATAAAATTTCAATAAGTCTTAAGTATTAACGAAAAACTAAGCCAAGTCGTATCTCAAATCGACTAATTTGTGAAATGGTTGCAAAATCATCCCACCACATGCTATTTTCTTTCAGTATAGCAAAGCGATAACCGGCCGAAGTTGAAATGCCTAAGTGATTTGAAAAATAGTGCGTAACACCTAAATCTATTCCGGTCGTTAATCCACCTTTATTGAATTCTAAATTTCGAAGTGGTAATTCATAGCCTGCATGTGCAGATACAAATGGTCTTGTTGCGCCGGTCAACAAACTATATCTTCCTTCAGCAAAAATTGGAATATAGGGTGTCCAAAGAAACCGGTCTACACCAACTCCTAATCCAACTTCCCAATGACGGTTGAATGAATAACCGTTCACGGTGCGCAAGGAAATACCAATTTCGCTGCCACCTAAAATTCCTAAGGAAGTTCGGTTGTAAAAACCTTTGCTGTTGACATTGATTGAGCCCTCTTCAATAGATAAAACTTCTGTTGCAGAAAAATTCCATAGGCTTCCATCTTTTGTTTCAACGCTCACTCCGGTGGTGTCGTTTTTTAAAACTTCACCCCGGATAGCAGATCCATTTTTAAGTTTTACCAAACTGTTTTTTTGTGCGCTTGCAGCAAGTGCTAAAAAGATTGCAAGCATTGAAAATAGATTCTTCATGATCTTATAATTTTGTGACTTTCAATTTAACTTCTTTGTCTTTGAAGGCTACTTCAACTCCCGATTGCGGGTATGGTTGAAGATCAACCAATTCAATGGTGTGACCAAAAATTGTCGTGTCTGCACCGAGACCTGTTAATAGAAAACCTTCACTTTGTCCGTTTGATTCAGCCAGCAGATAAACTTCTGCTTCGCCTTCCCAAATGCAGACATCACCTGTTGGGCAACGACTATCTGTATAATCCTTAAATTCAATTTTTAAATCTTTTGACCGATATACTTCGTTCGTTCCCAGTTCTTCTTTTTCGCAGGCGGTTCCAATCATAAGGAAAACCATCGCAACTATCATCCCCGACTTTTTCATGATCTTAGAAATTAAATGTGCTTAGTAATTTTAAATCAGAAGGGTCAGAATAATCGTACTGACGAATACCATCTTCACCAATAACAATCGCTAAATTGTTGTGAGGTATTATATCGGTAGCCTGAAGATCTTTAAAGTGATGCAGTAAATTATTACCAACAGAAGATGGAGTGGATGCATCAAAAATTTTCAAACCATCCGCACCGTCACAAATGAATAAAAGGTTGTTGTCAATTCCAAGTCCATGAGGATTTTCCATCTCAAACGAATTGAGCAGAATCGGATTATAAATATCTGTGATATCGATCACATCTAATTGATTGAATTCACTTCCGCACATGGAGCCGGAACGAATTGTGACGTAGCAATAGTTTCCTTGAACAACAACCGGATCACATGCTGTAAAGTGATTCACTGCACTCACGTATTCCGGAGCCGCAGGATTCGTTGTATTGTAAATTAACATACCTGTTGTGGTTCCCATAAAAATGTATCCATTATATGGAAAAAGAGTTTCCACATCTCGCCAGGTATCCACAGGTGTTGAAGTTGTAGGTGCAAGTGGGTTTGCAATGTGGATTGGTTTTAGTTGTCCATAATCCATCACATATAAATAATCATTGATGATGGTCAGTTTTGTGATTGACCCAGAAATTCCAGTATTTCCACCAGAACCATTTTGCGTATCAAAAGATTCACTCGTCAGAAATTCACAATTTGCGCAATTATTCCAAACCGGCATCGGTGTAGTTTCTTCTTTCACTTTTTTGTATTCCCAGGCGGTAACGACACCTTTATTTTTATCAATTGCTTCGCCCATCGGATAATTTTTTTCCATGACCGGAACAGCTTGCGGGAAAATATCATTCATGCGTGAGACCTCTGTTGGTGAGGTAATCGTTGCAATGTCGAATACTACTAAATCAATAAAACTGTTGGCATATAAATAATTGTCTTTGATCGATAGGCCTGTACATCCTTTCAGATTTAAGAAACCTAAATTTGTTGGTGCAGATGGATTTGTATTGTCAATAAAGTGAATTCCTTTATCTGGCGCCACGATAAATAAATACTGATCCTTAATATAAATGGAACCGTTGTCTTCAATTTGTTGCGGAGCTAAAAAAGCAGCAGGTTGTCTAAAGGTTTCATAATCTGTATAGACAGGAAAGCAGCCTGTATATTTATTGTAAACTTTATCTTGACAAGATGCAAGAAGTAAAATTGTTGCTAAGAAAAAAAGTGTCTTTTTCATAATTTCATTTTTTTGTCAGACAATCTTGTTGATCAATTGGTATTCGATCGATCAGAATCAACAAGATTGTTTGTTGTTAAGTGATTTAATAGTCTGATGAAGTCAGATGAAAAAGGGTTGCAAAGTAATATGAAAAATTTTCAAAGCCCTTATTTAACGAGGCTTCAGGTCTTTGTCGGTAAAGTAACAATTGTGTTTATCTGCAATTCACACAAACACCTGAACCCTGAATTTCGAGCTGGTGAATTTTAAACTTAGGGTAGTTTATTTTAGGAAATTCTTTTAATTCGAGACAGAAAATTTCCAGACAATTGTCACACCGAAAATGTAAATGCTGATGATTATGTTCATGATCATGGGTGCCGCAATCTTCTTTGCACAAAGCCATCTTGCGTATATCGCCCGGCATGACAATTTCATGAATGAGGCCTTTTTCAATAAATGTTTTGATGGTGCGGTAGAGGGTGATACGATCAAAGGATTCAACAGATTCTTCAATCAACGCCATATCAATTGCATTCTCATATCTGGAAAAAACATCAAGCACGGCAACCCGAAAAGGAGTAACGCGTAAATTTTTAGATCGTAATAATTTTTCCATTTTTAAATGCAACAACATTGCAAAAGTAATTATATTTGCAACAATGTTTCAAAAAGAAGTAAAAATATTTTTGGGTATGATGCTGATCTTTGGCGTCATGATGCCCGAAATTGGTCAGGCACAAACTTTAAAGGGTCAGGTATTTAATAAGGAGACGAATAATCCAATTGCATATGCATCGGTTTATCTGATCGAGCTTTCAACTGGAACTTTGGCTGATAGCGCTGGATTTTTTTCCATCTCTAATTTTCCATCCTCACCAACGTCAGTTAAAATATCTGCAATTGGTTTTGGAACATTTACAACAACGATTACCTATAACTCAACTGAGGTTTATACATTCTATCTGGAACCCAAGCACGTGCATTTGGATGAAGTAGTTGTTTCAACTCCATTTGGTAAACTGCAAGGAGAGAATGTGACCAATGTAGAATCGATTCGGCTAAATGAGTTAAATAGAATTCCGACTTTGTCTTTGAGTGAAGCGATTGCAAATATTCCGGGCGTTTATCAAAGCAGTTTAGGAAATGGAATTGGTCGTCCTGTCATTCGCGGACTTTCTGGAACACGTGTCGTTACTTATCTCAATGGGCTCAGAATTGAAAATCAGCAATGGGGTGATGATCATGGAATGGGTGTTACAGATATTGGTGTTGGCGCCGTTGAAGTGATCAAAGGTCCGGCATCCTTATTATATGGTTCAGATGCTTTGGGTGGTGTGATGTATTTTGTCAATCAGCCTTATGCTAAACTCAATCGTGCAGAAGGCTATTATCACACCAAAATTGAATCAAACACGCTTGGTTCAACAAACGAATTGGGATTAAAATGGAATACAAATGGTTTAAAATTCAATGTGTTTTTAGGCCATACGTTTCACGGTGATTTTATGATGGCCAATGGAAACCGTGTCAATGATTCCAGATTTTCTTCCAGCACCGGAAAAATTTCAATCGGTTACAACAAAAAAAATTGGGTGGGTAATTTACATTATGCTTTTTTGAATAGTTATATAGGCATTCCGGGTCATAGTCACGATGACAGTTTGTATGCTGAATTATTTTATTCAGATAAACCAGCATGGCTGAAAAAGCTGCCTTATCAATTCATCACTAACAATTATGTTTCTCTTGAAAATAAATTCTTTTTTGAAAAAAGTCAATTGGATTTTGTTGTGGGAAATACCACAAACCACCTGCGTGAATTTGAAGAAAAGGTAACGATACCTGGAATGGATTTAACGCTGAATAATTCAATCTATAATCTTAAATGGAGAAGAGATCTGGGTAAAAAATTGCAAATGATATTAGGTAGTCAGGGTATGTATCAATTGAACAACAATAATCCAAAGGCAGAAGAAGAATTGATTCCAAATAGTTTTTCTGCAGATGCCGGAATTTATGGTTTACTTCAGTTGGAGTTAAATTCATTGACTTTTCAGGCAGGGGCAAGGTACGATGCGCGCAAAATAAAAACGGAAAGTGCTTTTAATGGATTTGATCTTTTTGATAAAATATATCAGAGTTATAATTATTCAGCAGGCTTTGCGTATCAGGCAGATTCGCTTGTATTTCGTCTCAATATTTCGTCTGGTTTCAGAGCGCCGCATACATCAGAGTTATTGGCAAATGGTGTGCATCACGGAACATTTCGTTACACAATCGGTGATCCCAATTTGAAAACAGAAAATGCGGTTCAGGCAGATTTTTCAGTGGGGGTTCATTACGACCATCTTGAAATTACCTTCAATCCATTTTTTAACCAGATTCAAAACTACATCTACCTGGAACCTTCTGATACCATTATTGATTCATATCAGGTTTACAGGTATTCACAACTTTCAAAGGCACAACTTTTTGGTGGAGATTTTTCAATTCACGCGCATCCGCATTTTGCGCATTGGTTGCATTTGCAATCCTCTTTTTCATACATCTATGCACAAGATGAAAATGGAAATGCACTCCCATTAATTCCACAAAACAGAATAAATACGCAGGTAAAAATTGAATTTGAAAGTGATCGTAAATTCAGAATTACTGATTTGGTAATTCAGCACAGCATTTATTTTGATCAGAATAGAATTGGAAGTTTTGAAACTTCTACAAGTGCGTATAATTTGTTGCACGCGGGTTTAAATATGCAGATCGAAACAAAAGGGCAACCGCTTCTTTTAAATGTTGGTGTGAAAAATCTATTGAATGAAAATTACATTGATCATTTGTCACGTCTAAAACAAATTGGTTTGATGATGCCTGGGATCAATTTCTATGTTGGCCTTAAATACAATTTTGAAAAACGACTTAAAACTAAAAATCAATAAGATGAAAAAAGGAAAAATGATTTTGATTGCGGCAATAGGAGTAATTGCATTCGCAACTACGTCGTGTAAAAAATGTCATGAGTGTCACTATGATAAAGCGGGTGCTGAAATTGAATTGGGTGAGTATTGTGATGATGAATTGGAAACCCTAGAGGCAAATGGATATCACAATCACGATGATGATTCAACCTACGAAGTTCATTGCCACGAGCATTAAGAGCTAAAATTCCAATCTCAAAAATTCCAAATTACAAAGGTGTACCACAGCCTAAGATCAAACGACATTGATTGAAAGTAACGTAGAACAATACGCTATTTTAAAAGTGTTTTGAATTTTGTGATTTTGGATTTTGATTTTTTGAATGTGAGTTTGATCTCTTAATTTCTAAAAAGTCTAATTAGTAGCCGTCGCATTGAGTTCGCTCAGGCGGCGGTTTTTTTTGGACCTACTAAAACTGAAACAAAAGTCGTTTTGAATTTTGACTTTTTGTATTGGTGATTTTATTTCAAATTAGCCAAAATCGATTCGAAAATCAACTTGCCGTCTGTATTGGAAAGATTAACATCCGCCGCACGCTCAGGATGCGGCATCATACCAAAAACATTTTTTGTTTTGTTTGTGATACCGGCAATATTGTCTAAGGCTCCGTTTGGATTTGCTGCGTCATTTATCTCACCATTTTCATCACAATATTTGAAGATGATTTGGTCATTATCATAAATTGATTTCAGCATATCTGCCGGAGCAAAAAATCTGCCTTCACCATGCGCAATTGGAATCTTAAGTGCTTTGTTATCATCCAGATTTTTCGAGATTGCAGCAGTTTTTGAAATCGGTTTTAAAAAAACATTTTTGCAAATAAATTTCTGGGTATTGTTGTGAAGCAATGCGCCATCTAAAAGAGGTGTTTCACAAAGTATTTGAAATCCATTACAAACGCCCATCACATAACCTCCACGTTGTCCATGTGCTATTACTTCTTGCATGATTGGAGAGAAGCGTGCGATTGCGCCTGAACGTAAATAATCTCCATAAGAAAACCCACCCGGAAGTACTACAAAATCTACCCCTTTCAAATCAGTATCTTTGTGCCAGAGACGCTCAACTTTTTGTCCAAGTGATGTTTCTAATGTATAGATCATGTCCTGATCACAATTTGACCCCGGAAAAGTAACAACTCCAAACTTCATGGATAGAATTTTTTAATGTGCTGCAAAGTTAATCAAATCTGCTTCGTTTTTTTTAGAGATATAAATTTATCATCGCGGCAATAAACCAGATCATTACCAATATGTTTGACAGCATCGATTTTTCATTGTATAAGATCTGAGCGCTGATGACGTAACCGAGTGGCAACAAAAACGCCAAATAAAACTGACTATAAAAAATCCAGCCAATCACAAATGAGAGCACACTTAAAAAGAGAATCAGCAGGGTAAGTTGACTGATTTTCTTGAAGTTTACCAGCTGACTTCGCATGACGCCAATAAATCGCGCGATACTGAGTAGAATGGTTGCAGAAGCTGTAATATACAGAATGCTTTGCGTGATGGTCCAGGTTACATCGGGTGAATCCAGAATAATGTCCATGCGCTGAGGCTGAATTGTGCCAGTGGACAGGTAGTTAAATATATAGTGATAAAAGATTGGCAGACTTAACCCCAAAATGGCAACCATCCATTCGCGCCAATTGAAAGGTTTAGTGATCATCAATGCCAGCCATGGTAAAAGAACCAGAACGATAAGCAAGGGCGAAAAAATGATGGAAACACTGATAGAAAAAGACCCAATGAAGATCAGGTTTTTGTCGGGTTCTTGTCGTTTTAATTGTAACAGAGCAGCCATTGCACCGATCATACATAGGTGAGCAATGAGCAATGGAGAAAAATCGATACTTTCAAAAGTTGCCAAGCCGGTGACATAGATAAACCCGGGAAGAAAAGTGTCTTTGGAGTAAAAATTATTTCGGTTAAAAACGTTGTTGAGTTGATGAGCATTTAAGCTTATTAATGCGCCTGCCAGGATAAAGTTCAACCAAGTGTTTTCCTGAATGCCCAGAAAAAAATCGGTTTGCCATTTGAAAAAGTAGACATGCGTTACCGGTTCCCTGAAAAAGAGAGCAAGACACACTAAACCAATGATTAGTGGAAGCGAAAAGACGGAGACCGGAGTCTTGGCTTTGTATAAATTTACGAGCACGGAGTAAAATTAGTGTAATTTATTATTACATTTGGTTATCAAATCAGAAGTAATATGAGTTCAGCAGATATTTTTTACGGATTAGGCAAAAGCGCTTATTGGTTATTTGAAAACACCCTTGAACCAACAGGTGAAATGTTTTGGAAAGTCATGCTTGTTTTTGGTTTTATCGCTTTTGGTTACTGGATGTTCAGACAAGTTCAGTACAACAAAATTGCTGCTAACGACCCGAATCAGATTAAATAAAATTTAAGTAAAAATACTTGGAGAACCGCTTTGGCAATGCCTTTGCGGTTTTTTTTATGTATTGGAGTGACCTTTGGCTTTACGCAGTTCTTTCAGAAATCCGATGATCTTTTTTCTGAAGATGAAGAATAGAATGATGTATGGAATCACCATAATGTAAAGAATGCCAGCATTGATTCCGGTTGCACCTTCTTCTTCTACTTCATCAGCGGCCACGGCCTTACACATAGCGCATTGACTGAATAAGTCCTGCAGAAAGAACACAAAAATCAAGGTCAGATAGAAATACTTGCGCATAGCTTCAGGTCCAAAGTTAGGCAATTCGCATCAATCAAGGATTGATATTCGTCAGTTGAGATTTACCGATTAAATAAATCTGCAAACCCAAAAAAGCAATTACTTTTGGGATACATCCAATAAAATCAGGTTCTGTCATGGAAAAAGTTGTCACGTTAGGAGAGTTTATTATTGAAAAACAATCCGATTTTCACGGTTCTACCGGTGAGTTTTCATCGTTACTCAGTGCAATCAGACTCGCCTCTAAAATTGTGAATCAGCAAGTAAATAAAGCGGGATTGATGCAACACATTTTGGGTTCTGCCGGTGGTCAGAATATTCAGGGTGAGGAACAACAAAAACTGGATGTATTTGCAAATGATCAATTCATAAAAGCGCTCATAGGCAGAAAAGTAATTTGCGGAATTGCATCGGAAGAAAATGATGAATACATTCCAATCAACAATGATGGCAGATATATTATCGCAATGGATCCTTTGGATGGATCGTCCAATATTGATGTGAATGTTTCGATTGGAACAATCTTCAGTATTTATAATCGCATTACGCCGGTAGGCCATCAGGTAAGAGCCGAAGATTTTTTACAAAAAGGATCGAAACAAGTTGCTGCAGGATACGTGATTTATGGCTCATCAACTATGCTTGTTTATACAACAGGGAATGGTGTTCATGGTTTTACCTATGACCCTGGAATAGGAGTTTATTTTTTATCTCATCCAGATATGAAATTCCCGGATGCAGGAAAAATGTACTCGATGAATGAAGGCAATGTCAATAAATGTTCTGCCGGTGTTAAACAATACGTCGATTATTGCAAACATATTGATTCTGCTACCAAACGCCCTTATACCGCACGATATATTGGTTCGCTGGTGGCTGATTTTCATCGTAATTTGATTAAAGGCGGAATATATTTATATCCCGCAACAACAGATGCTCCGCAAGGTAAACTGAGATTGCTGTATGAATGCAATCCGCTGGCATTTATTGCTGAACAAGCTGGGGGTAAAGCCAGTGACGGACATCGAAACATTATGGAAATTGAACCAACCAGTTTACATCAGCGTGTACCTTATTTTGTCGGACCAAAAAGCATGGTAGACAAGTTGGAAGATTTTATTAAACAAGAGTAAATCCCAAATCAAATAATATGAAAATCACTTTTTTGACACTATTTAGTTTGACACTTCTTCTTGTAAGTTGTGGAGCAACTGCAGAAACAACTGAAACTGCAGAAACGACAGAAACAAAACCAGACACCGTTCAAACCGAAGAAAATTTTGACATAGGTGAATCATCCGGTTACGCAAGTGATTGGGGCCTTTTCAGAGGAGCGGTCTCTGAGAATAATTTAGAAGACTTTAAGTTTTTTATGGGTGCAGATATTTCAGATCCTGAAAGCCTGCTAATGTCATTGCAGGAAGAATGGGTGCTTACAAAATTGGTTGAAACACCTTACGAAGATTTGACTGTTTCTGATTATAACGGAACACCGGTAAAACAATTTTCGGCAAGTATTGAAGGTTCAGATGACGAAGGAAATATTTACGAAAGCGGAATCTATTTATACTTTGAAGAAGGTCCGGATGGATTGAAACTTGTCAATGTTTTGATGGCCGGATAGAATTAGATGATTCAAAAAATTAAAGGAGCTGTTCTGAATTTTCAGAACAGCTTTTTTTTGCTACATCAGCACCCTTCTTTTAAAAAGAGTGGCTATCGAAGCTGCGATCAAAAATACACTTACTACCAGAGCGGCAAAAAAACTAATCTGTTCAAAAACCGGAGAGATAAAGTTTGGATCTGCGTTTAATACCATGTCGACCCAGGCTATCAATGTCATTACAAAAAACACCGCGTATCCATAGATCACAGAGCTCATAATTTCTTTTTTAAAGCGCATTCTGTTTAATAAATAAACGCTTAAACCTATTACCAGGATATAAGTTAGCAGGTACGACCATTGTTCAGAAAAGAAAACATTTCCAAGGATGATCAATAGGACACCGCCAACGGCACCGAATAACAGTGCAAGCGGCAGCAATTTGTTGAGTTCTTTTTTCAGGTATTCCATAATCTTGTCCCTTTCTATTTGTAATGACGTTTGTAATTCTGCGTTGGTTGACTGCTGCAATCTTATTTAGGAAATCTTTAACATTTCATTTTTCTCTTACCAAGTTAACGCAGCCTATTTCAAAAAATTAGCGCCATTGATTTAACGGTTTGTTTTGAAGAGGCATCCGTATGAATCGGTACATTATCATTTTTCCGGGTCACTAAATAGATGTCAAAATCGGTTGGAGGTAACCATATCTTCTGAAACGATATGAACTAATGTTGTTTTAAATCGTTGATTATCAATATTTATATTTGTTTATAAATAATTCTATAGTAGAACGTTACAGGCTTGTTGGCCGTATTGAAATAGTTGTACCTTTAATTTAGAATTACAATTCATATAAGACTTATCTAACCTTTCATCACTGCATGATTCATCCCGATACCGAACTCCGGTTCATTAGCCCAGTAGTTGGCTATGGAGTTGTCGCTAAAAAATTTATTCCAAAAGGAACTATTACATGGGCATTAGACGAACTCGATCGTGAGTTCACGCCAAAACAGTATCAGGAAATGGATGATACATATAAGGAGATCATTGAATTTTATTCGTTCCGGAATAATGTGGGTAATTATGTCCTCTGTTGGGACAATGCGCGTTTTGTAAATCATAGTTTCAATTCAAATTGTCTGACAACGGCCTACGATTTTGAAATTGCTATTCGCGATATTCACCCGGGTGAGCAGCTGACAGATGATTACGGTTATTTGAATATCAGTGAGCCATTCCGCGGAATAGATGAAGGCACTAAAAGAAAAGTTGTTTATCCAGATGACCTTTTGCGTTACGCTCCGGTTTGGGATAAAAAACTGGTTGCGGGACTTCAAGATTTTAATGATGTAAATCAACCGCTGAAAAAATTTCTGAAATCATCTGTTCTAAAAAAAATAGACAGTATCGTGAACGGAGAAAGTGAAATGGATTCTATTTTGAATTGTTTCTACAACCCTGTTCCTGACAAAAAAGTACAACTTCAAAAAGTTCTAACAAACGGCGTTCACGCAAAACGTTAGTTTCGTTTTTTTCTTAAAAGGCTAGAATAACTTTTGCTTTGTCTTGGATCAAGAAAGAATCAAACGCTTTGCGTCCTTTGCGCCTTTTCGGTGAAAATGAATCAGCAAGAAAATTCAGGACATGTAAGTTTAAGAGCTATTCCACAAAGAGCCACAAAGGGATCACGAAGATTCACAAAGAAGTTTTGGTTAATTTAATTCGATAGAAACAGAGCGCATCAATTGATTTTTGAAAAACAGTACTGGATTCTCCTAAAAAAATCTGCGTAACTCTGCGAATTTAATCTGCGAAGCTCTGCGAGAGAATGAGCCCTGATCTGTATTATTACATTTGACTAATTTAGTCTCTCAAAATCTCATCACATCTATGCAAAAACTAATTCTTCTCCACGGTGCTTTGGGGGCTGCCTCTCAGTTTGAATCTCTCAAAAATATCCTGAAAGATAAATTTGAAATTCACACGTTAAATTTTGAAGGTCACGGTGATCGTATTTCGGATGAAGATTTTTCAATTGATTTGTTTGCTAAAAATCTCAAAGATTATTTAGATCAACATAATTTGAAAGAGATACATGTTTTTGGCTACAGCATGGGTGGCTATGTTGCGTTGCGACTTGCACAAAAATATCCCGAGTATTTTAAAAAGATAATCACACTTGGAACAAAATTTAATTGGACTCCCGAATCATCAGCCAAAGAAGTAAAAATGTTAGACGCTGAAAAAATTCAGGAAAAAGTTCCCGTTTTTGCAGATACACTTTCTAAACTTCATCAAGGAAATGATTGGAAACTAGTTCTAAAAAAAACTGCATCCATGATGCTCGAATTGGGAAATGGAAAAGCAAGTTCAGATTCAGATTTCAAATCCATTCAAACAAAATGTTTCATTGGAGTAGGAGATAACGACGCGATGGTTACGCGGGAAGAAACGCAGCATATTGCAGCATTAATTCCAAACGCAGAATTTTATCTTTTAGAAAATACGATTCATCCAATTGATAAGTTGGATTTTGAAAATGTCGCTGAGTTAATTCTGGCGAAAATTTATCTGTGAAAATCTGTGGTATCTGTGAGAAAAAAAAAAACCGCCCCCAAATCTGAGAGCGGTTTTATAAAATTGTAATTCGATACCCGTTAACTGAGCGGAGTCGAAGTGAAAACTATTTTTCCTTCTTAACCGAAGCAACTAAATACTCACGATTCATACGTGCAATATTGTCAAGTGAAATTCCTTTCGGGCATTCAACTTCACACACACATCTATTAGTAATAGCGCGATTACAATTTGACCAATTACTTAAACTCCAATTATTTATACGCAAGTCAAAATAAAGTCATATATTCATCTGATAAACTAAATTGTGAAATTATGAAAAAACTGTTTTTTGGAGGAGCATTGATTTGTCTGTCTTTAGGAGCTTTAAGTCAGCAAAATGGGGGGGGGGGGTAGCTATTAGCTATTTGCCTTCAAGGGCATCAGAATATTTGATTTTAGATGCTGAAAAAAATCCATCTGTGGTCGATTGGAATGTTACAATTCAAACGAGGTCATCAGATGCGACAGGTGAAATTGTTTATACCACGGTAAAACGCATCCAGATTTCAGATACTTACTACACAAAAATTGAGGATCAATTTAATACTGGTGATCATTTCATAACAGTAACTGGCGTAAATGCTAGTAGAGAGATAATTGTTAATGAAGGACCAATCCCAATTTGCACGGGTTGCCCAACTGATGGTGGGGAAGCTTGCTTGAGTATTTGTGAAGGGCCTGACTATGCATGGGAGGGGTATGGTTATAAATCTTTTGGCACCAGTGCCCCACCTGCTACACTAACCATTTCTTCTGCAGCTCACCCTGTAACATATCAGCCGTTCTATCAATATTTTTCTGAATCTCAGTTTGACGATTTATCAAACTCCTTATTTAACTATTACAACGTTTCTTCATGGGCCGTGGGTCAAGGAGGGAAAATAATAAAGCTTTTGGGAGTTACGGCAGGCGACAATATTGTAGACGCCTCTAATGATCAACTTACCGGAACAGTGTATGGCGTTCAAAAGTATTTAGGTCCATGGGCTAACAACGGTGTTGTTCAAGCCGAAAATTTGGCGATTAGCATGACTGATTTGTGCCTGCAAGGCATACCCACTGTGGTAAGCATCATTAATTCAAATAGTTTTACAAGTTGGTTAACACCTAATTTGGTATGTTCAGGTAGCTCTTCTTCGGTTCCTGGTGCGTCCTCAAGTGATGCGATAGATTTTTTCATAGACTGCTCTGATGCGGTTGAAGCATGGTTAGAAGTGGAAGGAAATTCTATGGTAGAAGCAATGGAGTTGTTTGATTGTTTGGGAGGCGGAGCAACCAACCCCGGTTTCGACTGGCCAAGCGAAGTTTCCGTAGTTAATATTGCACCATTTATTTCTAATGGAGAGCCAATTTTAGTTTTTCAAGAAGAAGATTTTTATGATCCGAACGGAGAATTTGTTTCACCAGTTATTAATTTGAAACAAGGTTTATACACTATTGGTATTCAATTCAATGACGCTTCGTATTATACTTTATTCTTTGAATCAAAACGTGCAGCAACCCATACTTATGCTCTGTCAAACTTTTTGGAGGCAACTGCTTTTCCAGTTCCAATCATTGATGATGAGTTTAGTTTGAACTTACATGCTTACGCGAAACTGAAATTTGATTATGTACTCTATGATTTGAATGGAACGGAGCTTTATCGCAAGAATTTTGTTCTACAAAAAGATCATCAAAGGACTCACTTAATCAAGGTTAATGGTGGCATTCCTTCAGGTCAATTGGTGAATAAATTTATTTTTGAAGATGGATCTGAACTTCAATTTCAATCAGTAAAATAAGTTTAGTAGGAGGTTGTTTTGTTTGAAAAGCAACCTCCTACTTATTAAAAATTAATTTATGAAGAGTATCAAAATAGTATTCGCAATCTTCTTTTCTTCTATAATCATTGCGCAAGAAATAACAATCACAAATCAATCAACTTTTGGTGGAGGGCAAGTAGACTTTGGCATGAAATCATTTCTAAACACTGATGGGTCTGTTATCATTTCTGGAAGATCTTTATCGGGTATTTCTGGAGATAAGACTTTAGCTTCTTATGGCAGTTCTGACGTTTGGTTACTCAAATTAAATTCTGACTTTAGTCTGGCATGGCAAATTGTTTTGGGCGGCAATGATGCTGAAAGTAATCCAGTTGTGCTTGCTACGAATGATGGAGGCTATTTGGTTGGCGTTAGTTCTGTGTCACCAATTTCTGGAAATAAATCAGTCGCTTCATTTGGTTTAAGCGATGTCTGGTTAATTAAAATTGATGGTAATGGTGTAATCCAATGGCAATACTCTTATGGTGGAACTTTGGAGGAAAGCATTGAGTCAATTCAAGAGTTGAGTAATGGAGATTTTATTTTGGGTTGTACTTCAGACTCTCCTATTTCAGGTAATAAATCTGAAAACTCACAAGGCTCCCGAGACTATTGGATCGTTAAAATTGACTCCGATGGTATGCTGATTTGGGACAAGACGTTTGGAGGTTCTGCTTCAGATGTTATAGTCGATATGAAATTGGACAATGATTTTAATATTATTTTATCAGGACACTCCTTTTCAAATATTTCGGGTAATAAGACTGAGAATAGCTATGGCTCGCGCGATTATTGGGTCGTAAAAGTGAATCAATTTGGTTCCATTCTGTGGGATAAAACTCTCGGAGGAGATTTAGCTGACGAATACCCGTATTTAGGAGTCACTGAAAATTTTTATTATATCTCAGGGTATTCAGATTCAGATATTTCAGGTATCAAAACAGAAAACTCAAATGGCGCTCAGGATATTTGGACATTAAAATTGGACTACGCTGGAAATATAATTTGGGATAGAACTATTGGTGGATCAGGTGTTGATGGACCAAGCAGTATTGTTGTCACTCAAGATGATCAATTGTTGATTGCTGCTAATTCCATGTCCGATGCCTCTGGCGATAAAACAGAAAACATGTATAACGGAAGTCAAGATTTTTGGTTAGTTTCATTAGACACAAATGGAAATTTCTTGTGGGATAAAACTATTGGTGGAAATGGCTTAGATGCTGTCCACTCATTACATGAAAAAGCAGACAACAATTACATCCTTTTTGGATATTCCGACTCCAATATTTCTGGTGATAAAGATGAAGTTTGTCGGGGCGCTGAAGACTATTGGATTGTTGAAGTTTCTTCAAACGTTGGAATTGGTGAGCAGAATTCGGATCAGATTGCACTATTTCCAAATCCAACTTCTGAAGGCTTTAGATTAAATCAAGCAGTGAATAGTTTGACCATTGTAACACTTGATGGAAGAGTTATTAGCGTCATTGAAAAATATAACGGTGAATTTATTTCAACGGAAAATTTTGTGGGTGGAATTTATTTTGTGCAGTTTGAAGTTGATGGAATTTATTATTCTAAAAAAGTAGTGGTTCGGTAAAAATAATTTTGGACAAAAAAAGGAGCGTAAATTTTTCGCTCCTTTTTTTTAATTCGAATTTATCTTATTTTTCCTTCTTAACCGAAGCAACTAAATACTCACGATTCATGCGTGCAATATTGTCAAGTGAAATTCCTTTCGGGCATTCAACTTCACACGCGCCTGTATTTGTACAGTTACCAAATCCTTCTAAATCCATTTGGTTTACCATATTCAAAACACGATCCTGTGCTTCAATTTTTCCTTGTGGTAATAAGGCAAGCTGTGAAACTTTTGCAGAAACAAATAACATCGCTGAAGCATTTTTACAAGTTGCAACGCATGCACCACAACCAATACAAGTTGCAGCAGAGAATGCTTTATCTGCATCGTTTTTATTTACTGGCAGATTGTTTGCGTCTTGAGCAGCACCTGTGTTTACAGATATATAACCACCTGCCTGAATAATTCTGTCAAATGCACTTCTGTCAACCGCTAAATCTTTAATTACAGGAAATGAATTGGCTCTGAATGGTTCGATATAAATGGTGTCTCCATCTTTAAATGAACGCATGTGTAATTGGCAAGTAGTTACTGCTCCTTGTGGTCCGTGTGCACGGCCATTAATTACAAGTGAACACATTCCGCAAATACCTTCACGGCAATCGTGATCAAAAGCAATTGGCTGATCACCTTTTTCTACAAGATGCTCATTCAACACATCCAGCATTTCAAGAAATGACATATCAGGTGATACATGATCAACAGGATAGTCAACTAATTTTCCTTTATCGTTTGGGCCGTTTTGGCGCCATATTTTTAGTGTAAGTTTCATAGTAAGATTCCGTTTGATCTATTTATAACTTCTCTGAACCAATTTGATATTTTCATAAACCAATTCTTCTTTATGACGACTTGGTTCATTCTCAACTCCTTTAAACTCCCATGCTGCTACGTGTGCAAACTTGTTGTCATCACGCAAAGCTTCACCATCTTCTGTCTGATATTCTTCACGGAAGTGTCCACCACATGATTCTTCTCTAGCAAGCGCATCACGGCACATCAATTCGCCAAGCTCAATGAAGTCAGCTACGCGACCAGCTTTTTCCAATTCCTGGTTGAATTCATTTGCTGTTCCTGTTACACGAACGTTTGCCCAGAAATCTTCACGAATTGCTTTAATCTCTTCGATCGCTTCTTTCAAACCTTGCGCATTACGAGCCATTCCGCATTTATTCCACATTACTTTTCCAAGTTTTTTGTGGAAATAATCTACCGGTTTTGTTCCTTTACTTGACAAGAATTTTTCGATGCGTTCTTTTACTTGTCTTTCTGCTTCATCAAATTCAGGTGTGTTGGTTGGAATTTTTCCGGTACGAATATCGTTCGCTAAAAATTCTCCGATGGTATATGGGATTACAAAATAACCATCTGCCAAACCTTGCATTAAAGCAGACGCTCCAAGTCTGTTTGCACCGTGATCTGAGAAGTTTGCTTCACCTAAAGCATAACATCCCGGCACAGTCGTCATCAAATTATAATCAACCCAAAGTCCACCCATGGTGTAGTGAACTGCAGGATAAATCATCATCGGTGTTTCGTATGGATTTTCACCTGTGATCTGCATGTACATATCAAAGAGGTTTCCATATTTTTCCTTTACAACTTCACGACCTAATTTTATGATTGTTGCGTGGTCTGCATTTGTAATATTCTTTTTGGTGCATTCGATTTTTCCGTAGCGTTCAATGGCTGCAGCAAAATCTAAATAAACTGCTTCACCTGTTGCGTTGACTCCATAACCGGCATCACATCTTTCTTTCGCTGCGCGAGATGCTACGTCACGTGGAACCAGGTTTCCAAAAGAAGGATAACGACGCTCCAAATAATAATCTCTGTCTCCTTCTGCTAAATCTGTTGGTTTTTTCTTTTTCTGACGAATAGCCTCTACATCTTCTTTTTTAGCAGGCACCCAAATCCGGCCATCGTTTCTTAATGATTCTGACATCAACGTTAATTTCGATTGATGATCGCCAGATACCGGAATACAAGTTGGGTGAATTTGTGTATAACATGGGTTGCCAAAATAGGCGCCACGTTTATAGGCTTTCCAAGCAGCCGTAACGTTGCTTCCCATTGCATTTGTAGAAAGGAAGAATACGTTTCCGTATCCACCTGTACATAATAATACTGCGTGAGCCGAATGTCTTTCGATTTCACCAGTAACTAAATTACGTGCAATAATTCCACGCGCTTTTCCGCCAACAATAACCATGTCCAGCATCTCATGACGCGCGTACATTTTTACAGATCCTTTTGCAACTTCTTTACTGATGGCAGAATAAGCGCCTAGTAATAATTGCTGACCTGTTTGACCCGCTGCATAAAATGTTCTTTGAACTAATGTTCCACCAAAAGAACGGTTATCTAACATTCCGCCGTAATCACGCGCAAAAGGAACACCCTGTGCAACGCATTGGTCAATAATATTTGCTGATACTTCAGCCAGACGGTGAACGTTTGCTTCACGCGCACGGTAGTCACCTCCTTTAATAGTATCATAAAATAATCGGTAAGTTGAGTCACCGTCATTTTTATAGTTTTTTGCCGCGTTGATTCCGCCTTGTGCTGCAATTGAATGCGCACGTCTTGCTGAATCCTGAAAGCAAAAAGCTTTTACACTGTATCCCATTTCAGCAAGTGAAGCGGCAGCAGATGATCCTGCTAAACCAGTACCTACTACAATGATATCAATAGAACGTTTATTTGCAGGGTTAACCAAGTTGACATGATCTTTATAATATGTCCACTTGTCGTTAATAGCACCTTTAGGAATTTTTGAATCTAAAACTGACATGGTCTGATTAGTTTAACTGTGAAACATAATGGAACAAAGCGATTACAATAAACCCAAGCGGAATTGCAATGGCATAAATATTTCCTAATTTTTTAATCGTTGGGGTGTAACGGTTATGTCTGAAACCAACAGATTGAAATGCAGATTGAAAACCGTATAGCAAATGCAGTGCTAAGAATATGAAAGAAACACAATAAAGCGCTACGCGAATTGGATCAACAAATTTATGCTGAAGTTCTGTGAAGTAACGTGTTGGATCCTGAGGCATTGGTTCGATATACTTGTAGATCATCTCAGGTGCCCAGAAATCATACATGTGAAGTCCTAAGAACATCATTACGGTTAACCCAGTGATTATCATGTTACGTGACATCCAGCTTGAATTTGCACCAGCACCATTTACCGCATATTTTACGGAACGCGCACCGCGATTTTGCATTTCTAAAAGGATTCCCATGATTAAATGAAATACAACACCAAACATCAGGATGGGCTGCATGACAAATTGAATGAGCGGATTGTACCCCATAAAATGAGATACGCTGTTAAAGCCGGATGGGCTGACTACGGATAAAAAATTGATGATGAAATGCTGCAATAAAAATACAAGCAGAAATAAGCCCGAAAGCGCCATCAGAATTTTCCTGGCAATGGATGTTTTCATGTGTATTGGATTTGTGATTTAAGGTTTGAATGTGAGATTGATAGGCACGAAATAAGAACGATCGCACTATTCAGCGTATAGGCCGCAAGATTGATAATATCTCCGTTTTTAAACTGATTCAACCGCATTGGCTGAATAATTTTTTTGGTTTGTTCGTGCTTGATGAAGCAAAAATAAGGGTCATTTTAATTCAAAAAACACAAATGGCTTAGAACTCGACGAAATACTATTGTTTAGAATTATTCTAAATAATAATATCTTCACAACTATCAGTCATTCAGCATATAATGACTAAAGTGTCTCAGCGACTTAGTCTAAATATGCCTTCTGAATTTGTTGTGCTCCACTAAAAGCCGTAATTTTGCAGCAAAGAATGATTATTTATATCGAGTCTAAATAGTTTGAACAATGATAAAAGTGACAGATTTTGCTAAACAGAAAGCGATTCAACTGATGAGCGAAGAGAACAAGGATGGTTACTTCATTCGTGTTGGAGTTGAAGGTGGAGGATGTTCTGGTCTGATGTATCAGTTAAAGTTTGACAATGAGATTCAACCTGAAGATAAAGAATTTGAAGACAATGGAGTGAAGGTTGTCGTGAACAAAAAAAGCGTACTCTATTTAGTTGGAACCACACTTGATTTTAGTGGTGGACTAAATGGAAAAGGATTTATCTTTTCAAATCCGAATGCATCCAGAACCTGTGGTTGTGGAGAGAGCTTTTCGTTGTAAGCTGATTGAGATTATAGGATAGGTACTTTTGATTTCCGAATGCCGATTAACGATTTTCGATTTCAGAAGTAAAAAATAAGGAATAAAGAAATTGATTGGAGAGGTTTTAAGTCAGAACAAGGATTAACGAATTAAGATTTTTGAAGTGAATAAAAGGGATTTAGAGGAACGATTGATAAATTTCGCAGTATTGATTATTGAGATATCAGAATCAATGCAATCGACAAGATCTGCCGCTCACCTTTCGGGTCAATTGATTCGATCCGGGACTTCGCCTGCGTTGAATTATGGTGAGGCCCAGAGTGCGGAGTCATCGAAAGATTTTATACACAAGATAAAGATAGTTTTGAAGGAGTTGCGTGAGACAAATGTTTGTTTGAAAATTATCTCAAAGGTCAATCACAATGCTAAACATGAAGCGATTGCACTGGCAATGAATGAGAGTAATGAGCTGATTTCAATTTTTGTAAAATCAGTTGTAACGGCTCAAAAAAATTTAGAGAATAAAATAAATAAATCTTAAATCAAAAATCGTTAATCCTTGTTCTTAAATCAATAAGGATTTTCGATTGGAAGGCAAAGTATAGATGGGTTACACAGAAGAAGAATTAAAAAAAGATCTGACCAACAAAGAATACGAATTTGGTTTTACGTCGAATATTGAATCGGATAAATTTCCCGTTGGATTAAGTGAAGAGGTGGTGCGCAGAATTTCAGCCAAAAAAGAAGAGCCTGAATGGTTGTTAGAATATAGGTTGAATGCGTTTAAAGTCTGGCAGCAAATGACCGAGCCTGAATGGGCGCATGTCAACTATCCAAAGCCAAAATTTCAAGACATCTCGTATTATGCTGCGCCAAAAAAGAAATACGAAAGCTGGGATGATGTTGATCCTGAAATGAAGGCAACCATGAACAAGTTGGGAATCTCCATGGAGGAACAAAAAAAACTGACTGGAGTTGCTGTGGATTTTGTCATGGATTCAGTTTCAGTTGCAACTTCGTTTAAAGAAAAGTTGGGTGAACTAAATATTATTTTTTGTTCATTCAGTGAAGCCGTTTTAAATCATCCTGAACTGGTAAAAAAATATTTGGGAACGGTTGTTCCATCAACGGATAATTTCTATGCAGCTTTAAACTCTGCCGTGTTTTCGGACGGCTCATTTTGCTACATACCAAAAGGCGTTCGTTGCCCGATGGAATTGTCAACTTATTTCAGAATTAACGAATCGGGTACAGGTCAATTTGAACGCACTTTATTAGTTGCAGATGAAGGAAGTTATGTGAGTTATTTGGAAGGATGTACTGCACCACAGCGTGATGAAAATCAATTGCACGCAGCGGTAGTAGAATTGATTGCTTTAGACAATGCAGAGATAAAATATTCAACGGTACAAAACTGGTTTCCCGGTGATAAAGATGGCAAAGGAGGCGTATTCAATTTTGTAACCAAACGTGGTGTTTGTAATACCAACGCTAAAATCTCCTGGACGCAAGTTGAAACCGGTTCAGCGGTAACGTGGAAATATCCGTCATGCATTTTAAAAGGTGATAATTCAATTGGAGAGTTTTATTCAGTTGCGGTAACTAATAATTATCAGCAGGCAGATACCGGAACCAAAATGATTCATCTTGGAAAAAACACAAAAAGCACGGTGATCTCCAAAGGAATATCTGCAGGAAAATCTCAAAATTCTTATAGAGGTTTGGTGCAGATAAATCACAAAGCAGAAAATGCAAGAAACTTCACGCAATGTGATAGTTTGTTGATGTCCGATGAGTGCGGTGCGCATACGTTCCCGTATATCGAGTGCAATAATAATTCTGCGAAATTGGAACACGAAGCAACGACTTCGAAAATTGGAGAAGATCAAATATTTTACTGTCAGCAAAGAGGAATTTCAGAAGAGAAAGCAATCAGCTTGATTGTAAACGGATATTGTAAAGATGTATTAAATAAATTACCGATGGAGTTTGCAGTAGAGGCACAAAAACTTCTTGCAATTTCATTAGAAAACAGTGTAGGTTAGTACACGTCAATTGCCCTAAGATTTATCTCAGGCAGTTTGATTATAAAAAAGATAGACAAAAAAATGAGCACACTCTTAACTATAAAAAACCTTCACGCTGAGGTAGAAGGAAAACAAATTCTGAAAGGATTAAACTTAACGGTGAAAGCTGGAGAAGTTCACGCGATCATGGGGCCTAACGGCGCTGGTAAATCAACTCTTGCGGCTGTGTTAAGCGGTAAAGAAGGGTATGAAGTGACGGAAGGTTCTGCTGATTTTGACGGAGCCAACTTATTTGATTTGGAAGCTGATGAAAGAGCAAAAGAAGGTTTGTTTTTAGCCTTTCAGTATCCGGTTGAAATTCCAGGCGTGTCAAACATTAATTTTCTGAAAACAGCGATGAATGAAATTCGCGAATACAGAAAACAAGAACCTATTTCTGCAAAAGATTTTTTAGCGCTTGTGAAAGAGAAATCGAAACTGGTTGAATTGAAAGATAGTTTGTCGGGCAGATCAGTGAATGAAGGATTTTCAGGCGGAGAAAAAAAGCGTAACGAAATATTTCAAATGGCTATGCTTGAACCTAAGCTCGCAATTCTGGATGAAACAGATTCTGGTTTAGATATTGATGCCTTGCGCATCGTTGCCGCGGGTGTAAATAAACTGAAAAGTGAAAACAACGCGATTATTGTCATTACACATTACCAAAGACTATTAGATTATATCATTCCAGATTTTGTGCATGTACTTGCTGATGGTAAAATCGTAAAAACTGGTGATAAAAATCTGGCTTTGGAATTGGAAGAAAAAGGATACGATTGGATTAACGAAGCACAAAAAGCTTAAGAGATGACTACTGATACTGTATCTGAAAAACTGGCTGCATTTGTTGCGTCTCTTGAGATTCCGCAAAATTCATTTCAAAAACAAGCGTACGAAAATTTGCTTCAATTAGATTTTCCAACCACAAAAAGTGAATATTGGAAATACACGCGAGTTGGAAAAATTACAAGTTCCAAATTCCAAATTCCAAAAGAATTTCGAGTGACGAGTGACGAGGTGCGAAGTGAAATTATTGCTTCAAATTATCTGGTGATTGAAAATGGTGTTTTGAGAAGTGATTTAAGCAAATATTCTATTAACGGAGTTACCGTTAAATCTGTAAAGCCCGAAAATATAACTGAAGAATCAAGCCTGAATCAGAATCATATTTTTACAGCTTTAAATTCTACTTTTTTTCATGAGTCAATTGAGATAACAGTTGATGCTAAAACTGAAATGTCAGTGCCTCTTCAGCTAGTTTTTGTGACAAGTGGAAAAAACACTTTTGCAAATCCACACATTAAAATAACAGCACAGAAATTTTCATCTGCGAAGTTTGTGGCCAGTTTCATTTCGCGTGAATCTGAAAACTCATTCAACAATGTCATCACAGAATTTGCTGTTGGTGAAAATGCAATACTTGTTTATGATAAAATTCAAAACGAGTCAGAAGCAAATTTCCACATCTCTACCGAAGAAGTTTCTCAAGAAAAAAATTCAAATTTTAAAATCAACACGGTTACACTAGATGGTACCCTGGTGCGCAACAATATTAACATTTCTGTAAATGGAGAGAATTGTGAAACGCACATGAATGGTGTCATCATTGCTAAAGGAAATGCACATGTCGATAATCATACCTTCGTGAATCATAAAGTGGCAAACTGTTTTAGCAATGAAAATTATAAATACGTTTTGGAGGATAAATCAACTGGCGTATTTAATGGTCGCGTAATTGTTCAACAGCATGCGCAAAAAATAAATGCGTATCAGAAAAACGGAAATATTCTGCTTTCGGATTTTGCACAAATCTTTTCAAAACCCGAATTAGAAATCTACGCAGATGATGTGAAATGTTCACACGGATCAACAACCGGTCAGCTGGATGAGAACGCAATTTTTTATTTGCAAGCGCGTGGAATCTCAAAAGACAAAGCAAAAAAATTATTAGTCTCAGCCTTTGTAGGGGAAGTAATTGAACAATTTTCTTCAGACGCAATGCGTGATAAAATCAATCAGGTTTTGGTTGATAAGCACAATTGGACGATCTAAATTCAATCTTCCTTTTTTCTGATTTTCTAACGCACAATCACAAACCGAGTCATCAAAACTTCGTTTGCGCTAGAAACAGTTTTTACAAAATAAACTCCTTCAGACCAAGCTTGAATATTGAGTTGTGTTAAATTTTGTTGAGGTTGAATTGTTGTCACAAGCGCACCTAACTCATTGTATATTTCAACTGTACTGAGTGCATTCAAATTACTGAACTGAAGCGTTACTAGATTACTCGCTGGATTTGGGAAAACGGATACAGTGCTAGATTCAAATTCACTCAACGATGCGTCATTTATGTGATCTGTATAGACTGCAAAATCATCAAAATAAAATCCTTCTTCAGTAACACCGCCATCTGAATAAAAATAGAATCTGAAACGTACGTCTGTTTCTCCAATATAATTTGTCAAATCGATTTCTTCCAACACCCAGTTCGACTGAAAGTTGTCATAAAGCGGATTTTCAAAATCCTGATCGGATGAACCTGGATTGGTATATTTTCCGCAAAGTGGCGTCCATGAAATTCCACCGTCTAAAGAGGCCATAAACTGAACAAAATCCCAATCATTTTCAATCTCCCACATGGCTTGAAATTGAATGTAAGCGTAGGTCGCATTTTCAAATGAGAAACTCTGGTTTAGCTCAATATCTGAAGAGACATTATTTTGATAATTACTTCCGGGACTATCTGTGATGCTTGTGGAAGGAGTAACGAATTCTTCACTTGTAAAATCCCATTGACCGGTTGCAGTCCAATTGGTCATGTCAGCACAGTCGTCTGTAAAAACTGCCGTTCCAGCGCCAAAGGTCTTTGTGATCGTATCGGTTTTAGTCCATAGACCGTTGTCTGTTTGCAAAAGATATTTAATCTCATCACCAAATTGAATGCCTGGGTTTAAGACAAAACTTATTGAGTCAAGTTCAATATCCATTAAGTTCAACGTATGAATATTTGCTGAACCTAAACTTTGAATGCCGCTCAATGCAGTCATACTTACTGTAATGTCCCCATCCTCCAGACCAAGTCGCTCAATTTCGTAATGAAAATAGCCTGAAGTAGTTGCTACTTGATTCTGATCCTGATCGGTTGTCACACCATATACATGCGGCATATGTGCAAGTGTTTTATTCATCCATATATTGATCGCACAGATGTCATAAATTGCTGATTGCGGCGGCCAAAAGTCATTTGAAGTTCCTTCACTTGAGCACTCAGGAGTCAAGGCATAAATTTTAGGTTTAATGACTAAATCATCTGCATACATATAATCATCTGAATCACCTGAAGCCGGATATAGATCAGAACTTTTTACTGCAGAATAGCCATTAAAAATGACCATGTGATTACTGAATGCTTGCATATAATCATGGTCAGGTGCAAAGTCAGTATCAGACCAGCCAAAAGGAAAAAGTAAAAGATTACCATGAGTGTGTGCATTGAAAGCAAACTGGAAATCGTGATTTTCACAAAACCATTTTATGGCTTGTGTTTCAGGTTCAGTAAATGCTGCAGTTCCGCAATAGGTATCGTTGTTTGGTGTAAATGATATTCCTGTTGTTCCCCATTGATGGCTGTAATTTCTGTTTAAATCAACTCCTTTATTAGAGGTTCCAACATTGCGTCTGTTTTTACGATGCATACCGCCACCTCCTGGATTGGTCAGCTCATTGTATTTATAACCATCGGGATTTATCATCGGTACAAAATACATTTCTGTTTCATCAACTAAATAAGTTACCTCTGGATCGGTTCCATAATTTTCAAGTATCCACCACATATAAAAAATCAGTTGTGATAAGCTTGCTGGTTCGCGTGAGTGATGCAAGGCTGTGTACAATACTTCTTCTTCAGCTTCATCAGAATTTGGATTGTCAGAAATTCGTAACCAATAAATTGGATTACCATCGTGTGTATTAAAAGCAGAAATAGGTGCACGTGAGCTAATCAGATTTGGATATTTTGACGCCATAGAATCCAACTCATCCAAAAATTCCTGATAGGTATAAAAACCGGCCATACTTCCAAGTTGCCAGTTGACGGGTGAAGTAACTGCAAATCCTGCAGTGCCTCCTGCACCCGGACATGCAGAGCGGTCATCTTTGTGCATATGTGAAGTAGAGGTACTGTTTTCAACATAATAAGCACTTACATCTGCAATCAGAATTTCAAAATTGTAACCATTTGTCTGCAGAATTTCTATTTCAGATTCAGACAGATCAGCAATAAACCACAGATCACGCTTGTGCTGGCCATGATCAAGTGTGACGCCGAGCTGGGTCGCCTCGTAAAGCTCTGCATCTGTGCCGTATAATTTAATGCGCGAGTAAGTCTCTTGACTAATTGATGAGGATACAAAAGACAAAAAAGTAATGGTAAGGAGTAGTAGTTTTTTCATGGTAATATTGTTGTTCGAGATTTTAAAGGTACGGAAAAATTCAAATTGATCCTCGAAACACGAGGGCTCTGAATCAACTGAAAAAAGATGGCAATCCAACTCTTTAACCAATTTTTAACAAGTAACGAAGCCACTTTTGGTTAACTTTATTCGTTCGTAGCTTAAATACAATCATTATGAAAAATCTGGTTTTAGTTTTATTTGTTTCTCTGTTTCTTTCGGCTCCTGTTGTAAAAGCAAATGAGGGCGGACTTACCTGGTATACAAATCTGGATTCTGCAGTTGCACTTTCGAATGAAACCAAGAAACCTATTTTTGGATTTTTTACGGGCAGTGATTGGTGCGGATGGTGTATTAAATTACAACGCGAAGTTTTTGCAAAACCTGCTTTTATTGAGTGGGCAAGCGCCAATGTGATATTATTGGAACTTGATTTTCCGCGCACTAAGGTTTTGCCGGCTGAATTAAAAGAACAAAATCAAAAATTGCAAGTTGCTTTTGGTGTTCAAGGATTTCCAACGATATGGGTTTTTACCGCAGCTAAAGATGAAGCTACACAAAACTATCAATTGACCGCTTGGGGTAAACTAGGTTATCCTTCGGGTGCTGAAAAAGGAAAAGAAGAAGTAAAATTTCTTTTGGATGCTGAAGGCGTAATGGCTAAAAATCCGACCAAAGCATCGAATTAGTTTTAGAATCTCATTTCTTGTTGAACGTGATTTTCATTTTGAGATTCCTTTCATGATCTTGTAGATAAGGCGCTGCGATTTTGCTATATTTACCTCATGCAATTGCGTCCCGATAAAATAAGTTCCAGCCGTATTTTGATTTCTGCATTAGACTGGGGCATGGGGCATACAACGCGCTGCATTTCTATCATTCGTCAATTAATCACTCAGCAAAACGAAATTTATTTTGCAGGAAATTCGGATCAATGTGCTTTCATCAGGCGTGAATTTGAAGACCAGTTAAAACTTGTTCATTTAGATGGATACGGGGTGACACTCGACTCGCAAAAATCAGCATACTGGCAGCTGCTCAATCAATTTTCAAAAATTAAAAAAGCGATAGAGGCTGAAAATAGTTTTGTACAAAAATTTGTCGCTGAGCATAAAATCGACATGGTAATTTCAGACAATCGCTACGGTTTTTTTTCGGCGCAGACTAAAAATATTTTCGTCTCACATCAACTTAATTTGCAGCTTCCATTTTTGAGGAGATTTGTGAACAGTCAGCTCAAAAAATGGATTGAAAAATTTGATTGTATCTGGGTTCCGGATAATGACAAAAAGTCAATTTGCGGTGATTTGGTAAGGGTCAATTTTACCACACCAAAAATCTTCATTGGACTATTGGGTCGATTTAAAAAAGAGCAAGTTCCTTTGAAGTTTGATTTACTTGGAATTGTTTCAGGACCAGAACCAGAGCGCACCCGGTTTTCAAAGTTACTGGCTGATTATTTGCGCAAACAAAATAAAAGAGTAGCATTGGTTGGATCAAAAGAAATGCATGATGATATTGCTTGTTTTGAGAATCCATCGACCGAAGAATTAGAAGGCTTAATCAATGAAAGTGCCTGTGTCATTTCAAGGGCTGGTTACACGACTATAATGGAGTTGATCCTGCTGGAAAAAAATGCAATTCTCATTCCAACTCCCGGTCAATTTGAACAAGAGTATCTGGCTAAAAATGTGAAGTCAGTTTTTCTGAATTTTGTTCAAGAAAAGGAGTTAATCTAATTCGTGCTTTCGAAACTAGATTCTTCTAGATGCCGGCAATTAAAGTTTAACTGCCAGCAAAAGAGCCTTTTCTAACATTCGATTTAAAAGGATTAAGATGTAAATAACGAGTGCGTATCTACTAAAAAATCAAATGGTTAGGTTTTAATTTTAAGGTAAAGTTGTAAATTCGCGGAGCAAAAAAAGTTTAATTGCAATGAGAGATTCAGTAGAAACCGATAAAGTGATTGTGAGTAAAGTTGATGCAGATATTATTGTCACTACTTATAAAGAAGCTGCTGTTTTGGATTTGATTGATGCGAAGGAATTGGACTCAGTGTATGTTACAATGTCGCAGGGCAATGATGTTTTTTACCTTGTCGATCTTACTGCACTGAATGCTGATCTTACCAATGATGCGCAATCTTATTTTTCAAGAAAAGCCAGAATTGTTCCGAATATAAAAGCTGCTGCAATTGTTATAAATACCTTGCGCGGAAGAATAGTTGCACGTTTCTATATTCAATATTTCAAACCGCTTTATACTACTAAAATTGTAGGTTCTGTTGAAGAGGCTAAAGCCTGGTTTGCAAGTGTGAGAAAAGAAGAACTTGTTTAATTGGCGCAATCACAACCCACATCAAATTCAATTTTTACCCAGGGTAAAAGTGCATTCCATTTTTTCTGAAATTCTTTGCTGTAGGTTATTCCTCTCAGATCCATTGATCTTAATTTTTTTAGTGTTGTTAGTGCCATTGGCAAATCTTGAATAGGATTAAACCAGGCATCTAAAATCACCAGTTCCTGAAGTTGACTGATACACTCCGGAAAAGAATGAATGTCATTTCTTCCCAAATAGAGTTGTCGCAATGTGGTGATTTGGCAAAGGGAATGTGAAAAAGTATCCAGATCATTTTTTTCAAGATTTAATACTTCCAGATTTGGAAAGTAAAAATCGTCTGGTAAATGCGTGAGTTTATTTTGAGAGAGATCTAATTCTTTAAGATTTTTATAGCTATAAATTTCAGCTGGAATTTCAGTAAACTTTTTTTTGCTGAGGTCAAGTCTTAATACAGAATCAACAGCTACTAGTGACGCTTCTTCAAGGGAATAAAATATACGATCAGGCTGTGCTGTCAGTTTACCCGACCACAACAGAAGACTGCTGCAAAATATCACGGCAATGCTTTTCATCTTGTTTTAATTGTTCAGTGAGCGCCTCTATCGACTGGAAATTTTTTTCCTCCCTTACTCGATCTATCAAATATACAACCAAATTTTTGCCATAAAGATTTTCTGAGAAATCAAACAAGTGAATTTCAACCCGGCGTTCTCCATTTTCAGAAATGGTCGGGCGATTGCCAATGTTCATCATGCCTTCCATAATCTGGCCGTTGAATTTTACTTTTACTGCAAAAACACCTTTTTTAGGAATGAGTTGTAATTTACTAACGTTGATGTTAGCGGTAGGAAAGCCAATTTTATTTCCAATTTTATCGCCTTCGACAACAATTCCTGAAAAGTGATAGACTTCACCTAAAAAAGCCTGCGCCTGTTTAACATCGCCCGCAGAAATGGCTTCTCGAATTTTAGTGGAACTGACACTTTTTTCAGACTCAACAAAGGCAGGAATCTCATCCACAAAAAAACCATAAACGGGTGCTAGCTCATTCAATAATTCAATAGAGCCTTCCCGGTTTCTTCCAAAATGATGGTTATAGCCTATTGTCAAGGTGTGAATATGCAGCTGATTGACTAAGATATTGCGCACAAACTCAGTGGCAGACAAACGAGAAAATTCTTTTGTAAACGGGAATAAAATCAAATGATCAATGCCTGATGCCTCCAGTTTTTTAATGCGATCTTCCAACTCCTGAATCATCTCAAGTCCATGGTCATCAGGATTTAGTGCAATGCGCGGATGAGGATGAAATGTAAAGACGACTGTTTCACCGCCAATTTTTTGTGCGGTATTTTTAAGGTGCGATAAAATAGATTGATGACCCAAATGAACACCGTCAAACGTGCCGATTGTAAGTACCGGTTTCTTAATAGCCGGAATGTTTTCCAATGAGTGATGAACTTTCAAATCGCTTGTTATTTCAGGTGATTATAAGGATTTTCAAAGTTATGTAAAAAACTTTCAACAAAATCGGCCCAAAGAAGAAAAAGCGTTAACTTTGCACCGCGAAAAAAACGGATTTTTAATTATAAAACGTAGCCGAAATGTCAGGTATTAAGGGAAAAATTTCACAGGTAATTGGACCTGTAGTCGATGTAAGTTTCTCAAAAGGTTCTACTCTTCCAAACATTATGGATGCTCTTGTGGTAACCAAAGCAGATGGAACAAAAGTAGTACTTGAGGTACAACAACACATTGGAGATGATGCAATCAGAAGTATTGCAATGGACTCTTCAGATGGATTTACCCGCGGAATGGAAGTTGTTTCAACTGGTTTCCCGATCCTCATGCCAAAAGGTGACGCTATTAAAGGACGTCTTTTTAACGTAATCGGAGACGCTATCGACGGAATCGAAAACGTAGACAAAACGGGTGGACTTCCAATTCACCGTTCTGCGCCACGATTTGAAGATCTTTCTACCGCTACCGAAGTACTTTTTACCGGAATTAAAGTAATTGATTTGATTGAGCCTTATGCAAAAGGTGGTAAAATTGGTTTGTTCGGTGGTGCTGGTGTTGGTAAAACAGTATTGATTCAGGAATTGATCAACAACATTGCAAAAGCATATTCAGGATTATCTGTATTTGCTGGTGTGGGTGAGCGTACACGTGAAGGAAATGACTTATTGCGTGAGATGCTTGAATCAGGAATTATCACATACGGAGAAGATTTCATGCATGACATGGAAAAAGGCGGATGGGATCTTTCTAAAATTGACAGAGAAAAATTAAAAGATTCAAAAGCTACCTTCGTTTTTGGACAAATGAATGAGCCTCCTGGAGCACGTGCGCGTGTTGCCTTGTCAGGTCTTACTCTTGCTGAATATTACCGTGATGGTGATGGAGAAGGAAAAGGAAATGATATTCTTTTCTTCGTAGATAATATCTTCCGTTTTACTCAAGCAGGTTCTGAGGTATCGGCTCTATTGGGTCGTATGCCATCAGCGGTAGGTTATCAGCCAACACTTGCAACTGAAATGGGAGCAATGCAAGAGCGTATTACTTCAACTAAGAACGGATCTATTACTTCTGTTCAAGCGGTATATGTACCCGCGGATGACTTAACGGATCCAGCTCCGGCTACAACTTTTGCCCACTTGGATGCTACTACAGTATTGTCCCGTAAAATTGCTGAGCTTGGAATTTATCCTGCGGTAGATCCGTTGGATTCTACTTCGCGAATTCTTACTGCTTCTATTGTTGGTGCTGATCATTATGACTGCGCACAACGTGTTAAATTGACACTTCAACGTTATAAAGAATTACAAGATATCATTGCAATTCTTGGTATGGATGAACTTTCTGAAGAAGATAAATTAATTGTACACCGTGCACGCCGCGTTCAGCGTTTCTTGTCTCAGCCGTTCCACGTTGCTGAACAATTTACAGGATTAAAAGGTGTTTTGGTTGACATCAAAGAAACTATCAAAGGATTTAATATGATCATGGATGGTAAGGTTGATAAATACCCTGAAGCAGCATTTAACTTGAAAGGAACGATCGAGCAGGTTATTGAAGCTGGAGAAAAAATGTTGGCTGACTAATTATTACTGCACATGTTATTAGAAGTAATTACCCCCGATGAATTATTGTACAAAGGCAATGTGAGTCACGTTGTATTGCCTGGTCTGGATGGCTCATTCGGTGTTTTGAATCAACACGCTCCTATGATTTCTGCCCTCGCAAAAGGTCTTGTAAAAGTGGATCAGAATGTGGCTGAAAACATAGACGAAGACATCTATAACGGTAAGTTGAACGTAACGCATAAAAGCGACGCCAGTTTTTCGTTTGAGATCAAAGGTGGTGTGATTGAAGTAAAAGACAATAAGATTATGGTTTTGGCTGAATAAGCTGACAAATATGAATTTGAAAAAATCCAGGCTTTCGAGTCTGGATTTTTTGTTTCCACCTTTGGCCTCTGCAAAACCTCTAATTCAGTGATCCACCAATCCTTTAAAATGCGGCATTCACTCCTTGATATTTATTATTTAGTAGTGTGTGCTGCTATATCACCAAGGCCGGATTTCACTGTTAACCTTTGTTAAAGGCATAATCACTCTTGTTTTCCCTCGTTACATTTACGCTAGAATCCTAAAAAAATCAGCATCTTTGTGCCTTTGCCAATGAGCTTTAAAGACCAACTCGATATGAACCGCATTCCACAACACGTGGCTGTCATAATGGACGGCAACGGTCGTTGGGCTAAGGAAAAAGGACAAGAGCGGTTGTTTGGTCACGCTATGGGAGTTGAATCTGTTCGTGAAGCATTAACTGCCGCTTCTGAAATCAAAGTAAAATATCTTACTCTTTACGCGTTCTCTACTGAAAATTGGAATCGCCCAAAAGAAGAAGTGGATGGTTTAATGGATTTATTGGTGCAAACTATTTCAAACGAAATCGAATCTCTCAATAAAAATGAAGTTCGTTTGATGTCGATTGGAGATGCCAATGCGCTGCCTGATCGCTGCAGAGCTGAGTTGAAATCGGCAATAGAAAAAACGAAAGAGAATAAAGGAACAACCTTAATTCTTGCTTTGAATTATAGCTCCAAGTCTGAAATCAAAACTGCAATAAAACAAATTGCGCAGCGTTATAAAGACGGCGAAATAAGTTTGGATGAAATTACAGATGACCTTGTAAGCAGTCATTTATACACGGCTGGAATACCAGATCCGGAATTGATGATAAGAACAAGCGGTGAAATCAGAATAAGTAACTTTTTACTTTGGCAACTTGCTTATAGTGAATTGCATTTTACCACTAAGTTTTGGCCGGATTTTAAGAAAGAAGATTTTTACCAGGCAATATATGAATACCAGCATCGTGAAAGACGATTTGGTAAAGTAAGCGAACAACTTCAGTCATGATGAAATTAAAACAAGTAATGCTTTTTGCTTTCCTCCTGTTGGGCTTTGGTTCACTTGCTCAGGATATTATTGGAGGAGATAATTCCTATCTGAATCCAAAAAAATATACCATCGCAGGTGTGCGTGTTCAAGGGGCTCCGGAATATGATGAGAGCGCTTTGATTCTCGTTTCTGGATTAACCGTTGGAAAAGAAATCAGTATTCCGGGAGATGATATCAGCAGCGCAATCAAAAAATTGTGGGAACAAGAATTATTTTCAGATGTTCAGATTTTGATGGATGGTGCTCCAAAAATTAATGGAGACATTTTCTTAATCATTCAAGTAGTTGGTCGACCAACGTTAAGCAGTTATTCTTTTGTCAACGCAACAAAAACAGAAGCAGATAAATTGCGCGAAATGATCAATTTGTATTCTGGAAAAAAAATTACGGAAAGCCTTGTGCTTACAACCCAAAACATTGTGCGTGGTTTCTATCAGGAGAAAGGATATTTGAAGTGTAAGGTTGTGATTACGCAAGAAATGGATACTTCATTTTACAACTCCAGAAAATTTGTAATCACCATTGAAAAAGGAAATAAAATTAAAATTGGTGCTATCAATTTTTATGGTAATGAACTCACTGAAGTAGATTCATCTGAGTCAGCTTTTGTGGGTTGGAAAACAAAAATGTCAGTCTCTGATGGTGGGTTAAAACGTGGCATGAAAGACACGAAAGAAACTGGCATCTTGCGAATTTTCAAACGGTCTAAATTTAATCGCACGGCTTACGAAAGAGATAAACTAACCATTACTGAAAAGTATAATGCGATTGGTTTGCGCGATGCGCGTATTGTGCGTGATTCAACTTATGATATTGATGATAAGCACATCGGTATTGACATCTATATTGATCAAGGTGATAAATATTATTTTGGCGATATCACGTGGATTGGAAACACAAAATACCGCAGCGGACAATTGGATACACTTCTTGGAATCAATAAGGGAGATGTTTATAACAAGATGCTGATGGAACAACGTCTTTACATGAGTATGGATGGACGTGATGTTACTTCACTTTATATGGATCGCGGATACCTTTTCTTCAACATTGTGCCTGTTGAAATGAATATTGATTCAAACAATTACATCAATTATGAATTGCGTATCACAGAAGGGAAAGAAGCACGCATCAAAAACATCATCATCAAAGGAAATACAAAAACAAATGATCATGTAATTCTGCGTGAAATCAGAACCAAACCGGGTGATCTTTTTAACCGAAATGACATCATTCGTACGCAACGTGAGTTGGCAACTTTGGGTTATTTTGATCCTGAACAATTTCAGGTAAATCCAATTCCAAACGCAACCGACGGAACTGTTGATATCGAATACACGGTAGTAGAAAAATCTTCTGATCAGGTAGAACTTTCAGGTGGTTACGGTGCAGGAAGATTGATTGGAACCATTGGACTTTCATTTACGAATTTCTCTACAAAAAACTTCTTCAAAAAAGGAGCGTGGCAACCTCTACCTTCTGGTGATGGTCAGCGTTTGAGCATTCGTGGTCAGACTTACGGAAGAGGTTATCAATCGTACAATTTATCATTTACCGAGCCTTGGCTTGGAGGTAAAAAACCGACGTCTTTATCAATCTTCATGTCTCACTCGTTGATTACAAATTCACTTGCTAAGGATGCTCCAACTTATAGTCAGACTTCCATCACATCGATTGGTGCAGGGTTGGGATCACGTTTAAAATGGCCAGATGATTATTTCCAATTCTATGGCGAGTTAACTTATCAGTATTATGATTTAACCAAATCGAGTTATTTCATTTTTACAGATGGATTCTCAAACAACATTGCACTTCAAGGTGTGTTTTCGCGTAACTCAGTTTCAGATCCGATTTATCCGCGAAGTGGTTCTAAATTTACTCTGACCTTAAAATCAACAGCACCTTATTCACTGTTTCAGGATTATACAGAAGCAGAATATCAGGCTATGACCGATCAGGAACGCTATAAGTTTGCTGAGTATTACAAGATTAAATTCTCAGGTGAGTGGTACTTGCCTTTAACTCAAAACAAAAAATTAGTCTTGCGACCTAAATTTGGTTTTGGATTCATGGGTGCCTATAACGCCAATAAGGGTGATTCGCCTTTTGAGAGGTTCTATTTAGGAGGAAGCGGATTAAACGGAACCTGGCAGTTTGATGGTCGTGAAATTATTGCCCTTCGTGGTTATGATGGCAACAGTCCAATCTCACCAACAACCGGTGGAACGGTAATATCAAGATACTCACTTGAATTGCGTTACCCATTGTCATTGAACCCAAGTGCTACTATTTATGGTTTGGCTTTTGTTGAAGCAGGTAATACTTATAGTAGCTTGCGCGAGTTTAATCCATTTAATGTGAAGCGTGCTGCGGGAGCAGGGGTTCGTATTTTCTTACCAATGTTTGGTATGCTGGGTGTAGATTTTGCATGGGGCTTTGATCCATTGGATCCGGGAGCGGCTGGCTTTAGTGGCAGCGCAGATCCGGGTTTTGCTCCTAAAGGGTACACTTTTGGAATCTTCCCGGTAATTGGTATGCAACTTGGAGATATTTAATTTGTAGTAAATTAGAGGCTTCAAATTAGCTTAAGAGATTAAATTTGAAACGTATGAAAAGAATTGGTTTAATACTATTCAGTTTGCTAGTGTTGTCGCAAGTTGCGACTGCGCAGAAATACGGTTATGTGGATACGCAATTCATACTTGAGAATATTCCTGAATACGGTGATGCTCAAGCGCAACTGAATAAATTATCTGAGCAATGGCAACAGGAGATTGAAGAAAAATTTGCGCTCCTCGATAAAAAGCAACGCGAGTTTGATGCTGAAGCTATTTTATTGCCGGAAGAAATTAAAGCTTCGCGCATAAAAGAAATTGATGATCTTCGTTTTCAGGCAATGGATCTGCAAAAGCGCCGCTTTGGAGTGGGTGGAGATCTGTTCCAAAAAAGAGAAGAGCTAATTAAACCTATTCAAGATCGTATCTTTGACGCCATTCAGCAAGTAGCGGTTGAAGGTGGTTATGCCTTTGTTTTTGACAAGGCTAATCAGTCAAATTTATTGTATGCCGATCCTAAGTTTGACCTTTCAAAAAGGGTCTTAATAAAAATGGGCATCAAAGTTGCTAATAACTAATTAATCAAAACAAACAATTAACATGTTCTGATACCCGGCCAGATTTTTTGGTGAAGTACAGAATCCAACTAAACAACTATGAACAGCTTAAAAAAAACAGTCCTTTCCGTAATCGCCGTCTTGACGCTGACATTCTTCTCATCGACCGCACAGGGACAATTGAAAATCGGATTTGTAGATTATGTAAAAGCAATGGACAGCATTCCAAGTTATCTGGATGCAATCAAAACGCTTGAGTACTACGTTCAGTCAAGTCAAAAAACATTAGAAGACATGGCTATTGAATTGGAGCGTAAAGTGCAGGATTATGAGCGTACAAAAGATTCATTGCCTGAAATCATCCGTGACATGAACTACAAAAACCTGGAAGAACAAAATCAAATTTTGATGTACAAAGAGCAATCTTTTCAGCAGGATTTAGAAATCATGAAAGAAAAGTTGTTGGTGCCAATTGACAAAAGTTTGAAAAAAGCAATTGAGATTGTTGCAGTAAGAAACAAAGTAACATACGTACTTCAGTATGATCCAGAATATGGTTCAACAGGATTGTTATATGTCGACAAAGCAACAGCGTTGGATCTTACAAACGAGGTTAGAGCTGAATTAATTTTGATTGAGAAGCAACGTTTGGCATCTCCTTCAGGACAATAGAACAAGAAATTTTTTGAAACCGCCTCAGCTTAGTTGGGGCGGTTTTTTTGTGCCCGAAACTCCGGCATAATTAATTAGGCGAGATTAATAATCAACTTTCGTCAGATAATAACTTGTTCTTGCATTTAACTCGGATTGAAATTGAGATAGGTCCTTTTTTTCTACTTTTACTTGGATGAACAAACCCATAGGCATTTTTGATTCTGGTATTGGCGGACTCACGGTTGCAAAAGCAATCGCGGAAGCGCTGCCCAATGAAACCATTATTTATTTTGGAGATACTGCGCATTTACCTTATGGCGATAAGTCTAAAGAATCCATCACCATGTATTCAAAACGCATCACGGCTTTTTTATTAGCAAAAGGATGCAAAGCCATTGTGATTGCTTGCAATACAGCTTCTGCGCATGCTTATGCTGATTTGAAAAAAGCATATCCAAAAGTTCCAATTCTGAATGTGATTGATCCAACGGTTGATTATTGTCTGACCAAATACAAAAAAGGAAAAATAGGCGTCATTGCTACACGTGGTACCATTAAGTCAAGAATTTATCCGCGTAAATTGAATAAAGAAAATCCAAAATTAGAAGTCCCCCAAACGGCAACACCTTTGTTGGCGCCTATGATTGAAGAAGGATTTTTTAATAATAAGATCTCAAAAACAATTATCAATTCGTATCTCTCAACAAAAAATTTTGAAAAGATTGATGCGTTAATATTGGCGTGTACACATTATCCATTGATCAAAAAGGAAGTTGTTGCATTTTTCAAACGACCGGTTGAGGTAATAGATTCCGCAAGCGTTGTAGCCGAGTACACCAAAAAAACATTAAAAGATTTAAAGCTGCTCAGCAAGAAAAAAGAAGGCAAAAATCTTTTTTTCATTTCTGATTATACTGAATCATTTGAAGAAACTTCCAAGCTGTTTTTTGGAAATGTAATTGAGTTGAAAGAAGAGCGGATTTGGGATTAAATGAGACTGTTTTTTAAAAGACAAGTCGAATCAAAAAAACTAAGTCGAATTTATCCCGACATTAGCGCAGCGGATCATAGGGATCTTCCAGATTGGCCAACGACAAATTTGAATACGTTAGACCTTTGGAATTTTGATATTGTGATTTGGAATTTTAGTTAGTCGTGACTTTTTAAACTTATCTAATTATAGAAGAATGAAATCAGCCCTGATAACTTATCACATTGTGAACATCCTTCACCTGCTTTTTTACGCGGCTATTTTTTTAAGTCTCATCAATGCATTTGGTTCAGCAAATGTCATGAAAGATTTTGTTTACTATTTGATTGGAACGTATGTGATTCTTTATTTCGGATTAAATTTTTTTGCGCGTCGTGTGAGTGATGGAATGGCAAATCCAATTGTATCTGTTAAGCTGGCTAACTGGCTTCACGCTGGCTCCATTGTTGTTTTTGCACTTTCGTTTTATTTATATTATCGCGTCAGTCATGATTATGTTTATTTGATGCTGGTGAGTTTTCCGATGGATATTTTTGCGGTAGTTTTAGCTTACCGTGCACATCCAATTGAGAAGAGAGAAAGTGATATGTTGGATGAATAATGAAAATTCAAAATTCCAATGTAAAAATCCCAAACGTGTCTAGACTTTAAGTTTGGAATTTGGATTTTCTGTCCATTAGAACGATTCTTAAAATCCCCTTATCTTTCTTATCTTCGTTAAAAGGAATTGCTATGAAAATTCACGAAGACATTCGCGTTGCATCTACGCTTGACGGCACGTTTTATAATTCGCCTGAACGTTTAGAAGAATCTAAAGAAAAACTCTTTGAACGCAGCTGGCAGATTATTGGTGAAGAAGATTTGGTGAAAGTTCCGCAGGCGGCTTTTCCGTTTGAATTTATGGAAGGTTTTATTTCAGAACCACTTTTGCTTACCAGAGATAAAGAAGATAATTTGCATTGTATGTCAAATGTGTGTACGCATCGCGGCAATATTTTGGTAGACAATCCTTGCATTTTAAGTGGTGGAATCTCTTGTTCTTATCACGGTCGCAGATTTGGATTGGATGGTTGTTTCAAAGCAATGCCGGAGACGGAGGGCATGGTTGATTTTCCATCACAACGTGATAATCTTTCAAAACTCGAAGTAAAAAAATGGAAACAATTTTTATTCACATCACTTGATCCGACAATTGATTTTAATGAGTTAGTTGGTGAGATGGAAAAACGAGTAGGGTGGATGCCCATTGAGAATTTTATTTTTGATCCAAACCGTTCACGTGAATATTTGGTGCGTGCAAATTGGGCTTTGTATTGTGATAATTATCTGGAAGGATTTCACATTCCTTACATTCACCGTGATCTTGCCAAAACATTAGACGGAGATGCATATGCAAGCGAAATTTATAAATACTCAAATCTTCAATTGGGAATTTCCAAGGGTGGAGAAATTGCCTTTGATCTTCCAAAAGATTCACCTGATTTTGGTAAACGAGTTGGTGCATATTACTACTGGTTATTTCCAAATATCATGTTCAATTTTTATCCCTGGGGATTGTCATTGAATATTATCAAGCCACTGCAACATAATCTCACAAAAGTTATTTTCAAATCATTTGTTTGGGATTATTCAAAAATAGATGCTGGCGCTGGAGCACTGTTAGATAGAGTGGAGCGTGAAGATGAAGCCATAGTAGAAAATGTACAAAAAGGAATTTCATCGCGCCTATACGGCAAAGGAAGATACTCACCAAAAATGGAACAAGGGGTACATCATTTTCACCGGTTGATTTCTGATTTTATGATGACACCGGTGCGTTAGAGATTAAAAAAATACCTAAATCATCAATTAATCTGTGTTCATCTGCGCTATCTGTGAGCTAAAAATGAACTGATAAAGAAATTCGGAAGATCACAATTCTAGTTTTATTGAACAACAATTTTTCGTGTAACAATTCCTTGCGGAGTTGAAATCTGCAAGAGATAAATTCCAGCCGCTAAATTTTCTTCGGGTTTGATTGTGTTTGTTTCTTTAATCAAAGCAATTTCATCACCTAACGAATTTACAAGAATGAATGAGGCGTCAACAAATTTTTCAGCGTCAAATCGTATCACAAAATTTCCATTGTTTGGATTTGGATAAATAACTACACCGTCAAGATCGGACTCAGAAAAACCAACAATCACAACATCTACATAAACGCATGCTGAAGTATCTGAACATCCGTTTTCAGTTACAATCACGGCGTACGAACCTGTTAGCGGAGCGGTAAAGATCTGACCGGTTGCGCCTGCAATTGGAGCTTGTGTTGTACAGTTTATCCATTGGTAATTTGCACCCGAAGCAATTGCAGTAAGTGTATTATTGGATTGATTAATTGCTGAGTTGATTGGCAATTGAACGGTAAGATTTGTAGTGATCACGCTATCGCAAAAATTGGTTGCAGTGACAATATCCGTATAAACTCCGCTGACGGTATATGTATTGACTCCAATCGTGTACGTCTCCCCATAACAGATCGAGACATTTTGACTAGCTGTGATTTCATTTTCTACGGTAAGATTTGTGTATGCGATACTGTCACATCCATTCATTGCAGTAAACACTACTGGATAGGATCCGGAAGTAGTATAGTAGATTCCTCCAATCCATTCGCCGGATCCAAAACATACTGAAGTATTATTGGAAGACGAAATTTCAGGAGCAATTGTAAGTGTTGTATTGACTGTACTGTCGCATCCTTGAACAGAAACTAAAAGATCCGTATAAGAGCCATCTGCGGAGTAGGTATTTGATCCAACGGTTATAGATTCACCAAAACACAGATCCACACTTTGATTTGTGATGAGAATCGGACAAGTTTGATTCGAGAAGAAATAAGCAGCACCTGCATCAATCATTTCATTTGTTCCGGTAGCATCAAAATCTTGTAAAAAGGAACCGATAATAATTGTGTGATCAGAAAGTCCAACCGAAATTCCGAATTCATCCAGCGTTATTCTATCTGATGCATCTATTTTTTGAAGCTCTGACCAAACGCCTGCGTTCTTTTCAAATATATAGGCCGACCCTGCATCATCGGCAAGGTTACCACCAAATTCATCATGATCATCTGAGTGTGTTCCAATCACAAGGAGCGTATCTTCCAAAGCAAAAGAATATCCAAAATGGTCTCCTGAATTTCTATCATCAGGAACAATTTTTTGAGTGAATACCCAAGTGCCTGATCCGTTTCTTTCATAGAGATAAGCAGATCCAGGATTTGTTAATTCGTCGCTCACACCATCTTCAACTTCATCTTCAGAATAAGCGCCAACAATTAAAACATTGGTATCAATATCTACAGCACACCCAAAACGATCCCAGGATTCACGATCAAAGTTTTGAATTTTCTGAACCTGGTTCCAAACACCGGCAGTGCGCTCAAAAATATAAGCAGCACCAGAACTCCACAAAGGTGCAGTTGGCGGACCAGCAGGACCGTAATCGTGATGCAATGCACCTACAATTAAATAATCACCAGAGATACTAACTGCCCATCCAAATTGATCACCCAAATCTTCACCTGAATACCCACCTGGATAATTTATATCGGTTGAACGATCTGCGGCACAAATTTTTTGTGATTGGATCCAATTGCCAGAAACATCGCGATTAAATATATAAGCTGATCCAGCGCTATACATATATGCTGCACCTGCTACATTGTGATCTTCAGCACGAGCACCAACAATTGCCGTTGTCCCGCTGATTGCAACCGACCACCCAAACTCATCATCAACAGCGCGGTCTGACGCAACTAATTTTTCTACTTGCACAAAATTTCCACTCACATCTTTTTCAAAAATATAAGCAGAACCTGCGCTTGAAAGTGAATTCAATTCTGACGCATCTTCATCTTCTCTATAGGCGCCAACAATTATATAATCGCCATCTATTGCAACTGACCAACCAAAACGATCATAATCTTCCTGATCATTTGAAATTATTTTTTGATGAAAATCCCAATCATTAATTCCGTTTTGCTTGTAGACATAAACGGAACCATGATTTTCACTGCCGCCAAAATTATCACTGTATGCACCAATTACGGCATAATCTCCATCAATATCTACCGAATATCCGTATTGATCACCAGCTGCACGATCGTTGGCAACTGATTTAATAATCTCGGTGAAATTCTGACTAAATGAGATACATGAAAAAAGAAGAGTAGCCAGAATAGTATTTAGTGTTTTCATTTTTGTACAATTATTTTCTGCACTTCATTTTCAGAAGTCACTAATAGATAAATTCCATTTTCAAGATCGCTGACATCAACAAATTTTTGATTGAAATAAGTGCCGAGTTTTTTACCGTTTAAATCGTAAATCGTAAAATCAATTTGTTTAGAGAGATAAAGATTTCCGTTAGTTGGATTAGGATAGACCGTTAGAGAAATTTCAGCAAATTCATTGTAGCCGGCGTAGTGTTATTATTGCCAAGTGGAGTAGGCGATTCAAAGACCATAAAAGTGCCGCTTCCGTTAGGGTATCTGCCAAATGAGAAATTGGTGCTTGTTGCAGGATACATAAATGAATCCATAATGCCATTGTCAGCAGATTTGAGTGTAACGGTAGAAACTGTATTTGTAAGTTTTCCAATCGTATGATTAATGCCTTGATATGCTTCTGCATCAAACCAAAAAAGCAGGTAGCCATTTGGTGCAATTGTAGTTCCGTTTGGAATTGTCCAACTGAAAGTGCTCCATTCAAATTTGCATCCCGATAAATTTAGTTCTGTTGCATTTGGATTAAATAACTCCAACCAATCATCATGTTCACCAAAATTATCTTCGAGATAACTAGAATTGGAAGACATGAGTTCATTGATCACAATAGTTTGATACGTGTCATCAACTTCAAAAACAGCTGTGAAAGATGAATCGCCGTTTGGCTCCCACAGAATGTTGTCTGAAGTACTACCTGATTCTTGCCACTCTACAAAACGATAACCTGGTTTTGGAATAGCTGTGATAGGTAATTCAATCGTGTTCATATAATATCCATTCCACGGATAAACAGTAGGATTTACTGCGGCCAGATTTTCATTGATGAGAATTGAATTTACTTTAACCATTCCCATAGAAGGATCATTCACGTTGACGGTCACTAAGCTGGAATCAGGATAGGCCCATTTGGTCATGATGTGATCACGTACTTTTCGTTGTCTGTTATTAGCAAAAACATGCAGTTCGTAAAAAATCAAATTCCATTTTGCTAAACTCGGTGTTTCAAATTGTCTTGTGTATAGCGTTGTTGCATTTGAAGGATAGCGCCAGCGCTCGACATTTTCTTGCATGGATGGAGTAAGGATGTCATAGATTTCAGTAATTTTTTCATTAACTCGATTTGAGCGGTATTGTGAGTTCAGTAAATCGCACATGCGATTAATGAATTTTTTTCTGAAGGTTAAATTCTCCAGCAAACCTCTGAAGAAACGCGTATAAGAAGCAAATGTTCCACTCGCTATCGTTGCAGCGCCTAAAGTATTTACGGTGTAGTAAGCGTGATCACAATCACCACCAAAAGCACCATCAAAATCATAAAATACCCAGCGAAATCTTCCGTCATGCGGTGCTGGTTTAGAAGGATCGAATGGTCCTGTTTTACGCCACGAAACAACATTTGAGTATACCCAATCCGAATTGCTTAAGAAAATTTCAGAACACATGTAGTCAATGTAATTATCAACATCAATTTTTTCCAAAACGAATTGGTAATTTTGATCCAGACTCATATCGTTGTTGATTATGAAATCTTCAAGGCTTGACATTTCATCTGCGTCAACTTGATGACCCCCTCCTTGGATATCAAATTCCTGATCCAGAATAGTGATATCATTGTCATCAACTCCAAAATAATTTTGTATAAAATAATGATCAACGCGTTCTTTGATGGTGTGTATGCCCCAATATTCACCGTTGATAAATAACACAATGTGTTTTACGTGTTGTTGTGCAACTGAAAGACCTTCTGTTAACATATTGGCAAGATCGTCGCGTGGAAAACAGGTTGGACTATGACCGCCCGCTCGAATTAAAATACGTTTGAATTGATCTAAAGCATAATCCTCAAAAAACGGATAATTGAAATTAGTGTTTTCATCAACTTCGCTGTAAATTCTAAAATTTTTTTTGGCAGAACTTCTGGTACCTCCGCCGTGCATGCGCGCACGAACTTTTCTATCTAAAACGAGTTGCCCGGTGTCATCGAACAATTCAAAATTGGCTATGCGTTCCCACGCAACACCTTTGTTGGTGTAGTTTCCATCCGGATGATTTCCGTAAACATAAATTCCGCTCTCTGCAGAAAATAAATCGGTGCTGTCAACTACTAAAGAAAGAATTGGAAATCCATATCGATCAGCGCCCAATGGATCAATCATGAAAGTTTGTGTTACAATTTCACTGGGAGCAAAACCAGGTTTGTATGCACGATAACGAATGACATTAATTTTATATACCTCAGAATAAGGTGGTAACCAGCCTCGATCATTTGCACGATTGGTAGTATAAGTTCCAATCGGGTAGGTTAATGATGGGTTGGTTGGAATATTAGAATAGGAGTTTGGATCACCGGTCCTGTTCTGCAGTGTAATTGGATCTGAGTAAATAAAGTCAGACGGGGTTGGTTCATTTCCATTCAGCGTATAAAAAATAGTTACGCCCGGGGTATCATGGGAAATTGTTAAAGTGATATCGCTGGAATATACACCAGAAATTTGATCAGAATATGGAATAGCCAGTTGCTGTCCAATTGCATTTGCAAAGAGAAACAACAAAACCAAACTAAAAATCTGCTTTCTCATTTTATCAAATCTGTTTTTTTGTCGCATGCATTAAATCAAGCATGAAATCAATATCATCTTCTATTTTATTACCAATAACAACAAGATCAGCACCTGAGTCAAACGTGTTTTTTATTTGCTCAATGGTTTTTAATCCTCCGCCGACAATCAGTGGAATGGAAATGTTTTTTTTCACTTCACGAATCATTTTTTCAGGAACCGAATTTAATGCACCACTACCAGCGTCTAAAAAAATTGTTTTCATTCCAAGCATCTCTCCGGCGATAGCCGTTTTAACCGCAATATTTTCCTGATCTGATGGAATAGGTGTAGTTTGACTCACATATTGTACTGAAGAATTTTTGCCTCCGTCAATTAACAAGTAACCAGTTGGAATAACTTCGACATTCATTTTTTTTAGCAGATGAGCGGCTTCGACATGATGGCCAATTAAATAATCCGGATTGCGTCCTGAGATTAAAGACAGAAACAAAATACCATCTGCTTTCTCGTGAATTTGATTGTGTGATCCCGGAAAAATGATCAAAGGAATTGAAGTAAGTTGTTTAATCAGCTCAACCGTTTTGTTGAATTGAGAAACATCTACCGTGCTTCCGCCAACAAAAATAAAAGCAGGATCAAGAATATTGATTTTTTCAAGCAGGCAAACTAATTTCTGTTCATCCTGATTTTTATCGGGATCAATCAGAACAGCAATTTTCTGATTCTTATTGGATGATATTTTTTCAAGTAAACTCACTTTTGAATTTGAATTTTTTCAGCGTGAATAATTTTGTTTTGGCGAAGCAACGTAATCAGATATAAGCCATCTGCAAAGTTATCGAGATTAAGTTTCTGTGTATCGAGAGTTTTTTGGTCTAGTAGAATTTTTCCAGAAAGATCGGATAGTATGATCTGATCAAAATTTGACAGGGATTCATTTTTGATTTCAAGATAATCGGTAGCAGGATTTGGATAGATTTTGAAATCGGTTGTAACGTCTGGTTCGGTCATTTCAAGCAACGGATAGAAAGCCCAAAAATCTCTCAGATTAGTACCGTTGGTTCCAGTTCCGCAATAGGCTACATCTCCAATTACGAATGACACCATATAGCGTCTGCTTTGACCATCAAATTCTGCCACTTCAGTCCACACGTCATTGTCAAAATTATATTTCCAGAAATCACCAAAATTATCGGTTCCTTCAGCATCGTTTCCTGTTCCAATATAGGCTTCCCCCTGAACCACAAATCCTGTTGCATCTTGTCTTGGCAAGAATCCAACGTCAGCTTTTTGAGTCCAGAGATTTGTAAATGGATCATATTCAAAAAAATCTTTTGTATCGTCACCTAAAATATGTCCTGTGCCTACATAACCTTTTCCATTATGCGCGAATGCAACGGCTGAACTGCGTGCTTCGCCTGCAAAGTCGGCAATAGCAGTCCAGGAATTAGTGACAGGGTCATAGCGGAAATAGTCAGCAGCATACCCCACATCTGTTTGGCCCGTTCCAACATAACCAAGATTGTCTATTACAAATGAACACGCCCCTCTTCTTGGGACACCCGGATAGACTGCGACTTGCACCCAGGTATTTATAAGTGGAATATATTTCCAGAAGTCATTGTGATAGGTGTTATTATCATCTTCACCTAAACCAACATAACCAAAATCTCCAATATTAAATGCCGTAGAATGATATCGATAGCCGCCGCCAAAATCAGCAATCTGTGTCCACGTGTTGGTACCTGGATCATACTCCCAATAGTCTTTGTAGTAGACAGACTCGCCTGAGTTTATGTGCCCGCCACCAATATAACCTTTGTTATTGATAGAAAACGCCGTACATCTATGTTTTGCGGTTCCACCATATGGTGCCTTTTGTACCCACGCAGCAATGCCTTCGGGAAAAATTCCCAAACAAAATACACTCATGAAAATCCATTTGATGGAAAAGGGCTTAAACAACATTACTTGTAGTATCTCAATAGATTAAATACGTATGAAAGCTACAAAAAGTTGTCGAAACGGATTGATTTTACCTGCTTATTTTTAAAATAGGGTCTTGCCATTCAAATCGGCATGTGAACAATAGGTTAGGACAAAATCACCATAATCTTTAAACTCAAAGGTATAATGGTGCAATTCAGCGCCTTTTGCTACATCAACAAGAGCCTTGGTTTGCTCGAGTTTTACATGGATGTTTTCTTTAAAACTGAGACCTTCAATTTGCTCCATTTTATAAATCGCTTCTTTGACACTCCAAATAATTGTGAGTTCACTCTCATTTTTGACATTCACCATGGCAGCATCAGTTTCTGAAATGTATTTGTTTTGAATCTTTTTCAGCTTTGGGGAATGATACTCGGCGTCTATTCCAACAGAATGTTCAGGGTTATACGCAATGGCGATTACATTTCTGGAATGTGAAATACTTATAAATCCTGATCGTAAAATTGGTCGACCTATTTGGTTATATTGGATTGGCTCGTTAATCTTAAAATAATTCCACAGCAAGCGAGTAAAATAAAATTCGTGTTGACGCTTCGAAGATTTGAATGCTCTGAATTTTGTTAACTCCTCTGTGCTAAAAATGGTAAGATCGAAGGAGTCTACTGATGATTCAGGGTATTGTAACAGTTTGATCACTGTTCCATTGTTACTTTCAATATGTTCAACCTGAATCGACAAGTTTCAAAATTAGTGAAAATTAAAAAGGAGTTTTGTACTTTTGCCTTTCGTTATTAAGAAATTTAAAAAATAAAATGAGCGATACACAACAAAAGTTGAAATACAAGGTGAAGGATATTAGCCTTGCTGAATGGGGAAGAAAAGAAATTCGTCTTGCAGAAGCTGAGATGCCAGGTCTAATGGCATTGCGCACTGAGTATGGCAAAGCTAAGCCTTTAAAAGGTGCACGCATCGCTGGTTGTTTGCATATGACAATTCAAACGGCTGTTTTGATTGAAACCTTAATTGAACTTGGTGCTGAGGTTACTTGGTCATCATGTAATATTTTTTCAACACAAGATCAGGCTGCTGCGGCTATTGCTGCTGCAGGGATTCCTGTATTTGCATGGAAAGGTATGAACGAGCAGGAATTTGACTGGTGCATTGAGCAAACTCTTTTTGCATTCGAAGATGGTAAACCTTTAAATATGATTTTGGATGATGGTGGCGATTTAACCAATATGGTTTTCGACCGCTATCCTGAATTGACCAAAGACATTAAAGGATTATCTGAAGAGACTACTACGGGAGTTCACAGACTTTATGAGCGTGTAAAAAATGGAACACTTGTAATGCCTGCAATCAACATCAATGATTCAGTTACAAAATCAAAATTCGATAATAAATACGGTTGCAAAGAATCTTTAGTAGACGCAATCCGTCGTGCAACAGATATTATGATGGCTGGTAAAGTAGCTGTCGTTGCAGGTTATGGAGATGTTGGAAAAGGATCTGCCGCTTCTTTAAAAGGTTCCGGTGCACGTGTAATTGTAACTGAGATTGATCCAATTTGTGCGCTTCAGGCGGCGATGGATGGCTTTGAAGTGAAGCCAATGGATAAAGCAGTTCTTGAAGCAGATATTATTGTAACAGCAACTGGCAACAAAGATATAGTAGTTGGCCGCCATTTTGAAAAAATGAAGGACAAAGCAATTGTTTGTAACATTGGACATTTTGATAATGAGATTGACGTGGCTTGGTTGAACAACAATCACGGTAAATCTAAAATTGAAATTAAACCTCAGGTTGATCTTTATACTATTAATGGAAAAGACATCATCCTTTTGGCTGAAGGTCGTTTGGTTAACTTGGGCTGCGCTACAGGTCACCCGTCATTCGTAATGTCAAACTCATTTACGAATCAAACATTAGCTCAACTTGAACTATGGGCTAATTCAGCCAACTACAAAAATGATGTTTATACATTACCTAAGCATTTAGATGAAAAAGTTGCGAGTTTACACTTAGCGAAAATTGGTGTAGAGCTTGAAAAACTTTCTGAAGATCAGGCAAAATATATTGGCGTTACAGTATCTGGTCCATTTAAGTCAGATCAATACCGTTATTAATTAATTCGCTAAAAAAAATAACAAAAAGCCTTTCAGAAATGGAAGGCTTTTTTTTTGAGTCATTTTGTGAATAAATTCGAATCAACCAGAATTGCTAGAACCTCTTGCGATTTTGGGGACAAAGAGAATGGCATGCTATTACTAGTTATAGATGCTAAGGGTATAGGCGCCATCCCAGGATGTCACATAGCTGCGCAATCCAAATTTTGCAGGACCCTCTATTACCGCTCCGTTGGAAATGCTAAATCGCGAACCAGAACAGGTGTCGATCAGCTCAAACATATTTTCCGGATTTACCTCTACAACAGCACAAGCGTCGTCAGAATTATAAGTAGAATGCCGATCCAGCGCGCGAAAGGCGTCAAAATCTCTATAAATGACAATGCCTCTCGAGCCTCCATTTACATATGCATAACCCCCGGGTGAATTTAAGGGTTGATAAGATGGCAAATCAAGATTTATAGATATATTCACAGGAACATTGGGTATAGGGTATGGCTCTTCTTTACATGAAATTGTAAACAAAGCGCAAAAAATTAACCCTATAATATTATTTCTTGAATATATTTGAGACATGAAAAAGTTCGGCTTTTCTTTCATAACGAAATTACTCATAATTATTGCATCTCTCGCATTTGTACCTAACGTATCTTATAATCAGGATAAAGGAGCAAAAACTGTAAAATCTGGTGGAGCAAAAAAATCGAGAAGTAAGGGAATTGGTACAAGTTATAATTCCCGCAAACGTTCAGGTAAGAAACATTGGAACAATCAAGATAAGGAAACCCGCAAACGTATGAAACGTGCTGCCCGCAATGCTAAGCGAAGACAGAAGGGTAAACCTATGAAGAACAATAGACTGGTATAATTACCTGCTTTTTGTATCTCTTTTTTCTTTTCCGCAGCACTTTAGATTCCTAATTTTGACAAAGAAAATTGACCATTAAGAATTTGTTATTTTTTTTTGTTCGACCAAATATTATTTATCTATATTTACCGGCTATTGTATTTTAGGAATATTTAACAAATACGCTTACTTATGCTTAAGAACCTCAAATTAGTAATTACAATGTCCTTGTTGTCAATTGGTTTTGCGTTTGCGCAAACTGGTACAGGTACAATTAAAGGAACAGTTACTGATAAAGCAACCGGAGAACCGTTGCCGTTTGTTAAAGTGATCGTCTATCAGGCGGATCAGCAAAAAGGCGCGGCACAAACTGACATTTTTGGAAAATTTCAGATAAGCTCACTTCAACCAGGTCAATATGATATTGAAATGCGTTTCGTCGGTTATCAATCCGTGAGACAAACAGGTGTTGTTGTGAGTTCAGATAAATATACAATTCTGGATGATCTTCAATTGGGTACTTCTGCAGAGATGTTAGATGTTGTTGAAGTTATTACTTATCAGGTTCCACTCATTGATAAGGATGGTGGTGCTTCGGGGGGAACAGTTACCCGGGAAGATATTTCTAAAATGCCAACCCGTGATGCAACTGGAATTGCCGCTACCGTAGGAGGAGTTTATTCGCCTGAAGGTGGTGGCGGGCTAAGCATTCGTGGTGCCCGTTCAGAAGACTCTTATTATTATATAGATGGTATCAAAGTTCGCGGATCTTCTTCTTTACCTAAAGCGGCAATGCAAGAGGTGTCTGTTATTACTGGTGGGGTACCAGCAAATTATGGTGACGTAACGGGTGGTATTATCTCCATTACAACTAGAGGTCCCTCAGCACAATATTTTGGTTCATTTGAAGGTGTGACATCTGGTTTTTATCTTAACGGTAAAGATCCACTTGGATATGATGGCATGGTAATCGGTTTGGATAAGTACGCTTACAATCTTGTTGAGGGAATGATTGCTGGTCCGCTTTTAATGAAAAAAGATTCAACCGGTGAAAAAACAAAACCTATCCTAGGCTTTTTTATCTCTGCAAACTTTACGGATGAATTGGATAGTCGGCCTTTGGCTAATGGTGGTGCGTATAGAGTGAAACAAGATGTTCGAGACTCGTTAATTGCAAATCCATTGAGACCTACAGGAATTGGTCAGGGAACATATTATAATGCAAGTTATCTTAGACATAATGAAGATGAAGCTCTGTCTGACTTTGAGCAAGTTCCATGGAGAATGAATGCACGAGGAAGATCTGCTTCTTTTGCGGGCAAAATAGATGTGAATGCTGGACCGTCGATTAATTTGACTTTTGGTGGTTCAGCTGCTTATTCAAAAGGTAGAGGATATTCATATAATAACTCTTTGATGAATTTTGAGAATTTCGGTTTGAATACGAGTTTTGACTGGCGTGTATATGGGCGATTCACACAACGTTTCAGCAATAACGAGGAGGGGTCAAGTTCGAAAATAAAGAACGCATATTATTCAATCATGATTGACTATTCACAGTCTTATGATAAGAGTTGGGATGCAACTCATGAAGACAGAATTTTTAACTATGGCCATGTAGGTCAATTCATAACCTATCGCGAACCAACCTATATATTTAATTCAGACGGAGATAGTTCGATTCACACCGGCTACAAAGACACGCTTGTGGCATTTACTCCTTCCGCTAATAACGTTGCGCTTGCAGCGATTACTAGTCAATATTACCAGATATACGCAAACAATGCTGTCGGTAATTACGAGAACCAATTTCAACTTCAACAAGGTGGGGCACTCAGAAATGGCGATGTTCCTGAAAACGTTTACGGTATTTGGGAAAATATCGGTACACCTTACAATTATTATGGTTACTCACAGGCTGATCAGTTCCGTATAACTGGTTCTGGTACGATCAATTTGAATGATCATGCGATTTCACTTGGATTCGAGTACGAGCAGCGTTGGGATCGTAATTTTGGTGGTGGGCCAATTGGAATCTGGACAATTGCTCGTCAATACATGAACAACCACATTCTTGAGTATGATAAAAGCGTTGCTGGTTCGACATATGATTTTTTTGGGACCTATCCTCGCGTAACATATGACCGTTTGAATGCGGCTCCTGGTGACTATTCGGGCCAAGAAGGAAAAGACGCACAGTATTTCTTTGATTACAATGTGCGTTCAGCCTTAGGTTTAGATCCTGATGGGACTGACTTTGTTGACATAGATGCCTTGGATCCGAATTTCTTTTCTTTGGATATGTTTTCAGCGGATGAGCTTCTGAACTCTGGAAATACGGTATTCTCCTGGTATGGCTATGATCATACGGGTGAAAAAGTTAAAGGCAATACTGACATCAATGAGTATTTTACGTCGTATGATGAAAATGGTAATTTTTCAAGAAAAATTGGAGCTTTCCAGCCAATTTATATGGCCGGTTATGTAATGGATAAGTTTGCTTTTGATGATATCATTTTCAACGTAGGTCTTCGTGTCGATGTTTTTGATGCAAATCAGCCTGTGCTCAACGATAAGTATTTGCTTTACACTGCCAAAACAGTTGGTGAGGTAAGTGCTTTTGACAACGGAGTTGATATTGTTCATCCTGCAAATATGGGTTCAGACTATGTTGTTTATGTGAATGATGTTAATAACGTAACGGCAATTAATGGTTACAGAAATGGTGATACATGGTATGACGCAAATGGAGTTGAGGTTTCGGATGCAACAACGATTGCTGGTAGTAAAGGTATCGCACCTTGGCTAACTGATGAAGGCTTGGAGGCAGCCAATGCTGCTGAACCAACAAAGGATGCCTTTGGAGACTACAAACCTCAAGTAAATGTAATGCCGCGAGTTGCTTTTTCTTTCCCGATTTCAGATGAGGCTTCTTTCTTTGCACATTATGATATCTTGACTAAACGTCCTACAACTGGAAATAGATTTGATCCTATTGATTATCAATTCTTGCAATCAAGAAATGTAATCATTAATAATCCGGATTTGAAACCTGAAAAGACGATTGACTATGAGCTTGGATTCCAACAAGTATTGAGCAAAACATCATCATTGAAGATTTCTGCGTTCTACAAAGAGCAACGCAATCAAGTTCAATTGATGAACGTGTTTCAGGCGTATCCGAATACTTATAAAACTTATGGTAACCGAGATTTTGGTACTGTTAAAGGTCTTACCGTTTCATATGACATGAGAAGAACAGGTAATATTCGAATGACTGTTGCTTATACCTTACAGTTTGCAAATGGAACAGGATCAGATCCAAACTCGGCATTGGCATTGGTAAACTCAGGTGAGCCGAACTTGAGAACTATTTTTCCATATTCTTACGATCAGCGCCATGCATTTAGCATTGTATTAGATTACCGTTACGGTACAGGGAAAGATTACAATGGTCCAAAAATTGGCAACTTCGAAGTATTCGGAAATACTGGGTTGAAACATTGTAACCAATATTGGATCGGGTACTCCTTATTCTGGGTTGAAAATTCCTATTGGGGATGCATTGCTTTCTCCAAACTCATCTCAATTGGAGGGAACACTTCACGGATCAAGAAAACCATGGACATACAGAATGGACCTTCAGTTAGATAGAAATTTTGAACTTGAGTTTGGTGGTGATGACGAGGATAAAAAGAAGGTGGCTTATTTGAACGTCTATTGCCGTGTTACGAATATGTTCAATTTCCAGAATGTCTTGAATGTTTACCGAGCAACGGGTAATGCGTCTGATGACGGTTATTTGGCCGCGTCTCAATATCAGACTTCAATTCAAACACAATTAGACGAACAGTCTTTCAGAGACTATTATTTGTTAAAAGTTCAGAATCCCTTCAACTTAGGGCTTCCAAGAACGATTCGGATTGGTGTTAAATTTGATTTTTAAGTAGGTAGTTTTATTCAAATTATAAGATTATGAAAAATATAATCGTTGGTATTTTAGTGTTGGGGATGGCGGGTTCGTCTTTTGCAGATAAATCTCCGGAGTATCATGGGCCGGTAGTTAATGATAATGGTGATGGCCGTGCGGCAGGATGTTCTCCGGCAAATGAGCGTCTGTTCGTTGAGTTTAATAACGTAAAAGTTCTCATCGAGACTGGTGGAAGTATGTGGCAAGACAGAACTACTGGCGTTGCTTCCTACGAATACCCAAAGGGATCGAAAAATCACTTAATGTATTCCGGTGCTCTTTGGATGGGTGGAGAGGATATTAATGGACAGTTAAAACTTGCCGCACATACCTTCAGAACAGGAAATGACTTCTGGCCAGGTCCTTTGGGCGGATTGATAGCTGGAAGTGGAAATTATAATCCGTTTGTCGTGCAAACGGCCGACCTGAATCTTGTTAGAGATAATGGGGCTGCAGATATTACTCCAGCACAATGTACTAAGTATGATAAGTTTTATACTATCCGCAAAGCAGAAGTACAGCAATTTATTACCTGGTGGAATTGTGAAAATGGTGTTTCTTCTCCTGAAGACTGCGCTGAAGTAGAACCTCTCGATCCAGAAATCGAAGAAAAGATCAAAGGCTGGCCTGCTCACGGAGATAAATTATTGGGTGAAGATGAATATTTGGCTCCATTTTATGATAACACCCCGCCTAATTCAAGTGGTCCTAACGGTTTCTATGACCCGATTAACGATGGTGATTACCCTTGGTATGATCTTCGTGATGAAATTGATTGCCGCAATGACCGCCGTGTCACACTTTTTGGAGATGAAACTAACTGGTGGGTATTCAACGATAAAGGAAATATACACACTGAAACTGGTGGTGACCCGATCGGAATGGAAATCAGAGCTCAGGCGTTTACTTTTGCAACAGATGATGCAATTAATGACATGACCTTTTACAACTATGAGTTGATTAACAGAGGAACTCAAACTCTTTATAATACCTATTTCGGTCAGTGGGCTGATCCTGATGTTGGGCAGTCGAATAATGACTATGTGGGTTGTGATGTGAGCCGTGGATTAGGTTACGCTTATAATGGCGAGTCGACAGATAACGGTCAAGGTGGTCAGCCTGGTTATGGAGCAAACGTTCCTGCAATTGGAATTGACTTTTTTGAAGGTCCTTATCAAGATTCCGATGATGAAGATAATGCGAAAGGAATTTTAGATGGAGAAGCTTTGAACGGTATTGGATATGGAGATGGTGTAATAGATAATGAGCGTTTTGGAATGCGTCGTTTTGTATACTACAATATAGGTCCCGGAAATAATGGCGATCCAAGTGCTGCTACGCATTACTATAATTATTTGCAGGGTCTTTGGCAAAATAGTGCTCCAATGCTTTATGGCGGAAATGGTTTTAACAGTGGTACTACAAGTTTGGAAGCGGCATTTATGTTCCCGGGAGATTCCGATCCATTAAATTGGGGAACAAACGGTGTTCCACCCGGAGTTGACTGGACTGAAGTATCTGCAGGTAATGCTGACGGCGATCGTCGTTTTATTCAATCTGCCGGACCATTTATCTTAACTCCGGGTGCAGTAAATAATATTACTGTCGGGGTTGTAATTGGCGTTAGCGACGAGACGGATCTAGATGCTTCGGTAATAGCTATGAAAACTGCCGATTCAAAAGCACAAGCACTTTTTGACAACTGTTTTGAGCTAGTTGAGCCACCAGTTGCACCAACATTAACAATTCAGGAGATGGAAAATCAATTGATTTTATTTCTTACTGACCCTCCTGGTTACAACATCGAAACATATTTTGAAAAAGACAAAATCAACATCATCACTCCTGATGAATTGATCGATCAGGGAATTTATTACGATGATACTTTCCGCTTTGAAGGATATCAAATTTATCAAATGCGCGATGAACTTGCATCTGTATCTCAATTAGAGGATCTTGACTACGCCCGTCTAGTTGCGCAGTGTGATATTGAGAATGGAGTTTCCAAACTCGTGAATTATACTTACGATGAACAGTTAGATATTTCGATCCCATCAGTAATGGTTGATGGTGCTGACGAAGGCTTGAAACATTCATTCCTAGTTACAGAGGATTTATTTGCAACGGGTGACCGTAAGCTAATTAATCACAAGAAGTACTATTACATTGCCGTGGCTTATGCTTATAATCAATTTAAAGAATATGATCCGAATGATCCATTACTTTTAGATGGTCAGAAAATTCCTTATTTAAGATCTCGTATTTCTGGAAGTGGCAAGGGTATTGAATCTGTTGTAGGTATACCGCATGATCCTTCAATGGAAGCAGATGGAACAATTTTCACAACAACATATGGTTATCAGCCTCCAATTACTCAAATTGAAGGACTGGGTAATGGCGGAACTTTTCTTGAATTGACCGAAGAAACTGTTGACGTAATACTCGCAAATGGGAAAGCGAATAATCCTGAATATAAAAGTGGAAGTGGTCCAATTAATGTTCAAGTTATAGATCCTTTAAATTTGTTGGCGGGTGACTATGCGGTAGGATTTGGTCAAGAATTCGCTGATGATGAAATTGATCAAGAACTTTGGTGGATTACACGTACGTTTGATGGTGTCACAGATACTATTTGGTCTGATTACGCTGTAGGGGTAGCTAACGAACAATTAATTTTGGATTGGGGACTTTCCGTAAGTATTACTGAGCAATTTTATATCAAAGCAGGTGGAGTTGCTTCTTGGTATACAGACCCAATTGATGCTACGATTACTTTTGAAGACTCTTCAAAAATTTGGCTGTGGGGAGTGCCAGACAACGACAGTTATTACCCAACTAACTGGATTCGTTCAGGAACAGCAGCAGAAGATGCTACTACTAATCCAGAATGCTTGCCCTCTTCGTGGATTTATAATCCATGTTATTACAATGACAAGGATTATGACGCCGAATCTAAATATGAGAAATTACTCAATGGGACTATAGCACCTTTTAATCGTGTTGGCTATGAATGTTATGGTCTGCCGCTAGGTCGCCCTGGACATACGTATACAGATCCTGAATCAGCATCAACAACAGGATGGTTCGCTGCAAATATCAAGAATGCACAGGCTAAGGCGAATTTCTTTGAATTGCATGATGTTGACATCATTATTACATCAGATCAAACCAAATGGACGCGCTGTCCAGTGATTGAAATGAATGATCAACCGACGCAGTGCGAATATACTAATGATGACGTGATGCATATGAGATCGGATCCTTCCGTTGGCAAGGATGGATTACCAGATGCAAGCGGTACAACAGGTTTTGGTTGGTTCCCTGGTTATGCAATAGACGTAAATACGGGGTCTCGATTAAATATGACTTTTGCTGAGAACTCCTGGTTGGCGGGAGACAACGGCCGAGACATGATTTGGAATCCAACTTCGTCCTTTGCTGATCAAGTAGGAAACCCACTTTTTGGTGGTATGCACTATGTGTACGTTTTTGGTGAAAACGTTGCGAATAGTGGTTGCCCTAATTATGACGAAGGTGCGTGGTTGGCAAGTAAATGGGATGTGACCTCAGCAACCCGTTCTCTGAATTTCAGAGATGCTTGGCAAAATTGTATGTGGGTGATGGAGCCTTTATTGGTGCAAGATCAAGAACTTTTGGCTACAGACGTTAAAATCAGTGTACGTATTAATAAACCATACGAAAATCGTTTGGTTGGTGGCGAAAATAACGCTCGTCCATTGTACAAGTTCTCAATAACTGATCCTACTATAACAATGAATGCTGATCAGTTGCTTTCAGTGTTGGATAAAATTAATATAGTTCCAAATCCATATTATGCATATAGTGCATACGAAACCAGTAAACTGGATAATCGGGTAAAAATCACGAATTTACCTGAGCGTTGTACAATAACAATTTTCAACATGCAGGGTGCTTTGGTTAGAACTTTTGTTAAAGACGACCCGATGACTTCATTAGATTGGGATTTACAAAATCATACAGGTATACCAATTTCTGGAGGCTTATACATTATTCATATTGAAATTCCGATCGTTGATGCAAGCGGTAATACTACTTATGAAGAAAAGATATTGAAGTGGTATGGCGTTCTGAGACAACCAGACTTAGATAACCTATAGGATAAACATTAGAAAAGATTTAGCCATGAAAATGAATATTATATCGAAATCGATCCTTTTGAGTGCCGGAATAATTTTCGGTCAGTCTGTATCATTCGCAGGTAATGGAGATCGGGTAGGTTCTGCAGGAGCAAGTGAATTATTAATCAATCCATGGAGCCGCAGTGCGGCATGGGCTGATGCTGGTGTTTCTTGTGTAAACGGTGTTGATGCCATTTATACAAACATAGCTGGGTTAGCATTCACTGACAAGACTCAAATTCGTTTTGATAGAACAAGTTGGTTGGGTGGAGCAGGAATTAATATTAATTCAGCTGGTCTTGCACAAAGAATTTCGGATGCCGGTGTAATCTCGGTGTCGGTTATGTCCATGGGGTTTGGAGATATCCAAATAACAACCGTTGACCTGCCTGAAGGAGGTATTGGAGATTTTTCACCGACCTACTCTAATTTTAATGTTGGATATGCACGCGAATTTTCGAATTCGATTTATGGTGGCATCAACTTCAAAGTAATTTCTCAGAGTATTGCTAATTTGAGAGGAACAGGAGTGGCTATTGATGCAGGAATCCGCTATGTTACGGGCGAAGAAGATCAGATAAAATTTGGTATCACGTTGAAGAATGTTGGCCCAACAATGACATATAGAGGGGATGGTTTGGCGCTACAAATGCTGTATCCTGAAACTGGCGATCTTGCTACTATTGAGCAACGTTCATCGGCGTTTGAGATGCCGTCATTGCTTGCTATCGGTGGATCATATGACTTCAATTTTACTGAAGTATACAAATTAACTTTGGCGGGTGCATTTACTGCAAATTCATTTTCAAATGACCAATTCAAACTCGGTGCTAATTTTAATATGAATGCTGAGAAGGCTCAATTTGATATGAGTGTTGGATATATTTATGAGAAAGGTATTTTTTCCAAAACATTCGATTTTGAAGGTCGTGTTACAGCGATATCAGGTTTCACTGCTGGGCTAAGTGTAAATGCAATAGTTGGAAAAAACAAAAACATGTTGGGAATCAATTATGCTTACCGTCATGCAAGACCTTTCAATGGATGTCATACGATAGGCTTGACTATTGACATAAAATAAAATTATTTTTATCTTTGTTTACAAGGGAGTCCTTTTCAGGGCTCTCTTGTTATTTTTATAGAACCGTTATGTCGCAATTAAGATATTATACCGAAGAAGGATTGAAGAAGTTGAAGGATGAATTATACCAGTTAAAGTCGGTAGAGCGTCCTAAAATTTCTAATCAGATAGCTGAAGCGCGTGATAAAGGCGATCTTTCTGAAAATGCAGAATACGATGCTGCAAAAGAAGCACAGGGCCTGCTTGAAGCCAAGATCTCAAAAATGGAAGAAATTGTCGGTAACGCGCGCATTATTGATGAGTCACAAATTGACAATTCAAAGGTATTGATTCTGTCAAAAGTTAAAATCAAAAACACCACAAATGGTGCGCAGATGACGTATACTTTGGTTGCCGAAAATGAAGCCAATCTCAAGGAAGGTAAAATATCTGTTGACTCACCAATAGGACGAGGTCTATTGGGCAAGAAAGTTGGAGATCTTGCAGATGTGCAAGTGCCAAACGGCATTATGAAATTCGAAATTCTTGATATTACCCGATAATGGCAAGTATTTTTTCGAGAATTGTCAGTGGCGAAATTCCGTGCTACAAGGTAGATGAGAATGAAAAATTTCTTGCTTTTTTGGATTTGAATCCACTGCGCAAGGGACATACCCTGGTAATTCCAAAAACGGAAGTTGATTATATATTTGACATAGATGATTCTACCTTGGCTGAAATGATTGTCTTTGCCAAGGTTGTAAGTAAAAAAATTAGAACTGTCTTTCCATGCAGAAAGATTGGTATGACGGTTATTGGTCTGGAAGTACCACATGCACACATTCACTTGATTCCAATAGATGTCATGAAGGACATGGATTTTACAGCTGAGAAATTAAAATTGGATTCAATAGAATTAGCTGAAATCAGTGCCAAGCTTCTTAGTCTATAGCTATTTCACTTTATCAGGATTAGCTCCGACAAACGCCTTCCACGAGCCTGATTTTGTTTTATTATTGTGACCAATTCCTTTTTGGTAAAAATGACAAACCGCTGCTGCTAAACCGTCTGTTGCATCTAAAAAATCCGGCATTTCTTTGAAATTCAAAAGTCGCATGAGCATATGCGCAACTTGTTCTTTTGATGCGCTTCCATTTCCGGTTAATGATTATTTAATTTTTTTTGGCGAATACTCTTCGATGTGCAAATTCCTATTAAGCGCGGCTGCCATACATACACCTTGAGCACGTCCCAGCTTCAGCATTGACTGTACATTTTTGCCAAAGAATGGTGCTTCAATCGCCATTTCATCTGGCTTGTATTCCTGTATAATATGATCGATGCGTTCAAATATTTTTTTGAGTCTGTCGGGGTGATTTTCAATCTTGCTTAAATGCAGTGTGCCAAAATGGACTAACTCCATCTTGGTGTTTTTAATGTGAATTAAGCCATAGCCCATCACTACTGTTCCAGGGTCTACACCTAATATGATTCGATCTGTTTTTTCCTGCATTAGAATGAGTGAATGTCCGGTTTTATGTCCAGTTTAATAGTCCCAGTTGCAGCGCTGATCATCTTCCAATCATCAAATGCGAATTCAATTTCTACGAGCTGAGAAGTTGACATTAAAATCGGGAGCCCCGTCAGATAAGCAGCCAAGTCTGAAATACCGTTATTATGACCAACGTAAAGCAACGAGGAACCTTTGCCCGATAGATTAATCAACTTAAGAATCGTGTTGCACTCAGCTAAATAAAGACTTTTCTCGAACTGAATGCTGGTGCAGTTTAAAAAGTGATTTACGATTTCTGCGGTCTCAACGGTACGCGCAGCAGATGATGCCAGAACATGATCCACTTTTATACCTTTTTCTCTCAGGATATAACCAAGCTGGTTAACTTGAGCTGTTCCCTGTTTGTTCAGTGTTCTGCTATAATCCGAGATATCGTCTTGATATTTAGTAGCTTTACCGTGTCTTAAAAGAAAAAGATGCAACATGTTTAAAAAACTGATATTTTTTCCAACCCTAAGTTAGGTAAACTCGTCTTAGTAAGTAAGAAAAATGTTTGTTATAGTTTTTGGGTTTGCTGTAATAAACTACTTATTCAGACCAGCCGGCTTAAACGCCGGTTGGTTTTTCTAAAAAAAATTGCTGCGTATGATAGATAACAAGCTTATTGAAGCGTGCAAGAAAAATGATCGCAGGGCGCAGGAAAAGCTCTATGAATGGTATTATGTTAAGGTAATGCCTACCTGCATGCGTTATCATCGCAATGAAGAGGATGCTCGCAGTGTTCTGAATATTGGTTTTGTAAAAATTTGCAGAAATCTTGATAAATTAAAAGCTGACACTCCATTTGAAGCATGGGCGCGAAGAATACTCATGAATACGATTATTGATGAGTTCCGAAAAAATAAAAATTATTTACAGTTGGTTGATGCAAAAGAAACCGACAGGGAATTAGAAATAAAAAGTGAAGTTGTTGAGAATGATGTTTGGTCAAAAATGGAGACTGATGTACTGATGGGATTGCTGAAGCGATTGCCAGAAGTGTCCAGAAAAGTTTTTAACCTTTATGTTATTGACGGATACACACACAAAGAAATAGGCGAAATGTTGGAGATTTCAGATGGAACTTCAAAATGGCACTTATCGAACGCGCGAAAATTATTGCGTGAGATGATACTCAAATTAAGACAATCGAATAATCAGGAAGCTTGGGTTTAGCATGAAGGCAGACGATCAAAATATGGATGAGCAATTCAGAAAAGCTGCGGCAGAAATTCAATTTTCGTACCGCACTGAATTCTGGAATGAGGTTGAAGCCCAATTAGCGGATGATTCAATGGACAGTGCCTTCCGCAGTGCGGCTGGAAACCTCATTGTGGCTCCGGCATTTTCATTTGATGATGATATGGCAGATGCTTATCTGGACGAAGCGTTCAGTTCTGCTGCGTCAACTTATGCTGCAGAATATAGTCCTAATCATTGGCAGGAATTTTTGCAAAAAGAAGCGATACTTGAGCAGGATGTTGCATTTATGGCGGCTGCAAATTCAGTAACAGCTGACTATCATTCTGCTTTTTGGTCTGATGCAGATATAGCCTTACAAAATGAAGGTTTGCATTATGAATATCAAACAGCATATTGGAATGAAGCGAGGCAACTTTTGGACCGGGCAGACAGAAGAATTTTCTTCATGCGTTGGTCGGCCGTTGCCGCTATTTTATTGTTCTTGTCAGTTGGCGCAATTTATCAGTCAGAAAGTTTATCTGGTACAAGTCAAGGGTTGCTTTTAACTGAAAACAATACTGTTTCTAAAGGACAACTTTTTATAGCAGCAAGAGAAAGCAAAACTGATCTTATCAGTTCTAACTTTGCGCAGTTTTCAATGACTCATCAAGATGTTGTGACAACAAATTCATCTGCGCAGTTAATTAATGGAGTCAACACAAAGAATCAAAATACAACCGACGATGTCAGCGTGAATACGAACTTGGAGAATTATCAAAATTCAATTACAACTGATACTGATAACGCGAATATTTTGGTTGAAGACAGAACAGAGTCAAATGATGATGCATTGAACCAAACCGTTATCGATTTGTCTGCCGGATCAGGATTATATGAAAATAACGATGTTACGAACACAGGCACTAATGTGCAATCTCCGGAATTAATTATGGAGCAGAATGCGGATCCGTTGTCAGAAGAAATAACATCTGATTTTGGATTTAGTTTTAGCAGGAATCATTTTGAAACAAACCTTCAGTCAGAGCGTCTGACTGCGCCAACAATCGAGATAAAAAAATTGGAATCAACCGGTTCACATAAATTATCTTTTACAGCAAATGCTGGTGTTGGAAACCGCTATAGTAAATTTGATTTTACTCCATCGCTGCGCACTACAGTTGGAATTGAATACATGCACAAGGGTTATGGTAAACTGCGTAATCTTGAATTTGGCGGATCAATAACACTTTACCATACGAGACAGAATGATTTTGGGACAGAGCGTCATGTAAATGTTTTCAATACAGATGGTGGCGTTGATAAATTTTGGTACAAACTGCAACTGAAAGACATGATTTACAGCAGTGTTAGTGGAGTAGCCTCCTACGCTTTGAGCCGCAAACAAAATGTTAGATTCAGTGTTGGTGTAGATTACCTGATGTTTGTTCAAAGCAATATGTCATATCAGTTAGAGGCAGATAAAGGCATTACCACAGTAAATAATAACTGGGGTGTAAAAGACGGACTAAACAAATTTGATCTTCGGATGGGATTAGGATACGAGTATCAATTCACGCAGCGTTTTGCTGGTCAGGTTAACGGTAATTTTGGTTTTTTTGACAGAACCGATGATCAGTTCATAGAAAAATCATTCTTCGATCAGGAGATGAGTATCACAGTTGGTTTTAAATATACATTCTTGCGCAAATCATGAAGCATACATTCAAATATCTGATGGCATCTGTGCTTGTTTTTTCGCTGAACTCATGCAAGAAAGAAAAGCTTCCCGATCTGCCAGACGAAAACGGTCCATATTATCATATTGAAGGTTTGGTTGATGATGATTCCATTAATTGGGAAGTTGGTGTAGATGATACATGGCTCTCTTACGGGCAGTCTGGGGTAAATGGGATGGAATCGTTCTATGGACAAATAACTTCAGGTGAAAACGGAGATATCATCAGGATCGAAATTGTTCGACCAGAAATTTATTCCAATGGCTCAGAGATCAGTGCTATTACCGGTGCCAATTTAACCTATCTCGTTCACGACGCCGGCGCTGTGAAATTTAATTTTGGAATGAACTACGAACAATTCAATTACGTACTTGTGAAAAACGATCTGGATCTTTTCGAATCGGCAAATCAGGTTGAATTTGAAGAATTCGGAGTTTATAATCTTGCTATAAAATTTTCTGACTATAGTTTATCCGAATCATTTCTGGTTCCAATCAAATTTGGTTTTGAAGATCAGCTTTTACATACCGGATTTAATTCACATGGTGAGGGTGATACTCTGTTTTTAGAGCCCATCACCTTGCAAGGACAGCATAGTTGGTATATTGATGGTGTCTTGATTTCTTCCGAAGCAACAGTGAGTATGCAGCTTAATGATGGTATTTATGAAGTGAAACATGTGTTTACTGATGGCAATGGAAATGAAGGTAATTATACAACCCTTGTCCGTTTTAAAAATGGGAATTTTCAATGGCAGATGAAATATTATTATATGCCACCGGCTGAACCTACTTCTCATTATGGCAATGTGATAGTTTCGATGAAAAAAGGTGGAGTCTGGTATTCTTCTACGGGGACTGAAATTAATCTGGGTCACAAGTTTGCCGTTTCCAATATTTCGACTGAACTCAATATTGGTCAAGGCAGCGGCAAAACAGCTTTTGACTTTCTTTTCAGATCTACTTTGTTCAATGAGGATCAATCGGATTCATTATATTTGCCTGAGATGACTGGCCGAATGGCTGTAGAATTTAATTAATATCTAATAAGTTACTTTTCATGAAAAAACTTTTACTTGTTTCATTTTTTGGAATGACATCTGCGATTGCATCTAATCAGATTACGATTGATCAAAATGATTTTCCGGGTGCAGATGATACAGCTCTGGTTAGTATTTCTGATGACACAAATCTTGATCTGACTCAGACAGGAACTAACTTTACCTGGGACTACTCTGATTTACACATAGCATCACAACGAATTGATACTTTTTTTAATGTTTCAGATGCAAGTTTTCTTTATCAGACTCAGTTTAATAATGCTTTTACCGAGCCAGATTATGTATCTGACTTCTATTCGAATCTGATCGGTTTTGATTTACCGGGTGCTTCTGGCGCAGGTATCGATATTAGCAAACCAGTCACCTTTGTCCGAATCACTGGAACATCTTATGAAAATGTTGGATTAGGTCTTGAATTGAATGGATTTGAAGTACCGATGGCGGCTGATACAATTGATGTTGAGTATGAGTTGCCAATGGGTTTTGGTGATTCATGGTCTTCAGATTCGTACATTTATGTTGATTTAAATCCTGCCTTCAATGGAATTTTTCAACGTCTTCAGTATCGCACTTCTGAAGTGGATGGCTGGGGATCTATTACAACCAGATTTGGAACTTTTGATGTGATTCGGGTACGCTCTGAAATTGAGTATATTGATTCGGCATATGTTGATTTTGGGGCAGGCGGAACGTGGTTACCATTGCCTACACCCAATGAAGTAGTTTATACCTGGTGGTCTGAAGGCAATAAAGTTCCTGTAATGAAAGTAGTAGCGCAAGTTATTGGTGGCAATGAAACTATTACCCGTGTAGAGTTTAAAGATCAATCACGCAATTTGGCCGGAATCGAAGAAAGTGAAAATTTTGCAGGTCAGATTTATCCGAATCCGGCAAACGGAATTGTGAATTTAACTTTTGATTCAAGTGTTGATCAAGTGATCATATACAATATAGCAGGCGAAGTTGTTTATCAGAATAGTGTTACAGAATCAACTATGAATATTGATGTTCAAAGCTGGACTAGCGGTGTTTACCTGGTAAAATTAATTGGTGACGAATCAGTATCATCTGCAAAATTGATTGTAGAATAATTATAATTTTTTGATCCGTTTCTTGAAAAGCAGTTCCATTGGGGCTGCTTTTTTTGTTTTCCACTAGAATTATTTCTTTGATTTAATTTCATTGCGGCAATCATGGCAATCTATTGCATGCAACGGCACAAATTTTAAAATAACTATCTTTGCGCCGCAAACCGTCTTGTCGCCGCTTGAGGTAAAACTTAAGGGGAGGAAAGTCCGGGCAGCGCAGAGCATCATGCTTCCTAACGGGAAGGAGGTTAACTTGAAAAGGTTGATTTACAGAAAGTGCCGCAGAAAATTAAACCGCCTTGAATCTTCGCGTAAGATTTGAGGTAAGGGTGAAAAGGTGAGGTAAGAGCTCACCGCGCTGATAGTGATATCAGTGGCACGGTAAACCTCATGAGCTGAAATATCATGTAAACCGGGGTCAGGTCTGCTCGGCCTTTATAACGCAAGTTATACTCCGGAGGGTAGGTAGATTGATCGTATGGGTGACTGTGCGACTAGATAAATGACAAGATCTTTTTGTTTCGGCAAGGAGAACAGAACCCGGCTTACAGGTTTGCTTTTTTTTTAATCGACGTGTATAACACATCACATTATTTTCAACCACATGGCTGAAGAAAAAAGTAAAAACAAAAAACTGCAATTGTTGCTGACAGATTTGAGCAGCAAAGATGAAGCAAAACAACTGGAAGCAGTTGAAGGCATTCGTGCACACGGAAATGAAACTACCATAGAGCCACTTTTAGATGCCTGGGCATTGACAAAATCAGCCGATTTGAAATTTGAAATTGAAGATTTACTGAACAACATTAAATCAACAAAAGCGCCAAAACAAATTATGGCTTGCCTGGTGAATAAAAAATATGCAGCGCAGAAACAAATGTTGCTTGCATCAATTTGGAATTCAGGTTTAGATTACAATATTTACATTGCAGATCTTTTATCGATTGCATTGGAAAGTGATTTGCTGGAAGTATTTGAAGTTGAAACGATCATTGAAAATTTGGAAGGTGCTCCAACAGATGAAGTGATCAGCGAGTCACTTGTGATTTTAGGAAATTATCTGACTGAGCACAAACATGAATCATCACCAAAAATTGATTTGCTGATTCAAATTGGCGTTGTGTTAAAACGTCTGAACGAAGATTAAGGGATGGCTGCAAAGAAGAAACTTTTTCGGTTTGCAGACATGAAAGTGATGTCTTGCGTTTTTGAACCTACCATGGCAGATTGCGAAAGTTTGAATTACAAACTTAAAGGAAAATGGCGCAGCGATTATTTCAAAAATGACAATCCACTGATTTTAGAATTAGGTTGTGGTAAAGGCGAATATTCTGTAGGACTTGGAAAAAAATATCCGGATAAAAATTACATCGGAATTGACATAAAAGGTGCTCGCATGTGGTACGGAGCAAAAACCGTAATCGATGAAAATCTTCCAAACATTGCTTTTTTAAGAACGCGCATTGATTTTTTAGAAGCCTTTTTTGCAAACGGTGAAGTAGATGAAATTTGGTTAACCTTTTCAGATCCTCAACCCAATAAACCTAACAAGCGTTTAAGCTCGCTTCACTTTATTGAACTCTATAAAAAGTTTTTAAAACCGGGTGGATTGATTCATTTGAAAACGGATAGTGATTTACTTTTTGAATCAACGCTTGAGCAGATTGCGGAGCACAACTATCAATTGCTGGAAAAAACCTGGGATTTGTATGGTGAAATGCCAGAAACATTAGATGCAGATACACGTGAAATCTTAAACATTCGTACTTACTACGAAGGATTATTCTCTGCTAAAGGTTTCAAAATCAAGTATTGCAGATTTAAGGTTCATTGATTTCCAAGATTTTCTGTTTAAAACTAACGTCCTCAATCCTTTTACATTTAGACATTATTGGGTAATTTAGAGGCAACCACTGAATTTTGTGGTCGTATTAAAAGAAAACGAACAACTTGAAATTAGCACGATTTTATAGAGATGGAGAGTTATCAGAGATTCGCGTAACGAATTCAGATGACACCGTGTTTGAGGTAAAAAATCTATTTGCTTCAGAACAATTGGCAGAGGATGCAATCAAGGATATGATTCACACAACGAATCAAGGTCAGATGAGTCATGTAGATGAACTGCGTTTAGACTTTAACCGCATTTGTCGCAGAAGAGATATTGAACAGATGACGCGATTGGGTTTTTATTCATTCAAAGATTCTGCTGATTTCAAAGGCAAATTTTCTATAGACACCCTGATTAATATTAAAAACGAACAACGTTATTTGAACGCTTGTTTCAGTGATTACGTCATTCTTACAAACCGCTTTGGTTCTAAAAAAATGGGCGAACCTTATTTGTTTGCTTCGTTGAAAAATGGTTATTTTTATTTGCTCAATGCAGATGAATTGCCACCTTCAAATCCACTCATGCATTCTGTGAAAAACTTTTTTGCATGGACTCTAAAAAAGATTTCTTTCAAGACGTCTACGAAGTAGTTCGTTTAATTCCAAAAGGCAGAGTTACCAGTTACGGTGCTATTGCAAAATATTTGGGTACTGCCAAATCAAGCCGTGTAGTTGGGTATGCCATGAATGCATCTCATCAGCAAACAAGACCCGTTCCCGCCCACCGTGTTGTAAACCGCAACGGCATGCTTAGTGGCAAACATCATTTTCCATCACCAACAGCAATGGAAGATGCTTTGAAAAAAGAAGGAATTCTGGTAAAAAAAGATGTGGTAGTTGATTTCAAAAACTTGTTTTGGGATCCGATGATTGAGTTGGAATTGTAAGTTTTATTCGCACAATTACTGCTATCTTAACTTGCTGAAATCTGAAAGAATAAATTTAAATCGATCAACTCAAGTAAGGAAATTTTGCAAAAAATTTGCTACTTTTTGAAAGACTAAGACAGTTTTTTTGATCAGAGAAAAAAAAGCATCAAAAATTTATGGCAGATTTTTTAACTACGAACGGTACTTCGATATCAAATTGAAAACATAATTATCAACGCAAAAAAAAAATTGGTTTTGGTTTCACCATATCTACAAATTTCGAAAACTTTTTTTGAGCGATTAAAAGATGCGGCGGCTAAGAGTGTTGAAATTAAAATAATTTATGGGAAGGATGAATTGAAGCCTAATGAGAGAAATTCATTAGCTGAACTGAAAAACTTGGAACTTTATTACTTTGAAAATTTGCACGCGAAATGTTATTTCAATGAAACCGAAATGGTTATTACGTCCATGAACATGTATGAGTTTTCTGAAAAGAATAACCGTGAAATGGGAGTTCACATCACAAAAGAAAAGGACGCAGGTATTTTTGAAAAGGCAGTTGCCGAAACGCACTCGATTATTCAATCTTCAGAATTGATTGGTTTAGCTAAAACAAAAAGAAATTTTAGTCCTATAGCTAAAGATGTTAAGAGTAATGGTCAAGGCAAAAAACCAAAACGTGGATATTGTATTCGTTGCGAGGAAAGGATTCCTTATGATATGGGGCCCTATTGTTTAAATTGTTTTTCCGTTTGGTCTCAATATGAGAACCCGGAATACGAGGAGAGTGTTTGTCATGGTTGTGGTGAATTTGAAGTAACGAGCATGGAAAAGCCGTTATGTTATGATTGTTATAAGCAGTTTGGAAAGTAAACACACATCTCAATTAAGAAACCTTGCCGGAATTCTCTGGATAATTCAGATAATTTTATTCATTGGCAGATGGTCTTTTATTTCGTATTTATCACGACCGGTGCAGTTGACGTTTTTGTGGCTTGCTGCTGCGTTATTTGTTACAACCATAGTTATAGAGATTATTCTGTTTCTACAAAAGAAAAAAAGTAGTTGATTAGAAGAGAATTCTGCATTAGGGATTGAAACGAAAAACCCGCATCACGGCATTGCCGGGAGAGGATTTGCAGTGTAAAGCCCGACCCAGGCTCAGCCGGGGGAATGCCAAAAAAAATCAATAAAAAAAATTAATGTATCTTTACGCCTGAATTTTGGTTTGTGAAATTAAACCTTCACGATTAAAATGGGAATCCGGTGCTTGATCATCATTTGTACGATCGATTAAAATTCCGGAACTGTACCCGCAGCTGTAAGCTTTTACGCTTTGAACAAAACCACTGTTAGAGATCTAAAAAATAACGGGAAGGGTTCAAAGTATGGAGTGAGTCAGAAGACCTGCCACAATTCACAAACAAACACGCTTTCGGGATAAAGGCCGCGTTTAGTTGATCCGCCGTTGGCGCGATATTCTATTCGTCATTTTATTCCTTTTACTAACTATTCAATTATTAAAAGGATGAAAAAAAATTTACTATTTCTAAGCGCATTGATTGTTGCGCAAACTTCACAATCACAACTTGCAACATTTGAGAATCCGGTTTTGGCAAGTGAATCTGCCTGGTATGGTCAAGATCAGGTGACAGATGGGGACACCATTTACACCAGTGACTTTTTTAGTTTTGAAACAAATTACAATGCTGGTTGGGGATCATACGCCGGTTGGGCTGTTTCAAATGTGACTGACAACACCACGCCAGGCTGGTCAAATCAATATAGCGCAATAACTGGTTCAGGCGAAGCTGGATCTGATCAATACGGTGTATGCTATGTGTCGAGCTGGGAAGGCAGTCGTGTTTTTCTGGACTTCACTTTTCCTTCTCCAATAGTAGGGTTTTCAGTTACCAATACAACCTATGCTTATTTTGCTATGTTGAATGGTGATGACTTTACAAAACCGTTTGGTGCTGATACAAACGCACAAGGCATAATTGACGGTACAAATGGTGAGGATTGGTTTTTGTTAACAATATATGGATTGAATGAAGACTCGCTTCAAACTGGTGATTCTGTTAATTTCTATCTAGCAGATTTTAGATTTCCACTTGATGCAGACGACTATATTATTGATGAATGGACGTTTGTTGATTTAACTTCACTGGGCGCTGTAAAAGGGCTGGAGTTTGTGCTGACCTCCACTGATACAACGGGTGGATTTGGAATGAACAACCCTGCTTATTTTGCTGCAGAAAATTTTGAGGTGAGTCTTGGAGTGGAAGAAAATGAAATTTCAGAACTTGAAGTTTACCCAAATCCAACAACCGGTTTGGTAAAAATTCAAACGCAATTCAACGAGCAAATTTCAATTTACGATGCAGCTGGTAAATTAATTTTTAGTGAGATTGTAAGTACAAGTTCCTTTGAAATTGATTTGAGTGATTTTGAGAATGGTTTGTATTTTATTACCGCCGTTTCTGCTGATGCATTCAGAAGTGCAAAAGTGATTAAGAATTAGTTTTTGAAATTTCACGCTAAGACGCAAAGTCGCAAAGACCTTTTGTTTTGAAAAAATTCAACTCATATAGTTTGACTGTCAACTGCCAACTGCCGACTCAGTTTGCAATTGGCAGTTGGCAGTTGGTAATAGAGCAGCTTTTAATTGCGCTTTGCGACTTTGCGCCTTTGCGTGAAAAAATTGTAGACTTGCTTTTTTTGCCACGAAGACACAAAGACACAAAGTTTTCACAAAGCCATATCAAATTTCTTTGCGTCTTTGCATCTGTGTTGCTATTTAATTTCACTTCATTTTCACAAAAAGATTCGACGCGATTTATCAATCCGGTTTTGATAAATACAGATGTGGACACACTTCAGCGTATATCCGTAATCACTTCTACAGTGCCGCATTTTATTTTGGATGAAGTGATTTTGCAGAAGCTGGGTGTTACCGATGTTGGATCAGCTTTGCGGTTTATACCGGGTGTGCAGTTGAAAGATTACGGCGGAATTGGCGGAATCAAAACGGTTTCATTCAGAAGTTTGGGTGCAAATCATACGGGTGTTGTTTTTGACGGAATTAAAATTCCAAATGTTCAAAGTGGGGCAATTAATTTATCACCGTTTGAGATTTTTGGTGTGTCGCAAATTTCATTCTCATCAGGTCAGATTGAAGAATACAATGCACCGGCATCTGCTTACCTGAATGCAAATTCAATATCAATCCAATCAAAGCTAACTGAAAAGCCAGATAAATTAAAATTGCAGATTTATTCAGGTCTCAGTTCCATTTCAACTTTTGAAGAAGGATTTTTAATTCGTGTTCCAATTTCAAATAATGTATTTTTTGGGGTGCAGGGATTTACAAAATTTGGTGATGGAGATTATAAATTCAAGGTTGAGGAATCAGGTTCAGCAACAGAATTGAGAAGAGAAAACTCAAGCTTGTTCAGTTATAAGTTACGCGCTGTTACGGGATTAGAACTTACCAATTCCAAAACCATTTTCAGCGCAACTTATTATAATAATGAACAGGAATTGCCAGGAGCTATGATTCTCTACAATCCTTCAAACGATCAAAAAATGTGGAATGAGGATTGGCGATTTGTTGTCACACACGATCAAAAAATTAAAGATTGGAAATTGAACGCGAATGCATTTTATCAATCAAGCTGGATGCGTTATTATGATCCTGATTTTTTGAATTTACAGGGATATATTGATAATTCGTATTTGCAACATAATGGAGGTGGTGGTTTCATGCTGAAGCGATCTGTTTTAAAAAACCGGGCTTTCGTTTTTGGTGGATCTGATTTAGTTTTTTCAGATTTGAAAAGTGGTTCTGATTTTAATCCAAACCGAATGGAAAATAATTCGGTTGTGGGCGCACATTTACTTATCGGCAATTTGCGAATTGAATCCAATGTTACCTTGCAGGCAGTAAGAGACAGAATTGAAGTGAATGATTCGATCACCGAAAAGAATTTTTTAGAAGCATCGCCTTTTTTATCATTAAGCTGGAAGCCATTGAAAAATCAACCGCTGCATTTGAGAACTTTTTACAAAAGGGCCTTCACGTTGCCTACATTTAATGATCTCTATTATAATCTCATTGGCAATACAAATCTGAAACCTGAAAAAGCACATCAGTTTAATGCAGGGTTTTCTTACAGCGGCCTGGCAAAAAAAGTTTATTATGAATTTTCAGCAGATGCTTTTTACAATCTTATTGAAGATAAAATAATTGCTATTCCAACCAAAGACTTGTTCAATTGGAGCATGCAGAATATTGGAAAATTGAATGTCTACGGATATGATCTTGCTTTGCTTGTGAACTATTCAAAGGGAGATTGGAAAATGACTGCAAATGGATCATACAGTTATAACTTATCCTTAGATGTCACAAATCCTGAAAGCTCTGCTTATCAGAAGCAAATACCGTATACACCATTTCATTCTGGTACCGCTGGATTAGCTTTTGGATACAAAAAAACGTCACTGAATTTGAATTCACTTTTTACCGGATTTCGTTATTCACTCAATGAAAATGTTTGGGCAAATTATATGGAGCCATTTACTGATTTGTCGGTTTCATTGTCACACGAATTTTCAATTAAATCAAAATATAAAATTCAATTGACGGCTTCAGCTTTGAATGTGCTGAACAAAAATTATCAGGTGATCAGAAGTTTTCCAATGCCCGGCAGATATTATCAGTTTGCATTAAATCTACACTATAACTGATGAAGCAAATTTTTATTTTCTGTTCGATTCTTGTTCTTTTTGCATCTTGTAAAAAAGATGACAGGCCATTGCCGCCTGTTGCATCGGCTAATTATACAAATGGTTTGGTTGTTTTGAATGAAGGCTTGTATCAGCAGAATAATTCGTCAATCTGTTTTTATTCGTTTGATAACAATCAGGTTTTTACGCAAGCTTTTTTTACTGAAAATGGAAGAGGTTTAGGAGATACTGCGAACGATTTTGAAAAATATACCCTGGATGGAAAAGAGTACATTATCATAGCGGTGGATATTTCAAGTCAGATTGAAATTGTAGAAGCTAATACTTTGAAGTCAGTTGCACAGATTCCGCTATTTGATGGCGCTAATGCACGAGAACCCCGCAGAATTGAAGTGTTTGGCTATGCTGCATTTGTTTGCAGTTTTGATGGTACAGTTTCAGTAATTGATTTGACGAGTTATGAAGTGGTTAAATCAATTCAAGTGGGTGCAAATCCAGATGGTATGGTTCAGGTGGGCAATGAATTATTTGTCTCTAATTCGGGCGGATTAAATTTCCCCGTTTATGATTCATCTATTTCAGTAATTGATATGACCACGCGTGTCGTAACGCATACGATTGATACCAGAATTAATTGCACAAAGATGATTGTTGATTCTGAAAATGAAGTCTACATTTTATCCAATGGAAATTATGGAAGCATTGAGTCTGCGCTTATTCGTGTGGATGCACAAAGTCATACTGTTATTGAGGAAAAGGAATGGCCAATTACAAGTATGACACAAGCCAGTGATTGGATTTATTATTATGATGGTGATTTGAAAGCTGTCAGAAAATTCAATATGCTGACTGAAGAATTCGATTCTGGAATTGTGATTGATTGCAATTCATTCGAAACGTTTTCGGGAATGCAATTTGTGCAGGAACTCAATTTGATTTTTTGTTTTGATGCAAATGGTTATGTGAATTCATCGATCGTAAGGGCTTATAATTTATCGGGTGTTTTACAGTATGAATTTTCAACGGAATTGAATACAAAAAAAATTATTTTCAATGACTAAATTAATTTTTGTTTTGAGCTTTTTGATTATTTCTGCCTCAACGGGAATTGCTCAATTTGCTCCTCCTGCTGGTCAGGCAGGAACAACGGCTGTGCATAAAGATTCGATTGCAATTGTGAGTTGGGCGAATGATGTTGTTCACTTTAATCGCGGGGCATCTGATATTGCAAACGGATGGGGAACTTTAACTTCTTTTGGAACAGCAGACGAAGCGTTAGGATATGCTCAGGGAAATAGTGTTGACGTTGTTTCATTGGGCGATAGCGGTTCCATCACATTGAGTTTTCCATTCCCAATTATGAACGGACCTGGAAATGATTTTGCTGTTTTTGAAAATAGTTTTTCTGATTCGTACCTTGAATTTGCATTTGTTGAAGTGAGCACAGATGGATTAAACTTTGTACGATTTCCTGCGACATCACTCACTGCTACAGCTGTTCAAACGGGCACATACCAAAACAGTAATACAGAATTGGTACATAATCTTGCTGGCAAATATGAACAAGGTTATGGAACCCCTTTTGATCTAGAAGATTTGGTTGATTCAGCTGGAATTAATTTAGACAGTATTCGATATGTGAGAATAGTTGATGTGATTGGAACCATCGATCCAATATTTTCATCGTACGATGCTTATGGAAACATTGTGAATGATCCGTATCCATCCGATTTTGAAGCAGGCGGTTTTGATTTGGATGCAATTGGTGTGATGAATGAAAACAATATTTATGCTAAAATAGATACTGAAAATGAAATTGATTTTTCAGTTTATCCCAATCCATCCAATGGACTATTTTGGATAAAATCAGATTTGGAAGAATTTGAAATTTCGATTCATGATGCAGCAGGGAAATTGGTTTATTATGATCAGGATGGTGAGAGTGGAGAATATAATATATCATCATTGGTTTCATCCGGTTTGTATTGGATATCCATAAATGGTGATATGTGTAAAATTGTGATTCCGTAGGGGACGGGCTCGCCCCGTCCCTAGATATGGGAGCCAATATTAAACATCAATAATTTTTCAAATTTGCCAATCCAATTTATTCCAATTGGAAAAAAAAGGGGGGACGGGGCGAGCCCGTCCCGTGCATATTTATCTTATCGGGAATTTTCTGAAAGAATCTGATTAAATTTTTTGGGTTGCCAATTGGATGGATTATTCATTATATAATTCCGCACGTTGTTCAATTCTTTCTCATCTCTGATCACACGTTCCCAAAATGAGCGATGCCATATTTTTCCCATTTTGATTTGAGGTGATGTCATTGCATTTTTTTCTTTGAATAGTTTCAGGCAATTGTTGCTCACGAATGATTTATAAGCCCCAATTATTTTGGAAATTTCAGGAACAGGATGGCAATTTTTTTCGCGATTTTCAGTGAGAGTCTCCATTGAGTTTTTTCCTGATAGATTCGAGTTTGCAGATGATCCAATAGAGTCTTTTTTGAGTTTCGCCGATCCATCAATAAATAAAACTGCATGCATGTGATCAGGCATGATTTGAATAATATCATGTTCAACGTTCGAAAATTTATCAAGTGTTGAAAACCAATTCTCTTGCGCCAGTTTGCCAAACTCGCTTAGCTTTATTTGTTGATCAATAATCTCTCCGAAAAATTGTTTACGATCATCGCAGCAAATGGTAATGAAGTAGAAGGTGGATTTTGGATAATATCGCAGACGTAATTTTTTACGACGCGGAAATACATCAGAATATTCCATTCAAAAAAGGAAAAGAAATCGTCTTGAATAGTTGGTGCGTTTTATTTTTGGTAGAAATTCCAAAAATAGAATGTCGATGCGGTCAATCGCAGACAAATCAAAGGTAAGAAATTTTAATTAAAGTCGAATTTATCCCTACCCCAAAAACTCAATCACCGTATTATAAAACTCCTCAGGCGCCTCTGCATGCACCCAATGGCCTGCCCCGTGAATGGTGTGTATTTCTGAATTGGGAAATTTTTTCGCGATTGCCGGATAATCACTTTCTAAAATATAATTGGATAATTCACCACGAATAAAAAGTGTTTCTACATCAATTTTATCAAATGGAATTTCAACGAGGATATTAGGAATCTCTCTATTTAAAACGGGTAAATTAATTCTCCAACCCAATTGAACTCCTGCTTCAACCCAATATAAATTCTTCAGTAAAAATTGACGCATGCCAAATTGCGGAATGTACTCTTCCAATTTTTTTTCAGCTTCACCGCGTGATTTAGTTGTGGTAAGATCAATTGCATTTAATCCTTCCAGAATGTGATCGTGATGCATTGGATATCCTTTGTGTGAAATATCTGCAACAACCATCTTATTAATCAACTCAGGATATTTTGCAGCAAAACCAATCACCGTTTTTCCACCCATTGAATGGCCAATCACGTTGATGTTTTTTTCACCAAGATCCATCACCAATTCATGAAAATCTTCAACCATCAACTCATAACTGAATTCATCTGAGTGAGGGCTGTGGCCATGATTTCGCTGATCAACAAAATACACTTTGTAGTTCTCTGCAAATTTTTTTCCAAGTGTTTGCCAGTTATCTGCTGATCCAAAAAGACCGTGCAAAATAAAAAGGGGTTGGCCTTCGCCGATGGTTCTATAGTGGAGTTTCATTTTTATTAGATTCAGTGGTGACTTCGGCTCCGCTCAGTCACCGGTTTTTTAGTCCTCGCTGCATTGACTAACCGGTGGTTGAGCGAAGTCGAAACCACCATATTATATTTGTTATTTAACTAATTCATGTTTATACATTCTAACCGCATTTTCCAATCCCAAATAAAGTGCATCTGAAATTAATGCATGTCCAATCGAAACTTCTAAAAGTGTCGGAATATTTTTAGCAAAATAATTCAGGTTTTTCAAACTTAAATCATGGCCTGCGTTGATTCCTAATTTGCATTGATCCGCAATTTCGGATGCTATAATGTAAGGTTCAATTGCGGCTGGTCTGTTTTCTTCAAAATGTTCGGCGTAAGGTCCAGTATAAAACTCAATACGATCCACACCTGTTTTTGCTGCTGCTTCAATCAATTTAACATCGGTTTCAATAAAAATGGAAGTGCGTACGCCCCATGATTTGATTTGCTGAATGATATCAATTAAAAAATCCTGATATTTAAGTGTATCCCAACCGGCATTAGAAGTTAACACGCCCGGTGGATCTGGTACCAGCGTGGCTTGCGCAGGGCGTAACTCTTTAATCATCTGCAGAAAGCGCTCGTCCGGATAACCTTCAATGTTAAATTCGGTAGTAACAATCTTGGAAAGCGCATAAGTATCTGCCTTTGTGATGTGACGCTCATCAGGCCTTGGATGGACCGTTATGCCGTCAGCACCAAAAAGTTCGCAGTTTTTTGCGGCCTCCAATACGCTTGGAGTATTACCACCGCGCGCATTGCGCAGGGTTGCAATTTTATTAATATTAACACTGAGTTTAGCTGCCATTTCAATTTAAATGGTGAATTTTGATTCAAATTTAGAAAGTAATAAGAACAAATATTCGTTTCTTTATACAAATTAAAGCTTGAGCATGCGCGCAGAAGAACTCATATCGGAAATGATTCCGCCAATTAAATTCGCTGAAACAGGAGATAAGGCACTAAACTGGATGAATGAATTCAGGGTTAGTCACCTACCTGTGGTTGAGAAAGGCGAGTATATTGGGTTGGTCTCTGAGAATGATATTTACGACATGCCAGATCCTTCCAAAAAATTGAAAGATCATTTTGCAGCTTTGCCTCGTCCGTTTATTTATGCAGATCGTCACGTGTATGAATTGATGAAGGTGATTGCTGATCATAAAATTACGGTGGTTCCTATTTTGAGTGAAGAAAATGAATATCTCGGTTGTACGGATTTGCTGTATCTCATGTCTCAAATCACAGCCATCAACTCAATCAATGAGCCAGGAGGAATTTTAGTTCTTGAAATGAATCAGCACGATTATACGCTCACGCAAATTGCACGCATCGTAGAAGAAAACAATGCAAAAATTTTAAGTTCGTTTATTACTTCGCTTCCTGAATCAACACAAATAGAAGTCACTTTAAAAATCAATACCACCGATCTCGATCGCATCATTCAAACATTTCAGCGTTACGATTATCACATCAAAGAAACCTATCAAAAAAGTAAGTTTCACGATGATCTGAAAAAACGTTACGATGAGCTGATGAATTTCTTAAACATGTAATTATGCGCGTTGGAATTTACGGCAGGCATTTAAATGATTCTTTTGTTCCAAACATTCAGGAGCTTTTCACAGTCATGAAAAATTTGAACTGGAACGTGATGGTCTACGAACCTTTTTTTAAAGATGTGGAGAACAGAATTAAGATGGATGAAAAACCCGTTTTGTTCAACCGTCATGAAGAAATTTGGGGCAAAATTGATTTGCTGATTTCGGTGGGTGGTGATGGAACATTTTTAGAAACCATTCACATTGTACGTGATAGTGGAATTCCTGTATTGGGTGTTAACACTGGTCGCTTAGGCTTTCTGGCTTCCACGCACAAAGATGAAATCAAAGAAGTTTTAGAATACATTCACAACGATAAATACCGTTTGCAAAATCGTACGGTGTTAACTTTAGAGACCAAAGAAAATTTATTTGGAGAAAATAATTTTGCCCTGAACGAATTAACGGTTCATAAAAAGGATAGCTCCTCCATGATTACAATTCACGCGTACTTTGGAGATTTATATTTGAACTCGTATTGGGCAGATGGTTTGATTATTTCAACACCAACTGGATCTACGGCATACTCATTAAGCTGCGGCGGACCGATTGTAGTGCCTGGTTCAGGCTCATTTGTAATCACACCTATAGCACCACATAATTTGAATGTGCGTCCGATTGTTGTTCCGGATAACAGAACCATTCGGTTAAAAATTGAAGGCCGCGGTGAAGAAGAATTTTTATGCACACTTGATTCCAAATCAGTCACCATTGATTCATCCATCGAACTCTATATCAAAAAAGCGAATTTTGAATTGAACGTTGTGCAAACAGACAAACAAAATTTCTTAAACACAATCCGCAACAAAATGATGTGGGGGTTGGATAGTAGAAACTGATCAGCAAAAGGCTGATCAATTCAAATTACAATTTCAAAAGTTCAAAATTCCAAACTGATTTTTTCGGCAACTGGCCTTCCTCCTTTGAAGGAGGATCGAGGAGGATGATCTCTGGGAAGATTTCTTCAATAATAAATATTAAACGCTAAATATTAAATTGTAAAGAAAGGCTCATCTCAGTTTTAAATTCGACATTTAATATTCGATATTTAGTATTTATTTTTTTTCAACTCTTCACAAAAACATTCTTAGCTTCTGTAAAAAACCGGAATGCTTCCAATCCTCCTTCACGGCCAACGCCCGATGCTTTGACACCACCAAACGGCGTGCGCAAATCACGCACTAGCCAAGAGTTGATCCAAACAATTCCGCTTTGTAAATTGTCTGCAACGCGATGTGCTTTTTTCAGATTAGTGGTCCATACAGTTGCAGCTAAACCGTATTGTGTTGAGTTGGCCATCATGAGTGCTTCTTCTTCTGTGTCAAAAGGTGTGATGGTGACAACGGGTCCAAAAATTTCTTCCTGATTTACGCGGCAATTGTAAGCAAGACCTTCAATGATGGTTGGTTTTAAATAGTAGCCGTCTTTGTATTCACCTTCTAAAAAAACGCGTTCACCACCGGCTAAAATTGTTCCGCCTTCTTCTTTTGCAAGTTGAATGTAAGAGAGAATTTTTTCCATGTGTGATTCAGAAACAATGGCACCTAATTTTGCTTTTGGATCAGCAGGGTAGGAGACAACGGTGTTTTTTACTTTATCTACAAATGCCGTTTTGAATTTTTCATAAATCGATCGCTCAATAAAAATGCGCGAACCACATAAACAAATTTGTCCTTGATTTGCAAAAGAGGATCGCATGGTAGTTGAAAGTGCATCTTCAAAATCGCAATCTGCAAAAATGAGATTCGGATTTTTTCCACCCAACTCAAGCGATAATTTTTTAAACATGGGCGCAGCAATCGATGAAATCATTTCACCGGTTTTTGTTCCGCCGGTAAATGAGATTGCCTTGATTTTTGGATGACGTGTCATGGCATCCCCTACTTTGTGACCAAGCCCGTGAAGGATATTTAAAACGCCTGCCGGCATGCCCGCTTCAATACAAATCTCTGACAACATAAAAGCGGTCATTGGAGTAATTTCAGATGGTTTTGCAATCACGCAATTTCCTGCAGCAAGCGCTGGTGCAATTTTCCAGGTGAATAAATAGAGCGGAAGATTCCACGGAGAAATACAACCAACAATTCCAATTGGTTTTCTCGTGGTATAATTAAATCCTTCTGATTCCATATAATGTGATTCAGAAGCAAAGTGCAAAATGCCTGTTGCAAAAAAACGGAAGTTAGAAACTGCTCTTGGAATGTCAACTGATTTTGCAAGTGAAACGGGTTTACCATTATCGAGTGATTCAGCTTCGGCAAAAATATCTAACCGATCTTCAATCAATTGGGCTACTTTCATCATCACGTCTGATCGTTTTTCTTTTGACCAGGATGACCAGATTGGAAATGCTTTTTCAGAAGCAGCAACAGCTAGTTCAACATCTTCTGTTGTCGAATCTGGAATCATTGAATAGACTTTTCCACGAGATGGGTCTACGTTTTCAATGTATTGGTCGAAAACAGGAGAAATCAATTGACCATCGATGTAATTTTTTATAACTTTCATAATACCTTTGAAAAGAGCTTACAATTTATTTCGGCAGGCCTGAGAACCCAAAATCAGATCTGCCAACTGACACTAACATACAAACGAAACTAGTTCAAAAACCGCTTCATTTTGGGTATAAAATTACACATATTATTTCTTGTCACAATCTTTCTCAATCTGAGCGCTTTTGCTGATGAAAAATTTCTCAACATCAAAGGCACCGTGCTGGAGGAGGAAAGTAAAACAGCTGTTACTGCTTATTCTGTTAAAGTCGTTCAGGATCGACTTGATTCAACCACAACAGCTTTTTCAAAATCCGAATTTCAAGTTTGGGCTCCGGCAAACAGGCGAACCACGCTGTATTTTATGAAAGAAGGCTATGTGACCAAGCTGGTTTACATTGATGCTTCTTATATTCCATCAATCGCATTTAAAGAGAAGCAAGAAATCGAATTAGAGATTTTGATGACGCCGGTTGAAAAAGTAGGTCGTCGGAATTTTTCGAAGCCAATTATGACTGCTCAATACAATGCAAGTGCCAATTCCTTTTCTGTCACCATAGTTGAGCAGGCTAGTACTTCAAAAGTTTCAGAAGATTATACTCCGCCTTTCCCAGCACCGGTAGATACTTATAAAGGAGTTCAGCCAAGCGCAAATGATTTGGCTTTAACAGCTACATTCAATAAAGAGAAAGTAAAATCAGGTTCAGATTTGAGCAGAGTAATTCAGGGAATTTTATTTGCGGATATGAATTATTGTTTTTTCAATGAGCGTACCAATGATGCAAATGCAATACTTGTAAAATTAGTCGAGATTGATCCGTCCAACTGGTCTAATTTAAAACCGGTTGATTCACCTGAGTATGGACGTATCGTCATGCGAACGGTGAATCGGGAACAATCGGTTGATACACTTTTTGCATTGGGTGTTTTTGTAGAAAGCAGCCGCTTGATTTTCGAAAATTTTACGAGTGACACGAAAGTGCTGGTTCATCTCAAAAAATTGAAAGATGTAATGAATGCTTACAAGCCGGTTGCATTATCAGATAGACAAATATCGTTGGTCAACTCGCTTAAAATAATGGTTCCAACCATAGCTGATCTTGAAAAGCGTTATACTGAGAGTTTACGAAACAAGACCGATTTTGATCTCACGACAGACGATCTGTTTCAACAGATAAAGGCTGATAATCTGGCTATTTACAAGGGTTTGATTGAATAGGGCCGGTAGAATAGCTTGAAAACCCTTAAAAAACAACCTTATTCCCAGAAATTCGTACATTTGCACAGTTATTCATGTATCAAATATCCTGTAAAATGGAAAATATATCACACGCTGGCGTTATCGGACCTTGGCAAATTGTTTTGATTGTTGCTGTTATTCTTTTGTTGTTTGGTGGAAAGAAAATTCCAGAATTGATGAAAGGTCTTGGTAAAGGAATCAAAGGATTCAAGGACGAAATGAAAGGCGAGGGCGAAGACGCAAAAAAATCTACTGACGTTAAAACAGGAGAATAATTGCTATGTATCATTCTTTTGATGAGATCAAGACGGCTCTTGACCACGGGACTTCTGTTGAATTAATTACACAACATTATCTCAAAAGAATCGACGAAAAAAAACACCTGAATGCTTTTCTTGAAGTTTTTTCAGATTCCGCGTTGGCGCAGGCAAAACGTGTGGATGAAAAACTGAAAAATAAAACCGCTGGTCGTCTGGCCGGAATGGTAATCGGCATTAAAGACAATCTTGCTTATAAAGATCATAAAGTATCTGCCTCTTCCAAAATTTTAGAAGGATTTGTTTCACTTTATTCAGCAACTGCAGTTGAACGTTTGCTTGCTGAAGACGCTGTTATCATTGGTCGTTTGAACTGTGATGAATTTGCCATGGGAAGCTCGAATGAAAATTCTGCCTTCGGAAATGTGCTCAACCCAATCAATGAAAAAATGGTTCCGGGCGGATCATCGGGCGGATCAGCAGTAGCTGTTGCTGCAGGATTATGTACTGCATCTCTTGGAACAGATACGGGAGGCTCTATTCGTCAACCGGCATCGTTCACCGGCACAATTGGTTTCAAACCTACTTACGGCAGAATTTCACGTTACGGTTTATTGGCTTACGCATCTTCGTTTGATCAGATTGGGCCGTTTACAAATACCATTAAAGACGCCGCTTTGCTGACAGAAGTAATGGCTGGTAAAGATGATTTTGACAGCACACTTTTACAAGAAGATTCAAAAAACTTTTTGCCAGGATTAGACACAAACAAAAAATTAAAAATCGCTTACATAAAAGATTGTGTGGAGAGTGAAGGAATTGATCCGGAAATCAAAGCGCGAATTTTTGACGTAATTGAAAAATTAAAATCTCAGGGTCATACAGTCACTGCAGTTGAATTCCCATATCTGCAGCAAATGATTCCAACCTATTATGTTTTAACAACTGCAGAAGCGTCTTCTAATTACGCGCGTTACGATGGTGTGCATTATGGGTATCATTCAGACAATGCAGTTGGAGTAGAAGACACGTATAAGAAATCTCGTTCAGAAGGTTTTGGTGAAGAAGTGAAACGCAGAATCATGTTAGGAACGTTTGTTTTATCTCACGGATATTACGACGCCTATTATACCAAAGGACAAAAAGTAAGACGCGTGATTCAGAATAAGACAAAAGAAATTTTGGCCAATCACGATTTTATTATTCTGCCAACCACACCAACCACTGCTTTTGAAATTGGTGCTAATGTTTCAGATCCGATTACCATGTATTTGCAGGATATCTTTACGGTTCAGGCAAACCTTTCGGGGAATCCGGCAATTTCATTACCTTTAGGAAATCATACCAATGGATTGCCGTTTGGTATTCAGGTAATGGGAAAACATTTTGACGAAGCGGGTCTGCTTTCATTTTCTGATTATCTGATGTCAAACTGCAACTAAGTTTTGCAGCAATGAATTTTAGAAAATTAATAATCGCTTTTGCTACTTTATTTTTTTGTCAGATTTCATCTGCACAAATTGATTCGGCTAATCTTGCGCAAACAAATCCAGACTCACTTACTTATTTGAGATTTATAGATGTGGTAGAATCGTCCATCTTTGAACATTACAAAGAAGTTTGGGGAAAAGAAAAAGCGTATCACATCATTGATTCATTGGGCTATGAAGAAGATTATAAACCTACTTTTTCTGACTCGGTTTATATTGCGCGATTAAAAAAACTGGATCAGCAAACTATCATTGACATAGAAATCAATGCAGCAGTATTAAGTACTGTAAAATATTTTGTAAGCAAGCGCAGAACTTTTACAGCAGTTTGTTTAGGAAGATCGAAATTGTATTTCCCGATGTATGAAACCTACCTCGATAAATACGGAATTCCAATGGAGCTTAAATATCTTTCGGTCATTGAAAGTGGATTAAGACCGACTGTAAAATCAAGAGTGGGTGCAACCGGTTTGTGGCAATTTATGTATCCAACCGGACGCATGTATGGCCTTGAAAGTGATTCGTATGTAGATGAGCGCATGAATCCCGAACTGGCTACTGACGCGGCTTGCAAGTACTTAAAGTATTTATACGGTTTATATGGAGATTGGAGTTTAGCATTAGCTGCCTACAATGCTGGTCCTGGAAATGTGAACAAAGCCATTCAACGTTCAGGTGGAAAAATGACGTATTGGGAAGTACGCCCTTTTTTACCAGAGGAAACTCAAATGTATGTTCCAAATTTTATTGCGATGCTTTACATGATGACCTATTATGCGGAGCACAATATTGTTCCGCAAGAAGTGAAAAAACACTTTTATGAAGTAGATACAGTTTGCCTGCAACATGCGGTTCGTATTTCACATGTAGATTCTATTCTGGACATCAGCACAGAAGATTTTATGTATCTGAATCCGGTTTATAAAACGGATATCATTCCGCACACAGATCATAAACAATGCATCACCTTGCCGATTGAAAAAATTTCACTTTTCCTTCAGCATGAAGATAGTTTGTATGCACTCGATGCACATCTTGATTCAACAGGTTCACGTTTTGTGACCATGGAAAAAAAGAAAACGCATACAGTTGGTCCAAACGAAACCATTGTTCAGGTTGCAGAAAAGTACGGTGTCACGATGACCGAAATTAAAACCTGGAATAATTTAAAAACGAATACAATCTACCCGGGACAAAAACTCACGATTATGATTGTAGAAAAGAAGTTTATGGAGAATACCGGTACTCCCGTTGGCTCAACAACTACTACCACTTCATCAACCACAACGACAACAACAAATACCACCACCACTACAACCACTACTACGCCAACTACTACCAATGATGGGAATTATAAATATTACGCGTTAAAATCAGGTGAAAGTTTGTGGACCGTGAGTCAAAAATTTGGCATTCCATTTGACAAATTACAAGAGATGAACAAGGGAGTAGATCCAAAACATTTACAGCCCGGTCAAAAAATTATTATTGGAACTCTTTAGAAGTCTTGCACCATGAGAATTTTACTTTTTTCAGTTTTATCGCTTGTATTTGTTTCCTGCGGACCGTCTTTAACGCGTGAAGATTTATTGCCAGATGCAAGTGGCCCGCACGGTCAGATTGTTCTTTTGATGGAAGAAGATATGTGGATGGGAGCTATGGGTGATGCGGTGATGTATCATCTGGATCAAAATGCCAAAGGACCTTATCTGAGACCAGAACCCATGTTTGATGTATGGCACATGCGTCCCGATGAATTGGATCATGTGAGTCAAATGAATCGCATGATTTTGAAAGTGATGATTGATCATGATTCCACATACAAGGAAACTGCAATCATTGAAAAGAAAAATTATTTTGCAAAAGGTCAGTTGTTCATCATCATTAAAGATTCTGACCCGGACAGAATGTATAGTTTCATCGTTAATGAGTTTGCTTATGTCGTGAATCTCTTCAATAAATTTGAATTGGATTTATTGAAAGATGAATATATCAAACGACCAAATAAAGCGATACAAGAGCGTGCAAAAGAAGCATTCGGCATTTCAATTTCATTGCCAGAATTATGCGGCATTAAAGTGGACTCATCTGATTTTATGTGGATCAAACGCGATCGCTCAAAACAAGTAATGGCAAATGCTACAATGGAACCAGGCAGCGATACCTACTGGATACAACAAGGAATTTTAATCTGGTCCAAACCTTATTCTGATACAAGTCAATTAACTGTTGCTGGCGTTTTACGCGATCGTGATTCGACTTTAAAATATCACGTACCCGGCAAAGTGAAAGGCTCTTATATGGCAACTGAATACGATGAATATTACAAACCTGAAGGTAAAATTGTCAAATTCAAAGATGCTTACGCAGTTGAAATTAGAGGACTCTGGAAGCATGCTGGGAATCCGGATGCTTTTGGTGGCGGGCCCTTTGTGCAGTATGCGATTCATCATGAATCGCGTAAATCTGTTGTAACGGTTTGTGTTTATATCTACGGTCCAAACTACGATAAGCGAGAGTACATCCGTGAAGCAGATGCAATGATTCAAACCATTGAATTCGTAGATTAATCCAGATCAGATTGCTCTTTTTTTAGTTTCTTTGAGTATTAATTTGATGCTCATGAAACAAACATTCTTTTTTGCTGTCTTTTTAAGCACTCTTTTTTCTCTTGTTTCATGCAGTGGATCTTCTTCTGAAGATGCTTTGATTACTGAAGATTCAACAGATCAAAAAATTCAAGTTGATCCGGTTGAAGTGAGTTGGCAAGAGTTGGAAAAAGATTCTATTGAGCCTGAAACTGCAATTATTTTTGAAGGATATATTGGCGACCCCGGCAGCTTGGTTGATCAGAGCAATGGAGGAATTGTGGTTCCTGTTTATGAAAGACGAAACCAAAAGGCGGGTTTTGAACTGAATTTATTTATTCCGCTTGGCACTGGCAAAAATCAAATCAAAGAGTTGCCAGCAGAATTTCTTCCCACTGATTTGCAGATTTTTGCTGATGATAATTCTGTACTTACCATTGGTTCCAAAATCCGTGTTACTGCTACTAAGTCGGAAACGATTTTAGCTGGTTATGTTTGCGCAGATGTCATAAAGATTGAATCACTTACAGGCGATTTTGATCCGGTAGTTTTTGCTGATGCAGTCATGTTAACTGCCGAAATGATGAACGATACCGCTTTGCATCATGTCTATTGTTATGTGGATGGAAAATTGGATATTCCATCAATCGTTTTTGCTTATACCAACGAAATCTCGCTTGATCTTAAAAACAGCAGTGTTAAAGACATTACCACCATGCCAATCAGACTAGGAGAAGGTCCAAGTACGATGAATGATTTTCCGGATAATTATACGAGTGCCGATTTAATTTTGCGCGATTATTTGGGTAAGGAAATTAAATACAAAAGTACTGTGCGCCTTTATGGCGTGTGGGAACGGTATACATATGAAAGCTCAACACCTGGTACTTTTTATTTAGAGGAGATTGAGGTAAAAAAATAATTACATTTGCTTAGAATAAAGAACCCCTTTTAAACCACACGATAAAATGGCAAAAATTAAAGTAGCAAATCCCGTTGTAGAATTGGACGGAGATGAAATGACCCGCATTATCTGGAAGTTCATTAAAGATAAATTGATTCTTCCTTATTTAGATGTAGATATTAAATACTACGATTTAGGAGTAGAGCACAGAGATGCCACTTCAGATCAGGTAACTGTTGATGCTGCTGAAGCGATTAAAAAATATAAAGTTGGAATCAAATGCGCAACTATCACACCGGATGAAGCGCGTGTAAAGGAATTCAATTTGAAATCCATGTGGAAATCACCGAATGGAACTATCCGCAATATTCTGGATGGTACTGTTTTCCGTGAACCAATCGTTTGTAAAAATGTGCCGCGTTTGGTTACTAACTGGACGTCGCCAATTATTGTTGGGCGTCACGCATTTGGTGATCAATATAAAGCAACTGATTTTTTGGTTCCGGGAAAAGGAAAATTAACCATGAAATTTGAAGGTGAAGACGGAAAAGTAATTGAACACGAAGTATATTCTTTCAAAGGCGCTGGTGTTGCAATGGGTATGTATAATATTGATGAGTCAATCCGTGGATTTGCATTGTCATGTTTCAACATCGCGTTAGCAAAAAAATGGCCACTTTATCTTTCTACAAAAAACACCATCTTAAAAAAATACGATGGTCGTTTTAAAGATATCTTTCAGGAAATATTTGATGCACAATTCAAAGAAGAAGCAGGTATTGTTTATGAGCACCGTTTGATTGATGACATGGTTGCATCTGCTTTGAAATGGAACGGGTCATTTGTTTGGGCCTGTAAAAATTACGACGGTGATGTACAGTCTGATTCTGTTGCGCAAGGTTTTGGTTCACTTGGTTTGATGACGTCTGTATTGATTACACCAGATGGCGAAGTGATGGAAGCAGAAGCGGCACACGGAACTGTAACACGTCACTACCGTGATCACATGGCAGGTAAAAAAACATCGACTAATCCAATTGCATCTATTTTTGCATGGACCCGTGGCTTAGGTCACCGCGCTAAATTGGATAATAACGCTGAGCTTGCAAAATTCTGTACGACTCTTGAAAAAGTGTGTGTGGATGTCGTAGAAAGCGGTGTGATGACAAAAGATTTAGCGGTGTGTGTTCACGGAAAAAATCTGAACGATTCACATTATGTTTATACTGAAGATTTCTTAGAAGCATTGAATAAAGAATTGCAGAAAAGAATGAACTAGTCGGCCTTCGAGGGCCTCAGGCCTCGGATTAAAACTAGTTTATTTCAGCAGTAAAAAAGTAATTCTGGAAAAACCGGTCACTGAGCGTAGTCGAAGTGCCGGTTTTTTTGTGTCTTCAATTTTTCTTTTTCCCAGAAAAAAACTTACGCAACGTTTTTTCAAATTTTGAAATCTTCGGATGGAATTTTGGTTTTTTTAATTCGAGTGTTCCCAATTTAGTGAGTTCAATAATCATAGGTTTTTGGCCCTCTTTAAAGGGTTTTATGACGGCATTGCAAGTCAGAATATAATTGTAGACATCGTTATCTTCAGCAATGTCTCTGAGATTACTTAAGAAATGATCGAGTTCGATTCTGACTGGCAAATCAACGTACATTTCAGATTGTGGACTGATTGTAATGGGTTCCGTATATTTTCCAATTGCTGTTCCCTGGCCAGGCACGTCGAGTATATAATTGATGGTTTCAATCGTCATTTTGATTTCGTTGAAGTTGGTTACTTTGATACGCACATCAGCTAGCATGTAATCAAGTTTTACTTTTGTATAATCAACTTTTTGCACATTGATTTCAGGTGGAGTGGGGATGCGAAATTTTGCTCCCACGTTAATTGGTAAATCAACTCTCCCAAAAATGGTTGAATACTGAAGCGCAACTAAAATCGAATAATTGGCTTGTTTAGTTTTTTCTCTGACCTCTTTCAAATCGCGCATCAATTCACCAATCGGAATCTTCAGTGAAAATTCAAACGTGTCTGCTGAATACGACTCAAGATGAATCCCTAAATATTTTTCTTCATGCAAATACACTTTATGCATCAATCCAATTTTGTATTTGATGCTGTCGATTTGTAAAGGAATAAATGATTTGTTTACGGCAATCAGTCTTGTCCGAACATAAGCAGTATCATTCTCAATTACAATATTGATTGTGTCATTCGTAATCACAGGAACGATATACGAAACAATAGCAACACGGTATTGATAAAGCGCAACAAAACTAATTCCTAAAAAGAAGAGAATCGCCAACAGAATTTTGTATCGCTTTTTCATTATGGCCAGTATTTTGGGTCACTACCGTGAATCGTAAAGGTCACTCCAATCATGACCGATTGTGTTGCAGATGCAGATGCAGAGCTTACATAATTCACTCCTTTGGATGCTTGTTGACCTCTGCGGATCGAAATCTCCCTAGGGTAAAGGCCGATCACCGATTGTAACTTTTCACCGCTCCAATTTGTTTTACTACCATGAAACGAAGTCTGATCTTAATTTTTTTGTTGATTGTGGCTAATTCTTTTGGTCAAGAAAGTAAATATCGTTTTTCAATTTGTGCGGGCCAGCATTCACTAATTTTTACCGGATTCAAAACATTTGACAATGTTGTTTGTCCGAAAGATGATGACGTTTATAGAATTTATAATGAAGAAGTGTATCAAATGGATTATGTCAATTTCAGTTCATCAAAAAATTATTCTCTTGGTTTCACTGTTAATTGGTTTGAGCGTTCAAATTGGAGTTTAGCACAGTCTTTTTCTTTCTTTAAAGGCACGTTTGTAGATCGACTGCGTTTGACGCTTTTAAGTCATAGTCAAGATACCGTTTACCATAGCAGCACAGTTTATAATTCGACTAATGTTATATCTGGAAATAGTTCATTTATTTCTTCGAATCGAGAACTTTATGGATACAGTACATCATTGGTATATTATAAAAAGACAAACGAAAAAAATTTCAGTTTTGGAGGTGGAATTTATTGGATTTTTTATGGTTCGGATGACTACTGGTTGAGGGCTGAAGATACGCGAAAAGGTCGAGGTTACAGGCCGGTTTATTTGATGAGAGCCACTGGCTTTTACTCGACCAGTCAACTGGGTTTATCACTAAATGTAAAATGGCAATGGAAATTTTTAGGCTGTTATGCAAATGTAGGGAACTCTGTATTGACCATGAAGAAAACCGAAAACAAAGGATATAGTGAATGGCGTTCAAGTATCGAGCTTTTTAATTTCTTTCCAGGGTCCCACAACTTCGATTACCGTTTCCCCTTAAGTTTTGAAACTGGAATAGCGCTTTCGCTTGATAAGATTAAAAAGTAAGAATGATTTGAATTCCGCAAAAAAAAATTAGCGAAACTCCGCGCTTTTAATCTGCGTCCATCTGCGAGAAAGTTATCATCACCGCTTGTAACTTTTCACCTCTCTTATTTGTTTTACTATCATGAAAAAACTTCTGCTTTTCATATTTATAATTGACGCATTGGGTTCAACTGCGCAGAATAAATATCGTTTTTCTGTAGGCGGTGGTTTTCATTCAATGATGTTTTGGGGATTGAAAGATTTTGAGGATGCGGTTTGTCCAAATGGATCAGATTTTTTTAAAATCTATCAAAATGAAGCTTACACATTGAACTACAAAAATTTTCAATTTTCCAATCAATATGTCATCAATATTGGAGTAAATTGGTTAGCAAGACCAGCACTTGAAATTCATCAGTCATTTTCTTTTTATCGCGGAAATTTTTCGGATCAGATTCGACTGACACTCACTGAAGCGAATGGTTTGACAGAATATTTTTATCCGGACACAAATTATAATCCGGCAAATGTCTCAGCTGGTATTCAAGGAACAATGCAGAGCGAACAAAAGTTTGCTGGCATTAGCTCTACGATTCTATTGAATAAATTAATTGGAAGTAATATTTGGGTTGGTGCTGGTCTCGGAATTTCTTATTTCGGAGCAATGGATGATTTGTGGCGAAAAACGGATGGTTATTCTGTAATAATTGGTTTGGGTAGAGGACGTTGGTCGAATACAACTGTTCAGGCTCTTCTGACAGCATCAGTCTCGTATCGCATTAAATTTATTGACGTCTATTTTCGACTTTCACAAAATATAATCACACTTAAAAAAGATGAAAATAAAGGACATGAGTTTTGGCCAGCTGGGTATTCCATATTACCCGTTTCCCACAACTTCGATTACCGTTTCCCACTTACATTTGAAACTGGCATAGCACTTTCATTTGATCGAATTAAAAAGTAAGATTTTATTTTTTTGGATAATTTCTTGAGTACAAAAAATCTGCGAAAATCTGCGGCCTTCAAAATCTGCGAAAATCTGCGGGAAATATTACCCACGACACATTTTCCCGCTGATTGCGCAGACAAAAAAATCGCTGATTAGGCTGATTCGATTTTTGGAATCAAATGGTGATCTTGGCTCAAACAAATTCGAGTTAATCTCGGGTTCTTAAAATCTTCGAAAATATTTCCAATTTTCTTTCAGAAAACGGTCTAACGTTAACCTCATGGGATTCTGAATCGAGTTCAGAATGACGGCTTCGGTTTAAGGTTTTGAATTTTGTAATTTGAATTTTGATATTTGTAATTACTAGCTATGCCTGATGTGTCGAAGTCAGAGAACTCAATCCAACAAATAACTCACATCCAAAACAAAATCATTCGTCGCCCAACTTGAAAGCGAATCCAGCATGTAGTCAATTTTGGTATCCCATAAAAGTTGCTGATCTTTCTTTTTGGAGTGCTCCGTTTCGTTATCGTATTTGTCTTGTGCTTTATCGCAGGCGGCAAAATTTTTCTGGAAGAGTTTTTGTAAATCGTTGCTGATCGATTCGTACTTTTTGAATTTAGTTTCCTGTACTTCTTTTCTTAAAATGCGCGAATAAACTTCTGTCAAATCAAAGTGTTTTTGTTCGTGATTCAGAATATGATCGTCCACGTTTTTTTTCTTCCACGATTGTTTGGGATCAAAAACAGTTTCAATGGAAACATTCACCTTATTGCCTTCACCTGAAAAGTTAAAACGAATGGCAGACCAGGTCATGGCTACAAACGGACTGTTCGAAGGTGCTCTTCCTTTAAAATCTTCCCAGGTCACGGAGCGTGTATCCCAGTAAACATAATTTTTATCACGCTCTTCTGAAACAAACGAAATAAAAAATAAACCGCTGAGTAAAATAAATAATTTAAGTGAGCTTCCTTTCATATCTACTTGCTGATCAAATCCTATACCGAAGTTAAGGAATTACGTTACACGATGATTCATTCTTAAGACAGGTTGTGAGCCCTTGAGCGCAGACTGAATCTGTCGAAGTCAAGAATTCCGCATATGCTCTGCCACATTTGGAAAGCAATTGTACAAAGCAATCTTTAAATCTTCATCCCATTCCAAACCGTCAATGGATTCTTTCATCAGCTTCAACCACTCATTTTTTGATGCCTCATCAATTTTGTGAGGCATGTGACGCAGCTTCATTTTAGGGATTCCATATTTTTCATTGTATCGCGGTGGGCCTCCTAAAAACTGCGTGAGAAAACAAAACTGTTTATCCATAATCACCTCTTTCTGAGTGTGATTAAAGAGCCCGCCAATTATGGGGCTAGAGAAAACTTTATCGTAAAATGTGCGTAAAAGTTGGTTGAGACGATCATCGCCTAAAAGTTCGTATAAAGATTTTGTAGAATTCATAGGCAATACTTTAGCATGAATTATGAAGAATTTGGTAAATTTAGATTATATTTAGTAGAAGTGATGCGAAACGTAGTTATTGGAATCTGTTTTATGCTGCTTACCGGAATGTCATTCGGGCAAGGGTTTAAAATGCATTACTCCAGTTCGTTTGCAGATTGTTTTGGTGCACTTGAAGTCTTTGACTATACCACTGAATCGCAAATTCAGTTCCCTGGTAATTATGGTCAGCGTGATGATTTTGTCAACATGTATCCGGATTTTCATGAGGTGAATTCAGTTTGGCTCAGACTAGAACCAAACGTAGAAGGCTTTTTTGAATTTGAAATTTTTACAGAGAATAATGTCGATTTCAGTTATCTGATGTTTCGTGCAGAAGACAATACGTTTTGTGAGAAATTAGAGTCTGATAAAGTAGTTCCAATTTTGTATGACATGTCAATGTATTATACAAAAGGGGCTGAGCAAAATCCACGCGGTGAAAATTTTAAGCCATCAGTTCCTGCACAAATCGGCGATGTTTTTTATTTATTGATTCACACCAATTCGACGTACACCGGTCATGTGCGCGTGCGCTACAATCGAATCGGAACCATTGGAAGCACAGCTTCAAAAGTGCAAGATTTCAGAAAAAATAAAGATGATCATTACGTGCGTTTGAAAATTCGCGATAAAGAAACCGGCGAACCTGTTGAGGCAAATTTGGTAGTCAGTGGTGTAAATCAGGATAATGCTTTGTTTATGGGAACTGATTTTATTTTTAGTTCGACATCTGCAAAAACGTTACACGTTGAATCGAATACACAAGGTTATTTTATTTATGTGCGTGACATCACCATGGAAAAAGATGCTACTACGGACACAGAGATAGTGATTGAACTGGAGCGATTAGCGCCCGGTAAAAAATTATTACTTGAAGATATTAAATTCAGTCAGGATGCTGCAGATTTTTTACCAATCTCAATGCCGGCTTTAAAACGACTTCTTGATTTTTTAGCCTTAAATGAATCAGTGAGAATCGAAATTCAGGGTCACGTAAATGATCCGGGAAATAAAAATCCAAAACATTCAATGACCCTTTCTGAGAACAGGGCCAAGGCCGTGAAAAAATGGTTAAAGGACAATGGAATTGATGAATCGCGATTGACTGCAGTTGGTTACGGCGCAACACAAATGATCTACGAAAAGCCAAAAAACGCAATGGAAGAAGAGGCGAATCGACGTGTGACAATTATGATTATTGAATAAATGGCACTCATTCTAAATCTTGAAACAGCAACAAAAGTTTGTTCTGTATCACTTGCTCAAAACGGAGCTGAACTTTTTACCAAAGAAATTTCTACTGAACAATTTTCGCATGCTGAAAATTTGAACGTCTTTATTGAAGACGTCATGAAATCGGCCGGTAAAAAATTGGAAGAGTTGGGTGCCATTGCCGTTAGTGAAGGCCCGGGATCATACACTGGTTTGCGCATTGGAACGTCAACAGCAAAAGGACTTTGTTACGCTCTGGACGTACCTTTGATTGCAATAAATTCATTAAAATCATTGGCCGCCTTAGTTGAAACAGATTGTGATTTAATTTGCCCGATGTTTGATGCGATGCGCATGGAAGTATATGCAGCATTGTTTGATAAAACGCTTAAGAAATTCAAAAAACTGAAGCAATTGTAATCGATGAAAATTCGTTCTCCACTTTTTTGGCAGATCGTAAAATTTTATTTGTTGGACCCGGCGCTGAAAAATGTAAGGGATTGATTGCGCATCCAAACGCTCGATTTAATACAGATCTCAAAGTTTCTGCAAAAGGAATGATTCGCTTATCAGCAGAAAAATTTGCAGCAAATGATTTTGTAGATGTAGCTTATTTTGAGCCCTTCTATTTGAAAGATTTTGTTGCTGGAAAGAAAAAGAGCTTGTTGTAGTTTCATTAGAGAAAATCAACTCACCAAAATTTTGCCAGTCATTTCTTTCGGTTTTTCAAGACCCATCAGGTGTAAAATAGTAGGAGCAACATCTGCTAAAATTCCGGACTCAACTTTTTTCACATTTGAATCAATCACAATAATTGGAACTGGATTCATCGAGTGTGCCGTGTTCGGGGATCCATCCGGATTAATAGCGTAATCTGAATTTCCATGATCTGCAATAATCACAAATGAGTAACCGTGTTGCAATCCTTTTTCAACTACTTTTTTTGCGCAAGCATCAACAGCTTCTGCCGCTTTTAAAATTGCTGAGTATACACCTGTATGACCCACCATATCTGTATTTGCAAAATTCAGACAAATAAAATCGGGTCCGTTTTTTTCCATGTCAAAACAGATAGCGTCAGTAATTTCAAGCGCGCTCATATCTGGTTTTAAATCATAGGTTGCAACCTTTGGTGATTGAATCATGATTCTGCGTTCACCTTCAAATTCTTTTCCCTGCCACCTGAGAAGAAAAAACTCACGTGCGGATATTTTTCAGTTTCTGCAATTCGAACTTGTGTCAATTTATTTTTGGAAACAATTTCACCAAGGGTATTTTCTAAATTGTCTTTATCAAAAACAAGACGTACATTTTTAAACGTATCGTCATAATTGGTCATCGTCACATAATGAAGATCCATTTTCTTCATGTTGAATTCCGGAAAGTCTTGTTGAGTAAGTGCCATTGTGATTTCACGGCAACGATCTGTTCTGAAGTTAAACGAGATTACAACATCACCCGATTCTATTTTTGCAATCGGATTCCCGTTTTCGGTTACAACAAAAGGTTTGATAAATTCATCTGTGATATTATCTGCGTATGATTTTTCAATCGCATCGATGGCTGCTGAAACGGGTTCACCTTTTCCGTTTACCAAAAGATCATAGGCAAGGGCAATACGCTCCCAGCGTTTGTCGCGATCCATGGCGTAATATCTTCCAACAACTGTGGCAATTTTTCCGGCAGATGTTTTGAGATGTTTTTCTAATTCTGTAATGTGCCCGCGACCAGTAGTTGGATTGCAATCACGTCCATCTGTGAATGCGTGGATGAAAATATTTTCAATTCCTTTTTCTTTTGCAAGATCACAAAGTGCATAAACATGTTCTTGTGATGAGTGAACACCACCCGTAGAAACCAAACCGATAAGGTGAATTTTTTTTCCGGTTTTTTTGGCATAATCGAAAGCTTCGATTAGAACAGAATTCGTTTGAAATTCGCCGTCAACAATGGCCTTGTTAATTCGAGTCAATTCCTGATAAACAATTCTGCCAGCTCCTATATTGAGGTGGCCTACTTCAGAATTACCCATTTGACCATCGGGCAAACCAACGTGTAAACCACTGGTGAGTAATTCTGCATTTGGATAATTTTTTTCAAGCGAATCAACGAAGGGTGTTTCTGCATTAAAGATTCCGTCTGATTTGGAATGATCACCGTGACCCCAACCATCCAAAATTAGTAATGCTACTTTTTTACTTGCCATAATCTGATTTTTTACTGCGCATTGAATTTTATGGTAACCCGCAAGCCTTGGGGTGTGTTGTCTTTTAGTTCGATTGAACCGCCGTGTTGTTCTACAAGAAATTTAGTGATGAATAATCCCAAACCGGTTCCTTTTGATTTGCGTGTCATTTCATTTTCATCTCTGTAAAATCGTGTGAAAGCAAGTGCCTTTTTTGCATCCGGAATTCCAATTCCCTGGTCTGAAATTTCAAGGGTAAGGGTTTGGTTTTTTTTCTGCAGTTTGATTTTTATTTCACTGCCTGCAGGTGAATATTTTGCAGCATTTTGCAAGAGGTTTGTGATGATGCTGACAAATGATTCGCGGTCTGCTGAAAGTGTGCACGATTCTAATTCACTTTCAACGCTGTGGTTTTTCAGAGCAGTTTTTTGAAGCGCATCCAGAGTGTGTTGAATTAATTCGTTGAGCTGAATGTCTGATTTATTCAAAAAGTAGTTTTTGTTTTCAATACTACGTGTGATGAGAATATTGGAGACTAAGCTTTCCAATCTTTTTATTTCAGTGAGACTTTGATTATAGATTTCTTCTCTCTTGGCTTCAGGGAGATCTCTTTTTTGGAGAGTCTGCAAAAAAAGCGTTACCGATGAGATAGGTGTTTTTAATTCATGCGACACTGAAAGCAAAAAATTCTCTTGTAATTTATTGAGATCATTTTCTTTTTTATAAGCGCGTTTGATCATGAATACACCACCAAAAAGTATGATCACAAAAACGGTTCCTTCACCAACCAGCATGAGCGTTTTTTTCTCAAGCAAGTTTGGGTCAGTATAGATCTTACCATACAAACTCGCAATCAGATAAAGCCACCAACTAAATTGCGTGACAATATAAATTACCAGCAGGTAGAATAAAAAAAGCGGATTGCGGACATGACGTCTCATGCTACAAAATTACGGCTATTTTGTGAAATGTCTGCTTGCGCTGCTAAATGCTCAAGCAACTGCAATAAAAAAGCCCGACTGCTCAGCCGGGCTTCTTAGAAAGAAAACTTTTTCGATTAATGTTTGACCACTAGTTTTTTGGTAACCATCTTGTCGTTTTGTGAGATTTTGACGAAATAAGTTCCTGTTGGAAGATTAGTCACAGAAATAGATTCTTGTGAATTGTTGCTTCTGACTGAATAAACTTTCTCACCTAAAATATTTAATACTTCAATTTGGGATTCGCCATTCAAGCCGGCAACTACGAATTGTGTATTAGCAGGGTTTGGATAAATTTCAAGTGTTGCAGCGTTTGTTTCAAATCCTAAATCATCTGTTACTACAGTCAGCATGGTTGAATCCACGTGACATTGATTGTAGGCGTATAACCAAACATCAAACGCACCAACAGTTGTATATGCATGACTTGGGGTATTCAAATCAGTTCCTGTAGAAGCATCACCAAAATCCCACCAAACGGAATCTGAATTTGTTGAGGTATTTGTAAAGTCGGCAGTTAATCCATCTTGTGTAAATGTAAATGAAGGAACAGGAACATCAAGCGCAAGAATAGGCTGCGTTACGTCAACAATACAATACGGAGACGCAAAATCATGTCTGAAAAGTGTATCTCTTAAATTGATATCAAAAGTTCCGGCGTTTGCATAGGTGTGACACGCGCTCATCAAATCAACATTTTGAAAACCATCACCCCATAACCAGCGGTTGTGAGTAGTTGGAGACGATGATTGTGAGTTATACATGTGATTCGTAAAATTACCAACTTGGGTATAGGAAACACAACCTGCATTAATCGCGTCTGGACAAATTGTATCGTTTAAAATTGTGAATGGATTATACAAATCATATTTAACAAGTGGATTCATGAGATAATCATAATCGAAACTGAGAAATGGATCGGTCAATACATTTGTCCATGCATCATCAGCTGGATAATCTGGATTTTGATAAAGAGCATAAGAATAACCCTCACCATTTCCATCATTCGCTGAATAGTCATTTGTAACAATAATTAATTGTTCATTTTGCGTTGAATGCATTGCAATGATATAATCAGTTGTCATTGTAACTGGAGCGTCAAAATAACTTTTTACTGAAATGTTTGGAAGAACCAATGTAAAACTTGTATGCTTGACGTATACTGTATCTCTTGCGATTTCAGGACCAACTGAATCAATTAATGGGAGGTAACTGTGTAAAGAAGTAATTACCATTACAGAATCAAGAGGTGAAGTTTCATACGCAAAGAATTCAACTCCACTAACTTCAACCGGTTGATTGGTAGTAAAGCGTTGAGCGCGTCCAGCATACCAAAGAAAATCGACGGCATCACCAGTTCGCAAATATTCTTGCAATACTCCAGATGTTTTTTGCAATCCAATATAATTATTGAAATAAGTGCCACAAGAATCACCTGCTGATTTTGTTACATATCCCCAGTCCGGAGCACCGGTTATGTTTTGGACTGGCGTTGGAGCATCGCCTTGACTGTATACTGATGTTAATGAAATCAAGGCAAATGCGGCAAGTAAATTTTGTTTCATAGTAACGATTAATAAATTAATGGACGTGATTTTCTGAGAACAGGTTGGTTATTTTATGATTGAAACGTTTCCTTCTTTTTTTACCTGATCTCCTAAAACTGTTTCTCCGCTGATCATGTAAACAAAAGTTTGTGGTGCAAGGTCTGATCCATTTAGTTTTCCATCCCAATAATCTTTTTGTTCAGTTGATTCAAATACGCGTTTTCCCCATCGGTCATAAATTTCAATGTAGTAGTTGAATAAACGTGGTCCGTTGATCACCAGAAAATCATTACTTCCATCACCATTTGGTGAGAAAATGTTTGGAACAAAAATTTCCATGTATCCATTGATATCTACCAAAACGCTATCGCTGTTTTCGCAGCCAATTGGATCGGTAACAATCACAACATAGAGTGTAGCCTGATCGGGTACATCATAAATTTCAGAACAATCTTCATTCAGACATTCCATTGGTTCTGGTATCCAAGAATAGGTGACACCAGGATCCGATTCAGCGCATAATTCAACTTCACCACCAATTCCAATTACAGTGTCTGTTCCTGCAATAACATTTGGTTTATAGTTGACAATAATTTTAATGCTGTCTACCGCAAAACCGCACAACGGATTTGTAGCAGTCACATAAAACAGAGTTGTTGTATCCGGTCCAAGATAAACGGATTCACCTGTTTGCAAATCACTCCACGTAATATCGTATCCATTATTCAGCGCTGTTACCAAAACAGAATCCCCCAAACAAATGCTGATTGAATTTGTAACACTGACTGATGGTGCTGGTTGTACTTCAATGGTTGCTGTTGAAGAGGGCCCGGTGCAGCCATTGAGCGTTTCTGTTGCGGTAAAATTGGATAATCCATTTGCAAGCGGTGGTGTGAAACTTGTACCGGCTCCAACATTAACACCAAGGGCATTTTCCCAGGCAATGGTTCCACCCATAGTCGGTGTGGCAATAAGTGCCGTTGGTGTTTCCCCTTCACAATATAAAAGATCACCGGTGATAATTGGAGCTGACGGAGTTGGGTTAACAATTATTACGATGGGTGTTGCAGGACCTTCACATCCGTTAGCAGTTTCGGTGACATAGATTGTAAATGTACCTACAACGAGAGTTGGATTAAAACTAGTTAATGTTGAAAGAACAGTTGTTAAACCTGCATCTGCATACCACGTCATGGTACCACCTAAAGTTGGAATACCTGTCAGTGGGGTTGGTAATTCACCTTCGCAATAAGTAGTTGGTCCTGTAAAACCCGGTGCAGGGGGAATTGGATTTACCGTAATAGTGACGTTATCTGAAGGTCCAACGCAACCCAAAACAGCTTCAGTTGTTGCAGCATAATAGGTTGTTGAACCCAGAATTGATGGGGGAGTATAAGTTAATCCGGTTGCGATTGGTGGACCAACCAAACCAGCATTGTCATACCAATTTACGGTTCCGGTACCGCCGGAAACAACATTCAGTGCTGCAATCACATCACCATTGCAATAGGTCGCCGATGCAGTAATGTCAACACTTGGCGGTGTGATAACCGTCAGAACACCGGTTCCTGAAAAAGTTCCTGTGCACCCATTACCACTTGAAGCAGTGAGTGTATAAGTGCCTGCTTGCGTGACACTGAAATTGTGAACCATTGTTGCAATTCCCGTCAACAAATAAGGGCCTCCGGGTCCGGCAACAGTTGCTGAAAATGGTGGGGTACCGGTAAAGGTGATTTGCAAGTTTGCGCTATTTCCAAGACAAACAGTTTGGTTTCCGCTAATAGTTGCGGTAACAGGTGGAGAAGTAACTACGGTTACTACATCTGAAATAGTACAACCCGTTCCTGGATCGGTAACCTGAACTGTGAAAGTTGTTGTTGACGGTACTGTTGCGGTAGGATCAGCCAGAGTACTTCCTCCACCCAACATACCAGCGTTATCCCAAAGGTAGGTATATGCAGGCGGCGTTATTCCGCAGTTCACAGTATAAGTTTGTGTTGCGCCGTTAATCCAGGTGCCAACACCAGCTGGCACTGATAATACTACTGCACCTCCGGCATCATAAAGCGTATAGGTACATTCGGCAGGGTATAAATTTCCACTGATGATAAATTCGACCACATCACCGTGGTCAAAACAGAGATTGTAAGTATGATAATAAGGTCCTCCAGAGCCATTAATTGGTGGTGCGTAAGATCCGAGCGGAGTTCCGTTGACCACTACGTCTACTGTATTTCCTGCCCAGCCGTCATCCCATAAATCTCCTAGCACCAAATCAAAGCAACAGGAGTTACCGACATAAGGAGCAGCATTCGCATGAAGTGTGGTAGAACTGTTTGGACAAATAGGCGAATTATCTGCGGTTGGATCGACAATAAATCCTACACCAACATCTATTGTTTCTGTACTTGTACATCCGGTATTATCAGTTATAGTGAGTTCAACTGCATAACTCCCCGCCGTGGCAAAGGTAAAGGAGGGATTTGGCAAGGTGGAAGCTCCTAATCCATCAAAATCCCATGACCAGTTGGTAATGGTGTTTTGCGCGTATGAATTATCTGTAAAATTAATGAGCTGACCCGGACAGTTTGTTGCCGAAATGGTGAAGTCTGGTTCCAGTGCAATCTTAACGATTTGAGCATTGTTCTGAGTGGTAGCTGTGGAGGTTGTCCAGTTCCATAATACATTTGGGTTACCCGCGAAATCAAGTCCAACAAAATCACGCGTTTTAGTCAGTGAAGTTGTACCGTCAACTTTAACCGTGAGTGTTTGCGTTGCACCGGGTATCCAGCTAATTTCTACAAGGTGCGTTTGACAATCTTCTGCCTCTGCATTTCCCGGAATAATTTCAGTAGGAGGAGTACCCATAAGATTTAGTGGATTTGCAACATTGTGATCGTTGCTTCCGCTTTTAAAGAGGCCAATATGATCCGCGCCAATATCCCAAATGGCACCGCCGTTGTCATAAGTATCAAATTCAACACCGATATTGTTGCCGGTCATACCTTGATACCCCATACCAGTGCCACCAGTACCAACAACCCATGGGCCTGTGCGCATCACAAATACTAAACCGGCACCGCCAAATGGATCGCAACCGAAGTTAACTGAGAATTTTAGCGTAAAGGGTGTTGTAAGATTGACTGGAGTTGCCTGATAGATTGATCCCAATTGATTTGGAGTATCTGGTGTTACAGTCCACTCGCCACAAGAAGTCAGAGATGCACTGCCTGTTGTTGTGAACTGGGCATTTCCAGTACTGAACAGGAATAATAATGTTGTAAAAAGAAGAATCCGTTGTATCATGTCGTACAAAGTAAACGAAAATAGACCTTAATGTGTTGGATAATACGTTGAAATAATAAGAATAGTTGCTTGATTTTGTTACAATTTCAGGTGATCTTAAGTAACTTGCAATCAAATGAAAATGTTACATCACCCTTACTGCACTAAAAGTGTTGCTGCGCTTGATTTTTTGAAAGCCAATGACTTGAATGTTGAGATTGTAGATCTCACTAAAAATAAACCTACGAAAGAATTTCTTTCAGACTTATTACAAAAACTGGGTATTCCGGCGTTTGAACTGGTCAGAACATCTGAATCTATTTATCAGAAAAAATTTGAGGGAAAAATTTTGTCAGAAGAAGAATGGATTGACGCAATTGTTGCTCACCCCATTTTATTGCAAAGGCCTATCTTTATTGAAGGAGAGAAGGCAGTGATCGGGCGACCTGTTGAACGGGTTTATGAGTTGATGAAATAAAAAAAGGATGTCTGCCAAAGCAAACATCCCTCGAATACTATATAAATTTAAGCTTAGTGCTTATTTGAGTCTACTTCGTTTGAATTATCAACTAATCTTTTTGGACGCAGCATATGTAAAGCTCCAATCGTCAACCAATAAGGAACTGCAAAACCCATTAAGAAAACTAAAAGCCAGAAAGCCATAAGGCCAACGCAGAGAAAGAATGCTAAACCGAGTGATTCCATCATGAGATAATGATTAATTTTGTTCGTGTAAATTTACGAGGTAAAGTTAGAATTAATTCTGAAATAAAAAACAAAATGGAATATAGAATTGAAAAAGATACCATTGGTGAGGTAAAGGTACCAGCCGATAAATACTGGGGAGCACAAACAGAACGTTCCAGAAATAATTTTAAAATTGGCCCGGTTGCTTCCATGCCTCTAGAGATTATTCGTGGCTTTGCCTATTTAAAAAAGGCTGCTGCTTATGCCAATTGTGATTTAGGCGTTTTACCAGCAGACAAGCGTGATAAAATTGCTGCTGTTTGTGATGAGATTTTAGCTGGTAAATTGGATGATCAATTTCCATTAGTCATTTGGCAAACAGGCTCAGGCACACAATCTAACATGAATGTGAATGAAGTGATTGCGCATCGTGCACATGTTATTGCAGGCGGTAAAATGGGTGAGGGAAAAACATTAGAGGCAAATGATGATGTCAATAAATCTCAATCATCAAACGATACTTTTCCAACCGGAATGCACATTGCAGTTTATAAAATGGTGGTTGAAACTACTATTCCCGGTGTATTGGCTTTGGCAAAAACATTAAAAGCAAAATCAGCAGAATATAAAAACGTAGTGAAAATTGGACGCACGCATTTAATGGATGCAACCCCTTTAACCTTGGGTCAGGAATTTTCAGGATACGTTTCTCAATTAGAACACGGCGTAAAAGCGTTAAGAAATACATTACCACATTTAGCTGAACTAGCACTTGGAGGTACAGCAGTCGGAACAGGATTAAATACACCAAAAGGTTATGACGTTTTAGTAGCAAAATACATTGCCGAATTTACTGGTCAACCTTTTGTAACTGCTGAAAATAAATTTGAAGCCCTTGCCGCACATGATGCATTTGTTGAAACACATGGTGCATTAAAACAACTAGCTGTATCGCTAAATAAAATTGCAAATGACATTCGAATGATGGCATCAGGTCCACGTTCAGGAATTGCTGAAATAATTATTCCTGCGAACGAACCAGGATCTTCTATCATGCCAGGCAAAGTAAATCCAACACAGTGCGAAGCATTGACCATGGTATGCGCACAGGTAATGGGTAACGATGTAGCTGTATCAGTTGGTGGTGCACAAGGTCATTATGAGTTGAATGTTTTTAAACCCATGATGGCAAAAAATCTTTTGGAATCAGCACAACTTTTAGGTGATGCGTGTGTTTCATTTGATGAACATTGTGCACAAGGCATTGAACCAAACTATCGTAGAATCGAAGAGTTGTTGAACAATTCATTGATGTTGGTAACGGCACTCAATCCAAAAATCGGATATTATAAAGCAGCTGAAATTGCAAACTCTGCGCACGCAAACGGAACTACTTTGAAAGAAGAAGCCGTGCGCTTGGGTTATGTAAAAGCAGAAGATTATGATGCTTGGGTTGACCCAAAGAAAATGATTGGATCGCTAGACTAAATACAAAAAGTATTAACTCCTAAATTGCCCTTGGCTTCTGTCAAGGGCAATTTTTTAAATCTCATGAATTCAAGTAAGAAGTAAAATGGACGACAACAGAACAGAATTAGAAAGATTGGGTGAATTTGGTTTGATAGATCGATTAGCCGACGGAGTAAAAATTTATCACGAATCAACCATTAAAGGAATTGGTGATGATGCTGCCGTAATTGATGCGGGTGATAAATACATGTTGTTAACCACAGATACTTTAGTGGAAAATGTGCATTTTAATTTGATGTACACACCGCTGAAACATCTTGGCTATAAATCTGCGATTGTCAATTTTTCAGACATCTATGCCATGAATGGTGACGTGCGTCAGATTGTAGTTTCCATTGCTATGTCAAATCGTTTTTCGTTAGAAGCGGTTGAAGAAATTTACGATGGAATTAAAAAAGCCTGTGATCTATATCAGGTAGATTTAGTAGGAGGAGATACCACGTCATCAACGAGCGGATTAATCATCACAATCACCGCAGTAGGTGAAGTTGCAAAAGATGAAATTGTTTACCGCTCCGGTGGAAAAGAAAAAGAACTTTTAGTTGTTACCGGAAATTTAGGCGCTGCATTTATGGGCTTACAAGTTCTGGAACGTGAGCGTCAGATTTATTTAGAGAACCCTGCTATACAGCCAGCATTGGAAGGTGTAGATTATATTTTAGAAAGACAATTAAAGCCAGAAGCGCGCAAAGATGTGATTCATTATTTAAAATCATTGGGCGTAAAACCAACTTCCATGATTGATGTTTCAGATGGATTGGCTTCTGAAGTTTTACATCTCTGCAAAGCAGGTAATTTAGGTTGTGCATTATACGATGAAAAAATTCCGGTGGATCAGGAAACGTTCAGAGTAGCACGTGAATTTAATTTAGATCCAACCACCTGCGCTTTGAATGGCGGCGAAGATTATGAACTTCTTTTTCCATCAAACAAACTGATTACGATAAAATAAAAGACAGCGAACATTTAAAAGTGATTGGTCATTATCTCGATAAAAATTCCGGAGCAAATATTATTGCGCGTGACGGAACCTCTTTAGAAATAAAAGCGCAAGGCTGGAATCACTTTTTTTCAAATGAAAATCAAGACTAAAAAATAAATCTATGAGCTACCAATCCTTAACCGAAAAAAATAGTCTTGTTTCACACCTGATCGAAATTGCCCGCGCAGATGGTTTTGTGAACATGTCAGAAGTGAGTTATATTTTCTGGACTGCACAACAACTTCAGCTTTCGCAGCAAGAATTAAAAAGCCTATTTGAAAAACCAGCACGATCTGTTACACCAATAACATTGCGTGAGCGTGTGGAAGTATTTCACAAATGTCTTACGATGATGACCATGGATAACGATATTTCGATTGGTGAAATTTCAACCTGCCATAAAATTGCATCTGAATTAAAATTGGATAAAAACAAAACAGAAAATTTACTTCAGATAATTCCAAACAAAGAAGGAGATTTGATTTCAATTGATGAGATGAAGGGGCATTATGGGGTGCAGTATTAGTTGGCAGTATGCAGTGGCAATTGGCATCGACTGTAAACTGCCAATTGTCAATTTAACTTTTGAAAAATCATTGAAGTATAGATAAAGAACTTGTTTTAGAATCTATTTCACACAAAAGTGTCCGTATAAATTTTAAGTGCTTCTTTCGCGAATCAAAATTCGTATCTAAAGTTTTTACAACAAACTTTAAACGTTTTGCGAATTATTAATGCAAGAAAATTTTACACTATTCTAAAAAAAATCGTCAATGAATTAACGTCGTTTGTATGAGAATAACCGGCTTCCATCTACATAATACTCAGGTTGGGGCGTTGGGAAATTTGGTGAAAATCAATAATTTAATGAATTGCTTATACTCGAATTGATTTATTTGAATACTATTGCTTTGTAAAAATCAAAACTCAATTCACATGAAATTACTTTTTGCTTCCCGTTATTTTTTATCAAAGTTTGCAGCTGTCGTGGCTGTACTTTTTTTGTTATCAAGTTCATTTAATGGATTTGCGCAAAACCCTACCGTTATTAATGACTCACTTGTTGTTAATAATCGAGTTTATGCCAAAGAAAAACTAATAGTTGATAAAGAGGCCAAGTTTAAAGAAGATATTAAAGTGTTAGGTACAGCAAGATTAGTTGGAGATTTGATTGTGTCAGGTACTGCTAAGTTCAATGGAAACGTAAAAATGGAGAATTTGGGCATAACGGCTCTCACTGATTCATCCGAGATAATCGTTATTTTACCTAATGGCCAATTGAAAAAAGGTAATCTTGGTAATATTTTACAAGAATCACTTCCACCTGCTGATTTGGATTATTGTGGTGCAGAGGGTGGGATACCTAAATGGTGGGCAGGTACTAATAAATTATTCACAGGTTGTGATGAAACGAATGTTGGTATTGCAACCTATCATCCTTTGCATAAATTACATGTGGTTGGTGTAAATTATGCACGCAGTTTTTTAGCAGGCAATGTGAATGCAACAACAGCAGCACTAGTAAATGGTTATGCAACAAACAATAGCCAAACACTAATTAATCTTGGGGTTAAAATTGGAACTGGAGCAGAAGATGTAAGATTCACAATAACGAATAAGGGTGAAATAAAAGCAACAAACATTGGTACTGGCCCTACACTTACTATTAATAATGGTACCGGCCATGCATTAGTGGCTTACGCAAATGATGGAACAAAAATTTTGCAGTTGCAAAACGACGGAAAACTCTATAGTCGCGGTGTGATAGTCAATTTAAATACATGGGCAGATTATGTTTTAAACCAGGCTATGAACTGAAAACGCTGCCGGAAACGGAAGCTTTCATTTTAGAAAACGGTCACTTACCGGGTGTCCCTAACGAAAAGGAAATTAAAGAAGACGGCCTTGACTTGGGCGAAATGCAGCGCATTCAAATGGAAAAAATTGAAGAGATGTACTTGCACATGATTGAAATGAACAATCAAATTTTGGATTTGAAAAAGGAAGTTTCTCAACTCAAAGAGGAGAATTCACAACTTAAAAAATAAGTATATGCGTCGTTTACTTTTTGTAGTGATGTGCGATATTCAGTCTTTGCGCATAATCAAACTGTTTTGAATTCATCCATGGAAGCTGCCGCACCAGTCCAAACGGCGCCCGGGTTTTATTATTTGATGGATAATTGTCAGGATTGGGTTTCGAGTTATAATAGTGCTGATTGGATTTCTCCTATTAATAATAATGAGAGTAATTCCAATTTCGGCTATGAGCCACATACCGGAGTTAGTCATGCAGGATTGGCTGGTACATCTGATCAAAATGATGGTAATGCATATAAGGAAATGATAACAGGGACTATAACTGGCCTGGTAAGTGGTCAATCCTATAAAATTTCCTTTTTTGTTCGGAATGATGGTGGACCGACAGATCTCGATGTTGGCGCCTATATTTCAAATTCCATACCTGATAATTTTGAGCCTACACCCTATGTTCAAACTTACTATCCCCAAGTTGAAGGATTATTGCCAGCTGACGGTAATTACCATGAAATCACTGGTTGCTTCACTGCTGATTTTTCTGGCACAGGTTATATAACAATTGGAGTTTTTAAAAAATATACTCCAGAAATAGATGGAGGAACAACAAACTACCTTCACGTAGATGACGTTACAATTCAGCCGGTAAGTGCGCCTCTTCCGATAATGAGTTTTGCAATGGATGAAAGCTACTGCAACGGAAGCGATATCATAGCAGATTGGACAGGCTCCAGCGGATATGCTTCTTATTCATGGTTTGTGTCAACTTCAAATGGAGCTGAAATTTTTACAAGTTCAGGTATGCAAACAGATGCAACAACGTCTTTCGATGTGCGCGATGCTCTTACAGCAGCAGCGGAAAACCCATCTACTGGAAATTGCTACAAAGTTACCTTAAGGCTCTACAACTCGGCGGGCTGCTATGTTGAACATTCTGAAAATTTTTGTATGATTCACCCAACAGTTACAATTCAAGATAACGGTCAGCCACATTGTGAAGGAACTCCTTTTCAGTTAACAGCTACAGGTGCTCCATCAGACTGGCTCTATACTTGGAGTGACGGCCAAAATGGTATTGGTTTAACCACAATTAACACAAATGCAAATTCCTCTACTACCACTTATAGTGTTGCAGCAACAACAACATCCGGTTGTAATTCTGAAGCATTGATTTCTGGTTTGGTCGTTCATCAAAATCCAAATGCCGCGCCGACATTGCAAAGCGTTGAAACGCACTACTACGTCCAACAAGGAGAAGAAATTTGCATTGATTTTTATTCGGCGGATGCTACCAATGAGTTTACTTTCATTGATATTACGCATACTTATGGACCTTCAAGTTCTACCTTTAGTTATAGCGAAAATTTATTTCCAGGAACACCAAACCCAAACCATCAGGCAGCTACTTTTTGTTTAGAGGTAAATAATTTTTGGCAATCAGGAGAGTATACATTCAATCTGCTTTTGACTGATGACAATGTTTGCGGGCCCTATAATGGACCACCATTAAAGTTCATAATTGACGTACTCTGCCCATCTTGCCCCGAAAATTTATACATTGATTATCGAAATCCTGATCATGATCCATTTTTTCCTGGAAATATTGATGCGGCTAATACAATTTATCTGGGAACAATAGACAACTACCCCGGTCATACAGTTGATCCTGGCACTTCTGGCGTACACTTTAAGGCAAAGCATATAGAGATAGGTCCTGGTTGGCAAGGTGATCCAACGGATTATTCTTGGATGCCTTCTTTTACTTGCAGCAATCTTTGCACTGACTGTTGCACTCCTGACAATCAGTTAACGTATGATGCTCCCGATCCAATTTATTTTTTAACCCCAAATGGGGATGAAATAGACGATGTATTTTATGTAACGGATTACACTAATCCTTACGACGCATATAGGTCAACCTATTGGGAACTGCAGTATGGCCTTATAGCACGCTAGATTGGTACCCCATACAACAGATTATCTGGAGTCAAAATAGTCTTAATTCGCTAACTAATTTTTCGCACGCTTGTTTTATTTTTGAAACACCAACTCCTGAATATCCTTACAATACTTTTTTTTGGGATGGAGATTTTCAACTGGATGGGAGTGCGCTTATTGAAGGAGATCTTTATTTTTATGATGCCGGAGACCCGGTTCCACCAGGGGTCTACAGATATGTAGTAGACTTAAGAGGTTGTAAGCCTGGGCCCGGACTAGGTATTGTTGATCATCACCTTGCGTTTGAAGGTTTGATTGTCGTTTTACCTTCATTTAAAGCATCCGAAGACCCAGCAGCAGTGCAGGAGTTTTATGACCTATGGATCAACGATCAGTTGGCAACCTTTGAAGGAGATAAAAGTAGTGCTGAGGATTTTAATGTCTACCCGAATCCTACAAACGGAGATGTTTTTTTAACTATACCATTTGGTTTGGAAAGTGAATTAACAAACGTTGAAATTTTTGACGTGACAGGAAAATTAGTTTTAACGACTAATTTCAGCGGGCAACAATATTTGCTATCTTTAAATGAATTGCAGCGTGGATCATACGTTATGCGAGTAACTAATGGGACTAATGAGTTTATTGAAAAAATTATTTTGGATTAGTTTATTGTTGCTTCTAGGTGCCTGTAAGAAAAAGGTTCCTCAGGTCGATTATCCCGAAGAGCATTATTGTGAAAAATTTGCAGGGAAGTATGACATGTATGACCCATTGAACAATGTTTCTTATGAAATGATAGTATCATGTGACTTGAGTGATTACGAATCTGATGACAGTATTCAATTTTTCAATTATGCGAATCGATTTGATTTTAGCTATAAGTTAGGCACACCAACCGCAACTTATCGTAATAATATACTTGGTACTGTAATTCATCCATTGAAAGACCATTCTGGAAAATCCACAAGTTTTTCAAATGGCGCCATGTCAGTTAGTCCTCGTAAGAACATTCTGATAGAGGACTCGCTATATTTAGTTTTCAATATTGACAATATTGCTTTTTATCTTGGGGAAGGAGTTCCATACGAGCAATGCAACCAATGTTTGCATTACGGTGTAAAAGTTCATTGAACAATGAGAAATTAAAGTAATTTGAAATATTAATAATTTGCTATTATCTATGCGCATTTCCCCATATATAATGTTTTTTGCTTTCTCTTTTTCATCGCTAATAGCAGTCTGCATTGAATCTGATTCTATTCCAAAAAAAACAACCTTGGGTGTAAGTTTTGCTCCCCACATGTCTTATCGGTCACTGCAAGTTGACACAGCTGTGCAATTTATGGATTATTATAAGACTCATCGTGACAACTATGAATCTGAAAAATTTGGTTTTCAAATGGCGGTTGATTTCCGTTACCAAATTTCTAAATCAATAACTTTAAAGACAGGTTTTAGTTTCGAAGAAAACGGCTATCGTATTAGAAATGGAAGTTGGTGGGATAGCACCATAATTGCTCAGTTGGGCAATGCAGATATCAAATACCAATTGAGATACATTGGTGTCCCAGTTACATTAATGTTGCATAAAAATTTTCAAGATTTCAGATTGTTTTTACAAGTAGGTTTTTCATTTGACTATTTGTATCAGAATCGAATAAAATCGGATGTCGATTTCTATAGCTTTTATCCAAGCCTAAAAGACGGTGTTATTTTGACGAATCGAGAAGACGAGTCGATAGCGTGGAACATACCTGTATGGGAATTGAAGGAGTCAAGATTAAACTTTTCAACTTCATGTTCATTTGGTATTGAGGCTAATATATCTAATAGAATATCATTGAGTATTGGACCTAAAATGAATTATTATTGGCTTTCCATTTTTAAGGATCCTATATTAGAGAACAATTATAATATTGGACTAAATTTTGGGATTAATTATAGATTTTAAAAAGTGCTTAGTTGATAGCCATAAATGACTTCTATTAATAAGGTCATAAGTGGAAATCTTACCGAAAAATACTATTCAGAGTTAATTGCAAATAATGAGTGAAAATAAATTATACATATTTCGATTACATTTTGTTTTTGTACTGACAATTATTTGTTTGATTTCTTGCAAAAAAGCCGAAACAAATGGTGATGTCTTATTGAAGTCTGATTTTACAGAAAAAGAAAATTGGGAGCTTTATTCTGAATTTAGTATCGATGATTCTTTATATACAAGAGTTCAAGATGGAATGCTGAAACTCAAAACGTATACAAACAGTGAGCATTGTCAACGTGCAACGCATTTTTTTACAAATGACTTCTCCACACTGTCTGAAATCAGATTAGCCATCTACTTTGAAAAATTAATCTTACCTGAAAACACTGCACTCCACGTTTATTGCTGCCTTGGAGAAAAGGAGTTCAGGGCTGTTATCGAAAAATCTGAATCCAAACCTTTCACCCTTTGGATGAAGTTGAAGAAAAGTACTTTGACCACAAATCTAAGAGGTGTGATTTTTGATAATACCACTGCAAAAAAAGAAGCAGATTTAGAGTCCTACAACTTTCTGCAAATTTCATTGTGCGGAATTAATTCGGCAGAAAATCCTGAATTGATTTATGCAGAAATAGATGGACTAATGTTGAGTACTAAATAGTTTAAGAAATCTGAATTCAAAATCTTACTTCTTTATCCCCTCCAAAAATTTCTGTACAAAATCATCAAACACTTTTGACGAAAGTGTATTATCCTGCAACACGGCCGGGCGACCAACATCACCCGCTTCACGCACACTTTGGATCAATGGAATCTGAGCAAGTAAAGGCACATTCATTGCTGCAGCTAAATTACTCGCGCCATCTTTTCCAAAAATGTAATATTTGTTTTCTGGTAATTCTGCCGGCGTAAACCAAGCCATGTTTTCTACAATTCCAAGTACCGGAACTTTGAGTGAATCCATGCGGAACATATTGATTCCTTTTCGTGCATCTGCCAAGGCAACTTCTTGCGGAGTTGAAACAATGATTGCTCCTGTCAGTGGAACATTTTGCACAAGCGTTAAATGAACATCACCTGTTCCAGGAGGAAGGTCGACAATCATAAAATCCAAATCACCCCAATCAGCATCTTTAAACATTTGATTGAGTGCTTTGGTTGCCATTGGGCCGCGCCAAACAACTGCTTGTTCAGGATCTGCAAAAAAACCAATGGATAATATTTTTACACCGTATGATTCAATCGGTTTGATTAAGGTTTTTCCATCTACGTCAACACCAACTGGGCGCTGCCCTACTAAGTCAAACATGGTTGGCATGGATGGGCCGTAAATATCTGCATCTACCAAACCAACTTTGTAACCTAATTTTGCTAAACCAGCCGCAAGGTTTGCAGTCACGGTTGATTTTCCAACACCACCTTTTCCAGATGCAACTGCAATAATATGCTTCACATTTGAAAGCACGGCGCGCACTTCAGGCTCTTTATCTTTCGGCAATGGAATCAAGGAAACATTTGCATTGACATCTTTTCCAAACGCTCTTTCCAAAGCAAATTCCAAGGCCTCTTCCATGCGTTTTTTTGCATGCATGGCAGGATTGAAAACTTTGACAGTGAATGATACATTGTTTCCGTCAATCTTTATATCTGAAACAAGATCGAGCGTAATGATATCTTTTTTTAAATCTGGCTCTACAACTTTTCTGAGCGCTTCTTTGAGATTTTCTTCTGTGATTTGCATGAAGATTATTTTTTTCAAAGTTAGTTGAAATTCCTGTATCAGTTTGCACCCTGTTAACTTATCCCATTCAGAATGGAATGTTAAGCTGCTGCTATTGAGACCCAATTCTTTAACTGCTCAGGTTAAAACAACATTATTTCATTACATTTACACTAATAATAATCTACTAAAATTATGAAAAAGGGACTTTTGTTTTTAGGTTCGGCATTGGTGATTTCCTTATCACTGATGTCTTGTAAAAAGGATTGGGTATGTAGCTGCTCAACAACTACAACCGGAATGGTTAATGGTACATTTACCGAAGATAGCACGCTTGTTGATCTGAAAAAAAATGATGCTGAAACCAAGTGTTCATCATTTGAGTCAAGTGGATCTGTAATGGGTAATACCTGGGATACAAACTGTGCATTGAAATGATTCTTTAAAAGTGTAGAAAGTCCCTTTCGTTGGGGGACTTTCTACTTTTTAGTTCGCGTGATTAACCAACGAAATTCAAGCCAAAGAAGCAGCAAGCTTACAAGGCAAAATGTGATTGCTGAAATATAAAATGCGTAAAAGACATTTGTCGGCTCAAATCGAATAACCAAATCAGAATCATTTCCCTGCAATTGAAAAGCACAATAATTTCCATCTGCAATTTCAGTTTCCAGTTTTTTTCCGTTTTCGTAAAAATTCCAATGCGGATAATAATTGTGATTGAATACCAGTTTTTTTCCAGCGCAATCATTCACGTGAAATTTAAATTCATTAGGTCCGGTTGAAAGTGATACAATTGCTTGAGATTCTTCTTTCAGGAAATGATGGGTTTGTATGGTTTGATTATTTAGTTCATGAAATACTGCAATCAATGGAAATTGTAACATCTTTTCATTATTCCCAGATTGAATAGCATCACGATACATGATAGTAGAGTACGGCGATGAGCCTTCTGGCATGGGGTATTTGTAATAAACATATGTATTTAGCCAAAGTTCATCAATGGGCTGAAATTGGGTGTGCGCTTTTCCAATAGAAATGGATTGATTGATAAGTGGAAATCCCTCTGGAATTTTATTCAATACCTCTGAAATTTCACCGGGATCTTTTTCTGAACTCACAAACCTGGGAGATCTGACCCAGGTGTGTAAACCTAAATCTGCAATCAAAACGATCAATATCAGTTGTGGTAATTTTGAGGTATTGACATTCTTTCCAAAAAACCAAATTACTCCCAAAAAAAGAATAATCAAAAGATCAATTAGTAAAAAGCCGGCTTGATTTAATTGCAAAATCTCTACACTAAAATCTGAAATCAATGAATTGAGTGAAAGATTTGGATCACTCACAAAGAAGAGGGCAATGATTGCAACCAAAACGAGTCCCAGAATAAAATAGCCAAATTCGCGGCGCGCTTTTTCATTTTCTTTTATCCACTGCCAACCAAACATGACAATGAATATCAACTGCATCACAAAAAAGATTCTGAATAAAGAAGGAAATCTGAATCTGTCAAAAAATGGAATCATCTGATACAGCCATTTGTGAATTGGAAAAACAGTTGCAACGCTAATCATCAAAAAAATCAAAGCGCTTACAAAAAAGATCCACGCTAATTTATAGTATTGACTTTTACGCGCACGAATCAAAAAGTACACAAATACCAAAAAATTGAAGACTCCAAAATAGACATCGTTCAACATAAAATAGTCACCCCAAAATGGGTTTTTGGAACAAGCTGCAGAAGGTGTAATTAAGGTAAGATAGCCATTGAGATCGGTTGAGCCGGTCATAGCGCCAAAGCCTTCATTGGTATAATCAAGCTGCGTGCGTGTCATATAATTTTGCAACTCAAGTGAAGGGACTAAAACAACGAGATACATCAAGAGCAAAACAATTGCAAAAACGGGTACATAAATAAGCAGTGGTTTCAGTTCTGATTTTTGTTTGTTATATATTCTTTTAATGATAAAAATGACAGTGATTAAAAAACACAAATAGGTAATGACAATAAAATTTCCGGCATATCCTCCGGTGATTAAAAGGTAGTAGAAGAAGGTTAAATAGATTCCGTTTTTGAAATTGGGTTGCCGCAAAAAACGATGAGGTAATAAAACACAAAAGTCATCCAGGCACCGCTGGTAATATAACCTAATTGCGATGCTTGTGCAATAAATACACCACATAGCATATAGGATATTGCTCCTATTACTCGCGCAGATTTTTCAAGTCCTGTAAATAAAGATGACAACTTGTAAAAACCAATTCCTGCAATGAAGAGGTTGAACAGAAATTCGTATTGAAGTGTTCCAATGTTGTAACCAAACAAAAGTGAAAATAACCAACTCACAGGATACCACGTTTCGTAATGTGCCATCTGTGGAAAGCCATTGTTCATCCAGGGATTCCAAAGCGGCAAATCACCGTTGGTTATGGATTCAGAAAGATGATAACGCTAAGGTAAATTGTAAAGGGTGATATCCCAGAACATGGTTCGCTGAAATAAACTCAGCAGTGGAAATGCAAAAAATAAGGCGACAAGAATCAGGAAGTGAAAACGATATTGGTAGATAATGGTTCTCACTTCACAAGGTTAGATTTATTTACTTTTAAACTGATTAATCGCATTCTTGGTAAACTCAGAAAGCACCAATTCTCCGCTCATCCCAGCACGAACTTTCAAAAAGCTGTCCCAGTTTTCAGTTCCTTCCCAGAATATTTTTTTGAGTTTAGACATTGCTTCCGGATTTGAGGTTGCCAATTTATTTGCAAGTACATCAATTGCTTTGTCCATTTCTTCAACGGTTTGAAAAACTTCCGCATACAATCCTTTTTCTCTTGCCCAATTTGCGCTATGGAATTCAGTTGCGTTGATGGTCATTTGTGACATAGCTGATAAACCTACTTTGCGTTGAACGGCGGGGCCAACGACAAAAGGCCCAATACCAACGGCAAGCTCTGATAACTTCACTTCAGCATTTGCTGTTGCAAAACAATAATCAACTGCTGATGCAACACCAACTCCGCCGCCAACAGCTTTTCCTTGCACGCGGCCAATAATGAGTTTTGGCGATTTTCTGCACGCGTTAATTACACTTGCAAAACCTGAGAAGAAAATTTTTCCGGTTTTTAAATCTTGAATAGAAATTAACTCATCAAAACTGGCTCCGGCACAAAATGCTTTTTCACCAGCTGATTTTAATACAATCACTTTTACAGCGTTCATGGCACCCACATCTGATATGGTTTTTGCCAATTGCGCTAGAATTTTTCCCGGCAATGAATTGCTTAAAGGATGGCCAAATTCAATGGTTGCTATTCCTTTTTCGTTAATGTCGTATTTAACGTGTCCTTGATTTACTGCGCTCATGCTATTTTATTTTTTGCCACCAAGACGCAAAGGCGCAAAGGTGTTTTGTTTTTTAAATTAAGTTGTTCTTTTCCTAATGTCCTTGTGGTATCCTTACCGCTTCATTTTTTTCAACCAGGCTCTATGGCACTACGTGTAATATTATTGTTTTTTTCTTTGTGTCTTCGCGTCTTTGTGGCAATTTTCTTGCATTTGTTTTTTTGCCACTAAGACGCAAAGGCACTAAGAGATTTACTTTTGAAATGAGCATTACTCTTAGTGACTTAAAGTTGCTGCTGCATTTTTTCCTACAAATCGTTGTATTCCATCTTTAATTAGCGGTACGTTAAAATTAATTAGGTAACCTAACTTTTTATCTGTTAATTTCAAGTGACTTATCACTTGTGCTTGCCAAACCGGATTTACAACTTCGACAGCCTTTATTTCAACTATCACTTGATTGGCAACTAATAAGTCCAAACGTAGACCTTCTTCAAATGTTATCCCATCATAAACAATCTGAATATCTACTTGTCTGATAACATCTAGTCCTGCCTTTTCTATTTCATGTGCCAAACAAATCTCATATACCTTTTCCAATAGTCCTGGACCTAACTCTTTATGAACTTTGAATGCTGAGTTCACAACTATTTTTCCAATTTGCTCAAGCTCGTCGCTCAAAACTGTTCTCGCTCTTCCTTCCATCTCTCTTATTTTTTCTTAGCGTCTTAGCGCCTTCGTGGCAAAATCTTTACTTTTTTATTTTTTGATATTGAAACTCGAATGTTTTTTGATTGAACTTTCTACTTCAAATTAGTTCTATTTTTTCCTTCGCGTCTTAGTGCCGGCGCCTGCCCTGAGTTTTTCGAAGGGTGGCAATAATATTTAGTTCTGATTCAATTTTTTCACCATCGTCAAAATAGTTGCAATACCAACTGTCTCCCCAGTCTCATCATAAATGTCAACTAAGAATTTGACAATGCCTTTTGCAATATCAGCATCGTTGCGTTTTTCCTGATCTACTTTTTCTTTTACCGTGAAACGAACTGCAATAGTTGCACCGGGGTAAACTGGTTTTGTAAAACGGGCTTCATCAATTCCGTAATTTAAAAGTACTGGACCTTTTTTAGGATCGACAAATAATCCCGCTGCTTTGGAAAGTATAAAATAACCATGTGCCACTCTGCGTTCAAAAATTGTTCCTTCCAAAGATGTTGCATCCATGTGTGCGTAAAAATTATCTCCGCTCACGTTGGCAAAGTTTACAATATCTGCATCACTTACGGTATGCTTGTGTGTGAAAACAGTTTCTCCAATTTCCAGCTCTTCAAAATGTTTTCTGAATACATGCGGATTTGCTTCGGGCATATCGGCACCAATCTGAAATTGTTGTGTAATTTTTGTAATCGTTTGCGGGTGACCTTGAATTGCCGTGCGTTGTAAATAGTGCATTACGCCGCGTTTTCCACCCATCTCTTCACCGCCACCAGCGCGGCCCGGGCCACCGTGTGTCAACATCGGCATTGGTGAACCATGTCCTGTACTTTCATCTGCACAACGTCTGTTTAATACATGAATTCTTCCATGTGAGGTAGCGGCACCTAACACATATTCTTTTGCAATTTCATCGTCTGCGGTAATGATAGATGACACTAAAGATCCTTTACCCAACTTGGCAATCTCAATAGCATTTTCAAGAGTTTTATACGGCATTAGGGTAGATACCGGACCAAAACATTCTATGTTGTGAGCGCCCAAATTTTTGAACGGTTCATCATTTCTGAAAACAATCGTTGGGAAGAACGCACCTTTATTTTTATCCGCGCTCAATACATCAAAATTATCCAAGTCACCAATCACAATTTTTTGTTCTTTCATCAACAACTCCACATTGTGACGCACGCGTTCAACTTGCAAGCGTGATGCTAATGAACCCATGCGCACATTGGCATCTGCCGGGTCACCAATTGTGTTTTTTGCAAGTCGGGCAGCCAAAGCTTTTTGCACATCGTCAATCAAATTATCGGGGACTAAAATTCTTCTGACTGATGTACATTTCTGTCCTGCTTTAACCGTAATTTCTCGCTGAACTTCTTTTACAAAAATGTCAAACTCTGGTGTTCCAGGTACAGCATCTTTTCCAAGAATGGCGGCGTTGAGTGAATCCGCTTCCAAATTAAATGGCACCGAATTGTCAACGATGTTTGGCAAACTTTTTAATTTTTTTCCGGTAGCTGCAGATCCTGTAAATGTCACCACATCATCTTGTGTAACGTGATCTAAAATGCCGCGGCCCAATCCACAAACTAATTGCAGTGATCCTTCTGGAATAATGCCTGATGCCACAATATCGCGCACCATTTCTTCAGTCAGGTAACAGGTAAACTCTGATGGTTTTACAATTGCCGGTACACCTGCAAAAAAGTTCACCGCAATTTTTTCAAGCATTCCCCAAATTGGAAAATTAAATGCGTTGATGTGAATCGCAACACCTTGTTTTGGAACCATAATGTGGTGTCCAATAAATGATCCTCCTTTCGAAAGTGGAATAGCTGTTCCATCTACATAATAAGGTAAATCGGGGAACTGGCGGCGCAACGATGCGTTTGCAAATAAATTTCCGCAACCCCCTTCAATATCAATCCATGAGTCTAATCGCGTAGCACCTGTCAGGGCGCTCACTTCATAGTACTTCTTTTTATTCTTCATCAAAAAAAGCGCAAGCTCTTTCAACATCATACCGCGTTGTTGAAATGTCATTTTGCGTAACACTTTTCCTCCTGTCGTTTTCGCATAATTCATCATGGCCGCATAATCCAATCCGGCTGATGAACAAGTACCAATTTTTTCTCCTGTAATGGCGTTGAATAATTCAGTTTCAATTCCTTCACCGCTTATCCATTTGCCCAAGGCGTAATTCTGATATACTTTCATGATCTGATAGTTCTAAAAACTTGAAGTGATAAAGGTATGAAATTCTCTGATTTGAAATGATGTTACTTTGGGCGTTTCCTCGGCTAAGCCTCGGCCGGGCTTTCCACTGTAGTTTGCTCCACGCTGTTGCGCAAAGCTGCCGCTTCCATCCCTAACGCAAAAAAAACAGTGCGCTTGCAAAAGAACAATTAATCTTGAAATACGAATCAAGTATTTCTTGCGTTCATAAAGGACACTTACCTTTAGTCTATGAAAGTATTTAATGGTTTATTGTTTCTGACCCTATTGAACATCACTTTGTTAGGCTGTCAAAAAGAGAAAGAAGGTTATTTTGAAATAACAACTTCTGTGGGTGGCTTCAATTACACCAATCAAACAACAGATCCAAATGACCATATGGAGTTCTTGGAAAATCCCACAGGATATTTAAAGTTAAATTTCATGAAAAGCCGCAAGGAATCTTACTACATGGAAGTCCGTCCAACAGCAGACTCAAGTGTTTATGTGGATGTTACTTTGAAGGTCTATTACCAAGGTGAGCTAATCAAGACAGAGAGCAACGGTGGGTATAATCAACCGGTTGTAATAGCCGCAGGTAATCTGAATGATTAAATAAAAACAATCAAATTCTTCACGTTGACTTCAGTCGACGGTGACAAAGTTATTGTTATTGCACCTGCAACAAAGCAGTTAACGTTTTAGTCAAATCCAATCCCGCAACTCTTAACTGCTGAGGAATAATAGAAGCCGCTGACATTCCTGGATTGGTATTCACTTCAATCAAATTTGGTACACCTTCTTTGGTTACAATATAATCCACGCGCGCAAGGCCGCGCAAACCTAACCTTCTGTAAATATTTTTTGTGGTATTCTGAATGATTGTTGTCCATTCAACAGGAATTTCTGCCGGCGTAATCTCTTGTGATTTACCTTCGTATTTTGCCTGGTAATCAAAGAATTCATTTTCTGAAATAATTTCTGTAGGTGGTAAAGCAACAACTTCTGAGCCGTTGAAAAACACACCACATGTAATCTCTCTGCCAACAATGGCTGATTCAATGACTACTTCACTGCCTTCTTCAAAAGCGGCTGCAATGGCGCCCGGCATATCCATTAATGTTTTTACTTTGGAAACACCAAAACTGGAACCACCGTCATTAGGTTTTACAAAACAAGGAAATCCTAATTCATCTGCAATTTCAATCACGTTTGGTGTTTCACCGTTTCGGATTAAAATAGCTTTTGCAGTTGCAATTCCAAATGCTCTCAAGAAACTATTGCAAGCCCATTTATTAAAGCTTAATGCCGCTGCAAAACAATTTGAATTGATATAAGGTAAGCCAACCAAATCAAAATAGGCCTGTAGTTTTCCATCTTCACCGGGTGTGCCGTGAATCGTTATAAAAGCTATGTCAAATGAAACGGCTTCGTCATTACTTATGAAGGTGAATTTGTTTTTATCAATCGGTGAAACGCCGCCATTGATATGCACATGCCAGCTATTTTCAGTTATCTCTACAAGGTATGGTTCAAATAAATCACGATTGATGTGCTCGTAAATAACACCACCACTTTTTTGAGAGATTTTTGACTCAGAAGAATATCCTCCGTAAACAATCGCAACTTTCTTTTTCATCACACTAGAATTGATAAAGTAAAGTTACGGTTAAACCAGGCTATGATAGACTATCAAATAATAAGATATCAACAACGAATCCTAGAAAAAGGAAAGGAACTCATCAAAGGTCATCGTGTAAGTATAGTCAACAGCAATCTTTAAACGTAAAAGAGATACACCTGCTTTTAATTTTCCGGCAATGTGAAAAGCAATACCTTTCCCGGTCATAATATTCCAGATAGATGAAAAACTGCTTTTTGTAAATTGTGATGCTGCTCCAGACAGAACAAAATGGTAGCCTGCTTTTTTCTTGGCTTTTACTTTTAGTTTTTCATCTACACTTACCCAACCGCAATCCTGATCTGCTATTCTAAGAAATAGGGAGGAAGGCATGATCACAATACTATACCAGTTTGGATTCGTAATCACATAATCAAAACCAACAAAAACACGATCATTTCTTTTTTCAACTGAAAAATTTTCCATTGCGTGGAATTGAAGATCTTTCATTTCAGTTTCAGAATAACTAACGAGTGAAACAAAAATGAAAATTGCGGCTACTAATTTTTTCACAGACTTATTTTTTTAATTGAGCATAGTGTTTATAGAACAATGGAATGGTTTCAATTCCTTTAAAATAATTGAAGACACCATAATGTTCGTTTGGTGAGTGAATCGAATCTGAATCTAATCCAAAGCCTAATAAAATTGTTTTTAGACCTAACACTTGCTCGAACATCGCAACAATTGGAATAGATCCACCGCTGCGAATTGGAATCGGTTTTTTTCCAAAACTTTCTTCAACCGCCATGCTTGCTGCCTTGAATTCAATGGAATCAGTTGGTGTCATTGCCGGTTGACCCGCATGATGTGGCTTAACAACAACACGCACACCCGCTGGAGCAATACTCTCAAAATGTTTTTGGAAAAGTTGAGTGATTTTATTTGGATCCTGATTGGGAACTAATCGCATAGAAATTTTTGCATAAGCCGCTGAAGGAATAACGGTTTTTGCACCAACACCGGTATAGCCTCCCCACATGCCATTCACATCCAGTGTTGGACGAATAGTTGCGCGTTCCATCGTAGAATAACCCTTTTCACCAACAGTAGCAGGAATGTTCAAAGCCTTACAATATTTCTCTTCTGAAAAAGGAGCTTTAGCCATTTCAGCACGCTCTTCTTTACTCAACTCAAAAACATCATCATAAAAACCGGGAATCGTAATTTTTCGATCAGCATCATGCAAGGACGAAATCATGTCGCATAAAACATTGCATGGGTTTGCAACTGCACCGCCATATAAACCAGAATGTAAATCTCGGTTTGGTCCAATTACTTCAACTTCAAAATAACTTAAACCTCTTAATCCAACCGTGACAGAAGGTGTTTCATTGCTAAGCATTCCGGTATCAGACACCAAAATTACATCTGCAGAAAGTTTACCTTTATTTGCCTTAATGAATGCTTCTAAATTTTCAGAACCAACTTCTTCTTCACCTTCAATCATGAATTTAACATTGCAGGGTAGACCGGTAGTTTTAAGCATCGCCTCAACGGCTTTTACGTGCATAAACATCTGGCCTTTATCGTCACATGCACCGCGCGCAAAAATGGCACCTTCAGGATGGATCTCAGTTTTTTTGATGACTGGTTCAAACGGCGCTGTATTCCAAAGGTCCAAAGGATCAGCTGGCTGCACATCGTAATGACCGTAAATTAAAACGGTTGGTAAGATTGGATCAATAATCTTTTCTGCATAAACAACCGGGTGTCCTTTGGTTGCTATGACTTCTGCTTTATCGAGTCCAATTTTAATCAAACTGGTCTTTTACAAATTCGGCTGTCTTTTTAACATCGGCATCGTATTTGGCATCAACGCTTACAGATGGAATTCGTAATATTTCAAACAACTCATCTAAAAAGCGTTGTTTATTTTCTTGGATATATGCGTTCAGCATCTTGTTTTTCTGAGGTTTGAAGCAAATGTAAGAATAGTTTATAAACTTACTTTTTAGGTGTCTGAAAAAAAATATTCTATCTTGTGCAACCTTTCAAACTTTGCTATAGTCTGTAAGTTTGTATTAGGTTCAAAATATACTGATAATGAAAAATAATAAATTGATTTTAACAAGTGCTTTGTTGCTAGGTTCAGTTCTGGGCGCAAATGCACAGTTGGTTATTGACAATACCACACAATCGCCGCAGCAATTAGTGCAAAATGTACTGGTTGGTTCTGGGGTAACTATTATGAACGTGGAGTTCAATAACTCAATTCCATTGGCGAACGTACCTCAAACAATGGTCGGTTATTTTGATGCAACTGCAACTACTTTCCCAATTCCTGAAGGTGTTGTTTTGGCAACAGGTAACGCAATCGCTGCTATTGGACCAAATAACTCTTCGTCCTATACTGATAATACTGGAGCAGCGGCAGATCCGAATGATCCGGATATGGCCATGATCGGTTCTCCTTATGTTCAAAATAACGAAGCGATCCTTGAGTTCGACTTTATTCCAACAGGAGATTCAGTTGTCTTCAATTATGTATTTGCATCAGAAGAGTACCATGAATATTCAACATCATCTTTTAACGATGGTTTTGGATTTATTATCAGCGGACCTGGTTTTGCTGGTCCTTTTCTGAATGGCGGTGTAAACATTGCTGTTATTCCAGGTACTGGTGGATTACCGGTAACTATGAATAACCTAAACAACGGTTCATCAAACACAGGACCTTGTACAAACTGTGCTTATTTGGTTAACAACCCTACCGGTTCTCCAGGATTGCAATATGATGCTCATACAGTAGTTATGCAAGCAGTTGCATCGGTTGAATGCGGTCAGACCTATCACATTAAATTGGTAATCGCTGATGCAGGTGACCAGGCTTTTGATTCTGCTGTATTTCTTGAGGCAAACTCTTTCTCATCAAACGGTGTTCAGGTGCAAATTGCATCGGCTACAGGTAGCGCAGCTATTACAGAAGCATGTGACTCTGCAATTGTAACGTTTATTCGTCCAGAAGATCAAGTTGGAACAGCATTAACAATTCCTTACACAATTGCTGGAACAGCAACTAACGGAACAGATTATCCTTTTTTACCAGGCACAATAACTTTCCCAATTGGGGTTGATACTGTTCAATTTTATGTAACACCTAGTGCTGACGGTTTTGCTGAAGGTACTGAGACTGTGACACTAACCGTAACCATTATTAATGAGTGCGGTGATCCTGTCATTACCACGGCAACCATAGAAATTATAGATCCTTTACCATTTAACGTAGTTCCAAATGATATTGTAATCGACTGCCCAACTCCAACAGTTAATATTACGGCTGGAACTGCTGGTGGTGTGCCTTCATTCACTTATGATTGGCAAGGTGGAAGTACTTCTCCATCTGCTAACGTGCCAGGAAATATACCAGGAACAACAAACTATACAGTAGATATTACAGATGCTTGCGGTACAGTTGCAACTGGCGTAGTATCTGTAACGCTGAATCCTGCACCAGTTCCAACAATCACTTTTAACCAAAATACATTTGTGATTTGTCCTGCTGAAGATGCAACAGTGATTGCAACAGTAGTTAACCCATATGGTGCAGTTGTCTATGATTGGTCACCTACACCAGGTGCTACAAATACAATTACTGTGTCTCCAAACGTTTTGACTTGGTATTATCTGACAATTGAGGATGGATGCTATACCGTTACCGATTCAGTAAAAGTCGAAATGGGCGGAATTGACATTACAGATATTGATGTAGTAGATGCTACGAATTGTCCTGGTCAACCTGGTACTCCTGGTTCAATCACTGTATTGCCAGACGATCCTGATTTTGTTTATACGCTAATCGGTGGTGGTGATACGTATGGTCCACAAGTAACAAATGTTTTCCCAGGACTTGATGGTGGAATTATCTATTTCTTGCACATCGAAAACGCTGACGGTTGTTTCATAGACACTGCTGTTTCAGTTGGACTGGGAGCAAATGCTGTAACTGCTACTTGGGTGCCTGGTGCGCTGGATAATGTAACATGTTTCGGAGATTTGAATGGATCTGCTCAGGTGACAAATATTGTGGGTGGTATTACGCCTCCTTATACAGTAACTTGGACTCATACTTCAGGATTATATGATACTCAATCTGGTTTACTGCCAGGTCAAGGTGATGCAATCAATAACTTAATGGGTGGAAACTGGGTAGTAACTGCTACCGATCAGGAAGGTTGTGCTTGGTCACAATTGTTCAACATCTTTGAACCAGCAGAACTTACCTTAGATTTTATTTACAACGATCCAAACTGTTATTTATTTACAGATGGTTCTGTGACTGCCTCTACAAGTGGTGGTAATGGTGGAAATATTTTCACAATGACCAACGCTGCAGGAACTCAATTGAATGGTGGTAACTCAAATACCATTAACAATTTAGGTGAAGGTTGGTACTACACTACAATCACAGATTCAGAAGGATGTACAACAGAAGATTCAGTTTTCGTTGATCAACCGGATGAAATGGCAATAGATTTAATTATTGATCAGCCAATGTGCTATGGTTATCCTACTGGATATGCTGAAGTAGACACAGTTTACAACTACAATGGATCATACAACAATATTGCTTATTTCTGGAATCCAAATCCATCTGGAATTAACGGAATTGGTGCAGCTTTCACAAACCACCTTGGACCTGGATCATATGCTTTGACAATCAATGATGAAAATGGTTGCTCTAAGGTATTTGACTTTGTGATTGAATATCCAGACTCGTTGTACTTCACTGAAATCGGTTACGAAGCTGCTGATTGCCGCATGTTCTCTTATCAGTCTGGTAATGGAGTGGTTTATGCTGCAGCTGCGGGTGGAACGCCTGACTATGATTATTTGTGGACAAACAACTCAACTGGTGTTACTACAACAAACACAACTTGGGGTGGTTTAAATCCTGCATCTTATACTATGGTTGTAACAGATGAAAACGGATGTATCTTAACTCAAACTGTTCAGCTTGATTCGGTAAGTCCGATTGCTGATTTTGGAATTGTTTCAGATGAATTCTTAACGGCTGGTGTTTATGAAGGAACTGCGATTGTTTGTGTTGAGTTTACGAATCAGTCACAATATTTTGCAAATCCAAATGATCCAAACGCGGACACTACTTTCTTCTGGAATTTCAATACACCAGATGCTGGTTGGGTGTTAAGTCAAGATGTGAATCAGACTTATGACACATGCTATACTTCAGAAGGTGTTTATACTGTTTGTTTAGTAGCATTGAATAAAAACGGATGCTCTGATACAAATTGTGTTGATCTGATAATTCATGACCCACTAGAGTTTACTCCAGTGAACGTGTTTACGCCAGATGGTGATGGTATCAATGATACTTTCTCTTTTGACTTCTGGGCACAAGCCGTAGCAACATTTGAATGTACAATTGTAGATCGTTGGGGTGTAACCGTTCACATCATGAATGACATCGCAGATCATTGGGATGGAACAGATTTCGCTGGAAATCCACTGCCTGATGGAATTTACTTCTATACCTACAGTGGAACCGCAACAAACGGCGATACATTTGCAGGACAAGGATTCACGCATATTGCTAATTCAGGTCTTTAATAATAACAGTTAAACTTTTCTAATATCAATCCCGGTTCTGCAAAGAGCCGGGATTTTTTTTTGAAGATTTGGCAATAAAGTCACTGATTTTTTCAATTGCCTGAATTATTAAGTAGCTCCGTTCATTATTGATTGACATTGGCTACCTTTGTCAAACGGTTTATTGAAATCGTATATGGAACAAATCGAAAAAATAGAAATCGCCTTACAATCTATTCGTCCTTTTTTACAAAAAGATGGAGGTGATGTGGAATTGGTAGAAGTTACCAAAGACAATGTGGTGCGTGTAAGACTTTTGGGCGCCTGCGAAAGTTGTTCTATGAAAACAATGACCTTGCGAGCCGGAATCGAAGAAGCGGTAAAAAATGCCATTCCTGAAGTGAAATCTGTTGAGGCCGTTTAGGTCTTTCGTCTTATCGCAAAGTTCAGCCTATTTGACTTTTGTCACCTTCTCAAAAACAATTAATCCCTAATTTTGTTACCAGCTTGGAAAGAATGTTGATTGGTTTATATGTTGAAAGAGGGTTGATAGGTTGAAGGGGTTATAGGTTTATGAGTTTATTGGTTTGAAATGTTTTGGGAGTTTTTTTATACTCAAATATCTTTCAAACGAAATAGATAGATAACTGCGATCAAACTTTAACACTCAACCTTAAACAAATTAACAAAGAACGCATCAACAATAACCGATCAACCAAAAACCATTCAACCTATCAACAAAAAAATGATACAAACAGACATTATAATTATTGGCGCAGGGCCGGTTGGAATTTTCACCGTTTTTGAAGCTGGACTTTTGAAATTGCGCTGCCATTTAATTGATTCACTTCCGCAACCGGGAGGTCAGTTAACGGAAATTTATCCAAAGAAACCCATCTATGATATTCCGGGTTATCCAACTGTGGATGCTGGAGAATTGATTGATAAATTGATGGAACAATCAGCGCCGTTTAAACCAGGATTTACGCTTGGAGAATCTGCAGTAAAAATTGATGAAACAGAGGACAACCAATTTATCGTCACAACCAATAAAGGCACCCAACACAAAGCTCCAATTGTTATGATTGCCGGTGGATTGGGTGTATTTGAACCACGCAAACCACCAGTTGAAAATCTTGAAAATTTTGAAGACAAAGGTGTCGAGTACATCATTCGTGATCCAAAATTTTATCAGGATAAAAAAGTGGTTGTTGCTGGTGGAGGTGATTCAGCATTGGATTGGTCAATCTATTTGGTAGAAAATAAAATTGCAAAAGAACTTACACTTGTTCACCGTAATTCATCTTTCAGAGGTCATTTGGATTCCGTTCAAAAAGTAATGGACTTGGCAGAAGCTGGAAAGATCAAATTAGTTACCGAAGCAGAAGTTGTTGCGTTAGGTGGAAATGGAAAATTAAATTCAGTGACAATTCGTCACAACACATTGGGTGATCAAGTTGCAGAGACCGATCATTTTGTTCCGCTGTTTGGATTAAAACCAAGTTTAGGTCCAATTGCAGATTGGGGATTAGAAATTGAAAAGAGCGCCATCAAAGTGGATACAAAAGATTACTCAACCAACCGAAAAGGAATTTACGCAATAGGTGATGTCAACACGTATGAAGGAAAATTGAAATTAATTTTGTGCGGCTTTCATGAAGGAACAATTGCAGTTCAATCAGCTTTTGCGCGCATTCATCCAGACAAAAAGAATGTATTGAAATATACAACTGTGAATGGGGTGAATGGGTTTTAAAAAGATCGGTTACAAAAAATAAAAAAAGCAGCTCGTTAGGCTGCTTTTTTTTTGAGTTATAAATTTCGTTATCCTTTTACAAATTTTTTCTGAACGTAATTTCCATTTGCGTCTTTCAATTTCACAATATAAGTTCCGATTTCAAGTGTTGAAACTGAAATAGAATTGTTCAAGAGATTTCCTTCTGAAATAATTCTACCAGACATATCATGTATTTGATAAGTGGTGAAATTTTCTGTTGTTCTGATTTCAATATTTTGGTTGGCAGGATTTGGATAAATTTCTAGCGAATTAGTTGCCGCTTCTACTTGAGTTCCAAGCATGGAATTGTTGCCAGGTAAAAGTATTTTACTTTGATGCGTATCATCATGATGAACAGTGATCGTCGAGGTTTGTGCAGTTGCGGTGGAGTACATTTCAAGGCCATCTTGTAAATTTACATCCCACCTGGTAGCGCTGTTACCACTTACATAAATTTTAATTCTGTGTCCATCCAGCCAAGTGTAATTTGTGAACGGCAACTCAACTTGTACTTCATAAATTTCTCCCGGAATCATTAAGGCTTCATCTGTGATTGTATATCCATTTCTGAATCGTACACGCTTAATTCCATCGGTGATCAGCATGTTTGTACCATCTGCATATTGATCAACTAATCTCACTGCAATATCACAATCAGGAGTTGTAGCACTGATAAAGAATGTCAGCGTTATTCTTCCGGTAACTGTTACGGGAAAAGTTAATTCATCTGAAGAAAAAGTCATGATATCATCACGACCGTCCAGGTAGGTTTGATCGTAAGGCCCCTGATCTAAATCGGGATGCAAAGTTGCGCCACCAATTGTTGGTGATGGATCAGTAGGATCAGAGATTAATTCAGTACTTCCATTACCTGATTCAGTTGTTAATCTGTTTGCTGAATTCAAATATAGAACCTCATAGGTTGGAGAAGCAATGTCATCCTGGTCACTGTATTTCCATGTATTGGTTCCCATTTCATAATAGGTAATTCGCGGCGTCGCTTGCCAATCATTCACTGAATCCAAAAGATAATATTCTAAAAAATCCCAGGCCATTTCATTGTTCACAAATTCGGCATTTGGATAATCTAATTCACCTTGCATAGAAGAACCGACGTTTGCAATTCCTGTTCCGCCGTGCACCCATGGGCCCACTAAAAGCCACTGTTCGTCCTGCACAGTAGTTGCTGCAAGATTGCGACTCTCTTTGTAAAACTGCATCATCCGATCAATATTATGATCATACCAACCACCAATTTGTAAAGTTGGAATTTCAATTAAATCAGGGAAATAAGTTGCGCTTTCGGCAGCTTGCCAATAGAAACTATAATAAACATTAGCCATCACAATGGGGGACAGCCCATAACCTAAAGCATCTAATTGTTCTAGTCTGGCTTCTTCCAAAACCCCACCGTAAAAATAGCCGTCGTAGGCAAATTGTGGATCAGCAACAATTGGAATTGCGCAGGTATGATTGGGGTGATGTTCAGCAATTAAATCGTATTGAATTTTTCCAAGTGCTGAAGGCCCCCAGGTTGCAATTTTACTTCCATGCCAAGGTTGATCAACAATCCATTCACAGATATCATAAGCATCTTGTCCGCGATCAGGGCTTGCAACAGCAGCTGGAGCAGAACCAAAAAAACCGCGCCAGTCGACAATCACCCAGATGAATTGTTGTGCATCCACATTTAATCCAATTCCCATTGGTAAGCTCCATTGAAATATATCCTTATTGTAAGGCGTTTGTACAAGTATTACTTCACATGAGGTGCAGCCAGCAGGAATATAAACATCAGCTTCCAATTCTTCCATATCACTCATAGGAATCATGATGTCATTATATTCAGGTGTGAGTTGAGAAAGTAAGTTGAGGCTAAGAAGGAGTGAAATAATTAATGTGGTAAATTTTTGCATTGGTTTCATTTGGTTATACTTTGTGTTGTAAAGTTAATCATGTAAATGGCTGTATTTACAAGGGCTAACTCAATACTAAGACGTAAGAACCCTTAGTTTGGTTTGAATAATTCACTGAATTGTCTCTTAAACTCAGTAAAATCAGCATATTCTATAAAATCTATCAAAATAGTAGAATAAATATTTGGAAGTATGGATTTATTGTGTTTACATTTGTCCACGAAAATGAAATTGACTGAAAAAAATATGATGTGCTGTATGTGTCCTGAAAGGGAAGGCTAAGAATATTTTTAAAAAATATCAAACGAAGCCTTTCAAATTTTGAGAGGCTTTTTTATTTAATTGAGATTATGAAAACAAAAAATATGTGTTGTAAAATGATGATGTGGATGAAAAAAATCCACCCGACCAGGTCTTGCTCATAACAAGTGTTTACTTAATACAGTAAAGCCCGGTCAACAAAAATGATCGGGCTTTTTTTATGTCCAAAAATATTCATTGAAAATTAAAATTAGAACGATGCAAAGTTTCAGAACAGAATTAGAAAATCCGGTAATTGAAAAAGATATTATTCAATTGGAGAAAAAAATATACGAATTTAAAAATGGGAATTTACATGAAGAGTCTTTCAGAAGTTTGAGATTGGCACGCGGTGTTTACGGACAACGCCAGCAAGGAGTTCAGATGGTGCGCATAAAGTTGCCTCTTGGAATTATTTCTCCCGCTCAGTTGAGAAGAATTTCATTAATTGCAAATGAATATTCGAACGGAATTCTTCATCTAACAACCAGACAAGATGTTCAAGTGCATTATGTGAGTCTGGATCGCACGCCGGAATTGTGGGCAGATTTGGAAAAAGATGATATCACGTTAAGAGAGGCTTGCGGAAATACAGTTCGTAATATTACGGCATCACCTTTTGCAGGAATTGATACAGAAGAACCATTTGATATTACACCTTACGGGTGGGCGCTGTTTAATTTCTTTTTGCGAAATCCAATTGGTCAAGAACTCGGAAGAAAATTTAAAGTCGCAATTTCATCATCTTCAAAAGACTTTGCGCGCGCCTATATGCATGATTTAGGTTTGATTCCAGTTGTGCAGGATGGCGTTGCCGGATTTAAAATTCTAATTGCGGGTGGATTAGGCGCACAGCCGGCATTAGCAAATCAAATTACCTCTTTTCTACCTGCAGAAGATTTGCTAAAGTTTGGTGAGGCGATTGTCAAAGTATTCGACAAATACGGTGAGCGTAACAAACGTCAAAAGGCACGATTAAAATTTTTGGTAAAAGAAATTGGTCTTGAAAATCTTCAATCAAAATTGGCAGATGAATTGATTCATACAGTTGCGCCAAAATTAGCGATTCAACCAGTTTTCAATCTGAAAACTGCTGTGGAAAAAACAAAGATTGGATCGTTCAACGGATTATGGAAAATGGTTTGCAACAAATGTCTTTACACAAAAACAAAATGGACATTTTGCAGTCCTAGTAAAGGTGCTCAATGGAAATCTCACATCTGATCAAACGCAGAAATTGGCAGATATTGTGGAATATTATAGTGGTGAGTCGGCACGTTTAACCATCGATCAGAATATTTTAATTCGTTCAGTGGCTGAAGATTTATTGCTGGATCTTTACAACGATCTCGCAGAAATTAATTTAGCAGATTACGGCGCCGGAACAGTTCGTGACATCACAGCATGCCCGGGAACACAAACCTGTAATCTTGGAATTACGGCTACATATAACGTTGCTGAGGTTATTGAAAAAATATTGGTTTCTGAATTTAATGAATTGATTTTTGAAGAAGAATTAATAATTAAAATCAGCGGATGTATGAATGCGTGCGGACAACATTCCGTCGCCGATATTGGGTTTCACGGCAGTAGTTTTCAATCAAATGGTTCAACCGTTCCAGCTTTACAAGTATTGATAGGCGGTGCTAATCTGGGTGATGGAAATGCACAGTATGCCGATAAGGTAATCAAGGTTCCAACGAAACGAGTTGAAAATGTGATTCGTTTTTTATTGAATGACTTTAAGAAGGAGAAAGTGGCTTTTGAATCATTCAACACCTATTACAATCGCAAAGGAAAAATTTATTTCTATGATTTACTAAAACCGCTTGCAGATGTTTCTGCTGTGAAAGATGATGAATTGATTGATTGGGGATCCGATGAAAAATTCAAAACAGAAATTGGAGTAGGTGAGTGCGCCGGCGTAAAAATTGATTTGGTAAAAACCTTGTTGTTTGAAGCACACGAAAAATTGGAAGAGGCTGAGTATTTTTTTCTGACGCAAAAATATCCGGATGCAGCCTACACCGTTTATTCATCGATCATTCAAACAGCGAAGTCGTATCTTTTAAAACAAGGAATAGAAACAAATTCAAAAGCGCAAATCATCGAATCATTCGAACCGTATTTTGAAAAAGTGGCCGCCTATTTAGTAGAAGATTCATTTCAGGAATTAGTAGATGGATACATTCCCGCACAAACGAATTTGGAGATTTTGACAGATTATTTGGCAACCGCAAAACGTTTCCACCAAATTATAAACGCGTAGGGGAGAGGCTCGCCCTCTCCCCCCTACAAAATTGAAATTGAAATAAAAAAACAAAAAAATGAAAAACAAATTAATATTAATAGATGCCGGACCAGGCGCCACAGACCTTATAACATTGCGCGCCATTGAACGCCTGCAAAAAGCAAAAGTAATTTTGTACGATGCGCTTGTTAATGAAAAATATTGGATTTTGCCCCACAAGACGCCTTGAAAATTTATGTTGGCAAACGTGGTGGAAAACCATCGTTCACACAAGAAAAAATAAATCAACTCATTGTTTCGTATGCGTTGGTTTATGGTGAAGTGATTCGTTTAAAAGGCGGCGATCCCTTTATTTTTGGAAGAGGATTGGAAGAAATTTTCTTTGCTAAAAAACATGGCATTGATGTAGAGGTTATTCCTGGAATATCAAGCGCAACAGGACTAACTGCGTTGAATCAGATCTCCTTAACACATCGCGGAATTGCAGATGGATTTTGGGTTTTAACCGCATCCAAAAAAGGAAACGAATTTAATCGTGATCTCGAATTGGCCGCGCAATCAAATTCAACTGTAGTTGTTTTAATGGGAATTGGAAAATTAAAAGAAATTGCTCAAGCCTATTTATCAGAAGGCAGAAAAGATACGCCGGTTTTGATTATTCAAAATGGATCGACGTTGGATGAAAAAATTCTGGTCGCAGATATTGGCTCAATTGTTTACCGTGCATTGGAAGAAAAAATTGAATCTCCTGCAATCATTGTAATTGGTGAAGTTGTGGAAGCCTATCAACAGGCAGAAAACACATATGCCGTTTTATCTTATCTCAATTAAATGAACACGCTCTTTCCCATTTTTTTAAAATCAGATCAGTTGAATTTTTTAATTGTAGGAGGTGGAAATGTTGCCTTAGAAAAATTACATTTTCTGTTCAAATCTTCTCCTCAGACAAAAGTTGATTTGGTTGCAGAAAAGATATTGCCCGAAGTTTTTGAATTGCTGAATAAATTTCCAGATGCAAAAATGTATGAACGAAGTTTTACAATTGAAGATCTTACAGACAAACACCTGGTCATTGCTGCAGCCAATAATGTCTCATTAAACACTTATTTGCGTGAGCTTGCAAACAAATACAAGTTCTTGCTCAATGTTGCAGACAAACCAGAATACTGTGATTTTTATTTAGGAGGTATCGTCACCAAAGGCGATTTAAAAATCGGAATCTCTACAAACGGAAAAGCACCCATTTTAGCAAAACGATTGCGTGAAACATTTGAAGAAATTTTACCACCATCTATTGAAGAAACAATTGCATCAACGCATCTTCTAAGAAAAAAATTGCACGGAAATTTTGAAGAGAAATTGAAAGTACTAAATGAATTGACCAAAGAGTTGAAAGCAGGTTGATAGGTTGAGAAGGGTTTTTAAGTTGAAAGGTTTATTGGTTGAAAAAGATTTGAATGGTTTATAGGTTTATGAGTTATTGAGATGAAATACTTTGTAGTAGAAGTTTTTATCTTAAAGTAAGTTCATACCGGTTAGAAAAAGCAACTGCGCATGAAACTTTAGACACTCAGTTCTCAACACTTCAACAAACCTATAACCAACTACACATCAAGAACTATTAAACTAATCAACCCATCAACCAAAAATCAATCAACGCGTCAAAAACCTATCAACCAAAAACCCATCAACAAATTACAATTAAACTAATCAACCTATTAATCATTCAACTCATCAACAAAGAACCATCAACAAAAAAAATGATACAAACAGACATTATAATTATCGGCGCAGGCCCAGTTGGAATTTTCACCGTTTTTGAAGCAGGACTTTTAAAACTGCGCTGTCATTTAATTGATTCACTTCCGCAACCGGGTGGACAGTTAACAGAAATTTATCCTAAAAAACCTATCTATGATATTCCCGGATATCCAACAGTAGATGCGGGTGATTTGATTGACAAATTGATGGCACAATCAGCACCGTTTAAACCAGGATTTACGCTTGGAGAATCTGCAGTAAAAATTGATGAAACAGAGGACAATCAGTTTATCGTCACCACAAATAAAGGTACTCAACACAAAGCTCCAATTGTTATGATTGCCGGTGGATTGGGTGTGTTTGAACCACGCAAACCGCCGGTAGAAAATCTGGAAAATTTTGAAGATAAAGGGGTAGAATACATCATCAGAGATCCAAAATTTTATCAAGATAAAAAAGTGGTTGTTGCAGGTGGTGGAGATTCAGCTTTAGATTGGTCAATCTATTTAGTAGAAAATAAAATTGCAAAAGAGTTGACACTCGTTCACCGTAATTCATCTTTCAGAGGACATTTGGATTCCGTTCAAAAAGTGATGGACTTAGCAGATGCTGGAAAAATCAAATTAGTGACCGAAGCAGAAGTTGTTACTTTAGGTGGAAATGGAAAATTAAATTCAGTTACAATTCGTCACAATACACTGGGTGAACAAGTTGCAGCGACCGATCATTTTGTACCGCTCTTTGGATTAAAACCAAGTTTAGGTCCAATTGCAGATTGGGGATTGGAAATTGAAAAGAGCGCCATCAAAGTGGATACAAAAGATTATTCAACCAATCGAAAAGGAATTTATGCAATAGGTGATGTCAATACGTATGAAGGAAAACTTAAATTAATTCTCTGCGGCTTTCATGAAGGAACAATTGCAGTTCAATCGGCTTTTGCCAGAATTCATCCGGACAAAAAGAATGTTTTGAAATATACAACTGTGAATGGAGTGAATGGGTTTTAAGGATGACATGAGAAATATCATGCAGAGATTTTGTGCCAGATGAGCTGCTAACGTTAGTTAAATCGTTAACTTGCTTTCACTAAAATAATCAACTATGAAAATCACAGATTCTATTTTTAAAATCATGATGGGATTGTCAATCCTTATCTTGTCTGTTTCACTTTTGGTGTTTGCAACGAAGTCGTCATATGCAAATGACAATTCTGCAACAACTCCTTATATGCCAGCTGAAGGCGGTGCTGCTTCTAAGTACACATTGCAATATAATTCTGGTGTTGATGGCAATGGAAATTTCTATTGGCAAATGGTTCTGTTCAATCGTGAAAGTGGTGCTTATCGTGCTTACCAGTGGGATAATGGCGGCTGGTCTCCTTTGTTCCCGGGGCATCAAGCATTTCCTGAATTTCCTTAGTTTAAAATGTTGTTGAATTTTGTTGTGTTGAAATAGACCAATGTTGTCATTTGTCTTATAATCAAAATCTGGCAGAAAAAATCAGACAACATTTTGCTGATAGTCTAAACATCGAAGAAAAAGAAATGTTTGGCGGAATTGCTTTTATGAATAATGGCAAAATGTGTGTTGGTGTTATACAAGATGATCTCATGGTGCGTTTAGATCCTGAAATTTATTTGGACGTACTTGAAAAAAATGGCTGTCGTGAAATGGACTTCACTGGACGGCCCATGAAAGGCTGGGTGCTGGTCGAAGAATCTGGGTATGCCCGCGCTAAAGATTTTGAATATTGGATTCAATGTGCATTGGATTATAATTCAAAAGCAAAAAAATCAGTGAAGAAGAAAATCAAGAAGTGAGTCCGTTAATGTTCGTTTAGTCAACTACCTTTGCACCATGTCGCACAAAAAACTAAAACTTCAAGAACTTAACCGTATTTCAACTTCTGAATTTAAAGAAGCCGAAAAAACTCCCTTGATTATTGTTTTAGATAATATCCGTAGTTTAAATAATGTGGGTTCCGTTTTCAGAACTGCAGATGCTTTCAGAATTGAAAAAATATTTTTATGCGGAATCACTCCACAACCTCCTCACCGTGATATTCATAAAACGGCTTTAGGTGCAACTGAAACGGTTGATTGGGCTTATGCCTTGGATACATTGGAATTAGTGCAGGCACTCCGAAGTTCAGGAATAAAATGTTACGCGATTGAGCAGACTGAAAATTCGATTATGCTGGATCAGTTTCAACCTGAAAAAAATCAACGCTACGCTTTGATTTTTGGAAATGAGGTAGACGGCGTGCGTCAGGATGTAATTGATGCCTGTGATGGTGTACTTGAAATTCCACAAATTGGAACCAAACATTCACTCAATATTTCGGTTTGCAACGGTGTTGTGATTTGGGATTTATTTTCGAAACTGAAAAAATGAAAAAAGCAATTCTCATTGGCGCAACCGGATTAATTGGAAGGCACTTATTCGGCAGTTGGCGATTGATACAGCGTATTCTGAAGTTCTACTCATAGCCAGAAAAAAGATAGAGAATCTACCAGCAAAATTTAAATTGATTCAAGTAAATTTTGATGAGATTGAAAAGTATAAAAGTGAAATAAGTGGAGATGTTTTATTCTCAACGCTTGGAACAACTTTAAAAACTGCAGGTTCGAAAGATGCCCAATACAAGATTGATTTTGATTACCAATTCAATGTTGCAAAAATTGCATCAGACAACGGTGTCAAAAATCTCGTATTACTTTCTTCAGCCGGAGCCAATTCAAAATCATATATTTTTTATTCCCGTATGAAAGGTGAATTGGATGAAGCCGTTCAAAAATTAAAGTTTGATCATGTGTCTATAATACGTCCATCCATGCTGGTTGGAAAACGCGAAGAGTTCAGATTATCAGAAAAGATATTTACACCGCTTGCATACATTGTCAACATCATCCCATTTGCAAGAAAGTACCGCCCAATCAAAGATTCTATTGTTGCACAAGCAATGATCAATGCAGTGAAATCTAATCAATCAGCTTATAAAATTTATGAATTAGGAGATGTATTTAAACTTTCTTCGAAGTCATAAACTTAACACCAAAGATAAATACACCAAATCCAATCAGGATGGAAAGTATCCAAATTACGGTTGTCAGAAACTTTGTAGTTTCTGTAGATTCTAGTTTGGAATCTTTTAGTTCTTGATCTTTTTGTTGACTGATGTTTTCAATACTGTCGGCATACATGTTTTTTATTTTTAGTTCATTGGTTAGCGAATCTATTTTAATAGTTTGAAAATAGGTTAGCATCACAAGGCTGTCCATTCGCTTTTTCACAGCCCGATCATTTCTTGTAGCACTAACCTGCGGAGGTGGTAAGGATGGTAGAGCAGTAATAAATGGATCCACTGGAGTCTCATAATTTCTATACTCATAGGTAGGTTGGATCATTGCGCACTCCATTTTGGTTAGTCCACTAGTAGCAATCCAATTTTCAACAAGTGGATCTTTCATTTCAAAAATTTCGGAGTATTTGAAATCTTCATTTATTTTTTCAGCAACATCTCGACCCGCTGTTTTTTCAATTAAATATCCAATCGCGCAAATTCTGGAATCTTTGTCTATAAAGCAAGGTATTCGTGTTCCGATGTGATCATAGTTTACCGGAAATTCAGCGCGTGTACTATAATCACGAAGGAGATTTAGCATTTTTTTTCTGTTTTCACGAAGTGCTTTTGACATTTTAGAATCATCACTGCGTCGTAAGATTGATTCAACAAATTCCAAATGTGTTTTAATGCGAATTTGTTCGTTCGTGTTTTCATTCGGCCTGTGTCCAAATTTTTGAAAGTAGCTGACATCCCCAAGAATTGCATTCACCGTTTGCTGCTTAGCTCCAAATGAGTAGGAGATAAACAATACATAAACTGCAATTAAAATACTTTTCAAAGCGCCCATAGTAGATTTGTTTTACAAACAGTTTTTTAAATTTTCCAATTCCTAATTTGGAGTTTGAGATTTGTAATTTGTCCTTTTATTCTTTTTGTGATTTTGAAATTTGTATTTGTAATTTCCCCGCAGGGCCCATTACCATTTGACAAAGTTCACATTGTCACTGATAGAATTATACAAACTACAAATGCGATAATTTCCAGTTGGTAAGCGGGAGACATCGATTTGACCGGCATTATTTACTGTTCCGGTAATTACAATTTCACCTAAATCATTGACAATTTTATAATCCAATAACCCGCTGTAAGACACTTTCAGATAGATTTGATCTGAACTCATTTCAGCTTTTAAACCTTGACTTTGATTTCCGCTGGAAAGTGTATTACCTATGGTGAAACTTTGCGTTGCGCTGCAACCAATGGCATCTACAACAATGACTTGATACGTACCCGATGTAAGATTAAAAACATCCTCGTTGCGACTGATTTCAGTTCCGTCTTTCGTCCAATAATAACTGTAGGGAAATGTTCCGCCCGATGGTTCTAAATTGATGGAAGAATTTTTGTTATTGGATGCTTGTTCAACCGCTGCATTGGTTAATACTTTATTGACCACTACAAATACTGAAGCTTCACTGCTGCATTGATTAGTACCATACGAATCAGCAGAGCGAACGGTATAATTATTAACACCAACAGGCGGCACAAACGGAACATTATTTTGAATGCCGTTGGTCCAGATAAAATTTTCAGCACCAAAACCAATTAGTGTAGTTGATTCCCCTTCACAAATAATTCCATTGGTTGTAGTTGCTTTAATGGAACGTGGAATCACATTAAGTTCAATTGTTTTCGGACATTCTTTTTTGCTTGTACTTGTTACTGTGTAAGATGATTTTCCAACAGGCGGTGTAAATGAAATATTATTTTGCACACCGTTATCCCACGATAAATAGGCACCGTAATTTGAAGACGCCACAAAATAAATAGACTCGCCTTCACAAAGTGTGGTAGGACCACTAATATTTACATATAGATCTATGCAATTATTTTGTGGTTCAGGAAAACCAGTAGATATAATTACTTTTCCATTTCCTTCGTTGACTCCTTGTTGATGTTTTACGTTGGTACATTTTTTATCGGTATAACTGCTTCCTCCTCCACCGCCTGACCAGCAACCGCCGCCACCGCCATAGTATCCTCCGCCGCCTCCAGTGCCGCAAGTTCCGGCAGGACCATTTCCACCCAAACCTAATGTTCCACTTCCGCCGCGTTCATACGATGGCCATTGCCCGCCAATTCCTCCTTCAGTTTGTGTTGCACCGCGTCCGCGTGATTCATCTTCTTGCAGATGATTTGAAAATCCATCTCCGGCAATGAGATCGCCACCGGCGCCCCCGTTGTCGCCGCCGTCTGCATAATTGTAAGCAGCTCCGCCACCACCTCCTGCAACAATCACGCGGTTTTGTAAATCAGTACCATTGATGCGTATATCGGTTGCACCGCCACCACCGCCACCGCTGTATGCAGAAGACGTATTTCCATCGCCGCCGCCGTTGAAGCCTCCTTTACCGCCAACACCCGATGCTGCATCAGCACCTTTTTCACCTACATAAATATAAAGTGTCTGACCTGGTTGAACTGAGAGAGTTGTTTGCACGCGTCCGCCTTTGCCCGGAAAATATTTATCGTATCTGACACCGCTGTAATCATTCCACCCGCCGCTGGCACCGTACATATCAACTTGCAACGAGTACACGCCATTAGGCACAACATAGGTTTGCACAGAGCCGGTATATTCAAATGTTTTTGTTTGAGCGTTTAATTGAAATGGCAATATGCAAATCAACCAATGCATTAATCTAGTTGTGTACGAATTCATGATCCAATTTTTTTGCGTAGAAATAAATTTCAACGAGTTGTATTAGGATATACAAACAAGATCAATTTGAGTTCAATATTTTTTTAGCGTTAGGGATAGCAGCGAATAACCCGCATCACGGCTCAGCCAGGAGAGGATTAGCAGCGAATAGCCCGACCCCGGCTCAGCCGAGGGAACGCTCTACGTTTAAACGAAAAAATCCGTTTCGGTTTTTCCGAAACGGATTAGATTACCTCTTTTTTTGGAGTGATTTAATATTCACTGTTGCGATCAGAAAAAATTATCACGTTTTTTGCTTGTCAGCGTATCATGACCGGAACTTATTCAAATCATCCCTGAAAAAAGGTACATGAGCCTAATCTTCATCGTTTATTACGCGTTCGATCACGATCAGTTCTTCACCATTGGGTAAGTTCCATAGGACTTTGCTTCCTTCTGAATAACCATAAAGTGCAGCACCCATGGATGACATGACCGATAATTTTTTCTTTTGCAGATTGCTTTCCTGAGGAAGTACAATTTTTAATCCGTCTTTTCTTCCAAACGAAGTTTGAACTGAAACAATACTGTTTAGCCGTACAACTTCAGAAGGCATTTCATTTGTTGATTTGAGTTCAGCAAGCTGCAGTTCACGGTATAGTTTTTGTCGACTGCGTTTTTCAAGGAGATCAGCAGCTGGATATTTTTCAATCAGACTTTTGATGATGGGTAATTCTTCTTTTGATACAATAAGCATGGACTCTTTCATGATTTTCAATTATATTTTTTTTAATTCTTCCAGAATATGCGTTAAACTATCTTTTGCGTCACCGAATAGTAATTTGCAATTTGCTTTTTCAAACAGCGTATTTGTTTCACCCGAATAACCGCTGGACATACCTCTTTTCATTACAATAACTTGTTTTGCTTTGTAGGCTTTGATGATTGGCATACCAAAAATTAAACTGCTCTGGTCGTCTTCTGCTGCTGGATTCACAACATCATTTGCTCCAATAATTATGGCTAAATCAAATTGATCCATACTTTGATTTACTTCATCCATTTCCAGAATGTGACGGTAATCAATGTTGGCTTCTGCAAGCAATACGTTCATGTGACCAGGCATTCTGCCCGCAACCGGATGTATGATGTATTTTACCTGGACACCATTTGATTCCAGTTTTTTGTGTACTTCATAACACGCTTGCTGTGCCTGGGAAACAGCCATTCCAAAACCGGGAATAATCGCTACACGTTTGGAAAATGCAAGCATGGATGCTACTTCAACCGATGTGATAGTTTTTATATCTGCCTGATGACCTGATTTATTTCCTCCAATTGTGCCACCTGATTTTGTTTTTCCTGCCAATACATTTTTCAGAGATCGGTTCATGGCTTTACACATCTTAAATGTTAGCAGCATACCTGTGGAACCTACAATGATACCTCCAATTAACATGACCGGATTGTCAAAAATTACACCAGAGAAAGCAGTTGCAACTCCGGTTATGGCATTCAAAAATGAAATCATCACGGGCATGTCAGCTCCACCAATTGGCAGTGTAAATGAAATACCATACACCAAAGCAAGTACTGAAATAAGGAGGATGAAAAAAGACAGACTCAAAGACCCATTCGAATTTGCAAGTTGACTTAATGTGAACAACAACATCACAACTAATAACAACTTTGAAATATAGCGATAAAGCCCGCCATTGACATGACTGATTTTACCTGAAAGTTTATACATGGCAACGATACTTCCAGAGAAAGAAACACCTCCCAGTACAACTCCGGAAATTAGAATAAGTGCGGAAATTGTATTGGGCTCATGGTAATAATTTAGTGCCTCATTGTATCCAATAATTACTGCACAGGCTCCACCAAAAGCATTGAAGAGAGATACGAGCTGGGGCATAGCGGTCATTTCAACACGGTATGAAAAATAATATCCGATCAGTGTACCCGCAGAAATTGCTGAGATCAATAGAATTAAATTGATTGTTTTATAAGAATCCTGAATCAACAAAATATCGGTTGCTACAATGGCAATAAACATGGCAAGCAACGCAACTACATTTCCAATTTTTGCGCGGATTGGATTCCCCATTAATTTTATACCGACAATCAAACCAACCGATGCAAGCAGAAAAAAGATATTGATTAGTAACGTCATGATTCAGTATTATTTTTTTTTGGTTTTGTAAACATGCTCAGCATTCGGTGCGTGATAAAAAATCCACCGGCAATATTTATGGTTCCTAATAAAACAGCCAACGTAGATAAACCTAAATTCAGGTAATCATCTTCGGATGAATTGAGGAGATGAATTGTTGCGCCCACCACAATGATTCCGCTGATAGCATTTGCCCCTGACATGAGTGGTGTGTGCAAAACAGCAGGCACATTTTTGATTACTTCAATTCCAAGAAGTAAACTAAAAACGACAATGTATAACCCGTCAATTTGGGTTAGTATAATTGAGTCTGTCATTAAATTAATATTGATTGATTAGTTGAACAAGTTTTTGATTGATCAGAAGTCCGTCTTCGATGACCTTTGTTTGATTTAGTATTTCATCTTTTCCGGCAAGATTTGGATTGGCCAATAAGTGGTTGATGAAGGCAAAATAATTTCCAGAAATGAGTATGGACGCCGATTTTGAACAACGTGAAATGATGGCTGAAATTCCTATGATAGTAACTTCATGTTGAACATGGATTTCATCCTTCCTTGTGAGTTCGCAGTTACCACCTGTTTCAGCAGCGAGGTCGACAATTACAGATCCCGGTTTCATTTGTTTAACTGAATATTCTTTTAGCAAGAGAGGTGCATGTTTGCCCGGTATTTTTGCAGTAGTAATGATGGCGTCAGCCTGAATAGCTTCTTCATGAATGACGGATTCAATTTTGTCCAGATAATCTTGCGTTTGTTCAACAGCGTACCCTCCTGAGTTTTTATTTTCAGAGGCGCCTTCAATTTCAATGAACTCTGCACCCAAACTTTCGACTTCGGTTCTGGATGCACGTCTAACATCAAATGCTTTAACAACCGCACCCATTCGTTTTGCTGTTGCAATAGCCTGTAATCCGGCAACACCGCTACCAAGAATCAAAAATTTTGCAGGTCTTAATGTTCCTCCCGCGCTTGTGATCATTGGCAGACAAGAAGGCAACATTTCAGCAGCCGTGAGCACTGCCTGATACCCTGAAATAGACGCGACCGAGGATAAAATATCCATTGATTGGGCAAGCGTTGTTCTTGGCATCAGGTCCAAACTATAGAGGTCTATTTTTTTTCCGGTAAAGGAGGCAAGGGGTGAAAAATCATAGAGCACGTTTAAGAATGCAATCACTGTTTTTTTGTCATCGACCAGAGTCATTTCAGGCAGTTGATCAAAGCATAAAATGATGTCTGAAACCTCAAGAATTTCTTTGCGCGATTGTACTATAACAGCACCAGCGTCCTCATATTCTACATCGCTGAAGCCAGCAGCTAAACCAGCTCCGGATTCAACAAAAAAAAGCGCGTGATATTTCAGCAGTGCAATGTGTTTTGGAATCAGCACAACAATTTTGTTGTGCTGATTTTCTTTTAATAATCCTATTTTTTTCATCGCTATGGAAACACCCCACGTTCTTTATATGTGCGTTCAATTCGCTCCAGAGCCACCACATATGCACCCGTTCTCCAATCTGTTTTGTGTTTTTTGGCGGCAGCAACTGTTTCATTGAAAGCAGTGTCAATTTTTTCTTGAATCAATGGCAACACTTTTTCAATCTTCCATATTTCGGCACGTCTGTTTTGCAACCATTCAAAGTAGCTTCCGATTACTCCGCCTGAATTACACAGAATATCTGGAATGATGTCAATGCCTTTGCTCAATAATATTTCTTCTGCTATCGTATCCGTCGGACCATTTGCTCCTTCTGCAATTAATACTGCTTTAATGCGCGATGCGTTTCCTTCCGTGATTTGATTTCCAAGTGCCGCTGGAATTATAATGTCACAAGGAATTGCGAAAAACTCTGAGGCATGAAAAGCATCAGCCTTTTTGTAGCCTGCAATGTTTCCTTTATTGGTTAAACAATATTGAAAAAGGTCCTCTGGATCAATTCCTTTATCATTGTAAATAGTTCCGCTAGCATCTTGCACTGCAATTAATTCTGCTCCCGACTCCTTGAGGAAATGTGAAGCCCAATAACCTACATTGCCAAATCCCTGAACAATGTATTTTTTGTTTTTGAGTTCAATTCCTTTTGCAGCAGCCCAGGATTTTATAGTAGCAACCACTCCAAATCCGGTTGCGCGATCTCTTCCTTCAAGCCCTCCTGAACCAACTGGTTTACCAGTTACGACACTCATGCTGGTAAATCTGGTTGATGGTGGTTTAGTGGAAGCAAAGGTATCTGCAATCCATGCCATTGTTTGTGCATTGGTATTTACATCGGGTGCGGGAATATCGATATCAGGGCCAATATTCTCTCCAAGAGCAAATGTGAATCTTCGTGTGATTCTTTCCAACTCGGCTAATGAATATTTTGAAGGGTCAATTTCAATTCCTCCTTTTCCTCCACCATAAGGAAGTCCGGCTAAAGCTGTTTTCCAGGTCATCCATGTGGCCAATGCACGTGCAGCATCAATGTCAAGTGTTGGGTGATAGCGCAAGCCTCCTTTGTATGGCCCCAATGCATTGTTGTGCTGAACCCGAAAACCGGTGAACACTTCTGTTTTACCATTGTCCATTTTTACCGGAAAATGCACCACTATTTCGCTATTGGTAGATGAAAGAATTTTTCGAACTCCTTCATCCAGTTTCATAACATCGGCGGCTTTGTTAAACTGCACCTGAACGTTTTCATACATCCCGGTTTTTTTTGTTTTTGTTTCCATTCTTCTATATAAATTATTGATAGTGTTCACAATTAAAGATGACTGATTCAGGTTGTCGGAGCACACATGTTTTGACATGATCGCAATTGGTGCAAAGACCTATTAAGTTGGAAGGATAAGGTAAGTTAGGGTGTTGCGTCATTTTCTTTTCCTTGATTGGCAAGAAGGAATCATATTCTTCACACTGAAACACAACCGTTAATGGAGTTTTGAGAGCGCAATTCGTTGTATGAATACAATCAGGACACAAACCCATCAGGTTTGCTGGAAAAGGAAGTTCCTCTGCTATTGTTTTTTTTATTCTTACTTGTGTCATAATAATCACCCTTTTTCAAGAGCCATGCCAAGTAGGATTTCGGAACCGATTAGAGCTTACTAAAAACAACGCAACTAAAAGATATGAAGCGGATTAAGTCAAGGGCATAAAAAATAATGAATCTATTTATTTAAAAATATGAATATAATAAACGGGGAATAATTACCCGCAGTGGGTAGATTTGAATCAGCAGCTATTTTAGTTTTTCACGCAGTGTTTTGCTATCTATCCCTAAAATTTCAGCAGCCTTGGTTTTATTGTTCCCACATGATTCCAAAACTTTTATAATGTAATTTTTTTCGGCTTCAGCTAATGTCATGGTCAAATCATCTTTGATCACTTTCGGTGAACTCATCTTCATGTGCACCGGAATGTCATCTACGTTCATTTGCATATCACTCATTAAAACCATGCGGTTTATAAAATTTTCAAGCTCCCGCACATTCCCAGGCCAGGTATAAGCAGTTAGAATTCCTCTAATCTGCTTAGAAATTTTGAGTGGCTTTTTATCATACTCTTTGCAATACCGATTCGTGAAATAATCAATCAGCAAAGGAATATCTTCTTTACGATCACGCAGCGGCGGAATATGAATGGTGATGACATTTAAACGGTAAAATAAATCTTCACGAAACGTCCCATTCTTTATTTGTTCATCTAACATTGCATTGGATGCTGAGATTAGACGAACATCTATTTTTTGCGATTTAGTTGCGCCCAACATGGTAATTTCTTTGTCTTGTATAACACGCAATAATTTGGCTTGAATAGTAAGAGAGGCATTACTGATTTCATCAAGAAATAAAGTTCCTCCTTGCGCAGCTTGAAAAAAACCAGCACGGGAAATGGTGGCACCTGTAAATGCACCTTTCATGTGACCAAACAATTCACTCTCGAGTAATTGATCTGGAATCGCACCGCAATTAACCGGGACAAATGGTGATGCAGAAAATGCACTGTTGTAATGAATGGCTCTTGCTACCATTTCTTTTCCGGTTCCGCTTTCACCGGTTATCAAAACAGTGGCCCGGTTATTTTTTGTTTTATCTATTGCGTGATATAATTTTTGCATCGGTTCAGATCGTCCGATGATACCATGAAACGATTCAATGATTTCACCACTTTTTTGCTGAGGAACTTTGATTTCACCAAGCACTTTTTCAATGGAAGCTTGAAGCTCGTCATGGGTAAAGGGTTTAATCAAATACTCCATGGCACCAAGTTTCATTACCTCAACTGCATTGCGCACATCGGGAAAACCTGTAATCACCAATACCGGAATTTGCGAAAAATGTTGAGACATGTATTTGACTAGTTGCATCCCACCGATGTGAGGCATATTTAAGTCGGTGACAACTAAATCAATTTCTGTATTTTCTAAAACGTCAATTGCATCCACTACCGTACTTGCTGCAAAAGCATTAAACCCCATATCAGTCATGTTTCGCCGAAGTAATTCAAGCATGTCATGTGAATCATCAACCAATAAGACAGATAATCTGTTTAGCATAACTAGAGGGTATTTTGATCAAGCGTTATCGTAAACTCAGTTCCTTTTCCTTTTTCTGAATCAACACGAATTGTTCCGCGATGACTTTGAATAATGCCGTGTACAACAGCTAATCCTAAACCTGTACCGGAAGGCTTTGTAGTATAAAAGGGCTGAAATATTTTCACTAAATCTTTTTTATCCATTCCAATTCCATGATCTTTAATTTTAAGAATCACGTGTTCCTTGCGAACATTAGTTGTAATTTTTAAAACCCCGCCAGTTGGCATAGCGGCGATAGCGTTTAAAACTAAATTGAACAATACTTGGGAAAACTGAATAGAGTCTAATCTGATTGGGCTCACTTGTTTGGAAAGTATAAGCTCGAGTTGAACTTTGTTTTCACTGAGCTGAATCTGCAACAAATTAGTTGATTCAATAATGACATCATTCAGATTTACAAGTTTAAACTGACTTGGCATTTCACAGGAGAAGTACATCAGTTTTTTTACAATTTCACGCGCATTAATTGCAGAGGTAATTATTTTTTGAATGTCCGATTTTTTGACAGAATCTGATTCTGATTTTTTGAGTAACTCGGCGTAGCCTAAAATATTTCCCAATGGAGTATTTAACTCATGTGCAATTCCGGCGGTTAACTCGCCCAAAACATTCAGGCGGTCGCTGTAGCGTAATTTAAGCGTTATGATTTTTTCGAGTTCGCGTTTTTCAAATCGATCCAGAATGGAAGACAACTCCAGCGCAATTTGATTAATTAACTGCTGTTCTTCTTCCAAAAAGAGATTAGATGTTTTAGAGTTATTCGTATAAAAAACTACAATCTCTCCCCGCATTTCATTGTCAATTCGGATGGCAGATTTTTGATGAAGTGCAGACATCTTCGAATTTCCATATTCTTGTTCATCAATTCGAATAAAGACTTTTAACTCATCTGGATATTGCCATCCTTTTGGAATAATTTTTACTATATTTTCTATCAGTTCATCTAACGACTGATCAGTTTTTTGAGCAGCTTTTGAAATCTCATAGAGACATGTGAGTTCCTTTACACGCTCTTGTAAGTGCAGTGAAAGATCTTTTATTTTTTTGGATTGTGGAGTCACAAAGCGGGGAATATTTCCCCAAAGTTAAGGAGTTTTTGGAGAGTATCCAATTTTTTATCAGTGACTTATCAGCAAAGGCCGTCTGAGATGATTCTTTGTGAAATGTCTCAGTTTTTTTTTGTTTTGCACTGGGTTGCGAGTTGCATCAATTTTTGAGGAAAGTTGCAATAGATGCACAAGATAAAATTCTTCTGTCTCATTTTTAGGAATACTAACTTTGTATTGTAAAAAGAAATTATGATCAGAGAAAAAGTTAAAAGGAGTTACCGTTTGAGCAAGTATATCATCTATAAAGAAACGCTTGTAGATCTGAAAGAAACATTTTGGTCTTTTTTAGGTTCTTTTCTTGGCATTGCAGCTATTGGTTTTATTCAAAGTACCTATCTCTCACCGATGGAAAATGTTTTTTTAATTGGTTCTTTCGGTGCAACAGCCGTATTAATTTATGGAGCAATTCAAAGCCCGTTGGCGCAACCCCGAAATTTAATTGGCGGACATCTTATCAGTGCAGTGATTGGTGTAACAGTTTACAAATTAATTCCTGATCAAATCTGGATAAACGCTCCTTTGGCTGTTTCGTTGTCTATAATTGCTATGCAGTACACCAAAACGTTGCATCCACCTGGAGGCGCCACAGCTTTGATTGCGGTGATTGGTACTGAAAATATAAAATCATTGGGTTACTTATACGTGTTGTCGCCCGTATTAACGGGGGTAACTATTTTACTTGTTGTAGCGCTTATTTTTAATAACATGACACACCAAAGAAAATATCCTACCAATGGGAGATTTTCAAGAAGTATAAAATGGATTGTTGCACCGGCAAAAAAGCAAATGGACAGATTGAAAAGTAAAGAATAGGTCAGGTTTAATGCGAATGATTTTTACAAGAATGCTTTTTGGGATTCAACGGAACCGGATCTTCACCCATTCCGCCCCAGGGGTGGCAAGATAAAATACGTTTTGTTCCCAAATAAATTCCTTTGATGGGACCCCATTCTTTGATAGCTTCTATGGCGTAGTTGCTACAGGTGGGTGTGTAACGACAAGATTGTGGCAAAATAGGTGAGATGACCCACTGATAAATTTTTACCGGAAAAATGAAGATATAATTTATGATGCGCCGAATCATCGTACGTAGGATTCACGAACCACTAAAGCGTAGTAACCATCTTCAATTTGAATATATCCCTGATCATAGCAGAAAAAATATTTACCACCTTTTTTGGTTTCGTAGACATTGGTGAAGTATGCAAAATTGAATCCTTCTTCCATTAATGCGGTGCCTTGAATTTTTGCTTTTCCGTTTGGATTGTACTTAGCTAAAATGCGTCGGTTTTTGCGCAAAACATTATTCACTTTGCGCATGTAATTCGAGTGATCACGATTCTCTAAATTATGCTGTGAGTTGCGGCAATAATCAGAACAAAAGCGTTTATCAGAACGGCCTAGAATTTTTTCGCCGCAATGCTCACAGGTTCTTTTATTTTCGTCTTTAATCACGCTGTCTTCTGATTGTGAGAATAAAGGTAATGGAAATAAATTCCAAATTCAAAAAATCAAAAGGTCAAAATTCAAAACCTGTTTAGTGATGGTTATGATGTTTGTCAGATGAAGGATCAGGATCTTGCCATAGTTGGGCTGAATGTTGGATTCTATTTGACTTTTGTAATTTGGATTTAATCTAATCAACTCGTTTGTTACCTTTGATAAAACGAATCAAAAAATGAGCTTAGAAAAAGACCTTCACAGCCGCAGCAATTCAACTTGTGAAATTTGCGCCTCTACAGAAAATTTATCCGTGTATACTGTTCCGCCCAAGTTTGATGAAAACACAGATCACAGTGCTTTGATTTGTAATGTGTGTTTATCACAGATTGTCGATGCAGATAAAACGGATGCCAATCATTGGCGTTGTTTGAATGAGAGCATGTGGAGTGAAGTACCGGCTGTAAAAGTAATTGCTTGGCGCATGTTGAACAGATTAAAAAGTGAAGGCTGGCCTCAAGATTTATTGGAGATGCTTTATTTGGAAGAGGATGATTTGAAATGGGCAAAAGCAACGGGTGAAGGCATTGATGAAGAAGACAGAATTATTCACAAAGACAGTAACGGTGTGATTTTACAAGCAGGTGATACTGTAGTTCTGATTAAAGATTTAGATGTAAAAGGCGCTAACTTTACTGCTAAGCGCGGAACAGCAGTGCGCAACATTACCTTGGTTGACAATAATCCTGAACATATTGAAGGCAAAGTGGATGGTCAGCACATTGTGATTTTGACCAAGTTTGTGAAGAAGTCGTAATTAAAAATCTAATATAAAAGTTGGGAGGGGCGTCCGTCAGCTGACAGATCATTCGTCCATTTTTTTGGATCACAATTTTCCCTCAAAGTATTGTCTGACCCGCATTTCAAATCGGGCGTGATCTTCAAATCGTGTTTGAAAAACAAAGGTATTTCCAGATCTGTAAACGCGAATTAATATCTTACCTTTTTCACGATAGAAAAATTCGTAGTTATAGGGATTGGGATATGAGTGACTGCCGCTGTCACCTAAATAATCTTCAAATTCTACCGATGCGTGATCGTTGCTGGTATTAACACGATAGAAGCGTTCGTGCGTCATTTCACGTCTTTCTTCTTTCATTTGTGCGTATGAAAAAAGAGGACAAAGTCCGGGTGAAAATTCAGTACAAATTTCATACATGTTCTGAATAAATTTTGCGTTATCGGTATAACCAGATTGTAATGGCAGAATTATTTCAAAGGGTTCTTCTTCGATTTCATTTTTAGCACTGTGGCTTCTAACAGATGCTATTATTTCTGATTCACTCAAAGAATATTTCAGAAGTGCTTTGCGCAGTTCTAGTTCTATCGTTAAAGAAGCACTCTCAGGCAAGTGAACTAATGTTTCACCTGATTGATGCAGGGTCAATTTGAGTTGTGATTCACCTTTGAAAAAATAATTGAATACAGATGTCTTTGTGATGTCGTCAAAATGAAACGTGAACGTGTATTCATTTTTTAGGCCGCGCGCAGTCTTTGAATTTGTATCATCGGTTTTTAGTTCAACGTTGTTTAAGGAAGGCCCATCATACAACGAAATCAAACTGCATACCGGATCCAGAACGCTCAGGAGCAATGCGTAATCATAACGCAAATCATCGTTGACATAATAGGTGAATGATTTCATTTAAGTGAAGATAGCGAAAAAAGATTTTTATCGACTACAAAAAAAGTAGGGCGTCGTCAGCTGACGGGCGCCCCTACGTAAAAAAAATCGGATACTATTAATTATGCGTAAAACGGTGAAATCATCAAATACACCACTACTCCTGAAACTGCAACATACAACCAAAGTGGAAATGTACGTTTGCCCCATTTTTTATGTGACTCAAAATTGCCGGCAATGCCTTTTACGTAAGTGATTAAAACCATAGGAATGATTGCAATGCTTAAAATGATGTGAGAGATTAACAAAACAAAATAGACTAATCTCGTTGATTGAAACTGCATAATTTCTTCAGCATCTAAAACGTGGTTGTGATTCAAATCGCCATAAAGTGTGTGAAGAGTTGTAATGTGATAAAGAATATACCCGACTAAAAAAAGGAGTGAGCAAAGAATTGCAAGTTTGATTAAACGCTCGTGTAGTTTTCTGTTTCCTTTTTTGATGGCAATTACGGCAGCTGTTAATATTACCGCAGTCAATCCATTTAACGTTGCATAAACGGGTGGAAGAAATGTAAAATCATATCCCTCAATTTTCACTGTGAACAGGGCGGCTACAACTAACGGAATTGCAATTGAGGCAAGAATTACCCAGGGTCTGTATTTTTTTTCCAAATCAATTTGCATACTCTTCTTTCAAAAGTTTACGAATGTCTTTTTCCAGTTGATCAACCTGATCCGTTTCTGTTCCAACATACAATCCACGAATATGTCCTTCACGATCTACTAAAACAAAGTGTTCTGAATGCAAAAATCCACCTTCAGCTTTTTCATCTTCCATGGCATTTAGAATATAGCCATCCATACCTAACTCATACACATATTCTTTTTCACCATAAAGAAAAAACCAATTGTGCGTATCCAGATTTCTTTCGGCAATATAAGCCTGCAATTTTGGAATGGTATCTCTTTTTGGATCTACCGTATGTGATAAAAATTGAATCTCTTCAATGTTTGAAGTCATTCCTTGCAAACGTTTCATCTGTTCAATCATTGCAGGACAAATCGAAGGACAACTGGTAAAGAAAAAGTTCACTACATGAATCTTCCCTGCAACACGTTCATTGGTGAATTCAGAACTATCATGTGCCAATAAAGAGTAAGAGGGAACCGTGTGATAAATGGTGTCAGTACCATCAAAATCATGTTGACCAAAATAGGGCAGCGGAATTATTTTTTCTTCTGTGGTTTCAGTTTCATTTGAAGTTCCGGAACATGAAGTCAAGAAGCTTGCTGAAAAGAGTATGAAAAGATTTGTTACAGAAAAGATTGTTTTCATTATCCAATGATATTAAGGTTTGATTTCTTCAATTGGTTCGTCATCGGGTGATTCTGATTTCACGAGTGAAACAATAATTCCGACAATTAATGACAGTGCAATAAATGGAAGCGATAACCACTCCATAAAATGGAATGATTCAACTTTCATTAAGAGCAATTTCAGCGCTACGTAGACGAGAATTGCAAAAACACTGTATTTGAGAAATCTGAATTTCTTCAACATGTTGGCCAAGAAGAAATACATAGAACGTAAACCAAGAATGGCAAAAATGTTTGAGCTGAAAACGATGAAAGGATCTTGTGTAATTGAAATGATTGCGGGGATACTATCAAGGGCAAAAAGTAAATCCGTCAACTCAATCATGATCAGTGCTGCAAAAAGCGGTGTGGCCATTTTAACCCCATTTTCAACTATCCAGAATTTATCTCCTTCAGATTGTTTGCTGATTTTAAAAATGCGATTGATCCAGTTAGGTTTTTTTTCTTCGTTTGGATCTTCTTCTTTTTCTGGTTTCAGCATTTTGAATGCAGTGAAAAGTAAAAATCCACCAAAAACATAGGTCATCCACGAAACGCTTTCAATTAATTTTACACCGAGACCGATAGCTAAACCGCGCAATACAATCGCTCCAATAATTCCCCAAAAAAGTGCTTTATGCTGATTATCAGGGTGAATTTTAAACGAACCAAAAATCATGGCGATTACAAATAAATTGTCCACGCTCAATGAAAGCTCAATCAGATATCCTGTTGTGTATTTATAATAAGCATCTGCAGCATCCTTGGTTGTTTTATGTTCCATGTGCCCATTGCTATACAGCCAATAAACAACACCTGAGAATAAGAATGCGACACTTACCCAGAAAATAGTTTCTACAGCAGCACGCTTATTAGTAATGTGTTCGCCTTTTTTGTTGAGCACAAACAAGTCAAATGCCATCAAGACAAAAATGAGAACGATTAGGGAAGTCCAGATCATGCGGGAATTTTTTTACGAAATTAAAGTATTACCCCCGATGAATGACTATTTCTAGGATTTATTTTTAAGTGCCCGCTCAGCCTTGAACTCTTCTTTTTTCAGAAGTTTAAGAAGGTCAAAAAAGTTGCGCATGTCGGCGTCTTTCTTGGCTCCTGCGACTCCGCGGATGTTACCCTTCTTATCAATCAGTATCATTGCGTTAACAAAAGCTTTACTTCCAATTTCACCTTCGGCTGGTGTTGAAGGATGATTTTTAAAAATATCGCCATAATATGGAAACGAAACAAATGGAGATGGATCACCAACTGCTAACCACCAGAAACGCTGATCGTACTCTGACATCATTTCAATTAAAAGTGGTGAAGGAATTGAATCTGGATTTCCATCTTTATCGGTTAGAATGGATAAGACGCGAACGTTTTTGTAACTGTCTGGATGATCGATCATTTTTGAATAGATGATTTCATTAAAATGATACAAGCCCAAAGCGCAATTTTCTAACTCTTCACAATCGTTTTGAATGGTTGTGAGGATAATGAATTTATTGTCAATTGAATCGCGTGTTATAGGTGTTCCATCAAAGGACGTTAGTTGAAACGGGGGGATTTTGTAAGCGGTAGAATCGATCTTACGACCATTTTCATCATACTTATATTCCCAGCCAAGATAGGGTAAGTCTATAAAGTGATTTTCGATGGTATGCGCCATCCACCAGATAATTGCTCCTGGTCCCAGGAATATCAGCAAAATGGCAATGACTCTTTTTATTCCGGGCATTGCTCAGTATAAGAGGGGTGAAACTTATTTCAGAAATTCCCACGCATCATTTACATACGAAGCTTCAGTCACAAGAATGAAAACCAAGTATAAAATGAATAGAATGTAAGGAACCAAAATCATGTAGCGTAAATTTTTACGCTCGTCACCAAGGTGCATGAATACTAAAACAATGTAGGCTGCTTTAACAACGGTTAAGATGATATAACCCCATTTGATCAGTGTCCACATTGTATCTGACACATCGGCTTTTGGAAAGAAAACTCCAACCAAAACTTCAACTGTCGTAATAATGGAAAGAATTGCGGTTACTTTCCAGATTTTTTTACGGATTAATTTTCCTTCTTCTTCTGAGTGATGAGCATCTAAAGAATATTCAACAATATCATCTCTAACTAACATAGCGCAGATTTTTTATCAAAGAATTAAACAAGGTAAAAGAAGGTAAATACAAATACCCAAACAAGATCCACAAAGTGCCAGTAGAGACCGACCTTTTCAACCATTTCGTAGTGACCTCTGCGGTGGTAAACTCCACGTACAACATTTCTTAATACCAACAAGTTAAACAACACTCCCGTGAAAACGTGGAAGCCGTGGAAACCTGTGATAAAGAAGAAGAAGTTAGAGTATAAGGTTGGTCCGTATGATTTAATTTCGGTATGCTTGTGATGTCCATCTTCAATTACTTCATAAGTCCCGCCATAGCAGTTGTGTTGAAGAGTCGTGTTGTCATGCCAGGTAGAAAGATCGCCGTCAGGACCCGCGATAAAAGTTGACCATTCCCAAACTTGTGAGCCTAAGAAAATGAATCCTCCAACTACGGTTAAACCTAACCATTTGATTACTCCTCTTTTGTCCATTCGGTGACCTGCTTCAACAGCAAGTACCATTGTTACAGAAGATACGATGAGGATAAAAGTCATGAACGCTACATAAAGCAGCGGTAAGTGAGCATGTGTGAAAGGAAAGTGGGTAAACACTTCTTCACCCATTGGCCAGCTTGCAGCCCATTCAGGGTTAGCGAATTTTGCGAAACCAAGTGCTGATAATAATCCTCCGAATGTCAGTCCATCTGACACCAGGAAAAACCACATCATCATCTTTCCATAACTAACGTTGAAAGGAGATGCTTTACCGCCCCATGCTGTTGAGGCGTCCACTTGCTGGGTGTGTGCTCCGGCCATAATTCTTGTTTTGTTTGTGCAAGTTTAATGAATAAAAATTAAAAATGCGTATAAATAAATCCACAATATGCCTAAAAAGTGCCAATAGATTGTACCAAGTTGAATTCCAAGATAATTCTCGGCAGAATAGCTTCCTAAAATAGAACGAATCCAAATAACTAATAAGGCAATCAATCCAAAAATTAAATGTGCCACGTGGACTACAATAAACATCAATGTATACTGGCTGCTTTTATTTTGCAATCCATTGAGTTCACTCAGCTGCAGTGCCTTTAATAATTTACCGTCAATATAAAAATTACGGTTTTCGTAAGTGACCGGTTTACCTTTGTAATTAATCTTAAAGTCAACACCATATTTTCCAGACATCATAAAATCGCCCCGGCGATTCAATAAACTTTCGGCAAAGCGATAAAGACGGTCTTTTTTTACAGCGTCAATTTCGGCAGCACCTACATAAAGTTTATCGTTTGCATAAGTCACAACCTGATCAACATATTTTAAAATAAAGACAGTTCCATAGTTGCTTAATTTGAAGGTGGCGCCTGCGTTGCGCGTATTGGAACCAACTAGTAATTCTTCACAAAAAGTGTCTAGTTCTTTCTGAATTTCAGGTGTAATGGGTGCGCCTTTCCAAATTAAATCGTACCCGTCGAAAGTGATCTCTTTTGTTTGATAGGTAATCGAATAAAACTGCCCGTATTTTCCGGTTTGGTTAATGATGTTATCACGTATCGTCAAACCACGATCAAACATTTGATTCCACCCTTGTGCCTGAAAATAACAAAATAGCACGCCCATACCAAAAGCCAATCCTAATAAGGTTTTGGTGAGACGTTGTTTGTTTTGTTTGATTGCTTTGCCTGCAATAAAAAGTACCACACTGCTGAGAATTATGACAATAGTACTGGACATGAATTCAGACGGAAAAACAAATTCCACCCAAAATTCAGATCCTCTGGAAACGATGTAAGCACTGGTTAAACCAGCAAAAATCATGATTATACTGAAGATACCAAACTTGAGAAGATTTTTCTTCACTTTGGCGTTTACTTCGTGGTCAAAAACGGGCTGGCTCACAGTTAGATTTTATCAAATACGTATAGAAACTGAATAATTGGCAAATAGATGAATGAAGCAAACATCAAGGTTCGTGCGGCTTTATCTTCAAGATTCAGGTACAATCTGTAAGCAGTCAGAAAAAACCAAAGTCCGGCAATGGTGCCTACAATTAATGAAATATCTCCAGTAAAACTGAAGAACCAGGGTAAAATTCCAACAGGTATCATCAAGAATGAATAAGCAACAATTTGAAAAGCTGAAGCCTTATTTTTTCTGCCTCTTGACGGTAAAAGTGAAAAACCTGCGCGTGCATAATCCTCATCCAATACCCATGCAATGGCCCAAAAATGGGGGAATTGCCAAACAAATTGAATCAGAAAAATAATCCCAACCAATAAATTGAATTCACCTGTCACAGCTACAACACCTAACATGGGCGGTATTGCTCCCGGGAAAGCACCAACAAAGACTGCCCAGGGAGTAATGCGTTTTAAAGGTGTGTAAAGAAAGACATACATCACCAGCGCAAGTAATCCTAAAATTCCTGCAAAATAGTTGAGTTGAAAAAGCATCACCAATCCAAGTACGCCTGCAATAATTGAAATTGCCAAAGCTTCGTTGACGCTCATGCGGCCAGAGGCAACAGGACGGTTAGCCGTGCGATTCATGAGTTTATCCAGATCACGTTCAAGAATTTGGTTAAATGCATTGGATGAGCCGGTGATCAGAAATCCGCCGAGAACGAGATAGACAAAATTGAGGTTAAAACTTCCTTCAGCAAAGAAGTATCCCGCGACCGCTGACAACACGACCAGAAAGCTCAATCTTAATTTCATGAGCATCACAAGATCCTTGATTTTGGATTGTGAGATTTCTTTTTGAACAACAGTTTCTTTTGCTAGCATGATCTGGATTGCGTGCAAATTTAATAATTAAGTGATGAAATGAATCAAACTGGCTATTAGAATGAGTCAAAATTAATTTAGACAGAAACACCTTGAAAATCAAGGTTTAGAAATCGCTGTAGCTATTCCAGATTCGCGTGCGTAGACCAATCATGAAAAAATGACTGTGATTGATGCTGTTCTGAGTCCACTGCATCCTATAATTATAAGTAGCGTTTATATAAAGGTCAATTCTGCCTAACAGAGGCATCTCAAAAATAACTTGTTCATTTACTACATTTCTTCTTTCACCTTGCATGATTAAATGCCCATAGTCACCGTTTCGGTCAGAATAAGAGTTGAAAATATTCTGACCTACGTTCACCGAATCCTGATCAACACCAAGAGCAGCAAATGTTAGTTTATTGGTCAGTCTGAATTTTTCATTGGAGTAGGAAACAAGATTAAGTACTTCATAAAAATTTGCGCCGATTGGGTGCGTAACACTTGCATTGAGATGGCCGTAATTTTGAACAGAGTATTTATGAGAGTACGTGAACGGTCGTACCAAATTTAATTCTGTCTGAAAATAAATTTTGTCTGAAAAAAAGTGATTGGTCTTATAGCCAAGTTGAATTCCATATTTATTTCCCCACCATTTTTCGTCTGATTTAATTTGTTTCAATAGAAACTCATCAATAATAAGTTGACTGTAGATACAATGATTGCGATTTATTTTATAACTCAGATTCAACCCAAGCAAAACATTGTCAGCAGATCCATTGCTGTATTCCACCGGTCTGTAAAACACAAATGGGTTTAAATAGTTGACGTCAAATCCTCTGAAAGCAAGACTGTCTTTTGCCTGCCAAACTACCGATTCAAAAACGCTCAGGTTAAATTCACGCGTAATATTCCAACTCAAATAATGTGTTGCTGAAAACTTCATTTCATCCAATGATTTGTTTGCCGGATTTATTGAATTATCATTCCAGACTGAAAATAAATTCACGTACTTAATCCCACCAAATGCTGTTTCAATTTTCAGAAAAGGATAGTTGGAAGCATTGTCAGAAAGTAACAGTGATCTGTAACCTTCACCAAAATAATTTTTTCCATATCCTCCCAAAAAAGTAAAAATTTTATGAGGCCGGTAAGCAATTAGTAATTCACTGCGCTGAAAAACTGAACCGGCAATTGGACGGGTAGTTCCTAAATCCATGTTCAGATTTTGTTGAACGGAATCACATACATAATTTGATTCGGTAACATAAGGCAAAAGTTTTCCAGTGATAAAGAATTTTTTCCTTGAATAGTCAATGCCAGCGCCAGCGCCTAAATTATATTTGAATGGACTACCCGAAGATAATCCGCCTTCTATGCCCAAGCTCACATCTGCAATTGGATACATTCTGAAGCCAATGCTATTATTTTGGGTTGATTTTGAAAGAGATAATTGTCCGGATGATTTTTGAAAGTTAGAATCTGCGCCAGAAAAAACAAGAGGTAAAACACCACTGTGCAGTTCCATTGAATCGGCTAAATAGATTTTGGATTTATCAATACGATTCAGATAGTGAAGGTTGTCCACGCGAATTTGTCCGCTTGCTAAAAGCGAAAAAAACAAAAGTGATATGAAAAGAAATTTATTCAGATTCGTCTGTGATTTTTTTCTTCTGACCTATAAAAACATACCCTACAAAAATGGCTGCAATTCCTAAACTGATCAGGAAGCTGATGTTGGGATTATCGAACTGAATAAAATAAGTTTGGGCAATAATCAACAAGCTAAAAAAGTAAATTGTGAACACTGTTTTTTTATGGTTGTGATGATGTTTGTCCATTAATTTATGATGTAAGTGATTTCTATCTGCACTTAAAGGAGATCTGCCTTGCAATGCACGAATAGTAAACACTCGCAACGTATCTAATAATGGATATGCTAAGATTGCCATTGCGGCAACCGGAGTTGAAATATTCTGAAATTCGGGCGGTAAAAAATTGACCGGTGATTCAATTAAACGGATTGCCAATACGCTTACTACAGCGCCAATTATGAGAGAACCAGAATCTCCCATAAAAATACGCGCAGGATTAAAATTGAAAATCAAGAAACCAAACATCGCGCCCGCCATAGCAAATGAAACCAGGGCCCAATGTTTATCTCCACTCATTGCAAACCAAAGTCCAAAAGCAACGCAAGCAATTAAGCCTACACCTGAAGCTAAACCATCAACCCCATCAATCAAATTAATTGAATTTACAATGACGATATAGGTGAAAACGGAAATGAGAATGCTTGCGTATTCAGGTAAAACAATATCCATTCCAAGCAAGCCGTGAAAACTTGTAATTCTGATTTCACCCATGACGCATAGAATAAATCCAACCATTATATGCGCCATTAATTTTTTCATGGGTGACATACCAATGATATCGTCTTTAATTCCTACAAAGAATAATAAAATTAAACTTGCCATCAGGTACATAAATTCACTGAGTGAGTCAAGTGCATTCGGATTATGCGCCGGAAACCACAAAAAACAAGAGAATATGAATGCACTGAATATAATCACACCTCCAATGGTTGGAGTGCTGCTTTTGTGCATTTTTCTGGCTTCACTGGGTTCGTCAACCAGGTGTTTTATTTTGCCACTTTGATTAATGCCGGTGTTGCTAAAAGACAACACTGAATGAAGTTAAGAGGGCAAGTATAAGATGATATTCTTTCATGCAATTTTTTATTAGTAGTCGAATCTTTTGTTGCGTAAACGTGTTCTGAAACCAAAATAAATGTATTGAGTAACAGAACTGGTTAATTGCGCATTGTCATTTCTATAAAGGTATCCAACATACGTTTGAAAGTTATAGCGTTTATTAAAGCGATAACCAATCTCAAGCTGGTTATAAAAAACTTTTTTACGATCGTAAAACTGAAGTGCAAGGTCTGAAACTGGGTTTAATATATTACTTCCAAAATTCAACGTATCGTTTTCATAACGCGCTGAATAAGTTGAATGGTTTTGAATGAACCAGCGCTTGTACTGATAGTTTATGCGAAACACCAATTCATCAAATGCGCCAGTGAGTGGGTGAGCAAGACTTAAGTTGGCGTGTGAATAATTGTATCTTTTGTTTTCTGTGAGATAGGTGTTTTGATTGGCATGATTGTATTCCATTTGCAGATCAAGTTTTGGAATCAGAACGTCATAAGATTTTATTCCAGCCTGATAGGCAGAAATTTTTCCATGATCGATAACCGCTTGTCCATAAAGAATCGTTTTAAAAAATGAGTATGAAGCATTAACACCAAGAATACTATTGTAGCTTGGATCACTTTCACCTTTGATGAGCGAATTTGAAAGAATCAATGGATTTGCAAAAAGTGGGTCTGGCTTATGTGTTCCGAGGGAATCAGTATGTCGCCAAACAGCACCTTCAAATACTCCCACGTTGAATTTTGGTGTAACAGCAAATTCTAAAAAATGAAAAGCACCCAGCTTTCGTTCGTAAGTTGCTTCAGGTGTTTCAAAATATTTAAGACGATACAAATTGGTCATCACATTATACATCACGTGATATTGAATGCGGCCTTTCAGGAGGTTTGTTTCCAATTTTAAAAATGGATAGTTCGTTGAGTTATCAGAGAGCAATAAGGAGCGATATCCATTCCCGATAAAATGATTTCCGTTTCCAAATTGCACATTGAAGTTGCGGTTGGGTGAGATTGTTAAGTATCCTTCAGCAAATGCAAAATCGTATCCGTTGGTTTTGAAATTTTTTGTGCGCGCGTATCCTGGCACAACGGCGTTAACTTGTTTGTAAGTTGTTAATCCTCCGCTTAAAATAAATTCGCCATGATTCTTGAAAAAGGCTTTTTGATAATCGGGCAGTGTTGCCTGCGTTTCATAAAAAGTAGTTACAAAACTTACCTTGTCTAAAAATTTGGCTTGCACACGAATGCCTCTCGTATTCCAGAGTCTGTAATGCATGGAGTCAATCTGAAAATCATGACCAATTTCTAAATCGACAATAGGATCAACCGCACACCAAAAATCATCGCCTTTAAAAATGAGGAAATTTTCTTTGAAAAGTTTCTGTGTGATCCAGTAATATTGTTTGCTGTAGTCGGCGTAAATGGAATCGGAGTGTGTTCTCGAGTAACTAATCGGTTTGCTCGTATGGTGATTAAAATAGTAATCAGTTTTGGACGAATCTGATAAGTGCCAACGATCAATCTCTCCATGATAGAAATCTTCTATTGGAAAACTTAATTGTGATTGAACCTTATTTGGGTTAATCAGCAGGATTGAAATCAATATTCGCAAATACACGCGCATCAATTGATTTCATACGAAAATATGCGGGGTTTTGTTACGCGTCCAGTTTGCCCTGACTTTGCGCATCAGCAAAGGCCAATTGAATTCCTTGCTCCAGTTCAGTGGTAAAGGTCCAGCCGGCTTGTGCTAATCGAGATACATCCATCAGTTTGCGAGGTGTTCCATTTGGTTTTGACGTATCAAATTTTAATTCACCTTCAAATCCAACTACTTTTTTAACCGTGAGTGCAAGTTCTTTGATCGAAATATCCTTGCCTGAACCTACATTGATGAAGAGTTTTTCGTTGTAATTAAGCATTAAGTGAAGACACGCTTCAGCTAAATCATCCACATATAAAAACTCGCGCAATGCTTCACCTGTGCCCCAAATTTCAACGTGTGGCAAATTGTTCTTTTTGGCAAGATAAAATTTCTTAATTAGCGCTGGTAAAACATGACTGTTATGCAAGTCATAGTTATCATTTGGGCCATACAAATTGGTTGGCATCGCTGAAATAAAATTGCAATCATACTGATCACGATACGCTTCACACAATTTTATACCTGCAATTTTTGCAATCGCATAAGGTTCGTTTGTTGGCTCTAATTCACCACTTAACAAATACTCTTCTTTCAAAGGTTGAGGAGCAAGTTTTGGATAAATACAAGACGATCCTAAAAATAAAAGTTTGGTTACTTTGTTAATGTAAGATGCATGAATAATATTGGAAGCTATCATCAGGTTATCGTACAAAAAATCTGCGCGATAAACATTGTTAGCCATGATGCCGCCTACTTTTGCCGCTGCCAGAAAGACAAATTCTGGTTTCTGTTTTTCAAAAAATGAATTGACAGCCTGTTGATTTCGCAGATCAAGTTCTTTTGAGTTTGCAAGTAGGAGGTTGGTATAACCTTCTTTTTTCAGAAGTCTTACAATCGCTGATCCAACCATACCATTATGACCGGCAACGTAGATGCGTGAATCTTTTTTCACAAGGATAATTTATTCGTGGTAGTTGAAAACTTTGTGGCCGCCTTCGTGAAGATATTTATCACGCTCAAATAATTTCATATCCGCCTGCATCATTTCTTTTACAAGGGCATCAAAGGTATAAGTTGGTTTCCAGCCAAGTTCTTTTTTTGCTTTGCTTGGATCTCCTAAGAGCAATTCTACTTCTGTTGGTCTGAAATATTTTTCATCTACTTCAACTATAATTTCATTTGTTGCTTTGTTGTAGCCTTTTTCATCTACACCTGTGCCTTCCCAGCGAATTTCTATGCCTGCTTCCTTAAACGCCTTGTCAACAAATTCTCTTACAGGATGTGTTTCACCTGTTGCTAAAACAAAATCGTCAGGTTTATCTTGCTGCAGCATCAACCACATGCCCTCAACATAATCTTTGGCGTGACCCCAATCGCGCTTTGCATCCAGATTACCCAGATACAATTTTTTCTGAAGGCCCAATTTTATTTTTGCAGCTGCGCGCGTAATTTTTCGCGTAACGAAAGTTTCACCACGCATTGGACTCTCATGATTAAAGAGAATACCGTTGCAAGCAAACATATCGTATGCTTCACGGTAATTTTTTACAATCCAGAATGCATATAATTTTGCAACCGCATACGGACTTCTTGGATAGAAAGGAGTGGTTTCACTTTGAGGTGTTTCAACAACCTTTCCATAAAGCTCTGAAGTAGATGCCTGATAAAATTTTACCTGCTTTTCCATTTTCAGAATACGAATAGCTTCGAGTAAACGGAGTGTGCCTATACCATCTGCATTGGCTGTATATTCAGGTGTTTCAAAAGATACGTGAACATGAGACATGGCGGCCAGATTGTAAATTTCATCGGGACGTGTTTCTTGTACGATTCTGATCAGGTTGGTTGAGTCAGTTAAATCGCCATAATGCAAAAAGAGATTGACATTTTTTTCATGTTTGTCTTGATAAAGATGATCAATCCGATCAGTATTGAACAGGGAAGAACGACGTTTTACACCGTGAACAATATATCCTTTTTCCAGAAGAAGTTCGGCAAGATACGCACCGTCTTGTCCTGTAATTCCTGTTATTAACGCAACTTTTTGAGCCATGGTCAGAAAATATTTAATGCCTTTGGTTTTGCAATAAAATTGGGATTCATTAAATCAATTTTATTGTATTGTAAGGGCGCAAAGTTAGTGAAATCCAAGACTTCTCCGCCAACCGCGCGATAGATTGCATCACCAGCAGCAATGTCCCATTCCATCGTGGGCGCCATGCGGGGATAAAAATCGGCTTTGCCCTGAACCAAATCAAAAAATTTAAGCGCGCTTCCTTTTTTGATTAAACTTAAAGTTCCATAACGTTCTTCCAGACGATTGATTAGATTGCTAACTCCTGGTGTAAAGTGAGATCTCGAAAATATCAGGCCTTTACTTTTTTTATCGCGTAATCGGTGAATACCGTATTTTGGAAGATCCCATTTTTTTTCGTCAAGCGGAATCAAGAATGCGCCAATAGATGGCCCGCCATAAATAACTTTTCGTGAAGTCGGTGAAACAATCATTCCAAAAACCGGCTCTCCATTTTCAATGAGACCAAGGTTAATGCAGAACTCATCGTTTTTGCGGATAAATTCTTTCGTGCCATCTAGTGGATCCACCAACCAAATCGCACTTTCTTTTTGTCGTGCTTCAATGGTGGGTTTACTCTCTTCTTCTGAAATAATCATCACCTTGGTTGGTTCCAAAGCACGACTTAAAATTTCACCAGAGATTTTATCGGCCTTTGTAACTGGCGATCGATCGTCTTTTAATTCAACTTTAAAATCGGTCTGATACACTTTCAAGATTTCGTCAGATGCTTTTCTAACGGCAACCAAAAGATGTTCTATGAGATCATGCGTTATTTCCATGTCCTAATTCTGAAATAACGGCATCATATAAAGTGCTTGCACCAATTCTGAATAGTTCAGGCTGAATCCAATTTGCCCCATTGACGCGTTTAACAATTTCTAAATAAGTTATAGCTTGTTCGATTGTTCTGATTCCACCTGAAGGTTTAAAACCAATTTTTTTTCCGGTTTTTGCGAAATGATTTTTAATTACTTCACACATTATTTCAGCAGCTTCGGGAGTAGCGCCAATTGAACTTTTTCCAGTTGATGTTTTAATAAAATCTGCACCACATTCAATTGCGATTTCTGATGCTAGACGTATTTGGTCAGCGCTCTTAAGTTCACCAGTCTCAAGGATGATTTTCAAAATTTTTGAAGGAACTGCTTGGCGCATTGCGCGTAATTCATTTCTGACATAGTCATAATCACCGGCTAATAATGCTCCACGATTAATAACAATATCTACTTCATCTACTGTTGTCTTTTCAATCAGCTTTAGTTCTTCAACCTTGGCCTCAGTCAATGTCTGACCGGATGGAAAATAGCCGCCTACAACAGCGGTCTTAATACTTGTTTCGATATTACTTTTTACAAAATCTCCAAGATTTGGATAAACACAAACTGCAGCAACGTGTCTGCTTTCTATCTTAGTATTTGCTTTTTTTAGAAGGAGCCCTATATTGCTGCCATGATCTGTCGATTCTAGACTTGTTAAATCAATACTAGAAAATATCTGCAATAGATTTTGTGTCGAAGCCATGATGCTGAGCAAAAAAAAATCCGCCATCTGCTTGTGCTGATGACGGATTAAAGATAATTACTTTTTTAAGTTTTATGCAATTGTAAATTTGATCGGAATTTGATATCTCACACGAACTTTTTTACCTGCTTGCTCTCCTGGAGACCAGTTAGGCATTTTCTTTACAACGCGAACAGCTTCTTTGTTTAATTGCTCAGACACACCTTTCAAAACAACTACGTCTTGAATACTTCCATCCGAGTTTACAACAAACTGCACATATACTGTTCCCTGTTCACCCATTTCACGCGAAAGTTCAGGATAAACAACATTTTGCTGAATAAATTTAATCATTGCTGCTTCACCGCCTGGGAAGGCAGGGTCAACTTCAACGAAATCCTGAATCGGCTCATCAATAATTTTTTCTTCTTCTACTGGTGGAGGCAACTCTTCAGGATCAAGATTGAGGTTAATTTCTTCTACTATTTCTTCGTCATCAACCACTTCAATTTCTTCCAAATCAGGTGGAGGTGGAGCTTGTTGCTGCTCAACAGGAGGTGGTTCAACGGGTTCTACCATCTCAAAAACAAGTTCGTCACTCACCTTTTTCTTCTCTGTAGCCAATTCTTTCTTCTCGTCTGGCGTCACAGTTGTATAGGTAAATGCCATTAAAACAATAGCAGAAACCATTACAAGACCTACCGTCATGAAAACAATCTTCTTGCTTTCCAGATCAGCTTCTTTTGATTTTTTTAGTTCCATAGGAATCTATTTTGTGGTGCTAAGTTAATTGTTTTATTCAAATTTTCTCTCACCCTATTTATACTAATTTTATACTTGTCAGTCTTGCTGCTAACACCCCAAATATCGTACCAATTGTGTTGGCGAAGATATCAGCAGTGTCAAAAAAGCGTTGATAAATATAAAAGCCCTGTATCAGTTCTATGGAAGTACCGTAGGCAATTCCAACCAATAGTATAATTAAATACAATGTTGGCTTAGAAAGGTTCAGATTTTTTTTCAATCCCCCTAAACACATGGCATAGGCAAGGAAGGAGTACATTATGAAATGTGCAACTGTATCAACTGAAACAAGGTTCCATTCAATTTCTGGCAATCGGTTTCCAGGTATAAAACTAAGCACGGCGATGAGCACTGCCCAGACAACCCAGATAACTCGCCAATAAAGCGAATTAGTGAACCAGTTTCTGATAATCTTCAGCAGACAGTAGAGAAGCTAAATCGCCTGTGTTAGCAAGTTTAACTTTGATCATCCAGCCTTTTCCGTAAGGATCAGAGTTTACAACTTCTGGGTTTGAACCAATTTCGTTGTTTAATTCAAGCACTTCACCACTAACTGGCATAAAAAGGTCAGATACAGTTTTAACGGCTTCAACGGTTCCAAATACTGCTTCTTTGTCAAGCGTATCTCCTACAGTTTCAATTTCTACGAAAACGATATCTCCTAGTTCGCGTTGAGCAAAGTCAGTGATTCCAATAGTTGCAATATCACCGTCTACTTTTACCCACTCGTGGTCTTTAGTATACTTTAAGTTAGCTGGTATGTTCATTTTTTACACGTGTTAAATTTCAATACAAAATTAGTATAATATTGATATTTCTCACGGGTGAGTTAAAGATTAAACTGTATTTCTGCTTGACTGCAAAAAAAATCGCAATTTTGCAGTATGGTTAATCAAGATCAACTGAAGGAATTTGAGCGACGCATCAACGATTTGCATAAGTATTTGCGAATAGATGAAAAGCGTTTGGATGTTCAGGAAGATGACCTGAAGTCACAAGACCCATCATTCTGGGACAAACCCAAAGAAGCTGAAATCCTTTTGAAGCGCATGCGCGGCAAGAAATTCTGGATTGATGCCTATGAGTCACTTAAAACTGATTTGGAAGATGTAAAAGTTTTGCTTGAGTTTTATAGTTCTGGAGATGCAACCGAAGAAGAGGTGGACGAAACCTACAAGAAAGCTTTTGCAAAATTGGAAGAACTTGAACTCAAAAACATGTTGTCTGCTGAAGAAGATGCGCTGAGTGCTGTTCTTCAAATCACTGCTGGTGCTGGCGGAACAGAGAGTTGTGACTGGGCTTCCATGCTGATGCGCATGTATATTATGTGGGGAGAAAGGCATGGCTATAAAATACAAGAGCTTAATTATCAGGCTGGCGACGTGGCTGGAGTCAAAACGGTAACGCTTCAATTTGAGGGTGAGTTTGCTTTTGGTTATTTGAAAGGAGAAAATGGTGTACATCGGTTGGTGCGTATTTCGCCTTTTGATTCGAATGCTAAAAGACATACATCGTTTGCTTCTGTTTATGTCTATCCTTTAGTCGATGATACGATTGAAATTGTAATTAATTCTGCAGATGTTTCCTTTGAGACATTTCGTTCTGGCGGTGCCGGTGGACAGAATGTTAATAAAGTTGAGACCGCCGTGCGATTAAGACACGCGCCATCCGGTATCATCATTGAAAACTCTGAATCACGCTCTCAATTAGCAAATAAAGAAAAGGCTATGCAGCTCTTGCGCTCTCAATTATATGAGGCCGAACTCCGTCGAAAAATGGAGAAGCAAAATGAAATTGAAGCGGGCAAAAAGAAAATAGAATGGGGATCGCAAATACGCAATTACACAATGCAGCCTTATAAATTGGTGAAAGATGTTCGGACAGGTTACGAAAGTTTCAACGTAGATGCTGTCATGAATGGGGAGATTGATGAGTTTCTGAAGGCGTTTTTGATGGGGCAGAATTAAATATCTCCTCAACCGATTAACTCCTAAAACTTTTAAATTGGTCTGATTTTTGTGATTTGATTCGAAATCGCAAAATCTAGATATATGAAAAATCTTATACCTTTTTTACTTCTTGGTGTCTTAGTGAGCTGTCAAAAAGCAGATGAATTAACATATACAGAGAAACGACTCATCGGCTCGTGGTTCTACACAAATGTTGATTATACGCCTCGGTGGAGTTTCAGAACAGATATTACCGGTGATTATTTTGGACAAATCATGACGTTTAACGAAGACTTCTCTTTTCAATTTGAAAATACAGCAACAGGTATAGTTTCACAAGGAGTTTGGGAAGTTAACCAAGTGAATGCTTTTAATGCAGGCAATAATTCGAATCAGTGGACGGACCAATTGGTGATATCATACACAGATACAACAAATACAATTATTCAACAAGTTTGGGATAATTTCTGCATCTCAAAGAACCTTTTAAATGCCGATAATACGGTTAAAGACGGACATTTTCAGTACCAATTGAAGCGTTTGCAATAACCTATTGTAGCGTTGAGGTGCCCTTTCTGCATGGTGTATGGCGAACTGGAAAACAAGAAAGCTGGTTTCAACAAACTAATTTCACTAACTTTGCGCTCCATTTTGAAAACAGATGTTAGTAACAGTATTAAAGTCGAAAATACACCGCGTTAAAATCACACAAGCTGAGCTTAATTATATAGGCAGTATTACCATTGATCCAGATTTGATGGAAGCGGCTAATATGATCGAAGGTGAAAAGTTCAAATTGTCAACGTGAATAACGGTGAGCGCTTAGAGACTTATATTATTACAGGTAAAAGAGGCACTGGTGAAATTTGTATGAATGGTCCTGCTGCCCGTCGAGTATCTATTGGCGATATCGTTATTATTATTACTTATGCCATGATGGATTTTGAAGAGGCCAAAACTTTCAAGCCTACCTTGTTGTTTCCAAATACCGAAACCAATAAAATAAAGTAATCTGGTTTTACCAATATTCATGTTACTTTGCCGTTATTTCTAACTTACCTATTAAAAGTAAAATCAATACACATTAAGGAGCAATGAAAAGTAAGTTGATTTCAGTACTGAAAATTCTGGTGCCTCTTGCTTTTGGCGTTTTCTTGATTTAATTATTTTATGATGCACTCTGCGAAAAAGAAAAATTGAACTCTTTCAGGCCTTTGCAAAAGCAGATTATTTTTGGGTAGGAATTTCTCTTCTTTTTGGATTTGCAAGTCACCTGAGTCGTGCATATCGCTGGAAATATATGTTAGCACCCATGGGCTACAATGTCAAGTTTTGGAATTCGTATCACGCCGTGATGATCAGCAATTTTGTGAATCTTGCTTTTCCGCGTGCGGGTGAAATTTCTAGGGCAGCTATTTTTGCGAAGACTGAAAAAGTACCCTTTCAAAAAGGCTTCGGAACCATCCTTGCAGAACGCGCAATCGACGTTGGAATGCTGGGTATTATATTTTTAATCAGCATCGCTTTGCAGTTTGATAAATTTGATCTCTTCAAAACAAAACTGGAAACCTTTAGTTCTGGACAGGGTAATTGTGGAAATTTATTTGTCTTCAATCTTTTTGCAAAAATTGTCATGTATGGAATTCTTGCCGCAATGATTGGTGTAGTTGCTGTTTATATTGCGCGTAAAAAATTCAGAGAACGCATCCGGCATTTTATCAGAGGAATTTTCGAGGGTGTTATTGCTGTCTTTAAAATGAAGAAAAAGATGAAGTATATCGGTCACACCGTTTTTATCTGGGTGATGTATATCTGCATGTTCAGCATCTGTTTCTTTTCATTGGAGTCAACGGCAAGTTTAGGTCTTGAGGCCATGTTACCTGGATTCATTGCAGGTACGGTTGGAATCATTTTAGTTCAAGGTGGAATAGGAGTTTATCCTGCAGCAGTTGGTTTGATTATTACAGTTTATATGGATCAGACAGGCGTGGTAAATATTCATCCTGAGGCGCTGGCGCTAGGTTGGATTATCTGGACCTCACAAACCGGAATGATGATTGTTCTTGGATTAATCTCCATGGCATTGAACGGTAAAAATGTTACCTTTGAAACAGATGAGTCACTTGTTTCAGCTTCAGAAAAAGATAGTCTCCCTGAATAATCTTGTTCAGGAAATTTCTGCGCTTAAATCTCAAAACAAAAAAATAGTTTTCACAAACGGATGTTTTGATATTCTTCACAAAGGGCATGTTCAGTATTTAAGTCTGGCTGCTGATTTGGGAGATGTGTTGGTTGTTGGATTAAACAGCGACGCCTCTGTTAAGCGTCAGGGAAAAGGAGATGATCGGCCGGTAAATAATTCAGATGCACGCGCATTAATTTTAGCTGGATTAGGTTTCGTGAATTTTGTCGTTGAGTTTGATGATGATACACCTTTGAATTTAATTGAGGCAATTGTTCCGGACGTTTTGGTTAAAGGTGGAGATTACGATCCATTAGAAACCAATGCTGATTCTAAAAAATATATTGTCGGACGTGATGTCGTTTTAAAAAATAACGGCCGTGTTGAGGTGATTGATTTGGTGCAGGGGTTTTCGACAACAGCCATAATTAAGAAATTAAAAGATTCATAACACGTCTTTAAGATTACTGACAAAGACTCACAAACGATTTCAGATTTTTAAACGTCTTATTTGCAACGCAGAAAATAATTGTATCGAAATAAATTGATGCTAAAAATTGGAACTATATCCTTGCTATTGTTAATTGGTGCCGCTGCAGAAGCGCAGCCGCCAATTAACCAATGGTATAGTTTTGGTCTCACGCAATCAATATTTGGAAGTGTAATCGCTACCGATAGTTGCTACTACGCAACAGGACTTGGTGCAAGCACGGTCTCCGGCATTTGGGATGCTGGGTTTTATAAAATCGGTTTTGATGGTGCGATCTTAAGTGAGTCCTATATGCACAATGATACAGTTTCGATCAACCACTTTTCAGCCATCGGCAATTCATTTATTTCAACGAACGATGGAAACTTTGCAGCCTTAGCCGTTCAATTTCCGTACTATCGATTCATAAAATATGCACCATCTGGAGACACCATTTTTACAAAATTGATCACCGAGTTTTATGTTAACGAAGGACATGCAGCATATCAAGCCGGTGACCTTGTTCGATTAGCGGAAGATAGTTCTATTACTTGTACGGGTTGGGTAGCTTATAACTCAGAGATGCAATCCGGAGTTCATTTATTTAATATAAGTGATAGTGGAGATGTGAACTTCAGTAATACGTTTTTCTGTGAAAACACAGTTTACACCCAGCACATACCAGCAGGCCTAATCAAAACTGCGGATGGTTATGTTGTATCAACTTCATTAACTAAAGTAGGTTCTCCAATTGATCAAAAAAGGCACGTTAGATTTATTACTACAGACAATTTTGGTAATGAAATTGCCACCAAAACATTTTGGGATGAAGCATCGGAAGTTTTTCCCCGAGGATTTTCACAAACTGAAGATGGCGGTTATATTCATGGTGGACTTGTAGGTGATTATAGCGCTCCTTTAAACACTAATAAATTTCTTGGGCAGGTTGTAAAAATGGATGAGAATTTTGAAAGAGTTTGGCAAACTACTTTAGGCGACTCATTGGATATGAATTATATTCATGTCAATAATATAGTTACTGTTGACAACGGTTATGTAGCAACTGGATTTTCATATGTAGATAGTATGATTTGTGGATGGATGTTCAAGGACAATGGATTTGTAATTGTTGGTCAGGCATGGAACACACAAACAACTTTAGAAGGTAATCCTGGTAATTTTGCATGGCTGGTTAAGACAGATTCAGTTGGTTGTTTAGTACCAGGTTGTCAAGATTTTTTAGAGACGACAGCTACAGAAACGCCGGTAATAAAACTGAATATCTATCCAAATCCAACCAACAACATTCTGAACATTTATTATTTCGATCCTAAATTTGATGGTAAGAGTGAAGTACTGATTTATGATCTGAAAGGTAATTTATTGAAGAGATGGAGACTGCACAGTAATGATATGACTTATATTTATGATGTTTCAGGGCTAGTTGCTGGCATTTATGTTCTGGAAATCTTCACTGATGGAACACGGCAATTGTCGGAAAAGGTAATCGTGAGTCATTAATTTCGTTCAAATTCTTACCTAATTCACCCCAAATAAAAATTAAAAAAATGACAATTTCAGAAGCACAAAAACTGGTTGACGATTGGATAAAAACATACGGAGTACGTTATTTTAATGAACTCACCAACATGGCTCAGCTCACTGAAGAAGTAGGTGAGGTTGCACGCATTATTGCGCGCCGTTACGGTGAGCAATCTGAAAAAGAATCTGACAAAGCAAAAGATTTGGGTGATGAAATGGCTGATGTACTTTGGGTATTAATTTGTCTCGCTAATCAAACCGGCATTAATCTGGAAGAAGCACTTCAAAAAAATCTGGATAAAAAAACCAAACGTGACAACACACGTCATCTGGACAATGAAAAATTAAAGTAATTACATGTCACAGTGCTCGCAATACTGTGAGTCTGGATTGTGTTCAAAGATGAAGTGGGGATTATATAAAAGTTCAATTTTCTTTTTTAGTTCATCTTCAAACGCATTTAAAAGATCTTCACTCAAAAGATCTTCTCCATCATTTCCAATTCTTACGTTTTGAAGCCAGTCGTTGATATTTATCATTGAAATAATTCCAGCTGAAAATGAATGGTGATCTTTATTGCTGGCCCTGTACATACTTGCATACATGAGCAGCTGACGGGCATAGCCTTTTTTATCGTGATCCATCAATTTGTAAAGCTCATTTTTGTCAACCCAACTTTTGGTGATCACCACTTTCTCATCATCACATTTTCCTGACTTATAATCCACTATTCGAATCACGTTTCCGGTTTGATCAATCCTGTCCGCAAGACCAGACATGATGATTTTTTTAGTTGCACCATTCACATAAATTTCCAGATTCAGCTCAAGTTTTTTTTCTAATTCTTTGATAAAAATGGGTTGAGTTGATTTGTCAATTTCTGCTATTTGCTGATCTATGAACTTGTTCAAAAAACTCAGTGAAACCTCAAAAGACAAGCGGTTCTGACCATATTTAATTTCAGCCTCTGTAAATGACTCAAGATATTTTGCCCTCAGATATTTTTCAAGATTTGGTTTTTCTTTTTTCAGAATATCCGAACTCAGCGGAATATTTTTTTCAAGAAAATTGGTTCTGAAAATATCTTCCAAAACATCATGAATTTTAGTTCCGAAAGTAGAAGATTCAATATTTTCTTCTACCTGCTCATTTTCTTTCATCTCCAGAATATAACGGTAATAGAAGTCAAGCGGACAATTGATCAGTTTATTAAGTGCGGATGGTGACAATCCTTTTTCAGAAAAGTAAGTATCGAGTTTCTGATGAATAGCTTCAACAGAAAGATATTGTACTTTTGAAATTGCGGATGAACGATCGTCGGGTGTATAAGTGCTGTGTGAAATCTGATGTCCAAATTTTGGATCCAGTTCATTTTCAAGTTGTGTAATATATCTGCTTTTTTCTGAGTTTCCCCCGTCATCACCGCCGCTGTTATAAGTCATGTAAACATTTTTTGCACGGTGTAGAAGTCGATAGAAATGATGCGCAAAAATGGCTTGTCTGTCTTCCTCCGTTGGCAGGTTGTGATGCTTTTTTAAATCGAATGGAATGAAAGAATTGCTGACATTCGTCTGAGGTAGATTACCTTCATTCATGCCTAAAATAATGAGGTTTTCAAAATCAAGTAAACGTGTTTCCAGAATTCCCATTATCTGAACACCTTCTATTGGGTTTCCTAAAAAGGATAAAGATTCACTTTGCCAGAATTGATAAAATAATCGCTTAAAAGATTTCAATTCCATTTCGTAAGGATATTTTTTAGAAATGGATTCAAACTTTTTGTATGCAAGTGAAAAGTGATAAAGCATTTCAAGTTCCAACTCTTTTTGTTCAGATAATTTGAATGAAGTATAAAGTTCAGAAACAAGCTTGTTCATTGCAGTGAATGCATCTTTTATAGGTTTTTGCCATTGCATAAACACAATCTCCAATGAACCAAGTTCTGGAATATGTTTTGTGATTTCTTGCCAATCAATAAAAACCTGGTTGTGCTCGAGAATGTGTTTTTCAAGTTCTAAAAGTTGCGCAGGATCTTTGATAAGTAATGAGATATAATTGTGATCTAATACGCGCAGCAAAGACTTGTGATAAAGTTTTGAGTTGTTGAATTTTTGAAAATTGAACTGAAGATCAAAAATTAAATCTATTAAACTTTTTAGATGCGAATATTTTAGCGGATATCCCATTGTGATATTCGCAGTTTCTAAAGAACTTGGTAATGACTGACTAAGCGGAATAACCAAGGATTCGTCTGCTAAAACTAGTGCAGTAGAATTTAGATTCGCTTCTGATTTAATTAGGTCTTCTATGATTTTGCCTGCAATTTTTGTTTGACCGGTTTGCTGAGCAGATTCAATGATTTCAATCTGTTTAGGATTTTTGTTAAAGTGATCACTGGTTTGTGGTTTCATCTGCCACTTTTCACATAATTTTCTGTAAAAATGTGCAGCCTCGTGCTCCGGATTCAAGTAATAGGATTGATCAATATCACTGTAAAAAGTAGCGCGTTTCTCTTTTATTAAATACTGAATGATTTTTTCTTCACTCGCAGATAATGCATTGAAGCCAAGAAAATAATAATGCTTTTTAGTGAGTTCAATTTTGGAGATATTCTCAGCAAAACGCTGATAGGCCATTCCCTGATAGGTTTCTTGCCTTGATGCAAGTCTTTCATGGAGCAGTTTATAGTAAGTGTTAATTTGATTCCAGAAGTAGAGATACTTTTCTTGTCCTTGTGATAAGTCCGCGTCGTTGAAACTCCAATGTTCAATTTCCTTTATGTTTCTTAGGTCTGAGAATATTGCTTCAGGTGAAACGAGGTATCGATCAATCTCATCAAAATCTGACAATAAAGTTTTACCCCATTTCAGAAACTCATTAAAGTCATTATCCTTTGGTTGAATTTTTTGATGAATGTCAAACAGTATAAATACAAGTTCTTGTTGATTAAGAATTTTTTCTGCAGTGTGTTCACTGATCCATTCATTGATTGTGATGATTTCGGGTGCAAAGAATGATTTTTTTGAAAGACTGGATAAATGGCTTTGAATGTAGACCGAAGCTCGCTTATTTGGTATTATGACGGATATTTCGTCAAGATTACCGGACTTGTTCTGAAATAATTCTAATGATTTTTCTGAGAGAAAAGTATCCATTAAATAATTGATTAATAATGAAATAGATTTTTAAAGAGAGTTCTTAAATAAGGAGTGTTCATAAAATAGTGTCAAAAAAAATGGCGAAAAATGTAACTATGATTAGATTTGTGTCGTTGAATGATTAAATAATCGTCTTTTGAGTTTAGAATTAGGAGATATGATATCCGGATTTGCAGATAAAGTTGAAAATGGCCTAAAAAATTGTCTTGCTGATTTCAAGGGTAATAAAGTTATCTCGTTTTTCTATCCGAAAGATATGACTTTAAACTTTACGATTGGGGCAAGTACTATAATAGATACTGATTTCGATTTTTAGAGCAAAGGGAATATAGATTATGGAAATCAGCGCTGATGATGAACATAAACACGAACAATTTTTAGAAGTAATTGAAAATTAAATTTTTTGATCGTAAATCGTTTACGATTTGGTAGAGTTAGTTTGTAAAATAAAAAACAAGGTTATGGCAGAAGTAAAAGAAGTAAACAATGAAAAATTAAAGGCGTTACAATTAACGTTAGACAAGCTTGAAAAGGCTTATGGAAAAGGTACAGTAATGAAACTGGGAGATACAGCTATCGAAGAGATGGATGTTATATCTTCGGGGTCGGTGTCTTTAGATCTTGCTCTAGGAGTAAAAGGTTTTCCCAAAGGCAGAATTGTAGAAATTTTTGGACCAGAATCATCGGGAAAAACAACAGTGGCGTTGCATGCAATTGCTGAGGCACAGAAAGCTGGAGGTGTTGCCGCGTTTATTGATGCAGAGCATGCATTCGACCGTTTTTACGCAGAGAAACTGGGTGTTGATACTGAAAATCTTTTGGTATCTCAACCTGATAATGGTGAGCAAGCACTTGAAATTGCGGACAATTTGATTCGCTCAGGTGCAATCGATATTCTAGTGATTGACTCGGTAGCAGCCTTGACTCCAAAAGCGGAAATAGAAGGAGAAATAAGTGATTCTCAAATGGGTCTTCAGGCACGTTTGATGTCAAAGGCTTTGAGAAAATTAACCGGATCTATTAATAAGGCGCATACATGCTGCATATTCATCAATCAGTTGCGTGAAAAAATTGGAGTCATGTTTGGAAACCCTGAGACAACAACAGGTGGAAATGCACTTAAATTCTACGCTTCTTTACGTTTGGATATCCGCAAGGCAAGTCAAATTAAAGAAGGTGATGAAGTGATTGGAACCAGAACAAAAGTGAAAATTGTAAAAAATAAAGTGGCTCCGCCATTCAAAAAGGCCGAGTTTGATATCATGTATGGCGAAGGTATTTCTAAGGTGGGTGAAATCGTCGATTTAGGTGTTGAACTGGGCGTCATTAAAAAAAGTGGCTCCTGGTTCAGCTACGGCGATACCAAATTGGGACAAGGGCGTGATGCTGTTAAAGCGATCCTTAAAGATAATCATGAGTTGATGGAAGAACTTGAGGGAAAAATCGTTGACATTCTTGCAGCAAAGGAACGCGTTTAATTAGCACGAATATCTAAAAGTAATTTATGAAAGGAAAAGGAGTTATCGTCGAAGTACAGGAGCGAAAAAAAATCGTGAAGGGACTTAAAAACTGCAGTGTGATTTTGGTTCGGTTAAAAGAGGGAAGTTCCTTCTCTACTAAAACGACAGGAATCAAAATTGTGTTTCAAGGGCTTCATGAGAAAAAAGTTGCCTTTCTGGCTGAGATGGAACACTTTTTCAAACAAATTGGTAATTCATCTGTACTCCCTATTGCATTGCCGAGAGGAACAGAGTCAGCTGAAATTACATTCTCCGCAAACGGTTTCGATTTCGCCGTGGAGTAGTTCAGGATAATTAAAATTGCTACAAAGGTTTTACTTCTACCAAAAACCGAAAAAGGGGTGTTAGCTTGCTGACACTCCTTTTTTATTACATCTCAGTCAATAAGCATAGTCTTTAAGAAGGATTATACTAATTTTGGACAAAAGTTCACTCGTGCGAAATCTATTCTACTTTTTAGTATTGACTCTTTTGTCTTCTTGTGGCTCTGGTAACAAGGTTGACAATGACACAACAAAAGACACTGTTATAGTTGATTCAATGGTGTGGTTTGAAAATAATGTCAAACTTGCTCCAAAAAATTTACCCCTGCTTTTCGAAAGGGCTAAATTTTATTTGCGAAAAACAATGGTGGACGAGGCTCAAGCTGATCTCGAATCATACATGAAAATGGATTCTTCAAACCTGCACGTGCACAAACTATACGGAGACATCATGATGTCAAAATTGAATCTGGAGCAAAGTAAATTTCACTATGATTATATACTTGAACGTGACACGCTCAATATTGACGCATATAACGGAATGGGTAAATTGTACGCGGTTCTTGATAATAATGCCGCGGCATTAGTCTATTTAAACAAGTCGCTTTTGATTAACCCATACCAAACCGAGCCTTACTTTATGAAGGGTATGATTTATCGAAGTGATTTTGTGAGATACGGTAGGCAAGAAAGTTGGGAACTAGCGCTTACCTCCTTTCAAACCGCTATTGAGCAAGATCCAAATAACTATTCAGCTTATGTGCAATTGGGTGTAATGTACGATCAGCTTGGTGATTCTACTGCTGTGGATTATTACAATTCAGCGCTGGAAATTCATCCTGAAAGCATGGAAGCATGGTATAACAAAGGAATGTTCTACCAAAATCGTGGTCGAATCGATGAAGCTTTTGAATGCTACAGAACAATTCACCAGATTGATTCTACCTGGACAGAACCATATTACAATGAGGGTTATCTTCATCTTCTAGTCACAGAACAATTTGATAGCGCTATTTATTACTTCGAGAAATCTGTGCAGTATGATCCTGAGTACTATCAGGCGTATAATAATCTGGGGCTTGCCTATGAGAAAAAGGGTGATCTGTCTAATGCAAGGTTCTACTATACGAAATCAATTGAAATCAATCCAGATTTTAAATTGGCCAAAGACAATCTAAATCGCTTGCAGTAATGACGATTAAGGAAAGATTGCGGAATCCATTTGTTCAGCAATATCTTCTGGAAATACTATTACCAATCGTGGGATATTATTTTTTCGATTGGTCACTGATTATTATTGCAAGTTTTTATCTAATTGATCAGATTGGTTCTGAATATTCTTTCGTTAGAAAATTTCAGGCGATCAGGAAGTCCGAAAATAAATCAGGTTTTAGATACAGTTTAATGGCAATCATTTTTTTCTTAATGATTGTTTGTGTGGAAATTTTTGCGCTCTACTATTTTTTCAGAGATGAAAATGTTGAAGTTGAGCAAAAGATGATTACCGAACTTGCAGTTTTTGCAAAAGAAGAATTGTGGATTATACTTCCGCTGATAATTTTGACATATCATCTCAAAGATCAGTTTACCTTTTTTATGCCGCGCAGGTATTTACAAAAGGAATCAAAAAAATTCGTTCAGGGACAATTAATAGAACTTTCGTTAATCGCGGGCTTAGTAGTTGTTGGATTAGTGGTATTTTCAAATTTTGTAATCCGTGACCAAATTTTGCTTTTCAGTTTTCTTGCTGTAAAACTTCTATTTGATTTTACAATTGGAAAATATATAGAGAAAAGATCTACTAGATAACGACTACCAATCTGGCGTTTTACATGGATCATGTTCAAGGCCTAGTGCTTTGCCAACGGTTTGAACTTCACCTTTGATTTTTACCCAAACGTAAGCAAGGTCCAGTGGAACACTTTTTAACTCACCCTGATAAGAATACATCACATATACTTCATAGTACTGCTCGTATCCTGTAAATTTCACTTCTGTACCTTTCACTTTGATAACTTCCATTACCTGATTGTCACAGCAGCCGCAATAGAGTGCTAGTTTTTTTACGCCTTCAATATATTCAGCAGCGCGATCTGCATCTGCTTTTGATAGATAAGCAAGTTGATCAGCAAATGAAGCTGAACTAATCACAAAAAAAGCAATAAAAGAAACAAGTATTTTTTTCATATAAAATTGAGTTTAATAGGCGCGTTGATTTTTTCCTTCGACATAATTTATAAATGCACGATTGACAACTTTATTTCCTCCGGGCGTTGGATAGTCCCCTGTGAAATACCAATCTCCTTTATGATCCGGACAAGATAGATGCAGATTTTCGATCGATTGAAAAACAATCTTTAATTCAGCCTTCAAAGTTTCTGGTCGCAACATTTGCGAAATCTTGTCTGAAATTTCCTTTGCTGAAAACGGTTTGTAAATTTCTTTTACGTGATTTACAATGAGTTCTTTTTTCAGAGCTTCTTGCGATTTACACTTGTAATAAACATCGTCTATAACATGTGCCATGTTTCGCTCTTTCAATAATTCAATGGCAGCTTCAAAGGCTATAAAATCTCCAAGTTTTGCCATGTCAATTCCATAACAATCCGGATAACGAATTTGCGGTGCACTTGACAGAACCACAATTCTTTTTGGATTCAAGCGATCTAAAATTCGCAGGATACTTTTTTTCAAAGTTGTTCCGCGAACAATAGAATCATCAATAACAACTAGATGATCTTTTCCCGCGCGAACTGTTCCATAGGTGATATCATAAACGTGTGCAACTAAATCTTCACGTCCTTTATCTTGTGTAATAAAGGTTCGAAGTTTGGTGTCTTTAATTGCGATTTTTTCAATTCGAGTTCTTTTGTCAAGAATGGTTTTTAATTCCGTATCTGATAAACTTGCACCTTTTTCTCGAATGAGTTTTAGTTTGATATCATTTTGAAAATCTTCTAAACCTTTAATCAAACCGTAGAAAGATGTCTCTGCAGAATTTGGAATGTAAGAGAAAACAGCATCGTCAATTTCACCGTCAATCGCTTCTAAAGTAGCGTCGACCAAAGTGCGGCCAAGTTCTTTTCTTTCTTTATAAATAGACACATCACTTGGACGTGAAAAATAAATTCGTTCAAAAGAACACTGTTTTAATTCAGCTGGTTCTTTGATCATTTGTTCACTGACATCACCGTTGCGTTTAATAATAAGTGCGTGCCCCGGTTTCACTTCTTTGATGCTTTCAAATGGAACATTAAATGCAGTTTGGATAACGGGACGTTCTGAAGTCACAACACAAATTTCATCATCTTCATACCAAAATGCGGGACGAATTCCGTTCGGATCTCTCAATACAAAAGCATCACCATGACCAATTAATCCAGCCATAGCATAACCACCGTCCCAAACTTCAGAAGATTTTTTTAGTATGCGTTGTATGTCTAAATTCTGACCAATCAGATTATATACATCGCGATTAGAAAGTTCATCCGTTTTATAGTCAGCGTAAAGTTTGTCATTTTCAAGATCCAGAAAGTGACCTATTTTTTCCATTACTGTTACGGTATCACTCATGGCCTTTGGATGCTGACCAAGTTTTAACAGGAGTTCAAAAAGTTCGTCGTTGTTTGTGAGATTAAAATTACCTGCTAATAGTAAGCTGCGCGTTTTCCAATTATTTTGTCTCAAAAAAGGATGACAATTTTCAATGCTGTTTCCTCCAAAGGTTCCATATCTTAAATGTCCCAGAAAAAGTTCACCGGTAAAGCCGGCATGTTTTTTCATGTATTCGACATTTCTTAAATGGGAGGGATTATTTGACTCTATTTCACCAATCCGCGAATTTATTTTGCGAAATATTTCCTGAATGGGCTGATTGTCTACTGATCTTGATCGACTAATATATCTGTGCCCGGGTTCAACATCAAACTTTATGTTTGCCAATCCGGCTCCATCTTGCCCGCGGTTATGCTGTTTCTCCATTAAGAGATACATCTTATTCAGGCCATATAAGAGCGTCCCGTATTTTTGAAGATAAAATTCAAGAGGTTTTTTGAGGCGAAGTAGCGCTATCCCGCATTCGTGCTTAATTGGATCACTCATTGAGTTCCTTTGTGTAAATTTGGTCTGCAAAAGTAACAAACTCTTGGCGTATAAGCGGGGTTCTAAGATTATTTTAAGAAATTTCGAAGGAATTTTTGTTAATAAAATTAATCGTTGTACATTTGCACCCCGATTATAGGGAAGAAGTACTAATAATTAAAAGCAAAATATTGTGAATACATTGAGCTACAAAACAGTTTCAATCAATAAAGAAACCGCTGATAAGAAGTGGTTGTTGGTTGATGCAGAAGGTCAGACACTCGGTCGTTTAGCGAGCAACGTAGCTTTCCTTTTAAGAGGGAAACACAAAACTAATTTTACTGTCAATTCAGATTGCGGTGACAACGTCATTGTAGTTAACGCAGAGAAAGTAGTCTTGACCGGAAACAAAATGGAGACAAAAATCTACATCCACCATACAGGTTATCCTGGTGGACAAAGAGAAACTACTCCTCGTGAATTCCTTGCAAAAAAACCAGAGCGTCTTGTTGAAAAGGCGATAAAAGGTATGTTGCCAAAAAGCAAACTAGGAAGTGCGATGTACAGAAACCTTAAAGTTTATGCAGGTCCTAAACATGACCAGGATGCTCAAAAACCAGAGGCTATTAAGATCGATTCAATCAAATAAGTAAAGAATAAACCAAACTATGAGTGTAACAAACACATTAGGAAGAAGAAAGACAGCCGTTGCGCGTGTTTATCTTTCTAAAGGTTCAGGCAAAGTCACTGTTAACGAAAGAGAAGTAAAAGATTACTTTAAAACTCCAGTATTGTTGGATAAAGTAAATCAACCTTTTCAATTGACCAGCACATTGGGTCAATATGACGTAAATGTCAACGTTGATGGCGGTGGAGTGAATGGACAAGCTGAAGCAGTTCGTCTTGGAATTTCACGTGCTTTGGTAGAAATTAATCCAGATTTCAAAACACTTTTGAAAGCAGAAGGATTAATGACCAGAGATCCCCGTATGGTGGAGCGCAAGAAACCGGGAAGAAAGAAAGCAAGAAAGAGATTCCAGTTCTCTAAACGTTAATCTTAAGATCTTCCATGATCGTTTAGAATCTAAATTGCTGAGACTATTCCTGAGATTTGGAATGCTACTCAGCAATTGCTTTAGAACGACAAAGCCATATCCTGCAGGAGCCAGGTGAGGTAAAAAGTAAAAAGAAAGTAAGCAATCAGTCGGACGAAAGGACCGGCGCAAAAGAACAAAAATGACAAAAACAACATTTGAAGAATTGTTAGAGGCTGGTGTTCATTTTGGACACTTAAAAAGTAAATGGAATCCTTATATGGCTCCATATATTTTTACAGAGAAAAAAGGAATTCACATTCTTGATTTAAATAAAACAGCAGTTCACCTGGATCAGGCTTGCGCTGCTTTGAAACAAATCGCAAAATCAGGTAAAAAAGTTTTATTCGTTGCTACCAAAAAACAAGCAAAAGATATTTTGGTTGAGCGTATTAACCCAACAAAAATGCCTTTCGTTGTTGAACGTTGGTCAGGTGGAATGCTTACAAACTTCGGAACTATCCGTAAAGCAATCCGCAAAATGACTTCAATTGATAAAATGGATGAGGATGGAACAATGAAAACTCTTTCTAAAAGAGAGCGTCTTCAAATGTCACGTACTCGTGCTAAACTTGATAAAAACTACGGAACAATTGCTGACATGACTCGTGTACCTGCAGCAATTTTCGTAATCGACGTATTGAAAGAACACATTGCAATTAAAGAAGCTAAGAAATTAGGTATTCCTACTTTTGCAATGGTTGATACAAACTCAGATCCTCGCGGAATTGATTTTATCATTCCTTCAAACGATGATGCAACAAAATCAATTGCAAAAATTCTTGACAAAGTAAGCGAAGCAATTAACGAAGGTTTGGAAGAGCGTAAAAACTCAAGAGCTGGAGCGAAAGAAGAAGCTGAAGAGTCTGCAAAAAAACCAGCTCGTTCAAAAGTAAAAGTGAACGTTGAAGGTTCAGAAAATTAATTTTTTAAAAAGTATTTAATATCATGGAAGTTGTAATCACAGCTGGTCAGGTTAATGACCTAAGAGCAAAAACTGGTGCCGGAATGATGGATTGTAAAAAGGCATTAGTTGAAGCTAATGGCGATATCCAGGAAGCAATTGATATCCTTCGCAAAAAAGGACAAAAAGTTGCTGCAAAAAGAGGTGACAATGAAGCTAAAGAAGGTTTGGCAATTGCTAAAGTTTTCAATGGTGGAAAATCAGGTCTTGTACTTGCTTTAAATTGTGAAACTGATTTCGTTGCAAAAAACGAGTCTTATTATAAATTGGTTGAAAGCTTCGTAGATCTTGCTATCAAAACTCGTCCTGCTTCTGTAGAAGCTTTGATGAATGAAAAGTATGATTCTTCATTGACTGTTGCTGAGAAAATCACTGAGCAAGTTGGTGTAATTGGTGAAAAATTGGAAATCTCAAACATGAGCATTATTGATGCTGAGGCAGTGGTTGCTTACAATCACCCTGGAAATCAAATTGCTTCATTGGTAGGTATGTCTAAAGGTGGCGATGCTGCTTTAGAAGCTGGTAAAAAAGTAGCGATGCAAGTTGCTTCAATGGCTCCAATTGCTTTGAATAAAGAAGGAGTTGACGCTGATACGATCAGACGCGAAATTGAAATTGGAAAAGAACTTGCTATTCAAGAAGGAAAACCTGCTGACATGGCTGAGAAAATTGCTCAGGGACGTCTTCAGAAATTCTTCAAAGAAAGTACGTTACTTCAACAAGAGTTTATTCTGGATAACAAAAAATCAGTTGAGCAATTCCTCAACGATACCTTAGCCGGATTAACCGTAACCGACTTCAAACGAGTTGCGCTGAAATAATTATTTAAAATGAAAAGAAGAGAGATTTAGTCTCTCTTTTTTTTTGCCAAAAAACGAAAACATGAAATACAAAAGAGTCCTGCTGAAGCTGAGTGGAGAAGCACTCATGGGTGATAAACAATTTGGAATCGATAATAAAATCATCAATGATTATGCCGATGAAATAAAAAAAATCTGCGATGCAAAAGTGGAAGTTGCGATTGTAATTGGTGGTGGAAATATTTTCAGAGGTGTTCAGGCAGAACGTGGTGGAATGGATCGTACGCAAGGTGATTATATGGGAATGCTTGCCACCATGATTAACAGTATGGCGCTTCAGGCGGCTTTAGATAAATTGGGAATCTATACAAGATTACAATCAGCCATCGAAATGAAAGAAATTGCTGAACCTTTTATTAAAAGAAGAGCAGTAAGACATTTAGAAAAAGGACGCGTAGTTATTTTTGGAGCAGGTACAGGAAGTCCGTATTTTACAACTGATTCGGCAGCTGCATTGCGTGCAATTGAAATTGATGCAGATGTGATTTTAAAAGGTACGCGAGTGGATGGAATGTATCCTGCAGATCCTGAAAAAGATAAATCAGCAACTAAGTTTGATACGATCACTTTTGACGAAGCATATAATCGTGGATTGAATGTGATGGATATGACCGCATTCACGCTTTGTAAAGAAAATGATTTGCCGATAATTGTATTTGACATGAATCAAAAAGGCAACTTGATGAAAGTGGTTTCAGGAGAAAAAATTGGTACTTTAGTCACCGTTTAATTACATTGATTATGGAAGAAGAAGTAATGCTCTTACTCGAAGAAGCAAAAGACGGAAATGATAAGACGATTGCCCACCTGATACTCGAACTTGAAAAAGTGCGTGCAGGAAAAGCGACCCCGTCAATGCTGGATAGTGTGAACGTGGAATATTATGGCGCAATGACTCCATTGCATCAACTGGCAAATATCAATACCATGGACGCACGCACATTGACTGTTCAACCCTGGGAGCGTGGAATTTTGGATGCAATTTCAAAAGGAATTATTGATGCCAATCTTGGATTAAATCCACAGAATAATGGTGAGATGATTATTTTGAATGTACCAATGCTGACTGAAGAGCGCAGAAAAGATCTTGTGAAAAAAGTAAAAGCAGAAGCTGAACATGCTAAAGTAGGAATTCGCAACAACCGCAAAGATGCTAATGACTTTTTGAAAAAATTAAAGACGGATGGTTTGCCAGAAGATCGTGTGAAAGATGTTGAAACTAAAATTCAAACTTTGACTGATGCCGCCGTAAAACGCTGTGATGAATTGGCTGCTAAAAAAGAAGCGGACATCATGACAATCTAATCAGAAATTAAATTTTACTGAAACCGTTTTTCGAAAGAAGAACGGTTTTTTTTGTTTAGAAATGTGAAGATGAAAACTTGGTTTAGGGAAATAAAAAAACCTGAAAAGAGTTTACTGATAGTCGTGGTAGTAGCATGCTCTTTTCAGGTTACCGTGCAAGGAAATTAAAACCAGAAGCAAATAAATTGCTTTCTATAACTTAAGACGCAAGTCGTTTTGAAAGGGTTGGCTGACTCCAATTAATTAATTTCAAATTTATATCCGATTCCTCTTAAGGATTTGAAATACTGTGGGTTGCGCGAGTCTTTTTCGAAGTATTTTCTTAGATTCAGGATATAATTATCGATGGTTCGGCTGGTTGGAAACTGATCTTTGCCCCAAATAGTATCCAAAATTAAATCTCTTGAAACTACCTCACCTTTTCTTGCAATTAATAATCTCAATAATTCCATTTCTCTTTTGGAGAGATTGATGTTTTCACCGTTTGCTTTTGCCTGATACGTTTTGAAATTGATTTCGTGACCATCAAATTTGAAAACGTCTGGTCCAAGGTCAACTTTTTGACGATCGATCAGAATATTTACACGGAGCAGAAGTTCTTCCAGATTGAAAGGCTTAACTAAATAGTCATCTGCACCCAGTTTTAATCCGGTGATTCTATCGGTTGAAGTTCCTTTAGCAGAAATAAAAAGAATGGGTGTTTGACTCGTTTTTCTGATTTCTCTGCACACATCAAATCCACTCAACTCGGGCAGCATCACATCCAAAATCACGAGTGAATAATCGTCATTAAATTTTGACAATGCTTGAGTACCGGTTGTGGCAACATCCACTGAAAAATTTTCAAGTTCAAGATTTAATGTGAGTACATTTATCAAACTTTCTTCATCTTCAACCAACAGAATTTTCTTCATTCGATAGGATACTTTGTGTTTGCAAAATTAGGAATTTTAGCGGTACACTAAAAAATCGAATTAATTTAGAGACATGAAATCAGATCAGCGCATTTTTCTTGGACTGGGAACAAACTTGGGTGATCGCTCAAAAAATCTTGCAAATGCAATCTTGCAAATTGAGACTCAAGTTGGCAAAATCCTGGCTCAATCGTCGGTTTATGTTTCTGCGCCTTTTGGCTTTAAGGCAGATACTGATTTTTTTAATCAGGTAATTTCTCTTGAATCACAGTTGGATCCATTGGAATTGTTAGCTAAAATCAAATCTATTGAATCACAAATCGGTCGAATAAAAACAAAAGCGTCTGGCTATCAATCCAGAATTATCGATTTGGATATCATCGATTACAAAGGTCAGGTTTATCGCTCTGATCAGTTAGCTATTCCTCATGAACAAATGCACCTGCGCGACTTTGTTTTGCTGCCTTTATCAGAAATTGAACCTCACTGGACTCACCCGATTTCCGGTCAATCCGTTTCACAATTGATTCAACAACTCGATAGTTCCCAAAACGCAGAAAAAATGGGCGTTGCAAACGATTGACCCAGACAAAAAACCTGAAAATAGTGACAGGTCTGGTGTAGGTAAAAAAAAATGGTTAATATTGCACAGTTTTTAGGTTATTTAATAAACAATAGGATTTTAAAATCAGATCTAATGAAAAAGCAAAGTTATAGAGGTTTAGCAGCCATTGCAGTAGTAGGTGCAATGCTAACCGGATGTACGTTGATTGGTGACGTAGAGTACACCGTACAACAAGATCCGGTTCAAATGCACGGTGATAGCGTTAAAGTAAGCGTTACCGTAAAATTCCCTGAGAAAGGGTTGAAGAAAAAAGCTTCGGCTGAAATCACTCCAAAATTGGGTGATGCTTCTTTCAAAACTATTACAGTACAAGGTGAAAAAGCAACCGGAAACGGACAAACAATTGCTTACAAACCAGGCGGAACAGTAAACTATACTGATGTGTTACCATACAATTCTTCTATGGAAAACGCTGATTTGATGGTTACAGGTGAAGTTAAAAAAGGTAAAAAAGTAGTTCCACTAGATCCTGAAAAAATCGCTGACGGAACAATCATCACTCCATACTTGGTTATGAATGATGATAAAGCTCTTATCGGAAAAGACAACTTTGTAAGAACAACTGAAGAGACTTATTCAGGTACACAATTGAACTACCTAAAAGGAAAATCAGATGTTCGTTCAACAGAATTGAAAGATAAGGACATTCCTGCTTTCCAAGCTTGGATGGCTGATGCTCAGGTGAACCCTAAGAAAAAAGTAAAATCAATCAATTACGTAGCGTATGCATCACCAGAAGGTGAAGTTGCTAAAAACGGCGAATTGGCTAATGATCGTGCTAAATCTGGTAAAGCTGCAGTTGAAAAAATCTTAACTCAAGCTAAATTTACACAAGTTATTACACACAATGAACAACCAAAAGGTGAAGACTGGGATGGTTTTAAAAGTGCTGTAAATGCTTCTGCTTTGAAAGATAAAGAATTGATCATCCGCGTTCTTCAAATGTATCCTGATCCGGTTAAACGTGAAGAAGAGATCAAAAACATGGGTAAAACCTATACTGATCTTGAAAAAGAAATTCTTCCTTCACTTAGAAGAACTCAAATCAATGTTGTTTATGACAAAATTGGTTGGTCAGATGATGAATTGAAATCACTTTCAACTTCTAAACCTGATACATTAACGATCGAAGAGATTTTGTTTACTGCTACGCTTTACACAGATCTTAACGAAAAAATGCGTCTTTACAAACTAGCTACTACAAGATTCCCTGAAGATTGGAGAGGCTGGAACAACGTAGGATATGTTTACTATATGCAAAACGATCTTGCTAACGCAAAAACAAACTGGGAAAAAGCAAATAGCATTAAAGAAAACCCGGTTACATTAAACAACTTAGGAATTATCGCTCGTGTTCAAGAGAAAGATCGCGCTAAAGCAACTAAATTGTATACATCTGCTGTTTCTGCTGGTTCTGAAGTAAAATACAACTTGGGTATCATCGATATTCAAAATGGAAACTATGCTCAGGCAATCGGAAACTTTGGTAGCAATAACACATTCAACAAAGCTCTTGCTCAATTGTTGAACGGAGATTACGATGCAGCTAAGACTACTATCGATGCTTCACCGGATAAAGATTCTGCAATGGGTTATTACTTGAAAGCAATTATCGGAGCTCGTAAAAACGACTTGACGATGTTGACTGAAAACTTAACTCAAGCAGTTGCTAAAGATTCAAGCTTAAAAGCTAAAGCAGCGAAAGACAGAGAATTTATTAAATTCTTCGAAAACGCTTCCTTCAAAGCAATTGTTGGATAACCAGAACTGATTTTCTATTTAAGAAACGTCTCGGCTTAGCCGGGACGTTTTTTTTTGCGGAAATTTTTAGTAATTTCTTGCTTTCAGTTCAGTGATCACTCATTGGCTGTTGGTTATCTTTAAGCGTAAAGCGTAATTTTTTGTTTGTTGTATGAAAATCTTCCGTCAAGAAAAGATCATATTCGGTCTCAGTCCAGTTTTGAATTGGAAATTCAACCGCAATTACATTTTCTCCGGCTTTGAAATGTTCTGAATCACCCGTATAGATTATTTCTCCGTTTGGAAGGGCAACCTGCGGTGTGATGATAGCACGTTGCGGAATGTCAAAGGCAACCTGTGCAAAAAAGTGCGTTTTGGTTCCAGTAAATAAGTGAGCACTATCGCCTTCATAGCGGAAAGAATACCAGGGAAGTTCAATGTCTAAAATATCTGCAACAGTGTGTCTCAGTCGATCCACGGCCGGTGCACGATAAGCTGGAATCGACCGTATGTCGTGATTGTCTGACAGAACCCAAATTGCATTTTGAATAGCATCTGCCGGAAAATTTTCACGATCAATTAAATTGGTAATCAATAACCAGATTGCCGGAGCCATTGCGCCAATAGTAAATAGAGATCCTTTAACCGGAGATGCTTTGTGACTCTGACAGCAAAAACCAATTAAGTCCAGCGTGTCTGTTTGTCTTGCTCCTAATCTGAAATTGGCTGATTTGACAAGTAAAATGTCTTGTTCAGAATCATCAACAGAATTTATCCGTCGTCCAGCTTCGACAAAACCGCTGACCGAATCTGCAGCATTATTTTTAACTACGAGTTGGACACAATTATTTTGATGCCCGCCTTTTCCAATAAAATTTACTGAAATTTTGCCACTAACAAAAAGCGCTTCAAGGCTGTTGGGATGAATTGCGGCGTATGTAATTTGTAAGAATGAATGGAGAGAAGTGAAGAGCAGAATTGAATAATACTTTTTCATAGACCTCTTTTGCAGGATAATGAAAGAGGTCTGGAAAAGTTACGTTTGATTTTTTCTGGGTACAAAAAAAGCCCGAAATCTCTTTCAGGCTTTTTGTAAAAATTTATTGGAATTGACTAGTCTTCACCGTCGTCTTCGCCTTCTTCTTCATACGGTTCGTCTGCTACATCCTCTTCCTCTTCTTCGTCGCCGCCTAAATCATCATCTCCAACATCTGGTGTTTCGTCGCCGATATCCATTGCATCCATATCATCATCATCGTCGCTGATAGCTGCTGCGCCTGCAATACCTGCAATGATCAGGTGATCAAATCCACCATATGTGAAAATGTACCCTTTCATTTCTTTTCCTTGGTAAGGGAAACTGATGTATACCGGATCATTTGATTCGTTAAATTCTTTAAGCGCTATTCTAACTTCAGGATCAAGTTTTGAGACATTGCTCACTACTTTTTTCAAATTAGGTTTTCCTGCAGTCAGCGTAACGTATCTTGGTTTAAGCGCTTCTTTTCTTTCTGCTGCCGTTGTCTTGCTGCTTGGTTTTTTCTCAGGCTTCGCAAGTTTTGTTGTTTCGACCGGAGCTGGTTTTTCGATCGTTTTCTTTTCTGTTTTCACGTTTGTTGTTGGCTTTGTGTTTGTTTTTTCTGCACTTTGTTTGGCAGAAGTAAGTTTGGTTTTAACAGCTGTTGGTTGGGTAGGTTTTGCAGCAGCTTTTGGAGCTGCCTTGGTAACTTGTTTGGTTGGTTTTGCCACTAGTTTTTTTGCAGGAGCAACTTTCTTTACTGGTTTAGAAACTTTAGCTGGCTTGGCTGCTTTTTTTACAACTTTAGCAACTTGCTTAACGGGCTTTGCAACTTTTTTAACTGGTTTGCTCACCTTCTTTGCTGGCTTGCTGACTTTTTTTACTGGTTTGGATACCTTTTTTGCGACAGCCTTTTTGGCTGGCTGCACTTTTTTCGCAACCACTTTCTTAGCTGGTTTCGCAGCAACTTTTTTTACTGGTTTTGCTTTGGCAACTGCTTTTTTAGCAGGCTTAGCCTTTGCTACAATTTTTTTCACCGGTTTAGCCGGAGCCTTTTTAACTGGCTTCACAGGTTTTTTAGCGGCTGTTTTTTTAGCCGGTTTAGCCGGAGCTTTTTTTACCGGTTTTTTTGCAACTTTTTTTACCGCTTTCGCTGGTGCTTTCTTAGCTTTTGCCATTTCGCGATTGTTTTAAATTAATCTCGTCAAAGTAAATTATTTCAAGGGTAACAATCCCCTTCATAATTTATATGGTCGCAAAATAAGTAAAAAATTATATGAAATTCTATATTAGTAGAAAAAAACACTGAAAATGGATCAGATCGATTTGAAGATACTTGACTTGCTTCAAGGCGATGCAAAAATCACTGCTAAAGACCTTTCTAACAGGCTTTCACTGTCTGTTACGCCCATCTATGAGCGTATCCGAAAGCTGGAGAAACAAGGAATTATTAAAAACTATGTGGCGATAATTGATCCTGAAATGGTCAATAAAAGTCTGGTGGTCTTCTTAAACCTGACAATTAAGGAACATAATATGGAGGCGCGAAGCAATCTTTTGAGAAGCTTAACTTCACTTGATGAAATTTCAGAACTCTATCATACTTCAGGTACCTACGACTTTGTTGCCAAGGTTAGATTTTCATCGATCAAAGAATACAAAGATTTTTTGGTCAACAAGGTTGCTTCCATTGAAAACATCGCGGATATTGAAAGTCATATTGTGCTTGAAGAGATCAAACACAGCACGCGCATCAATCTGACATAAAAGGAACCTTCTATTTCAAGTGCTTATCTAACCACGCATAGAATTCGCGGTGCCAGATAATTGCATTTTGCGGTTGCAGAACAAAGTGATTTTCATCTGGAAACAACACCAGTTTGCTGTCAATGCCTTTCAATTGTAAAGCTTGAAAAGCTTCCAAACCTTGATTCAACGGAACTCTGAAATCTTGCTCACCGTGAAAAACCAGCATAGGTGTGTTCCATTGGTTCACTTTTTTATGAGGAGAGTCTTCTAAATAGGATGCCGGCGACTGAGCACCGAAGTACGGCCCTCCAATGTCACTGTTTGCAAAGAAAATTTCTTCTGTTGTTCCATACCAGCTTTCTAGATTGAACAAGCCGCAATGAGAGATAAAACATTTAAAGCGGTTTTCATGCACGCCTGCGAGATAATAGACGGAGTAACCTCCATAACTTGCTCCAACTGCTCCCAAGCGATCTGCGTCCACATAAGGCTCTTTGCTCATCTCATCAACTGCAGAAAGGTAATCGTTAATTGGTTGGCCTCCCCAGTCTTCACGAATGGCATCATTCCACTCTTGTCCAAATCCTGGAAGACCTCTGCGGTTTTTGACATCGGTCAGCTGTTTTTGAGTTCCTGATTTAATCTCAACTGAAAAAATATCGGTTGGGTGATTCATGTTTTGACGACCACCAATCAAATAATCTCCTGCAAACGAAATTGAAGTATAGTCGTTGTCTCCTGTTGTGATTTGACGAATTTCTTTCTTTTTAAAATCGTACTCAAAGAATTGATAGGTTGCTTCTTTAACTGACTTGAAGTAGATTTTGTCTCCTTTTGGACTCCACGTAAATGCGGTAACGGTTAAATCAAAAGGAGCTGTCAGATTAGTAATTTGATTTGTTGTCAAATCGCGAACTACGATATCATTTTTATCTGCTTCGTATCCATTGGTCTTCATGCTTAACCAGGCTAATTGTTTCCCATCTGCTGAATAAGCTGGATCAACGTCATAACCCATCATACCTGCGGAAAGATTGCTTGTCGTTTTTGTTTCAATGTTATAGGCATAGATATCTGAATTAGTGCTGACAGCAGATTCGGTTCCGCTTAATTTTTTGCAGACATAAAGAATTGTCTTGTTATCTGGAGCGATTGTAAAATGTTCAATTCCGCCAAATGGTTTCATCGGTGATTCAAATAATTCACCAGCCATAATATCCGTTCCACTTGATTTAAACGCACCGTCAGTCGAAGTTGCGTAAAACACATGTGAGCGCATACCATCTTCCCAGTCACTCCAATGTCTGTACATCAGATCCTCAATGATGCGCACATTTGCGTCTGGCATATCAGAATGAAATTCTTTACCGGTAAATTTTTCAAGTTTTATTTCCTGATTGTAAACCAAAAGTTTTCCATCTGCAGATATTTTGAAACCTCCCAAACCACCTTCAATAAATGAAATTTGTTTTGTTTCACCAGTAGCAACAAGCATTGAAAAGATGTTTGGACCTTGTGCACTGTTTGCAAGATACATCAGGCTTTTACTGTCTGCTGACCAGGTTAAATTGTATTCTGATCCTTTGGTTGTGGAGATTTGTCTTACAGATTCGCCTTGTAACCCAACCAAGTAAATATTACTTTCTGAACTGCTTGAGGCAACATCATATTCACGTTGTGTAAAAGCAATTGTTGTATAATCTGGTGACACGGCAATTTCACCAATACGTTTTAATTTCCAAAGTAATTCAGGTGTCATAACATCTTGTGCTGAAAGGTTCAGAACAAGGCCGCTTAAAAAAAGGAAAAATAGTTTTTTCATAAGATTATTTAATCAGACGTTTAATTAAAAACCTGCTTGGCAAATAGGCAACTAAGGTACCAAGAACCACAGTTATCGACAATATGAGAAGTAAATCGTTGAGTTTAAAAAAGACTGGAAATTGCTCTCCTAGTTCTTCATCCAGCATAATGAATCCGAACTGCTGTTGTAGAAAGCAGATTCCGTATCCAAGTCCCAGACCTAAAATGAGTCCTGAAAAATTAATGAGTAATCCTTCGTAAAAAAAGATGTTTGCAATTTGTTTCTTACTTGCTCCAAGCGCACGCACCGTCAATAAATTATCTTTCTTTTCAAGCACCAACATAGTAATGGAAGATACTAGTGTGAAGGATACCATGAAGAATACAAAACCTAAAAACAAAATGATCAACCATTTTTCAAGTTGACTGGTTTGATAGATTAATTGATTCTGTTCAAAATGTGTTTTGACCTTAAATCCTTTTCCAAGTATTTCAGAAATCTCTTGTTTTTTTGACTCCAGATCAACACCAGCATCAAATGACATCTCAATAGCAGAAATTTCGTTTTCATAATTCAGCACTTCTTCTGCATATGAAATGGGTACTACTAAAACACGTTCATCGATTCGTTTATTGAAAGCAAAAGTTCCGCAGATGGAAATTTTTGAAGTTGTAAATCCCTCTATGTAGCTGGTGTAGCTACCGCTTTTTAATTTTACATTTTTATTTGGAACTGTAGACGGTGAATTCATCATATTCACCAAATGTTGGGTCTGCATAGCCACCTAAATTCATAAGTGCTTCAACGCCAATTAATCCTAATGGTCCAAATTCATCTTCAATAATCGGATAGCCATCTTCCAAATGAGCTTCCATTTCGCTCATCTCCAGGAATTGTGGTTCGACGCCTTTGATTTGGCCGATTATAAAACGATCATCATTTTTTAGAATAATAATTTCTTCAATTACTTCTGTTGCATTTATCAGGCCATCAACTTTATAAATAGACTCTGGCATAAAATCACGGTTGAAGGTTTTGGTTTGATTGGATTCAATACGAATATCTTGCTCAAAGGCGCTGTTGATTTCAATGACGATTTGTTCAATGCCATTAAAAGCTGATAGCACAATAACAAGGGCTGCGCTTGAAATGGCAATTCCAAAAACTGAAATGCCGGAGATTATATTAATGGCGTTGTGAGTCTTCTTAGAGAAAAGGTACCTTTTAGCTATGAAGAAGGATGATTTCATTTGCCTTTCAGCAATTTATCAATTTTTTCAGAGTAATCGAGTGAATCGTCAATTTCAAAACCAAATTCAGGAATACGACGCAGACTTTTGCCTAATCTCTTACCCATTTCAAAACGAATTTGATTTTTTTGAGTGAGGATATTTTTATAGACAGCCTGAATGTCTGGTGTTCCAAAAATACTGAGGTAAACCCTTGCAAATGAAAGGTCGGGTGCAACACGTACGCCGGTAGCGGTAACCATAGCGCCTAAACAAACACCTCTGGCTTCTTCCCGGAAAAACTTTCCAAACTCTTGCTGCATTAGCGCTTCAAATTTCTGCTGGCGAATAGAACTCATGCTACAAAAGTAAGATTTTCCTCTGGTTTTTGAGTTTATAACGACTGCTTAATAGTTATGTTACGTGGAATCGCTATTCGTCCCGAAGAATCACATAGTGGCGAATTTCCCGCATATGACGTAGAAAAGACATGCAGATTACGCAGATGTTCTTGAATCAAATCTGCGGTAATCTGCGTGCAAAATCTGTGGAAATTCCATCTAACTACCTTGAAGTATTGTCTTGGAATTTTTGCCACTAAGCCGCCAAGGCACAAAGAAATCAAAGCAGCTTAGCGTCTTAGTGCCTTTGTGGCAATTTAGTTAGCAAGCTTCTTCTAGATTTTTCATATCTATTAGAATCAGCGTGAAAACTATTCACTGGTTGCTAAGTATCTTAAATTGTCTCTTTAAAATCATGATTTGATTAAAGCTGGAAGAAAAGACTAAATGCTTCGATGATTTGAAAAACAATACCTGAAATTTATCGTTATGCCAAAATTCAAGCTACTTTTGAAACAGTGAAAGGATTTCTTCAAATATTTAAATTATCATTCAGCTATCGTAAAACGGCAATCTCTGTCATTTTTTACAATATTCTTTTTGTGATTTTCAATTTGATTTCACTGGTGCTTTTTGTGCCGTTTTTGCAATTGATTTTTGATCCTGAAAAGCGAGCCGAATTAGCATTAGCGACAATGCCAAATTGGGAAACCAAAGAATCGCTCTTCAAATATTTTGGCGATTACTACGATTACATGATGGCTGATTATATAGCCGCTAATGGTTTTAAAGGAGCGCTACTCTTTATTTGTATGACCGTTTTGGCGGCTTTCTTTTGAAAAATTTATTCCGTTACGGCGCCATCTGGCATCAATCTTTTTTAAGAATGGCGGTTGTAAGAGATTTACGTGCAGCGCTGTTTGGAAAATCGGTTCAACTTCCAATGGCCTATTTTTCAGAAGAGAAAAAAGGTGATTTGATGTCACGCATAACCTCTGATGTTGGAGAGATTGAGATAGCGGTTGTGTATGCTTTGGAAATGATTTTCAGAGATCCCTTGTCTGTTGTCATTCACTTGTCAATCTTATTTTATTGGAGCCCACAACTGACTTTATTCTCTTTGATATTAATGCCAGTCAGCGCCTTTTTCATTTCACGTATTGGTAAGAGTTTAAAACGGACTTCTTCAAAAGCACAAAAACAAATGGGGCAACTCACGTCTGTTGTTGAGGAGTCGCTAAGCGGTGTTCGAGTGATTAAAGCATTTACAGCTGAGAAAAAAGCATACGATCGTTTTGAACACGAGAATAATCACCACCAGAATTTGATGACACGCGCATTTCGAAAAAGAGAATTGTCTTCACCGCTGAATGAATTTTTAGGAGCGTGTGTGATGATTTCCATCGTTTGGTTTGGTGGCGTAATTATTTTGGAGGATACTGAGTCAGCGATGTCTGGTGAGGAATTTATTGCGTTTATCATCGTGTTTTCACAATTGCTCAGACCAATCAGCAGCATTGCGGGTGGTATGGCGTTTATGAGCAAAGCTTCAGCATCGATGGATCGCATCAATCACATTATTAATCTCACAGATTCTATTGAAGATCCAAAAAATCCAATTCAAAAATCAACTTTGGATCAAGCCGTAAAATTTGAAAATGTTTCGTTCTCCTATACCGACGAACCAGTCTTAAAGAATGTTTCGTTCACCTTGCCTAAAGGAAAAGTAGTTGCGCTAGTTGGTGAATCGGGTAGCGGAAAATCTACCATTTCTGATTTGATTCCACGTTTCTACGATGTAAAGTCAGGTGCTGTAAAAATTGATGATGTCAATGTAAAAGATCTGACCAAAAAAGATTTGCGCACCATGATCAGTATGGTGACGCAAGAATCAATTTTGTTCAATGATACCATCAAAAACAACATTGCGTTTGGAGTCGACAAAGCTACCGACGAAGAAATCATTGCGGCTGCAAAAATTGCTAACGCACACGACTTCATTTTGTCATTTGAAAATGGATACGACACCAACATTGGCGATCGCGGAAACAAATTATCAGGAGGGCAGAAGCAACGTTTAAGTATTGCACGTGCGGTGTTGACCAATGCGCCTATTATGATATTGGATGAAGCAACTTCAGCACTCGATACTGAATCTGAAAAATTAGTTCAGGATGCACTTGAAAAATTAATGAAGAATAGAACATCATTGGTTATTGCACATCGTTTAAGCACAATTAAAGGTGCTGATCACATTATCGTTTTACGCAAAGGTGAAATTGTTGAGCAAGGCACACATACAGAACTCATTGCTAAAGACGGTTATTATAAATCACTCTGTGAAATTCAACAGGTGATTTAATTACTCAATTTTCTAGACTTAGGAAATTCTATAACGATTTGTGCCAATTCTGTAATTCCAATCTTGTCTAATAATCGTAATTTCGTCAAAAGCAGAAGTCATGAAACTCTACGTAAAAAATATGGTTTGCAACCGCTGCATTATGGTGGTTGAATCAGAGTTGAAAAGGCTTGGATTGAATGCGCGTTCAGTTCAGTTAGGTGAGATTGAATTAGCAGACGAGTTATCAAAATCTGAAAAATCTGATTTGAATAATGCGTTGCAAAAACTAGGTTTTGCTTTGATTGACGATCGAAAAAGTCAGTTGATTGAAAAAACAAAAACGTTAATTGTCGAATTGGTTCACCAACGCAATGGCGAGTTGAAACAAAATCTTTCAGATTATTTGAGCGACAAATTAAATCATGAGTATAAATTTCTTGCCAGTTTATTTTCAGAGGTAGAAGGTACGACAATTGAAAAGTATTTTATTGCACAAAAAATTGAGCGTGTAAAGGAACTCTTGGTTTATGATGAACTTACATTGGGTGAGATTGCGGATCAGCTTAATTATTCAAGCGTGGGTCATCTCAGTAATCAGTTCAAAAAAGTAACCGGACTCACTGCCAGCTATTTTAAAAATTTGAAAACAACTAAACGCAAACCTCTGGATGAGGTTTAATCTTACAAGGAAATCTGAAAAAAGTATAACAAATTTTCACCCTGTCATTCTCAACTTTGTGATGTGAAATTTTAATAAGAAGCAATGACTGATTTAAAAAAAGACACCCTCTATATTCCGCTGGAAGGCGTTGAAAGTGAACACTGCGCTTTGATTGTGACTAAGGCCATGAAGGAAGTTAAAGGTGTAGAAAATTCAAAGGTCGAATTAAATAATCACCGCGCTGTTTTGACGAATGCAAATCAGGATCAAGTCAATGAAGTAGTTGCTAAAATTCGTGCTATAGGGTATGGAGTTCCGTCCGTTAAAAAGACAATTCCGGTTATGCAAATGTCATGTGCCTCTTGTGCGTCGAGTGTTCAAACCATGCTGAATGCGCAGTCAGGTGTGTTAAGCGCTGTGGTGAATTATGCAAGCGCATCTGTGATGGTAGAATATATTCCCGGCACGATTTCTTTACCTGAAATGAAAAAAATAATTCAATCCATCGGGTATGATTTGATGATTGAAGAAAAACAAACAGAAGGAAATACCATTGAAGACATCCGTGCAAAAAACTTCAAAGCCTTAAAGTCAAGAACACTTGGAGCTGTTTTACTTTCTGTTCCGGTGATGATTATTGGTATGTTTTTTATGGAGATGCCCTATGCCAATATCATCATGTGGGTACTTTCTACGCCGGTGGTAATTTGGTATGGAAAAGATTTTTTTATCAATGCCTGGAAACAAGCCAAACATAAATCTGCCAACATGGATACATTGGTTGCATTGAGCACCGGTGTGGCTTATTTATTCAGTGTGTTTAATACGGTGTATCCACAGTTTTGGATGAATCGCGGATTGCATGCGCATGTTTATTTTGAAGCAGCTGCGGTTGTTATTGCATTTATTTTGATTGGCAAATTATTGGAAGAAAAAGCAAAAGGAAATACCTCTTCTGCCATCAAAAAATTAATTGGACTTCAACCTAAAACAGTTACCCTGATTCAGGGAGATCAACAAATTCAGATTTCAATTGAGCAAGTAAAGAAAGGAGATTTTATTCTTGTAAAACCCGGAGAAAAAATCGCAGTAGATGGAATTGTCTCAGCAGGAAATTCGTATGTAGATGAAAGCATGCTCAGCGGTGAACCCTTGCCGGTATTAAAGAATGAAGGTGTTTCTGTTTTTGCAGGAACGATCAATCAAAAAGGAAGTTTTCAATTCAAAGCAGAAAAAGTTGGATCCGAAACCATGCTTTCACAAATCATAAAAATGGTGGAAGAAGCACAAGGAAGTAAAGCACCTGTGCAAAAACTGGTTGATAAAATTGCATCTGTTTTTGTTCCGGTTGTTCTTGCAATTGCAATTCTTACGCTGGTTATCTGGATTATTTTTGGCGGTGAAAATGGTTTGAGTCAGGGATTACTTTCAATGGTGACGGTACTGGTAATTGCCTGCCCGTGTGCGCTTGGATTGGCTACGCCTACAGCAATTATGGTTGGAGTAGGCAAAGGGGCTGAACAAGGAATTTTGATTAAAGACGCAGAAAGTTTAGAGTTTGCAAAAAAAATTGATGTCATTGTTTTAGATAAAACCGGAACCATCACGGAAGGTAAACCAGTGGTCACAGATATTTTTTGGAGCGCTGAAAAAGATGACTACAAAAATGCTTTAGTCAATTTAGAAAGACAATCAGAACATCCTTTGGCCGAAGCAATCGTAAATCATTTCAAAGAGGTTCCACATCAACCGGTTTCCAATTTTGTGAGCATTACCGGAAAAGGTGCTCTTGCAGAAATAAGCGGAGAAACATTTTTTGCTGGAACAAAATCTCTACTTGAAGAAAATAAAATTTCAATTGATGCTACTTTGCAAAAACACGCTGATGAATTAAGTCAGGAAGCAAAAACGGTTATTTGGTTTGCCGATTCAATAAACGCGTTGGCGGTTGTCGCCATTGCAGACAAAATTAAAGAAACATCTGTTGAGGCAATTCAAAAAATGAAAGCACTGGGCATTGAAGTGTACATGCTCACCGGTGATAACGAATCCACCGCAAAAGCAATCGCATCCAACACTGGAATCACACATTACAAGTCGGGAGTTTTACCACACGAAAAAGCAAGGTTCATCAAAGAATTAAAGTCACAAGGAAAAATTGTAGCGATGGTTGGTGACGGCATCAACGACAGCACCGCACTTGCAGAAGCAGATGTAAGCATCGCCATGGGCAAAGGAAGTGACATTGCAATGGATGTTGCAAAAATGACCATCATTTCATCTGACTTAAATAAAATTCCGGCAGCAATTAAATTATCCAAACAAACTGTTCAGGCCATACGTCAAAATTTATTCTGGGCATTTATTTATAATATCATTGGAATTCCCCTTGGCGCTGGTGTACTTTATCCAATCAATGGTTTCTTACTAAATCCAATGATTGCCGGTGGCGCTATGGCATTGAGTTCAGTGTCGGTGGTGAGTAATAGTTTGAGGTTGAAATTTAGGAAGTAGGGAAGAGATTTTTTTATCTGTGAACATCTGTGTGATCCGTGAGCGAAAAAAATAATCTCACAGATTTCTATGGTAATTAGCAAGGATCAACATCAAAATAATTTTCAACATATCCAGATTGTCTCTTGATCACAGCAAACATTGTCTCAATAAGTTTGTTTCTCACATTGTTCAATATTAACATTTTGTTTTTGCCTTCTTTTACTTTTCTGATATAATATTCTTTTAAATCACCCTTGGCTCTGATGCACGACATTGCAGCCATATGTAGTAGCGTTTTCAATTTCATATTCGCAAGTTTAGATACTCTTGCCCGTTTGATAACTGTTCCGGATTCATTTGGGAACGGTGCAACACCGGCATAACATGCTAAATGTTTTGGGTTGGCAAACAATTTAAAGTTTTCAGTATAGACGATAAATGCAAGTGCGTTTTGCCTGCCGATTCCTGGAATGGTTAATAACAGTTCTGCATTGTTTTTCATCTCAGCATTGAATTCAACCACGTCATTGATTTCCTTTTCAAGCTCTGCAAGTTGCTTTTTAAGAGCTTTAATTGGCTTGTCAAAACTGGCTTTGAGTAGTTTGTATTTTTCAATATCAAAAATTTTGCTCTCATTAACCTGCTGAGATAATCTGGATATTGCAATAATTATAGTTTCTCTGATGTTAAGCAAGTTTTTTAACTTTTGATTTTCGGCTTTTGGTTCCTTGTGTGCTCGCTGCTTGTCTGAATATCGTTTTGCATAATCCGCAATTCTTAACGCATCCATTTTATCACTTTTTCCCCTGAGTGATGAAGTCGCCTTTTTTATTTTAATCGCACTCTCAACCCAAAGAGTAATACCCAATTCTACACATACTCTCTCAAGCGGTCGATTATAAATACCCGTTTGCTCACAACAAACTAATACCTCTGTTTTTTCAATCTTTAACTTTCGCAAAAAACCCAACAGGAAAGTCTTAATTTTTAATTCGGCATTACCGATTTTCTTCTCAAACATCAGCTTGTAATCTTCGTCAATACAAGCGATGTCAATTTTTTCCTTGGAAATATCTATTCCAATAAAACACTTTTGAATCATATTCATTAGTTTTATGATTCCGTTAAGGATCCACACTCTAATACCTTAATAATTGGCCTACAAACCATAATTTCTATTTAGAGCTGAGATCCAAAGAAGCAGGGTGTAGAAATCTGTGAATAGGCCTATAAACCTTGATAACACGTTTACTCGCCCTGATTCTTACGGAATCTTGTTCAGTTTAAATTAGCAAGAATATCTTGTTGAGAACAAACTAAAGGATTACACAGAAAAGGCACAGATTTTTGTGATGAATTTTGGCAGACTTATTCAGCCACTAATCCACTAATTCTATTTATGTGATACATTACTGGTTTATTCCGCATATTAACTTTACGCCGATAATTTGAAAAACATGACAGCAATAATTACAACAATAACTAACACCACTGACCCTGCTGACTTTTTAGTTTTATCATCGACGTTTTTGTTGCGTTTGATCTCGAAAGTAGAATAAATCAATATTGAAAGTAGAATGGTGCCTGAAAGACCAACCATGATTTTGTTCTTGAGAATAAAAACTGCGGCCATTAGTGCAATAGTCAAAATTGAAAAAAGAATTTGAAATTTTTGAAGAAAAGGTTCTCGCTTTATGTTCGTTATTGGTCTGATTTCACCGAGTGATTTTTCGAGATCCTCGTAGTTGTCTATCTGTGCTGGAACGACTATAGTGTCAATTGCTTTATTTCCTTTTATCGTAAAGCTTCCATTTGAGTTTTTAATTATTTCTGTTACCTCGTTTTTTGAAATGATAATAGTGGGTGTATTATTTTGTTCTCGGATAATCTCCCCGGTATCTAGAATAAGTCTGTAACTCGTGAAAAGCTCTTCTTGCAATTTGAGTGCACGGTTGATTCCAATGATAAGTGCGAATGCGATTATTGGAATAATGTAGGGTAAAATATTCAGCTCAGATTGAGCACTGTTTAAATAGAATTGACTAATGATAATTCCAACTGCTGCTGCGATAATAGCAATTGGAATAACTTTTAGGAGCATCGTTTTTTTGATTTCACGAAAGCCGTTTTCTTTGATTTGAAATTGGTCCATGTCTTGCTCAAAATTTGTTAAGAACGAAATATACGAATAAAGAAAATCTTATGGCAATGCAGGGTTTATTTCTGGTTCGCTCAATAACCGGTTCTGGGTTTGTGAATATTTTCATTGATTGGGGGATAGGATCCCTTAGTTTCCAAAGTAATAATTGAGATTAATCACATCCAAAAAAACAAATCAAAAAAAGTCGTCCGCTCAGGGAAGATTTAGATGGAAAAAAATCTGCAAAACCTCACCCAGGCTTTTATTTCAGTAAGATTCAAAAGAAAATCCTGTAAACCTTTGCACGAATTGTATAACATATTTGACGGTCGTTTGGCTGAACTTTGTAGTATAAAAATTTAAGTATATGAAAAAGGCATTCATTCAGGTTCCATCAATGAGAAGCCAGCATTGTCAGCTAAGGGTTGAGGATGGAATCAAAAAACTTGGAAACACACAACATCTTGAACTAAAATCAGGCATTGTTGAAATTGATTTTCAGAATCAGAGTCAGTTGGACAAAGTGCAGCAGGAAATTGTTGATTTAGGATATACCGTCATCGCCGCACACGTTCAGGATGATACAAATCCTTCTGAAAAAACCTATCAGTTCAAAACCAATATCAATTGCAGCGGCTGTGTTGCACGCGTGCAGCCCTTTCTGGCAGAAGCAACTGGAGTTTGTCACTGGGGTGTGGACATTCACAATACCGACAAAATATTGACGGTTCATTCGGACGGAATATCTGAACAAGAAATTATGAGTACGGTTGAACGGGCCGGATTTAAAATAGAACCTCTAAAAAAATAATGGGTTATGAAAACTACAATCACATTTATCACTATTGCACTGACGCATTTTTCTTCCTTTTCGGCAGGAACAAATTTTCAAGAAGTACTGGACAGCTACATGCTTGTAAAAGATGCTTTGGTACAAAGTGATGCGGAAGCCACATCCGCTAATGCCCAAGTCTTGGCTCAACGTTTGGAAGCAGCGCCACAATTCGAAAAAAAGCGCGAGTTGCTGGATGCAACCAAAGCTATCGCTTCAACACTCAAGATAGAAAAACAGCGTACCTCGTTTGCACTGATTTCTGAAATGTTATGGCCCTTGATTGAGATGGCGCCTGATTTGACAAAAACAGTTTATCAGCATTATTGCCCAATGAAAAAATGGTACTGGCTGAGCTATGAAATCACAGTTAAAAATCCGTATTACGGAAATAAAATGCTCAGCTGCGGAACAGTAAATGATAAAATTCTAAACTAGTATGAAAACTTTTTGGACATTTTTTTTAAGCGTTGCAATCAGTATAAATCTGTGTGCCCAAAAAACAGTGAGGTATGATTTATTCATTACGGATACACTTGTGAATTATACAGGTAAGGAGCGATTGGCGATTGCAATCAACGGACAACTGTTGGGGCCGACGTTATTTTTTACAGAAGGTGACACGGCTGAAATTTATGTTCACAATAAAATGCATCATGAAACATCCATTCATTGGCATGGATTATTATTACCCAATGAGCAAGACGGGGTTCCTTATCTGACAACAGCTCCTATTTTATCACATACTACGCATCAATATAAATTTGTTTTAAAACAAAGCGGTACCTATTGGTATCATTCGCATACGATGCTGCAAGAGCAATTGGGAATGTATGGTGCATTCATCATTCACAAAAAAAATGACGTGATCAAAAATGAGGAGGTGCTTTTGCTCAGTGACTGGAGCGATGAAAATCCAGATCAGATTGAACGATCCTTGCACTATGCAACCGATTGGTATATGATCAAAAAAAACGGAACGCAAAGTTACAGTGAAGCAATTGGAGAAGGTTATTTGGGAACTAAATTGGAGAACGAGTGGAAGCGCATGCATGCAATGGATGTGAGTGATGTGTATTATGAACGATTTTTGGTGAATGGTGTTGAATCGCAACAGGCAGAAAAGTATGTGGCGGGTGATACTGTTCGCCTGCGGGTGATTAATGGAAGTTCTTCAACTTATTTCTGGCTCAATTATGCAGGTGGAAAAATTACGGTAGTTGCATCAGATGGTGCCGACGTTGAACCTGTTCAGGTTGATCGCTTGATTGTCGGTGTGTCTGAAAGTTATGATGTATTGGTCACGATTCCGGAAGATGGAATTTCGTACGAATTTTCAGCAACTTCTGAAGATAGGATTGGTTCAACGTCATTTTGGTTAGGAGAGGGGATTCAAAAACCGGTGCCCGAAATGGGTCGCTTGAAATATTTTGAGGGAATGAAAATGATGAACGACATGATGAACCTGGATGGCAGCATGGATGATATGGGAATGGAAATGAGCTTACAGCAGATGGATATGAATGTGGTTATGTACCCTGAAATAACAGGAAGTGATAAATCGAAACGCGAAGAAAAGGAACATCATACAGTGATTGATAATCCGGTGCAACCTGTTACACTCAATTACACGATGCTGCGTTCACCGGTATCAACCAAATTACCTGATACAACTTACCAAACTTTCACATTCGAGTTGACGGGAAACATGAATCGGTATGTGTGGACGGTGAACAACAAAACAATTTCAGAAAGTGATTCAATCATGATAAAAGGTGGTGAAAATATACGCATGATTATTGTCAACAATTCCATGATGCGGCACCCGATGCATTTACATGGACATTTTTTTCGTGTCTTAAATGGTCAGGGCGATTTTGCTCCCTTGAAAAATGTAATCGATATCATGCCTATGGAAACAGATACCATTGAGTTTAATGCTTCTGAAGGTTACGGCGATTGGTATTTTCACTGCCATATTTTATACCATATGATGGCAGGCATGGGACGTATATTTACGTACGAAAACACACCGCCGAATCCGCAGATTGAAGATCCTAAAAAGGCAATAAAAATGGTCTATGCGGATGATCGCCGATTTTATCTGGGCGCCGAAATAAGCGTAGAGTCAAATGGCAGTGACGGCGAAATATCATATATGAATACGCGTTGGAAAATGGATACCGAATGGCGCGTTGGTTACACAAAAGCAAAAGGATTTGAATCTGAAAGTCATGTTGGAAGATTTGTTGGAAAGAATCAGTTTTTATTCCCTTATGCAGGTTGGGATTTTAGATATCGCGAGACGTTTGAACTTGAAGAAAATATTTTTGGACAGACAAGTACAAAGAACGATCGTGGTGTAGCCTGTTTTGGAATTCAATACACCTTGCCCTTCTTTCTGGTAGCCGATTTCAGAATTGATCACACCGGCTATTTGCGATTTCAGATCAGCAGACACGACATTCCGCTTTCACCCAGAATCCGGTTATGGGGAACCTACAACTCTGATTTTGAATACAGCATCGGTGCAAGATATATTCTGACAAAATATATCTCCTTGTCAACACATTACGACAGCGATATGGGTTTTGGTGCGGGGCTTACACTTACTTATTAGTTCTGCAAAAACTGAAAAAAGTAGTTCGATTTAATTCAACTAAAAGGGGCGAATAATCAAAAAAATCTTCACTATTTATCTACCAAAAATAGTAGGGGCGAATGAAAATTCGCCCCTACGCTTCCAAAATAATAATTGAGATCAATCAGGTCCAAAAACCTAAACCAAAAAAGTCTTCCCCCCGGGAAGATTTAAGTGGGATTAAGAACTTAAATCCTGCTCTGATACGTATACAAATTATAATACCTTCCTTGTTTGGCAATCAACTCATCATGCGTCCCCTGCTCTGCAATTTTACCAGCTTCGATAACCAGAATCTGATTGGCCTGGCGAATGGTACTTAATCTATGTGCAATTACAAAAGTAGTTCGGCCTTTCATCAATTCACCTAAACTTTTTTGAATGAGTGATTCGCTTTCGGTATCTAAACTGGATGTAGCTTCGTCCAGAATAATGATGGATGGATCAGCTAAAATAGCGCGTGCAATCGCCAATCGCTGACGTTGTCCGCCTGAAAGTTTTACGCCGCGTTCACCAATCACGGTATTTAATCCTTCTTCAAAACGATCTGTGAATTCATTCACGTAGGCAGCTTTCACTGCATGTTGTAATTGTTCTTCGGTTGCGTTTGGTCGAGGGAACATTATGTTCTCGCGAATCGTTCCTTCAAAAAGAAAATCATCTTGCAAAACAACGCCTAAAAATTGGCGGTACGAACTTAAATTTACTTTCGATAAATCTTGTCCGTCAATCGTAATCATTCCGGATTGTGGTTGAAGAAAAGTGGCAGCTAAACCAGCGATGGTTGATTTGCCAGAACCTGATGTTCCAACCAATGCAGTAACTGATCCAAGAGGAGCGTCAAAAGAAACTTCATGTAAAACTTCTTTCCCTTGTTCGTAAGCAAAACTGACTTTGTCAAATTTGATATCGCCTTTTATTTTTTCTAATTTGATGGTGCGAACGCTGTCATCATTTTCTGGCAATGAATTCATGATTTCTGCCGTACGATCTAAACCAGCAAAAGCTTCAGTCATCTGACTTCCGATATTACTCATTTGCACAATTGGCGCAACCATGAAACCAAGTAAAACGGTGAATGAAATAAATTCACCTGCTTCCATTTCGCCATTCATCATGAGGTAACCGCCTATTCCCATTATACATACAGATCCAACTCCTAACAGGAAAGTAGCAAGACTGGTAACCATGGAGGTTGCAGTCAAACTGCTTTTTACATTTTGAAAAAGCTGATCTGCTCCTCGTTCAAAAATTTTGTTTTCCTGCTCTTCGGCGTTAAATCCTTTGATGACACGTACGCCTGAAATTGTTTCAGTAAGGCGGCCTGTAACATCTGCATTTAATTTTCCACGTTCTTTAAAAATAGGGCGAATTTTTCCAAAAGCCCTCATGGCGATATAGGCGAAAACTGCAATTGGAATCAGCGTAGAAAGTGTCATGATCCAATTTATTTTTATCAATAAAACCAGCGCTGCAATGGCAGTGAGTGATCCACCAATGAGCTGTACAAAACCAGTTCCAACTAAATTTCTCACTCCTTCCACATCGGTCATAATGCGTGAAACCAATGCACCTGATTTGTTGTTGTCAAAATAACTGATGGGCAAAGTCAAGATTTTCTTCTGAACCTGAACACGTAATTGTGAGATAAGATGCTGCGCTTCTACACTCAATAATTTTGTCAGCCAGAATGAAGTTATTGCCTGAATAGAAAGTGCAATAATCACCGCAATCAACAAATATTTCATGAGTTCTATATTGCTGTTTTTGACAGCATCATCAATCAAAACCTGAAGTGACATAGGTAGCACAAAACCGGCAGTTCGGCTAATGAGAATGAGAATCAAACCACCAAACAGAATTTTTCTGCGGGGCCACATGATGTCTTTAAAAACTTGCTTGAGGGAAACTTTCTTTTTGCTCATAAGTTACAAAGGAACAAAAAAACAGAGTCTTTGTTCGCAAACCTATGGACGAATCAAAAGGAGAGATATTTTAAAGAAGTTAAAAATTATTGATATTGCTCAATCAGCTTCACTAATTGATTGGCTGGAACCACACCAGATTGTCGCCAAACCTGTGATCCGTTTTTATAGAGAATTAAAGTTGGAACTCCACGTACATTTAATTTTCCGGCAAGGGATTGATTTTTGTCCACATCAATTTTTACAATTTTTGCTTTGGATCCAACTTTTTTTGCAACCTGATCCAAAATGGGAGCAAGTGTTTGACAAGGCCCACACCATGCTGCTGAAAAATCAACCAGCACTAGTTTTGAATTGGCAATAAGATCTCCGTACTTACTCATTTTGCGTGTTGGTGTTTGATGTGATTAGCTTCGTAGTGATTGAAAAGATTCATCCAGATAATCCGGCTCAATCTGTAATTAAGCGGAAAAAAGACGATCAATCCAATCAGTATTTCGGCGATATAAACATAGTAACGTGTTTCAGGAAAGAGCACAAAAGTTGCAACAAACAAGGCTACAGATAAAGCAATTCCCAGAGCATAGCTGACATACATGGCTCCGTAGAAAAATCCGGTTTCTTTTTCAAACTTGTGATCGCAGACACTGCAACGTGTATGATTCTTACCAAAGTTTTTTAGATCATAAGCATTTTTGGAAACATAAAAATCGCCTTCATGACAGATCGGGCACTTGCTGTTAAGAATACTATAGATGCGTTTTCCTTTTAGTGAGTCCAGCATAATTTGTGTTTTGAGTACAGTACAAAGGTACTATGGTTTATAAAAACAGAAAGTGATAATCGTCACATTTGCAAACAATCTTTACCTTTGGCAGATGAAGCAACAAACGTTGTTCCCCTTTCGATTGCTCTTAATTTGGCTGATCCTTTTTACGTTTCAGCGGTTGTTGTTCATATTTCACTTTTTTGGAGATTTTCAGGAGCATACGGGTGAGTTGTTTCTGATTCCGTTTTATGCCTTACGATTAGATCTTGCTGGTTTTTGCTATTTGATGGCGTTTCCGTTTTTGCTCAGCATTTTTGCTTTTGCACTTTCATCTGAGTCTAAATTGAAATGGATCAACAAAATTATTTCCATTTACATCTGGATCATGATTGTCATTAGTGCATTGATTTGTGCTGGTGAGATAGTTAGTTATTATGAATGGCAAACTAAATTATCTTCAAAAATCTGGATTCATTTTACAACACCATCCGAAATTTTCAGAACCGCCGGCGGGTCTTATACCTATTGGTTCATTCTGTATTTTGTTTTGCAAGTCATTTTTGCCTGGTTCATTTACGTGAAAGTTTTTAAGAAGAATAAACTCGGATTACTTGCTTTGTCAGCTGCTAAAAAATGGACGTATGGTTTTCTGTATTTCTTTTTTGGATCTGCACTTTTTATTTTGGGATTCCGAGGTGGCTGGCAACATATTCCAATCAGCGCAACCGATGCATACTACTCCGAAAACCAAATGATCAGAGATGTGACTGTAAATCCGCAATGGAATTTCATCAACATGTCTTACACGTATCTGAAAGTTGATTTGGAAGATTATTTTAATCGTGTGCCAGTCGAAGAAGGTGAGCGAATTAAAAATGAAGTTTATTATACGGCACCAACTGATTCACTTATTTCTGTCTTAAAAACAGACAATCCAAATATTATTTTAATCACGCTGGAAGGTTGGTCAGCACAGTTAATAGAACCGCTTGGTGGAGAAAAAAATATCACACCAAACTTCAATGCCTTGTGTGATGAAGGAATTTTATTCACTGAGATTTACGCGACTGGCGGAACATCGGAAACAGGTCATTCATCGATCTTGAGTGGTTATCCAACCATCTCTGGAATTTCTATTTCAACTGAATCTGCCAAGTGCAGAAAATTACCTTCTATTAATCAAGTGCTGGAAAAACAAGGATACAATACGTTCTACACATTTGGTGGATCATTGTCGTATGGAAATATTGGTGGTTATTTACAAGATATTGGTTTTGATAAATTGGTTGATGAAAATGATTTGAACCTGCAACCAAAAGGTCAACTGGGAATTCATGATGAGGCTATGTTTCCTTATTTTCTTTCAGAGATTCAAAAAGCAAAACGACCATATTTTTATGGTATGTTTACACAAAGCACACACTCACCCTATGATATGCCGGTTGAGCCTATTGAATCACACAATGGAGACGGGTATGTGACAAGTATGCATTATGCTGATGAGCATTTGAAAAAATTTATTGACGGAGTGCGTGCGCTGCCAGATTTTGAAAATACGCTTGTCTTGATTATCTCAGATCATGGAAAAACAAATGTGATCAATGATGATACCTATCAGGAAGAATTTTTTCATATCCCATTTTTGGCGTGGGGCAGCGCACTGAAAGATGAATATCGCGGAATGAAGATTGATAAAATAGGATCGCAAGCTGATTTAGCAAAAACGCTCTTGAATCAAATGAAATTAAATTCAGATGAATTTCACTGGAGTAAAGATTTGTTTAATCCGAATTCTCCCGAATGGGCAATTTGTACTTCTACTTTGTCTTACGGCTGGAAAGATAGTTCTGGCTACACCGTATTTCAAATGATTGAGGACAGATTAATTCGATCTGCGTACACCGATCCGTCAAAGACAGAGGAGGTTCTTAAGAAGTGTCGCTCAGTGATGGAAAGTATGTACCGTGAATACAAGGAAATGTAAATTCTGTTTAAGTAAATGTGAAGAATTCAACATGTTATTCTGAATTTTAGAATTGATTTCCTCTGGTTTTTCGTATTTTAGTCCCGAAAAATTTATCTAAATCTTTAACCATGAAAAAATTTCTACTTAGCGTAGGTGCTATGTTAATAGCTGTGTTGAGTTCTGCACAGATCATATTTTACGTAGAGCCGCCTTCAACAAATGAAGGCAATTATGATTTTACATATGCAGTGCCGGGTGCCCAATGGGGGGTGCCAGATTTGACGAATCCAGCGAGCGCGGTTACAGGGGACATGTGTTTTTCTGAAACTGGAACAGCTGGTGATTCGCTGGCTTGTGATCCTGTGACTAATAATCTAACTGGAAAAGTGGCGGTTTGTTATCGCGGAAGCTGCGAGTTTGGTGTCAAAGCATTGAATTGTCAGAATGCAGGCGCAATTGCTGTAATTATAATCAATAATGCACCTGGAGCTCCGCTTGCGATGGGTGGAGGTGCGCAAGGAATTAATGTTACGATTCCGGTAATTATGATTTCTGCAGCTGACGGCGCTTTGCTTCGTTCCGAAATTTTAGGCTGCAATACCTCCGTATTTATTGGAAGTAAAAATGGATTATATGCAGATGATCTTGGAATGACAGATGCCGATTTGTTAAGAGCCAAAAGTTTTTCTAATCTTCAGTTGCTTTCACAAAATGCAACCGAGTTTGAAGTTGAAGTTGGAACCTGGGTGCGAAACTATGGAAGCAATGACCAGACTGGTATTTTGCTGAATTGTATGGTTGACTTGAACTCAGTAAACCTGTACAATGAAACTTCTGCTCCGTTTGATTTGTTGGCTGGCGACAGTGCTTTTATTTCATTGCCAACTTTTAGTCAGGCTAGCTATGCAAATGGTTATTATGAAATGACCTATTCGGTCAGTATGACACCGCTGGATTTATCAACGTATGACAATGTCAGAGAAGCAGATTTTATGATCAATGATTCGCTTTGGTCTTATGCTAAACTGAATCCAACTACCTATGAACCAGTTACTGACATGTTACAATTTAATGGAACCACAACTTCTTTGGAAACTTGTATTCATTTTCAGGATGCAAATGCGAGCAGAGTCGCGATCAACGGAATCAATTTCTCAGGCGGTACTTCTCAGAATCCAACTCCTTCAAGTTTGGATGGTGAGTATATTGAGATTTTTGTTTACGAATGGACTGATGTATTTACCGTAATTGATTTAGGAGCTGGAACACCTGATCTGAATGCAGTCAATTTAGATGAGATAACGACAGCAGAATACAACTATATTACCAATTTGCAGTCTGAAAATATTTACGTTCCTTTTGATGAGCCAATTGCGTTAGAGGACAATGCACGTTATTTGTTTTGCATCACCACATATTCACCGGCGTTTTATCCGGGATACGAATCGAGCTTAGACTATAACTGGAATTTCGAAACATACCTACAACCAATCAACATGCTACGCACAGATGCTGGTCAGTGGTTTCCTGCTGGATATGGTACCGATCAATCTCCGGCTATGTCAATCAACTTTATGGATGCGGCTACAATTGGTTTAGTTGAACTTCCAAAAAGTGATATAGTTCCATTTCCAAATCCTGCAAACGAGTCTATTAATCTTCCATTAAAAGATGCTTGCGGAAATGTAGTGGTAACAATTGTTGACCTTAACGGCAGAGTCGTATCAAATCAGAATATCACAACTACAACGTCGATGCTGACACTGGATGTAACTACATTGCCTACTGGCATGTACACAGTAAAACTCGCTTTTGAAGATGGAACTTCTAAAGATGTGCAGGTAGTCGTGAACAGATAATTTTTTAGATAGAATTTAAAAGGCCGCCTTCAGTTGCTGGAGGCGGCTTTTTTTGTGTCTGAGATTTCGGAGATTATATTTTCAGCCTTGCTACTTTAAAAGATACAATTTGGCTTGAAGGCAGATGTGATCTCATACTTGCTGCTGTCTATACATTAACTCTGAAGATCGCTGTGGTCTTTTTAGTCTCGATAACTTGGGCTTTCTCGCGGTTGGTTTTCCATCCAATCGTTTTATTCGCTGATTTTGAAGGTCCATTTCAAAATCATCATTATCTCTATATTAATTCTCTAATCAACGATTATCTAAAATTCAGCAAATCATTTCTTTTCACTTATCATTTAAGTTTTTTAGAAGGTTTGTAAAAACTGAGCAAAATCATTGGTTTTTGGATGATTCAAGCATTACCGAGCGGATAGGTAATGCGGATTTAATTTACTTTATTGAATTGGCTAATTCACTTTTTTGAATGTCTTTGAAAACGATCAACTGAACCTGATAAAAGTTCGGGACAGTTTTAGAATTTCATTACATTTGGCAAAATAAAAATTCAAGTAATGAAACATATTGTATTAGGCTCGGCCATTCTTAGTGCTCTTTATCTTAGCTCATGCTGTGGATTCTGCGGAAATGATGCTGAAGCAGGAAACCATGACTCAACCCATGTAACAGAAGAAGCACATCATGAAGAAGAAGGTGTTGCAATAGCATTTGACGGTGTAGACAAAGGTGATTACACGCTATATGGTCATACGGATATAACTTCAGATAGCGCAGCTACATTGACTGAGATGTTTACCCAAATGGAATCTACCGGCGCTTTTACAGATAAAGTTTCTGTGAAGATTGCCGAGGTTTGTCAAAAGGCAGGTTGCTGGATTACATTTGATGATGAAAAGGGTGGAAGTATTCGTGTGTTTTTCCGTGATCACTTTACCATTCCAATCGAAACTGCAACAGGCACAGAAGCAATTCTTTATGGCTCACTGGTAATGGATACATTGAGTGTAGATTTCCAGAAACATTTATTGGATGATGCAAAAGAAGCAGGTGAAGAGGTAAGTCAGGCTGAGTATGACGCAATCACTGAAGATAAAATTGAAACAACATTTGATTGCGAATCAATCCTTGTAAAAAAGTAATTCCCAATCCTAATGAATTGAAAATCCTGTCTCCTCGAGGCAGGATTTTTTTTGTCCTTAAAAATCAGATCAGACAATCTCGCAGACTAATTTATAGAATGAGTCATTAGCAGATAGTTTCAATCAATTATCTTTGTTTCATAAAGATTGAAAGATGCCAAAGAATTTTGTTGAAGAACTCCGCTGGAGAGGAATGCTGCAGGATATCATGCCTGGAACCGAAGAGATGCTTTCGAAAGAGCAGGTCACCGGTTATGTAGGTTTTGATCCAACTGCTGATTCACTGCATTGTGGAAGTTTAGTTCCGATCATGTTGTTGGTGCATCTTCAGCGCGCAGGTCACAGGCCGATTGCATTGGTTGGCGGCGCAACAGGAATGGTTGGAGATCCTTCTGGAAAATCTGATGAAAGAAATTTATTGGATGAAGTGACACTTGCAAAAAACATTGCGGGTGTACGTGGGCAACTAGAAAAATTTCTGGATTTTAATTCCAAAGATAATGCTGCAACTTTGGTGAATAATTATGACTGGATGAAAAATTTTTCATTCCTGCATTTTATTCGCGATGTGGGTAAGCACATCACTGTAAATTATATGGCGGCTAAAGATTCTGTCAAAAAAAGAATGGAAACCGGTATCTCTTTTACTGAATTTTCATATCAGCTTTTACAGGGATACGATTACTTGCATCTCTATAAAGAAACAGGCTGCAAATTGCAAATGGGTGGCAGTGATCAATGGGGAAATATTACAACAGGAACTGAATTGATCAGAAGAATTTCGGGTGGCGAAGCTTTTGCATTTACTTGTCCTCTAATGACAAAAGCAGACGGAACTAAATTTGGAAAAACTGAAAGCGGAACGGTTTGGTTAGATCCAGAAAAAACATCGCCTTATGCATTTTATCAATTTTGGTTAAACGCAACAGATGCAGATGCACCAAAATATCTGCGCACATTTACATTGCTATCAAAAGAAGAAATTGAGGCAATAGAATCAGAACACAATGCTGCCCCGCACTTGCGTGTTTTGCAAAGAAGGTTAGCGGAAGAAGTAACTTTAATGGTTCACAATAAAGAAGCCTTAGATACTGCATTGGCTGCAACAAATATTCTTTTTGGCAAATCAACTTCAGATGACTTGAAAAAGTTAAATGAAAAACAATTCCTTGAAATTTTTGATGGAGTGCCGCAAGCAAAAGTATCACGCGCTGATGTTGATGCAGGTTTAGGAATTGTAGATGCCCTTGGTGCAAAAACAAATTTCCTTGCATCAAACAGCGAAGCGCGCCGCGAATTAAAAGGAAACGCAATTACTGTGAACAAAGAAAAAGTGGGTGAAGATTTTATCATCAAAGCGGATCATCTCATCAACAATAAGTTTGTGCTGCTTGGAAAAGGGAAGAAGAATAACTACATCGTGGTTGTTGAGTAATATTCCAATAGACAAATGCTTGATGTTTGTTCTGGAAAAACCTGGTTCGACTGTCTCGCTTAACTCGATCGACCGTTTTCCCAACGTTAGTGCGGATCCAATCTTTAAAATTAAGGACAGGGATTAAAATCTGCTCAACCGTGCCGTGTTCAATGCGATACAGGCATTATCGATGAAAGTATAGCTCTCCACATTAAATAATAATCACCACACTTTAAGCAACGAATATGATTTACAAGTCGTTATAATCGTACCTTTAACTTAGGCAATAAATTGGTGACTTATGAAAAACAGATACTTCTTGAAAATGCTTTTTGGTTTTGCATTGTCGGGTTTTCTCAACAACGCAGTGGGTCAAACAGATAATACTGTTTCTTCAACGCCATCTCCTTATTGCATTGGTTTAACCTATACTTCAAATGTGGGCACGGCAATTGAATCAGGAAATAATTACGGTTGTCTGATGACTCAACCTAATCCAACCTGGTTTTTTTTGAAGGCTGAAACATCGGGTGATATTATCATGTCTTTGAGCGCAGCCAATGACATTGACTTTATTGTTTATGGTCCCTTTGATGATATGAATGAATTAATTTCATTGAGCGGTCAGCATGGTGTGTCTCCAGAATCACCAGAAGTCGATTGCAGCTATTCAGGTACAAATAATGAAACAGTAACAATTAATGGCATGGTTGCAGGACAATATTATTTGATTCTGATTACCAACTATGCCAGTATTGTTCAGGAAATCACCTTAACTCAAACAAGCGGAACAGGCTCGTTGGATTGTTCTGTCATGAATCAGGCATTTCACAACATAACCGGTGAGGCTTTTTACGATATGAATCAAAATGGAGCAAAAGAAGTTGACGAAAATTATTTGGAAGGTGTAGAAATTAATTTTGCTCCTATGAATTATTCTGTTTCAACAAATTCAGCCGGCCAATTTTCATATAATTATTTTACCGAGGATACAGTTGATTATACAGTGACATCGATATTGCCAGGCTGGAGCAGCACCGGAACAAATCCCGTTGACTTTACTTTAAATACAGCTAATCCAGACACCAGCGGAATTTTATTCGGTTTCTATCCGGATTCGCTCTATTATTCAAATACGCTTGATATGGTTGCTACAAGTGCACTGTGTGTCGGCGCCAACGTGAGCTGGTTTGTGGTGCAGAATAATGGAACGATTATGAATAGTGGAATTATTGAACTGTTGATGGACGATGAATTGACCTATGTGAGTTCAAGTTATCCCGCCGACTCAATAGTTGGTGATTATTTATATTTTTCATTTGACAGTTTGCAGCCGTTTCAGAGTTTCATGATTCAGATTATCTCTGATCCAGAAATCACAATGATGGTTGGAGATACAGTAGTCAATATTGCAACTTTGACGCTATTAGATTCACTTGGTGCAACACAGACTACCATGACTGATACTACTGCTGTGCCTGCCTTGTGTTCCTATGATCCGAATGACAAAATTGCTTTACCAAACGGTGCTTATCAATTAACTAATTTGATTTCGCCAGACACCAAAATAGAATACATAATTAATTTTCAAAACACTGGAACTGCGTCTGCAGTGAATGTAGAAATCAGAGATGATTTATCTGCCTTAATTGACGAATCTACGTTTGAATTTATGTCATCGAGTCACAACGCAACTGTTTCAATTGATTCCAGCAGAATGATTTCATTTTATTTTGAAGACATTAATTTGCCAGATAGCACAACCAACGAACCCATGAGCAAGGGCTATGTGAAATTCAGAGTAGCATTGGTTTCGGGCGTATTGCCAAATGATATTGTAAACAATCAGGCGCGCATTTATTTTGATAACAACCCTCCAATTTATACGAATACAACTGAGAATATTTTGAATTGTTTTATTCTTCCTGCTCCGGTGAATTTGACTTATTCAAATCAGCAAATTCTGACTAATATCATAGATCCAAATATGACTTTTGTGTGGAGTTTGAATGGAGATATTTTAGTTGGCGAAACAAATTCGTTTGTAGATGTAACGCTTGACGGAACATACACGGTAGTTGTTTCTAATCAATACGGATGTCAAACCACTGCTTCTTATAACTATGTGTTTTCAGATCTTGGTATTCATGCAAATCAGGCAATCAGTGCGGCAATTTATCCAAATCCGTCCAAAGCTGAATTCGGAATTTATTTCGCTGAAAGTGGGACTTATCAACTCAGTATTTTGGATGAATCAGGCAGATTAATTTTTGCAGATGAGATTCAGGAGAACAATTCGTACATCATTGATGGCGCAACATTACCAGTTGGTGTTTACTTTGTGAAGTTGACGAATGACATCAACGAAACATCGTTCTATCGAATTGTGAAATTGTAGTCGTTTTATTTACCTAGTGAACCGTCATGCTGAACTCGTTTCCGAATCTGCGCCTAGCAACGTTCGATTATAATTCTGGAACCTCATCGTTATGAAAACGTCATGCTGTCCGTTAGCTAACGGATCAGCATCTGTTTGATTTTACATTTGTGGTGATCATCCCTCTCGATCTCCCTTCAAAGGGAGAAGGCCATTTGCCGAATTTTTTTGGGATCTTATTTTTTGTTCAAGATTCAGACTGATCATTCCTCTTGCTCCCTGCTGCAGTCGGGAAGGCTAGTTGCCGCGCCGTAGGTTATTACTTTTATTGTCTTTGGTTTTGAAATTTGATCGTTTGATTTTTGATTTTCCCTACCTTAGCTTGAATAAAATACTACACCATGAAATCTCTTCTAACTTTAATTTTTGCCGCTACCCTTTTAATTTCCTGCAACGAAACGGATATCGTCAGTTACGAATATCATTCTACCACCATGATGGGAAAAACAAAAGTGATCATCACACAAGATTCGGTAGTGACAAGTTTTAATGGAAGAGGTGAACCAACCCGCACAGCACGTGCAACGCAGTCGTCTGAATGGACTGCTTTGGCTGCAAGTTTGAAAGAAGTTGATCTCAGTAAAATATCATCCCTCGAATCACCCACAAACAAACGTGCAACGGATGCTGCACCATTTGGAACAATTATCATAACTACAAAAGATTCAACTTATACTTCGGCAGGTTTTGATGGAAAAAATCCGCATGACATGCTGAAGCCTTTGATGGAAGAGATTGTAAAGGTTTGGGAGAAGAAGTAGGATTTTATAAACAACTTAATTCGATCGGCTGCGTTGGATATTTATCCTGCACTAAACCCATTTTGAGGATATTCAGCCTTGTAAAAATCACGTTGAATTCGTCTAAAGCGCATCTATTTGACTAATCAGGTGAAGGATATTAAAAAAGAATTACTTTTACCACAAAAAAAAATCCAAAACATGAAAAAAGTATTTGCCGCATTTCTAGTAGCTATTTCATTTAGCAGCTTTACTCAAATAACAATCACTGAACCAACAGAGGTTGGATCTTTTGTTTACGTTGATAAAAATGATGGAGCAGGCCAATCTCTTGAAAAAATTACCACACGTGGTTATTCAAGCAATGATATTAGCGGTGCTAGAACTACCTTGTCAATGAAAGGCGCAACTTCAATTGTACAAATTAAGAAGCAGGAAATAATGCAGTTTGTTTACCACATGGGCAAAACTAAAAGTGGAGCGCAATTGACTGGCTTTAAACTTGTAATCTTAACACCAGAAAAGAAAAGTCGCAAGATAATTACCAACGTGCATCCAATTAACGAAGCAAAGAGCGTTTATCCACAAGTTATTGGTGGTTTGCAGATAGCGCCTTATGGTTCAAATTCATTGCTGATTTCAGCAAATGGTTTAATGGCTGGTGAATATGCATTTGTATCGGGAGATCAGGATTTGAAGAGTTCGTTTTTTGAGTCAGAACTAAAACCATTTTACGCATTTACAGTCGTAGAATAAGATCGAATTTTTTTAGAAACGTATATTTTTATTCTTGAAACTCGTTTGCTTTTTGGTAGACGAGTTTTTTTATTTCGACACTATCGCTGCGCTGGATATTTATCCTGCGCTAAACCACAATTTTGCGGATATTTATCCGCCTCAATAAACCTCCAAAACATTCACCGCTTCTCCTGAATTAGAAACAAAAATCTTATTCCCAATCATCACCGCATCTTTAGCATTGCGATTGATATAAGGACCGTTTTGTTCTAACGGATAAATATCGAAATCACCTGTACCACCTTTGTTGATGAAGGCAAGGCCTGGGTTGGCATCGTAACGGGGTGTTTCAATTTCGGCTTCATATTTATTTCCAAATGCAATGAAATCTAAAAATTCGTCACCGTTTAAATCAAGTGAAATAAATTTATTGATACAACCCATCTGACCAAAATTTGGAAAGGGTTTAAATACCAATTGATCATTTTCCCAAATTAAAATTCCGTTTGCAAAATCGGTGGCCAGTTGTGGATCTGATTTAAATTGAAAGAGTTGGTCGAAAGGTGTTTTTGCAAACTCGTCGTAGGTTTTGAAGCGTTCTTTGACAGACGGAATTTGCTCAGACAAACAACCTCTGCCTCTGACAGGATGTTGTATACCTCCAAAATATTTGGTGAGAATTAAATCTGCTTTTCCGTTTTGATCGACATCTTCCAGATAAGCCGTCAGCGGAAATAAGGACGACGGATGAAATTTATTATTGAGTCCGGTATTGCCTAAAAGGTATTCATATTTACCATCGTTGTTGATGTCAAAAGGTTGGATGGTATTCCACCAACCGTAAAGATTTGGGTTGGGTAAATACGTATCGTTTGAAACAAGTTTACCATTTTGATTTTCAAAAAAACGTGGGCGCATCCATTCACCTACCACAATTAAATCATCATCTGAATCATTATCAAAATCAGTAAATACGCCTTCCGTTATCATGCCCGCGAATTGCAATTCGGGTGCAAGTTCAAGTATTTGATTGGTGAATTTTCCTTTGTCGTTTATAAGCAAGTAAGATTCTGGTGTCATGGAATACATGCCCGGAACTTGTCTGCCAAGAGCTACTAAATCCATATCACCATCTTTGTCAATATCATTTGCTAAAACACATTGACCGCTTGAATTAATTTTTGGAAGTGCACTGTAATCTCTGGTAAAATTTCCTTTGCCATCATTCAGGTACAAACGATCCTGATACATTTCTGAAAAGGCTGCGTATTCATTCCCACCGCTTACTACATAAAGATCCTGATCAAAATCGCCATCAGCATCAAAGAATACGGCACCAGCATCTTCAAAAGCAGAATCTTTTTGGAAAGCAGGTTGTTTGGTTAATACAAAACCAGAGTCTGTTTGTTCGAATAATCTGGCAGTTTTATTTCGCGTGCCGCCAATCAGTAAATCCTGATAAGCCATCTCTTCATTCATATCTGGTGAAAAGCGATAAAAAAATCCAGTTGTTAGAAATGGTCCAAGTTCTGACATTTTGTGCGGCAACAAAACTTCACCCACATAATCATCAAATGGAATTTCATTCAGCTTCACAAATTGTTTTGATGCCGATGGAATCAGGTAGAGTGGAGAGGTCGTTTCAAATCGGGATGTCTTATAATCAACCGTTAAAGTTGAGTTGGACTGAACGGTTTGAATCGTTGTCATCTCTTTCCAATTCCAAAAAATCTCTACAGAAGAAATAGAATCTGCATCACCCAAACCAAAACATAAATTCAAATCTGATGATGAGGCATAACCTCTTGATGGGTTTAGTTCCTGCATCTGATCACCTTTGTTGGTGTGTACAATTACTTTCGTGCCGTATGCAAATGGATTTAATTCTGATCCAATTAATTTTAGTTTGAGATATTTTTTTTGTTGTAATGTATTTTCAAAAATCTGAACAGGCTCATTCAGGTTATTAATTACCAAATCCATATCGCCGTCATTATCTAAATCACCGTATGCCGCGCCGTGACTAACGGAACCTGAAGTGAAGCCCCAATCAGAACTTACATCTTCAAACGTCAAATCCCCACTGTTTTTAAATGCATAATTGATTTCTTTGCTTTGTGGAATTAAGGAAATGAGTGAATCAACATTTACAACAGTTGGTTTTGTTGCCAGATAATCTTTCATTCTTTTTGTAAAATCCTGATCACGTACATCTCTAAAAAATCCGTTTGAAATAAATAGATCTTTATACCCATCCATGTCAAAATCAACGAGCAAAGATGCCCAGCTCCAATCGGTACTTGCCACGCCTGACATATGCGCAATCTCTGAAAAATAACCTGATCCTAAATTCAGTTGCAAGGTATTGTACATGTATTGATGATTAAATCCTTTTGCGACATTATCCCAAAAAGTTGCAACAGACATGCTGCCCATATTTGTTTTTGATTTCACATAATCTTTATTTGACATATCAGGCACGCAGATATCTACAAAAAGATCGTTGTTAAAATCAGCGATATCAATTCCCATCGAATAATGTGAAGTATGTCTCAAACGTTCTTTGGATTCATTTTTAAAAGTGCCGTTTCGTTGATTGATGAATAGAAAATCTGGCAACGAATAATCACTCGTAATATAGATATCAGGCCAGCCATCGTTGTTTAAATCTGCAGTGGATGCAGCCAGACAATGACCAAATGAAATGAGTCCTGCTGATTTTGTAACGTCTGTAAATTTATCGCCGTCATTTCGATACAACCGATTGGAGTGAAATTGTTCCACGTAATTTTTGCGATTGTAGATTTCATAAACGGATAAATTTTCACGGTGATTGGTGACTAATAAATCCAAATCGCCATCCTGATCGTAATCGAGAAAATCTGCGTCAATTGAGCGGCCCGGATCGTTGATTCCAAATTCTTTTCCTCGCTCTGTGAATGTATTATTGCGATTATTGATATAAAGTAAATTGCGGAAATTCACTTTATCTGTCTGACCAATTCCATGTTTGCAAACATAAATATCCAGCCATCCATCAGCATTGACATCTGCCATAGAAACCGCGGTGTGCCAGCCTGATTGATCTTGATTTGGAAATGCTTTTGATGTGATGTTTTTGAATTTCATTTTACCCAGATTCAGGTAAAGTTGATCAGCCTGATTGTTGCTCACAAAATACAAATCTGCCAAACCATCATTATTAATATCTCCAATGGAAACACCTGAGCCGTTGTAGAGATTATCATAATAGAAATAATTCAGCGTGTCATTTTCTACAATGGTGTTCTGAAAAGTGACTTTGGTTTTTTTTGCATCGAGCCTTTTAAAAAGCGGTGCAATTTCTTGTGCAGAAATTTGAAGTGTAATTCCGAAAGCAAAAAGAAGTAAGAATTTCATTGACTGATAATAGTTCAATCAAATATACAAAAATCTAAAGGAGCAATTCTGTGCAGATCTAATGGATGATTACGCTCATCGTGTCAGTAGAGAATGCACCAAAGTAACCAATTGCGTTTCCTTTGAGGTTGCTGGTTGGATTAGCCGGAGCCGTTGAATTACTTTCGTTGCTCGAAAGGGTATAGAGATAAGTGTAATTGGCTTTGTCCAGCGCATTGATTTCAATGAGTACGGTATCGCCCTTGTGTGCATCCGCACCAAAGAAAGGCGCGTTGTAGGCTATGCCATTTATAAAATCATCATTGCCGATATAATAGAATTCAGTTTGCTCAACACTGTTTAACCAAATGCGCAATCGGTAGTGATTCACTTCATTCACATTATCCACAGAAAAATAATCGATCATATAAAGTGTATCTGCCGATGCCTGAGCAAATGGAGATGGATACCAGATAATCGAATCAATTGTCGGCTTTGCGTAAGAGTGACAGGTAGAGGTAATGATTTCACCGTCTATGTTTACATTCAACGTATAATCGTTGTCTGGCAAAACGGTAAAAGAAGGGTTGTGATAGTAGCCCGGAATAATTGGGTCCTCAGGAAAGGTGAAGACATTGCCATCTTTATCAGTCACGGATACAGCGGCGCCTGAAATTTTATTAAAGTTCTGATCAGTATAAACTGCCGAAGTATAAGAAAGTAAGATTTTATTATTGCCGGGAGTATCCTTTAAAACGGCCTCTACAACTATTTTTTTTTCAGCGTCATTCAATTCAAGTTCAATCACTTTTTCACATGAGGTCGCCATGAAAAAGGTCGAAACAAGCATTAGAAAAAATAAACTTTTTATTTTCATACTTACTGAGGAATAATAATTGACATTGTATCCGAAGTATAGGCGTTAAAATAACCAATTGCACCGCCTTCAATATTGCTTACAGGGTTTGCCGGTGTTGGCGCAAAGGGACCTTCGGCAGTTGCATTGGATAAGCTGAAAAAGTAAGTGTAGGCACTTTTATCCATGCCTAATAATTCCATGATTACCGTATCACCTTTTTCTACCGTAGTTGCAAATGCAGGTTGAGAATAAGGCTGGCCATCAAACAATTCATCATTTGTAATATAATAAGTACCATCTGGTACACCGTTGACATAAACAATCAAACGGTAGTAATTTTCCTGATCAACCTGGTCAGTAAAGCTGAAGAATACAAGGTAGGTAGTGTCTGTGCCAACACCAAAAGTACCAACTTGCTCGATGTATGATAAGGAATCAAGTTCTGGTTTGTAAAGACTTTGCGATGAAGAGGTGAAAGTTTCTGTTCCGGATATTACCTGTAAATCGTAGACATTATTAGGTGCTGTCGCAAAGGTTGCGTTTGTGTACCTGCCGGGTGAGCCAACCACCTCTGTAAAGAGATAAGTCGTTCCGCTTTTGTCAGTTACTGAAACGGAAGCTCCGGTTATTTTTTCAAAATTGCTGCTTTCGTAAACACTGCCTGTTTTTGAAATCAGAATATAGTTTTCACCAGGAGTATCTCTTAGCACACCTTCGATTACAAATTTTCTGTCGGCATCTTCCAAAGGAATGTCAATGACTTTTTCACATGCAGTCAAAAATAAAATTCCTGCAAACAGACTTACAATTTTAGTTTCCATTTTCATAACAACTAGAATTTGAAATTGTAAGTAAGTGACGGAATGATTTTGAAAAGCGCTAATTGAACTGCTTCAGTTTGTCCTGTTTCAGGATTTTCTTTGAATGAGATTGAATAAGCGTTTTCGCGCGCATAAGCATTGTAGACAGAAAGATTCCAGCTGCTTTCCCAACGGCGCGGAACTTGTTTTTCCTGTCCAGTTTCAGGATCGGTAACAAGTTTGAAATTTTTATTGTTCAACGTAATTCCCAAATCCAAACGGTGATAATTTGGCATGCGGTATCCGTTGCGCTCAGTATAATAATTTACAATTTGACCATCGATTTCGTATTTACCGCTTGGAAAAGTTACTGCGTTTCCAGTTTGAAAAACCCAGGTTCCAGAAAATGTTAAACGATCATTTAGTGTGTAGATTCCTACAATTGAAAGATCATGTCTTCTGTCTTGTCTTGCAGGGTACCAGGTGTTGTTGTTAATCTCATCAAAAAGACGTTCTGTTTTTGCAAGGGTGTAAGCAACCCAGCCGGTGAATTTTCCTTTTTTCTTGCGCAATAAAAATTCCATTCCGTATGCGCGACCTCTTCCATAAAGTAATTCACCCTCAACGGTTGGATTTAAGGTTACCTCTGCACCATCGCGATAATCAATGGTGTTTTGCATGTCTTTGTAATAAACTTCAATGGATCCCTCAACAGCATTGTTGAAGAAATTTCTGAAATAACCCACCGCAAACTGATCTGCAATTTCTGGTTTGATATTGTTGCTGGATGGCAACCAGATATCAGTTGGTGAAGATGCAGTAGTATTTGAGATTAAATGTACAAACTGATAGGTGCGACCATAGCTTGCTTTAACTGAGCTCAATTCATTTATGATGAACGTTGTTCCAAGTCGCGGAGACAAACCATTGTAGCTTTTTACCACTTCCCATTTATCTGCATAGACAGCTGTATCAATTACATCACCTGCGTCATTATAGGAGTAAAATTCACCGCCGCCTAATTGTGTAAAATTGTCAAAACGAAGTCCGTAATTAAATACCCAACGCTTTTTAACTTTTTGTTCGTTTTGAAGATAGACTGAACTTTCTGTGGAGTAACGTTCCTGAATATCATTCAACTCAAAATTGATTCCTGATCCGGTTTCAATTTCACCAGGTTTAAAGGTGTGATGAATAAAGTTGGCGCCAAATTTTAAAGTATTGTTGGAATTCACAAACCAGTCAAAATCTTGTTTTACGTTGATGTCTTGAATCTGAGATCCAATTTCAAAGGTTTCATTGCCGCCTCCAAATTTTATTTTGTAGTTATAGTTGCTGAAAATTACTGACGTATTTCCAAAAAGTTTATCTGTGTAGATATGGTTCCAACGTAAAGTACCTGTTGCATTTCCCCAGTCAAATCCAAACTGATCAGCAAAACCAAAATTGTCACGGCCAAAATATCCGGATAAGAAAATACGATCTTTTTCACCCACGCGGTAATTTGCTTTTAGGTTTAAATCGTAGAAATATAAAATAGATTGATTGAGACTTTCGTTGTTGGAAAGACGCAGAAACATGTCAACATAGGTTCTTCTTCCAGATACTATGAACGATCCCTTATCTTTTACAATGGGTCCTTCTATTGTTAATCGCGACGAAATCAAACCAACACCGCCGCTGAAAGAAAATTGTTTTGAGTTCCCTTCTTTCATGTTGATGTCCATTACTGATGAAAGTCTTCCACCAAATTCTGCGGGTGCGCCTCCTTTATATAGTTTGACATCTTTTAATGCATCTGAATTAAAAACTGAAAAGAAACCAAGTAAGTGCGAAGCATTGTAAACCGGTGCTCCATCAAGCAAGACCAAATTTTGATCAGAACCACCGCCACGTACATAGAATCCTGAATTTCCTTCACCGGCAGATTTAACACCGGGTAAAAGTTGCATGGTTTTGAAGATGTCTTTTTCTCCAAAAATTACCGGAATGTTTTCGATGTCTTTTACATCAATTTTATCCACGCTCATTTCGCCTGAGGTAATATTTTCATCTGCTTTTTCAGTCGTGATCACAACGGCATCAAAGGTTTTAGCTTCAGGTGCCAATTCAAGATTTTTGGTGATGTTGGCGTTGAGAACAATTTTTTCTTCAATGGTTGTAAATCCTAAATAACGGTACTGCAGTGTATAATTACCTGCTGGTAGCGTCAAGGAATAGAAACCAAATGTATTGGTGATTGCACCGGTTCCGGGTAATTCCAGAACGGCTATACGGGCACCAATAATATCTTCACCAGTAGTGGCATCTTTTAAAGAGCCGCTTATTGTAAATTTATCTTGCGCAAGTGTTGCGTTTGATAAAAAGGAGATTAAAATGAGCAGTGAATAAGTAAGCGTGCGTTTCATTTTTTTTAATTTTTCAAAAGTTAAGACGGTTGAGCTTGGTCAATTGTTACAGCAAAATTCGACATTAATTTGTGACCATCAGTTTAAATTCAACCAAAATCAAAAATTTATCAATCAACATGCCCAGTAACAGAGGCGGTTTGATTTTGTTCGTTGATGAACTTGGTGCAGGATTTGATAAATTAAGCCTGTTCATTGAAACAAAAGGCAGGTTTGAGCACACTTCATTATCTTTACCCTGTTGAAATCGATCGTGAAATATACGCTGCTTGCCTGGCTGATCTACATTCTGTTCTGGTTATGGCTCATTTCAAGTTATCTTGATCTGACTCCTACCATCATTCGGGTGATCAGTGTCGTATCCTTTCAAATGCTGGTCTTTTACCTGAATTTATTCTATTTCATACCAAAATTTCTGGACAATCATAGAAAGATCAGTTACATCATAATTATTGGGTGCACGCTTGTGGTTGCCACAATTTCAGGCGGTTTGATTGATTTATATCTGGATGAGCATTATCCGTTTGAGTTTAATACGCTGCATCACCGACCGATGCACAGCGTTTTTTTGGCGCGATTTTTCATGATGGTTATGCCCATTATCATCAGCTCACTCGTTAGCAGATCAATCCAGGTCAGAAAGCAACGGGAAGAAAGTCTTGAATTGAAAAATAAAATGCTGGAGGCTGAGACCAAAGCTCTGAAAGCCCAAATTAATCCGCACTTTCTGTTTAACTCACTCAATAATATCTATGCGTTGTCTCAGATGAAATCCGATAAAACACCGGATGCCATTTTGCATTTGTCTGATATTTTGAGATATGTTACTTACGACAGCAATCAGAATTTTGTGGATCTGAAAGATGAAATAAAAACAATAGAAAGTTTTATTTTACTGCAGGCTTTAAAAGATGACAATCAATCAAACATCAAAATTGAAATTGATTCGTCAAACGGTCATTATAAAATTGCGCCTCTGTTATTAATTCCTTTCATTGAGAATTGTTTTAAACATAGCAATCATGATGAAAAACAAACGGGTTGGATAGATATAAAACTGAAGGCCAGCGACGGAAAACTTTTTTTGGTTTGTGCCAATTCAAAACCTGAAAAAATAATTTCAAAAGACAAAACTGGTGGGGTAGGAATGGAGAATGTAAAAAAACGATTGGCGTTAATTTATCCTGAAAGACATAAATTGGAGATAAAATCAGACGCGGCATCTTATACCGCAACACTTGAAATAAATCTGGAAAAATGAAGTGCATTATTGTAGAAGACGAACAACTTGCAAGAAATCTTCTTGAATCCTATCTTTCAAAAATAGAAGGTGTGAATTTGATTGCTGTTTGTAAAAATGGAACCGAGGCACTTGAAGTATTGAACAAATCTTCAGTTGATTTGGTGATTACAGATATTCAAATGCCGGGCATGCTCGGAACAGATCTTGTCAAAGCAATTGAAAAAGGACCCATGGTGATTTTTACCACAGCTTACCGCGACTATGCCATGGAAGGTTTTGAGCTGGATGCGGTTGACTATATTTTAAAACCATTTTCATTTGAACGTTTTCAAAAAGCAATTCAAAAAGCGCAATCGTATTTCGAATTGAAAGGAAAACAAATTCCGTCGGCTGATCTGAAAACAACATTTCTCACCATAAAAGCAGATCATAAACTATACAAAGTTCAGTATGCTGATATTCGCTACATCGAAGGTATGCGTGAGTATGTTTCATTTTATACCGCCACCGGAAGAATTACGGCGTTGATGTCTTTAAAATACCTGGAGTCAAATTTGCCAAAAGAAATTTTTGTGCGTTGTCATAAATAATACATCGTTAACAAAAACATGGTAGAAGCATTAGACGGTCATAATTTAGTTATAGCCGGAAAACAAATTCCTGTTGGACAGCTATATAAAGAGGATGTTTTGAAAGAGGTTTTTTGATGATGATTCAATTGTTATTTTGCATTTGACATTTATTATTTAAAAAATCAAGCCGATCACCCTCCTTGCTCCTCCTTCAAAGAAGGAAGGCCGCTTGCCGAATTTTTGACTGCTAAAATCAAAGTGCTCACAATTTTGTTTTTATCAAGATTCCCTCTATCTTTGCCCCAGTTCTTATTTTTATTAACTTATAAAGAAAGGTGGAGGGACCGGCCCTGCGAAACCTTGGCAACCTATTCCCTTCATGGAGCAAGGTGCCAATTCCTGTACTGACGTAACCGTTGGTGCGATATAAGCGACAATCAGTTTCCGGTCTCCCCTCTGAATTCGTGCTATGAACGATATTAGAGAGATTTTAAAACATCGCATTCTTGTGCTCGACGGCGCAATGGGTACCATGATTCAGCGCTATAAGCTGGAAGAAGAGGATTTCAGAAAAGGCTGGTTTGAAAATCATCCAAAACCACTGAAAGGAAATAATGATTTGCTTGTGTTGACAAGACCAGATATCATCAAAGCTATTCACCGTGAATACCTTGAGGCGGGAGCTGATATTCTGGAAACAAATACGTTCAGCGGAACGACCATTGCGCAAGCCGATTACGGTCTGGAAAAATACGCTTACGATATTAATTATCACGGTGCAAAAATCGCAAAAGAAGTGTGTGAAGAGTTCAATCAAAAAGATCCTTCCAAACCACGTTTTGTTGCAGGTTCGATTGGACCAACGAATGTCACCTTGTCCATCTCTCCACATGTAAATGATCCAGGATACAGAAGCACAACTTTTGATAAAATGGTGATTGCTTATGAAGAGCAAGTGAAAGGATTAATTGATGGCGGCGCAGATGTACTTTTAATTGAAACAATTTTTGACACCTTGAATGCAAAGGCAGCTTTATTTGCTGTGCAGAATGTACAGGAAAAATTGGGAACGAAACTTCCAATCATGGTTTCCGGAACCATCACCGATGCAAGTGGACGAACCTTATCAGGACAAACCGCAGAAGCATTTTTAGTTTCTGTACAGCACGCTGATTTGTTGACTGTCGGATTGAATTGTGCGTTGGGTGCAAGTACACTTAGACCGTACTTGCAAGTCTTGAAAAAGAACGCGCCATTTGCAATTTCTGCACATCCAAACGCAGGTCTTCCAAACGAAATGGGTCACTACGATGAAACACCAGAAATGATGGCCAAACAAATCAAAACATTTTTAGATGAAGGTTTGGTAAATATTGTAGGTGGATGCTGCGGAACAACGCCGGCGCATATTAAAGCAATTGCGGATTTGGTGAAGACATATCAGTTGGTGGAAAAAAATTAACCGCAGAGACGCAGAGATCGCAAAGAATTTGCAATGAAAAAAACAGAACTATTTATTAGAAAAAATCACATCGCTTTGCGTCCTTTGCGCCTTTGCGGTGAAAAAAAATCGGCATACTAATAATATGGCATCGCATTTTGGAAAACTTTTAGGCGGTAGTTTAGGCTGGGCATTTGGTGGTCCACTAGGCGCATTGATTGGCGTTGCCATTGGTGGAATTCTTGACGTTGGTCAGTCTAAACAAGTTCAGGTTCAAGGCGGACAACGCGGTCATCAGGCACATGCTCATCAAACACAAGCCGGTGATTTTGGTGCTGCGTTAATTGCTTTATCTGCCGTTGTGATGAAGGCCGATGGCAAAGTTCTAAAATCAGAAATTCAATTTGTAAGACAATTTTTTCAGGCGCAATTTGGAACTGAAAGAACGAATGAATATATCCGTCTTTTGCAAAATGTTTTGCAGCAAGATATTCAAGTGCGTGAAATTTGTTTTCAGATTCGTCAGAACATGGAGCACCCGTTGCGACTGGAATTGCTGCGTTATCTGTTTGAAGTTTCCCGCTCAGACGGTCACGTTGATAAATCAGAAATAACCCTGCTGCATCAGATTTCAAACTACCTCGGAATTTCTGAAAAAGATTTTTTGTCTTTGAAGAATATGTATTATAAAGATGTTGATTCGGCATACAAAATTTTAGAGATCAACACCAATGCAACCGATGAAGAAGTGAAAAAAGCGTACCGAAAAATGGCTGTCAAATATCACCCTGACAAATTAAGTTCATTAGGTCCCGAGTTTGAAAAAAACGGAAAAGAAAAATTCCAAAAAGTACAAGAAGCATACGACAAGATTAAAAAAGAACGAGGATTTAAATAATTCGTCCACCCACGCAGAGACGGCGCATTGCGTCGTCTCCTTTGGATGTTTAAATAATATATTGAAAAAAGGAGACCAATAAAAATGCAGTGTCGGGGCTCGCCCCCGAAACTTATAAATTGAATTTGAAAATGAATTTACACCCCGATTACCCAGGAAAATACCAGTACAAATGGACCAATCTGCCAAACATGAAATTGAGCGGATTAGAACCATTGGAAGTTACACCCGAATCCAATTTCATCAACATTGGTGAGCGCACCAACGTTGCAGGATCTGCCAAATTTTTGAAACACATCAAAGAAGGTGAGTTTGAAGCAGCCTTGCAAATTGCACGTGATCAGGTTGAAGGCGGTGCACAAATCATTGACGTAAACATGGACGATGGTTTGATTGATGGCAAAGAAGCCATGGTGAAATTTTTAAATCTCATTGCGTCTGAACCGGATATTTCACGCGTGCCCATTATGATTGATTCCTCTAAATGGGAAATCATTGAAGCAGGTTTGAAATGTGTGCAGGGTAAATGCGTTGTGAATTCAATCAGCTTAAAAGAAGGAGAAGAAAATTTTATTTATCAGGCCAAAAAAATTAAACAATACGGTGCAGCTGTTATTGTAATGGCTTTTGATGAAGATGGTCAGGCAGACAGTTATGAGAAGCGTATTCAAATGTGTGAGCGCTCGTATCGCATCTTGGTTGACAAGGTAAAATTCCCACCGCAGGATATTATTTTTGATCCCAATGTTTTTCCTGTGGCAACCGGAATGGATGAGCACAGAAGAAACGCGCTGGACTTTTTCAGAGCGACTCGTTGGATCAGAGAAAACCTTCCGGGCGCACATGTGAGCGGGGGAATTTCAAACGTCTCTTTTTCATTCAGAGGAAACAATCCGGTGCGTGAAGCCATGCACTCTGCTTTTTTGTATCACGGAATTAATGAAGGGTTGGACATGGGCATTGTCAACCCAACCATGATTGAAGTCTATGACAATATTCCAAAAGATTTGCTGGAACGTGTAGAAGATGTTTTGTTGGACAGAAGAGAAGATGCAACGGATCGTTTGTTGAGTTTTGCAGAATCAGTTGTTGCCGGAACGAAAGAAAAAAAACCGGAATTGGAATGGAGAAAAGAAAATCTTCAGGATCGAATTACGCATTCGTTGGTAAAAAGAATCACCGAGTTCATTGATGAAGATGTAGAAGAAGCGCGTCAGGCAGTGAGCATGCCAATTGAAGTCATTGAAGGCCATTTGATGAACGGAATGAATGTGGTTGGAGATTTATTCGGATCTGGGAAAATGTTTTTACCGCAGGTTGTAAAATCTGCGCGCGTGATGAAAAAAGCAGTAGCGTATTTATTACCATTTATTGAAGCTTCGAAAACTGAAACCAAAGCCAAAGGAAAAGTTTTAATGGCAACTGTAAAAGGCGATGTACACGATATTGGAAAAAATATTGTGGGTGTTGTTTTGGGTTGTAATAATTATGAGATTATCGATTTGGGTGTAATGGTTCCGGCAGAAAAATTCTGCAAGTAGCCAAAGAACAGAATGTCGATGTGATTGGGTTGAGTGGTTTGATTACACCTTCTCTAGATGAAATGGTTCACGTTGCAAAAGAAATGGAACGCGAAGGTTTTACTATTCCGCTTTTGATTGGCGGCGCAACAACTTCAAAGGTTCACACTGCAGTTAAAATTGATCAGAATTATACTAAAGGGCAGACGGTTTATGTATTGGATGCTTCCAGATCAGTCACTGTTGTATCAAGTTTGCTGAGCGAAGAACGCGACAATTTTATTAAGGACGTGAAAGCTGATTTTGAAACAGTCCGTAAAAATTACGCATCAAAAAAAGAATTCAAGACTTATCTTTCTTTAGAAGATGCGCGTAAAAATAAATTCAAAATTGACTGGAAAAATAATCCGCCGCACCAACCAAAATTTACCGGAGTTAAAGAATTTGTCAATTATGATTTGGCCGAGTTAAGAAACTACATTGATTGGACACCGTTCTTCCACACATGGGAATTACGTGGCAAATATCCAAACATTCTTACGGACGAAAACATGGGTGTTGAAGCAACAAAATTATTCAACGATGCAAACACCATGTTGGATGATATCATTCGTGAAAATTGGATTCAGGCAAAAGCAGTGATCGGAATCTGGCCGGCAAACACAATCAATGATGATGATATTGAAATTTACACAGACGAATCGCGTACAAAAGTTTTGCATACCCAATTTGGAATGCGTCAGCAACTGAAAAAAACCGAAGGTGCGGTGAACGAATGTGTCTCTGATTTTGTTGCACCAAAAGAATCAGGAATTGCAGATCACGTTGGCGGATTTGTAGTAACAGCTGGTTTGGGAATCGAAAAAAAGTTAGCTGAATTTGAAGCAGATCACAACGATTATAAATCAATTTTACTAAAGGCATTAGCCGATCGTTTCGCCGAAGCTTTTGCTGAAAGAATGCACGAACGTGTGCGTCAGGAATTCTGGGGATATGAAGCTACGCCACTTTCAAAAGATGAACTCATTGCAGAAAAATACAAAGGCATTCGCCCTGCACCGGGTTATCCTGCAAACCCTGATCATACGGAGAAACCAGGTCTCTTCAAAATATTAGATGCATCCAACAAAACAGAAGTCACGCTAACCGATTCGATGGCCATGATGCCTGCATCGTCTGTGAGCGGTTGGTATTTTGCGCATCCTGAATCACATTATTTCGGAGTTGGAAAAATAACTGAAGAGCAACTAGCAAGCTTAGCAAAGCGCAAAGGAATGGATGCTGAAGTGATGAGACGGTGGTTGTCATCAAATTTGGAAGGGTAATCATTTAAGCCTTTAATAACTTTCTCTCTAGCGCTCGTCTCCAGACGAGTGCCTACCTTCAGTATTGACCGAGATCGTAGCGCTTGCAACGCGGCAATGAACCCGCTAACTTTTTGATCAGTGAAACTCCCCGCAGCCATCCGCGCAACTCTGCGAGAAAAATTTCTCACAAGAACTGGGATCGACAAATATTATTCTTGTATCTTCAGGTAAGTCTGAAAGAACTCATTTCATGTTTTAAGCAATGAAAACGACTACGCCGGAATTTCAATACAATAAACAGATTTTGAAACAAACGGATTGTAGTAAAAGTGACCATTTTTGGTTATGGTCACAAAAGCAAAGCCATATACTCCGGGAGGTAACGTAGCGACGATCTGCATGGAATATACTTTTTTTATAGGGTCCAATTGTCTGATATTGGTGTGGATTTGGGTTATTTTCTTTCCAGTCAGATCATGCGATGAAGCTATTCTTTTATTTCCTTTGACATCCATTTTGAACATGCAAAACTGTGCGTGCTTTACGTCACTTCTAATTCTGAAATAGACATCGAAAAATTTGCTGTTTGTAATTTTATTCGGACAGCTTGTTCCCTTGACTCTGATTTTTGAACTTTCACCCAAAGGTCCTTTTCCATGCGTCAGATATGCCTTTTCCGAAATCAGTTTTGTGTAAACAGAATCTTGCTCAAACTTTATACAGACTGTAGTGTCAGTTAAATTTTGTGGAGTAATATCCGTTTGGACGGTTGTGAAGGTCGTAGCTAAAAGGAATAAAATCGGTGTCATGTTTTTTATTCAAAAATAATTAAATCAGTATAATAATCTGAAGAATCGAATTTAAATCTCTTAACCCATCTCGCGCTCGTTACCAGACGAGTGTGTATCTTCAGTTTTGAAAGAGATCGCAGCGTTTGCAACGCGGATAATTTCCCTCACACGTTTTTGTGTACTTATTCATTTAGCCAATAAGATACAATGGCCAACGAAACTTTATTTCCACTTTATGTTTTTTGCAGCAATACTTTGTGAACCTTCGCGCCTTCGCGCCTTTGTGGCAATAAACAGTTGTAATCCAACCAACAGTTTCAGTTTCTGATCTCGGTTGTTCCATCCTTAATTCAATAAATACTACTTTTAGTTGTTAAATAGCAACCAGAAATAGCGGAATAACAACCATAAGTAGTAGAATTTTTTTGATGGTTGAAAGCGGCTAAAATAGCTTTGCCACATCAAAAATTAAATAAAGACTTATATGCTAAACACAAAATCAATTGGCAATAAAATTGCCGAAGCAAGAAAAAAATCAACATCTCTCAGGCACAATTAGCTGAGCGACTTTTTATCAGCTCGCAAGCAGTTGGAAAGTGGGAGAGGGGTGAATCCATGCCCGACATCACAACCTTTAACCGCATTGCAGAAATTTTGGGTGTTGACCTGAATTATTTTTCAGATAATTTTCAATCGACAGTGGCTGATCCAAATTTGAGTCAGAGTGCAAAATCTGAAAACTTGCACGACCAATCAAAGAGTGTGAATTCATCAGGGCATGAGGACTCTGGTAGTATTTCAAAGAAAAAACTGAATTGGAACATGTCTGGTGGCAATTGGGTTGATGCAGATTTTTCTGGTTTGAAAGATTTGAATGAAAAATTCAGTTCTTCCAACATGCAGCGCTGTAAATTTATTGGTTCAGATTTGTCCGGATTGCTGCTGAAAAACAATAATGTCGAAGGATGTGACTTCTCTGAATCCAATCTCATCGGCAGTTCAATTCAACGCACCTATTTTGTCAAGGATCACTTTAATGATTGTAAATTGAATGATGCAGAATTTACATCAAGTTATATTTCTGGTTGTGATTTGACAAGCGCTGATCTGACTGGAGTGACTTTTCAATCCGGCGGCCTCGAAAAGAGTATCATTGCAAATGCCAAATGGAACCGTACTTCATTCAAAGAAACCTATCTGGCAGATCTTGTTTTCGAAGGCAACATCGAAGATTGTTATTTTGACAATTGTGCATTCAAGCGTATCACCTTCCAAAATGCAGTTCTGACAAACACATTCTTTAAAAACGAGAGTTTAAAAGGTATCCGTTTTATTGATTCTAAAGCAGATCGAATGACCTACGAATTTCTAAAAAACGGCAAGGCTGATTTAAAGGGTTTGACGTTGCTGGTTGAGTAATTGGATTTTCAGATCTTGCGAATAAACTGAATGGCACGGGCAGTAGGCTCGTGTTATTCTTTTTTTACAGAGATGACTGACTGAGTGTCTGCTCTTGCATTCAAATGCTAACTGGCCTGAAGATATGCGATGATCTCGATATTAATGAGAATTATTTGTAAAATAGTATTAATATTAAATAGTAGATTTTTGCCAGGTTCCGAATATGTGGTGGGTTACTATCGATGCATATTGACATTAATAAGAAAAAAACAAAATTGAAAGCACCGTATTTCTTTTTTATCCTAATTCTAAATGCACTCTCTTATGCTCAGGAGACGGAGCAATTTGACGCGAATAATTTCAACAGTTTATACCTTGAGCATTTGGTTAAAACAGGTATTGACGAAGTGAGAAAATTGCATAATTGTGACATCCTTGTAAATGATTCAATTCTATACGTGGCTTCATGTCACCATTCCAATTATTTGGTCAGATCGAAAATGCTTACTCATACAGAAGATGATTCGGTTTTGACTAAAACACCGCAGGATCGGGTGGTTTATTTTGGAGCAACCAATTACAGAGTCGGAGAAAATATTCTCTTGACGCCATACAATCGAATTGTGCAAGGAAAAGATGGAAGTAAATTTGACACGCACACTTATGGAGGCATTGCAGATGCGATGGTCAATGCCTGGGTAAATTCTCCCGGGCATTTCAAAAACATGATCACAAAAGAGTATCAACTCACAGGTCTTGCTGTTGCCCTTGATACAATCACAGGACGCGTCTATGCCTGTCAGAAGTTTGCCGTTGCAGATTACCAATACGCCTTTAGTGAGAATAAAAAAATGTTTCCGTATTCAAACTATGTGCCGCCAAAAATTGCAACTAGTTTTGATGGAATTAAACGACAATTAATCGAAGATTATCTTTACAACTTCAAACTTAGCCATGACAAGCAAGAAGATTGTGAGTCTTGCGATACAATCGTTTCTGATCCACCGCCCATTACTTTAAGAATTGAGCGTAACATGTTTATACTTCGTGTGGAAGATTCTGACTTTGTAAAACATCTTATGGATAAAAGGCAGGATGGTTTTGCCGTCGAAATTGTCAGTTTCGAAGATTATGTCTGCGGAAATCCAGCTTATTATACAAAGCCCAGCCGCAGAAACGGACAGTTGAAATTAAATGGGCGGATTCTGAAACCAGTTTATAAAAAGGATCTTTATAGGGGTTACAAAAAACGAAAAAGCAGAGATGACGTAAAGTTTGTTTCGTACATTTTTCAGGCTGATTCTGTTTCTTTTTTTAAGCGGTTTGGGAGATATAAATTAGACAGGTATAATTTCCAGTATTTTGAAATAGTATTGGGTAAAGTTCCGCGTGACCTCACCGGATTTTGGGCACATAATCTGGTTTACATCCAGGATGGTCAAATCTGTCACATCGATTATCTCACGGCTTATTGTGGTCAAGTTATAGAGGAATATCAACCTGCTGAATTTATTCCGGCATCGGCCACAGACAACTGTGTTTTAGCACCCGAAGAACGCTTTCTTCATTTTTCCATTCCGTTTGAAAAGGGAAAGTCTGATTTTACAAAAGATGATATTGATCCATTTATCCAATCGATTTCCAGTTTGTCTTATGAGCTTGACTCAGTTTGTATTCATGCCTATTCATCCATTGAGGGAGATTCAGTAACTAATGAGAATTTGCAAATCATGCGCGCAAATAATATTGCACGTGTTTTAAACCAAAATCAGCGTAAGGATGTACTCGTCAGAATCACGACATCTGCAGACTGGATTGGTTTTTATGAAGCTGTCGCAAAAAGTCCGAGATGGAAATACATGAGTACAATGAGTCAGAAGGAGGTGTTGGATGAGTTCACTAAAATCGGCGTCGAGGAAATAGAGCCAATTCTAAAAACAGAGCGACGAGGAGAAATAGATCTTTATTGTACAATTAACGTTGAGGATCAGAACCTCGAGTATTTTCTAAATAAAGAGTTAAAGTCGGTACAACACAAAATTGATTCTCTGTCTCGTGCGAAACGCAATTTGACTGATGCTATTGCCGAATTCAGTCTGCTCTATGAATGTATTCACAGCAAAGTTGTTCAGGGAAAAATTAGTCCTGAATTTTTAGCAGCAATAAAAATGCCTGCAGGTTATCGTAATGATCATCCGCTGGCTCAGAAATTTGTCATGTACGGATATGAATTTAAAGAAGCATTCAGTAAAAATAAAGAGTGGACGGAAAATCATAAAAAGGATGAAGACTTTATTCATACATCCTGTTCGGATCCAACGCATATTCTTCCAGAATTTATTTATATTCTCGTTCGTAATACCACTGAGTATTATCAGCAGCAAGAACTTGGAGATTTTGATAAGCTGCAGCACTTGTTAAATTTGGTTGAAAAAATGGGAAATTATTATCAGTCTGATTCTGTCGCCCAATTGAATATTGATCGTCTTAATTTCAATCTCAATGTCCTGTTGTTAAATTCTGTTTTTGCTTCTGAGCCTATGAGGTATAGCGGCAGACGGAAGTAAAGCAATTAAGTTGGCCAAAACTGCTGTTTATTTCCAACAAATATATCCGGCCATTGAGCTCATGACTCCTTTTGCAACTGAAGATTCTGTGCTGGCATATATGATGCCATTGGGATATCAGCACATTACGCAAGAAGGCTCGGCTGAATGGTATAATACACTCATTGCGCTATCAGATCAAATGGACACGAATATTTGGTGTGATATGTTTTTTGGAGAATGTCAAATTCCGTTTCAGGCTTTTGACCATGAAGGCCTGCGCGACATCTTCTGTGAACGGTGTATGGAACACAATGATTTTATACAAAGTTTAATGGGAAAAACGAAAGATGAAACGGGTGATTAAATCATTGTCGTCATTTTGGCTGAATTCCTCTTTTGAATGTTCACATTGGAGTTAGTTTGGCAACTCAGAAGCACCTGCGCTTTGTTTATTCTAGAGTTCTTTTCTGGCGTAAAAAATAATTAGTCATGACACTTTAATGATTTAGTTTAAAAATCCCTATATTTATCTGTAATTAAATCATTTATCATGAAAAAATCAACACTTATTTTAGTCTCTGCTTTCTTATTTTCAGTAGTAAGTTTTGCAGGTATTTTTTATGCGAAACCAACAACATCGCCGTCAAAATTTTCGATGTTAACAGAAGCGCAGAAGGCAGATTTTCTGCAAAGCATTAATTCAGACTGTACCTGGAATGGAATCAGCCTGAAGGGAAAAGTTCAGTTCGTAACTTCATTTCCGGATATTAAAATTCAGTATGTAACTTCTTTTCCAGATTTGAAAGTGCAATGGGTAACTTCTTTTCCGGATGATTGCGGTGAATGGCAAGAAGTAACATCGTTTCCGGATTTTAAGGTGCAAATCGTTACTTCTTTTCCAGATATAAAAGTACAGGAAGTAACTTCATTCCCGGGAATGTAATTAAAGAGTCTAAATGAGATTTTGTAAAACCTTCAGGCGAAAGTCTGGAGGTTTTTTTGTGGATAATAATTAGTCTTATTGTTTCAGTTTGAGTCTTAATTTTTTCTGAGAAGATCATTTGTTAAAATACTCTTTGTACCAATCAATTTCGTGATGGTCAAGCGCCTTATCATTCAAGTTATGTTGTGGATCTAATTTCGAATAAAGAATTTCAAGCGAGGCAAAATCACGTTGTGAAATTACTTTGAATCCGTTGTGCATTAAAAGTGCAGCAGCAACTCCTGCTCCGATTTGATATTTTTTTGTTGGCGAAAATCTGTTTCCGTCGTAAATGACTTGACTGCCACATGCAGCCGAAACATCCATCATTACTGCCAATTCTATGTTTTCTTGTTTTGCAAGTGCCAGCATTTTTTCGGATGCTTTGATCATTCCTGCACTCCAATCGATTCCTGTATCTGTCAGAACTTTTGCTTTCCCGTCCAGCACATCAAATCCATTTCCACCGTGTATGTCACACATTTCACGGGGTGATCCAAATGAATATTCTTCTGGACAAAACTTGATGATTTTTGCAGTATGGTACTTCAGAATTTTTAATGCACTTGGATATTCACCGTTTGCAGTTCCATCATATCCGCATGTAATTCCGCTGAGACAGGAGCTCATTAAAATTCTGAGCGGATTTTCTTTCGAGGGCATCCGCAATACTTTCAGGTAGTGCTGGTCTGTCATAAGATTTTTATTAACGAGATAAAACGCTATGTGTTCTTTTGAGGGTTTGGCAAATGTTGTTGAATTGCTTCTTTAAAACTTTCATAGATTTTTTTATCTTCTTGTTTGAAACCATTTACGGGACCAATTACAATTTTCATTCCATTGGTCGTGGATAGAATGATGTCTTCACTGTTTTTGTGACGCTGAAAACGATGACGAACGATGTCACTGAAGTAGATACTGCCAAATCGCTGTGTCTGGATTGCACTGGAGTCAATACTGAGTTCTTCGTTGGAATAATTTTTCACTAGTAATAGAAGAAAAATCAGGGAGGAAATTATAAAGTAGGCAACTAGAAATGCTTCAAATGAAATTGGCGAACGATCGAAGTAGCCATTTTTATGAAGGTAAACGGAAATCAAAAATACGGGTATGCTAAGTCCAAAAAAGAACAGAATGTAGCGAATCATTTTTTTAAAATCACCTAATCGTAATCTGTAAGTTGTTGGGTTCATATTGATTAATAATTATTGGGTAAAAACAATTTCTCCATTGAATGTAATTTTGATAACATTTCCTGAGGCATGACTGTCTTGCGTTGGTTCATCAAAATAGATAACCTCAATGAGTACTTCCTGATTTGCAAGTTTGTTTTTTAGCAGTTCATAGCCTTGCGCGGGCAATAGAAAAAAGCGGTTGTGTCCGGCTACGTTAATCAAAACACCCTGGTCAACTGATTCCCAGCATTCATTTGGATTGTCTGAGCCATTGTAGGTAATAGTTTCAGGCTGAAAGACAGTTTTGAATTCAATTGGTTGCGCATTGACTGTACATGATAGAATTAGGTATGTAAAAAGTATCACAGCTTTCATATCGCTTTATTCTTTTATACAGATCAGCGCATACTTGGTTCAGTAATTTTTACTTCACTTCAGTGGTTACCGAAATTTCTTTAACGCCGCCTTTTATATTGGAGAATATTTTAATGCGTCTTACCGTTAAGCCACTTTGTGTGCTTGTGTTCAGTGTTACTTTGATGATAGCGGTTTCGCCCGGAAGCAGAACCATTTTGTTTATCACGTAGTTCATACACGTGCAATCTGATTCAATACGATTGATAGTAAGCGTGTCATCACCGGTATTCGTAAATGTAAAATCATAAGTCAGATTGACGCCCTTTGTGGAAGGACCAAAATCATGAATCTCTTTTAAAAATTTCATCTCTGCATAACTAGAATCTTTTTACAAGACTGACACTTTGAATTTCTATTTTGCGCTCAAGTGCTGCTTTGCGGCTGTAGACTGAATTTTTAGTGTCGTTGACATTATCAGAAATTAAGATGTTGGCAGTGTACTCACCAAATGGAATTTGCACGAATGTTAGGCTGCCGCCATTTGCAGCGGTGCCATCCAGATATGGTATAAACTCACCGCTTCCATATTGGCGCAGATAATTTACCAGACTTGAAATTCTTCTTTTGGTGAGATTGACATTGTAATCAGTTTTTGCCAGCGGACTTGCAAATCCTTTTATCGTAACTTCGATATCGTATCCTTTATCTAATTCGACAATCAGTAATCGCGTAAATTCTACCAAATCAATCACACCTTGTTCTACATACTGAATAAAAAAGTCATCGATATCTTCTTTTGCTTCTTCAGCAGCATCACCAGAAAGACCAGATGAATACTCTTTGTGATACGTTGGCTTTAATTTGATATACTCACGATACGTTGTCATGTAGTTGAGATTGGTAACGGTGTCCCAATTGCGAGGATTAGGTTCATCGTTGTGGAAATACAAAACCACAGGTAATTTTTTATTGAGATCATCCAGTGATTCAAATCGGGTGGGCGGAATAATTTTTTTCGGTAATCCTGCTGTAAAAATATCATTGCAACAAGTTGGGTTTTTTGCAAATGCCACACCTATACGGTTGCTTGAAAAATAATAAAGTCCGTCTTGTGGATGTACAACCAGATAGGTATCGTTTTGTGCAGAGTTGACCGGAATTCCTAAATTCACCGGTGACGTCATTTCAAAAGTTTTGGTGTTTAGTTCTGAATAAAAAACATCTTGCCCGCCAAAACCTTCATACCAGGACGAGCTGAAATACAATCTTTTTGTTGCGGGATCAAAAAACGGAGTGATGTCATCATCCATGGTGTTGATGCCCGGACCTAAATTTTTTGGCAGTGAATATTTGTTCCCGTCTTTTACAACCGTATACCAAATGTCCAGTCCGCCATAATTGTGTTTAATGGTGGAAGCGAAAAATAAAACTTCTTGTCCTTCAATCAGAGCACAATGCGGCATGGTTGAAATAAAACCAGGCTCATTGATAATTTCACCCAAACTATCGATGTCAGTGATTTTATTTCCTTCTACTTTTCCAACGTAAATTTTGCATTCGTAAGCAGAATTGCAACGAGAAAAATAGAATCGTTTTCCGTCAGGACTGAAGGAACCATTAGCCGAATTCCAGCCGCTTTCATGAACATCGGAAAGTGGTAATACATTGTTGAATAAACTATCCTGTTGATCGGCAGAATAAATTTGAAGTGAATATTCTTCTGTATAAATTTCTTCTGCAAAGTTGATTGAATCTGCTTTTAAGGAGGTATAGTAAATTTTTCCGTTGTGAAAGAAAGGTGCAAACTCCGCATTTTCTGTATTGACGGGTTCGTCCAGTCTTGCCAATTCCAGGTCGGTTGTGTCACGCACCGCTTTGATGGCCCAAAGGCAGCTTTTAATTTGTTGTTGTGATTTGAGATAGTAATACCCTTCGCGATCTTTTTTATAGACTTTTTTTGCTTCTTTCCAGTTTTCCAGAGACGCCTGATATTTTCCATTGTATTGCTGCATGGTGGCCAGCCAGAAAATACTCATCGGATAAATTTTAGCATCTTCTTTTTTGAAGACTTTTTGATAGTAGATTTCTGCCTTTGGATAATCTTTATACAAACGCAAAGCTTCAGCATATTTCCATAAGAGCTCTACTGAATTGGAATCAATCTGCATTGCTTTTTCATAATATTGAATAGCGTAGTAATAATCACCTTCAGCCACTTTTGAATCAGCAAATTCAATAAATTGAGGAAATGTTTGGGCGGTGGATTTAAAGCCAGAACTGAAAAAAATACCGAAAAAAAACACAAGAAATTTCCAGTCAAAAAGATTCGTTATTGATTTTGGAATGTATGATTTCAGCATCATAAATAATCAGGACAAACACGATGTCCAATTTCTTTTGGTTTAAAAATATTGAGGATGTATTGGACTGAAAATTCCAATCCGCCGCGCACATTACTTGCAGGTAATAATTGCGACACATTGAAGTCATAACTAATGCCCGCAATCCAGCTGTTATAATAAAGACCAACTACCATGTAGGCGGCATCTTTATTTCTGAACCACACTCCGCCATAAGGCGCAATAAACTCACCCTGTTTGTCTTTGATAATGTAGCGTGCGTTTGATCCAAAAATTATTTCTTTATAGTCTCCTTGCAATTGCATAAAAAGTCCGGGCTGTAAATCCCACTCGAAATTCAGTTTATAAGTTCCTTTTGCGTGAAATAAAATCCGGCGGTCACGTTTAACCAAATCATCACCATAAAGACTTTGTTTCATTTGTGGAATATTAAATAAACCAGCTCCTGTTACAAGTTCCATTCGATGTGACGGACGCCAGGTATAAAGTACTCCCAGATTTAAATTGAGACCTGTTCGCTTTGCGCTTCCAAAGATTTCTCCGGTTGGTAAAGTAGGATCATAATAATATCCGTTAAACTGATTGTCAAAATTTAGTTTGGAGAAATCAATGTTGCGATGATTAACGCCAAGTTGAACAGCAGGAGTAATGGTATGTGTTGAATCAATATCCAGATAAAAACGATACGAAGTTGTCAGATTAAATTCAGTCGTTCTATAATTTCCGTCTCCTGCAACATCGTGAAAAAGATTCACTGCATGATACATGGATGGCAGTATAAACTCTTCCCGGCTTTCAGCAGAAATTCCAATCGTGTTATAAGGTCTTGAAACAGATCGCCATTGGCTGCGTTGGTTTCCCGTGAATCGCATCGTGCCGTCAAAATCACCTGTTAGCGCAGGGTTGAGATAAACTGGATTCATGTAAAATTGGGAGAAGTGAATGTCTTGCGCAGCAAGCTTACACGATAAAAACAGAATCGATATTACAAGGACTTGTTTCATGTCTAGCGCATGAGCGTGATATTTCCTTTGATCAGATTTTCAGTTTGACCAACGCAGGTAACGGTAAGATGGTAGACATAAACATCCGGATCTAATTTTTCTCCTTTGAAAGTTCCGTCCCAACCAACGCTTTGATCTTGTGTTTCAAAAACCAGTTCACCCCAGCGGTCAAAAATTTTAAGATTGATCTCCAGAAGATTTTCACCACGCACAAATAAAACATCATTTATATTATCGCCATTTGGAGAGAAGGCATTGGGAACGTAGATATAAACATCACCGCAAATAAATTCGCGTGTATAGATCGTGACACTTGTTTTTGTTGAGCAGGATCCTTGTGTGATTGTCACTTCATAGGTACTCGTTTCATTGACGGTTGCGGTTGTTGTTTGTCCTGTTGGATTACTCAGATTAAATGGCGGATTCCATGTATAGGAATATCCGGTTGGAAATGCTTCAAGCACACTGCTGCCTCCTTCTGGTATGGTATCAGGTGTTGCGGTGGCATAAATTGCGGATCCAAAATTAATGACCGTCACTAAAACAGAATCACTAAAAACGCAACCTAAATCAGTTGTTGCAGTCACATAAAAATACATGGTCGAATTAGGAGATGCCACGGCAACGTTCCCAAGTTCAAGATCGATTTCACTGTTTGGTGACCAATCAAAAGTCATGTTGACAGAGGGCACCAGATTTTCAGCATGAAGAATTACATCAAAGCCGCCGCAAATTGTCGTATCGTTCATTACTTCTACTGCGCCATCAACAAAATACACCTGCACAGAATCTATGATGTCACAAAGTGGCCATCCGTTACTTGCTGAAATATAATAGGTGGTTTGGGTTCCTGGTGAGACCGTTATTGAGGAGTCCATTCCAGTTGCTAGCGGACTGCTAAAATCAGAATTATCATCCCAAATAAAACTAGTTGCAGTTCCAAAGGAGTTTGCAATTAAATCAAATGATCCAAGATCACATATAATTGTATCGGTTGGAATTTCAAGATATAATGCGTCATAAACGGTTACAACTTTTACTGCTGTATCGGTGAGATTACAAATGGTATCCGTAATGGAAAGATAAATATTATAGGTTCCAGGATCCGTAAACAAGATTGTTGGATTTGCTCCACCACTCAGCACAACTGCTTCTGGCGGAAACGACCAAACAGAATTGGTTGTATCTGTACTTTCATTTGCAAGATCCAAAACAAGAGGAGCACATCCTTCCAATTGGCTGATTTCAAAATCGGCTACGGGTACAATTTCAAAGTCGAATTTGAAAATGATGTTGTTACAGTTCGGACTCAAGTTTTGATTTGACCAAGCTCCGGGCGTTGTAGGAAAAGTACTTGATCCACCACATCCACCGCAGACGGATTGATAGACGACGCCAAATTTGTCAAATCTGGAGGTTCCGCCATCGACATGTTCATGTGCGGAAACATCCCCCAAATAGCTTCCGTAAAGCATGCTTTGCGCATCACGTTCAAGAACAAAAAGATAAAAATCGAAACCATCTTGGGGTGCAAGTTGAAATCCATCCGGGGTAACAGGCATATTTTTCAAGGAATCTGCTGGTGGATCACTTTGCACCAAATGTTCGCCCCAGCCGGAAACATATACGTTGCCACAAACATCCACCAGAAAAGCAGAAGGTGAGATATCCGGATCACCAAGTCCGCTGCCGAAAATGGTGGAATATATTATGGCCGATAAGTCGGGCTGTAATTTAATAATAAACTGCCCGCTGTTTGGATTCGAATAGAGTGCATTAATGACTGGCATATTACCATTCGTGTTTCCAACCAAGTAGACATTATCCCATCGGTCAATTTCAACAAAAATAGCCTGATCGTAGACTGAAGTCCCTATATAACTTGTTCGAATCAATGTACTTCCATCCGCAGAAATTTTAGCCACAAATCCATCTGATTTTCCACCTTGATACAGCGGATTTAATGCACCGGTAGTTGCTGACAAATTTGAAGAGGATGTTCCTCCGGCAATCAGAATGTTATAAGAAGAGTCTATTTTTACCGAGTAGCATGCATCATTTTGAGAGCCGCCAAAATAACTAGACCAAATCAATGAAGAAAAATCGGATGAGAGCTTAAAAACAACTCCGTCCTGCTGACCTCCAATTGTTGATTGAAAACTATTTAACACAGGAAAATCAGTAGATCTGGTGCTTGAGGCAATTAAAATATTATTCATTGAATCCAGCATAATCTCACCTCTGAATTGGTCACCATAATTCGAGGTTAATGAGTCGTAAGAAGCCGGGCCACTATAAATGCCGCCGCCTGTTCTATAATTTATGCCATCATTCGCGCTTCCTCCTACATAGGTCGAACCAATGAGCGTGGTTCCGTCTTCACTTAATTTTGCTACATAAATATCTGTGCCCTGATTACCATAATAAACACCATTGTAATAATAATTTGAACCAGCCACTCCCCGGCATGAATGGGTTGAAATCCATTTACAATAGGAAAATCGGTCGAGGAGGTAGCACCGTACATGTATAAATTATTACCAGTATCACAAATTAAGCTATGCACGGTCTCAGTACCTGCAAACTCATTTCCGCCACCCATAAAATTTGTCCATATCATCGTAGAACCATCTGAAGAATATTTAGAAACAAATACATCGGTTACACCATAGTATGGATCAGGGTCAGGCCAAACCGTCGGATTTGTGGCCCATGGGAAATTGGCATTTGTATTGTAAGCAGTTGTTAGCGGTGCCGGGTAACCATTACCGTAAACGGTGCCCCCGCTATAAGCCATTCCATTGTTGGCATAGGTGGCTGTCATTCCGAAATTATCCGTTATCGAGCCACTGTATGTTGCAAAAATCAAAACGGGGTCAATAATCAACTCCAGCGATTTATCATAATTACCCAATTGATAGGTTACTTCGTTATTCTCAGACAAAATAAAGCTACATGCAATCTCAACAATTTTTCCATTTTTTATTTGATAGGCGTATGGTTTTTCTTCAATTAATTTCCCAATTGAAGTTTCAATATTCAGATGGCCATCCTTAGTCAACTTGATTTTGTCCTGACCATAATATCTAACCTTAATCTGACCAGGATCAGCAGATGGAGAGACGTGATATTCATATTTCAGATCTCCGTCTTTTTCCAAATAAAGCAGATCAATTCCTGAATAAAGGTCATGATACGTTATATGACTGTATCCATAAACCTTGCTTGCCCATTTTTTTGGATCATTACCAAGAAAGAAATTGTAATATTCGGAAGATTGAAATTTATGGCTGGTTGTTGGCTCTGGATTAGAGTTCACAAACTCAGCATAAAGCAAATGCTGGTAAATAGTTGTGTCCGACTCGCTCCCTGAGTGTTCATGATGAATTCTTTCAGGACCAGAGGCATCGATAAACTGATAAAGTACACCGCCTTTTTCCAGCCATATTTTACCTCCGTTCAAATCTGTCTTGTACAGGACCCCTTCCGGCCATTGCCCTTTATTCTCAAGAAACTTATAAGCCCCTTGTGCATGGTCAGTTTCCTGAGCAAGCAGCTGGTTTGTCATTCCGAATGAAATGACTCCAAAGAGTATATAAATAGACCTCATAGACGCAAGATAAGAAAATTTCATCACAGCTGCTTTCACCTTCAGACGTATGCAAGGGTTTCAAAGTTGAATGTCTGGGCTTAAACTTTTGCAGGAGTTGGCTTCCTACTCATAAATTGAACAATTCCTTTACAAGCCGCATCCCGAATCAAAAAACTGTATACATTTGCCCTTATCACGTAAAAAAATTCTTTTCTATGTCAGCAAAATACAAAGCTCAGATTGATGAGTTTATGAAAAAAGTAAAAGCTAAAAATGGTCATGAGCCAGAGTTTTTACAAGCGGTACACGAAGTTGCGGAAGCTGTTATCCCATACATCGCGGACAAACCAAAATATGCAAAAGCGAATATTCTTGAGCGAATTGTTGAACCAGAGCGTACGATCATGTTCCGCGTTTCATGGGTTGATGACAAAGGAAATATTCAGGTAAACAGAGGATTCAGAGTTCAATATAACTCAGCAATCGGGCCATACAAAGGCGGATTCAGATTCCACCCAACTGTGAACTTGTCAGTATTGAAATTTTTAGGTTTCGAACAAACATTTAAAAACTCACTTACTACTTTGCCAATGGGCGGTGGTAAAGGAGGTTCAGATTTTGATCCAAAAGGAAAATCAGACAACGAAGTAATGCGTTTCTGTCAATCATTTATGACTGAATTGTTCCGTCATATTGGACCAGATACAGATGTACCTGCTGGTGATATCGGTGTTGGTGGACGTGAAATTGGTTTCTTGTTTGGTCAATATAAAAGACTAGCTAACGAATTTACCGGTGTATTAACTGGTAAAGGCCGCAACTGGGGTGGATCTTTGATCCGTCCGGAGGCTACTGGTTATGGTACAGTGTATTTCGCGAAAGAAATGCTTGCTACCAAAAAAGATTCTTTCAAAGGAAAAACAGTTGTTGTTTCAGGTTCTGGTAACGTTGCTCAGTATGCGATTCAAAAAGCTACAGAATTCGGTGCTAAAGTTGTTACAGCATCTGACTCTGACGGATATATTTACGATTCAGCCGGAATTGACGCTAAGAAATTAGAGTTCGTAATGGAATTGAAAAACGTAAAACGTGGTCGTATTGAAGAGTATGCTAAAAAATTCAAAACAGCGAAATACGTAAAAGGTAAAAAACCTTGGGAAGTAAAATGTGATATCGCACTGCCTTGCGCTACTCAAAATGAACTTGACGGAAAAGCTGCTGAAGTATTGGTTAAAAACAAATGTATCTGTGTAGCTGAAGGTGCTAACATGCCATCAACCCCAGAAGCAATTGCGGTATTCCACAAAGCTAAAATTTTGTTCTCGCCTGGTAAAGCGTCTAACGCAGGTGGTGTTGCAACATCAGGTTTGGAAATGTCTCAAAACTCATTGCGTCTATCCTGGACAGCAAAAGAAGTTGATGAGCGCCTTCACAACATCATGGTTTCAATCCATGCAGCTTGTGTGAAATATGGTAAAGACGGAAACTATGTTGACTACGTAAAAGGAGCTAACATTGCTGGTTTCGTAAAAGTTGCCGACTCAATGATTGATCAGGGAGCTGTATAGTTCAGAGCTTTCTAAAAAATAATAAAAGGAATCCATGAAAATGGGTTCCTTTTTTTTTGCTTTTTTCAGGAGTGACAATTATCACCTTTTAGCAAATTGTCAACTACTAAATTAGCTGTAGAATTATGAAAGCACGCTTATTTTTTACCCTTCTGACAATTTCAATTTTGGGTTCGGCTCAGGATAGTTTTAAGTATGAAGTAGAACTTGTGCCTGTGACGGTGCCTGGTTTGCCGGGATTACATTCGTATGCATTTGCACAAACTGATTCGTTGTGGATTATGATCGGTGGCAGGTTTGACGGATTGCATGCGCGTCAGCCATTCAATGCTTTTCCTGCTGCAAATAACAATGATTCAATTTTCGTAATTGATATTAAGAATCAGCAATATTGGTCTGCTTCAATAAACACACTTCCCGTTTCAATCAGTGAGCAATTGCAGTCGGGAAACATGAATTTTCATCAGGAGGCAGATACCCTTTATTTAATAGGCGGATATGCATTTTCAGTAACAGCGGCAGATCACATTACGTTTCCAAATCTTACTTCTGTTCATGTTTCTGGTTTAGCAAATGCAATTATAAACGGTAATAACATTACACCTTTTTTTAAGCAAATTACGAATCCGGTTTTCGCGGTTTGTGGTGGTCAGTTGGGTAAAATGGGAGATCTGTTTTATCTTGTTGGCGGGCATCGTTTCGATGGACGTTATAACCCGATGGGAGGCGCATCTTATGTGCAAACATACACCAATGAAATTCGAATGTTCTCCATTAATAATTCCGGCTCTCAATTGTCCATTTCAAATTATGCAAACTTAAATGATCCTGTTCATTTACATCGTCGTGACTTTAATTTGTTGCCTCAGGTTTTTGCAGATGGATCGGAGGGTTATTTAATCTCATCCGGTGTGTTTCAAACCGCCGCTGATTTACCTTTTTTGTATCCGGTTGAAATCAGAGAATCGGGCATTAATGGTGTGACTTCTTTTAATCAATACCTGAGTAACTATCACAGTGCTAAAGTGAGTTTGTTTGATAGCGTTTCCAATGAAATGCACATGTTGTTTTTTGGTGGAATGAGTCAGTATTATTATGCGGATGGAGCCTTGATACAAGATGATGCAGTGCCATTCGTGAAAACCATCAGCAGGCTTTCGCGATCAGCAGACGGTACTTATCATGAATACAAAGTGTCAACTGAAATGCCAGCCTTAAAAGGAGCCAGTGCAGAGTTTATTCCAAATTCCAAATTGGCTTTTTCAAATTCCGGAATCATTTTGTTGAGTCAAATGGATGAAGACACAATAGAACTTGGACATATTTATGGTGGAATTTATTCGCCTTCATTAAATCCGTTTACCAACAATCAAGCTACAACTACTTCAGCTGATAACACAATTTATTTAGTCCGATTGATTTATAAAGATTCATTGATCGTAGATGAAATTCCCGGAGAGAATAAGTGTGAGTTTGAATTGTTTCCTAATCCAGCGAAAAACAAATTTAATGTACAATATGATCTGAACAAAGAGACTGAAACTCGCTATGTGATCTCGTCTGTAAATGGAGAAATTATACAGGAAGGAATCATGCTTAATCAAATCATCGGAACAAATATTGCTGAGGTGAAATTCGAGAAAAAGGTTGCCGCTGAAATGGTTTTGGTGACACTTATTTTTGATGACGAAAACTATTGCACCAAGCGATTAATAATGGAATAGGGAGGTTCAACAGAATTAGAAATTACCTGCAGGAATTAGTTTTTTGGTGCAACTGAATTAACAATTATATTCGTTGCTCCCTTTTGTGAATTCATAAATGCAAGCACTTTTTCTTTTAGATTTTCTGCCTGTAATTTCCTCAAAGTAAATTCAAATTCATTTGCATTTGAAATCGCAAATCCAATTCCATTTTCAATAAACAATTTTGCTTCTGGAAATTTTTCATGATGCGGTCCAAAAATCACAGGTAAACCAAATGACGCTGGCTCCAGAATATTGTGAAGCCCGGTCTTAAATGCACCACCAACATAAGCCAAATCTGCATAACCGTAAAGATGCATCAACATGCCTACATTGTCAATCATGAGGATTTTTGCATCTGTATTTTGATCATCGAGTTTTGAGTATCGGATGATTTTTTGAGCTGAAAAAAAGTGTTCTGCTTCTTTTAAGTGAACTTCATCTATTTCATGTGTCGTCAGAATTATTTTCCAATCATCACCGAGATTATTGAGTCCTTCAGAAATTGCCTGAAGATCGGGTAACCAAAGTGAGCCACACACAAAAATTTTGTGATCTTTTGCAAACGAATCCACGAGTGGAAAACGTTGCGCTTTTTCAGCGTTTTTCATCACACGATCATAACGTGTATCACCGGCATGAACAGAATTAATTCCAATTGAATCTAGCAATTTTTTGGAGGTATCGTTCTGTACAAAAATGGTTGTGCACGCTTTTAAAACGGAACGCATATAGCCGCCATACCATTTGAAAAAAATCTGATTTTTCTAAAAACTGCTGATACCGAGTAGAACGGAATTTCTCTTGATTTTGCTTCAAAAATATAGTTGGCCCAAAACTCATATTTGATAAAAAAAACAGCAGTTGGATTTAAAGATTCAAATACTTTCTTTGCGTTTTTTTTGGAATCAACCGGCAAGTAAAAAATCAAATCTGCCAGTTCATAATTTTTTCTGATTTCGTATCCTGAAGGAGAAAAAAAACTGATCGCGATTTGACAAACAGATTTTGCTTTTAGTGCTTCAATAAGCGGTCTACCTTGCTCAAATTCTCCCAAACTTGCACAATGAAACCAATAGAGAGGTGGATGAATAGGCTCAACCGCTTTTCCAGTATCGGTCATCGAAGGAAGTCTAAGTGGACGAAGACTGAAATTTTCAAGTTTATTAAAAGAATCTTGACGACCGGCAACCCATTTTTTTGCTTTTGGATTCCAAAGTGCCGCAAAATGAACTGCAGCTGCATATGACCAAACGCCGATTGAATAAAGAAATTTCATTAATCGTAATATACGGGTTTAGCCTGACGTCTGTAAATTGGAATCATCCAGCCAAATTTTACACTGTACATAAAGTCCAATTTCATTCCAGGATCAGGACCTTCCAAATCAAAATTATAATTTCTGACATTGTAGGTAAATCCTTGAATAAACTCGAAGCCCGCATAAAAATTGAGGAATCTGTAATTATGCTGAAACAGATAACCGATAAATTGTTTAGTGGCAAATCCCATCGTTAATCTGTCATACCCTTTTCTGTAGTCTCCCTCTAATTGCGGTACTTCATCATACAAACTTTCAATACGGATTTTATGCATAAAGTAGCCAACGCCGGCATTGATCCAAAGACCAGAATTTGGATTATTACCTAATTTATTGAAGACGTATCCTGCACCAATATTTCCGTGTGCACCGCGCATCAAGAAGAGCACGGTTGCCGGGTTACCATTTAAGCCAGTAATTGTGTTATATGAATTGTAAGAATCTGCAAAAATTAAGGTGTCCTTGAGTTGGTTTCCGAAAATAAAACTACCATCAATTCCGATGGTGAGATTGTTTTTGAATTTGTATTGAAAATCCATCCCAATTGAATGGTTAAAGCCCCATCTTTCATTCAGATCACCACCAGTGAGGTTGAATTTGTAATTGATTCCGGTAAAGAACTGGTTAATGGATGAATCTCTTACATTTAACTGGCCGTTGGCTATCAGTGGGAATAAGAGCAGGCAAAGCAATCGAATATGCATGGAACAAACTTAAAAAATCCTGATCATATATACGCTTAAAACCACTTATTATTGGTTATATTCGCAAATATTTTAACAAAAACGAACACAATCCGAATGAAGCATATTCAAATGGTTGATTTGAATGGTCAATACGAGGCCATTAAAAACGAAGTAGATCAAGCAGTTCTCAACGTAATCAAAACGTCTGCATTTATCAATGGGCCGGAAGTTAAAGAGTTTCAGGCTGATCTTGAAAAATATCTGGGAGTAAAACATGTCATCCCTTGTGCTAATGGCACCGATGCAATTCAAATCGCATTAATGGCCTTGGATTTAAAACCAGGTGATGAGGTTATAACTTCCGATTTTACGTTTGCTGCAACGGTAGAAGTAGTTGGCTTGTTACAACTGGTTCCGGTTATTGTAGATGTCGATCCTGATACGTTCAACATTTCAGTGGAGGCTATTAAAAAAGCAATCACCCCAAAAACAAAGGCCATTATTCCGGTTCATTTATTTGGCCAATGTGCCGATATGGAACCAATTTTAAAATTGGCCAAAGAACACAATATTCCGGTTGTAGAAGACACAGCGCAGGCTATTGGTGCCGAATATACTTTCAGTGATGGAACCAAAGCGAAAGCTGGCTGCATGGGCGCGATTGGAACGACTTCTTTTTTCCCTTCTAAAAATTTAGGTTGCTATGGTGACGGTGGCGCAATTTACACCAACGATGACAACCTTGCTGCGCTTATGCGCTCAATCGTGAATCACGGTATGGGGCAGCGTTATTACTATGAAAGAATTGGTGTCAATTCACGACTTGATTCTATTCAGGCTGCAATTCTCAAAATTAAATTGAAACATCTTGATCAATATGCTGCGAGCAGAAATAAGGCGGCTGCGCACTACGATAACTTCTTTAAACAAATTCCGGGTGTTCATATACCGGCAAGAGCTAAAAACTCTACTCATGTTTTTCACCAGTATACTTTAAAAATTGACGGAATCAATCAATTTGAAATGCAAGAATATCTTCAACAAAAAGGTGTGCCTGCTATGATTTATTACCCGGTTCCGATTCATACACAGAAAGCTTACGGTCCGGAAAGATTCCGTCACGAAGATTTTCCGGTAACAAACCATTTGTGCAAAACAGTAATCTCATTACCGATGCACACTGAATTGACTAATGAACAGCTTGATCTCATTTGTTTTTCAGTAAAAGAATATCTTACAAAATAAATGAGATGAAAAAAATTGCTGTTGTAGGAACCGGCTATGTTGGACTTGTCACAGGCACTTGTTTTGCTGAAACTGGGAACGATGTAGTTTGTGTTGATATCGATGTTGCAAAAGTAAATCGCATGCGCAATGGTGAAGTTCCAATTTATGAGCCTCATCTTGATGTGTTTTTTGAAAGAAATATTCGTGAAAAAAGATTGCGATTTACTACCGATCTGGACGAAGCAATTCAGGATGCTGAAATTATTTTTCTTGCTTTGCCAACGCCCCCGGGTGAAGATGGTGCCGCAGATTTGCGATACGTTTTAGGAGTAGCTGAAGAGCTTGGAAAAAAAATTAAATCGTACAAAGTTATTGTCGATAAATCTACAGTGCCTGTTGGTACGGCCGAAAAGGTGCGCATAGCGGTTGCAAAAAATGCCACGGTTGAATTTGATATTGTTTCGAATCCTGAATTTTTACGTGAAGGTTTTGCTGTGGAAGATTTTATGAAACCAGATCGCGTTGTGATTGGTGTAGAATCAGAGAAGGCTCGTCACATCATGCGTGAATTGTATAAGCCGTTTGTTCGTCAGGGCAATCCAATTATTTTCATGAGTGAGAAATCTGCTGAGCTCACAAAATATGCAGCCAATTCTTTTCTTGCAACCAAAATTACCTTCATGAATGAGATCGCCAACTTTTGCGAAAAGGTTGGTGCGGACGTTGATGACGTTAGAATTGGTATTGGATCAGACAATAGAATTGGAAAAAGATTTTTATTTCCAGGAATTGGGTTTGGTGGAAGTTGTTTTCCGAAGGATGTTCAGGCGCTTTTAAAATCAGGAAAAGAAATTGGCTATGATTTTAAAATTATCGATGCCGTTTTGCAGGTGAACGAAGGACAAAAAATTCGTTTGATTGAAAAAGTAGAAAACTATTTTGGTAATCTCAAAGGAAAAAAATTAGCCATCTGGGGGTTGGCATTCAAGCCAGATACCGATGATATTCGTGAAGCACCAGCTTTGTACATGATTGACACCTTGCTTGCAAAGGGGGCAACGGTTGTTGTTTTTGATCCTGAGGCTATGGACAATGTCAAAGCGGTCTATGGGGATAAAATTGAATTTGCAACTGGCCAGTATGAAACACTCGCTGGAGCTGATGCCTTGCTGATTGCAACCGAATGGTCGGCATTCCGAAATCCGGATTTTGACAAAATGAAAACAAGTCTGAAAGCTCCGTTGATTTTTGACGGACGAAATTTATTTGATCTGGAAGAAATGACAAACAAAGGATTCTATTACGAAAGCATTGGACGTAAAACCATTTTGCCTTAAAGTTTATTCATATACCGGGTGAGCTTAATTACATTTTACATTTTGCTTCACCGGCAAGTCCAATCGATTATCTGAAAATTCCAATTCAAACGTTGAAAGTGGGTTCACTTGGAATTCACAATTGTTTGGGATTGGCAAAGGCAAAAAATGCAACCTTGATGATTGCCTCAACTTCTGAAGTGTACGGTGATCCGCAAGTACATCCGCAGACAGAAGAATATTGGGGACATGTCAATCCTATTGGTCCGCGCGGAGTGTACGATGAAGCAAAGAGATTTCAGGAAGCCATGGTGATGGCTTATCACAATTTTCATGGATTGGATACGCGCATAGTCAGAATCTTTAATACTTACGGACCACGTATGCGATTAAATGATGGACGCGTGCTGCCTGCATTTATTGGTCAGGCTTTGCGAGGTGAAGACTTAACCATTTTTGGTGATGGCTCGCAAACGCGCTCGTTTTGTTACGTGGATGATTTGGTGGAAGGTATTTTCAGATTGCTGCATACAAAATATCACCTGCCGGTTAACATTGGTAATCCGGATGAAATCACAATCAAAGATTTTGCTGAAGAGATTATCAAATTGACCGGAACAAAACAAAAAATTGTTTACAGAGAATTACCTGAAAACGATCCAAAACAAAGACAACCGGATATTACACGGGCAAAACAATTATTAGGATGGGAACCAAAAATAAATCGTGCTGAAGGATTGAAGCGAACGTACGCATATTTTAAAAGCTTGTCTCCGGATGAGCTGAAAGAAGTAGATCATTATAATTTTGATAAATACATTATTAAGTAATCTGACAAAAAAAATGTCTGACGAAAAGAAAGAATATTTTGCGCACGAAACAGCAGTTATTGATGAAGGCTGTGAGATTGGAAAAGGTACTAAAATCTGGCACTTTTCGCATGTGATGTCTCACTGTAAGATTGGTGAAAATTGTAATCTTGGACAGAATGTGGTGGTATCACCCGATGTAGTTTTAGGCAATAATGTGAAGGTTCAAAATAACGTTTCAATTTATACCGGTGTGGTTTGTGAAGATGATGTTTTTTTAGGTCCTTCCATGGTTTTTACCAACGTTATGAATCCGCGAAGTGCAGTTAATCGCAGAGATCAATACTTGAAAACCATCGTGAAAAAAGGTGTGTCAATTGGAGCCAATGCAACTATTGTTTGCGGAAATCCGATTGGTGAATACGCCTTTATTGGTGCAGGTGCTGTGGTGACAAAAGAAGTTCCGGCCTACGCATTATTAGTCGGAAATCCGGCAAAACAAATTGGATGGATGAGCAGTTATGGTCATCGTCTGGAATTTAAAAATGGAGAAGCGACTTGTCCCGAAAGCGGAGAAGTTTATAAATTAGAAAATAATAAAGTAACCCGTATTAAATAATGGCAGATTCAAAAAAAATCCGGTTCGCAGTGGTTGGCTGCGGTCACATTGGTAAACGTCATGCAGTCATGATTCAGCGTAACCCTGAATCAGAATTAATTGCAATGGTAGACGTGCGTCCAAAGTCAGAATGTGGAATGGAAGATTTTCAAGATGTTCCGTTTTTTCAATCAATAGAGGATCTTCTTGCTAGCAACTTGGAATATGACGTAGTGAATATCTGCACGCCGAATGGTGTTCATGCCGAGCAATCTATAAAAGCTTTGCAGGCTAGTCATCACGTGGTTTGTGAAAAACCAATGGGATTGAATAAAGACCAGTGTGAAAAAATTATTTACACCGCTTTGCAACATTCAAAACAAGTTTTTTGTGTGATGCAGAATCGTTATTCGCCTCCTTCAGAGTGGATCAAAGAAGTTGTCAGCAAAGGAATATTGGGTGACATTTTTATGGTTCAGCTTAATTGTTATTGGAACCGAGATGAACGTTATTATAAAAAAGGTGGCTGGAAAGGAACGCAAGAACTAGACGGCGGAACTTTATTTACACAGTTCTCACATTTCATTGATATCATGTATTGGTTGTTTGGAGACATCACAAACATCTCTGGAAAATTTGCAGACTTCACTCACAAAGACAATACAGATTTTGAAGATTCAGGATTTGTGAATTTTGATTTTCTGAACGGTGGAATGGGATCGATTAATTATTCGACATCCGTTTACGATACCAATTTGGAGAGTTCTATGACGATCATTGGAAAAAATGGCAGTGTAAAAATTGGCGGTCAATACATGAATGAAATTGAAGTGTGTCACATTAAAGATTATGTGATGCCTGTTTTACGTCCGTCAAATCCTGCAAATGATTATGGTGCGTACAAAGGTTCTGCGGCTAATCACCACCACATCATTGAAAACGTAGTTGACTCGCTGATGCATAGAACGCAGCCAACAACCAATGCTTTGGAAGGATTAAAAGTAGTAGAGATCATTCAACGTATTTATGATGTGCGTGATCAACAACAAAAAAATAAGTAGTAATTAAGTAAGGATTATATCATGAGCATTTACGAAAAACTTGTAAAAAAGGAAACTAAATTAGCAGTCATCGGATTGGGTTATGTTGGACTACCGATTGCGCTTGAATTTGCAAAAAAGATTAAAGTTGTTGGATTTGATATCAATGCAAAACGCGTTGATATGATGAAAAATAAAATTGATCCAAGCAATGAATTAGTTTCATCTGATTTTGACGGATGTGATATCGAGTTCACAGCCAATATTCATGACTTGAGTGATGTTACTTTTTTCATTGTGGCGGTTCCGACACCAATTGATGGAAGTAATTTACCAGATCTTACACCGCTTCTTGGCGCCAGCAGAACCGTGGGTAAAGTTTTGAAAAAAGGTGATTATGTTGTTTACGAATCAACCGTTTATCCGGGCTGTACTGAAGAAGATTGTATTCCGGTTTTGGAAGCTGAATCTGGATTGAAGTTCCAGACAGATTTTAAAGTTGGTTATTCGCCTGAACGTATTAATCCGGGAGATAAAGTTCATACACTTTCATCCATTGTAAAAGTTACTTCTGGTTGCAGTCCTGAGTCGTCTGAACAAGTTGCAAAAGTATATGAATTGGTAGTTGCTGCAGGAGTTCATCGCGCTGCATCAATCAAAGTGGCAGAGGCTGCAAAAATTATTGAAAACACACAACGTGACGTAAATATTGCTTTGATAAACGAATTGTCGATCATCTTCAATCGTCTTGGAATTAATACGTATGATGTTTTAGAAGCTGCCGGAACAAAATGGAACTTCTTAAAATTCCAACCAGGTTTAGTTGGCGGACATTGTATTGGAGTGGATCCATATTATTTAACACATAAGGCAAAACAATTAGGCTATCACGCCAAGATTATCAATTCTGGTCGTTACGTAAATGACTCAATGGGTTTCTACGTTGGAAAACAAACTGTGAAAAAAATGATTGGTCACGGAAAAAATCCGATGGAATCAAAAGTATTAATCATGGGTGCAACTTTTAAAGAAGATGTTTCTGATATCCGAAATTCAAAAGTGGTTAACGTGATTTCTGAATTGGAATCATTTGCCTGCAAGGTAGATGTAATTGATCCGCACGCAGATTCAGCTGAAGTTTTCCATGAATATGGCTTCAACTTGTGTGAAAAACCAACCAATGATTACGACGCAATTATTATCGCAGTAAATCACAAAGAATACGCAAACTATTCTGAAGCAGACTTAAGAAAAATGCTGAAGGATGACAAAGGTTTGATTGTTGATTTGAAAGGTATTTATAAAGGCAAGATTAAGAATATTGATTATTGGTCTTTATAACCAAACTATGGTGGCTTCGGCTCCGCTCAGCCATCGGTTAAACAATAAAAATCAATCGTTCAAATTTTGTTGAGTTAATTTGTGCATGCGTTCAGTGGTCACTGAGCGGAGCCGAAGTGACCGCAAAAGGTGAAATAAATTAGATCCATGTCACAACCAAAAACCATATTAATAACCGGCGGCGCAGGCTTCATAGGCTCTCACGTCATACGTTTATTCGTCCATAAATATCCGCAGTATAAAATTGTCAATCTTGACAAATTAACTTACGCTGGTAATCTTGAAAATATCCGTGATGTTGAAAAGGCTTCGAATTATGAGTTTGTAAAAGGAGACATTCAGGATAAAAATTTTCTGACAAAACTTTTTGAAGAGAAAAACATTACAGACGTTTTGCATTTGGCCGCAGAGTCTCATGTGGACAGATCTATTTCTGGTCCGATGGATTTTATCATGACCAACATTGTAGGTACTGCAAATCTTTTGGAAGCAGCGCGCAATTATTGGAAAGATGAAAATCATATTTTCTATCATATTTCTACAGATGAGGTTTACGGTTCATTAGGTGCAGAAGGTTTTTTTGAAGAGACTACCGCCTACGATCCGCGCAGTCCGTATTCAGCTTCCAAGGCAAGTTCAGATCATTTAGTCAGAGCTTATCATCACACGTATAAATTGCCTGTTAAAATTTCAAACTGTTCCAACAATTATGGATCACATCAGTTTCCTGAAAAGTTGATTCCGTTAATGATCAATAATATCAAACACAACAAGCCGCTGCCTGTTTATGGCAAAGGTGAAAATGTGCGTGATTGGTTGTGGGTTGAAGATCACGCGCGTGCAATTGATGTGATTTTTCATACTGGCAAAATTGGAGAAACATACAACATTGGCGGCTGGAATGAGTGGACCAATATTGCGCTGGTGAAATTTTTATGTCAGATCATGGATCGCAAATTGAATCGTGCTGCGGGTGAATCTGAAAAATTGATTTCCTATGTTACCGATCGTGCAGGACATGATTTGCGTTACGCAATTGATGCTACCAAAATAAAAAATGAATTGGGTTGGATGCCTTCCATCAAATTTGAAGAAGGTCTTGAAAAAACGGTAGACTGGTATTTGCAAAATGAAAACTGGGTCAATGCAATTACTTCGGGTGATTATCAGAAGTATTACGAGGCGCATTATAAAGGTTGAACGGATTCATGATGGAGCAACTACTTAAATATCATTCAAGAATTGCAGTCATTGCGCTAATTTTTATTTCAGGTGTGAAAAAAATCATACCTTTTATTTTACAGGCAAAACAAAGGGCTGCTGTAACTGAGCATAATATATATCGATGCACTAGCAATGGTCTCCTGTATCACATGATGTTGATAAAGACGTGTAATGGTTATTCATTTCCGGCTGGTGTTTATAAAAATACGTATCGAAAAATTGAAGTTGAAACGGTGAATCAATTTTTCTATCTGAATAAAATTGAAGTATTTCCGGCCCATGTCATTGATTCGACCAATTCAACGATTTCAAATTTGAAATTTTTACCTATCGAAACCTTTCAAGACCCCACAAAATTTTGGGTAACACTATTTTTATACAGAGGGGGATTCACCTTGGGGACATAGTTTCACTATGCGGCGTCCGCAAACTTTGTTCAGGATCCCCTTGGCAGGACTGAAGACCGCTATGGATGGATTGAAATCAAAGTCACTCAAGGTGACAATTTGACCATTCTGAGATCGGCGATCTCTACAAAATAAGTGTGAAGATTAAGTAGCTTTGGCTTGATCCACTATATCTCTATCTGATTTGCATTTAAGCCATATCTGCTTTTTGCCTACCTTAGTAAGACTTTATAGATAAGTTTGAACGCCCGCAACAAAGCCATATTAAAAACTGCAACGCCAAAACGAGTTTGGAATTTTCTGATTCTGAAAATCTCTTTTCAATTATCGTATCTTTTTAAAAAACCAATCCATTGGGGAATGCCCATGGCGGTTTCTATTGAGCCTACTACTGCTTGCAATTTGCGTTGCCCGCAATGTCCAAGTGGTTTGAGACAATTTACACGTCCAACCGGAAATCTGAAACCCGAATTCAATACCTTAATTTTAGATCAATTAGGTTCCTCACTGCAACACATCAACTATTACTTTCAGGGTGAGCCGTTCATTAATCCCAATTTTTTAGATCTGGTTAAAGAAGCACGTAAGCGAAATATTTATGTGGTGACTTCTACGAATGCACACTTTATATCTTCTGAAACAGCTGAAAAAATTATTGAATCAGGTTTAAGCGAAGTGATTATTTCGATTGATGGCACCAGTCAGGAAACCTACGAAAAATATAGAATCGAAGGCAGTCTGGAAAAAGTTTTAGAAGGCACAAAAAATCTGATTGAAGCAAAGAAAAAGCGAAATTCAGTTTATCCAATCGTGACCTTTCAGTTTTTGGTGGTGAGTTATAATGAACATCAGATTCCAGAGATTAAGAAGCTGGCAGATGAATACGGAGTCGATCGTCTGACGTTAAAAACAGTGCAAGTTTATGATTTTGAAAACGGCAATGATCTCATACCAAAACAAGAAAAATTTGCGCGATACAAAAAAGATGCTGCCGGAAAATTGGTGCTCAAAAATAAATTTAAAAACTCATGCTGGCGCAGCTGGAGCAGTTGCGTGATTACATGGGATGGAACAGCGGTACCTTGTTGTTTTGATAAAGATGCCAAACACGCCTTGGGTAATCTCTCAACACAAAAATTCAAATCCATCTGGAAAGGAAATGTGAATCATCATTTTCAAAAACAAATCTTAAAAAACCGTCAGCAAATAGCAATTTGTCAAAACTGTTCAGAGGGGTCTAAAGTTTGGATTTAAAACAGACCCTTTATGTTCTTTGCGTCCTCTGCGACTCTGCGGTTATTTTTTTTCACGTCCTATAAATTTTAGAATTTTGATAAACCGCGCAATCGTTTTCCACCGCAAAGGCGCAAAGATCGCAGAGAAGATTTTATACAAAAAACACTACGTAACCGTTGTGAGGTGCAGTGAATTTTATTTTGGACGTGCTTCAAAAAACAGCAATTCCTCAAAATAGAAATTGAGGTTGACATAAAATCTTCTTTAACACTTCTGTAACATATTAACCCCTGAGATTGTTAAACTATCTTAAACTGAACCTTTACAGCGCTGAGTTGTAATACCTTTCAGTCATCTAATGAAATCTTGAACTATGAAAAAAATCGCTGGTTTATTATTTGTGTTTTTTATCAGCCTGGCTGGTCACACACAAGAAATCAATTCAATTAAAATTGCAAGTCAAATCAAGAAAGTAACTGTCTTTATCACCGGTGGTGAAGAAAATCGTACAGCAACGGTCAATGTTAAAAAGGGAAGAAATAAATTAATCTTCACTGATATTTCAACGGTTGCAGATCATAAAAGTGTTCAGTTTAACGCAAACAAAGAATTCAATCTGGTTTCTGTCAGTTCTGAAATTGATTATCTGACATTCGTAGACAACAATCCACGCATCAAACAGCTGCAGGATACCTTGACAATTTTAAGATTGAAGCAATCTGATCTCAATAATGAACTGGATGCTTATGCACATGAAAAGGATTTGATTATGCGCAATAATGATATAAAGGGTGAGAATGAAAATTTATCTGTGGAGGAATTAAAAGCAATGGCAACTTTTTACCGCACACGAATCATGGAATTGAATAAAATCATCACCGATTATAATACAAAAATTGCCGAAGCAAATGCGTTGGTTTGGCGTTATCAGAATCAGCTGACTGAATTGAATTACAAAGAAACAATAAAGAGTAATCAAATTATAGTTTTGATAGATTGCGCAGAAGCGACAACGATGGAAATTGATTTGAAATTTATTGTTTCAAATTGTGGCTGGCAGGCAAATTATGATCTCTCTGCAGATAATATTTCAGGTAAAATTGAATTGAAATACAAAGCAAAAGTTTTTAATAATACCGGTACAGACTGGAGTGATGTGAATTTGGTTTTATCTACTTCAGATCCAAATGTCAGTGCATCTGCTCCAACTTTAAGTCCTTGGTATTTGAATTACAGTTCACTCAGTAATTCTGAAGGAGACTTTGAAAAAGGTGAACAGTACGTAGTTCCACAAAACCGCGCATTCGCGCAATATTCATGGAATTCAAATATGGCTCCGCAGATGAGTCAAAATCTGGATGGTTTATTTTTAGGCGGTAATGATGCAAATGGTTTTCCAATTCAAGGCGGATCAGGTTCACAAGGTTCTACTGTAGCATTCACTTCTATTCAGGTTGCTCAACTTACGCGTGAATTTGTGATTGATAAAAAGTATACGATACCAAGTGATTCTAAACCTTATCTGGTCGATATCACAAGCCATTCGCTGGATGCAACGTTCTCACATAAAGCCGTTCCTAAACTGGATAAAGATGCCTTCTTGCTGGCAAATATTGTGGGCTGGGAAAAATTGGATTTAATTCCGGGACCAACCAATGTTTATTTTGCAGAGACCTATGTCGGGCAATCGTATTTGAATACTGCCAATGTGGAAGATACTTTGCGCTTGTCTTTTGGAAGAGATTCACGTGTTGAAATTACGCGCAGATTGTTGGAAGAATTCAGCGACAAAAAAGTAGTGGGTCCTAACCGTAAAGATTCTTATGCTTATGAAATAACCGTGAAAAATAACCGTGAAACTGCTGTTCAATTAAATCTTTTTGATCAGATTCCAATTTCGCAAGACAGCGATATTGAAGTGACTGTAGATGAAATTTCAGGCGCTGATCATAACCTGACAACAGGCAGATTATTATGGATCGTGAACTTGGCGCCGGGTCAGTCGGCAACTTATAAACTGGGCTTTACCATTAAATATCCTAAGGATAAAAAGATCACGGTTCAAAAGTACCGCACGATTTCAAGTCCTAGTTTCTAGCCACTTTTAACAGCCTGACTGATATTTATCAGGTTCTCATTTGGCAAATTTCATTTCATTTGGCGATCGAAGCAACGAAATTTGTGCTTCGACCAAATTAAGAAATGAAAACATTACTGGTACCCGTAGATTTTTCGCCGAGCGCATACAATGCGTTACGCTATGCGTATCAGCTGGCTATGGCGAATCATTCCAGACTGGTGTTGTTGAATTGTTACCAGATTCCGGTTGGTCATGGAAATGTCATGATTGATTTTAAAGACATTCTGGAACGCGATTCTTTAAATGGTTTGCAGGATTTTCAGGAACGAATTCAAACTGAGTTTGGGATTACTGCGGTCAGCATTGAGGCAGAAAGTCACTATGGATATTTAGCTGAAGGCGTTGAAATGATGCTGAAAAAAACACCCGTTGATCTCATAGTTATGGGCACTACCGGAGCCAGCAATTTTGTAAAAAAGATTTTTGGCAGCAACACCTCCCAATTGCTCAGAAAAATAAAGGTTCCAATTCTCACGGTTCCTCTGGGCGCTGAATGGCATGGCTGGCATCATACTATTTTTGCATCTGATTTTTTAAATGATAATTCAAGTTTGGTCTTTGATAAATTCAAAAAATTAATCAACGGCATGAAAATCAATATTGATATTCTGCACGTGATTGATAAGGCTAGTCTTACGAGTGGTTCCTTTGCTAAAATTGAATCCAAATTCATTGCAGATTCTGCAAGGGAAACATTGGAATTTCATTACGAACCAGCGAATAATGCAGTCGATGGAATTTTGGCTTATACCGGTTCGCATCCGTGTGACTTATTGGTGATGCTGAAACGTAAACATGGTTTTGTAGAAGAACTTTTTACAACCAGTGCAACGCGTCAGTTAGCCTTGCATTCAAAAAGTCCGGTCCTGATGATTCAGGATTAATTGGCAGTTTCAAGCGCCGTTTCTATGTGTTTTCTGAAAGTCTGAATGGTACGCTCAAGACTAGAGAAAAATTTGCTTCTTTCTTTTGCGTTAACTACACTGATTGGACTTGAATTGGCAAATAAATTCTGAAGGGTGAATTCAGTTTCGCTTGTGTAGAAAGGATCAGAAGTCAGCAGGTACTTCAAAATATTGTGTGAGATATAAACTGCTTTTCCGTCTTTCCATTTAATGAGATAAGTGTTATCTGCAACAAAAGTTTCATTAAAGTACATGTGGAATGCATTTCCGGCATTTACCGGTTCATTTCCGCGCGCGTATTTTCTGCCAATCTCAGCTTGCTTTTGAATATGTTGAGTGAGCTGAAGTAAATTGTCAATCAGTTCAAGGGCATAGGTTGGATCTTCAAAAAGATCTGCATCAAAATAATATTGAATCTGTCTTAATGTGCCGCGCAAAGCCTCATGACTATAAACTTCATGAGTGGTAATCGAGTTGTAAATATTATGCGCTTCAATTCCAATCTGTAAAACTTTTTTATCAATTTTTTCACGCTTGAATTTTTCATTGACATAAGCCGGAATTTTCAAATAGGTTTTTGCCCAAAAGAAAAATTTGAATCGTGTTAAGTGAGGAAGATTGAATAACTGAAAAAGTGGAGTATCGTTAATACTCATGTACAGTTCAGGATTTTCAAGATTTTTTATTTGGCGCATGCCATCTCTTAAACCAACCAGGTAATTTTCAAAATTGAGTTCAATATTTGTGAGCGCATTATATGAAAAGGTAACCTGACCTTTTCGAAAAGTTCCATAATCATCAAATGAGATATCGTATTTTTCACAGAGGATTTTGGTTTCAAAAATAGTCAAGGGTACTTCGCCACGTATTCTTCTGTACACAGCATCCTGACTCAGATTCAGGATATCCATCATGATTTGCGCAAGCTTTTCACCTTTGGGTAATTTTTGTTTTACTCCTTCTAAAAGGCGCTGTTGAATATCAAGTGGTTTATCCATGAGTTGTGGGTTTTAGAGATAGCGGTGTCCGTTCAGATAATTCTGAACATAATCTTTCACACCTTCTTCAAGTGTATGAAAAGGAGTAGTGTATCCGTTGCGAATTAATTTGGACATGTTGGCTTCTGTGAAGTATTGGTATTTATCGCGGATATCTGCCGGTGTATCTATAAAATTGATCTGTGGTTCTTTGCTTAATGCGCTGAATGTGGCAAGTGCTAAATCTTTAAACGTACGCGCTTTGCCTGTACCTAAATTGTATAAGCCTGATTCCGGTTTGTGATTCATCATAAACAAACAAACGTTCACCACATCTTTGACATAAACAAAATCGCGCAGCTGACCACCATCTGTATAATCAGGCCGGTGTGAACGAAACAATTTCATGCTTCCGTTTTCAGCAATCTGATTGTACGCATGAAAAATGACAGATGCCATTCTGCTTTTGTGATATTCATTGGGGCCGTAGACATTAAAAAACTTTAAACCAGCCCATAGTGGAGGTGTCTGAGCTTGTCGAAGACACCATTTATCAAACTCATTCTTAGAATCTCCATAGGGATTCAACGGCTTCAATTTAGAAACCACTTCATGCGAATCTTCATACCCAAACTCACCCAAACCGTACGTTGCTGCGCTGCTTGCATACACTAACGGAATCTGATGTTTTGTGCAAAAGTTCCACATGTCTTGTGAGTACTTTACGTTGAGCTCGTCAAAAATGGCTTTGTTGAATTCGGTGGTATCGGTGCGGGCGCCCAGGTGAAATACAAAGGTGATTTGTTTTGCGTTTTTTTCAGCCCAATCAAAAAAGACGGTACGTTCAACCCGTTCCTGAATTTTTTTATGATCTAAATTTAAGTTCTTATCTGCTCTGGAAAAATCATCGACTACAATGACATCGTTATGCCCTGCGCGGTTTAATGCGCTGACAAGACACGATGAAATAAAGCCGGCTGCTCCTGTTACTACAATCATTTGGTATGTTTCTTAAGACAGTTTGTCAGGTTTTTAGGATTGGCAATGCTTTTGCTCGTCCTCTAACAAAAATAAAACTATATTTTTAGTAAATTTGATTCTTAAAATTTAAAATTATGAGTTACAGTAATTATGATGTGATTGACGGCGGTAAGTCAGTAGCTGATTTGTCCAGAACGTTTTTTGCAAATGTTTATAAGTACATGTTCTTTGCATTGGCCATTTCAGGCGGAATAGCCTATTACGCTTCAACGTCTATCGGTTTCTTTTCCATGATGTTTACTGAAAGCGGATTGTCTGCTTTTGGATACCTCATTATGTTTTCACCACTTTTGGTAGTGATTGGAATTCATTCCATGATTAACAAAGTAGGCTTTGGCGGAATCATGTTCATGTTCATTCTTTATTCTGTTCTAATTGGATTGAGTTTGAGCTTCATCTTTTTGATTTATACGTCCTCTTCTATTGCCTTGACATTCTTTGTAACAGCCGGTGCTTTTGGTTCCATGGCTTTGCTCGGTTATTTCACTAAAACTGATTTAAGCAAAATGGGATCGCTTTTGTACATGGTTTTTATTGGAATGTTTATCGCAGGCTTAGTGAACTTCTTCATGGAAAGTGAAACTATGTCTTATGTCATTTCATTCCTTGGACTATTTGTATTCACCGGCTTAACTGCCTGGGAAATGCAACGTATGAAATCGATCGCTGCAAATCCTGCATTGACTGGTGATGAGCGCAAGAAACAAGAATTGATGGGTGGATTGACTTTGTATATTCTTTTCATTAACTTATTTATGTCGATTCTGCGCTTTGTAGGTGACCGCGGCTAATTTCTAAAAATATTATTTGAAACCGCCCTGGCTTTGCTGGGGCGGTTTTTTTTATACCTACATAATGCCTGTCTGATTAAAGTAAAATTCGTTGAAGTTTGGCAACCTGGCCATCAAAACATGACAAGGAAAGACGAAGCAAATTTCTAGTAAGGACGGGAAGCTGCGCAGCGCAGCGGAGCAGATCACCCGCCCGCACTTACAATTTGAGAGTATTGACGCCAGAGTGTTTTGTAGGCCTTGATTTTTTGATTCTTTTGTATCAAGACAAAAGAATGAAGAGGTTAGAGTATGACGGAAATCGTTAAGATAACGCGCACATCCAATTGCATGATGTGATCTTTTGAATTCACTGAAGTTTCAAACAAGCTCGCATTTCTTGGTTTACGTTGAAGTATCACTATCTCAACAGACCAGTAGAATATTTCCAAAATATCAATCTCATCACTTACACAGCTTTTGTATCTTTGACATTCACGCAATAGATTTAATTTTGCGCCGCTATGAAAAAATTTAAAACGCCCCTCATTCTGATTCTTGTTGCTGGTCTAGCTTATCTTGCTTATACCCTGAGCAAAAAAGATGGCAATTCAAAAATGGCAGAAGAAGCGCTTTCTGATTTTGCAGTGAAAGACACAGCCTCCATTGACAAATTAATTTTGACCGATACAGAAGGCAGTGCCGGAATTAATTTGATACGCACACCACAAGGCTGGAGCACTGATAAAGGTGATTGTGTACAACAACATTTGGTGCTGACTATTCTTGAAACGATCAAACACATTGCCGTGAAAGGTTTGGTTCCAAAAGAATCGATTGAAACTGTCAATAAAAATCTGACAGCGCATCACCGTAAAATGGAAATTTATCAAAAAGGGGTGCTTACAAAAACATGGTATATTGGAAATGCAACGGCAGATCATTACGGTACTTATATGTTGCTGAAAGATCCTGAAAAAGGAAAATCTCCTGAGCCTTTTATCATGCACATGCCTAATGAACACGGCAGTTTGCAAAGTCGCTTCATCACCAATCCACTCGAGTTTCAATGCACCGGAATTTTCAATTACGAGCCTTTGGATGTAAAAAGTATTGATGTGCAAATTCCGGATTCATCCCAATACAATTTCAAAATTGTAGCAAACTCTGAAAACAATTTTTCACTCTACAACAATACTAAATCAGTTGCCGATTTTGATACTACAAAAGTTCGTGCCTATATTTTGTATTATAAAAAAATTCACTTCGAATCGCACAATACCTTGCTCAACAAAAAGCAAGTTGATTCATTAAAAATGGCAACGCCGTATTATACAATCGAAGTAACCAATAAAGCAGGTGAAGCCAATAAAATCAAACTTTACAAAAAACGCATGCTTGAAGTTCGTTACGGGTATGATGGTGAGTTAATTGAATTTGATCAGGACCGTTTGTGGGTTCTCTTAAAAAACGGCGGCCTGGTAGTTGGTCAATATCACGTCTTCAATAAATTGCTGCGCGATCTTCGCTTTTTTGAAAAGGGGACTACCTGGTATCCGGGGTAAGTTGTTAATTTAGTTTTATTGAAATTGTTCGGACATGAACGAGCAATACCGTTAATAAAGTGCTTTATGACAAGGGTAGTTATCATTCTTTCTTTACTATCAATAAATGCCTTTTCACAAGAGACAATAAAATATCCAATCCTAAAAAAGTACTTTTTTGATTTTACTCCGTTTATTGGAATAAATGACCCCGTTGGAAAAAAGGTGATAACCAATCTAAGTCCAGGAGTTAATATGATTTCAAACTCACCAGATTTTGGCGGTGGTATTCAGATTAAAGGAGGTAACAACTGGTATTTGAGAAAAGGCAAGTTCACCGGTATCTTAAGGTTGACATGGTTAAGGCTTGGAATTTACGGAGGCGAAGCATCTGGGATTATTCTCACACCATTGCATGTTGGTATAGGTTGCCATTTTCAAATTAAGGAAAAGTTTTCAATAGAGCCTATGTTGAGTGGTGGAATAGTTGCGGGTACTGATGATATTTTGGGATCGGATTGGGTGATCGAATATGCTTTTATTGAAGAAATTAAGTTTAATTTCAACAACTTCGTTTTAGGGCTAGAGTATTCTACTAAACCAATGATTTCTCTTTCAACGCAAGAAAAGAATGGACGCTTTCACTATTTTGGAATTTCTATCGGGCATTTACTTGGCAAAAATAAATTTGTAAACTGATTTGTTTTTAATACCAGCGATGAAATCATCCCGTCGCTCGCGCGCGAAATGAAATTAGACGAAGTCCATCCTTTCTCGTGGCACCTGAATTCTCTTAACAACTTCCCCAAACTCTTGGATTCTCACCCCCCTAAAGCCATTGGCGGTCCATCACCTTACATTAGCCATATTTCCTTAAATTTGCGGTTCAACAATTTTGATTATGCGCGCTTATTTGGACAATGCTGCAACTACACCCATGGCTCCTGAAGTTATTGAGGTGATGGCTGATGTGATGAAAAATAACTTTGGAAACCCATCGTCACAACATTCGTTTGGGCGTGAATCAAAAGCGATCATTGAACATGCACGACGCAGCATTGCGCAGTTAATTCATGCTGAACCCAAAGAAATTATTTTTACTTCAGGCGGAACTGAAGCTGATAATATGGCCATTGCCTGCGCGGTGAATGATGCTGGTGTTACACGTATCATTTCATCTACCATTGAACATCACGCCGTAGGGCATTCGATTGATGCGCATAAAAAAGTAAAATTTGAACAGGTAAAACTCTCACCAACCGGTGTTGTAGATTTAAACCATTTGGAAGAACTTTTAAAAACGGGTGAAAAAACATTGGTCTCTTTAATGCACGCCAACAATGAAATTGGAACGCTGTTAGATATTAAAGCAGTGAGTAATCTCTGCAGAAAGTACGGCGCACTGTTTCATTCAGATACTGTTCAGACGATGGGACATTACCCAATTAATCTGAAAGAATTAGACATTGATTTTATTACCGCAGCGGCCCATAAATTTCACGGACCTAAAGGCATTGGATTTTTATATGTCAATAAAAATCTGAAAATGACACCTCTCATTCACGGCGGTGCACAAGAGCGCGGCTTGCGCGGTGGAACAGAAAATTTAATTGGCATTGCAGGTATTGCCAAAGCACTTGAGTTGGCTAATCACGATATCACCGAACATCAAAATTATGTACAAGGTTTAAAATCATACATGATTGATGAATTGAAAAAAAGAATTCCGGGTGTTGAGTTTCATGGTGAAATTGAACCAGCAAAAAGTTTGTACACTGTTTTGAATGTAAAGTTTCCAGATTTTGAACATAAATCCATGATGCTTTTCTTATTGGATTTAGATGGTGTTGCTTGTTCAGGCGGCAGCGCCTGCACCTCTGGAGCCAGCACTGGTTCTCATGTTCTGCGCGGCATCAACGCTGACAACAATCGTCCGAACGTACGTTTTTCATTCAGCCGTTACACCACCAAAGCTGAAATTGATTACGCCCTTGAAAAAGTAGAAAAGGTTGTGTTGGGGCAGTTGGTGAAATAATTTTTTCTTTGGAGATTTTCCTTTTGAAGGAGTCATTTCGAACGCAACGCAGTGAAGAGAGAAATCTCCTGAATGATGCTTAAATTGTTGGGTGTATTCTAATGATAATCTAACGTTAGATCGATGGGATCCTCTCCGTCAGCTGACGGATCGAGATGACAGACTCCGATAAAAGATTTGATCAGTAGTGGTTCTTCAGCCAAACGTATTTAAACTGATTACCCAGCCGCAAAAAACAAAATCCCAACCAAAAAATGAGTCAGCGAAAAAGCCGCCAGCATGATCAAAAACCCCATTTCTTCTTTCAACTCTTTCACAATTTTGATGAGCGCATAAACGAAAATACTGAGTTGGATCAAACCACAAAGCAAAGCCGCCAGGTTAAAGAATGGGTTGAGGCCTAAAAATAATATCATTGGAAGCAGCGTAGCGGCAGCGCTTACAACTAAGAGTGTTTTTTTAAGTTGCGAAAAAGTATCATCTGAAAAAGTATAAATGATAATTCCAATCTGCACAATCGTAAAAAGATAATAGCCATCAATCGCAATTTCTACTTTACTGATCAGCATCACACCAATGGCAACAATGCTTGCCCATGTTATAACACGACTGTAGGTACCTTTGATTTTGAATGCATAAAAAAAGCCAAACAAGGCTCCAAGCACCATAATAATTCGGGGATCGGCCATTAAGGTTTGAAGTTCGGATTGAACCAGGCCATTAAGACACTGTTAGAAAAAGTACCATCCACATTTTTAATGCGGTTGGTGGTTTCACCTTCTTTTACAAAGCCGGCAAATTCAAAAGCCTGAATTAATTTAAGAATGGTAATAACTTCCATTTCCACACGCATGATGTCTGCGCGTTGGGTATAAATATGCTGCAGGAATTCCATGGATAATTTAGTCGCAATTCCTTTTGATTGTTCTTCTGGTTTAACGATGACTGTAAGATCTGCCAGCACATGACTGTAGACTTCCAATCCGTTTTTAATTCCATGAATCACACCAATAATTTCACCGTCTTCGTTGGTACCCACCAAACAAACAATGTCAGATGGTTTTTTATTGAGCAAGGCGTACACGTAAGTATCCGTGATTTCATGCGGCCTGCGGGATATACCAATAACATTGCCGGCAACGGTGCGGTATAATTCTGCAATGCCTTCACGGTCAGATATGGTAGCTTTTCGAATGATCACGAGGGAAAGATAATAATAATTTAGAAAGTAAAACCACTGTGCATTGACTGACGATTGAAGGTTTGTTTTAGTTGGTTGAAAATCAAAAGTTGAGGCCGCAATTGGTTTTTCAAGAATCTGGCCAATATTGTACAGTGGCTGTGACCAACAGACCAGCTTGCGTTATTTGTTACGAAATCAAAAAATGATTGTGAACAATTGCTTTAAAGCGATGGGAAAATGCGGCACTATGCGGCTAACTTTACGAGTTAAATTTCTGAATTTGAATAAATGGAAATGCTTCGGGTAGAACATATTGTCAAACAATACGCGGGTCACAGAGCCCTTGATGATATTTCTATCACCACAAAAAAAGGCGAAATTTTTGGTTTGCTTGGGCCTAACGGAGCTGGAAAAACCAGTTTAATCCGCATCATCAATCAAATTACCGGACCCGATTCAGGAAAAGTTTTTTTGGAAGGTCGTGAAATCAGACGAGATGATGTTGCACATATTGGGTATCTGCCAGAAGAAAGAGGCTTGTATAAAAAAATGAAAGTGCGTGAACAAGCACTCTATTTTGCACGATTAAAAGGTCTTTCAAAAGCAGACGCTAAAAAAAGACTGGAATATTGGTTTGAGCGATTTGAAATTACATCCTGGTATGATAAGAAAGTTGAAGAACTTTCAAAAGGGATGGCGCAAAAAATTCAATTCATCATCACTGTTTTGCACGAACCTAAATTACTGATTCTGGATGAACCCTTTTCAGGTTTTGATCCAATCAACACAGATATCTTGCGCAAAGAAATTTTGCAATTAAAAGCCAACGGAACATCCATCATGCTGTCTACACACAACATGACCAGTGTAGAAGAAATTTGCGATTCAATTGCATTAATTGATAAAGCAAAATTGATTTTGAACGGTTCACTGAAAGACGTCAAAGCACAATACAGAACACATACCTATGCCGTTCAGTTTAAAGGAATGATGTTTGGATTTGCCAACTCCTTGTGGGCAGATTATGCTTTGGAGCATTCTTATCAGTTGGATGAAGAACATGCAGTGGCACATGTGAAATTATTGAAAGGAAATACGCTGAATAATTTGTTGCAAACAGTTATGCCAGTAGTAGAAATTCAATCTGTGAATGAAGTGATGCCAACCATGAATGATATTTTTATTCGTGCGGTAAAAGGTGAGAAAGGAGGACAAGGTGAGTAAAATTGGTTTGATTATTTCAAGAGAGTATAGCTCACGTGTCAAGAAGACCGCGTTTATTGTACTTACGATTTTAGTTCCGGTTTTAATCGTTGGTTTGATGTTCTTGGCCATGTGGTTGAGCATCGAAGAAAAAAAACATGTCAGTGTTTTGGTTTCAGATCCGCGCAATCTATGTGACGGACGAATTTTTGTTGGCGCTGATGAAAAAAATCCGCCTGCAACTTTCTTTTTTTATGAAGATTATGTTGATTCGGCCATGTTTGCCAGTCGTCAAGACATGCAGCAGTACGATGTTCTTATCACTTTGAATCCAACCGTCATCACCAATAAAACCATCACGGGAATTTATAGAGAAGAACCAAGTGCAGAAGCCAAAGATTATATCCATGATAAAATTGAATTAAGGCTGGAAGAATATTTTGCCATGGACAAAGGTTTGTCTATTGATGAATACAGAAAGATTCGTCAGCGCATGAAATTTGTACTGAAAAGTTTTGATGACAGCAAAGAAAAAAGTATTCGCGATAAAGCACAAATGATTGGACTTGCATTTTCCGTTTTCATCTTCATGTTTATTTTGGTTTATGCCGCACAGGTGATGCGTGGCGTCATTGAAGAAAAGACGAGTCGTGTTGTTGAAATTATTGTGTCGTCAGTAAAACCATTTGAATTAATGATGGGCAAAATCATTGCGGTTGGTTTGGTTGGCTTGACCCAGTTTTTAATTTGGGTAGTACTGATTTCTGTTTTGCTGATTGGCTTGCAGAGTTTTGTATTTAAAGATATTATGACGCCAGAAAACTGGCAGGGTATTAATGATCAGGCAGCAGTGATTGGTGAGATCAGCACCGGAATGGAAACAGCAACCATGCGCAGTGAATGGGCTGAGGTGTTTTTCAATTTTGTGAACTGGCCATTACTGGTCACTATGTTCCTGATTTATTTTATTGGCGGATATTTATTGTACGGAAGTCTTTTTGCCATGATTGGATCAGCAGTAGATTCAGAAACAGATACACAACAATTGATGTTACCGGTGATGATGCCGTTGATGTTTACCTACATTGTTTCTATTATGATTCAAGGTAATCCCGATGGAACAACAGCAGTCTGGCTTTCGCAGATTCCGCTTTCATCACCGATTATTATGTTGCAGCGAATTGCAGCGGGCAGTGTTTCTATTTGGGAATTGATTTTGTCGCTTGTTATTTTGACTTTCAGTTTTATTGTAACGACGTATTTAGCCGGAAAAATTTACCGCGTAGGAATTTTGATGTACGGTAAAAAAACAACCTGGAAAGAATTGTTGAAGTGGATGCGTCAGGCGTAGTGAGGCAAGAGGTAAAAAATTAGTTGGCAGTTGGCAATAGGCAGAATATTAGTCGGCAGTTGGCAATAGGCAGTCATTTTTAATGAGTTTTGCATACTGCATACTGCATACTGAATACTGCCAACTGAAAAGAAGAAGACTGGTGCGAAGGGAGAATTAAGAGACCAAAAAATACGCACACTTGGGAACAAAACGAATTGCCATTATCGACCTTGGAACTAACACCTTTAATTTACTGGTGGCTGATAAAGACGGCTCAAATCTTAAACGGGTTCTCAGCACCAAAGATGGAGTAGCCCTTGGTTTGGGTGGAATCAATGAAAACAAATTATCACCCGATGCCATTGAACGTGCCATGACCACACTGCATAAATTTTGTTCTACCTGCCGTGATTTGGAAACTAATTTAATTGTTGGTTTTGGAACTTCTGCTTTGCGAAATGCAACGAATGCAAGTGAACTAACTACACGTGCAAAAAAAGAATTGGATCTAACCATTGAAGTCATCAGCGGAAATCGTGAAGCAGAATTAATTTACAAAGGAGTTGCCTCTGGATATCAATTTGAAAGTTCAGATTTGATAATGGACATTGGTGGTGGAAGCACAGAATTTATTTTAGCAGATCAAACCGGAATTCAAAAAGCAGCAAGTTTTGAAATTGGTGTATCCCGTATTTACCAGCTCTTCACTTTTTCAGATCCAATGACAGAGGTTGATTCGCAAAAAATAATTGCCTATCTTGAAAAAGCAACAGGGAGTTTTTTTGACGGCATGACGTGTAAACGTTTGATTGGAGCAAGTGGATCCTTTGAGACTTTTTTTAAACTGGCATACGAAACTGAATTTCCGGAAGATGTTTTTGTTACCATGAAAGCAGACGAAGTCTATAAAAGTTTGGACAAAATAATTCGCTCCACGCAAAAAGAACGTGATGAGAATCCGCACATCATTCCAATCCGAAAAAAAATGGCGCCCTTGGCCGCGGTAAAAACAAAGTGGATCATGGATAAACTGGGAATGGATGAATTGGTGATATCACCGTTTGCATTGAAAGAAGGAGTTATCAGTGAGATGGTTTAAGGAAAAGAAAAAAGTTTGAAAATGAATAATAAATATCCAATATCGAATGCTAAATGTAAAAGGGAAATAGACTCAAAATCTCATTTATTATTTGATATTTAATATTCGACATTTATTATTTGAAAAAAAAGAAGAACGAATGACCCATGAAAAAATTTAAAACAAATCCATCACTAACGCGCTCTGTGGGTTTCCGTGCGCTCCGTGCCTCCGTGGTTGATTTGGTTTTTCACCACAGAGGCACAGAGAACACAAAGGTTAACGGAGAAGTTGGTTTGATGGGAAGATCTGCTGGTCGTCATTCGTCATTCAATATTCGTTATTCACTATTTCCTTTAACACATAAATTGATACCAAATGCTCAATAAACTAGCTCCTCATTCCCGTGTTTGGGTTTTTCAGGCCAATCGTTTTTTAAAAGACGATGAAGTGAAATTTGTACAGGATAAAATGACTGAATTTATTCCAACCTGGGCATCGCATGGAAATGAACTTTATGGTGATTTTGTTTTGGCTGATAATCTCTTTTTAATTGTTGGTGTAGATGAAAAGAAAAGTCCTACCAGCGGTTGTTCAATTGACTCATTGAATCGCATCATCAAAAAAATTGGAGATGAAATTACAATCGATTTTTTTGACAGATTGCGGGTTGCGTATTTAGATTCAGATCAAAAAATTCAATTGACTTCATTAGGAGACTTTAAAGCATTAATGAAGTCTGATCAGGTCCGTCAATCTACTCCTGTTTTTAATAATCTCATTGAAACAAAATCAGATCTGGATACAAAATGGAAATCTACTGTCAAAGATTCATGGCATAAAAATCTGATACAAATTTTGTAATGAAAAACTGGTTCATCATCATAGCAGCATTTTGGTCAATTCAGTTGACTGCACAGGATAAAATTGATCCTGCAAAAATGAATTATGATTTGTTGAATCAATTGGTGACGGAAGAAATTAACGCGTTGCGTGACCGCAAAAGACTGGATACGTTACAGCCAGACCAAACATTGGCAAAGGCTGCCGACGATCATGCAAAATACATGTCAGAAAATCAAGTATTAACACATGCGCAAAAATCCAAATCAAAACGCGCGCCTTATGATCGTGTTGTATTTTATGGTGGAACACACAATGCGGTTGGAGAGAATATTCAGGTGCAACCCATTGCGCAAATGTATGAAGACGCAAACGGTAAACTGACCTATCAAAAACTTGCAAAAGAAATTGCAGAAAACTGGAAAGCTTCCAAAGAACATTATGAGACTATTCTCAAGCCAGAATTTCAGAATGTGGCTTATGCTTTTTACGCAAAAGATGGAAACCTATATGTTTGTCAGGTACTGGGTTCAAAACCGTTTATTGAAAATTACGCCTTTAATAGAGGGCCGGTGCTTCCGATAAAAAATAAGGATGAATGCGGAGCCTGCAAACGCACACAAAAAAAATTAAATAAAGATCAGGCATTTATTGGTTGGTACACTGTTTCCAATGATTCCATTTATTATTGGAACATGAATGAATATGCCAGCGGCGGAAAAATGGCCAAACGAAATCTGGCTAAAGTATTTGGCGCCAAAGGTGGAATTGCATTTGATGTCATACACAATTCGCAGTTTGATTGTAACGGCAATGCAAGTTATGACAACTCACTTTATTCGGATGGTTACTACATTGGTTATCTTGATAAGAAATCACTGAAGGCGGATTTGCATGCACATCCGAATCTCATCAAGATCTATGTGGGTCAGAAACCAGAATTTGCAGATACTTTTTATCAGGTAGATTTTAATTATGTCAAACGCAATCGTTTTTGTATGCACACGATGACGATTTATGTGACTCCTGATTATCTGAAACCAGAAGAATACTTCACCATTCCAAATCCATCTGTTGATCTTGATCGCACCATCATTATTGAAGATTCGGTGGAAGTGCGAATCAATTTTCAACGTGGAAAAACAAATGAAGACACTTCCATTTTTCAGCCCTTAATTACATCGCTGGATAGTTTGGTAAAAGAAACGCATGAAATTCAATCCATCCATTTTACAGGTGTTGCGTCTATCGAAGGAGATGAGGTGACGAATGAAAAACTTTTTAAAAAACGTGGCGCTTTGGTATCTGACTATTTGAAAAGATACTATCCGGTACTGGCTATGAAAAGTGATTTCTACGAAAATTTTGATGAGTTCAGAACCGGACTCGTTTTGCTAGGCCATCACGATATTGCAAAATATTCAGATGATTCACTGCGCATGTGGGCAAACAAACATAAGAGCGAAGCACCCATTGAAAATTTATTGAATGAAACTCGGTATTCATCTGTGCAGATTATTTACCGTGACTATGTGAAGATTGCAAGCGGTGCCTATGGCTTTTCAGTACAGCGGTTAAAGGATTTAACCCAACAAAAAAACATGCGTGAATTGATTCCGCTTTATGAAGTAATCTGCAATCGCGCAATAAACGGGGATGAGGTTTTGGCAGATTCATTACTGAATTTATCTTTTCCTGAAACACCGGAGTTTGCAAAATTACACTGGTATAAATTTATATTGGAACTCACTATTTCAGACGAACCCGTTACAGCAGAAAAGTTGAATTATCTGAAAGAGATTGGAGCAATTCCTACAACGGCAGATTTTCTGGAATATCGATTGCTGTTCAATATTTTTAATGGCAACGAGGCTATTGATGTAACTGATTTTGGGGAGATTTTACCGGAGATAAAAGGTAAAAAACAAATAGCCTGGATTGAATGTCTGGAGTTAATCAGCGGGGTTCAGAATTTCCGTTATTCGGATAAAATGGTAGTTCCGATTTTGCTGAACAGTGTACTCAAGAATAAATTCTCACTCAAACAAACCTATTTTATCTGCCAATATTTAATTGCTTGGGGATATACGAGTGAGCCCTATATTCTGCTTGCCAAATATGCTAAAATGCCGGGGCAGATTCCAAAACTTTATAAGCAGTACATCAAGCTGGGTTACTTTTTAGGAATGTTTGAAAATAAAAAGGAGTGGAAAAAATGACCCTTGTTTTCAAAAATCTGGTGGATGCTAATCCCGCAGAGTTTTGTGATTTGTTCCGCTGGGAGCAAATGGGCGTAAGGGCTCTTGAATACAAAGAAATTGCTGATTTATTCTGTAAAGCCTGTCGTTAATTTTATTTTCTTGAAGATCATTACTTTTGGCGCATTATCTTTGCTAAAAAAATAAACGCATGAATTTTTGGAATAAAATTTATTACGGCAATACCGTTCTGGATTATGCAATCTGTTTAGGAATAATCTTAGGCTCCATCATTGTTGCCAAAATTTTGTTTTTCATTTCGAAACATGTTTTAAAGCCTTTACCAGCCGCACCAAAACAAAATTAGATGACATCATTGTGGATCAGGTGGAAGAGCCTGTCATCTTTGGTATGATCTTGTCGGCATCTATCTACGCATTCAGCATGTTGAATTATTCGGTTTCAAAATTAACTGCTGAAGATTTGGAAGCGGGAATTACAATTCCTTATTCACACACAAAAAATTTTATTGACGGACTTTTTGGTTTTTTGGTGGTTGTGAATGTTGCCTGGCTGATTGTGAGATTAGTTGATGCCTTGATTGTTGAATACGTTACGCCTTTAACTAAAAAAACATCATCTGATTTAGACAATCAGGTTTTACCATTAATCCGAAAAGGAGTCAAATTATTGATTTGGGTTTTGGGTATTATTGTTGGATTGGACAATGCCGGATTTGATGTAGGCGCTGTACTGGCCGGACTTGGAATTGGAGGTTTGGCATTTGCTTTGGCTGCGCAAGATACCGTGAAAAATTTCTTTGGAGGTATTATGATATTGGTTGACAAACCTTTTAAAGTAGGTGAGCGAATTAAAGTGGGCGCTATTGACGGAACAGTAAAAGAGATCGGAATCAGAAGTACGCGTGTTCAAAATCGTGAAGGACGTTTGGTGACCATTCCAAATTCCAAATTTTCTGATGATGCGGTAGAAAATATTGCACTAGAACCTACCCGAAAAGTAACCTTGAATTTAGGTCTGGTCTATTCATCAACACCCGAAAAAATTCAGAAGGCAATTGACGTATTACACGGAATTGTAGCCGCCAATCCAGACAAAGTTGAATCAACCCACGAAGTTGCATTCAATCGTTTTGATGCCTATGCATTGAACATTGAATTTGTTTATTTCATTTTAAAAGAAGCTGATATTCCAACTGCGATGAGCCAAATGAATATGCAGATTCACGATCAATTCAGAAAAAATGAAATTGCAATGGCTTTTCCAACGCAAATGGTGATTCAAGGGAAATGATTTTTGTAAAAGGAAGATTTGTTGTTTTGATTTTATGTATCGGCATTTTATCTTCTTGCATCGGAACAAAAAGTTTAAGCGACAAACATTATTGGTTTACAGAGGAAATTGAGACATTGATTCTGTCAGACTCATTAAAGGAAACGAGTCCGGATTATTACACTGATTTTGCATTTGTCCCCGATTATGATCGGCTTCTCAAAGCAAGAGATTTGGGAAATCTTGGTTTGCCAGAACTGGATTATACGCAACTTTTTTTGACGTATAAGAAAATATCTGCGGTAAATTATATTCTGGAAGAATCAAAAAATTGTGAAATTCTAGTTTTGAACGAATCGCATCATTACCCCAGTCATCGAGCCTTTGCGGCTAGTTTGTTGCTTGGTTTGAAAAACAATGGATACAAATACATCGGGATTGAAGCACTAACAAACACTACTCGTTTTTATCAACCGTTGTATCCAAATTTTGACCTTGGATATTACATCAACGAACCCACATTTGGAAATTTTATCAGAGAGGCGTTACGTTTGGGTTTTGTCCTTTTTCCATATGAAGACCGGACAGGTGGATCTGATGGGTTCCGCGAAGAGGAACAGGCAAAAAATTGTTATGAATTTTTGAAAGACGAAGAACCTGGAAAGGTTTTTTTGTATTGTGGCTATGACCACAATTTAGAAGGTGATCTAACTGGATGGGGAAAGTCAATGACCGGGAGATTGGAAGAAATGACGGGCCTGGAAATCCTAACCATTAACCAAACTTATTTTAATGAGATTTCAGATACAAGTTTTAATCGTCCCTTTGTTTTGATTGATTCGTTTGGTCATGATTTCCAATTTTCAAATCAGAATGATCTTTTTGTTTTTCATCCCGATTACCTCAGCAATACTGATCGCGTAGTTTGGAAAAAGAATGAAACTAACTCCTGGCGGTTGGTAGATTTTATACCAGATGATTTTCAATATCCATTATTTGTAGAAGTTTTCTACAATAAGAATGAAATTAAAAACGGTGTACCATATGATCTTGTAGAGTTAAAATCAAAAAAAGAAATTGAATGGATTGTAGTTCCAAATGGTGAATATACAATTGTGATAGAAGATCGGCGAGGAAAGAAACAAGTGTTGAATTAGTCAAAGTTAACTTTGGAACGATAATGTTTTGAAGCAAAGCAAATGAGCAGCATATTTAATTTTTTACTCAGCTAAATTTTAACTACAATACGCAACGATAAAGTACGTCAAAAAAATTTATCGTCACATAGTGGCCCCTTCGGGGCAGAGAGAAATAGGAGAGGGCGTAGAGAACCGCAGAATGCTATTTACTACATCAATCAGCGAAATCAGCGCCTTTTTTATCTACGTAAATCAGCGGGAAATTAAGTTGAATGAAACTTTAACAAAGAGTTTAAAACGAGTTTGTTGGAGTGTTTCGTCTCGCTTTTATTTTTACAGAACATTGATCTGTGCACATCTGTGCAATCAGTGAGAAAATAAATGGCTCACAGATTTCACAGAAAAGGCACAGATCCCTTGTGTAATTGTCTAAAGCAGATCAGCGAAATCGGCGCCTTTTTTATCTGCGATAATCTGCGGGAAAATGAGCTTTGGGCGCCATTCAAAACAATTAATGCACTTCTTTCCCATTCAAAAATCCAACTGTTCTGTCAATCACTTCTGCATTCCACAACATTTTGTAGTGACCCACATGTTCAAGCGTAACTAATTTTGCATTTTCAATTTCATTATTCACTTCAACCGAATGATGATACGGTAAAACTTTATCATGCTTATCATGAATCAGAAGTAAATTTTGGTAGTTGATTTTTTTGAGATTTTCCTGTACGCTCAAATTGCTTAGAGGCTCGCCTAATCTATCATGCGTGATTTTTAGAAGTTTCGAATAAGCGCGGTTGCCAAGGTTAATAAAAGTTTTGAACTCTTTGAAAATGGTTTCAATTTTGTTTGGATTCGTGAGCAAAACTAATTTGTCAATTGTATAATCTGATTTTGAAAGTGCATAAGTTGAAACGGCTGATCCAAATGAATGAGCCACGACTGAAAAAGGTTCTTTCAAGTTTAAAAAATCGACTACTGAAAGAAAAGCATCTTTGCATTCAACTAAATTGGTGGAGCTTGATTTTGAAAAAGCGTGTCCCGGCAAATTGAAACTGATCACGCGTTTATTTGCCTTTGCCAATGCGTGCGCAATCATAGACATACTGCCTGCGTTGGAATCCCAGCCATGGACAATCAAGACAACATCTCCTGATGGATTTCCCAATTCAAAACAATCAATCGGTTCTTTGTGAGATTGAACTTTAAAGGTTCTGCTTAAGGCAAAAAAATGCTCCTCGCGTTCGCGAATATCTTTCTTTCTAACTTTTTGAAAAAGCCGAAAACTTTTTTTTGCAGCTTTATCCGGATTCACAAATGAAGTCCATCCAAAATAAGTTTTGAGTAAAAGTATGTCTGTGTTCATTTCTCTTTTTTTTATCAAGATTCAGTTTTCTAATCGCTCTGTCTAATTCACTTTTCGCCCTGTTTTCAAAAATATACCGATCGGTATATTGGTGTCCAAAAAATTTTAAATCGCTAAATCTCTACCAATAATTCCATCAATATGCGCCATCATTTCTTGAATGTATGAATCATCGTTCATGGTTGCACTCATAAAAACTGCTCCTTCAATCAAGGTGAAAAATTTGCGCGCATACGTTTTTGCGTTTACTTCTTTTCTCACTTCACCTGCATCTATTCCGTTTTGAATCATACGCGTGATGTAGCTTTGTAATCGCAGTATTACTTCCTGAACGCGTTCCAATAATTCAGGATTCTGATCTTTTGCATCCACACCAATATTTAAAATAGGGCAGCCACCAAATTCAATAGTATATGCTT
>JADJEU010000001.1 GCA_016709005.1 Crocinitomicaceae bacterium | reverse complement strand
ATTACTCGATTACTGATCACCTGTTTACCTGAATACCGATTACCAGATTACCGATAAGCTTTGGCTGAGCGGAGCCGAAGCCACCATCGTAAACCTAATTCTTCCCAACCTTAAAGTCAGAAGTAAAATGGAAAGTGATATCCTTATAATCTTGTTGTGCCATTTGAAGTAGGAAAGGAGTCTCAGCGAGAAAAACTGGGTTTTTATCTTTATCCTGTGCGATGTAAATTGTTTTTGCGCGAATAAATTGATCCAGTTGTTGCTGATTAGTTGTGGTCATCCAGCAAGCTTTGTAGAAACGTTTGGGTGTGAACTCACAGGTTGCACCGTACTCATTTTCTAAGCGGTACTTAATAACTTCAAACTGAAGCTGACCAACGGTTCCAACAATTTTGCGATTGCCGGGTTGTTGCACAAATAATTGCGCCACACCTTCGTCTGTAAGTTGTTCAATACCTTTTTCAAGTTGTTTTGATTTCATTGGATCTCTGTTTTCCAACTCCATAAAAATCTCTGGAGAAAAACTTGGAATGCCTTTAAATGAAAAGTTGGTATGATCGGTCATCGTATCACCGATTTTGAAATTTCCCGTATCGTACAAACCAACTACGTCACCAGCATATGCTTCATCGATGACGCTTTTATCTTGCGCCATGAATGAAGTTGGATTTGCAAACTTGAAATTTTTGTCTAATCTGACATGATGATAGAATTTATTGCGTTCAAATTTTCCAGAAACTACTCTTAGAAAGGCAATCCGGTCGCGGTGTTTGGGATCCAGATTGGCGTGAATTTTAAAAACAAATCCGCTGAACTCTTCAGCTTGCGGTTCAATAAATCCTAAATCTGTTTCGCGTCCGCGCGGTGATGGAGACACTTCTAAAAATGCTTCCAGCAATTCTTTCACTCCAAAGTTGTTGACCGCACTTCCAAAGAAAACAGGGGCAACATCTCCGCTTAAATATTTATTGATATCAAAACTATCGTAAACTCCTTCGATCAAATGCAATTCTTCACGCAACAAGTTTGCAGCTTCGGCACCGACCAGTGCATCAATTTCATCACTCTGCACATCATCAATAGAAACAACTTCTGAAGCAATTTTGGTTTTGTTAGCTGCAAACAAATTCAATTGTTTTTTGAAGATGTTGTAAACGCCTTTGAATGTTGCCCCAATTCCGATTGGCCATGAAAGCGGTCGCACGCGAATCTTCAGCATGTTTTCCAACTCATCTAACAGATCAAAAGGATCACGACCTTCACGGTCCATCTTATTAATGAAAATGATCACGGGTGTTTTACGCATGCGGCACACTTCCATCAATCGTTCTGTTTGCGCTTCCACACCATTGGCGCAGTCAATCACAAGAATAACGCTATCAACAGCAGTCAAAGTTCTGTAAGTGTCTTCAGCAAAATCTTTGTGACCAGGCGTATCCAGGATGTTTACTTGTTTGCCATTGTATTCAAAAGCCATGACAGATGTAGCGACGGAGATACCTCTTTGCTTTTCAATTTCCATGAAATCGGACGTTGCAGTCTTCTTAATCTTATTGTTTTTTACAGCACCTGCTGTTTGAATAGCACCTCCAAAGAGAAGCAATTTTTCAGTCAATGTTGTTTTTCCCGCATCGGGGTGTGAGATAATCGCAAAGGTTCTGCGCTTTTCTATTTCGTTTGCAAACTTCATTCGTATCTGGTTGCCGATTCGTCGGCTCGATCTGTTAATTAATCTAAAATTCAGGGAATATCCGTGAATGGAGTTGGCAAAAATAGGCAGTTTCCATATATTTACGATGTATGTGTGCAAGGAAACGTAAAAAAACATCGGTTTTTTTCGTTTTGGTTTCGCTTCTCACAAGTCTGGCTTTCTCAACTTCTGGTCGTGCGGAAGAAGTTAGCGCTTCGGACTTGCTGAATGTGGATTCAATCTACTATCTAGCGAAGGCTGAATTCGAGAATTACGCGATGGCGGTATATCAAGATATTGATGATACTGCATTGTCTTACCAAGCTTTAGAGCAAGGTTTAACAGGTTATTGGAATCTCGTAAAACGAAATGAACTGCCCCGAAAGGAGCTAATCACAATTGTTGATTTTTCAAAACCTTCCAGTGAAGAACGGATGTTCATTATTGATTTATGCACCAACAAAATCATTTATCGCACAATTGTTGCGCATGGGGTTAATTCAGGTGGATTGTACGCACGCAATTTTTCAAATGAAGAACATTCGCACCAAAGCAGTCTTGGATTTTACGTTACAACAACAACTTATTCTGGTAAGTTTGACTTGGCTCTGCGCATTGATGGAATGGAATATTCTAATTCGCATGCAAGCAGTAGAGGTGTTGTGATTCATGCGGCTAAATATGCAACGTATGAGTTTTTAGAGCAAAATGATTGTACGTTAGGACGATCTTATGGCTGCCCTGCTTTGCCACTAGAAAATTTTGAAAAGGTTGTAGATTGGATAAAAGAAGGAACTTGTTTTTTTATTTATTATCCAAGCAGATCCTATCAAAGACATTCCAAATATCTGAATCGCAGAAATTATTTAGAAGATTTTATTCCAGAAGAAAATAATCTAGCGAATAATTAATTTTTCTGTTCTGCTTCTTCCTGCAGACAACACGCGAATGGTATAGACTCCCTGTGCCTGATCAGATAAATCAAGTATATGTTTGGTAAGTGAACCCTCGCTTTTCAGAACTTCTGAATAAATCATGACACCCGTTGAATTGTAAACTTCAAATAAAATTTCCTCTTCAGTTGGTGTATTGATTGATACAGTAAATACACCGTTATTTGGATTTGGATCGATTTGAATTACATCGGTTTTCTGAGTGACTGAAGCCAGTTCTGAGTATTCAATTTCACCTCCTTCAAAAATAATTGCTAATCGGTAATAGGTTATTCCATCATAAGGAGCTAGATCTTTAAAATCATAAGTTGACCCATTTGAATTTCCAGAAGCGTCAAATACCGCGATTGATTGAAAGTTTCCTGATTCATCTGCTTTCTCAAGGCTAAATTTTTCAATGCCAGATTCACTTAACGTTTCCCAATTGATGAAGGCAATTTCACCGGAAAGTATTGCTGCAAATGAATTGAGTCTCACAGGCAAAGGGCATCCAATATTAAAGTAGCTACGACTGAAGTTCCGCATGCATCAGTAACAGTACAGGTATAAACTGCAGGTGAAACACCAACTGTAATGGTGGGACTTGTTGCACCTGTGCTCCAGTTATAGGTATAACCAGGTACACCGTAAAGCGGAGTTGGATTGAGTAAAGTGGTACCTATACAATCCGGATCATTGAAAGTTGTATTTCCGTTTCCTGTAGCGGAGTTGCCAAGTGTTTCAACAGATCTTCCCTGAACGGTTACACTCCATTGATCCAATGACTGACAATAGCTGTTTGCCCAATTGCAATTATCGTAGATTCCCGTTGGATTGCAATAGGTTCTGTTATCATTAATTGTAAAAGTCAAATTTTGATTAGAGCACGACGGTGAATAACATTGAGCAAGAGATTGCATACCAGAACCTGAGAAAGGAATAGTTGGCGACCATGTACCCCCAAGAATTGCAGCCAGGAAAGCAAGTCCAGATTATCCCCGGTGCGCCAACAGGAGAGGCCCCGCCACATCCGCTGGTAAGCCACACTTGCGCTTCAGATCTCCAGCAATCAAAACCAGAAGAAACGCACCAATCAGAAAATATGCTCCAGTTGGCTGATACATCCCACGGAGAACTCCCTGCCGGAAAATTTACTGTGAGGGTATGACTGCAAAAAGAAGGCGTTAACAAGGAACCTCGAATTCCGAAAGCGGAAGTTATTGGCCCAACAGCCGTGAAAACCGGATCCACAACTATTGGGTAGATGACTCCGGAACCGTTTAACAAAGTTGAATCGCAAAGAATGGATAATGAATTTTCTTCAAGCAAAAAAGGATTAACAAATGCCGTTCTGACACCTGAAGCATCGCGTGATCTTGCAGGTCTGATAACCAAATCTGTTGTCGCCGTTTGCGTATTGATTAGCTGAACAAAAGAGGAATCGATACCGTTCCCATCCATTGCTGCAACATAATGATCTGGCATCTCAAGTGCATCGATAAAACGCAAATTCTTCACATTCAAGTTTTGTTTGATTGTAAATTCTGTCTTAAAGGCTCCTTCTTTAAACGTTATCATGTAATCTATTCCAGGGAAAAGGTCAGTAATGTAAGCACCAAAATTCCCAACTGCAATATTTGACCAGTTTGCTTCAACCAATGACACTTGATTACTGAAATCAGTCAACTCCAGTGTTAAATGAGAGAAGGAAAATTCTTGTCCTCCAATTTTCAGTATGACCTTTTTATTAAGTAGGTCCAATGCGGTTGGTACAGGCTGTGCGCCCGATTCATAATAAGTATCATTCACTTTGTGCAGTGAGGGATCAATAGCAATCAGCAACCCATCTTTGTAGAAGTTTATTGGCCTAGAAGATTTTTCAACGTAGAAAAAATTCTGGTCATCCAGATCAACATAATATCTTTCATCTAAAGTTCTTTTTGACAGATCCTCGACCACATTTTTTCCATAGGGAGCAGAAAAGGTCAAGCGGCCAAAATCAGGATGATTATAGTATTCCGGCTGATTAAATTGAATGCCGCTTTCTAGCGTGTAACGAGCCTGAGGCTTATACTGGTATGGTAAGGGTTGGTTGACAAGATCTGATTGTCCGAATGCATTGATGCAGAAAAAACTTGCAGCAAAAATGAGCAGTATGTTTTTTTGAAACGACGACATGTAAAATGAGTATTTCTTCAACACTTCCAAAGATAGTCAATTAGATGCAGGATGTAAAGGTTGTCTTCTTTAATACTGTTGGTAAATGATTGTATTGTAGTTTCTAAAATCGATTCAGATGGTGAATTTAGTGTTGAAAAAAAGAGATTTATTTTTTATTGGAGAACTGGCCAGCAGGAATGCTTTTTTTGACTGATCATCCAAAATTGAGATGATTAATAACAATTACTTGGTGATTATTGTTTCTGAATGCAATGCTTGATTGAAAGAAAGTGTCTAATTTTGTATCACTTAACTCTCCAAATGAAGTATTTGATTATTGCCGGTGTTTTTGTTTTAGGACTTTCGCTGGGATATATTATTGGTACACAGAATTCTTCTGCTGAAAATTTGAATGGAAAATCAATTGCTGAGAATTCAGATTCTTCTGATCAGGATCATACTTCAAATAGCAATTACAGCAATCGCAACGATGACAATGACGAAGACAATTCAGAAAATGATGAGGAAGAATTGATACTCAATGATTCGTTAAATACAGATTTTTTAATGAATGATTCGCTGACTGCTGAAGATCATATTTCAACAGAAAAAATGATTCGTTCAGTTCAGTTTCCAATTGTTTATCTGGCAGAAGAACAGCCCGCAGATACAGCAATGGCTGAGTTATTAGGAATAGAAGATGTTCAGTCAACATCAATGTTTGTTGAATTTTGGGAATCGCCATTAAACTTTGAAGGCTATAAATTGTCCAAGAAAAAATTGGTGGTTTATGGATTGAGCCCTCAATTCGATTACAAAGTTTACAAAGAAGGAACCAACTATTATCTCTCTTATCAAAATGTCTATTACAAGATGAAAGAGACACAAGATTTTTTACCGTTCACAGAGGTTGCAAAGAGTGAGGTTTTCAATGATTGAGTTCTATAAATATCAAGGAACCGGGAACGATTTTATACTCATTGACAACCGCTCAACAAATTTCAAATCAGATAAAATTTCCTTTGCACAAAAGTGGTGTGATCGCCGTTTTGGAATAGGCTCCGATGGAATCATTTTTATTCAGCCATCACTTGCTGCTGATTTTATGTCGATTTTTATAATCCAGACGGAAGCCAAAGTTTTTGCGGCAATGGATCGCGCTGTGCGGTGAGGTTTGCTCAATTCTTAGGTGTTGTTTCAAGCAGACAGGTTTCGTTTGAAGCCATTGATGGATTGCATGAAGCCATCGTGGATACAAATGAAATCAGCATTCACATGAAGGATGTTACGGAGATTAGAAAAATAGATCAGGACTTTTACATGCATACCGGATCACCTCATTACATTTCAGTTGACGAAAAAGAAGAAAAAAATATTTTAGAGTTTGGTCGCAAAATCAGATATTCTGAGGCTTTCAAACCCGGCGGTACCAATGTCAATTTAATTAAGACGTTGGAACGTAACCACATCCATGTTAAAACGTATGAGAGAGGTGTAGAAGATGAAACCTTCTCGTGTGGAACCGGAGTGACTGCTTGTGCCTTGACTTATGCGATTTTAAACAATCTCACAAACGGTACAATCGTCACAGATGTAAAAGGAGGAAGGCTTCATGTAAAATTTGAGAAACATGAGAATGGCTTTAAAAACGTCTGGCTACAAGGTCCGGCCGAATTTGTATATCAGGGAATCATCGATGACAAAGCTTAGCAATGTAGTGCCTTTTCCAGGCGCTGATAAAAATAAAACATACCTTCTTCTAATCTCTCCAGAATCAATTCCCCATTTGTGTATTATTCATAACGGCTTGTATTATTCATTGACTTACAAGGAATGTGAGAACGCAAAAGACTTTAATCAATACCTCCAGTTTTTATTGCGCGCAAAACGTAAAATGCTTTTTGTAGAGATTGACCGGATTGCTGAAAATCCCTGGAATGTTTTTAAGAAATATGAAAAACTAGCTGGATCAGGATTGACTTGTTTACAGCCTGTGAAAGAAACGATTCTTGAAAACAGTAAAGCCGAATTTGTGTTTGAGTTGATTCAGGAACTTCAAAATGCTGAGCGCATTACACAAGTCTATCACATGAATATGGAGCCTGATTTTAAAGATCAGAATTCTTTTAACCTGCGGGAATACACGAAAGATTCCATTTTTACGTACATTCAGGCCTTGAATGAAAAGCATACTAAAAAGCAATAAAATTTCTTTAAGAGCAGTTGAACCAACTGATCTGGATATTTTAATGCAATGGGAAAACAATCCTGAATTTTGGCATGTAAGCAATACCTTAACACCATTCTCCAAAGAACTTCTTGAACATTACGTTCATTCAGCGCAGGATATTTATGCGGTGAAACAAATCCGTTTGATGATCGATGAATTGGCCTCTCATAAAACGGTGGGCGCAATTGACTTATTTGATTTTGATCCAAGACATCAGCACGCGGGCGTTGGTATTTTAATAGATACTGATTTTAGAAAAAAAGGATTTGCTTTGGATGCCATTGAACTGGTAAAAAAATATGCGCGTGATGTAGTTGGTATTCGAAATCTCTCTGCAACAATTTTAGAAGATAATCAGGCAAGCATACAGCTTTTTGAAAAGGCAGGATTTCAAAAAATTGGGCAGCGTAAAAAATGGTTTAATAAAGGAGATGTTTGGTTGGATGAATTGATTTATCAGTGTGCGTTGGTGTGATGAAAAATAAGAGTCACCGCAGAGACGCAGAGAACGCAGAGAAAAGAGTAATCAAAAATCACCTCTAGGAAATATGTACTTCACAAAAAAAATAAAAATCACCTATGCGATCTTTGCGTCTCTGCGGTGAAAAAAATAGTAAAATGAAAAAAATAATTGCAATCATATTAATCCTTGTACTTGGCGCGGTTGCCTTTATTTGGGGCTTACCCATGTATCAATTGCACTTCACCTCAATTGATTTGAAAGAAGATAAAATCATCTATGTTAAAACAGGAACTACTATGGATGAACTTGCATCGCAAATTGAAGCGGAAGGAATTCTTTCAAAGGATAAATTCTCAAAATTTGCAAGTGATCTTGAATTTGATGATTCCAAAATAGAACCGGGCAAATATCAAATCACCGCCGGAATGAAAATCAAAAATCTGATTTACGCGTTGAAAAATGGAAATCAAGAAGTAAAAGATGTCAAAATCACCTTTAATTATTGCGATGATTTGGAAGAGTTGGCAGGCAAAGTTGCACCTTTCATTGAAGCAGATTCAACTGAGTTGATTACGTATATTTCAGATGCAAAAACCATTGAAAAATATGGTTTCAACAAAGAAACCATGCCGTCACTTTTTTTACCAGATACATATGAAATAGGTGAGTGGGACATGACCGCAGAAGAGTTTGTTTCTTTTATGGCAGATCAGTGGAAAGCATTTTGGAATGAAGAACGAACTACCAAACGAAAAGCAATTAACCTCACCGAATCAGAAGTAGCAACCTTAGCATCCATCATTGAAGCAGAGCAAGGCATTCATTCGCAAGAATGGGAAACCATTGCAGGACTTTACCTAAACAGATTAGAAACCGGCATGCGTTTACAAGCAGATCCAACTGCAAAATTTTGTTGGACTGATGAGGAAATGGAAGGCGTTCAACGTATTTTGGAAGTTCACTTGCAAAGAGATTGTCCTTACAACACATACATTCACGCTGGCTTGCCTCCGGGACCGATTCGGATTCCGTCTAAAAAAGCAATTGACGCTGTGCTCAATGCTGAAGATCACAAGTATTTATATTTCTGCGCCAAAGCTGATAACAGCGGTCTGCACGCCTTTGCTGAAACCTATTCACAACATCTTGAAAATGCCCGAAAATTTTGGCGTTATATGGATGAGCGTGGGAATTAGGAATTGGAGATAAACTCCGACTTACTGCTCTTTCCTTAAAAACTTACAGAAATGGTATCAGTTTCCAAACTACCAACATTCATATTGATTGGAAATCCGTTTATCATTGTCCAGTTTGTCTGATCACCAGTATTTGAATTTAGACTATACCATAAACTTATCGCAATATCCTTATTGGCAGGTACCAAATGGGAAAGACTTGTATGAAGAGGTTTATATCCATTAGTCGTTGTATATATCATATAGTTTTTTCCTTCGAAATAATATCGCGCTTGAACACGCTCGATTTCTGGATTTGTAATGGTCATGTCAAAATAGACTGTACCTGCTTTGTGTATCGTATTCGAATAGATCTTTTCAGTGTTTAATTCTGCTGATGTAAATGTCACTTCTTCGATTTTATATAAATAGCCATTTAGATCATAAGTAATTGTTCCTTCAGAAATATCCTCAATATAATCTGAATCGAATGACACTTTCCAATGCCCGGTATCATCAGAATATGTTTCCACGACTCCCTTAACGAAAATACCGTTATTTGCTTTCAAGATGATTGAGACGTTTTCTAGCGGTAAACCACTAGAATCATCATAAACCTTTCCAGATAATATATAGCAGTCACCAGTGCAGCTGTCATTATAAAAGGCTACTTTTTTACAACTAAAAAGCATTAGAGCAATTAGACTAATGCTGGAAGTTAATAATAGATAGTTGCTCGCTCTGATTGACATAACGCGTTCTGTACATTCGCTTTTATGACGTTAAAAATTATGAAAGGGTTTGAAATGAATGGTTAAGAATAGCTTAGTCGGAACTCTGGCTCTCCAAAAACTCTAAGCGAATTAATTTTAAACGTTGCAACTCATTCTATTATTAAGCCAATTGTTGACGAACCTTCTCCGCGAATCCCGATAGCTATCGGGACTGAGGGAAATTAAGGCCTGGCTGCAATCCTAGAGCTTTATCCTTTACGAATCAATCCCCCCTGCAATCCTTTTCTGCTTTCCCATTCCGGTAAAAATTTTCTGACTAAGAAAATTACAACTACCGCAGAAAAAATTCCAACAGTTGCGCCCGCCAAAACATCTTCAAAAAAGTGCTGCATTAAATACACACGTGAAAAGCCGGCAGTCGCTGCAAGCAGAAAAAACAAAAAAGCATAAACTGGTTTCTTAAAAAAGTAGGTTAACATGACTGCTATTGCAAATGCTGTAGCTGTATGCCCAGATGGAAAAGAATGAGCGGTATGAATTTTTACACCTTCTGCAAATTGAAGCACAACACCTTCTTGATTTTCAAACCAGGCGGCGGGTCTGGGGGAATCTGGAAAAACAATTTTTTTGAATCCTTGCGCAAGAATTGTTTGAAGAATGCTCATGAAAAAAAGCAACAAGGCATTGTAATATTTAATCAGAAGAAAAAGAGCAATCAGAATGGCATACATGATTCCATCTCCAAGATGCGTCGCATATCTGAAAAACTGACCAAGTGTTTTATTGAAACCACCATTGATAGCAAGTTCAGCAGAACCTTTTTCAGTTGCTAAAACAAGGAAACCCAGCGCAGCAAGAAGGCTAATGTATAAAATAATTGGAAGTAAAATTTTCTTGCGCTCCATGCCTTAAAATTACAAAACAGAAATGAATGACGAGAGGAAAGTATTCATTAATTGGACTATCAATGTTGAAATACCCTAGTTAAACTTAGTGTCTTTGTGCCTTCGTGGCAAAAAAAATATAGCCACAAAGACGCTAAGGCGCAAAGAATCACGAAGAAAACTATTGGAATTTGGATTCTGAAAATTGGAGAAAACGGAATTGAATGACTTGAATAAAGTCATCAAAATTAGAAATCGCTTAGTGAAACTTGGTGCCTTTGTGCCTTCGTGGCGAAGAAAAATGTAGTCACTAAGCATCAAAAAAAAAGTCGCACCGTGAGGATGCGACTTTCAATCATTTTGAAATTAGTTATTTCGTTTTTGCAAGAAAGCCATACTTATCTGCATAAGTCAGCATCTGCGCTTCAAAACTTTCAGGTTGCGAAACTTTCACATCGGTAATGTTTCCGTCTTTGTCCATTACCGGAATCAGAATAGGATTTACAAAACCATTGTATGGAGGAATGTTCAATGATTTACTTCTTTCAAGAACTTGTGTATGCAATGCAGTATCTACCTTAACACCGTATTTTTCTACCAGATTTTTTCCGGCGTTATAATCTCCTTCAGAAGTGATGCGTTGAATTTCACGCAACAACTCTCCAAATAAAATTCTGAGTTTATCATAATCAGTGATGTTGTAGTATGATTTTCCATCACGCTCAATACGCTCAATCACTTTATCTTTTGCGCCTTTTTCAAGCGCCCAGTTTGCAACTAATTGTCTGTTGCGCATGTGAGCTTCTTCAACATCACGGCCTGGTTCAATTCTTCTGAGTTGCACAACTAATGCGTTACGGATATAGCCATCGTATTCAGCTTTTCCAACATCCAATGATTCCATCAAACCAAGTTCAACAACTTTTGGATCCATGATAAAATACAAAGCAACTAAATCTGCACGTGCTTCTTCCAAACACGATGCATAACTTTTTAAAGTTTCTTTAGGTGTTCCAATTCCTTGATTAATCTGACCCGATGCGTGACCAATTACTTCGTGCATGGCTGTGTGAAGTTTGGCAGCAAGTTTAGAATGTTGTTTTGCCAAATCAATTTCCTCAGCATCGTTGGCAAACTCTTCTAATAAACCATCACCACCTGCGTTATCATAAGCCTCTACAAGGTTTCCAAGACTTACTGATTTTGATCCATGCAACGTGCGAATCCAATTTGCATTTGGAAGATTCACACCAATTGGAGTAGAAGGAGAAGCATCACCTGATTCGCCGGCAACGTTTACAACTTTGTAAGTAACACCAACTACATTTTTCTTTTTGTGCTCATCCATGATCGAAGAATTATCTTCAAACCACTGTACATTTTCTTCCAGGGTTTTCATGCGTGCAGATGCTTCAAAATCTTTTAGCTGAACAATAGATTCATACGTTCCGCGCATGTGCATTGGATCGCCATAAACTTCTACAAATCCCTGGATATAATCGATGTCACCTTCTGTTGCTTCAGCCCAGGCAATGTTGTACTCTGACCATTTTTGAAGATCACCGGTTTCATAATATTCTACAAGCAATCCAAGTGCTTTTGCTTGCTTATCATTTTCAGCAACACCTTGTGCTTTTTTTAACCAATAAACAACTTCGGTAATCGCTTCAGAATACATTCCGCCTACTTTCCAAACTTGTTCTGTCAAAGTTCCATCAGGATTTTTAACGAGTTTTGAGTTCAAGCCAAATTCAATAGGTTTATCACCACCGTTTTCCATTTTTTCTTTGTAGAAATTCTCCACATCTTTTTCAGTAACACCCTCTCCATAAAAGTTCATTGCTGATGAGGTAATCAAATCTGATTTGGTATCCTGACTCACGCGTTTCATATCAATTGTAGGGTCAAACATTGCCGTTATGATAACAGAGTCAAGTGTGGTAGACGTCTCAGAGAGTAAAGTTTGAAAATAGTCTTTTGAGAATTCTGGTAAAAATTTATCCATAGAATAGTGGTGGTGAATACCGTTTGAAAACCAAACACGTTTTGTATACACCATAAATTTATTCCAGTCGTCAGAAGATTTATCTCCTGCATAATTGCGCACAATATTTTCTAACGCATTTCTGATTTGCAGGTTGTAGCGATAGTTCTGATCCCAAATCATATCACGACCTGATAACCCTGCTTCATATAAATAATAAACCAATGTTTTTTGTTTTACCGTCAAACTGTCAAAGCCCGGTATCTCATAACTTAAAACCTGCACATCGGCAAAGGCTTCTATTTCCCAGGTAGTTTTCAGGTCAAGAGTTTCAGTAGAGTCTTTGGTTTCTGTTGCTGTTTCTGAAGATCCTCCGCAGGAGAATAAAAAGAAAAAGGACAACAGCGGTAAACTGTAAATGAATTTTTGCATGATAGGTTGATTTTTGAGCTACGAAAATACGAATACTTTTGAATCTTCTTCTGTGAATAGGATGAACGGCGTTAATCATGACATTGCTATTTCACAAGTCTGTGTATATTTAAGAACTCAAATTTGATCTATTTCATGTCTTCAACAGATGCCAACGCAGTTGGTCTTGTCGCAATTATTGCGCTTGCCGTTTTAGCAATTTTTATTTTGCGCCGTAAAAAAAAGTATGTCAGTCCTACCTCGCTGTGGCTTGATTCTGCCAGTGCCAGCCAGCTCAAAGACCTAGATGATAAATTCATCGATTTTTATCACCAGGTACTCACAAAATATGTTGCGTATTATCGCAATCTGAATCATGCTGATCGCAAAAAATTTATTGACCGATTGCATGAATTGATTGAAAACATGAAGTTTTTAGGCGAACAAGGGCAAGAGATTAATTTGAAAGTGTGTATTCTATGCTGTGCTCCCGTAACTCAAATTACGATGGGTTTGGAAACGTATCTCTTTAATAATTATCACACCATTATCGTCTATCCCCGTCAGTTTTATTCTGAAAAACAAGAGGCATATGTGAAAGGCGGAGTGAGCAGGGGAGATGCTATTTTCTTTTCGTATGAAGATCTTTTAAAAGGATATGCTGTTCCGAATGACTCATTAAATCTTGGTCTGCATGAAATGGCGCATGCCATACACATTGAGTATTTTGATGAAGATTTTGAAAGACGGTTTCCGGAGTGGGAAAAAGTTGCTGAGCAAGAAGTTCTGAAAATGCGCTATCAGCAAGATCCTATTCTAAGAAATTATGCCGGTCAGAATAAGCACGAGTTGTTTGCGGTTTGTATTGAAACTTTTTTTGAACAACCAGATGATATGAAATTGCGTGCACCTGTTTTGTATGAAGCCATGTGCAATCTTTTAAATCAACGCCCCGCATTGGTTTAATTGCGTGAAGTTCTGCCGGAAGTGTTATTTTTGCCTTATAAACTGACAGACCTTGACTAAGATTCTCCCTTTCCGCGCCATTCGCCCAACACGCGATAAAGCATATTTGGTGGCTACCATGCCATACTATACCTATAAAAAGAATGTGCTGGAAGCTAAAATGGAACAAAATCCATATACGTTTTTACATGTCATCAATCCTGAGTTTCATTCAAGACTCAAGACTCCTGCAAATACCGTTGAACGATTTCTAAAATCAAAAGAAAAGTTTAAGCAGTTTATTAAAGAAGGTATTTTTATTCAGGATGAAAATCCTTGTCTGTATTTATACCGGCAGACAAAAGATGGCCATGAATACCTTGGGCTGATTGGTGGAGCATCGATTGATCAATACAACACGGGGCATATCAAAAAACACGAAGCAACAATTACATCACGCCTGGATCTTTTTTCAACGTATCTGAAAACGGTTCAGTTCAATGCAGAGCCTGTTTTACTTTTTCATCAGCGTCATGAAGAACTTTGTGGTTTACTGGAAGCAATTTCAACTCACAGACCTGAGTATGAATTCACATCAACCGAAAAAATAAAACATGAAATTTGGGTGATTGATAATGCTGAAGCGATTGCACAAATTCAAAAATACTATACTGAAATTCCGGATGTATATATTGCAGATGGGCATCACCGTTGTGCCTCCTCAGCGCGTTTTACAGAAAGTATGCCTGAACCGCGCAAACCAGAGCATGAACATTTTCTTGCGTATTTTATCTCGCAGGAAAAAATGTTTATCATGGAGTACAATCGCGTCGTTCGTGATTTAGGTAACTTGACAGAAGCATCGTTTTTAAAAAAAGTGGCAGATAATTTTTCCGTTTCTGAAATTCTGAATGATCACATCAAACCTTCAAGTTTGCATCAGATCAGCATGTACCTGAATAAAAAATGGTACTCGCTTGTTCCCAATCCAGAAAAGTACGATGCTAAACATGCAGTGAATTCATTGGACAGTGCAATCCTAACCAATTTGTTACTAGAACCTGTCTTGAATATAAAAGATCTGAAAACAGATGAACGTATTGATTTTGTTAGCGGCAATAAAGGACATCAGGGAATAACTGACGCGGTTGACAGCGGTAAATTTAAAGTTGGATTTTTGTTGTTTCCGGTTTCTGCAGATCAACTGATGCGTGTGGCAGATGAGGATCAAATCATGCCTCCGAAATCAACCTGGATTGAACCTAAACTCAGAAGTGGATTAACAATATATCCGTTGGATTAAGATGGCAGGGGTTGCAGAAAATATTATACGAATAAAATCCACATTGCCTTCAAATGTCAATCTGATTGCGGTCTCTAAAACAAAACCTGCAAGTGATATTCAGAAAGCATATGATGCGGGTCAACGTATTTTTGGTGAAAACAAAGTGCAGGAATTAGTTTCAAAATACGATGCATTGCCTAAGGACATTGAATGGCACATGATCGGTCACCTGCAAAGCAACAAGGTGAAATACATGGCGCACTTTGTTTCGCTGATTCATGGCGTTGATTCTTTCAGTTTGCTTAAAGAGATCAACAAACAAGCTCAAAAAAATAATCGCATTCAAAATGTCTTGCTGCAATTTCACATTGCGCAAGAAGAAACCAAATTTGGATTTTCGTATGATGAAGCAGAACAAATGTTAAGCTCAAATGAATATGATAATCTCGAAAATATTTCTGTTGTGGGTATTATGGGCATGGCTAGTTTCACAGATAACCAATCTCAAATTCACACCGAATTCAAGATGCTGAAATCGTATTTTGATCAGTTGAAAAAACAATTTTTCAGCGACAAAAATTCATTCAAAGAAATTTCAATGGGCATGAGCGGAGATTATCAGATTGCCATTGAAGAGGGGAGTACCATGGTTCGTATTGGCAGTTCCATTTTTGGCGGGAGATGATTACTAGGTGATTTATTGACGGCTCAAAAGAGGGAAAAGAAATGAATTTAATTTTTTGAACAATTAAATCCCCAACCGAATCCAACAGTTAAATAATTCAGCCAAGCCCAATCTCTGGGCTTTAATTCGGACGACGCTTTAGCCGAGTATAAATTAACTAATTTGTTTGAGTTATGGTTATAACTTACAGAGAGACTAAAATTATTTTTGCCACGTTGGATTCTGTAGCCAGTTTCAGCAACAACACCATAAAGTAATTTACTGATACCTCCGGAGGTTTCATAATAAGTGAAGGAATCATCAGTTAGAGCGTCAATAGATCTGAAAAAATAGACGTTTTCTTTGTACCAGAGCGGCACATCAATTCTTGGACCAAATCCAACGTAGAACAAAGCTGATTTGAAAACCGGTATTTTAAATCTTACCTGAGACGAAATATTCAAAAAACCCATGCTGGATTTAGCATCAAAAGTACCTGTCTCTTGTACCCATCTTTCTCCTCGTCCGCCTGCCCAGAGAAAACCAATACTTGAATTCAGCTCAACGTGTTTTTTGTTGAGATAGCTTAGGTCGAACCTAGTGAAATGACCGAAGTGTATTTTATCAAAACTTATATTGTTAGAATAGCTGTTCGAATAATCTAGTTTTGAAAAAACGGGTCCGGCCTTTACGCCTATAATCTGCGATGTACTTGCAACGTGAAGTAATAAGATGATAGAAAGTGTAAGGTAACTTTTCATTAGCCAATTATTAGGTAACTGTCAGTTTAAAAAAATGTTTCATTTGTTCATCAGCGGAACTCCCAAGCATTTGATCACTGATTGAATAAAGATACTTGGCTAAGAACGAAATTAGCTTCTATTAATTTTAGAAGCAAGTAAATAAATAATAGCCATTCTAACGGCAACACCATTTTCAACTTGCTGAAGAATGATAGACTGATCTGAGTCAGCTACGTCGGATGTAATCTCTACACCTCTGTTGATTGGACCCGGGTGCATGATTGTGATTTTTTTATCCAGACTGTCCAGTAATTTTTTATCCAATCCGTAAAGCATCGTATACTCTCGCAGAGATGGAAAGTATTGAATCTCCTGACGCTCTAACTGAATGCGCAACATGTTAGCAACATCACACCATTCCAGTGCTTTACGCAAATTATGTTCTACTTTTACACCAAGCTCGCCAATGAATTTTGGAATGAGTGTTGTCGGTCCGCAAACCATTACTTCGGCGCCTAATTTTTGAAGACAGAAAATATTTGAAAGTGCCACGCGTGAATGGCTGATGTCTCCCACAATAACTACTTTCTTTCCTGAAAAATCATCTCCATGTCTTTCACGAATAGAGTATGCATCCAGTAAAGCTTGTGTAGGATGCTCATGTGTCCCATCACCAGCATTTACAACGCGCGCATTGATTCGCTCAGATAAAAATTTAGCAGCTCCTGGATTGGGGTGACGCATCACTACCAAATCTACTTTCATTGCAAGAATGTTGTTGACGGTGTCAATTAACGTTTCACCTTTTTTGACTGAAGAACCCGATGCAGCAAAGTTGATCACATCAGCAGATAATCTTTTCTCAGCAAGTTCAAACGATAATTTAGTGCGGGTAGAATTTTCAAAAAATAAATTGGCAATTGTGATATCTCTCAGCGAAGGAACTTTTTTGATGGGGCGATTAATGACTTGTTTGAAACTGTCTGCCGTTTTTAAAATAAGTTCAATGTCCTGCTTTGTCAGGTCTTTGATTCCTATAAGATGATCTACACTGAGGTTATTCATTTTTATTTTCCTGAGTAAATAAAACTACTTTGTCTTCTCCTTCAATTTCTTTCCATTCAACCGATACGCGCTGACTTGAAAGGGTATCTACTGTTTTACCAATGTAATCTGCCTGAATGGGTAAGTGTCTTTCAAAACGACGATCAATAAATGCAAGCAGTTCCACTTTCTTCGGACGACCAAATGCAAGCAAAGCATCCAGACCTGAACGAATTGTTCTTCCTGAAAATAATACGTCGTCTATCAAAACCACATTTTTATTTTCAATGATGAAATCTATATTGGTTACACTTGGAATAATGGGTTGTTCTCTTCTGCGAAAATCATCCCGGTAAAAAGTAATATCGAGTTGCCCGCAGGTGAGTTCCTTTTTCAAATCAGATTCCAGAATTTTTTTCAAACGTTCTAAAACATGAATGCCTCTTGGTTGCAAACCAATGAGAACGGTGTTTTCAAAAAGATGATGATTTTCTTTGAGCTGACTCGCAAGTCGTTTTAAGGTAATCTCAAAATGTGTGCTATTTAAGATTGTTCTTTTGTCCATTTTGGAGGGATTGGTCAAAGTTAATTGAAAAGTTTTAATTGGAGCGACTTGTTTAAAACCGATGCACATAGTTAATAAGTTCAACAACGTTTTGTTTTCAACCTTTGGCTACTGAAACACGTTAGTATACATGGATTCAATAACTTTGAATAAATTATCAGATTCATGATCAGAACAGCCGTTATAGTTTTTATACTCACTTTATTTTCAGTATCTGCAAAAAGTCAATTTGGTTTTCAGCGCATTGATACCATTGATGTTTATGAATCTGCTATTTTTCAGAAGTACGCCTGGGCGGGTGGTATGGATTATTGCCAATTTTCTAACATCGATTTGAACTATGACGGAATTCAAGATCTTTTTGTTTTTGACCGCTCGAATAATAAAGTGCTGACCTTTATTCAAACCAACCCAATTGGATCTTCCAATTTTGTTTATGCACCTGAGTATGAGACTAAGTTTCCGGAGTATAATAACATTTACAACGCTTATGAAGACGAACAGTTTTTGTTTAGCTGGGTTCTCTTAGTTGATTACAATTGCGATGGCAAAAAGATATTTTTGCGTCCCGGTCAGGAGGTATAAAAGTTTTTAAGAATACTGGAAATAGTACAGATGGTTTGTCATTTGTTCAGACTTCTTTGCGCATTAAATCCTTGCAATGGGGAACCCAACAATTTCTTTATGTAAGTAGTGCTGATCTTCCGGGATTAAAAGACATCGATGGAGATGGAGATATTGACATCATTACATTTGGTGGTACTGGTCAGGCACTTGAATATCACCGCAACATGAGTATGGAAACGTATGGTCATTGTGACTCACTTTTGTATGAAATGAAAAATACATGTTGGGGAAGATTCAGTGAATCGGCATCAACTAACTCGGTCACATTATGGGATACCTTGAACTACCCGTGCGACGATCAGGTTCCTAATTCAGAAAGTACAAGACCTTTTGAAAATTCAGAAAGACATTCTGGCTCAACCGTCTTGCCAATTGAAATGGATAATGACGGTGTAATGGATGTTGTTCTTGGAGATATTTCTTTCCCAAATCTGGTGATGTTATCAAACAGCGGCACGTTACCAAACACGAATTCCGGAATGGATGCTGTGGACGCAACATTTCCTTCCAATTCAGTTGCTGCAGATGTATCAATTTATCCGGGTGCGTATCATGCAGATGTAAATAATGATGGTAAACGGGATTTGATTGTTACGCCTTCTTCAAAAGTTGGCTCAGAGAATCGGATTTCAACTTGGTATTATTTGAATACCGGAACTGATCTTTCACCCGTTTTCAATTTTCAGCAAAATGATTTTATGCAGGGCCAAATGATCGATGTTGGTTCTAAGGCAATGCCCATCTATTTTGATCATAACGGTGATGGGTTAAAAGATTTATTGGTGAGCAGTCAGGGACATTTTAATCCAATGAGTGGTAACCAGGTGAGCTCAATTTATTATTATGAAAATACAGGTACGTTGGCAAGTCCTGAATTTACGCTTGTGACTACAGATTATTTGAATCTTTCAAGTCTTGGTATTGGACTTACGCTGCACTTCTATCCAACCTTTGGCGATTTAGACAATGATGGTGATGAAGATATGGTGCTGGGCGAATATTCAGGATACTGCTATTACTTTGAAAACACTGGAGGAGCTGGTAATGCGGCCATATTTAGTACCTATGATGTATTAAAAGATTATGCGAATGATCCATTAGTAACACCAACCAATGCAGGTATTTATGTCATTCCCGCTTTAGTAGATTTGGATCGAGATAATGATTTGGATTTAGTAGTAGGCAGAAGAAATGGACAGCTGAATTATTATGAAAATATTGGCGATGCAGCAAACTATAGTTTTCTCTATCTGACGAATCATTTGGGTAATGTGAATGTGAGTGAATGGTGGTCGATTGAAGGTTATGCAGTTCCACATTTTATTGATGTCGAAGGTTCGTATAAATTAATAGTTGGTTCAAAAAACGGGTATCTGCATTTATACGATAGCATCGAAACAAATATTCCTGGTTCATTTCATCTGGCAGATTCATCGCTTGATAATATCCAGATTGGAACATACTCTGCACCCGCAATTACTGACTTGAATAATGATAATCGTCTTGAGATGATTGTTGGTAATGAACGTGGAGGTGTTGCCTTGTATAAGTCTGCAGATATTTCAAACATTGGACTGCACGAAGAATTGAAGCAATTGGATATAATTATTTATCCAAATCCGGCATCTGAAATCGTAACGATTGATTTACGCCAAGCTGGATTTAATTCAGAACAAAATCCAATCGTTCAGATTTTTGATTTAACCGGACGACTAATCAAAACAAGTGAAATGACAAACTCATTGCTGCAATTGAATACTGCTGACTGGTCTGAGGGAACATATCTGATTCGAGTTTCAGTCAATGATCAAATGGTTGTTAAGAAATTGGTGATCTACTAAAAAAGTGCCGATCAAAGCAAGGTTTGCAATTCTAGTCTTGAAGAATCGTAAACAACTCGTTTAATTTAGCGTCGTACTCTTCGTAGGTAACTTCCTTCAGTCCGTTTTCACGATTGAACTCTTCATCTTTTACTTCACGCTCTTTGAATGAAGTAATTTCAAGATGCATTCTGATTCCATACTGATCGATATCGTAGATCAACGGAACGCCTGTTGTGCCAGAATAGTTCGAGAACCAGGTAATATTTTGCAATGTCAGCATTTCAGTAAACCATGATTCAAATTCAGGAATCGTATCGCTGTCGTATTTGGTAATGTATTTTTTCCCCCAAAGACCTTTAAGACTGTCGGCATCATCTGTTGGTGTTAAGGTATATTTAGGCAGACCGGCTTTAAATTTATTTTGATCAGCCTCAGTCATGTTGGTATACAAAACATCAGATCCAAAATCCAAACGCATTTCTAGTTCTTTTGTCGCTTCATCTGCATAAATATCCGTTCTGAAAATTTTGCCGCGTTTTACAATGGTCAGCATTTTCGAACCTTTAAAGATTAAGGTTGCTTCTTTTGGCAAGATTGCCATCATGGTTGATGATAAATTGGTGTTGTAGGGATAAGTTATTTCATACGTGATTTCACCTTGCTCTATATAGGTTGGTCCTCCGCATGAAACAACTAGCAATAGTAAAGAAACTGCTGCAAGAAAATTTGTGATTTGGTTTTTTTGGGTTTTCATCAGAACAAATTATGCGTTATAAGTTTTAGTTTTTTGAGACAATTTTTATTCGAATGTCCGGTTAAGCATCTTAGTCTGTTTCTTGATTTTAACGACAATAAACGTTAATTTGCAGATTAACGTCCAAAATCGATAGCTAAAAAACAAAAATCAGATAATTAGACAAATATATCATTTTCTGATAACCCACTGGATAAATCGATATAAACAGGTTAAAATGATTAAATTTGTCAGAACAGAAGCCCATTTATGCCAGATATTAAAATCATAGAAAACACCTCTGAAATTGCAGCCGGAACACGTGGAGCCAGTCTTGGAGTGGCAGCTTTAAAAGTCGCTTCTCTTAAATCGGATAACGATTACTTTGGTCGTTTTGAGCGCTTTCGGATTGAAACAGAGAATGATGTCTTATTTGAACCGACTATTTACCGAACAGCAAAACGGATTGACGCGCTGGTTAATGTGTATCAGAATGTTGCTGATATTGTTTCTTTTGTGCTGACAAACGGCGATTTTCCAATTGTCTTAGCAGGAGATCATGCCAGCGCAGGCGGAACCATTGCAGGAATTAAAAAAGCCTTTCCGTCAAAAAGATTGGGTGTGATTTGGATTGATGCACATGCCGATTTGCATACTCCGTATACGACACCATCTGGCAACTTGCATGGAATGCCTTTGGCAACAGCTTTTAATGAAGATAATCTGGCAGATCAGATTAATGAACCATTGCCTGAAACCATCGAGTTTTGGGGGAAATTAAAAACAATGGGAGGTGTTGCACCGAAAATCAAACACGAAGATTTAGTGTTTATTGGCTTGCGCGATATGGAAAAGCCAGAGGAAAAATACATTGAAAAAAACAATATTACCGTATATACTGTAGACGATGTTCGCCAAAAAGGACCCGCTGCAATTGCTGGTTTAATTCAGGATAAACTAAGTTCATGTGATTTGATTTATGTATCATTTGACGTGGATAGTATGGATCCGGATATCGTATCAAAAGGAACAGGAACCCCGGCACCAAATGGTTTGAAACCTGAAGAAGCATCTGCATTATTAGATACTTTTGCTTCGTGGGAAAAAACGTGCTGCATGGAAATTGTTGAAATCAATCCATGTCTGGATGATAAGGTCAACAAAATGGCAGAGACAGCTTTTGATATCCTTGAATCATTCACCCAATCGATCGAAAAAAGAATTTAAAAATGAACATTGAAAATGTACTTGCTCCCAAAATTCAGCAAGTTTTAGAATCGCTTTATCAGAATCCGATTGAAGCAAATTTGATTCAACTCCAGAAAACGAAAAAAGAATTTCAAGGAGATATCACTCTGGTTATTTTCCCATTCAGTAAAATGGCAAAAAAATCTCCGGCAGAAACTGCACAGGAAATTGGTGAAGCACTTGCAAAAAGCATAGACATCATTTCAGCGTTTAACGTAGTTCAGGGCTTTTTGAATATTTCAATTCACGATAAGTTTTGGATTCAGCAATTAAAGGCAATACACCTGAATTCATCTTTTGGATTTGCTGCACAGTCTGCAAATCAGTTGATGGTGGAGTACTCATCACCCAACACAAACAAACCGCTTCACTTAGGTCACTTGCGCAATAATTTTTTAGGATATTCTGTCTCTGAAATTTTAAAAGCAAATGGCAATGATGTAGTGAAAACGCAAATCATTAACGATCGCGGAATTCACATTTGCAAAAGTATGCTGGCCTGGGTGCGTTATGGAAATAATGAAACACCCGAATCTTCAAAACTCAAAGGAGACAAACTGGTAGGTAAATATTATGTTGAGTTTGACAAGGCCATGCGTGAGGAATCAAAACAGATTCTTGCAAAATGGGAAGCCGGAAACTTCACAAATGTTCCTGCAGATATTTCAACAGAGTATCGCCGTTTGAAGCAAGCGTGGGAAGAAAAAGAAGACGAAAAAAACAGAAAAGGCATCGAAGGCAAAATGAAAGAACTTGCCAACTCACAAACACCTATAATGGCTGATGTGAAAGAGATGCTTTTGAAGTGGGAGGCAGGTGATAAAGAAGTTTTTGCGCTTTGGCAAAAAATGAACGGTTGGGTGTATGATGGATTTGCCTTGACATATAAAACAATGGGTGTTGATTTTCATAAACTCTATTATGAATCTGATACCTACGTTTATGGTAAATCAATGGTAGAAGAGGGCCTCGCAAAAAATGTTTTTTCAAAAAACCAGATGGCTCAGTTTGGGTTGATTTGACAGATGAAGGTCTAGATGAAAAAATAGTTTTGCGATCAGACGGAACTGCTGTCTATATGACGCAAGACATCGGAACAGCACGTCAGCGTTTTATTGATTATCCGAAATTGAATGGTATCATTTATACTGTGGGAAATGAACAAGATTATCACTTCAAAGTACTATTTCTGATTCTGAAAAAATTGGGTTATGCCTGGGCGCAAAACTGCTATCACCTTTCTTATGGTATGGTTGATTTGCCTTCTGGTAAAATGAAATCACGTGAAGGAACGGTAGTTGATGCAGATGATTTAATGGATGAAGTAATAGCCAAAGCCAAGGAGATGACGCAAGAGCGCGGTCACATTGATGGCATGGATGAAACTGAAAAAGAAAACCTGTACCGCATGATTGGTTTGGGTGGATTGAAATATTATTTGCTGAAAGTAGATCCTAAAAAACGAATGCTGTTTGATCCCGCAGAATCGGTTGATTTAAATGGAAACACAGGACCCTTTATTCAGTATGCGCATGCACGTATTGCTTCTCTGTTGCGCAAAGCAGATGAAATAGGTTTAGCAGATGATTCTGTTTCAATTGAAGATTCAGAGCGTGAATTGATAAAGCACCTGGCGCATTATCCTGTTGTTGTTAAAGAAGCGGGTGCAGAATATTCACCTGCACTTTTAGCAAACTATACTTACGACCTGGTAAAACATTATAATTCATTTTACCAAAGCGTGAGCATTTTTAAAGAAGATGATCTTGCCAAAAGAAATTTGAGACTGGTGCTGAGTATGAATGTTGGAAAGGTAATTAAATCTTCCATGAGTTTGCTTGGCATTGAAGTTCCTGAGCGGATGTAAGCAAACGAAAGTCTAAAAAAATAAAGCAGACTTGACAGGTGTATGCCTTATTCAGAAAAATTATTGTTTAATCCCAACGTAGGTAGCGGTGTTGTCTTCTTTTGCGTAGGTGAAAGTGAGTTTTTTAGTTTCGCCTTCGTACAAAAATTGACTCAATCCATCAGTTGGAGATACTGGTTCAATATTTAAGCCGTTTGGCGTAACCAAGACCTCAAATGGCGAAAACAAAGTTCCTTTAACCAGCGCAGTGCTTTTGTCCAATGCTTCGATCTGAACTAAATAACCATCGTTGATGATTGTATCATTGCCGTCGTATATGCCGTGAAAATTGCCATAGTAAGCCCCTTCGATTGTATAGGAAGGTTTATTTTTTTTACACGATGTTAGTGCCAATAAAAGAATGATTGCTGTTGCTGAAGTTAGATTACGTAGTTTCATGATCAATTGAATTTGGCCGAAATTTAGTGATTTTAATACAAATGGGTTCTTTCCTTCAGTTATATCATTATAAACAAAGAGCCCCGCATCAAAAGATACAGGGCTCAAGATTTTACTGAGTATGTTAATGGTGCTTACGCTCTCTTAACTTTTACCGCATTCAATCCTTTTTTTCCTTCTTCAAGCTCGAATGTAACGACATCGTTTTCTTTCACTTTGTCAATTAAACCTGTTGCGTGTACGAAGTACTCTTTGTCCGTTTCGTCCTCCTTAATGAAACCAAAACCTTTGGTTACATTAAAAAATTTGACAATTCCTTTATTCATTCTGATTAATTTAATATTTAATCAAATATACGAAAAAATCGGATTTTGGTTCAACAGGGCTGATTTTTAACAGTTAAGTAGAAAAATCAGGTGCTGAATCCGACATAAAATCAAGAGTTTACATCAACATTCCGCCGCAAACGTGAAGTGTCTGACCTGTAATATATGCTGACATATCAGATGCTAAAAACACAGTTGCATTGGCAACATCTTCAGGTGTTCCACCACGTTTTAATGGAATGCTGTCTCGCCAGCCCTGTACTACATTCTGATCCAGCACGGCTGTCATTTCTGTCTCAATAAATCCCGGGGCAATTGAATTACAACGAATATTTCTGGATCCAAGTTCTTGTGCTACTGATTTTGAAAAACCAATCATACCTGCCTTGGATGCAGCATAGTTGGCTTGTCCCGCATTACCAGAAACGCCAACAACTGAACTCATATTAATGATAGATCCTTTTTTTGCTTTTAACATCGGTTTTAGAACAGCTTTTGTAAGGTTAAAAGCAGATTTTAAATTGGTGTTAATCACTTCATCCCATTGTTCTTCAGACATGCGCATCAACAAATTGTCCTTGGTAATGCCAGCATTATTTACTAAAATATCAATGGTTCCAAATTCTGCAACTACGGCATCGCTTAATTCCTGAGCTGAATTATAATCAGAAGCATTTGATTTAAAGCCTTTCGCTACGCCACCGTTTGCGGACAGCTCAGCTTCCAACGCCTTTGCTTTTTCTTCTGATGATAAATAGGTGAAAGCAACTTTTGCGCCTTGTTTAATAAAGGTTTCTGCAATTGCTTTTCCAATTCCGCGCGATGCGCCTGTGATAATGGCAACTTTGCCGTCGAGTAATCCCATGGTCAAATTAAATTTTTATGATTGTCCAAATATAATTGATTTTTTCGGAGCGTTTTGACTGGTTCGAAGCCTGTCTGATGGCAAAATGAGTTTAAAGATGATTGTCATATTTGAAGACAAGTAATTTTAGCAACAAAAAAAATGTGCAGATGATGAGGAGCAACGAATGTGATCGAATTATATTTTTTTGCTTTTGGCTGCATTGCAAAAAGGGGAGTCGGTTTTTTACCAACTCCCCTTTGAATCGAAATCTAGTTCTGTTTATTGAACCGTTGTACAGTTTTTAAGCGTAGGTGATCCAAAGGTCAATTTTGCCTGTAACTCGCCTTTGATTTTTACATTGGTTTGACCTGTTTGAAAAGCTTGTGCTTCTTCTTCAGTAGCAAATGAACAACCAACTTTTGCGTCTGTTGTCCCTAGGTCAACACGGGCATCAAGTAATTGTGTCTGGTCATACGATTTTGAAATAGTAGTTCCCCAATAATCGCCAGCTACGGTAATCATTTTTTTGTCCCAGGCCATTATGCTGCTTATAATGTCAACCGGGTTGTATAGGGCAGTTGACGAAATAGATTTTGGGTTGAATGATTCTATTTTAACATCAGCAGGCATCGCAAGGAGTTCTGCTTCTTCCACAATCAACTCATTATAAAAGCCGATTTCTGAAATTTTCCCTTTTATAAGATATGCTTGCCCTTTTACAATTACTTCGTCAGGTAAATTTGTAAATGTTACCGATACATGTTTTTCTGGATAAAATGCTTCACTCAAGGTTCCTTCACAATATTGACCCTGAACAAATTTAGTGCCTTCAACAGTGAAGTGCGGATAAACGACGAGTTGAATTTCTTTGCCGTAATAAACAGACATTGAATTGATGAGATCCGCAGCGTTAATTTCAGCAGAAAGATCGTCTTTTAAAGGGTCAATAATTGAATTGTCTACTGGTGTTCCTGTTTCTGCAGTTTTCGTAGAATCAGTTGTATCACCAGTGCCTTCAGTTGATGATCCGCCACAGCTACAAAGGAATGCAATGCTTGCAAAATAAAATAATTTTTTCATTGTGAATTTTTAGATTGATTAATAGAGCGAATGTAGTTGGGTAAACAGACTCTGATTTAATAAAATGGTGAAGTGTAAAAACAAGCAGGTGAATTGCAACCGTTCAGAAAATCAGGATAACCATATTACGATTTTTAATTTTTTGAATCAGCAAATTCTTGATACCTAAATTTGATGCTGAAGATTGATTAGAAATTGTTCAGGTAATCGTATTGGCCGCGAATCAGAGGGGAATTCAAATAAAAAACCCCGATACATTGTACCGGGGTTTCTGATTATGCTTTCTCTGCAACTTTTGGTGGCTCTACCAAAATTCGGCCGCAATGTTCACACACAATAATTTTTTTGCGTGCCTGAATATCTAATTGACGTTGAGGTGGGATTTTATTGAAACATCCACCGCACGAATCTCTTTGAATAGAAACAACAGCTAAACCATTTCTTGAGTTATTTCTCAATCTGTGGTAAGCAACTAATAAACGATCTTCAATTCCTGCTTTTGCTTTTTCAGATTGTTTAACCAGTTTTTCTTCGTCTTTTTCTGTTTCAGATGAAATTTCATCCAATTCTTTTTTCTTGATCTGAAGATCTTTTTTGCGCTCTGCTAAACGATCTTTAGAAGCTTGCAATACTTCTGCCCGGTGTTCAATTTTTGATTTTGCCTCAGCAATTTTTTTCTCAGCAAGTTCAATTTCCAATCCCTGGTATTCGATCTCTTTTGAAATAGAATCAAACTCACGGTTGTTACGAACGTTTTTTTGCTGATCGGTATATTTTTTCATAGCAACCTTGGCATCTTTGATCATATTCTTACGATCATTGATAGTTTGCTCCAACTCATCATTTTCTTCTTGCAACTTAGCAAGACGGGTTTCCAAACCTACAATTTCATCTTCCAGATCTTGTACTTCTAATGGTAACTCGCCACGAACAGTTTTGATTTTGTCAATTTCAGAGTCAATTTGTTGCAATTCAAACAACGCATTCAACTTATCTTCGATTGGTGATTCTACTACTTTTTTTGCCATTTTTCTGTTAAAAATATTTTACCGGATTGGTATTAGTTTCTCCGATGGAGGGTGCAAATTTAGGAAATTTTTCTTGCAAAAGTTCACCGAGCAGGTCAATTGTAAACTGTTCACTCTCAAAATGGCCAATATCTGCGATAACAATTTGATTTTCAGCGTCGAAAAATTCGTGATACTTGAAATCTCCTGTAATAAAAATGTCAGCCCCGGCTCCAATTGCTCTCGAAAGCAGAAAACTTCCGCTTCCTCCACACCAGGCAATCCGCTGAATTGGCTTGCCCAACAGGTGTGTATGACGAATCACTTCACACTTGAATGTTGATTTTATTTTTTGAAGGAATTCGGTTTCGGTTATAAATAAAGGCAAGTCGCCAATCATTCCGGCACCTTCGTGGATGTTTGAATTTGAAAGCGGAACCAAATCGTAAGCTACTTCTTCATAAGGGTGCGCGGCAATCATTGCTGATACAATCTGATTAACACGGTGATTAGAAACCAGTACTTCTATTTTGGATTCAGGCTCTGAATGTCTCACCCCAATCTCTCCGACATACGGAGAGGCTGATTCACCCGCTTTAAAAGTCCCATAGCCGGTTGATGAAAAACTACAGTCACCATAATTTCCAATTTTTCCTGCGCCCTTTTCAAACATAGCATTCATAACTTTGTCTGCATGATCTGTGGGAACGAATACCGTTAATTTGGTTAGTGTATTTTCTGCGGGTTGAAGAATTTTGGAATTGGAAACTCCGAGTAAATCGCCAATTTTTTTATTGACACCAAAATTGAAATTGTCCAGATTTGTGTGGATGGCATAAATGGCAATATTGTTCTGAATAGCCTTAATAATGGTTCGCTCCACATAATTTCTACCCGTCAATTTTTTAATCCTTTGAATATAATTGGATGATGCGCTATAATTAAATTGCATTTTTTTCGTATCGCTTCATCAACTACTGCTTCAGTGCAATCCAAAACAATTAACGCATTAGTCACTTCGACATTTTTAGATCCTGTCAAAAGGCCGCTGTTGTCATAACTTTCTTGACTGGACAGAGGAGCCAGGGATTCAAGATAATTTGTGATATCAGAAATTTTCATGCGGTAAAATTATAAAACTAAACCTCATGAGCCTTATTTCTTAAGATGTTTAGGAGATATGCTGAACGAGAAGCAGTTTTGCTTTTCGTTCTTTCAGGAAATACGAAGCTGAAACAATTAGAATAATTGCTAGTAGGGCGTTTATACTTAAAAGCATGGTGAGATTGCGTGTCCCTGAATCTTGAATAAAGGCTGGAATCATAAATATGTTAAAGACGATTGTAATCAAACCTGTAAATAAAACAATCCATGGCCCCAGAATACCGTGTGATTTGCCGGTCTCAAAAACATGTAACATAATTGCTTCCGAGCGATCCAATACAACGGCTACCTTTTGACCTGAAACAATGCGTTTTCCTAATGCTGGCGTCGCGTTGAAGGTTCTTCCTCCAATTGTAATTTTATAATATTTACGAACTCCGCCGGTAGCATGAATATCAGCAGGACCGGTATGATCTGTTTCAAAAATTTTTGTTCTGTTTTCTACAATTCCTTTTGCTACGCTGAGTTTCGTCATAAGAAGATTGAGTGTTAAAAGCTGTCCTTAATAGTGATAGTAAGTATAGTGAAAATTAGTTAGATGAGTTAAATACTTTTAAGAATATTATTTGATTGGTGCATTTGACTTATTCATCTTCAAGAAATATTCAAATGAAAAAATCAGTAGCGAATAAAGTTATGTAGTTACGCTTCTAAAGTCCGTTCTTATTTTTCGATTTTTTTCAATTGTTCAAGCATAAATCTTTTTGCGTGCCTTGTTCCAAAAAAAGAAAAAATATTTGAAACGAGAATAAAGCCAAAAACAATGTTTAGAACCCAGTATGTTGTCGTCGGATCTATCAACAAACCCGGATGCTTCTGCTCAGCATAATAAATTGAGACGTTTATTGCCATTAGAAAAATTATCAGCCCGATCATAAAATAGGGTGTATTCCAGCCTATAAATTTTCCTGTTTTCAAATTTTTCATAAGCACAGCACCGTTTTCAAAAAGAACCACAGCTAGTTCATCATCAGCTTTTATTTTTTTTCCATCTTCTTCTGAAGCACGGAATTGAGCGTTTTCAAGCACTACCGTGAAAGTGGTTGTAGTTTTGAAAGGCGAGGGATCAACATCCGATTGGTTAACTGATCTGAACGTTTCTTTTCGCTTTTCAATCATCTTGCCATGAACGAATGTGTACAGCTCGGTTGGATCCACTTGCTTTTTAAGTCTGCGCACATTTTTTCCCCAACTATGATTTTGTATAGGACAATAACCGGCCAAAATGGTGTCATTTTCAACTTCACATACGATTGGTGAGTCACTCGACAAGTAAAGACCTCTGGGAGTTTTTGAAGTATATTTTTTTTTGTCAATGGTTATGGTATATAGGAAGTATTCAATTCCTTCATCGTCATATTTTACAGCATGATCTGCAGCGCTTATCTTTCCTTTTAAAATGGTTGATCCCATATGGATTTAGTTTTGAGTCAGGTGGTTAATAGGTGTTTCGAAAGTAGTTTTAAAATTGAATATCCAGTTACTTTCATCAAGAATATTTCTATTAACACGCTTCGCCTGATGTTTGTGTGCAAATAATTGTTGAGGAGATTAGCCTGTATCACAATTACACTTATTTTTACTCCAACTTAAAACCACGTCGTGATATACAAAGTCAAAGGTCTGCTTCAAAATTCTGGTTGGATTTCACCGGCATATATTTCTGTGGATAATCATGGGAAAATAATTTCTATTTCTAACTCATCAACTGAAAAAGTAGATCAGGATTTGAATTGTTATGCGATTCCAGGTTTTCAAAATGCGCACTCGCATGCGTTTCAATATGCAATGGCTGGCCTGGCAGAAAGACATTCAACTTCTCAAACTCCAGATGATTTTTGGTCATGGAGAGAGGCGATGTACAAACTTGCGCTGAGCATTGATCCTGATCAAATGGAATATATAGCAACCATGCTTTATGCCGAGATGATGCGTCACGGATACACACATGTCGCCGAGTTTCATTACGTACATCACGACAAGAACGGAAAGCCTTACGGTCAACTTGCAGAAATGGGATCACGATTGGTTTCTGCAGCGAAAAGTGTTGGAATCGGAATTACTTTAGTTCCTATTTTTTATCAAAAAGGCGGCTTTGGAAAAGATCCGCAAGAAGGTCAGAAAAGATTTATTTCCAGAGATGCTGATTCGTACTATAAATTGCTGGAAGCATCTCAAAAAATGTGTGCAGATTATTCAAATGCAAATGTTGCTTTAGGAATTCATTCCATGCGTGGTGTAGAACCTCAGGTAATAAAAGAAATTGCATTAAACGGACCAAAAGATTTACCTTTTCACATTCATATTTCAGAGCAGTTGAAAGAGGTGAGTGATTCTATTTCATACCTCGGAAAAAGACCGGTAGAGTGGATGCTGGAAAACTGTCAAATGGATTCAAGATTTCATTTGGTGCACGCAACCCATTTGAATGAAGCTGAAATAAAAGGGATTGCAAAGTCAGGTGCGCATGTTGTGTTATGTCCAAGTACCGAAGGCAATTTAGGTGATGGTATTTTTCCATTAATCGAATTTCAAAAAGCAGGAGGAAAGTGGAGTATTGGAACCGACAGTCATGTTGGTTTAAATCCTCTGGAAGAGCTGCGGATATTGGATTATGGTCAACGTCTGACAACACATAAACGCACTAGTTTTTATTCAACGGCAGAAGGTGATGGGGGCAAATTTGCAATAGATATGATCACCAAAAGTGGGCGAAAAGCCATGCATAATTTTAGCGAAAATTATTTTGACGTGGGTGATTATTTCAATGCTGCTTTGATTAATGCTGATGCTCCATTGATTGCTGCGTCTGGCTTGGAAAGTCTTACATCCACAATAGTTTACAGTACAGATGTTTCGATGCAATGCGGTGTGATTTCACACGGTAAATTATTCTCTGAAAAAAATAACGAGGCTCAAATCCAAAAAATAAAGGCTGATTTTGTGTCGACTCTTAAATTGCTTGCGAATAGATCATGAAAAATCTGACCTCAAAAAATTATCAGATTTATTTTTATTTGGCCGGATTTATTGTTGCGTTGCTGGTGAGTTTGCAGTCGTACTTGCAACCTCCAAAATCATATGACGGAAAATTAGAGTATCCGCGTTACAACAATTACATCATCTTTAAGAATTCGTTTGATCATTTAAAATCAAATGAAAATCTCTATGTACTTTACGAAACGGAGCATTGGGACCTCTATAAATATTCGCCAACTTTTTCTTTGATGATGGCTCCATTCTGGTACATGCATGATTTGCCAGGCTTGTTTTTGTGGAATTTATTGAATGTGCTTGTTTTGTTTTTTGCACTCGCTAAAATTGAATTCCCTTCTCAGAAAATGAAATTGCTGGCACATCTTTTTATTCTGCCAGAGATTTTTACGTCCATGCAAAATTCGCAGAGTAATATTTTGATTGCTGGATTGATGATTCTTGGATTCATCTACATAAAAAAAGGAGATGTCTTTAAAGCCTGCTTGTTTATTCTGGTAGCAACTTTCATCAAACCTTTTGCGCTGGCTGCATTTGTTGTTTTTATTTTCTTCCCGGGTAAACTAAAAATGATTGGGTATTCAGCGCTCGTTTCTGTTGTACTTTTTTTTACCGCTTGTCGTGGTCTCTTTTTCTGAATTGATTTTGCAATATCAAAACTGGAATGTCATGTTGCAAATGGATCACGCCATGTCTTACGGTTATTCAGTATTGGGTTGGTTAAACACCTGGTTTGGTGTGGAGCCTGAGAAACTATTGATTCTGATGATTGGAGCAGTTTTACTTTTTATTCCTATGATCAGATTGAAACTATACACGAATGAAAAATTCTGGCTTTACACCTTGAGTTCTGTTTTGCTTTGGGTGATTTTATTCAATCATAAATCTGAGTCACCCACGTTTATCATTGCAGTTTCTGGAATTTCAATTTGGTTTTTTACGCAATTAAAAATTTCAAAACTGGATTTAGTTCTTGTAGTTTTTGCTTTTGTTTTCACTTGCCTAATCGCCTCAGATGTTTTTCCAAGATTCATAAGAAAAGAATGGGCTGAACCCTATGCCTGGAAAGTGTTTCCGTGTATATTAGTTTGGATGAAAATCTGGTTTGATTTGATGACGATGAAGGAAGATCAGAAACTGAAAACGAATTGATCTTTTTCTAAAGTCCTTTGTGCAACTTATTTTTTCGTTGAGAACCTTTGTGCAACAACTTGCGCTTTGACAGCTATTACACAAAGAACGCAAAGAAGTCACAAAGGGACACGAAGAATTTATCGCTAACCGTTCCGTCTTGAGAGAATTTCTTTCTCAATTTTGGCACCGTGTTTAATCACTTGTCTTACCCAATTTAATTTCAGATCTAGCTTTTCTTGTTCTGTAAGATGCCAATCAATTTCAGTTTTGCGAAGACGCTCTGTAGTTTCATAAAGTGAAAGTGCAACTGAAACAGAAATGTTATAACTTTCTGTAAAACCATACATCGGCAATCTTACAAAAGAGTCTGCCTCCTTCATTGCAAGTTCAGAAAGTCCGGTAAGTTCCGTTCCAAACACCAGCGCGAAAGGTTCATCAACAGGTAATTCACCAATCATACAATCTTTGGTATGTGGCGTGGTTGCAACTATTTTATATCCCTTTTTCTTGAGAGATTGAAGTGTGGAAATGGTGTTGTTTTCTTCCTGATGATATTTGTGAAGCGTCAACCATTTGGATGCACCCATGTCTACTCCTTCACTGTTTTCAAATTTATTTCCGTTTTCAATGATGTGAATATCCTGCACTCCAAAACAATCACATGAGCGCAAGACCGCGCTGGCGTTGTGAGGTTGAAAAATATTTTCGAGTACAACTGTCACGTGTCGAGTTCTGTTTTCCAGAATCTGATCAAACAAAATGCGTTTGTGATCTGAAACATGTTCGAGCATTTGGTTGACTAACCATTTTTGTTCTTCCATTTTTGAAAATCTTGAAGCAAAATTAATTGAATTTTTTTTGGGGGGTGACTGCACTGCTCAATGAACAACAACGAGTAAAGAATTGGCATGTCGAATGAAGTGAAACATGCCCTGAGTTTTACGCCCGATGTTTAGTTTAGAAATGAGCAAAAAAAAGCCCCGACACATGGCCGGGGCTAATCTTTTTAACAAGGGTTAGCTTAGTTAACTTTTCCAGAAAGTTCAGCTCCTGCTTTGAATTTTACAACTTTCTTAGCAGCAATTTTGATTTCTTTTCCAGTTTGTGGGTTACGGCCAGTTCTTGCAGCTCTTTTAGAAACTGAGAAAGATCCGAATCCTACTAAAGAGATTTTATCTCCTTTTTTCAAAGCTGTTTCTGTAGCAGCGATGAAACCTTCAAGAGCTCTTTTAGAGTCAGCTTTTGACAACCCTGATTTAGATGCCATAGCATCAACTAATTCTGATTTGTTCATAATCAATTTTGATTTTTGGTTAAACAATTTTTATATCGGAACAAATATATTCTAATAACCTTATTTTACAAGGGCTCTGGGGTTAAATACCGCGATTTTGTTAATAAAATAGGCAAAATGTTGATAAGTGCGGTCTGAAACCCATGACTGACGCCACTTTTGAAGATTATTGAGGTGTCGAAATCAAGATTCTGTCACTTCCGTCGAAATAGGGTGATTGTATAGATAAAACTTTAACCGGACCAGACGAAAGTACTTTTAAAGCATGTGGAGTGCCTTCGGGAATGTTAAAATAATCACCTTTATGAACGACGAATTTTTCGTCACCAAGGGTCATTTCTCCCTTTCCATCAAGGATGTAGACGTTTTCAGTATGCCATTCATGTTTGTGTAATGCAACTTCATTTTTGATCCAGATAACAAAGGCGGTTTGGTTGGAATCATTTGAAATTTGCTCAACGTGAATGTTATCGTAAGCTTTGTTAGCCTTTAAACTGGAAAGATTAGGGTCGAGTTGTGCTATGGCAGCTGCCGCCAGCACTAAGATTAGAGCTATTGCAAGTTTTTTGATCATACATATTATTGAAGCGTAATTATCACACTATATATATAAGGCTCACTTTTGGGCTTTCCACCCGGCAATTTGAAAACCGTTCAGAAATTCTGCGGTAAGCATACGCTTTTTCCCTTCAAGCTGCAGTTCAAGGATTTCCAGCCAGCCGTCAGAGCATCCAATGAACATTTTAGATCCTTCCGTTTTTAATTCAAAAGAATGATTGGTTGAATTCAGGTGTTTGACGGCTGCAAAAATTTTCAAGTTTTTTTTCTGGTCACCATTGATCAAATTAGTCCAGGCTGCAGGATATGGTGAAAGTCCCCGGATCTTATTATAAACAGATTCCACTGATTGATTCCAGTCAAGCAAACAGTCTTCTTTAAAAATTTTTGGAGCAGCTTTTAAATCGCCCTCGATAAAATCCAGTTGAGGAATTCCGTTAGCAGTTCCTTTAAAGATTGATTCAACCGTTTTTAAGAGTAATTGAGCTCCTTGTTCCATCAAACGGTCGTGAACCGTTCCTGCGTTATCTTTTTCATCTATAGGAATTGTGACACGATCAATAATTTTCCCGGTGTCAATTTCTTTCTCAATAAAAAATGTGGTAGCACCGGTTTCGTGATCACCATTGATTACCGCCCAATTGATTGGAGCTGCTCCACGATACTGCGGGAGCAAGGAGCCATGGAGATTGATAGTTCCAAGCTTTGGCATTGCCCAAACAAGTTCTGGTAACATTCTAAATGCAACGACAACAAATAAGTCTGCATTGATATTTCTTAGCTCTGATAAAAAATGTTCATCTTTTAATTTTTCAGGTTGTAAGATTTTAATTCCTTTTTCAAGCGCAAACATTTTTACGGCAGATTGACTCAATTGCTGACCACGACCCGCAGGTTTATCCGGAACAGTAACAACAGCTGCTGCTTCTATGCCGCCATCCAGCAGAACCTCCAGTGATCGCACCGCAAATTCTGGTGTGCCCATAAAAACTATTTTCTTCTTCATGTCTGAAAAATTTTCTTGCGATAGTATTGTAAATAAAGATAACTCATAATTCCAATCACGCCAAAGTAGATGTACTCAACGGTCCAAACTGCAACTACTCCAAATCTCCATTCAACAATAAAAAGATAACAACAAATAAGGTAGATGAGAATGCTCGTGCCTTCAATGATAAAAGAAACATTTGATTTGCCCAGCGCGGCAACAGAATTGAACCAAACAGTTATAATTGAAAACATCAGAAAGGATCCACAAACCACTTTCAAAACTAAAGCACTGCTCTCAAATACCAATGGGTTAGGGTCAATCAAAGGAATTATCAAGTTAGGAAATAACACCGGACCGCTGCAAAAAAGTACAATGAAGCTCATGCTCATCAAAATGATTTTGCGCTGAATGAACGGAATCATTTCTGGTTTTTTTTGACCAATTAAATTGCTGACATAGGTTCGGGTAGTGGTGCCAAAACCAAAAATCGGAATGAACACAATAAAATAAATTGCCCGAACAACGGATGAAATTTCTAAATCATTTGCAGACATTTCACGTTCAATCAAGGTGAAAAACAACAACCAGCCTGACAAGGCAAGAAAGCCCTGAAACATAAGCGGAACACCAAGTTTCAGCAAATCAATAATCTCTTTGAGTTTTATTTTTTGGAAAATATTTATCCTGAATTCTGCAAATTGATTTGCTGAACGAATGTAAATTACTAACACCAGAAAGGCTAAAAACTCAGCAAGGGATGATGCGATAGGGGCGCCAATCATGCCCATTTCAGAAAATCCAAAATGACCAAAGATCATCGAATAGTCGAGAAAAATATTTGATAATGCCATCACTAAAGTTGACACTAAAACAATACTGGTTTTGCCAATTCCTATAAAGAAAGATGTCAGGCCAGCATGCATGCCTGCGAAGAAAATTCCCCAACTTCGGTATTTTAAAAAGAGTACCATTTGTTCTCCGGTTGGTTCAGATTTTACAATCAAATCAATCAGGCCAGAACTCAAAAAGAAAAAGAGTGTGAATAGGAATCCACTCAGAATTATTTGGAGCAATTGTGTGTGAAAAATGATGGATCCAATTTGTGCTATATTTTGTTCGCCGTACTTTCTCGCAATTAAAATTTGTGCGCCGTCAGCCAATCCTTTACTGAACATAAAAAGTGAAACGTAGATCAAGCCTGCATTATTTACCGCGTTGTAAGGAATGGTTCCAATACGTGCTACAAAAGAACTGTCCGTAAGCATTACAATTGACTGAACAAACGTTCCAATCATCAAGGGTAATGCAATTGCCAATATTTTTTTGTAAGATAATTCCAGCATGAAAAAAGTGGTTAATCAACCTGAATAACCAACCCTTTTAGATATTCTCCTTCAGGGTGATTTGCATTGATTGGATGATCTGCTGGTTGATGTAATTGCTCCAGAATACGTACACTTCTTTTTGCTTCAATTGCTGCTGCAATAATTGTGTTTGTAAAAAGTTCTTTTTCTACAACCTGTGAACAAGAAAAAGTGAAAATAATTCCGCCTGGTTTAATTTGACGAATGGCATGTGCGTTTAATCGTTTGTATCCTTGAACTGCATTGTGCTTGGCGCTTCGATGTTTTGCAAACGCAGGCGGATCTAAAATAATAATGTCGTAATCTTCTTTCAGATCTTTGATGAAATCCATTGTGTCAGCAACAAAAGATTGATGACGCGTGCTCTCAAATTTTCCAAGTTCAATATTCTGATCCGTCAAATCAATTGCTTTTTGAGAGGAGTCGAGCGAGTGCACCAAGGTTGCGTTATTGTTGAGCGCGTAAACAGAAAATCCGCCAGAATAACAAAATGTGTTCAGTACTTTTTTTCCGTTTGAATATCTTCCTAGAAGCAATCTGTTTTCACGCTGATCAATAAAAAAACCAGTTTTTTGACCGTGAATCCAGTCAATGTAGAATTGATTTCCATGTTCTTTTGCAACAATGGGTGTCTCTGCAGAGCCATATAAATAAGAATCTCCAGAATATCCTGTGAAATCTTTGGGCAAAGTTCCAGTGCATTTCATGTACACACTTTTCAGATCTGAGCCTATGACAGAAATGAGTGCGTTTTTAATCAAATCGATATCGCAATACATGCCAATGCTATGACATTGAATGATGGCATTACCGCTGTAGTAATCGATGATCAGACCTGGTAAAAAATCACCTTCACCGTGAACCAACCTGAAAATAGTAGTTTCGTTTCCTGCGGCTAAGCCTAAAGATTTTCGTAGATTCCATGCTGATTGAATTCTTTCTTTGAAAAAATCAGCGTCTGGAATTTTTCCATCAAACGAAAGCAGGCGAACCACGATGCTACCATTTTGATAATGCCCAAACCCCAGATGTTTGCCCTTTGAGCCGATTACTTCAACTATTTTCCCATCGTTCAATTCGCCTTCTGTTCGTTGAATTGCTCCTGAAAACACCCAAGGGTGATGACGCTCAATGGATCTTTCTTTGCCTGCCTTAATATATAATTTGGTAATAGTCACGTCTAGCATAAAATAAATGATTGCAAAATTAATCTTTCTGCATCGAATATACCTGATTAATCATGCTTATATTGCATGGTAACGAATTGATATTCCAGCAAAATGGTGATAAGTCATTAATAATGATTGTTATCTTTGTAGCCCTCCATACATTAGGACTTGAAAAATCGAATTAAAACTAAAACTAACGCTCAAGGCAAATTTGTCAAATTACTGATTGTTTGTTTTATTTCGTTTTCACAAATTCAAGCGCAAGATCTAAAATCTAAATTCACTTATTACAGAGATTTGGCAGTAGCCTATCAAAACACAAATCCAGACTCAGCTACTGTCTATACCGATTCTTGTTTGGTGACTGCCAGAGGCACGGAGGATCAGTATTATTTGGGAATTGCATTTCAAATGAAAGGGCGCGATTTTTTCATGCGATCTGATGCTGATTCTGCGCTTTACTATGAAAAAAATGCATGTCAGATTTTTCAGTTTTATCCGGATTCAACAGCACATTATACGTCGCAATATAATTTGGGAAACATTTACTTGTACATGGAAGAACATATACAAGCGCTGGTTCAATTTAAAAAAGTATTGCGCATTATAGATGAAAATTTCAACGCATACACAACTGAAGGGGATGCTAAAATTAATTTGAATCGGGCCTACTGTTATGTAAGTATTGGTTTGGTTTATGATTACATGGGGGATTATTTTGCAAAGCTGGAAAACATGCAAAAGGGCTTGAAAATAGCTCAAAATATTGAAGGCAGAGAAAGTGAGATTTTGCAGGCAGTGACACTTGGAAATATCGGTTTTGCCTATTATGAACTAGGTGATTTTATTGCTGCTGAAAGCTACGCGATAGCAGGAATGGAGTTAAAGAAAAAATTAGGAATTGATGCATCAAGCGGGTATAATTATCAAGTGTTAGCAAAGGCGGCTTTTGGCCGAAAAAAATATGCACTCGCTCTAAAGTACTTGCAACTTGCAGATAAGTCTTTTAAGATGCTAAAAAATAATTCTGAGCTGAACAAAAATGAGTTGCTTCGGGCGCGTTGTTATTTTGCTCAAAACAAGTATGATTTGGCGCTGGAAATTCTGCATAACATCGAGCGGCAATTTGATGAGCCGGGCTTCAAACGGGAGCGTATTGAACTCTATGAACTTATGAGTGAAATATACGCATCCCGAAAGGATTACGCCATGTCAACCAGTTATTTGACGATTGCACTCAAACTTCAAAAAGAGTTGTCAAACAAGGATAACAAAGATGCTACCGACCAGTTTCTTGCTTTTTTTGAAGAAGAAGAAAACCGGATTGATGACAAGCTGGATAATTTTAAGAATTTGCAAGACAAGGAAAAACTTCAAGTTGAAGTTAAAACCAGAAAAGAAAAAGAAGTTTGGATTTATTCTCTTTTCGTTGTATCTACAATTTGCTTAGTGCTTATCATTATTGTTATCGCCAGAGGCAATCGCCGAAACAAGAAAATAAATCAAGAGCTCAATTATTCGATGGATGAAAAGGAAATTCTTTTTCGCGAGGTGCATCACCGGGTTAAAAATAATTTCCAGATCATTTCGAGTTTATTGAATCTCCAACAAGGAATAGAGGAGGATACACGAAGCAAAAAAGTACTCACGGACGCTCAGGGTCGAATTCAATCCATGTCTCTGGTTCATGAGTTGTTGTATCGTAAAAATGAAGTTAAACGTATTGATTTTAAAACATACACACAAGAATTAGTTTCTTCTATCATCAGATCTTACACGGATGATAAGCTGGCTATATCCTGTGATATTGAATGTGAAAATGAATCCTTTGATTTAGAGCTAGCTGTGCCGCTTGGTTTAATTTTAAATGAAGCAATCACCAACGCAGTGAAATATGCTTTTAGGGGGAAAAATTCTGGTGCAATTAGTGTCGTTCTAAAACCCTTAAACACTAAAAATTATTCGCTGCTCATAAAGGATAACGGCGTCGGGATTCCAGAAGAATTTATCAATGGAAGTAAAGAAACATTGGGTGTCGAATTAATTAATATTTTGAGTGAGCAACTGGGCGGATCGGCAACGTTTCTTAATTCAAATGGCACCGAGGTGAAGGTTGTCTTTAGTACTGTTTGATAATTCCTCCGCGTTGATTTTTTAGGTGGAGCAGGTAGGACTTGCTCGAGGGGTTTTTCACAATTCTTATTATTTTTCCACGCCTTAACAGTTTTATCAAATAAAATTCTAAATTTGATCTATCGGTGTTTAGCGTTCATTCTGAGGCCTTTTTTTTGGAATCTCTCTAATCCACTGAAAAACAAACGAACATACCAAACAGACCCACGATATGAATTTTTCAAAAGAAGCGAAAGACAAATACACCATCGTAACTTCTAATGTTGAAAAACTTGACTCTACTAACGCCCCTGAATTGAAATCTGAATTGGTACTCATCAATAAAAAATCAGTCAACAATATAGTTTTGGACATGTCTAAATCACGTTACTGTGATTCTTCTGGTTTAAGTGCAATTCTGATTGGAAATCGCCTCTGTAAAGATTCTGGAGGAAAGTTTGTCTTGACTGGTTTACAGCCTAATGTCCAGAAATTAGTTGAAATATCTCAACTTACCAGTGTGCTTAATATCGCTTCTTCAGGAAAACAAGCTGAAGAAATGATTCTCGGATAACCCACCTTCTTCTCGAATGAGTTCATCTCAACAATACACAAAGATCACCCAAACGGATCTGGATTTCTTTATTCAAATACTTGGCTCTGATGCTGTATGGTCTGATTCTGAATCCCTTTTGAAGTATGCAAGTGATGAGACAGAAGATTTTGTTTTTTCTCCTGATGTAGTGCTCAAACCTTCTACCACAGTTCAAGTTTCAACGATTCTTCAATACTGTAATCAAAAAAAAATTGCAGTAACAGCACAAGGCGCTCGCACAGGGTTGAGCGGGGGAGCCTTACCGCTTTTTGGCGGGGTTGCACTATCCATGGAGCGATTCAATAAAATAATTGAAATCGATGTCAATAACGGGCAAGTTACGGTTGAACCTGCTGTCATTACACAGGTTTTGCAACAAGCCGTAGCTGAAAATAATCTTTTTTATCCACCTGATCCTGCAAGTAAAGGATCCTGCTTTATCGGTGGTAACCTTGCCGAAAATTCAGGCGGCCCCAAAGCAGTTAAGTACGGTGTGACCAATGAATATGTGCTGAATTTAGAAGTTGTTCTGGCAAATGGTGAAATTCTTCAAACTGGCGCTAACGTTCTCAAAAATGCAACGGGTTACAATCTCACACAATTGATTGTTGGTTCAGAAGGTACATTGGGTATCATTACAAAAGCTGTGCTAAAACTTTTGCCATTGCCTCAAAAAAACATGCTCATGCTGGTTCCGTTTCACAGTGCAGAGCAAGCATGTGAAGCAGTGGCGGCAATTTTTCAAAAAGGAATTACGCCGAGTGGACTTGAGTTCATGGAGCGTGATGCATTGATTTGGACTGCAAAATTTATTGGAGATGATTCTGTCGTTATTCCTGATCATGTTCAAGCACATTTGCTAATTGAAGTTGATGGCAATGATGAAGATGTTTTGATGAGAGAATGTGAAACGATTGTTTCAGTCATCGAAAAATTTGAAATTGATGAAATTCTTTTTGCAGATTCCCAAGCTCAAAAAGATAAGTTATGGAATCTTCGCCGTAAAGTAGGAGAGGCCGTAAAATCACAATCTGTCTATAAAGAAGAAGACACTGTGGTTCCAAGATTTGAACTGCCTAAATTATTAAAAGGAGTAAAAGAGATTGGAAAAAAATATGGTTTCCATTCCGTTTGTTACGGTCATGCTGGTGATGGTAATCTCCATGTAAACATCATAAAGGGTAATCTCTCAGACGATATTTGGAAAGTAGAATTACCGATAGCAATTCGTGAAATATTTGAATTAACGATTGGCCTGGGAGGTACTATTTCAGGTGAGCACGGAATCGGTTACGTTCAGAAATCGTACATGAATATTCCTTTTGGGCAAGTAGAACTCAATCTCATGAAAGGGATCAAAAACTTGATGGATCCAAATGGAATCTTGAATCCCGGTAAAATTTTTCCGGATTAACAGAACTATTATTATAAAAAAAGCCCGTCACGATTTGGAACGGGCTTTTTTTATGTAATTAATACTTTATTCATATTACTCCTCCTGGCAAACTACACCTGGGTGTTTTGCTTTGTCGAAGATAAATTTCGCATCTGCAATGGCAACATTTTTCTCAAATTTTGAAATTTTGTATTTCGTGTTAGAACCGTCTTTTCCTTTAACCATAAAGAAAACAACTTCTTTGCGCTCAACATCAATTTTCAGAATTACCGTATGGAATTTACTTTTTGCCGGATCATTCGGATACAAATGAATTTCATGCGCAGGGCGATCGGCGTAGGTTGTTTCCTGAATGTATTTGTATTTATATCCGTCTTCCCAAATTGTCAATAACTGACTAGGTGATACAATTTCGCCATCTTCGACATCTTCCACAGCACGTGTGTAGCACTCATTATCTTTAACCAGATAAGTCGTAATCGTAGAGCCATCACAATAAATCTCTTGCTCCGTCAATGAAAGAAAGTACTTTTCATCTTTTACATAGATTTTTCCTTGTTGCGTAATTGCATCTCCACCATCTCCTGGTGTAAGAACCACAGTGAATTCAAAAATCATGGTTTCATAAGCCTTTGTTTTAACACTTATTTCATCCAATATTTTTTTTGCTTTTTCATCTTGCGCAAATGTGAATCCAGAAATTAATACTGCAAGAATTAAGCTGATCGTCGTTTTCATATTCATTTATTTTCAGTACAAATATCCAAAATTATGCCAAACCCTATTGCAGGTTCTTTAAAAATAACTCAAGAGAAGGTAAGTCGCTGATCAACACCTCACGTGCTTTACTTCCTTTAAATGGGCCGATGACACCAGTTGCTTCTAACTGGTCAACTATTCTTCCTGCCCTGTTATAGCCAATACTCAATTTTCGCTGAAGTAAAGATGCAGAACCTTGTTGGTGAATAACCACTAATCGGGCAGATTCATCAAACAACGAATCTTTTTGAGACATATCTACTTCGACTTCGCTGTCGCCTTCATCACCTACATATTCTGGCAGTAACAAAGCACTTTCATATCCGCGCTGTCCTCCAATAAATTCGCAGATGCGTTCTACTTCAGCTGTATCTACAAAGCCGCACTGCAGTCTGGTTAAGTCATTGCCAAATGAGATAAGCATGTCACCGCGCCCTATCAGCTGATCTGCGCCTTGTGTATCTAAGATAGTTCTCGAGTCGATTTTAGATGATACTTTAAAAGCTATCCTTGCCGGGAAGTTAGCTTTGATCATACCCGTAATTACGTTTACTGAAGGACGCTGTGTTGCAACAATCAAATGGATTCCAATGGCACGTGCAAGTTGCGCAAGTCTTGCAATCGGATGTTCAATTTCTTTTCCTGCTGTCATAATCAAATCTGCAAACTCATCAATAACCACAACTATATAAGGCAGGTAACGATGGCCTTTTTCGGGATTCAATTTTCTGCTGATGAATTTTTTGTTGTATTCTTTGATATCTCTTACTTGCGCGTTTTTTAAAAGCTCATAGCGATCATCCATTTCTATGCACAGCGATTTCATGGTGTTAACAACCTTGCTAGTGTCTGTTATAATGGCTTCTTCCGAATCAGGCAGTTTAGCCAAAAAGTGACGCTCAATTTTTTGATAAAGGGTAAGCTCAACTTTTTTAGGATCGACCATTACAAATTTGATTTGCGATGGATGTTTTTTATAAAGCAGCGATACCAGAATCGCGTTTAATCCTACTGATTTTCCTTGTCCCGTTGCTCCCGCACATAATAAATGCGGTGCTTTGGCAAGATCAAACATAAATGTCTCATTGGAAATAGTCTTCCCTAAAACGATAGGTAAATCCATATCCGAATTCTGAAACTTTTCGGATGCAATCAGAGCACGCATCGATACCATATCTGGCTTCGAGTTCGGAACTTCAATACCAATTGTACCTTTTCCCGGAATAGGAGCAATGATTCGAATTCCGTTGGCAGCAAGTGACAACGCAATGTCGTCTGATAAGTTTTTAATTTTGGAAATTCTTACCCCGGGTGCTGGTACTATTTCATAAAGAGTTACCGTTGGTCCCACAGTTGCTTTAATTTTTGCAATCTCTATATTATAATGACCAAGTACTTCAACGATTCTGTTTTTGTTCTCCTCAAGCTCTTCCTTATTGATTGTTGGCAGATTACCGCCGTAATGTTCCATCAGTTCTACTGAAGGTAGCACGTATGACGATAAATCGAGTTTAGGATCGTAGTCTCCGAATTCTGTGCTTAGGTCTTTTAGATCTGCATCACTTAGTGTTTCTTCGACTGGCGTGACTTCTACCTGAAATTCCTCATTGTTTAAATCAGTGAAATCATGTTCAGGCAATATTTCCGGTTCCTGCTCTGACTCTAATTCTAATTCTTCATCTTCAATCAGAATATTGATCTTCGCTTCGTTGCCTTGGTCGTCAAGGTCTATGGGGGCGGTCACTTCTTCTTTAATCAAATCTTTTTCCTGAAGTGTATTTGTGATTTTGATATCTGGAACTACCGTTTCTGGCTCAACTGTCAGCTCAGGCTCTTCAGTTTTTTCTTTGACCAATCCAAATTTTAAGGCTAATAATCTGAAATCTGGATTAAACATTTGAACGATTGTTATAAACAGGAGCACCGCGTGAAATAAAAAAGCACCTGCTGTTCCTAGAGTGAGTTTCAACCAGGCGTTGAATTGATAACCAATTGCGCCTCCATATGGAAAGGAGTGATCAGTTGTGAAGAATCCAAAAAACAAAGAGATCACAATCATTCCGATGATCGATTTGCCAAGTGTTTTTTTTAAGGGGAGTAAGCGAACTCTGAATAATAGAAATATTCCTCCTATAAAAAAGAGCATTGGAAAAAAGAACGATGCAAGTCCAAACCACTCGTAAATAAACTGGTGAGATATCCAGGCTCCGGTTTTTCCTAAGTGATTGGCAATTTCAATTTCATCAGTCGAAAATATAAATCCAAAAAGACCTTTATTAAGAATTAGGTTCTGATCAGCCTTCCAGGTAAAGAAATAGGACACGAAAGAAAGAAACTGATAAATAGAGAATAAAACGAGTAACGCTCCGGTGGTTAAATTTGTTCTTCGGTTCTCTCGTGCAAATAAGTTGGAAACTGGCTTCAGGACATTCAAACCGCCACTTCGTTTTTGAGAGACGGAATCTTTCGTTTCTTCTTTATCTGCGATCTCAGCCTTCTTTGATTCTTTTTTCGATTTTGTCTTTTTATTCAATGAAGGATCCGCTGCCTCATGCAGCTTTTCTAATGGGTCAATATATTCATTGCCTTTTTTCTTCATCTCTTCTTTACTTCACTATAATACTATTCAAGCTACGAAGTTACTTATTCGGCATCCTTCTATTATTAGAGTTCGAACCTTCCTTTCAACATTGTTTTGTTAGTCTGATAGTGTCAGTTTGTATTGTTTAGGGATTTTTTTTTGAGGCTAACTGCTTCTTTATCATGTTGCATTAAAAAAAAGATAAAAAAAAATGAAATTTGTTGTGTGATATAGTAAAAAGAGTACGTAGCTTTGCACCCGCTAAAAGAAAACGTTCTTACGGTGATTTGGATTTTTTGGAAGATGTTTTTGAGAGGTTGATTTGGGGCGGTAGAAAAAAAGATTGAAAAAAAAATAAAAAATATTTGGTGAGAATAAAAAAGTAGTTACCTTTGCGCTCCCGTTTAACGAAATGGGAGATTAAAAATGTAGGGTTGGTTTGGTTTAAAGCTGGGCAGATTCACAACATAAGTTCTTTGAAAGATTGAAGCAAAAGAAATAACAAGACTGAAAAAGGTAAGATCGCTTATATAAGATCTAAACAATAATAAATTCTTTATACTATGGAGAGTTTGATCCTGGCTCAGGATGAACGCTAGCGGCAGGCCTAACACATGCAAGTCGAGGGGCAGCACGGTGTAGCAATACATTGGTGGCGACCGGCGCACGGGTGCGTAACGCGTATACAATTTGCCTTATACTGGGAGATAGCCCGGAGAAATTCGGATTAATATCCCATAATATTTTTTCACCGCATGGTGAGGATCTTAAAGCTACGGCGGTATAAGATGAGTATGCGTCTGATTAGCTAGTTGGTGAGGTAATGGCTCACCAAGGCAACGATCAGTAGGGGGCCTGAGAGGGTTATCCCCCACACTGGAACTGAGACACGGTCCAGACTCCTACGGGAGGCAGCAGTGAGGAATATTGGTCAATGGAGGCAACTCTGAACCAGCCATGCCGCGTGTAGGACGAATGCCCTCTGGGTTGTAAACTACTTTTATTGGGGAAGAAACCCTCTTACGTGTAAGAGGCTGACGGTATCCAAGGAATAAGGACCGGCTAACTCCGTGCCAGCAGCCGCGGTAATACGGAGGGTCCAAGCGTTATCCGGAATCATTGGGTTTAAAGGGTGCGCAGGCGGTAAAGTAAGTCAGTGGTGAAATCTCTCGGCTCAACCGAGAAACTGCCATTGATACTGCTATACTTGAATATAGTTGAAGTAGGCGGAATGTGTAGTGTAGCGGTGAAATGCTTAGATATTACACAGAACACCGATAGCGAAGGCAGCTTACTAAACTAATATTGACGCTCATGCACGAAAGCGTGGGGAGCGAACAGGATTAGATACCCTGGTAGTCCACGCCGTAAACTATGATTACTCGTTCTCGGCGATATACGGTCGGGGACTAAGCGAAAGTGATAAGTAATCCACCTGGGGAGTACGATCGCAAGATTGAAACTCAAAGGAATTGACGGGGGCCCGCACAAGCGGTGGAGCATGTGGTTTAATTCGATGATACGCGAGGAACCTTACCAGGACTTGAACGCATTTTGACAGATCAGGAAACTGGTCGTTCTTCGGACAATTTGCGAGGTGCTGCATGGCTGTCGTCAGCTCGTGCCGTGAGGTGTTGGGTTAAGTCCCGCAACGAGCGCAACCCTATTTTTAGTTACCAGCACGTTAAGGTGGGGACTCTAAAAAAACTGCCGGCGCAAGCCGCGAGGAAGGTGGGGACGACGTCAAGTCATCACGGCCCTTACGTCCTGGGCCACACACGTGCTACAATGGCGAGTACAGAGGGCAGCTACACCGCGAGGTGATGCAAATCTCAAAAACTCGTCTCAGTTCGGATCGAAGTCTGAAACTCGACTTCGTGAAGCTGGAATCGCTAGTAATCGCGCATCAGCCATGGCGCGGTGAATACGTTCCCGGGCCTTGTACACACCGCCCGTCAAACAATGGAAGTTGGGAGTACCTAAAGTCGGTAACCGTAAGGAGCTGCCTAGGGTAAAACCAGTAACTGGTGTTAAGTCGTAACAAGGTAGCCGTACCGGAAGGTGCGGCTGGAACACCTCCTTTCTAGAGATCTGATTTTACAGTTCAGTTTTTGTTATTTCTGCTTCAATTTTTTTTATTATTAACCCTCCCGCATAGCATGAGGGGGAGCCATGAGCCAAAAAAATACGGGAGAAATTAAAGAGTCTCGTAGCTCAGTTGGTTAGAGCGCTACACTGATAATGTAGAGGTCAGCGGTTCAACTCCGCTCGGGACTACAATGACAGAGCAAGTGCGTAGAGCGAAAGCGAAAAAGCGAAAGCTTCCGACCTCACACTCCACACTCACACTCCGCACTGTATTACTGGGGGATTAGCTCAGCTGGCTAGAGCGCCTGCCTTGCACGCAGGAGGTCATCGGTTCGACTCCGATATTCTCCACAAAAAAAATGTCAACGGACATTTTTAGATTAGATAAAAGATTGAAAAAAAGTTTTTAGACAGACAAAAGAGTCTGGTCGTAAAGACGACAAAGTCCCAGGCTTCACTTTCGGGTGAAGATCAGGAGACAACGTTCTTTGAAATATTGAATATTGATTGAAGTAGTGAGTAACAACATTAATAAGTTACTAAGGGCATACGGTGGATGCCTTGGCTCTCAGAGGCGATGAAGGACGTGATAAGCTGCGATAAGCTACGGGGATTGGCAAATACAAGTTGATCCGTAGATTTCCGAATGGGGTAACCTAATACATTGAAGATGTATTGCAATAGCGCAAACCCGGAGAACTGAAACATCTAAGTACCCGGAGGAAGAGAAAACAAGAGTGATTTCCTGAGTAGCGGCGAGCGAAACGGAAACAGCCCAAACCAAGATTGTTTCGGCAATTTTGGGGTTGTAGGACTGCAATGTGGACTTATGAATTATAGAAGAACAAATTGGAAAATTTGGCCAAAGAAGGTGATAGCCCTGTATTTGAAATAATTTGTATACCTAGCAGTATCCTGAGTAAGGCGGGACATGTGTAATCCTGTCTGAATCTACCAGAACCATCTGGTAAGGCTAAATACTCCTGAGAGACCGATAGTGAACAAGTACCGTGAGGGAAAGGTGAAAAGCACCGTGAATAACGGAGTGAAATAGATCCTGAAACCGTATGCTTACAAGCGGTCGGAGCCAGTAATGGTGACGGCGTGCCTTTTGCATAATGAGCCTACGAGTTACTTCTCGTTAGCAAGGTTAAGAGTTTAAGACTCGGAGCCGAAGCGAAAGCAAGTCTGAATAGGGCGAACAAAGTTAACGGGAGTAGACGCGAAACCTTGTGATCTACCCTTGAGCAGGTTGAAGCCTCGGTAAAACGAGGTGGAGGACCGAACTGGTAAACGTTGAAAAGTTTTCGGATGACTTGAGGGTAGGGGTGAAAGGCCAATCAAACTGGGAAATAGCTCGTACTCCCCGAAATGCATTTAGGTGCAGCCTCGAGGTTGAGTATTGCAGAGGTAGAGCTACTGATAGGGCTAGGGGGCTTCACCGCCTACCAAACCCTGACAAACTCCGAATGCTGCAATATATACTCGGGAGTGAGGGCGCGGGTGCTAAGGTCCGTGTCCGAGAGGGAAAGAACCCAGACCATCGTCTAAGGTCCCAAAATCTATACTAAGTTGTTTTTAACGTTGTTCGATTGCATTGACAGCTAGGATGTTGGCTTGGAAGCAGCCATTCATTTAAAGAGTGCGTAACAGCTCACTAGTCGAGCGATCGTGCGTGGATAATAATCGGGCATAAGTATAGTACCGAAGATGTGGATTTATAGTAATATAACTGGTAGGGGAGCATTCTATTCTGCGTTGAAGCGGTATTGTGAGATGCCGTGGAGTGTATAGAAAAGCAAATGTAGGCATAAGTAACGATAAAGCAGGCGAGAAACCTGCTCACCAATAGACTAAGGTTTCCTCAGCTACGTTAATCGACTGAGGGTTAGTCGGGACCTAAGGTTAATCCGACAGGAGATACCGATGGCAAACTGGTTAATATTCCAGTACCACTTATTACTGCGAAGGAGAGACGGAGTAGTGAAAGATCTGCGAACTGACGGAATAGTTCGTTAAAGAGTGTAGACGTTGATTCGGTAGGAAAATCCGCCGGAGAGTTGAACTTGATAGTACTCTGAGCCTTTTAGGCAAGGAGATAATGATCCTAAACAGACTTCCAAGAAAATCTTCTAAGCTTCAGGTAATGAGTGCTCGTACCACAAACCGACACAGGTAGTCAAGAAGAATATTCTAAGGTGCTCGAGTGAATCATGGTTAAGGAACTAGGCAAAATGGTCTCGTAACTTCGGGAGAAGAGACGCTGGTAGCAATATCAGCCGCAGTGAATAGGCCCAGGCAACTGTTTATCAAAAACACAGGACTCTGCAAAATCGAAAGATGAAGTATAGGGTCTGACACCTGCCCGGTGCTGGAAGGTTAAAAGGAGATGTCATCTTCGGAGAAGCATTGAATTGAAGCCCCAGTAAACGGCGGCCGTAACTATAACGGTCCTAAGGTAGCGAAATTCCTTGTCGGGTAAGTTCCGACCTGCACGAATGGTGTAATGATCTGGGTACTGTCTCAACCATGAGCTCGGTGAAATTGTAGTATCGGTGAAGATGCCGATTACCCGCAGTGGGACGGAAAGACCCCGTGCACCTTTACTATAGCTTCACATTGCTATTGGGTAATTCATGTGTAGGATAGGTGGGAGACGTTGATCTGGCTTCGCTAGGAGTTAGTTAGTCGTCCTTGAAATACCACCCTTGGATTACTTGATATCTAATCCCGTTTTGACGGGAGACATTGTGTGGTGGGTAGTTTGACTGGGGTGGTCGCCTCCAAAAGAGTAACGGAGGCTTCTAAAGGTACCCTCAGCACGCTTGGTAACCGTGCGTAGAGTGTAATGGCATAAGGGTGCTTGACTGAGAGACCGACAAGTCGATCAGGTACGAAAGTAGAGCATAGTGATCCGGTGGTTCCGTATGGAAGGGCCATCGCTCAAAGGATAAAAGGTACGCCGGGGATAACAGGCTGATCACTCCCAAGAGCTCATATCGACGGAGTGGTTTGGCACCTCGATGTCGGCTCGTCACATCCTGGGGCTGGAGAAGGTCCCAAGGGTTGGGCTGTTCGCCCATTAAAGTGGCACGCGAGCTGGGTTCAGAACGTCGTGAGACAGTTCGGTCCCTATCTACTGTGGGCGTTAGATATTTGAGAGGACCTACCTCTAGTACGAGAGGACCGGGGTGGACATACCTCTGGTGAACCTGTTGTGGCGCCAGCTGCATCGCAGGGTAGCTAAGTATGGATGAGATAAGTGCTGAAAGCATCTAAGTACGAAACTCGCCTCAAGATGAGATATCTTTTAAGGGTCGTTGAAGACGACAACGTTGATAGGCTATAGGTGTAAAGACAGTGATGTCAAAGCCGAGTAGTACTAATTACCCGTAGACTTATAATGAAATGTACTCACTACTTCGATTGTATTCGATATTATTTATCAATACATTATTCAATCAAAACATTGTTTTAATGCCCATCCTCCGCCTTCGACAGGCTCAGGCATCGGGTCATTAAAAAGTTTACCGCTCCCTGAGCTTGTCGAAGGAAAGGTAAATCAAGAGTTTCGGTGTCTATGGCGGTTGGGTCCACCTCTTACCATTTCGAACAGAGAAGTTAAGCCAACTTGCGCAGATGGTACTTCCCTTTTAAGGGCGGGAGAGTATGTTGATGCCGGTTTTTTAATCCCGATTCCACTTTGTGGAGTCGGGATTTTTTTTTGTACTAACTTTTTTGACACGCAACTTTCCTATCATAATTTTCCTCCGGAGGCTGTCATCCTGAACTTGATTCAGGATCTGCTCAATATAACGCTCGATGGTACTTCAAACAAAGATCGGACGTAAACCGCACGGGATCCTTCGCCGCGCTCAGGATGACGGTTTCCAGGATACGTTAGTGGCAAGTACTAACGCCCCGGATTGGAGCGGCAGCCGGATTTGCTGATTTGCCAGTGAAACTTTATTTTGCATGGCGACCGACGGAAGCCCCTGCAAAAAAGTGTTGAACAAAAAATCAGAAAAGACGCTAAAGTGCAAAGCCGGATCAGGCGCACGAAAAACAACAATATTAGGATTCACAATGCGGCCAATTGTACTTTGATGGATAATCGAATGTAAACTGAATGAGAGATGTATAGTGATTACGATAACTGTCAGGATCAGACTGAAGCTGTATCTACTGAACAATCTAAATTACTTCGTAATCTGATATTTATTAATCATTGCGTTGCCAAGTCAAAAAAACAAGAGCTTCATTAAGCCCAAATTGAATAGGAATCAATAATGTCAAATTAAGTGCACACAACGGTGAAATTAGCGAAGTGCATTTCTGTTGAAGATAATATAGCCGAAACTGACTTGAAACGATAGCGGATTTAACTGTGTCTGGCTATCAAAATAGTTGACGGTTGCGCGCAATGGGCCGATGATTGAATGATAGATGAGCGAAATGCTGGCAATGCCAAATCTGCTTTCAAAATAATTCCCATATTCTGCCTTGCCATTGACATCAATAATGCGACTTATTGGCTGGAAAAGATAAGCTTCAATCCGCAAATCAACTAAATCTTTAATTGTAAAAACATTTAGAAGTCCACCTGCGAAATATTGGTTAGCTCTGAAATCATTATAAAATCCCGTTTTTGAATCAGCGGTTGGCTGAAAAGGTTGGGTACTTAACAAGCTGGCTGTATAATTCTGAAAAAAAGGTTGGATTGAATAGTGTGATTCAAGCAAAATACCAAGCCGGTAAAGTCCTTTTTGCACGAAGTAGGTTTGGTAATTTATATTTAGGTAAGCCCAGTTGTGAATATCAGAGGAGTACTCACCTGTTGGGTTAGATGCTGTCGAACCAGGCACGGTTCGCTCAATTGCATGTACAAAACGTGACTTAATAGAGAGTAACGTACCTGCCGACGCAAATTGTTTTCTGTTTAAGGAATTGAATGTAAATTCAAATCCAGGCGAATAGTAAAGAAGAGATGTATAATCCGAAGTATCCAGATTTGTAAAGTTATCTGTTTGATAGTAGGTGTCTTCGTTAAACCCATTGGTAAAGTCAAGTTTAAATTTACTTCTGTTAGAAGTTGCAACATGATAACTCAAGCTCCAGAATTTTTCATTTTGAATAATATATGAAGGTTTTACATCTTCAAAAAAGGTGGCATAGCTTTTAAAATAATCCCACCGATTCATAATAAACTGAGGCTCGAGGTAAGATGTTGTTCGGGTGGGCAAATAGAATTTGAGTCCGGTTTTAACGCTGCCATAGAACTTACCGAAGTAGGCATTTGCATATACTGTTAGCGGAGTGATTTTAAAATCAGAATAGGAAAGACTTAGAAAACCTGTATTTACTGGTTTTGAGGAATAGTGTCCTCCGAAAGATGTCTTGAATGGTTTTTCTTTGCGAATAGCAAGTTGTAAGGTTTGAATTGAATCGGCCGAAAACTGGATTCTTGGAAAAACTGATAAAATATGTTCAGATTGATAGAGCCTTAGATATCGTACTTTCAGCGCATCGTAGGTGATTTCTGTTTCTCGTTTTTCTTTAATCAGTTTTCGCTCCACGTAGTTTCCCTGATCATTTTCAAGTCCAGTAACTTCAACGTGCTTGATTTGTATTGAATGTTTACGCGAATTAAATAAAGCTCGAGACTCTTTACGCTCTTCCTTTGAAACACGACGGTTTATTTGCATTTTCAGAGAGTCAATTTTTGCCAGCGTGGTTTCATAACCTATTTGAATGGCATCTTTTATTCGATCAAAATCAAAGGTTCCTATATCTCCAAGATCAGGCTCAATAATTAAACCTTCATCACAGGGTAGTTTATATTTTGAATGCGCCGAGAACATGTTTTTGATTTGTGACATTAAGTTGTCATCGGTTGGTGGCGCTTCATTATAAGAAACATTGCTTCCGATAATAAAATCGGGATTGAATTCATGATACATGTCCTGTGCAGGAAAATTGTTGTATAAGCCGCCGTCAAAAAGTAGTTTTCCGTCTACTTCAATGGGTGAAATAAAGAAAGGGTAAGTCATAGATGCCCGCACAGCTACATTCAAATCTCCACTTTTAAAAAGCACTGATTGTTTTGTTACAATGTCAGAAGCATTGCATCTGAAAGGCACATATAAACTATCAAAAGTTTGTCGGGTAATATGCGCATTCATCCCCAATAATCGAAGTAGTTCCAGATCCAAAGAAGTGGGGTTAAGCAGATTTGTCGGTAAGGATTTTTGAAAAATAGAATCTTTTGCAAATCGAAACGACATGAGTTCAGCATCGTCTTCAGATTGAGTGATGAAATATTTGTAACGTTCTTCAATTTCTCCAACGGATAACAATTGAAATTGTGTACTTAACACTATTGCCTCAATTTCCCAAGGTGAATATCCCGATGCATATAGTCCGCCAACTAAAGCACCAGCGGATGTGCCTGTTATGAAATCTATAGGTATATCATTTTCTTCAAGTGCTTTAATCACTCCGATGTGCGCGAAACCAGTAGCACCACCGCCACTTAGAACCAGGCCGACACTTTGTGAAAAAACCTGTGATGAGGCTGATATTGTCAGAAGTATAAAAAGTACAAATCGCATTTCGAAAGTAAAAGTACAGATTTTTGAGTATTTATGTGATCTGCCAATAAGAACGTATCTTTGCACAAAATAGTTTAAATGCGATTAGTAGCGAAAACACTCTTTGGTCTTGAAGAAATTCTACAAAAGGAACTTGAAAATCTTGGAGCATCAAATATCAAAGCTGGCAACCGTGCCGTTTATTTTGAGGGTGATAAAGAAATGATGTATCGTTGCAATCTCTGGTTGCGCACAGCGATAACGGTATTAACACCGATCTCCGAATTCACATTTAGGGATGAAAAAGATTTGTATCGACAATTTGCAAAAATTGATTTCAGCGATTATCTTACTTTAGATAAAACATTTGCGGTTAAAGGTGCTGTGCACTCTAAACTTTTTAACTACACGCAATTCCCAATGCTTGTTTTGAAAGATGCAATTGCAGATTTTTTCAGAGCAAAATTTAATGAGAGACCATCTGTAGATACAGAAAGACCACAAATAGTTTTCGATGTATATATCAATGAAAATAATTGTGTAGTGTCATTGAACAGTTCTGGTGCGCCTTTATTTCAGCGCGGATATAGAAGAATTACCGGAGAAGCTCCATTGAATGAAGTTGTAGCGGCAGGTTTGATTTATCTTTCAGGCTGGGACATGAAATCAAATTTTGTGGATCCTTTTTGTGGTTCAGGAACCTTGCCCGTTGAAGCTGCGCTCATGGCAAATGGCATTCCATCAAACATTGCACGTAAGAATTATGCTTTTCAAAATTGGGCCGATTACGACGAAGAATTGTGGAATAAAATTTACGACGAAGCTCCAAAAGTACCGAAACGAAATTTGGATTTTAAAATCATCGGATCTGATACAGACGGCGATGTTATTTTGAAAGCAAGAGAAAATATAAAATCGCTTCCGCTTGGAAAAACGATTGAATTTGAGGTGAAAGATTTTAACGATTTTGTTGCGCCTGAAGGTGGAGGAACATTGATCTCAAACCCTCCATACGGTGAGCGTTTGGCTGATTTGGATGTTGGTGATTTATATCAGAACATTGGAAACTACTTCAAGAAAAAAATGCAAGGTTATACTTGCTGGATTATGAGTTCTAATTTTGATGCGCTCAAACGTATCGAATTAAAACCATCTAAAAAAATTCAACTTTTTAACGGTTCTTTAGATTGTGATTTCAGACGTTTTGATGTTTTCAAAGGCAGTCTTGTTGAACATAAGTACGGTGCGCCAATGCAACGCCGCGAGCCAAAACGTAATAAGAAAAAAGAAGAAGAATCTGAATAATGAATTCCTTGTTGCGTTATCCAAAATCTGCTTACATCAACGAATGTAAATTTGAAACTGCACGCAGTGGTGGAGCAGGAGGGCAGCACGTTAATAAAACAGAATCCAAAGTCACCATCGTGTTTGATTTGAATGAGTCATCTTTATTTGATGGTTTTGAAAAAGAGCGTATCAAATTCAAAATGAAATCGCATTTGCATGATGGTGTGATTCGAATCAATTCAGAACGCTCACGCTCGCAAATTCAGAATAAAAAATTTGCGATTCAGCATTTTTTAGAATTGCTGGAAGCTGCTTTGATAGTAAAGGCTAAGCGAATTCCTACAAAAGTTTCCAGATCAAAAAAAGAAGCGCGATTGAAAACCAAAAAAATTGATTCGCAGAAAAAAGTTGCACGCAAAAAACCTGGATTCGAATAGTTCATTCGAACGTTATCTCCCTTGCATTACTTTATAAAACTCATTCCAGTTTGGATCATTCGGTGGTTTTGCAGTAATTATAATTTCTTGTTTTGAAACCGGATGAATGAATTGAATTTTTTGAGCGTGTAAGTGAATTGATCCATCAGGATTTGAACGTTTGGCACCATACTTTAAGTCACCTTTAATCACACAACCAATAGTTGAAAGCTGCACTCTGATTTGATGATGACAACCAGTAATTGGTTCTACCCGAATGAAAAAATAATTGTTTGATTTTCCTTCAAAAGTATAATGCAACTCAGCACGTTTGCTGTCCTTTTTTTCAGAGGTGTGTCCGTAGCTTTTATTTTGTTTTTCGTTTCGGGTGAGAAAGTGAATCAATGTTCCTGATTTTTGCGGAGGCGCATTTTCAGTGACTGCCCAATAGGTTTTCTGAATCTCCTTATCCTGAAACATTTGATTGAGACGCGCAAGTGCTTTGCTGGTTCTTGCAAATAATACAATTCCTGAAGTTGGACGATCAATGCGATGAACAGTGCCTAAAAAAACATCTCCGGGCTTTTCGTATTTTTCTTTGATGTATGCTTTGACATCATCACCTAAAGTTCGGTCTCCTGTTTTATCTCCTTGTACAATATCACCGCCACGTTTGTTGACAACAATGATGTGATTGTCTTCATACAAAACTTCAGGCGTCATGATTTTTAGTATTGTTCGTTCTCGTTCGGGAAATCTTTGCTGCGTACATCTTTGATATACGATTTAAATGAGTTCAGCATTTCCTGATGCAAGTTGTGATATTTTCTTAAAAAACGCGGATTGAATTCATTGTTGATACCAAGCATATCATGACTCACCAATACTTGTCCGTCCACACCACCACCAGCGCCAATTCCAATGACAGGAATCTTGACTTCTTTAGCGACTTGCGTAGCTAATTGCGCAGGAATTTTTTCGAGCACCAACGCAAAACAACCCGATTGTTCCAAAATTTTTGCGTCTTCAATCAATAGTTTAGCTTCTTCCTCTTCACGTGCGCGAACAGTATAAGTTCCAAATTTATAAATGGACTGCGGTGTCAAACCAAGATGTCCCATTACAGGAATTCCGGCAGTTAAAATTCGTTCGATCGATTCTTTTATTTCACGACCACCCTCTAGCTTTACGGCGTGTGCACCAGCTTCTTTCATAATGCGAATAGCGCTGTCTAGTGCTGAACGTGAATTTCCCTGATACGAACCAAACGGTAAATCAACAACAACCAATGCGCGATCAATTGCCCGAATAACTGAGGCTGCGTGATAAATCATTTCATTTAATGTAATTGGCAAGGTTGTTTCATGACCTGCCATTACGTTTGAAGCTGAATCACCAACAAGGATAATATCTATTCCAGCCTCGTCTAAAATACGAGCCATTGAATAATCGTAACCGGTTAGCATGGCTATCTTTTCACCACGTTGCTTCATCTCCTGAAGAACATGCGTAGTGACTCTTTTTACGTCGTTGTGTACTGACATGATGCGTTATTAAGGTTACAAAGGTAAGGGAATTAATTGCGAAACTACACAATGCGCGCAATTGGTAATCGGTGGTCAGGTTGAAAAAAAAAGGTAATCAGGTGTTTGTGTAATCGGTAGTAAGTTAGAAAAAGGTAATGAGAGGTCAGTGTTGTTTAAATTTCGAAACACAAATCTCAAATAACAAATAAGAAAAAAATCACCGGTTACTGATTACCGATTACCCGATTACCATTTACCAAATAACTAATTACGGAAAAACAACACCGCGATACGAACCAATACTCGCAAGCGGAATATTAGAACCATACGCTTCGTTAATCACTTTGATAAATTCATTAGCGGCTATTGCATAACCACGTGGATTCAAGTGAACACCGTCCAGAGAAAAGGCACCGCCACCAATGTACTCAGGTGAAATACCTATACCTTCCATCATGATTCCTGGTTTGATTTTATCCAAAAAACCATACATGTCAACTACCGGATAGTTAAACATAGCAGCAGATGATTTAATCGCATTATTCAATTCAATCGTTCTGGATCTGCAAGCATTTACTTCACCCTGATCAAGCACACGACCATTTGAAAGTGGATTTGTTTCTGACGATCCGGCTCCAGCTTCAATATCATCTTTTGCAGTCAGTAAAATTAAGTCTGCATCAGACGCAATTCGCACCTGAGTTACCCCTCCGTTTCCATCTCCTTCTTCAATCCAAACATCCGCATAACCATAATCTTCTTTGATACCACCAACCGTAAATGTGTTGAAGTAAGGAATAACGGTTACATCTGGAATGGTTGCGCAAACGCCTTCAGCACCAATAGAACTAAATGCTGTAAGTACTGAATCATACTTTTGTCTGAATACAATTGGATCGGATAAATTTCCATATTGAATTACACCCAAACCTAAAAGAGTTCCATCAATTTCAACCGGAATACCACCTGAGGTTGCATAACCTAAAACGTCGTTATCACCCAACCAGCTTGTGAAAAAAGTTGCGTTGCTTTGTTCAATGTGATCAACATACTGAATTGGAGTTCCGCCACCCAAAAGGAAATTTGGATTTCCACCAAAATCCATAAAGCGTGCAAATGGATTTCCAGGAATTGTTGTATCAATCACAAATGGAATCGTAATGCTGAATCCACCCAGAATTGCATTGTTGATTTCAAGTTCATCATCATTTATCGCTACACATTGCATTAAGGTGATTCCTGAAATTCCAAGGTTGTTATATTTAATTGATTTCATAGATGCACCCCAGTTGGCCCATGACGCATCTTCTTCAGTTGGTTCATTTGTTAAATCACCGGGAGAGATTACTTCGATTTCTCCGTTAATATATTCAAGGTGCATATAACCTGAACCATTTCCATAAACTTCTGGTTGTTCAAAGTCATCCATGTTTGGATCCACGATTTGCATTTGTCTTGCAATGATTGCCGGATAAGAATCTTCCTGACCCTCTTTGTAAACTCCGCCATCCTGATAGCCTTGAGTCAAAGAGTTTCCTACAGAAATGTATCTTGAAAAATCTGCATCACCATATGTACGTTCAACTTCTTCAAATTCTACTTTGCGACATGATGATGACACCAGTGCAATTCCGATTAAAATTAATCCTGTGTTTTTCATAGACTATTTTCTTAAAATTTGATCGTTGTACTAAAAGTGATACCATCTGCAATTCTGTGGTATTTGGCTGTAAAGCCTGCGTCTGTTAAATCAGATTCGCGCTCGGTGTCTTGATGAAACCATGCTAAGTCAAATGCAAAATGATCTCCAATCTGCATTCCAAATCCAAAGGTTGGAACAAATTGCGTTTGATCAGGAAGTTCAGGACTCACAAAACCATCTTGAATAGGGGTGATGTCATAGTAGCCACCCGCGCGGAAAAAGAACATTTCATTGAGTGCATATTCAATTCCAAAACGATGTGTTGGAGAATTAGCCCAAGCCTTTGTTGTCTTTGAATCCGGTGTATCAGTATTATCAAAATCAAAAGCAAGTGTATCATAAGTTGACCAACCGGTGTAATTAAAGTCGTACAAAACAGTTAGTGAATTGTTCTCATTGAATTTGTATTGGTAAGAAATTCCTGTTGAGATTACAGATGGCAAATTCAATTTACCGGTAAAACTTGTTGATGTTGGAAAGGTTCCCACAAGTGAAGGCGGGATATCTGTAAACTCAGCAAGACCATCTTCTAAATTCAGCGCTTGACCTGAACGGTAAGAAGCTCCAAAAGTTAGTTTCATTTTGTCATTGTCAATAATCGTTGAGAAAATTCCAGCATTAAAACCATAAGAAATTCCACTCCCTGTTAATTTTGCTTTTCCGTAATCAGTGCTTGCTGATCCAACGGGCACGGCTTTTTCGTAAGCAAAACTTCCAGTGGTCAAAACAAATCCTGCACCTACGCTTATATAATCATGAATCTTATAGGCAACAGTTGGTTGAAAGGTGAACGTTTTAAGTGAGATATTTTGAACGATAAAACGTCCTTCCCAATCATTTTCGAAAGATGAACTAGAACCAAATTGATTGTTGATTCCAAGACCAACAAACAAATTATCCAAAATCTGACCACCATAATAAAAATGAATCGGTGTGGCCATTGGAGATGTTTGATTGATATTGTCTGTCATCGGAGTTTGAAGAGACACAAGCGGCATGATCAACGATCCACCAATTGTAAAATTATGTCCTTTCAAATTTGTCATTCCTCCGGGGTTGAAGAAAACAGATTCGGTTCCGATGCAGTAACCTGAATAGGCGCCACCCATTCCCATTCCGCGGGCGCTTTGAACATTAAGCTGAAATCCGCCAGCCAGCGCCGATGTTGATCCGGCAACAAACAATGCGATTAGAATTTTTTTCATGAATTTAGTTGAGTTTCGACTAAATTAGCAAAAATATCCATCTTGGAATTATCGGGATGTTAATTGTAAGATCAATGAAGGTTTTAGTTTTGGGTGCAAGTATGAATGAAGATCGCTACTCCAATAGGGCGATTAAGAAATTAGTGGCCCATGGTTTTGAGGTGGCAGCACTTGGAAACAAAATAGGTGAAGTGAATGGTGTTGCGATAAAAAAGGAGCTTTACCCGTTTGAAAATATTCATACAATTACGCTTTATTTGAATCCGCAAAATCAGAAAACGTATTACGACTATATACTTTCGCTAAAACCACAACGTATTATTTTTAATCCGGGAACGGAGAATGCTGAATTACAAGAATTATTAAAACGAAATCATATTCCATTTGAAGAAGCTTGTACCTTGGTTATGCTAGGAATGGGCGTTTTCGATAAATAAATTTTTATGCTCGACTCAAAAACTTACCTCAGAGCAAATTCAATGCTGCACTTTGCTCTTTTGGCTGGTCAAATTATGTTGGCCATTGTTTTTATTGCTTTGACCGGCAAGACTGATATTATTCTTAATCCAGAGGGAGATATCTTTTTTATTCTTGTTCCCGCTTTTGCTTTAATTGCAGTTTTTGTTTCAGGATTTATGTTCAAGAAATTACTTGAACAGGCAAATTCGAAAACAACTCTTGCGGAAAAATTGAGCTTGTATCGCCCGGCTCTGTTGGTTCGATTTGCGATTCTGGAAGGCGCATCTCTCTTTGGGCTTGTAGCGTATTTTCTGAATGCGAATTTGTTTTATGTATTTGTATCAGCTTTTGTGATGATTTATTTTTTCACGCTTCGTCCAACAAAAGAAAAGCTGGAAATGGATTTGCAGTTAGATTATAAATTGAAAGAGGAGTTTGAAAGATCGTTGCGATAAGTGTGAATCAGTCAGTGCTGAAAAATCATAAAACAACATGTACGAATCCATAGATAAAAACGTAAATCGCAGCGTCACTTTTTCACAAGAAGAGTTGGATATTTTTCATTCACTTCTGGAGCATCGATCGGTCCCAAAAAAAACTTTTCTGCTGCAAGAAGGTGAGGTTTGCAATTTCGAAGCTTATGTCATCAAAGGCTGTGTACGGACGTATTATATTGATGAAAATGGTTTTGAAGTTATTTTGCAATTTGGTATTGAAGATTGGTGGTTAGGTGATGCTGCCAGTTTCAATGAGCAAACGCCAACCAAGTTATTTATTGAGACCATCGAAGACAGCGAACTTTTTATTTTTACACCGCATTCAAAAGAGGAATTACTTTTCAGAGTTCCGAAATTTGAACGTGTTTTCAGATTATTGATTCAGCGCAATCTGGCGGCAACGCAAAGCAGATTATTCCATACCTTTTCAAAACCGGCACAAGAAAGATATTTGGAATTCATAGAAAAATATCCAACTATTCCACAGCGTGTTCCACAACATTATATTGCATCGTATCTTGGAATATCGCCGGAGTTTTTGAGCAAGATCAGGGGCAAGTTGGCGAAGAAATAATTCGAATTCAAATTATCTTTTTCGCTTACTTTTTTTCTTTTTTAAACCAATTGGAAAAAGGTGTAAGTAGTCCAGAATTGTATGCTTGTAGGCTCTGACAATAACACCGGTCATCATCAACGGTTCATATCCCGGTTTTTCCAAAACTACATTCCATTGCCCGGGTTGTAATGAATCTAAAAAGAATTTTCCCGTGCTATCAACTTCAAAGAATATTGGTTCATTAGTCGTCAAATAAGCCGTTCCCTTTATATCTGAGAAGTCGAGCGTATCATCAATAATACCCTTAATAAATCCTGTCTGCGCGAAAGCCGTTCCATGAACAATAAATGTGAATACGATTATCCTGAAAAGATCCATACAGTTGAGTTTCTGATTTAAACTAAGATACGCTTTTTCATTTCTTAATCTAGTTCAATGCCCAGGTTTTGATTTCGTCTGAACTTTGTATCGTTAATCGTTGATGATATGAAACGAAGTGAATTTTTAAAAAAAGGTCTTTTAGGAACAGGCGTATTCGTAACTGCATCTGCATTTGGAAAAATTATTACTGATCCGGTAGACGAATTAAGACCACTTGAACAAATAGGCTTTAATCATATCCCCAACACAAATTCCGAAATTATGGCAAATACTATTTTGCACAAAGCCGAAACACGCGGACATGCCAATCACGGCTGGTTAAACTCTTATCATACATTCAGTTTTGCAAATTACTACAATCCAGAGCGCATGCACTTTGGTGCGCTGAGAGTCTTGAATGATGATAGCGTTGAAGCCGGAATGGGTTTTGGAACGCATCCGCATAATAACATGGAAATTATTTCAATTCCGCTTGAAGGTGATTTGGAACATAAAGACAGCATGAATACGGTTGCTGTTATCAAGAACGGAGACATTCAGGTGATGAGTGCCGGCAGCGGAATCACGCATAGTGAATACAATAAAAATGCGGACAAAACAGTAAAATTTTTGCAAATCTGGGTTTTTCCAAAGACAAAAAATGTTCAGCCACGCTACGATCAAATCTCACTAAAAGAAGAAGACAGACAAAATAAATTACAGCAAATTCTTTCACCGAACGCAGATGATGAGGGTGTTTGGATTCATCAGGATGCCTGGTTCCATTTAGGAAAATTTGACAACGAAAAAACGGCAGGTTATTCTTTGAAAAAAGAAGGAAACGGGGTCTATGCATTTGTGCTGAATGGATCGTTCACAATCAATGGAATTGAACTAAAAAAAAGAGATGGACTTGGAATCTGGAACACAACAGAATTGAGTCTTAAAGCCACCTCACAGGGAGCGGAGATTCTCCTGATGGAAGTTCCGATGGCAATCTGAAATTAAAAAGTAAATTAATAAATAGTTATATATGAGCAACACAAAATGGTCACTGGACCCAACCCACAGCGAAGTAACCTTCAAAGTAAAACACATGATGTTCACCAACGTGAGCGGATCATTCGGTAAATTCAATGTTACTGCAACAACTGACGGCGACGATTTTTCAAAATCTACAATTGAGTTTAGCGCAGATGCAGATTCAATTTCAACCGGAACCGTTGATCGTGATAACCACTTAAAAAGCGCAGATTTTTTTGATGTGGCGAACAATCCAACCATTAAATTTGTTGGTACTAAATACGAAAAAGGAAACGGCACGGATAAATTAACTGGAGATTTGACAATTCGCAACACAACAAAATCTATTACTTTAGATGTTGAAAATGGTGGTGTCGCAAAAGATCCCTGGGGTAATTTAAAAGCTGGGTTCAGTATCACAGGAAAATTGAACCGAAAAGAATGGGGATTGACCTGGAATGCAGCCTTGGAAACGGGCGGACTTTTAGTAAGTGAAGAAGTTAAAATTGCCTGTGAAATACAATTAGTTAAACAAGCGTAGTAGAGTAGGGTCGGATTTCGATTCGACCAAACAAACACGAACATGAATAAAATAAAAAAAGCACAGACACAAAACCCGGTCCTTGACATCATCAAGGATCGGTGGAGTGCCCGTAGTTTTTCAGAGAAACCAATCTCTGAAGACACCATGAATACAATTATTGAAGCAGCATCGTGGTCGTTCAGCGCAAACAATGAACAGCCCTGGAGATATGCTGTTGCGTATAAAGGAACACCTCTGTTTGAAAAATTTTATGATTTGCTCATGGGGGGAAATCAGCCTTGGTGCAAAAATGCGGCGGCACTGGTTTTGTCGCTTGGAAAAAAAACATATACCGCAAACGGACAACCAAATAGCGCAATGATGCACGATGTAGGATCGGCTAATATGTTGTTGACTCTACAGGCAAATGCTTTTGGAATTTACACACATGTTTTGGGTGGCTATCATGCCGGCAGAGCGGCTGAAGAATTTCAGTTTGAAGAAGATTTAGTTCCGGTTTACATGATTGCATTGGGTTATCTGGATGATTCAGAAAAATTGGAAGAGCCCTTTAGAACAAGAGAAATCACGCCGCGCTCGCGTAAACAACTGAATGAGGTTTTGATAGACTTGAAGTGATTGTTCTGACCTTCACTGTTTTTCAATCTGTTGATAAATTCAGACTTTAATTTTCTGCCTGCTCTTTCCGTTTGAAGTATATTTGTTTCTCACGGGAAATTATGAGCAATTTTGTTGTTTCTGCGCGGAAATACAGACCGCAGACATTTGAATCAGTAGTAGGGCAGGGATCGGTAACGGTTACCTTAAAAAATTCAATCAAGAATAAACAAATGGCGCAAGCCTTTTTGTTTTTTGGATCACGTGGAGTAGGTAAAACTACTACAGCAAGGATTCTTGCAAAAACAATCAACTGCTTTAATCTTTCAGCAGACATTGAGCCTTGTAACGAATGTGAATCGTGTAAATCATTCAACGAAGGACATTCATTTAACATTCTTGAATTAGATGCTGCATCCAATAACTCCGTGGATGATATCCGAAATCTGATTGATCAGGTTCGCATAGCACCGCAAGTTGGAAATCATAAAATCTTTATCATTGACGAGGTTCACATGCTGTCAACAGCAGCATTCAATGCCTTTCTTAAAACATTGGAAGAGCCGCCTGCTCATGCCGTTTTTATTTTGGCAACCACTGAGAAACATAAAATCTTGCCAACCATTTTATCACGTTGTCAGATTTTTGATTTTCACAGAATCAGCATTGCCGATATCGTAAAACAACTTCAGTCAATTGCTACAAAAGAATCTATTCAGGCTGATGAAAAAGCCTTGCACATCATTGCACAAAAAGCAGATGGAGCGATGCGCGACGCGCTTTCCATTTTTGATCAGATTGTCTCGTTCAGTAATCGCAATGTGACCTACGAAGCAGTGCTTGAAAACTTGAACGTATTGGATTACGATTATTATTTTAAAGTTGTGGATGCTGCTATTTCAGGCAACATCCCTTCAAATCTTTTAACCTATAATGACATTCTTTCCAAAGGATTTGACGGAGGACAATTTCTAATTGGTCTTGCTGAACATCTCAGAAATCTTTTGGTTTGTAAAGATGATAAAACACTCTCCTTGCTGGAAGTGCCCAACGACATTAAAGCAAGATATCAAGCCCAATCAGCAGCTGCAGATCAGGAATTTATTTTGGTCGGTTTAGATCTTTTACGTGACGCAGAAATTCAATTTAAATCTGCAAAAAATAAACGACTGATTGTAGAGATTTCACTGATGAAATTTACGTCAATTGTATCAACTCTAAAAAAGCAAGCGGTATCTTAAGCATTAAACAAATCGTGATTCTGCCTTATGAAGGACAGCACAGTTTAGTGCCTATAGAACCTGTTGCCAAAACTGAAGCTTCACATCAGGTACATCAAACGGTTTCTTCTACATCACAAGTTGCTGCAAAACCTACACAAGTTATTGAGCGCAAAAAAGTTTCCATGCCGGGACTGAAAATCAGCACCAACAATCTTGGAATTAATAGCATTCTCAATCCTCCAAAAAAGCAATCGGAAACTTTGGAGGCCGTATTGCCGGATCTTGCCGAGAATTTTACGCATACAGAATTGATGGCAGTCTGGAACAGTTATGCGCTCGACCTGAAACGTGAGAAAAAAGATAAGCTCTACGCAACGCTGACAGGGTCGAATCCAATTCTTACTTCTGATTATCAAATCACACTTGAGATCAGTAACAGTGCACAAGCAATTGATCTTGAAAAAGAGAAAGTAAATCTATTGGGACATTTACGGAGCTCACTGAAAAATTATAAGATCACGTTTAACTATAAAATTTCAACGGTTCAAAAGTTCGCTAATACGGATACCAAATCTACTTTTGAAAAGCTGGCAGAGGAAAATCCATCATTACATAAATTCAGAAAGTTGTTTAATCTAGATATTGATTTTTAAAATCAATCAATTCATCTGCTGACGATCCCAATTAGCGATTAAGCGATCACTCTCTTTAATGAACTCATTGTATTCATAGAAACTCTCAGGTGATTCACCTTTTTTAGATACAAGGGTAAAATAAACGCGCTGAATCAACCGCAGAATATCTGAATCAATAAGATGTCTTGATGCTTCAGGGTTGGCGTGAAAATTATCATAAACTGATTTAATTCGCTCCAATTTTCGAAGTTCTGTTTTTGAGAGATTATCTTTATAGACAAGACTTGAAAACAGCGGAATTAAAATCCGGCTCATTCTTACAAACCTTTGCATGAGGTGGACGGCCGATACTCTTTCTCCAAAAGTCATAGAATCCTCCTTTCTTTTTTTAGAAGACGAAAAAATCAAACCGAGAGTTGGCTGCCAAACTGGATTTATTTTATGCTTGCATAGGTTGTTGGTGTGTCACAACCGATTAAAATCCGGCTAAGTCAAGCAGTGTGATCTATTTGGCTAATTTTGTTTCGTGAATCGGATAGAACGTATTTCGGCCATATTAATTCAGTTGCAGTCCAAAAAAGTTGTGACAGCACAAGAAATTGCCGATCGGTTTGAGATAAGTCTCAGAACGGTTTATCGCGATATGAGAGCGCTGGAAGAAACCGGCGTGCCTATTGCTGCAGAAGCCGGAACAGGATACAGCATAATGGAAGGATACAAACTTCCTCCCGTACATTTTTCAATCAATGAAGCAACCGCATTATTGACTGCTGAAAAACTGATCGAAAAATTAACTGATACAGGAATCGATAAAGATTATAAATCGGCCCTTCTGAAGATCAAGGCAATTTTAAGAAGCACTGAAAAAAATTACCTGGAAACTATTGAAGATCATATTGAAGTTATTAAAAACAGATATGTACCTGAAACGTCACCAGATTCAGATTTTCTGCAAAAAATAATTTCTGCTATCTCAACAAAAGTGGTACTCGATTTAGATTATTATGCCACGACTTCAGGTGAATTTTCTAGTCGAAAAATTGAACCTGTTGGAATCTTTTTTCTTGGAAACCGTTGGCTTTTGATTGCTTATTGCAGATTGAGAAGTGACTATCGTAATTTTAGATTAGATCGATTTCTTAAATTAAGTTCAACAACAGAAATATATCGCACTAAACATCCTTCGCTCAAATCCTTTCTGGACAAAATGTCTGCAGAAGAAAAATTGCACAAAGTGGTCATCGAAATTGAGAATGACGTGGTCAGATATTTGGGAGAACAAAAATTCTACAACGGGTATGTCGATGAAAAAAAGGGAAAAACAAAAACAGAGATGACATTTTTAACTCCGTCAATGGAAGGTTTTGCCCGATGGTATCTGATGATTGGCGATCATTCAAGTATAATTTCTCCTCCTGAATTAAAGGATCGGGTTCGAGTAATTTATAAGGAAATTTCAAAAAATATTAAGTAGCCAATTTTGCTACTGACATACTGTTGTCACCCTTGTGGTTTTACTTTGTCTCATAAACAATTTAAAACAATCACATCATGATGACATTTATTGAAGCATTTAAACAAGAGTTAGAAAGAGAGTCTGTAGGTACACGAAAAATGCTGGCATTGGTTCCTGCTGACAAAATGGATTGGGCACCGCATGAAAAAAGTATGAAGATGAAAAATCTGGCAACGCATATTGCTGATTTGCCTAAATGGATTTCAATGGGTTTAAAAACAGATGAGTTGGATTTTAATACATCTCCCTACAATCCTGAAGATTGCAAAAATGGAACTGAGCTTGTTGCTTATTACGACAGATGTCACGCACAGGCGATGGATGATTTGAATACATCAACTGATTCTATTTTGGATGAGCTTTGGACATTAAGAGGAGGTGAAACTATTTACATGCAGCATTCCAGATTAGATACAATCCGTCATTCGTATTGCCAGATTGTGCATCACCGCGCGCAATTAGGTGTCTACCTCAGATTATTGAATATTCCAATCCCCGGTGTTTACGGACCAAGCGCAGATGATCAGCAAATGTAATTGTTAGATTTTTGAAAGATTGATAAACAACTCAGTTCCCTTTCTAGGTTCAATTGAATTGTAGGCTGTGTCCATCGTTGTAATCTTAAAATAAGGTGAGAATGTTTTAAGGTATTCTTCTTTGTGCCCTCCAAAGGGAGGGCCGCCTTCAAAATCACGGTTAAATAAAAGACCAACTAATTTTCCGCCGGGCTTCAACAGTTCGGCGGATTTTTTTGCATACGCTTCGCGCATTTTTGGATCAATGGCACAAAAAAAGGTCTGCTCAATGATCAAATCAAATTGTTCATTCAACAAAAAGAAGTCAGAAATAAATACATGATCTTTTGGGAATTTTGGGTAGCGCTTCAAAAAAGATTCAACCGCCAATTCAGAAATTTCGACAATGTATGTGTTTTGAAATCCTTGCTCCCAAAGGTATTCAGCTTCATATGCATTGCCACATCCCGGAATCAAAATTCGGAGATTTTTATCAGCGATTTGATCAAAATAATCTTTGAGTGGTGTAGAAACTTTTCCAACATCCCAGCCGGTTTGTTGATCTTGCCAACGTTTATCCCAATATTCTTTTTGCATAACGCAAAGTTAAAAAAAAACAATAACGAGCGGAGAGACATTTCGACAGAGTTTATTGCTTAACTGCAATAAACGACGAGAAATCTCGTGCGTTTAACGTTCAATCTTTGTTCGAACCATTTCTCTCTTAATCCCCATTTTTCATTACATTAGTTGAGTAAAATTTTTGCCATGAAAAAAACGCTCTTCCTTTATTTCGCAATTGTATGTTCAACCTCTTTCGCTGGCGGATTTATGTTTCCAAATGTTGAATACGATTATGCAAAAGTATATCTGTTCAATGCAAACGAAAAAGCTGAAACCGACAAGCCCGAATTTAGTGTCTATATGAATGACGTTTATGCTAAATCCAAAATTGGAAATGGATTTAATTTTTCAGAACAAATGAATGCGCAGCTAAATTCGATATTCAGATTAGGAGTAGATATGATGGTAGCAGGATTATCTGGTTGTTATATTCCGCGGCACGGCATCATTTATTTTGATAGTACTGGCAAACCAGTTGCATCCATTTCATTCTGTTTTGAGTGTCAGCGAATTCAATTCTGGAGCACAAAAGAATTGCCCGAATTTGGAACGAAATATTCTGAAAAGAACATTCCAAAGGTTGAAAAACAATTTGCAGATATGGAGGCATTGTTTGTGAAAAACGGAATACCGGTTTATAAGAAAACAACCGATTATATTTCGCACCTGCAATCAGCTGATTCAATCTATTCCAACAACGGTGAAATTATTTTCGACTATACTTCGGTAAACGCTTTCAATCAAAAACTCTTTACAACGGATGATGTAAAAAAGTGGATTCTGAATTCCAATTTCAGATTCAAGGAAGGCACTGAAACACATTATTCGCAGAGAGAAGGCGATACAACCAGTTGGCACTACCCAACGCTATACAGCAGTGATGGAACGCATATTATTTTTAGTAACCTCACCCAGCAAAATCCAACTATGACTGAAGCGAGCATTCAATCTCCAAATATCAAACTTCCGAATGGTATTTCAGTAGGAATGAGTCTGGATCAAGTTCAGGCAAGCTTCAAAGTTTGGGATGGAATGGCTTATCCGGCTTCCATTATTGTAAATTATTCAGATGCTACTATTCGGTATGTTTTCGAAAGCCGAACGCTGAGAAGAATAGAGCTAGTGATGATTTAGCGTTTTGCAGATTAATTATTCCGCCTTATACCAATCCTGCCATTTATCAGTTTCCCATATAATCAACTGCCCGGTTGTCTGTTCTAGGCTGCCATCAGAATTTAGCCATGCTGACCAGTAATAAGAATCCGGATCTTTTCCTTCTGCGGGAGCATCTTTTACAATGTGTCCACGAAGTTCAATTTTACCATTTTCGTCTGCATGTATATAAGAAAAGGTTGGGCGATTAACGAGCGTAAAAGATCCTATCAATTTATCCCAAGTCATTTTTCCTGAAGAAGACACATAGATCACACGTTCACATCCACCGCGGTATCCACTGTTGCTGTAAACTAAAGCAAACACATAAAAATTTCCATTGGCATCTTGAACAATACCTTGTGATTCAGATTCGTCATAACCACCTTTCAGTTTGGTTTGCCATTGTTCATTTCCGGCTGAATCTAGTTTGATAAGAAGTGGTCCGTGATTTTCACCTTCATACCATTCACCCAAAAATGCGCACCCGCCATCATTCGTAAGAATTACTGCAGCAGCATAACCGGGTTTGCCGGCAAAACCTTCAAAATAGCTGTAAGCGTAGACTTCATATTTGCGTGATAGTTCAGATGCTTTTTCATACGTCATCTGCCCAAAAGAAATATAAGTTGTGAGAAAAAGAAAGGTAAAAAATGACTTCATAGTAACTTGGTTTACAGATGAAATTACAAATTTTATACCACAACGTATTGGACTGAAAGAAAAAGACCAAATGAGAAGGATCTAAGCTTTCGTAAACAACCCCACTGCTTCAATATGTGAAGTATGTGGAAACTGATCAACCAACGAAAGTTTTTTCAATTCGTATCCTGCATCTGAAAGTGTTTTAGCATCACGCGCTTGTGTAGATGGATTGCATGAGATGTAAACAATTTGTTTTGCATTGAGATCAATCACCTTTTGCAAAGTTTTGGGTGCAATTCCAGCACGCGGTGGATCTAACATGATGGTATGAATTTTACCGCCGTAGTTTGGATATTGAACTAAAAATTTTCCAACATCCGCAGCGTAAAAATCAAGGTTTGAAATTTTATTGCGTTTGGCATTTCGCTTAGCATCTTCAATGGCTTCAGGAACAATATCAACGCCAATTACTTTCACATTTTCAATTTGCGATGCCATGATTTGACCAATGGTTCCGGTTCCACAAAACAAATCCATCAATACTTCACCTTTCAAATCTGAATTTTGGGTAGCGTACTGAATCGCTTTTGAATAAAGGAGTTCAGCACTTTTTGGATTGGTTTGAAAAAAACTTTCCATGCTGATTTCAAACTGAAGTCCAAGTAATTTTTCAAGTACAACCGGCTCACCAAAGAGTAATTGATTTAATCCGTTTTCAATTTTAGAGCGATCGGCAACGTCATCATTAATCGTATGTTGTAAGCCTGCGAGCGTATCTCCAAAAAGATCCGTCATGAATTTAGTGAATGCCTTTCTATCAAACTTTTCAAGGTCTTGTGAAGATGTCACCAGATTGATTAGGAGCTTATTTTTATCAAAAGATTTACGCACCACAATGTGTCTGAAGAAACCAATTTTTTTGGGCGGATGCCAGGCGGGTAAATTAGTTTTTTCTAAAAAAACGCGAACCTCTTTTAGTTTATTTTCAAAGGCAGCATCAAACATGCCACATTCTTTATCCAGATTTTCAACCTTCCACCAGGTGCCGCGCGTCTTGAATCCAAGTGCAAATTGATCATCTAATTCATCTCCGGTTTCCATGTCTCTGCGAATGGTAGAGAAGGAGTATTCCATTTTATTCCGGTAATTAAAATCAGATGGAGACGCAATGTATTCGTCAAAAAGTTCATCCACATTTTGAATTCCGCCGATGCGTTTGTACTGATCAAGTGTGCTGATTTTTTTATACTCGCGTTGTTTTGAAATGGGCAAGGTAATGTAAGGCGCGCCTGAAACAGGCTGATATGGAACCAAATCTCATCTTTTGATTTGACAAGGACTTCAATCAATTTTCCTTCAGCGAATTTTTTTCTTTTTTTGACAATGCGCGTGAGTACTTTTTGTCCAGGAATTGCATTTTCAACAAAGACTACAAATTGTCCTTCGTTGGTTTCAATTTTTCCAATTCCCATTCCGCCAAAAGCAAAATCGAGTATGTCTATTTCAATAAGGTCTGCGCGTTTCAAGAGCTAAATTTTGAGGGGCAAAGATAAGGATTTTAATGAGGAATAGCCAACAGTGAATAGGGAAGAGGTGTTTGATTTGGGAACAGGGATTAAGAAGTTTTGTTTTTTGAGAGTCCTTTCTTGATGAAGTTGACCAAATGCCGGTTGGCCATCAAAACGGGACAAGTGAATGCGAACAAAGGTGCTAGTAAGACCGGATAGCTCCGAGGAAGATTTTAACAATTGAATGAAATATGGTGGTCGGAGATCATCCGGCCGCACTTGCATCTTTGGAGTATTCACGCCGGAGCGTTTTGCAGGCCTTGAATTTTTGTTTCTTTTGTTTCAAGACAAAAGAAAGAAGAAGTTGAAATGGAAACTAGAACACCTTCGAAACCATTCAAGCGGTTTCCGCACAATCATTCCATGTTAAAATCGGGCAGATGCTGAATCAAGTTCAGCATGATGGTTCGCTTCTCTGATCGCGATGATGACTTCTTCGATTATTGTTTTAGTTGAGAGACGTTTTGTCGAAATAATTACTCCCCAAAAAACACTTTCGTTTTTGCTAAACAACGCTCAATCATTTCCACACAAACATCAATCGTTTCTTTTTTGGTTCTGAAAGAAAGTATCGCCATGCGGATGACTTGTTTGCCATTGAGTTTGGTTGAACTTAAAAAGATTCTGCCGTCTTCATGAATGAGCTCAATCAGTTTTTGATTGAAGGCATTTTGATCTGTTTTTTTAGACGGATACCAGAAATAACTAACGGATAAATCTGGCTTTGGGCCGAGTTCAAAGCCACGTTTCGCAAGTGCATCTCTGAAATAATCTGTGAGATATAATTTTTCTTCCAGGCACGCAATGAACGGTTCAATGCCATGAATTTGCAAAGGCAACCACAAACGTAAACCTCTGAAATGTTTTGTTAATTCAGGCGATACATCAGCAGGATTTAAAGGCAAATCAGGATTGTTCGCATCTTGCATGTAGTTTGCCGTATAGTGATGCGAGTGAAAAAGTGATTCTTTGTCTTTCACTAAAACAGCTCCTAAACCATACGGTAAAAACAAACCTTTGTGCGGATCGATCACCAACGAATCCGCTTTTTCAATTCCTTTAAATTTTTCGTTAGCGCGATCTGTCAGAATAAAAAATCCACCGTACGCACCATCAATATGATACCACATTTCATGCGCATGTGCAATGTCACCAATTTCATCTAAGGGGTCAACGGCGCCAGTGTCGGTAGTGCCTGCAGAAGCAATGATCATAAATGGATGAAGTCCTGCAATACGATCCACTTCCAAATGTTTTTTCAAAAGATCAGGACGAATTCTTGAATGTTCATCCAATTCCAATTCACGCACAATGATATCTTCCAAACCAATAATGCGTAAGGCTTTGTGAATGCAATGATGTACTTGCGGACTTAAATAAATGACGGATGTTTCTATTTTATCATTCTTGATTCCATGTTTATCACGCGCGGCAGTTAAGGCAATGAGATTGGCAATGGAACCTCCTGAAGTTAAATTTCCAACTGCAGTTTCTGGAAAACGAAATACTTTTTTCATCCAGTTGATGAGTTCGTTTTCGATGGTCACTGCACCGGGTGAACCAAAATACATTCCGGCATATTCATTTGAAATATCTGCCAGGAAATCACCAATTGCTGAAAGGAAAAGTCCACCACCGGGTATATAGCCAATATGCCCACCCGATGAAGGAATCAAGCCGTGATCAATAACTTCTTTCGTATATAAATTGAGTAGGGTAGGTAGATCTTTTTTTACACCGTCAATTTTTAGTTTATCAGCGTTTGCCTGCGTATTTGAAAAAGTATTTCGCGCAGCTAAACCATCAATAAAATTGCCCGAATATTTTCCAATCTGACTTAAATAAGTTTCACGTTCAGCAGCGCTTGGTTCTAATGCTGCTGATTTTTTTTCAAGGTTTGAGATCTTATCAAGTAGTGTGCTCATACTAAATTTCAGTAGGTGTTTGAGTTGTTACTTTTTTGGATGCGATGTATAATCCGATAAAAGTGAAAAGTCCGTTTGGTAATAATAATTCATAACCGAACTTGTACCCGTTGAGTAAAGTTTCAGAATATACATTTATTAGAAATGTTAGAACAATTGCAACAACTGTAATCAATGGAACTGCTCCATCAATAACTTTGCGCTTGGTGAAGAGACCAAAAATAAAGAGCCCTAACAAAGGTCCATACGTATAAGCAGCAACTGTAAAAATTAAATCCAGTACCGCCGTTTTGGGAACAAATTCACTGATAAGAATGGTGATCAAAAGCAGCACTGCAAATGAAATATGAACGATGTGACGCACGTTTGTTTTTCTTTTCTCACTGTATTTTTCTTTGTTGTCAATCTGCAAGAAATCAAGACAGAAAGAAGTGGTGAGTGTCGTGAGTACTGAATCTGCGCTTGAAAAAGTTGCTGCAGTTAATCCAACAATAAAACCACGGCTGCAAATGTTCCAAGATGATTCAACGCAAGAAAAGGGAATACGGCATCACCTGCCGTTTTTGTTCCATCAGCAGTAAGCGGAAGATCAATACCCATCTGTGCAGAATAGATGTAAAGCAAAGCACCCAACGCCACAAAAAGTAAATTGACAAACACTAAAATGAAACTGAACCAATATAAATTTTTTTGTGCATCTCCCAGTTTTGGACAAGACAAACTTTTTTGCATCATGTTCTGATCCAGCCCTGTCATAACAATTGCAATTAATGCACCGCTTAAAAATTGTTTGGGGAAAAATGATTTTTCTTTCCATTCCCAGAAGAAAATTTTTGAGAAATCTGAATTTTTGATATTTGAGATTGCATCACTCAAACCCCAATCCAGTTGTGACAGTATGGCCGCAATTGACAGTATAACGCCTAATAAAAGTAAACCTGATTGCAAGGTGTCAGTCCAAACCAATGTTTTAATTCCACCACGATAGGTGTAAAGCAACATGAGTATGATAATGATAGAAACCGTCACTGCAAAAGGAACATTGTAATGATCAAATACAAAAAGTTGCAGTACTGCCGCTGCCAGATACAATCGCAACGCAGCGCCAATCAAACGGGAAATCAAAAAATAAAATGAGCCCGTTACTTGTGAAAATCTTCCAAATCGAGAAAGTAAATAACCGTAAATAGAAGTCAGATTGAGTTTGTAGTAGAGCGGAAGCAAGATTTGTGCAATGAAAAAATAACCCAACAAATAACCCAATACCAGCTGCATGTAAGAGAATTGGCTTGACTCAACCGTTCCCGGCAGAGAGATAAATGTGACACCAGAAAGTGAATCGCCAATCATTCCAAAAGCAACCGCATACCAAGGTGATTTTTTGTTGCCCAAAAAGTAAGCATCGTTGCCTGCGTTGCGTGAGGTGTACCATGCGATGCCCAACAGCAAAGAGAAATAGCAGAGAATGCTTACAATGATAATGGCGGGACTCATAGTTTTTTTCTATTCAAGTATCAAAAAATACGATACAAAGTAAAGGCTTAATCAGCATTTCAAGAATGTATGTGGTTGAAATGAATTAACAATGTTTGCACATAACAGAACTTGGCCAATGCATGATGTAAGACAGTGCAAGCTAGCCTTCCAAATTTTATTCATTCTGGCAAAGTCAGATTAAAAAATTATCGTCAAATTTGTACTGACCAAAAAGAAGAATCGATTCGATGTCAGTCTGGCAGTAAAAACAAATTGGTATTCTTCTTGAGATGTTAACGTAAGAACAAAACAAACAAAATAAATTATGGCATTAGAAATCACAGATGCTAACTACGATGAGTTAGTAGGCAAAGCAGATAAACCGGTTGTATTGGATTTTTGGGCGGCATGGTGCGGACCTTGTCGTATGGTTGGACCATTGATTGAAGAAATGCATAACGAATATGCTGGTAAAGCAATCATTGGAAAAGTAGACGTAGATAACAACCCGGGCATTGCTGGAAAATTTGGTATCAGAAACATTCCTACAATAGCTTTCATTAAAAATGGACAAGTAGTAGATAAATCAGTTGGTGCAGTTCCAAAAGCACAATTGACTTCAAACTTGACGCGATACTTTAACAATTATTGATTTTCTTTAATTTGAAAACCATCCTGACTTTGTTGGGGTGGTTTTTTTGTTAGATGTGTCTTGTAAACTTAAAATGACTCTGAGCAAATCCTTCACGCATATAAAACCGATGTGCGCTTTCTCTTTTTTTACTCGATGTAACTTCTAGTTGATTAATGCCATTTGATTTTGCGATATTAATCAACGCTTCAATTAATAATTTTCCAACGCCTTTTGATCTGAATTTTTCTGCAACAATCATTTCCTGAATCTCGCCAATTAAGGCAGCATGATGCAACAACCACTGCGCATGACAGGATATAAAACCAGCGGGCTCATCATTTTGAAAGGCAAGTACATAAATGATGTTTTCATTTTTGAGATTTTCTGAGAAAATAACTTGCTGAATTTTCTCATCAAAAATAGCATTCTCCAATTCATTGATGAAATTGTAGATTATTTTGAAATCTTTATTTTCTGCTTTTCTAATTTGAATCATAACTCAAAATCATCGATGCTTAAAAGATGTTGAACGCTTTACCGAATCTATAAAGTCCCTTCTCCCCCGGAGAAGGGATTTAGGGATGAGGTCTTCACTTCAAAAAATATTTCCGATCCTCTTCCAACGGCATCATGCAATATCCAGCTCTTAATTTATGTCTGCGCTTCGCAATGAAATTATAAAAAGGATCACGCAAAAATTTTGGAATAATATAGAATGCAAATAATAAAGGGTAGCCGCCTTTCAGACCTTTGCAGATTTGTAATGCAGCGCTTGAGCGATTGTACAGTTTTCCGTTTTTTAAAAAGTAAATGGTGTCCATATTTACAATCACATTTTGATCACCAAGTAATTTTTTTGCAGTGTCAGATTGTAAAGCGAGGAAATAGAATTCTTTCTTTTTTTTGGTGAGAATAAACTGAATGGCCGAATTGCAGAAACCGCAGTCGCCGTCATAAAAGACAATTGGATTGTATGTCGTTTTTGTGTCCAGTTGAAAATACCTAACTTTACGTACAAATTTACATAAAATGAAGATTGGAATTTTACTTTCAGGTTGTGGTGTTTATGATGGCGCCGAAATTCAGGAAACTGTTTTGACTATGCTTGCCATCAAAGAGTCGGGGCACGATTACGTTTGTATCAGCATTGACAAGCCGCAGCATCACGTCATCAATCACCTGAACGGCGAGGTGATGAACGAGTCGCGCAACATGTTGGTAGAAGCTGCACGAATTGCACGCGGAGAAATAAAAAACATTATGGAAACCGGCCCTGCCGAATTGGATGCGCTTGTTATTCCAGGTGGATTTGGCTCAGCAAAAAACTTTACCAAATGGGCTTTTTCCGGACCCGACGGTGAAATTCTGCCAGAAGTAAAATTGTTTTTAGTCAATCTTGTAAATGTAGGTAAACCTATCTGCGCGCTCTGCGTGAGTCCGGTTGTTTTAGCCAAAGCGCTTGAAGGCTCCATCTTCCATGCAAATCTGACTTTAGGTTCTGATAAAGAAACTTCACCGTATGATATTCCGGGTTTCAATGAAGGTATTGAGAAAGTAGGCGCAACGGCAACCATGAAAACCGTACGTGAGGTATTGGTTGATACAAAAAATAAGATAGTTTCAGCGCCTTGTTATATGATGGATGCGACCATTGTCGAAATCAGAAACAATATCAAGGCCGCCATTGCTGAGACGATTATGTTGGTTTAATATTCGTCCTGGATGAGTTAATACACCTGATCAGGACATCATAATCCACAATAAAAGACTTTTCTATCTTTGCCCCGCAAATGAAAAAGCTGTATAAATTTTTATTGAACAAACTGCCTCGTCCTTTATTGATCAGGCTGAGTTATGTGTTTCGTTTGTTTGCGCCGCTTTTATATAAGGGAGATAAAGTTGAATGTCCGGTTTGTGAACGTAAATTCCGCAAGTTTTTATCGTATGGTTCCAATGTTGCGCATCGTGAGAATGTGCTTTGTCCATATGATTTGACTTTGGAGCGTCACCGTTTGATGTGGTTGTATCTGAAACAAAAAACAAATTTCTTCACCAAAGAAAATCTCACCGTCATGCACATTGCACCTGAGCAGTGCTTTCATAAAAAATTCAAAAAGCAAAAAAATCTGAAATACGTAACGGGAGATTTACTTTCACCCATTGCTGATTTACATTTTGATTTGCATGCGATTCCTTTAAAAGACAATCAATACGAAGTGATTTTTTGCAATCACGTAATGGAACATGTGAAAGATGATCTTCAGTGCATGAAAGAATTGTATCGCATAATGAAACCCGGAGGCTGGGGCATCATGCAAGTTCCTATTGATCCAACGCGAACAGAAACTTACGAAGACTGGAGTATCACAACGCCTGAAGAACGTGAAAAACATTTCTGGCAATACGATCACGTGCGCTTATATGGTTTGAATTATCCAAAACGTTTGGCTGAAGCCGGTTTTCAAGTGGAGACCGTTGATTTTAGTCAGGAAATGCCACAAGCTCAGTTTGAGCGTTATCGCATTCCAAAAACAGAATTGCTTTACGTAGTTCGCAAGCCTTAAATTTTGATTTAGTGCTTTGATTTACAGTGATTATAAAGCGAAAATCACAACTCGAAAATCGTTAATCGGAAATCATTTCACCAAGATTTCCCCAAATTTTCGCTCAACCCCTTTGTTTTTCCAATTTTATGGGTATCTTTGCGCCCTAATTTAAATTTTTTCAAACATGAATAGATACGAGACTGTTTTCATTTTAACTCCCGTTTTGTCTGAAGAGCAGGCAAAGGAAGCAGTGAAAGTGTTTGAGGATTTTATAACCAAAAATGGCGGTAAAATTACTCATCACGAATTTTGGGGCTTGAAAAAGCTAGCCTACCAAATCCAAAAGAAATCAACTGGTTTTTACAACCTGGTTGAATTCGAAAACGAAGGTCCATTGGTTGCAAAACTAGAGACTGAGTATAAACGTGACGAGCGCATTATGCGTTTCCTTACTGTTAAAATGGAGAAGGACCACGTTGCTTTTGCAGAGAAAACCAGAAAAGCAAAAGCTACGGCTTAACCAAAATTATTAATCTAAAGATTTAAAAGAAACATGGAACAATCAGATATCAGATATTTGACCCCGATTAACATCGAAGTTAAAAAAGAGAAATATTGCCGTTTTAAAAAGAGCGGAATTAAATACATCGACTATAAAAACCCTGATTTTTTATTGAAGTTCATCAACGAACAAGGAAAAATTCTTCCACGTCGTTTGACCGGAACATCGGCTAAATATCAAAAACGTGTGAACACAGCAGTGAAACGTGCAAGACACCTTGCTATTCTGCCGTATGTAGCCGATTTGATGAAATAGTCAAAAGGGATTATTGTTGTACAAAAAACATTCACAGAAATGGAATTGATATTAAAGAAAAACGTAGATAAACTAGGCTTCAAAGATGAAGTTGTAGTTGTAAAACCTGGATACGGAAGAAACTTCCTTATTCCTCAGGGTTATGCCACATTGGCGACTGATTCAGCTAAAAAAGCACATGCTGAAATGATGAAACAGCGTTCACACAAAGACGCTAAAATCAGAGAAGAAGCACAAACTTTGGCAACTAAACTAGAAGGTCTTTCTATTAAAGTTGCTGCAAAAGCAGGTGAGAGCGGAAAGATTTTTGGATCGGTTACAACCGTTCAATTGTCAGATGCTTTGAAAGCTGCTGGTGTTGAAATCGAGCGTAAATCATTGAAAATTGTAAACGAGCCAATCAGAGACTTAGGTTCTTTCGAAGCGATTGCAATTCTTCACAAAGACGTAAAACAAAATTTCAAATTCGAAGTTGTTGCAGACTAAGAAGTAAAATTTTTGAATAAAACTAAAAGCCTTTCACAATGTGAAGGGCTTTTTTTTTGCCACAAAATGAAATCCGTTTTGTCGAGGGGGCGCAAGTAAGCAGAGCGTGTGTTAATGACGCTGTCATCTCGAGCGCAGCGAGAGATCTCATGCGGTTAACGTTCGATCTAAAAATACAGAACTGCTCAAAACTATCTAATGTAAACTCGAGGGGATCTTTCGCTGCGCTCAAGATGACATCTTCGTAGGAAAATGGTTTTAAGATCTCGCAAACTTCAGTAAGTCATCCATCTTGCCTTTATCTGCTTTGCGTAAGGCATCCAGAAATGCTTCGCGATTTTTTAAAGGATCCGTAATGGATTCACCCCAGGTGAAAATTTCACTGTTGAGCAAATGTTCTAGAATTACATTGGTCATGATTTTAGCGTGACGTGCATTTCCATCAGGAAAGAGTTGAATCTGCATTAAGCGATGACCAAAACGAATGGCCAGCTCATCCATGGTATAACTTTCATCTTCAATCCAGAAACGGGTATTACTCATGAGTTGTTTTAACTCAGATCTGATTTTGAGTTTGTCAACTCCTAGATTTTTATTTTCTGTTCTGAATTTTCCTGCCCACAGCCAGACGTCGCCCAGCATGCGTTTATGAATTTCTTTGATGAAGGCTTCAGTAAATATTTTTTCTGGTTTGAAATAGTTTTTTTCTACCCAGGCTGTTGTTTTGGCAATGCCTTTTTCTTCCAGAATGTGAATCTCTTCATATGATTGCACATCCGGAATTTTCAACCCGGCGAGTTCTTCCTCGTTCAGTTGATTTTGTCCTTCAATGTAAATCAGTTTCAAGTCCATTTGATATCAATGTTAACACAATGTAACAATAATCTCGAATTATGGCACTTAAAATAGCAGTTTCTGTTGAATAATGAGATTACAGAAGATAATTTTTTGGAGCTATAGTGTTAATCATTTGTGTAGGTGAAATTTTTTTCCGTCACATAGTGGTGCATTGGCACTGATTACGCAGAAAAAATACGCTGATTGCACAGAAAAAATGAAATTTAAAAATGATCGGGTACCGAAGGTTTTCAAAAAAATCTGTGCAAAAAAAATCAGCGATGATCAGCGGGAAAATAAGTCAAGAGAGCAAACACTAGTCCACTTTCTTTATCTCAAAAAATCCACTGGTATAATATACGCTGAGTGCATTCAGATCAAGCGCAGTGCGCTCTACAATCTCCCAGTTACCTGAAATTAAATCGCCTGATTCATCCAAATCTCCATAAAAAGCCATTTCATGATTAAGTTGATCGGCGTCCAAATAAAATTTTCCATCTGGATCATACAAACCTCTGACAGGGAAGTGAGCCACAATGCTTAGAAAATTTTCATCAACGAAACCGGTAATGCGCGCAGTAGTTTCTGTTACGGCAAAATAATCTGCATCCTTATAAGTTCCGGAAATTCCCCCTTCATCATCCAGCAGGATTTCAAATTCACATGCAACTACTTTATCACTCAATACACCAGGCTTAGCCGGATCGAACGTGAGTGTTCCTGTCCATTTATTTTTCATAGTTATTCGAGATAAGCCATTTCTTCTTCACCAAGCGAAACCATGATATTGTCTTTCAAGGTTGTTGCAATATTCAATCCTACAAAATCAGCATGTACCGGATATCTTCTGTGCGTGCGGTTTACGAGCGTTGCAACTTTTAGAACATGTACTTCATGATCCAATAGTTTTCCAACGGCATAGATTAAAGTGCGACCAGAATTAATTACATCATCCACCAAAATTACAGTTGCGCCATTTAGCTCCTGCTCAGGAATAGAAAGTGCGATTGAACTTTTAGCCGGAGCTTCTTTACTCACTGTAATTTCAAAAAGTCGCACTTCTTGTTTTGAAATTTCATTCAGTTTTTTCACCAATCGTTCCGCAAAGAAAAATCCATTTCCCGTAATTCCACCAACATAAATCTTTGGAGTTTCAAAGGTGTTTTCCATGATTTCAAAAGCAATACGCTCCGTTTTCTGTTCAATCTGACGACGATCAAGGACAATAGATTTGGTTTTCATATTGAAATCAAATTTTGGTACACTCAAAAGTAGTGAATTGTAATTAAGTGCAATGCTCGTTCTGCTATAGCTGAAAATTTAAGTGTCAAATTCGAAAAAATAGTTGCTTGCAAAGTATTCATGTTTGCATATACAACAAAACTTTAGATTAATCTGACATGCCCATTTTTGTGCCCTTTTTTATTTTTTATTAATGCGCTGACAGGCAGTAATTAAAAGTTTTTTTTAGTGCAAAAGATTCAGTATTTCCCGCAAAGATTTCACCTAAGTGCCAACTATTTTACCGTATTTCTCACATTGTTTTTGTCCGTTGAATGGCTCAGATTTGTTGCACCAAAACTTATGTAGTTCAGCACGGACTAACTATCCAAAATCGGAGATGTGAAAGTGAAACCGAAATAAAACAAAATGCAACGAGGATCTGAAAATCGAAAGAGTAGGACAAATTAATTTATTCAATAAAAACTAAAATATGAAAAAGTAATTTTTGGATTAGCGTTGGGGCTCGTGTTCGTGTCCTGTAATAAAGAGAAATTAGAAACTGCTCAAACAGCACCAAATCTGCCTGCATTTGTTGATGTTCCTGAACAGAAATTAACTCCAGTCGAAACTGAAAAAATCAGCATTGAAAATGGAGTATTAGTGTTCGAATCAATTGAATTTTACGAATCAATTGTAAACTTTGAAGATTATTCTAAAGTAGCCTTCACAGTTAATTACCTTAATTCGCTGGATTTTAATTCGTTTGGAAAAGCTAATCCAAAAAGTGAATTATTCGATGATGAGTTTATGGATGCTATAATGAATGCTGATCAAGTAGTTAAAATTGGTGCATGGTTTATTCGGATAAATCCAGAAACTGAAACTGTTTCTGCATTAAATGATTTGAATATTTCAGAGTATTCCAGTTTGATAAGTGAAGATTTCAGTAACACCACAATTGTAAATTTTTCTACTTCAGACGATGTTTTAGAGATGTTGAAAAATAACGACCTTATTTCTACTAAGTTAGGTTGTGGAGAAAGTGGGATTAATGGGTATGACGAGTATTTTAGCGATGAGTTTATTTACTCAACTTCATGGCTCTTCGACGGGGCTCTTCATTTTAATAGATTTGGAATTTATTATCATTTATTTGCTGAGGCAGCTAGCAATGTAAGCGGCGTATTTAAAATCTATATAAATTTGGAACCAGTTTACTATCATGTTAAGTGTGGAATAACAAATGGACCATATAATGTGTATAATTACCAGCATGCTAGTGCTTATGCTAGCTATCAGAAGTATAGCTCGTATCAAGGTAGTACTAACTTGAATGAGGTATATTTCAGAGGGAGAATACAGGCAGTCTACACTCATACAAACGGAGTGGTATATAGTAAATATACTCCTTGGAAACAAATTCGTGTAAATTATTAGAAAGATGCTCAGAACAACAATCATTCTTTTTTTGTTTATTTCTTTGACTTTTGGGCAAGTTTTTGCCCAAAAGTCTTTATTCGTCCGATTATTGAATCAAAAACATCTTTTGGCTCATCAAGTTGGCACAAAACCAGCTTTATGAACATGCCCTACTTTGGGATGCTCCTTTGTTTTGCAGAGTAAAGATTTGATTTGGCAGAATAATCTTAGTCCAATACATATTGGATTAGGTTTTGGATATAATTTTCCAAATGAAAAGATATCTGTAGAATGCGATTTTAGTCAAGATGGTACTCAATCCGGATATCAACTCTTTTCTAATAAATACGACCCCGAATTTGGTTACGGGGCAGGTATTTTGGGATCTCATGCAGGGATCTCTTTTACTAGAATTACTTTACAGTTCATGGCTCAATGTTTTGAAACAAAAAAACAAATGTTTACAATACATTTTTTTGGAGGTATATCATATGGAATGACAGGGGCGGAGATCCATTAAAAAACCTGATTCCTGAACAAACGACCATGCAGATAGAGCCAAATACTTATTTGGAAGTGAATAGTGGACTATATTCATTAAATGAGCGCGCATTTTTTGGCAACTTGGCATTGCAGGAGAAGTTAATCGCATGAAGGAGGGGAAGGCAAAAGTGGAGCTTTTACTTTTCTATCTATTATATACACGGTAAGCGACCTTTATCTGTGAAACCAGTTACAATAAATGTAATTGAGAATAATAATCTAATTGGTTCATATAACTACAATTCTTATGGAAATGGCAGTGGTATAAATTTTCAAGTATCACGTAAACTTCAGTTTAATCTGGGTAAAAGAATTCGCTAGGGCGAAAACTCATTGGTAGTTCTCATTCAATTTAAATTGGCATTTCCAATTCAGGTTTTGAAAAAAAGATTTGATTCTGAATAGAATTCTATTAATTAGATGAAAACCTCGATCCTAATAATATTGGTTTTATTCCTTGGGCAAGTTTTTGCCCAGCCAACTTTTTATATGCGTCCAAAAGCAGAGAACAAAATTCATCAAAACTTGAGTGAGCATCCTCAAATTCATTCGTTTTTTAATAATAATTATAATACATCTTATGTTGCTATTCCTTTTGGAAAAGTGCATGCGCCGGCCTTCTTTACCACCAAGTCCTTCACGCTTGGACTAAATGTTGGTGCGAAATTCAATAATGGAGATTTGTTAGAGTTGGGGTGGAATGAGGACCAATCAGGAGGTAAAATAGTTCATCGTTCTTTGGGATATAATCCTAATTATCCAAATTCATATTATCCTCAAAATGCATCTACATTTAGCATTAATTTAATTAGTCACCGATTTGAATTGCTTTACTACAAAAAAAGGAAAACAGATAGGGATATGACAGGTATGTGCTTGCCTAATTCCTATTTTGTATTTGGTTTAGGAATTAAGTATCAAGGGCATGCGATCAGTCCTTCAAATCCGCACAGCGGGCAAACATACTCTACTGGTGGAGGATCGTATGACAACATTACAATGAATTGGGAGCATCAGGTTTTTGGATGGTCAAAATATTCAGCCTTCTGTACCTTTGGAATGTCTTCTGATCTGCATTTTAGTAAAACATATTTGTTTTCATGGTCGCTCTTATATACGGTTGGATTTAATGTGATGCAAAGCACCACGGATAAATTGTTAGTGTACGAAAGTGGAGCGTTAATTAAAACCTACAATTATGAAACATACAGCCGTGGTAGTGGATTTCAATTACAAATTTCAAGACGATTGCAGTTTTATCCTTGGAAAAAGAATGAAAAGAAGCAAGACGCTGCTTTCAATTTTGGGAGTCTTTGATCTGTAAGTTTACCTTGACAGCAACAATCTTTGTAGCGCTCAAGGCTTTAAAATTAAATTGTGTTCTTGAAACTGCAGCGCAACGCTAGACTGTGTTGCATTTTTTTTATTTGGTTAATGGAAGTTCAAAATCCAACTCAGATCTTAAAAAAAATGGATTTTGAAAAGTAAATCTTGGCATGTTTGCATGAGTTGGCAAATCTGTGAATAACATTCACTTTTTTGTTAATTAGCGGCCGCATTTTTCTGACTAAATTCGCAGCCGTTTACAGTAATTCAACCTCTCATGCCAAAAGACCAAAGCATAAAATCAGTACTAATTATTGGAAGCGGACCCATTGTCATTGGACAAGCCTGCGAATTTGACTACTCAGGATCTCAATCAGCCCGCTCATTGCGTGAAGAAGGAATTGAAGTTACGCTGATCAACAGCAATCCGGCGACCATTATGACGGATCCAACTATGGCAGACAACATTTATTTGTTGCCACTTGAAGTTGAGTCGATTGAACAGATTCTCAAAAAACATAAAATTGACGCCGTACTTCCCACCATGGGAGGTCAAACTGCACTTAATCTGGCTATCAAGTGTGATGAGATGGGTATTTGGGAAGAGTATGGCGTAAAGATAATTGGTGTTGACATTGCGGCTATTGAGATTACTGAGAATCGCGAGTCGTTCAGAAAGTTGATGGAGCAAATTGGAATTGGAATGGCTCCACAGGCAACGGCAAAATCATTTTTAGAAGGAAAAGGAATTGCTCAGGAATTTGGTTATCCACTTTGTATACGTTCTTCATTTACACTGGGTGGAGCTGGTGCTGCGGTTGTTTATGAAGAGGCTGATTTTGATAAATTACTGGATCGTGGTTTACATCTTTCACCCATTCACGAGGTGATGATTGATAAAGCCTTGCTAGGTTGGAAAGAGTTTGAATTGGAATTGCTGCGCGATAACAACGACAACGTAGTGATCATTTGTTCGATTGAGAATTTTGATCCAATGGGAATCCATACCGGAGACTCAATCACCGTTGCTCCGGCAATGACTTTGTCCGATACTACGTTCCAGAAAATGCGCGACATGGCAATCAAAATGATGCGTGCCATCGGAAATTTTGCAGGTGGATGTAACGTGCAGTTTGCAGTAAGTCCGGATGACAAAGAGGATATCATTGCTATTGAAATCAATCCACGCGTTTCACGTTCATCAGCATTAGCATCAAAAGCTACAGGATATCCAATTGCAAAAATTGCGGCCAAATTGGCGATTGGGTACAATCTGGATGAATTAAAAAATCAAATTACAAAAACAACTTCAGCATTATTTGAACCAACGCTGGATTACGTGATTGTAAAATTCCGCGCTGGAACTTTGGTAAATTTCCAGGAACAGATACACGTCTTGGTTTGCAAATGAAATCAGTTGGTGAGGTAATGGGAATTGGTCGCAGTTTTCAGGAGGCTCTTCAAAAAGCATGTCAATCTCTTGAAATTGGAAGAAACGGATTGGGTGCAGATGGAAGAGAAGTGACAGATCAGAATAAATTATTATACAGTTTAGGTAATCCAAGTTGGGATCGGTTGTTCCATATTTACGATGCAATCAAACTTGGAATTCCCTTCAAAACAATCAAAGAAAAAACAAAAATTGACGACTGGTTTTTACGTCAGATAGAAGACTTGATTAAGCTTGAACGTGTGATTGAAAAATATCGCATTGACACCCTTCCAAAAGACTTAATGTTTGAAGCCAAACAAAAAGGTTATGCAGACAGACAGATTGCGCATTTGCTGAAATGTCTGGAATCAGAAGTTTATACCAAACGAAATGAAATGGGCGTGCGTCGTGTCTACAAACTAGTGGATACGTGTGCTGCAGAATTTGAAGCGCAAACTCCTTATTACTACTCTACATTTGAATATGAAAATGAATCCGTAGTAACTCCAAAGAAAAAAGTAGTTGTGCTAGGTTCTGGACCAAATAGAATTGGTCAGGGAATAGAATTCGATTATTCATGTGTTCACGGTGTGCTTGCGGCTAAAGAATGTGGGTATGAAACCATCATGATCAACTGCAATCCTGAAACCGTTTCTACTGATTTTGATACAGCGGATAAACTTTATTTTGAGCCTGTTTTCTGGGAACATATTTACGACATCATTCAGCATGAAAAACCGGTTGGTGTGATCGTTCAGTTAGGTGGGCAAACCGCTTTGAAACTGGCACAGAAATTAGATCGCTACGGAATTAAAATTATGGGAACATCGTTCAACGCTTTGGATTTAGCTGAAGACAGAGGACGCTTCTCAAATATGTTGAAGTCATTGAATATTCCATATCCAAAATTTGGTGTCGTTGAAAGTGCTGAACAAGCGCTTGAGCTTGCAAAAGATTTAGGGTATCCTTTATTGGTTCGTCCTTCGTATGTATTGGGTGGACAGAAAATGAAAATCGTAATCAATAACGAGGATCTGGAGCATCACGTGGTTGACATTTTGAATGAGATGCCAGAGAATCAGATTTTGCTGGATCACTTTTTAACTGGTGCAATTGAAGCTGAAGCTGATGCAATTTGTGATGGAAAAGATGTTTATATCATTGGAATCATGCAGCACATTGAACCTGCCGGAATTCACTCAGGTGATTCGTATGCGGTTCTTCCTCCGTATAATTTGGGAGATTTAGTGATGCATCAGATTGAAGAGATTACCAATAAGATTGCAGTTGCACTGGAAACAGTAGGTTTGATTAATATTCAGTTCGCGATTAAAGACGATAAAGTGTATGTGATTGAAGCCAATCCAAGAGCTTCGCGTACGGTTCCATTCATTGCAAAAGCTTATCAGGAGCCTTATGTGAACTACGCCGCTAAAGTAATGTTGGGTGAGAAAAAAGTAAAAGATTTCAAATTCAATCCGGTTAAAAAAGGATACGCAATTAAGGTTCCGGTTTTCTCGTATGAAAAATTCCCGGATGTGAATAAAGAGTTGGGTCCTGAAATGAAATCAACCGGTGAAGCAATCCGTTTCATTGACTCGCTCCGCGACAGTTATTTCCAGAAAATTTACAGTGAACGAAATCTATATCTGAGTAAATAGATGACTTTGCTAGCAATCACAACTGTATTCAGAACGGTACTCATAATTCTGGGTGTATTTGTGGTATTGCGTGTGATTGGTCAGATGATGATTGCAAAACGTAATCTGGAAGAAGAAAAAAATCTCATCAAAAAACAACGCGAGCAAGAGCAAATGGCAACTGAAGCTAAACGCAATTTCGGTAAAACAACCATCAGTCAAATAGATAAAAAATCAGCGAGTGATGCTGAGTATACTGATTTTGAAGAGGTGAAGTGATTTGTCCTGTAGGCAAAAAAAAGCACCGCAAAGGCGCAAAGAACGCAGAGAAAAAAGGGGGCTTTGCGACTCTGCGGTGAGAAAACACGAATTGGTTTGAGGCCGCACAAAAAATTGAATTATGACAGAAAATGATCTTTCAGCTAAGATTATTGGAGCAGCGATAGAAGTTCACAAACAGCTTGGACCAGGACTTCTGGAGAGTACCTATGAAATTTGTCTGGCATTTGAACTAAAAGAATTGGGATTGGAAGTAAAACAGCAAGTTGCTCTACCGGTTGTTTATAAAGATGTAAAATTGGATGCAGGTTATCGCATTGATTTGATAGTAGAAAACAAAGTAATTGTAGAAATAAAATCGGTTGAAGCATTAGCCGATATTCATACGGCACAATTACTAACTTATTTAAAATTAAAGGATATAAAGCTTGGGCTGCTGATTAACTTTAATTCAGTTAAAGCAATTGATGGAGTAAAAAGAATTGTAAACAAACTTTAAAAAAAAGATCACCTTTGCGCCCTCTGCGCCTCTGCGGTAAAAAAAAAACTACTAATAAACATAAATCATCAAGAAAAGAAAATTTCAAACTTTGCGTGAAATAAAACATGAAACTCATCAGAAAAATATTGGTTAAGATTCTCGGGCTGAAAGGTTATCTGAGATTGGTGAGCCGTATTTACATTATCTCTATCTCAATGGGGTGGATGCGTCAAAAATATCCGGAGTTGTTTTTTCTGAAAAAATTAGTGAAGCCGGGAAGCACTGTTCTTGATATAGGCGCTAATCTTGCTTACTACTCTTTTTTATGTCAGTTTCAACTGGCAAGAACGGAAAGGTTTACGCAGTAGAGCCAATTCCTCTCTTCGCAGAAATATGGGAAAGGAACATGAGCAAGCTGAAAGACAAAAACTATCATCTTTCAAATTGCGCATTGGGTACTGATGCGAAAGATAAAGTTAAAATGTCCATTCCAATTGTTAATGGGATTGTTCGTCATGGGTTAACAAAAGTGGTGGATGAATCTGATAGCAGCGCAGCTACCGCCATGTCATTTGAGGTTCCGATGAAAAATGGAGATGCGTTGATTAACGAGTTGGATATAAAAAAACTGGATTTTATCAAGTGCGATGTGGAAGGTTTTGAACAGTATGTAATTCCTTCCCTGAAGCAAACTATTGTTCGCGATTTACCAGTGTTGCAGATAGAGTTGTCCGGTACTGATAATCGCCAGAATGTGGTTGACTTTCTTGTTAATTTATCTTACCGCTCTTATATTCTGAAAGAAGAAATCCTTGTCAATCTTGAAATAAAAGATATTTTTAACGTTAATCAGGATTTTTACTTCCTTCCGGAGTCAAAACTTGAGGAGCTAAATTACCTGACCAAAAAATAAAAAAGAAACATGACACTTAAAGAAAACCTTCTAAAAAAATCAAACCTGTGGCATTTGGCTGCAATTGGAATCTTTTTAATGATTGCAATGGTTTATTTTCATCCAGCACTGAGTGGATTTCAGGTAAAACAAGGTGACGTTAAAAACTGGGCTGGATCTGCGCAAGAAATTGCAGATTACCGTGAGTCTGGTGAACAAATAGGCTGGACTAATTCCATGTTTTCAGGTATGCCGGCAACACAAATTAGCATGGCTTACGAAGGTCGAACAATTCCTGATTTTTTCAGAAAAGTATTGACTCTTGGTTTACCAACGCCAATATCATTATTGTTTGTTTACTTCATCAGTTTCTACATACTTGCAATTGCATTTCGTGCTAAACCGATTGTTGCGATTGTTGCTTCAATTGCCTACGGATTGTCATCATATTTTATAATTATTATTGAAGCAGGTCACATCACAAAAGCGGTTGCAGTTGGATACGCACCGTTATTAATCGCCGGATTTATCTTTGCTTATCGTTGGAAAAACTGGGTGCTGGGCGTTGCGCTTTCTGCCTTGTTTATGACGTTTCAGCTATCTGCAAATCACTTGCAAATCACATACTATTTGATTTTCGTGCTTGTTGCTTTAGGTGGCGTTGAATTATTCCGTCACGTAAAAATGGAAAATGGAATTTCACGCTTCATCAAAATTTCTGCGGGAATGCTCGTTGCCTACGGAATTGGAATCATGGTGAATTATGGAAATATTAAAGGAACTGCTGAGTATACTGATGCTACTACCCGAGGAGGAACAGAGTTAACAATCAAAGCAGACGGCTCAGAAAATACAGACATTAAAACATCTGGTCTTGATCGCGATTATATCACAGCATGGAGTTATGGCAAAGCAGAAACGTTTACGTTCATAGTTCCAAATTATAAAGGTGGTGAAACGGGCAGAATAGGGGACAATGAGTCAAATGCCAATGCGCTGAAACAAGCTGATTCTATGTTCAGAAATGACATTAAAAACAGCAATCAGTATTGGGGTGATCAGCCTTTTACATCTGGACCGGTTTATTTGGGTGTAATCGTTGTATTGCTTGCATTCTTGAGTCTTGCTTACAATAAAGAACCTTCACGCTGGCCACTTTTTGTTGTTGCATTATTAACGGTGATGTTGAGCTGGGGTAAAAACTTCATGGGCTTGACAGATTTGTTTTTGGACATCATGCCAGGTTACAGCAAGTTCAGAGCAGTGACTATCATTTTAGTGATTGCAGAGTTGTGTGTTCCATTATTGGCTTTATTCTTTTTGCAAAAATTGTATCAGGCCAAAGCAGACATTGTTAAAAACCTGAAACCATTCTTGATTATTTCCGGTTCAATGATTGGCCTTCTATTGATTCTGATTGCTGCTCCGGCTATGTTTAACTCTTTCCTGAGTGCGCAAGAAGTTGCAATGCTGAGTGAAGTAGATCCAGCGCAGGCTGAAGTCTATCAGCAGTTTTTTGGAGAGATTGAAAATGTTCGTATTTCAATTTTCAGAAAAGATGTTGGTCGTTCACTTCTTTTTTTAATTCTGGGAACCGGAGTAATTTTTGCTTATCTTAAAAATGCATTCAATAACACGATACTTGCTGCATTGCTGGGGATCTTAATTTTAAGTGACCTTGTATTGGTCGATTCGCGTTATCTGAGCACTGAAAAAACAGGCAAACGATTTGATCAATGGGTTGAAGCCTATAAACAAAAATATCCTTACACCGCTGGTGAAGGTGAACAACAAATTCTTGCGTTTGAGCTTGAGGAAAATCCTGCGCTCTATCAAAAAATTGATTCAGCTATCAATGCAACCAATGCTCAATTGTCAGGAAAGGAAATTGATGCGACAGAAAAAATGCGTATTGTAAGTTGGGTTACTTTCAGAACCTTGAATCGCTATACAAACTTCAGAGTACTTGAAGAAGGTAATGCTTTTAACAGTTCATATGTGTCTTACTTCAACAAGTCAATTGGTGGATACCATGGTGCAAAACTTGGAAGATATCAGGAGCTGATTGAATTCCATTTGTCAAAAAATAATCCATCTGTTTTAGACATGTTGAATTCAAAATATACCATCAGACCAAAGTATGATCAAAGCGGAGAATTGACGGGCTCAATGCTTACTGGCAGAAATCAGAACGCAATGGGCAATGCCTGGTTATCGAAAGGCATTCAGTTTGTAAAATCGGCTGATGAAGAAATTATGGCTTTGAACGCGGCAAACACTTATCGCATTCAAACTTTTGGAAATCACAAATTACTTGTGAATGGTCAAATTGATACAGTTGGAATTGTTGAAGCAACAGATTTGATTGACGTACTTTTCAGCGGGGCACCAGACTCTACAGGTGTTGTTCGTCTTGATACAGTGCCGGTGGAAGTGCCATATCAAGCTGTTACTGCTGAGTTACCAATCGCTTATGTTTTAACAGCGCAAGGGGCAACGTGGGATTATGTGATGAATGTAGATTCTACCAAAATGCCTTTGATTGGTGTAACTCCTGAAGGAAAATCAGGTTGGCAGCCTGCCTTGACTACCGTCGTTGACGAACGTTACAAATCAAATGTCACACAAGAAAAATATTCTGGTGAAGGAACTGTTGCAATGACTTCGTATCATCCGGATATGTTGACTTATTCGTTCTCATCGCCTGAAAAACAACTTGTCGTTTTCTCTGAAATTTATTATCCAGTTGGCTGGAAGGCTTATGTGGATGGCGCAGAAACTCCAATCTCCTGTGTGAATTATGTATTGCGTGCAATTGAAGTTCCGGCGGGCGATCACAAAATCGAATTGGTTTACAAACTGGATTCGTATCAATCTTCAGCAACTTTCGCGTGGATTGGATCTATTTTGATTCTAATTTTGCTTGGTGCAGGAATTTATATGCAGACCAAGATGAAAGATACAGTAGGCGAAGAGGAAACTTTAGCCTAATTGTTTAAACCACGGAGGCACGGAGAACACAGAGTCACACAGAGATGATTACTCAGAATAGCATTAATGAGATTTCATATAAAATAATTGGTGCTGCGATAGAAGTGCACAAGCAACTTGGGCCGGGATTATTAGAATCGGTTTATGAGAGTTGTTTTATAGATGAAATGAGATCGATGGGGTTACTTGTCAAATCTCAAATTCATGTCCCTGTTTATTACAAGGGAAAAGATTTAGGAGGAATTCTGAAGTTGGATGTTTTGGTTAACGATTTAGTTATCGTAGAAAATAAAGCTGTTGAGGCAATGATACCACTTTATAAAGCTCAATTACTCTCTTATCTGAAATTGGCTGGAAAACCAAAAGGCTTATTGATTAATTTTAACTGCGAAAACATAAAGGAACAACTTGTATCACTAGTCACACCAGAATTTGGAAAATTGCCACGGGGCTGATCTCTGTGAATCTCCGCTTTCTCCGTGTCTCCGTGGTAAAGTTTAAACTGAAGGTGAATATGATTACGGCTAACATTCAAATTTTAGAATTTTCAACCAATGATAATCTCCGTGAATCTCCGCTTTCTCCGTGCCTCCGTGGTAAATTTTTTACATCATTCAACTAAACATGATCACTGCCACCATAAGCACCTACAACCGCGAGCGCTATTTGCCCGGTGTTTTGGCGAGTTTGGCAAGACAGACCTTGAAGCATTCACTTTTTGAAATTGTTCTGGTAGACAATAATTCTCCTGGAAATGCAAAAGAAATATTCGAAAAATTTGCTGCGGAGCATTCGTCAATTTCTTGCAGATACTATCTGGAAACCAACCAAGGTTTGAGTTTTGGTCGCAACCGCGGAATAAAAGAAGCAAAAGGAAAGTATATCACCTTCATTGATGATGATGCTTTTTTGGCGGACGATTATCTCGAAAAAATCTACACCTATTTTGAAAAAAATAATTCAGTAGCAGCAATTGGAAGCAAAATATTATTGCACTATGAATCCATTATTCCGGCCTGGGAAAACAAGTATCTGAACTCGCTTTTAGGCTATTTTAATCTGGGAGATTCTGAAAAAATATTTACCAAATCAGACTATCCGCGCGGATCAAATATGTCTTTTCGAATGAGTGTTTTTGAAAAGGTAGGCTTATTCAATGTCGAATTGGGTCGAATCGGCAGTGGACTTGGGGGCAGTGAAGAAAAAGACATTTTCAAAAGAATCTACAACTTTCCAGACTTAAAAGTCGTATACATTCCCGATGCAGTGGTTTACCATTGTGTGCCGGTTGAACGCACAACGACTGAATTTATAAAAAAGCAAGCACTAGGCACCGGAAGCAGTGAACGAATTCGCGTTAAGCGTGAAGGATTTGGTTCTACGCTGAAACGTTATGCGATTGAGTTTTTTAAGTGGGGCGCAAGTTTTATTTTGTACTTCAGATATCTTTTTGCAGGCAAACCAGCTAAAGGAAAGATGATTGTGAAGTTCAGATGTTGGGTGAGTAAGGGATTATTTTCGAATACTAAGTAGATGCTGAAATTTTTGACTAATACCAGATTGTTTTTTGTTGGCCTGATCAAAATAATATTTTTGTCAAAGTTTAAAAATCTGCATAAAACAGTTCCTGTTGATAAACGTGAAGTTATTATCCTAGGAAATGGTCCTTCATTGGGCGATTTGATCGAAAACGAGCCTTTTTTAAGTCACATAAAATCATTGGATGTTCTAGGGGTCAATGCATTTTGTGATCATCCCTGTTTTGAAAAGATCAAGCCAAAGTATTACATGCTGGCCGCGCCCGATTATTGGGTAGATGGTGTTAAAGATTTGTACATTCAAATTCGTACAAGCATTTTTGGAAACCTGAGTAAGAAGGTCGACTGGGAGATGTATTTGTTTATTCCCTGGGAAGCAAAAAAGAAAAAATTCTGGCAAGATGAATTGGCAAAAAATCCGAACATCAAAATAATTTTCTTTAACATGATTCCCTTTGAAGGTGGGCGATCGTTTAAGCATTTTTGTTTTAACAAACGTCTTGGTGTCCCTCGTTTGCACAATGTTATCGGACCTTCTATCATGAATGTTATGTGGTTAAATTATACGAAGATTTATCTGGTAGGTGTGGAGCATTCATGGCTTCCACAAATCAGCGTAGATGAAAATAATTATGCCTTTGTTGGTCAGCCTCACTTTTATGATAAAGATGCAAAGCCTGACCGCATGAATGGTGTAGATGGCGTTGGACATCGGTCATTGCATGAAATTATTTATAAGTTCTACCTCACCTTCAAAGGCTATTTTGAAGTGCAGGCATATGCAAAAGAAAAACAAGTTGAGATCATCAATTTGACCCCAGATTCCTTTATCGATGCCTTTCCTCGTCAAAAACTTGATATCTTTATAAAAAATACCAAATAACGATTCTATTTGTTTATGCTTGATTTAAATGATAAATCTGTCCTCATCACCGGCGGAACCGGGTCGCTTGGAAAGGCACTCACCAGACGAATTTTGAAGGATTACCCAAATATCAAACGTCTTGTTATTTTCTCACGGGATGAACAAAAGCATTTCGAAATGGCACAGGAATTTCCTTCGTCAGAATTTAAGGCAATGCGCTATTTTATTGGCGATGTTCGTGACTTTGAAAGAGTAAAAAGAGCGTTCAAAGAGGTTGACTATGTTATTCATGCTGCAGCGATGAAACATGTTCACATTGCAGAGTACAATCCAATGGAATGTGTGAAGACAAACATTCTGGGTGCTGAAAATGTGATCAATGCATCACTTGAAACGCAAGTGAAAAGAGTTGTTGCCTTATCAACCGATAAAGCGGCTGCTCCAATCAATCTCTATGGCGCTACAAAACTTGCATCAGATAAATTATTTGTAGCTGCTAACAATATTAAAGGTGCAAATCAAATTCGCTTTTCAGTGGTTCGTTACGGAAATGTAATGGGCTCAAATGGCTCAGTGATTCCTTTCTTCTTGAAAAAAAGGAAGGATGGTTTTTTGCCAATCACTGATGCAACGATGACACGCTTCAATATCTCACTAGACGAAGGCGTTGATATGGTTTTACACGCATTGGATCAAGCGTGGGGAGGAGAGATTTTTGTTCCAAAAATTCCTTCTTACAAATTGACAGAGGTAGCAAAAGCAGTGGCTCCAAATTTGGAACACCGCATTGTTGGAATCAGACCGGGTGAAAAAATTCATGAAGAAATGATTACTTCTTCTGACTCGTTCTACACTTATGATTTGGGGACATACTATGCGATTTTACCAAGCGTTCCGAATTGGAATTTAGCTGACTATATCAAAATGTTTAGTGCTAAAAAAGTGAAAGAAGGGTTTCAGTATAACTCTGGTGAAAATACAGAATGGGTTAATGCCGCACAACTTCAGAAACTAATCAGAGAACACGTTGATTCCACTTTTGAAGCATGACCAAAATTATTCCATACGGACGGCAAACTATTGATGAATCCGATATTGAAGCAGTAACAAAAGCTTTGAAGTCGGATTTTTTGACGCAAGGCCCTTTGGTAAAAGAATTTGAAGACAAGTTTGCAAATTATGTCGGTTCACATTATGCCGTTGCTTGTGCTAACGGTACGGCAGCATTACATCTCGCGGCTCTTTCGCTGAATGTAAGCGCGGGACAAAAAATAATTACCACACCAATCACATTTGCCGCATCAGCCAATGCTATGTTATATTGTGGCGCTGCGGTAGAGTTTGTTGATATCGATCCGGATACCTATTTAATTGATCTTAAAAAATTAGAGCAAAAACTGCGCACTTCCAAACCCGGAACTTACGCTGGAATAGTGCCAGTAGACTTTACTGGTTTGCCAGTAGATACAGAGCAAATCAGAAAGCTGGCGAATGAATTTAATCTGTGGATTATTGAAGATGCGTGTCATGCTCCCGGCGCTTATTTTACAGACAGCATTGGCCGAAGAATTTTATGCGGAAGCGGAATTTACAGCGATCTTTCTTGCTTTTCATTTCACCCTGTAAAACACATTGCCTGCGGTGAAGGAGGAATGATCACCACCAATGATGAAGCATTGTACAAAAAATTAGTTCAGTTAAGAACGCACGGTATTTCGCGCGAAAATATGCCCGAAGAGAAAGGTGGCTGGTTTCATGAAATGCAAATTTTAGGGTACAATTATCGACTGCCGGATTTAAATTGTGCACTTGGAATATCGCAATTAGCAAAGGCTGGTAAAGGGCTTGAGCGTCGCAAAGAAATTGCGGCAAATTATACAAAAGCTTTTGCAGGAATCTCTCAAATAAAAATTCAGAAACAACCGCATGAATTTTCAAATGCCTGGCATCTGTTTATTATTGAAGTCGAAAAGCGCAAAGAACTTTATGACTTTCTGAAAACAAAAAATATTTATTCGCAGGTTCATTACATTCCTGTTCATCTTCATCCGTATTATCAATCGTTAGGTTGGAAAGCCGGAGATTTTCCCTTTGCTGAAAAGTATTACAGTCAATGTTTGACGTTGCCTCTATACCCTGCACTGAGTTATGAAGAGCAAGATTATGTTATTAATTCTGTTTTGGAATTTTTGAATTTATGAGATCATTTTACAGTCATCTGGAAGCCGTTCAAAGTATTGGGGAAGAAATTTCTTCAACAACAAAACCTACCTATCGGTCATCGGCAATTTTTCCGGTGCAGCACAATACTCAATATTCGTCCAAAATTATTTTCATGGGCTATTGGCTCCTGAAAAGAAACATAAAGGAAATAGGCATACTGTATACGCTGAGAAATGAAATGGGGCAAATTCTTTCGCGCAAAAATTCAGTGATTGACTCTCACAAATCATATTCTATTTCGCTTGATGAATTTGCAGACAAGATCGGAGATACTTTTATTGGATCATTGGAGCTTGAAATATTTTCAACGCGTGATTTGGTTTTTCCATATCCTGCATTTGTATTAGTTTATTACAGTGATAAATTCAGTACAGCGGTTCACACCGTTGGCCGCATCTACAATGACATTGAAGATCTGGTTGGTAATGAAGAATACGTAGTTCGTGAATCTGGTTTTGATATTTACGGAGATCCCCAATTAGAGTCGTTTCTGGCTTTGACAAACGGACCACAGGAAAATGAAAAGCCTACTTTTTCGTATGAGTTAAATACAAAAAGTGGCAAGACACACAGTGGCAGTTTTACTTTGAATCCAATTGCTCCATATCAAACCGTTTTTGTAAATCTGACGGAAAAAATGAATTTGTCAGAGCATTTGAAGAATGAAGCAGGATCAGTAAAACTAGGTCATAACATGCACGGATTTTTTCCTCGATTTGTCGTTGGAAATATTCAGAAGAATATTGGTCAAATCAGTATCACGCATACTTATTATGATTGTTCACCACTCAATGATTCCAAGTCTTTCTGGAATCGCAAAGACGATAAATTCAACGACAGTGCGGTTGCTATTCCTCTTTATATTACGGGTGGATATTTTACACAAGTTGCGGTTTACCCGATTTTTTCACCTTCTGATTTTGAAATCAATTGTGATTTTTACGGAGACAAAGGTGAGTTTCTGGGTTCACTAAAACGCGCTGTTGAAGTGAAACATTCAGACAATAGGTATGACGTTCTGGACTTTGAAACCCTTTGTATAGCTGCAGGAATTGACATTCAAAAAGCAAAAGTTGCCAACCTGAATTGCAACTGGAATGACAAAACTAAAATACCTACGCGGGTAAAATTTGGTTTGAATGTAGGTATGAAAAATGCCGCCATGAAAGTGCCATCGAATATTTGTTTTGCGCCTTCGTTAGGGAATCCAAAAATCTTAGAAAAAGCGGGAACCTTTCGTTGGGCTCCATTCATCAATATCGGAACATCTGAAATTTGCATTACCAATTCATCAACTTTAAAAGCATACGACAGACCGGCAGAAATTGACTTGCAGTTTTTTCGTGAACAGGATGAAGCTATCCTGAAACGGAAAGTGATGATTCCAGCTAATGGCATGATTCAACTGAACGCAATGAAAGACTCTGAACTAAAAGAATTCTTTGGAGGTGAATCTGGCTGGGTGACCATGCAAACAACGAATCCATATATTTACGGATACGATTTTGATTTTTTTGAATCGGGTGCAGTGGCAGCTGATCACATTTTTTAATACATAAGACATGATTGAATTACCAGATTTCTCAAAACCTTTTTATTACGAGAATAATTATTATCTCTCCAGCGATATTTACCGCATGGCAAAAGTGATGGCGCATTACGATTTGTTTAAAATGACAGTCGATATCCCTGGAGCTATTGTTGAATGTGGTGTATTTAAAGGAGCATCCTTTGTGAGGTTTGCGGCCTTCAGACAATTGCTTGGTAATCCTGCAGCAAAAAGGATGTTAGGCTTTGATGCTTTTGGTCCTTTTCCTGAAACTGATTTTGAAAATGATCAGAAATGGCGAGATAAATTTATCAAAGATTCAGGTGATGAAGGTATTGGTGAAGAACAGCTGATGGAAGTATTGCGTCATAAAAAATGTGATTCGAACGTTGAATTGATTAAAGGAAATGTGATTAAAACGATTCCTGATTATATTGAAAAACATCCTGAACTGAAAATTTCATTTTTAAATATTGACGTGGATGTTTACGAGCCCACCAAAGCAGTTCTGGAGTATTTCTATCCGCGTGTTGCGCGCGGCGGGGTTATCTTATTGGATGATTATGCCAATGTTTTTCCAGGTGCTAACAAAGCAGTAGATGAGTTTTTTGCGGATAAAGATGTTGAGATTAAACGTCTTCCGTATGCGGTGACGCCTTGTTATGTAGTAAAAAAATAATTAAAGAATAACTTTCATGCAAACAAAACAAACAGATTTTTGGTCAGGTGAATTTGGAAAAGACTACACCGAACGCAATTTTTTTACAGAGCAAGAATGGGATGAATATTATCTCAAACAATATGGCGTAACCAAATTGGCAATGAATGAAGAGTTTCTTGCAACACTTCCAAAAGATGCACGAATTCTTGAAGTAGGCTGTAACATAGGAATGCAATTGAGAGGTTTGCAATCGCAAGGCTTTACCAATTTGTATGGAGTCGAGCTGCAAGCTTATTCGGTTGAACGATCCAAATCAATACTAAAAAACATCAACATCATTCAGGGCAGTGGTTTTGATTTGCCTTTTAAAGATAATTACTTTGATGTGGTTGTAACGAATGGTGTATTGATTCACATTGCTCCGGCGGATTATGATAAGATCATGTCTGAGATGTATCGATGCTCTAAAAAATTCATTTGGGGATTTGAATATTACGCTGATAAAATCACGGATATCAACTACCGTGGAAATACTGGGTTTTTGTGGAAGTCAAATTTTGCTCAAGAATTTATAGATCGCTTTCCAGATTTGAAACTGGTGAAGTCAAAACGATATCCTTATATCAATCAGGCTGAATCTGGTAATGAAGACGTCATGTACTTATTGAGTAAGTAAGATTTGAAAAAACTTGCAATCATACCAGCCCGAGGCGGCAGCAAACGAATTCCGCGCAAGAACATTAAGTTGTTTCTTGGGCGGCCAATTATAGCGTATTCAATTGAAGCAGCTTTAACATCAGGCCTTTTTGACAAAGTAGTTGTTTCAACTGACGATGAAGAAATTGCAAAAATTGCGGCTCAGTTTGGTGCGGAGGTTCCTACTTTAAGGAGTGCTAAAAATAGTGATGATCACGCTACGGTTGTTGATGTAATGATTGAAGTTGTAGAATATTATAAATCATTATCAATAAATTTTGATGAGATTGCTTGTTTGTTTGCAACGGCTCCCTTTGTTAATTCGCAACTCGTAAAAAATGTTCATGATTTGTTAGATGCTGAAACCGATTCAGCTTTCACCATTCAAAATTTTGGTTTCCCAATTTTCAGGGCATTAAAGAAAGATGAGGCAGGAAATGTTTCCATGTTTTGGCCTGAGCATTTGAATACACGGTCGCAAGATTTGCCGCAAGCCTATCACGATGCCGGACAACTCTATTGGATTAAATCGCAGACCTTGCTGTATGAAAAAAAAATGTACACGGCAAAGTCAAAAGGATTTGAAATTGATCGTTTGAATGCAATTGATATCGACACCGAAGAAGATTGGAGAATTGCAGAATCATTGTATAAACTAAAATCAGGCATTTAAGTGGATACGCCGCGGACAAATATTGTTTTTCGGTGTGATGGGAATTCAAAAATTGGTTTGGGCCATCTGTTCAGATCACTTGCCCTTGCTGAATATCTCAATCAAAAATTCAAAATAGTCTTTCTTGTTTCAGCAGATACTGATTCGAATGTTCTGCCGGCAGAATACACTTTTATAAAAATTCCTGCTGAAATTTTGATTAATCAGGAATCGACTTTTTTTACGCATCATTTTAAATCGTCAGACACAATTGTTGTGCTGGATGGTTATCAATTTGATGAGGACTATGTAAAGAGTTTAAATGCGCTTTACAAATTAGTTTATATAGATGATGTGCATGCCTTTAAAATTGCTGCGGATTTAATCATAAATCATTCTGGCGGAATCTCGCATCATACCATAAAATCAAAACCTCTGACCCGAATTTGTCTGGGACCAGACTATGCTATTTTAAGAAAAGCTTTTCTGGAAAACAAACCAAAAACTGCATTTGAATTTGATGTATTGATCTGTTTTGGCGGTGCTGATCCTGGGAATGAAACCATGAACTGTTTACAACATTTTCAACCAGAAACCCGAGTTGCTATAGTTGTTGGAACCGCGTATAAATTCAAAACAGAGTTAGAAAAAATAGCTTCAGCCAACCACCGTGTTTTTGCAGGACTAAATGCAGCAGAACTTGCTGAGTTGATGCGCCGGTCAGCCAACGCGGTAATGAGTGCAAGTACCGTTTCTTATGAGTATCTGGCTGTTTCAAACGGACAACTTTATATTTTGCAGACTGCGGATAATCAGAAATATTTATTTCAATTTTTAATAGAGTCAAACGCCGCAAAACCATTTATTGGAAAGTTTACATCCGAATGGTCGTCTACTAAAATTATTGATAAACATTCTCCTGAAAGACTCGTGAAAGAATTTGATCTGATTGCGCGTGAATTGGAAGTTACTATCAGAAGAACAAACTTATCTGATCTGGATATAGTTTATGATTGGATTAATGATCCGCTGGTCAGAAATCAATCATACTCAACTGCTGCGGTATCAATGTCTGATCATACAAATTGGTTCAACTCAAAAATTAATTCTTCCCAGACTTCTTATTACATTCTTGAATTTAAGGGAGAACGGATGGGGCAGATTCGGTTTGAACATACCGGTAACAGTGCTCTGATAAATTATTTGATCGCGCCTGAATTCAGGCAGAAGGGATGGGGGAGTGTGCTTTTGAAAAAGGGTATTTTGGAAATGCTGCGAGAAAATCCGAAGGTGAAAGAAATTAGTGGATATGTAAAGCTTGGCAATGCTGCTTCACGTAATTCATTTATTCGCTGTAATTTTAAAGAAGAAAAAACGACTGACTTTCCAGACTCGGTTTTATATACACTAAAAGTATGAAGCAAATTAAAATTGGAAATTTTGAATTGGGTGCCGGTAGAACATTTATTATTGCCGAGTTAAGTGCCAATCATAACGGGAGTTTGGAAACGGCCATTGCCACTGTTCGTGCAGCAAAAAAGGCTGGTGCTGATTGTATAAAGCTTCAAACTTATACTGCTGATTCGATCACCTTGAATGTGAAAAATGATTACTTCAAGATTAAACAAGGAACTGCGTGGGATGGAAAGTATTTATACGATCTTTATCAGGAAGCTTACACTCCCTGGGAATGGCACGCAGAACTTTTTAAAGTTGCCGCAGAAGTAGGTTTGATTTGTTTTTCATCGCCATTTGATAATGCCGCGGTTGATCTCTTGGAGAGTCTGAACGCGCCTGCGTATAAAATTGCATCGTTTGAAATAACAGACATTCCTTTGATCGAATATGTTGCCTCCAAAAAGAAACCAATTATCATCTCAACTGGAATTGCGGATGAATCAGATATTCAATTGGCAATTGATACTTGTTTGAAAGCTGGCAACGATCAAATTATTTTGTTGCAATGTACATCTGAATATCCAGCTGCGCCTGAAAGTGCAAACCTGAAAAACATCCATCTCATTCAAACAAAGTTTAATGTGCTAAGCGGACTTTCTGATCATACGGCTGGAATAGAAGCCCCTATGCTAAGTGTTGCTTTGGGGGCAACAATAATCGAAAAACATTTTATTCTGGATAAAAAAATGGGCGGAGTAGATTCACATTTTTCATTGGATGTCACAGAATTTAAGCAAATGGTGGATGGTGTTCGTTTGGCTGAGAAATTAATTGGTCGTGAAGATTTTTCAATGACTGAGAAAAAGAAAAGAAGTCGCGAATTTTCACGTTCCCTTTTTGTCGCAGAAGATATGAAAGCCGGTGACATAATCACAGATAAAAATGTTAGATCTGTGCGGCCTGGATTTGGATTGCATCCTAAATATTTAAGCGAATTGATTGGTAAAAAAGTTAAGTTAGACCTGGCAAAAGGTACTCCTTTGAATTTAGATTCTCTAGTTTAATTTTTTTGCTGTTCTTGGGTTGACCCTAATAGAGTTTATGAACTCTTTATTCTCAAATCTTCTGATGGCATCGCTTTAAAAAGTTGATTGTACAATAACAACTTCGAGCAACGTTGAAATTTCTTCGCTTTTGAGGATTTATTTTGTAAAAAAAAGATATTTCATCGAACTGAAAAATTTGCTTTAAGCATTATTTAAGAAGCATATAAGTTGCTTTTAAGTGCGCTTCAAATGTGCCTGATGTACCTTGCAGCACATGTCGAAGCTCTTGGTTTTTGTAAGTTTTTTTTATTGTTTGATCTCATCCGCGCAGGTTGATGCAATTGATTTTATCAGAAAAGGAACTTATCAGATTTCTAATGCACCGCACATCGCTTTTCCATCCATTATAAGGCTGCCAAATGATAGCTTACTTGTCGTTTACAGAAAAGGCAGTGGACATGTTGATCTTTCTGGACGGATCATGAAAGTGAAAGGCAGTTCAGATGGAAAATTTTGGTCTATTCCGCAAGTTTTAGTGAATCAGCACGGTATTGATGAACGTGACCCTTCAGTTACTCTGTTAGCTGACGGCAGAATAATGTTAAACTATTACGAATACTTGCCAGGCAATGCCGCCGCATACCCTCCGGTGCCTGCCATTTATTCGATTCACGTTGCGTTTTCTAATGATGGGGGAAATACCTTTTCTACACCTCAATCAATTGATGGCAATGATGCCATGTCCATTTCGGCGGGCTCTACTTTTGATGGTGATCACTACAAACTTCCTGACGCGTCAATTTTTCAAGTCTTCGCTTGCTCTGCACCAGCTGTAGAATATGAGGATCGAATCATACTTCCTGCATATGGGGGAAATGCATTGATTCCGGATTCAGTGCCCGGATTATTTGTTTCTGAACCCATGTCAATATTCTTTTTTGAGAGTACAGATGGTGGCGTTACCTGGAGTAGATATGGTATCGGAGAAAATTATCTTCCGCAGGTATGGAAAGCTGAACCTGCCCTTCTTAAAATTGATGACGGTAAAGTTCTGATGCATTACCGTTGTTCGGATAATCCTGCAACCCCTTCTTCAGCGGGTCCTATGAGGCAGGCATTTTTGGATTTGAAACTAATGACTTTGTTCCTGATTTGGACTTTGGATTTACTGGCCAGGCCACCGATCTTTTGCGACTTAGTTGTGGTGTTCTGGTAAGTGGTTTCAGACACGTCAATTCAACGCCGTTTAGTGCAGACGTTTGTATGATCTACTCTTTGAATAATGGTATTTCATGGAGCGATACTATTCGGATTTTTCAGGGGAACTCCGATTGTGCCTATCCAAGCTTTGCACAGATATCACCGAATAAACTTCTTGTCACTTATTATACTTCAGGTGGTTGGAAAATAAACGCAACAATTTATGATCTCAAATTATTTCAACGGGCAGAACAGAGCTTAGATGCGTCGGCTTTTTCATCCCTGAATGAGTCTGAAGAATTGACAATTTCGATGTATCCAAATCCATGCAAAGACTTCACGAATATAAGCCTGGTTTCACCAACAGGTAATTTGATCAATTGGCGTTTGATTGATATGACGGGTAAAGTTTTTAAATCTGCCAGCGTTGAAATAATTGCGGGAGAGTTAATCGTTCCAGTATCACTCGAAGATGTTCCTGCTGGAAATTATATGCTCGAGTTGACGACTACCAGATGGCGTAAAACAGAGAAATTGGTCATCACTGGTTAAGGTGTATATTTGTGAAATAATTACTGAGATGAAGTCAAGAATTCTATATGTCGAAGATGAAATAAAAACAGCCCTTTCTGTAAAGCAAGGTTTAGAAGAAAACGGTTTTGATGTTCATCTGGCCGGGGATGGTGCGTTGGGACTTAAGCTGATTGAATCACAAAAATTTGATTTGTATATTTTGGATTATATTTTGCCGGGTGAAGAAAATGGACTCAACTTATGTAAAGCCATTCGGTCACAAGGAATTCTTGCTCCCGTTCTTTTTTTGACGGCGCTTGATTCAACGCAGGACAAAGTAACTGTGCTTGATGCCGGTGCCGACGATTATCTTGTAAAACCATTTGAGTTTAAAGAACTGCTTGCCCGCATTAAATCATTGCTTCGACGTTCAAGTAACGATTGGAACATCAGCAATATCTTAAGTTATGCAGATCTTGAACTGAACATGAATACGCGTCAGGCCTTAAGACAAGGAAAACAAATTGAACTTACTGCGCGTGAGTTTAAGTTGCTGGAATGGATGATGAAAAACAAAGAACGTGTAATTTCAAAAACTGAGATTGAAAAAAATGTCTGGAACATTTTTCACGATACTTCTTCAAACGTCGTTGAAGTTTACATCAATTTCCTGCGAAAAAAAATAGATAAAGGTTTTGATCCAAAACTTATCCACACACTTATTGGCCAAGGCTATATTCTAAAATCTTCTGAATGACCATCAGAAACAAACTGACCATTCAATTTACAATTATTGTCGCATCAATAATTCTGGTTTCGTTTGTGCTTATACTTTTGATTTCAGCTCAGTATCGTAAAACTGAGTTTGAAGGCAGGCTGGAAGAAAAAGCAGTTCAAACTGCACGCCTTTTTTTGGATGTAGATGAGGTTGATTCAACCTTGCTTCGTAAAATAGATGATCGTCAGCAAGGTGCTCTGATTGAAGAAAGAGTAACCATTATTAATTTGGACCATCAGATTTTGTACACTACTGACGCACAAAACAAACTACAAATTACAGATTCCGAAATCGCACAACTAAAGAATGGATCTGAGATTGCCTATGAAAAAGGTGAAATTGAAGTTCTTGGAATGCATTACACTTCGAGGGGAAAACCCTATTACATTTTTGTAGGAGGCTTTGATAAATTTGGAAAAAGAAAAATAGTGAATCTCAGAAATACACTCATTGTGACCTGGGTGATTTCAGTTATTATTATGGCGATTGCAGGCTGGCTTTATGCCGGAAGGGCGCTTAAACCTGTGTCAAATATCATTAAAGAGGTTGACCAGATTAATGACCGCAATCTTGATCAGCGCATCAATTACATTAACAGCAAAGATGAACTTTCAAGGCTGGCAACGACCTTCAATAACATGCTCGATAGGGTGGAGCAATCCATTGTTCTGGAGAAAAATTTTCTGGCCAACGCCTCGCACGAACTTCGAAATCCGCTAGCGGCGATTACCGCACAGCTTGAAGTTTGTCTTCTGAATGACAGGACCAGTGAGGAATATAAGTCAACTCTTTTTTCAGTGCTGGAAGATATTAGCGCGTTAAACTTATTGAGCCATCAGTTATTGACACTGACACGTATTGAAGCGGGCATTACAATGCAGAAGTATTCTTCAGAACGAATTGATCAGTTAATATTTGATGCTGCCGAATCAAAATTTGCCAATGAAAAGAAGTTGAGAATTGATTTTCGGCTGATGGAAGACTCGCTGTCAGATGAAAACTGGGAAATCAAATGCAGCCGCGAATTAATCATCAGTGCTTTTCAAAATATCATAGACAACGCAGCAAAGTTTGGCGCCACGGATTTACTCATTGCACATAGTTTTAAAAATGGATTTCATTATGTGAGTTTCAATGACAACGGTGGAGGAATCGATTCAGAAGATCAGGCAAAAATTTTTGAGCCTTTTTTCAGATCAAAAAAACCGCGTGAAACAGAAGGCCATGGTATCGGTTTGTCATTGGTAAACCGCATTGTAAAGCTTCATGACGGAAACATTATTGTGAATTCAGATTCGGGAAAGGGTACTGAGTTTATAATTATACTGCCGGCAGAAATTGCCTGATCGTTTCTCAATTAGGTTAAATAATCTTAATTCCTAAACTTTAGCGTAATTTTGACGTTCAAGCTTTAAAAGAATATCGGTGGGAATTATCCAGCGCCAGGCGCTAAGAAATACGATTATCAATTTTGCAGGCGCATCGCTGGGTGGAGCCATGCGTTTACTCATGCCAATCTTTATGCCTTCAAAAGCCGCAGTAGGTTTGCTAGGTATTCTTGATGCTTTCTCTGCTTCGTTTGTTGCGCTTTTTAGTTTAGGCTATAATCAAATTCTCATCAAACTTTTTCCGCGTTTCAGAGATGATGAAAAAGGGCACCATGGATTATTGATTCTCGGTTTGTTTCTATCGTTAATCGGAATTCTGGTCAGCTTTGTGATCTATTATTTTTTTGGAGAAATGATGCTGAATGAAGATGCTGACCTTGTGCTCTTCAGGCGATTTTCATTTTTGATTTTTCCAATGATTTTTTTCAGAATCATTTTTCTGAACATGGATGGTTATGCACGTATGCTTTACAAAACTTTCATTGGTGTTTTTTTAGATACGTTTTTAAGTAAAGTTTTTATTGCTTTCGCTGTTATACTCTATGCGGCGCTTTGGATCAGCTTTGATTATTTTGTTTATCTCTATGCTTTGTCTTTTTGTATTCCCGGATTTTTGATTAGCATTTTTGCCTTTATCAAAACCCCAAAGGTGGTGCTGCCCTCCAAAGATCTGCTGGCTCCGTCTGAAAGAAAAGGAATTTACGAGTACATTATTTTTGGAATGTTGATAGGGGCATCTGGTTCTATTGTTTTATATGTAGATACGCTCATGCTGACCAAAATGATTTCATTGGATGCGGTGGCAATTTATTCTGTAATGTTTTTTGCTGCACGATTTATTTTGATTCCTTCAGCAGCGATTATTCGAATTGCACAAGTTGTTTTAGCTGAGGCATGGCAAAAGGATGATCTGGAAACGGTGCGTTCAGTTTACACTAAAAGTTGTGTGAATCAACTTTTGATCGGAGCATTTTTATTAGGTCTAGGATGGACCGTATTAGGCCCTGTATTTTCATTGCATGTCAAGTTTGATGATTACAGCCCGTATTCATATTTGTTTTTGATTTTAGGTTCGGGAATTCTGATTGAGATGGCAACTGGTGTGAATACTGCCATCATTGGAACATCACGCTATTACAAATACAACATGTATTTTAATATTGTGCTGGCAGTACTTTGTATCGTGCTGAATTATTTTATGATTAAAGAATATCAGCTTACTGGTGCTGCGGTTGCTTCTGTAATTGCAATGACCATTGTGAATTTTTTCCGCTGGCTTTTGTTGTACAGAAAATACAATTTGCAGCCGTTCAATTTTGTTTTTGTGAAGGCGGCATTTTTATCAATCGGCTTTCTTGCTTTGTGTTATTATCTGGATTATGAAGCCAATGCCTTTGTAAAAATTGCAATTAATCTGGCCGCCTTAACTTTGCTTTTCTGGGGCTTGGTGATTGTGCTAAAACTATCGCCTGACGTGAATAAATGGTTGGCTAAGATGAAGACCAAATTTTTCTAAGCTTCTGTTTTATTTTCTTCCTTTTCTGGCTTTGCATCCAAATCTTGCGACGAAGAAATTCTGGAAAGATATTGTTGTGTTCCGGGTTTTTTCCAAGTGCTGTTCGCCCATTTAATTCCAATAATCAATGCTGTGCTAACAAGGATGACCGCAATTGCGATACCAAGGGCATCTGGATTATGATAATATACTGGGACTGCAATAAATAATGAAATCAGAACCGGCGAAAGAACAATCCGAATCCATCCAAGGACTTCAAAAATAAATTCAAGAACCTTCACCATAAAATTTAACAGGACGGACTCGCTCCGTCCCTTAATTGATTTGGGAATCTATAATTTGATCGATAATTGATTTTGCAATTTACACAACGGCACAAAACATAATTGATTTGGCAATCCACACCCCTCTTAATAAAATTCATTGATAACCCTGACGGAGCGAGGCCGTCCGCTACTTTTTCTTTTTGTCTTTTTTTCCTTTGCCGCCACCTTCTTGCTCACCTTCTGTATTGCCCTCTGTGGTTGTTGTGCCCGGAGGTGTTGCACCTTCAGGTTTTGCTACTTCTTCTCCAAACTCATTGTAATAATGCTCTTCAACGAGAATGTCTTTCTTATAAATGGCGCTGTATTTCATCGTGCCTTTTTCGTCATCATAATATTCTTCAAAAATTCCATGACGCTGACCTTTTTTGTAGTTCTCAACAGTCCATTTGGCTCCTGTCATATAGAAGCGTTTTACTTCACCTTCAAGCAAATCGTTTTCATGGGTCTGAGAATAAAACAACTGACCAGATTCATAGTAATAAGATGACGGTCCTGTCTTTTTATCGTTGATGTATTGTTGCTCTGATTCAACGTTTCCGTTTTTATAATAGACGATGTAGGTTCCGTCAAATTTTCCGTTTTTGTATCCAATTTCTTTTCGAATTGCACCGCCCGGATAATACTCTTGTTTCTTTCCATTCAACTGTCCCATTTTCCAAACTTCTACTTTTTCAAGCGTCGAGTCTGGAAAATAATAACGTTGTTCACCATCAGCAGCACCCATCACAAATTCTTTTTCCCATTTGAGCGTTCCGTCTTCACGAAAAAATTTCCAGGTACCATCTTCTTTTCCAAGACCAGTGGTATCATGACTTCTTATCAGATTGATGTTTCCATTTTCATAGTAGACGGTATCAATACCATAAGACCAGCCGCCTTTGTACTCAAGATGCATCCACAGATTTCCATTGTTGTGACAGACCTTGCAACGACCACTGAAAGGTATTCCAGTTTTTTTAGCATAAACAACGTCTTTATCTTCTCCGTTGATATTTACTTTATCAACATAAACAAGTCCTTCGCAGTCCGGAACCATTCTGAATCGCGGATCACGACAAACCAAAGCTGTTGGCGTTTCTTTCTTTTTGGGTGCGGTCCCGTCTGTTGGTTGTGCAATTGCCGCAAGAGCGTTTAGTAAGAAAAAAGCTAAAATTGAATGCAGTTTCATAGGTTTGATTTAAGATCTTAAATTACAAAAAAATAGGTTCAAATAGTATGCCGCTTATTTGTTTGCAACATGTTGTTCAAGTATTGCTTTTACTTCTGATGGTATGGCAATTGTTTTACTCTGAATATAATCAAAGCAGACAATCACAGATTCACCGTACGTTTTTTTGAGATTATTCTGATCAAAAACTTCGTAGGAAAGGGTGAAACTTTTTTCACCAATATGCGTGCAATTTACATCCACCCGAATTTGATCGGTGAGATAAACAGGCACATGATATTCGATCGTGTTTTTCTTGACAATGAATCCATTTTTTTTCCAGTCCCAGCTTGGAGATAAGGTTCCGATAAAAAACTGAATGCGTGCAGATTCAAAATAATGAAGATAGGCTGCGTTGTGCACGTGTCCACCCATATCAACATCGGCAAAACGTAATTGAATTTTAGTTGAAATCATTTGTCGAGCTGTTCAAAAACAGAGTTATTGCTTTTATATTCGGGTACAATATCTTTCATCAATTGTACAATTTCAGTGTTGTTTTGCTTGCCAAACAGAGCTGTCAAACGTTCAATGGTTTTGGAGATTTCTTCAAAATCATACTCTCTCACTTTTGCTTTCAGTATTTGCGGGTGATGTGTTGGAATGGTGTCTTCACCTTTGGTGAGCAACTCTTCGTATAACTTTTCACCCGGTCTTAATCCTGTAATTTTTATCTGAATGTCCTTTCCTAATTCAAGGCCGCTTAGTTTTACCATCTTCACAGCGAGGTCGTAAATCTTTACTGACTCTCCCATGTCAAAAACAAAAATTTCTTTTCCTTCACCCATCATACCTGCTTCCAAAACAAGCTGACAAGCTTCCGGAATGGTCATGAAGTAACGCGTGATATTTTTATCAGTCACCGTTAAAGGACCACCTGCATCAATCTGTTTTTTGAAAAGGGGAATCACAGAGCCATTTGATCCGAGTACATTTCCAAAACGTGTGGTAATAAATTTGGTAGTACCTTTTGAGTTGGCTGACTGCGCGTAGATCTCTGCAATGCGTTTCGAGCAGCCCATAACGTTTGTTGGGTTCACTGCTTTGTCAGTAGAAATCAACACAAATTTTTCTACGTTGTGTTTTACAGCCAGATCCACAAGGTGTTTTGAACCCAATACATTTGTAAGCAAAGCTTCCGATGGATTGTCTTCCATAAGCGGAACGTGCTTGTAGGCTGCCGCGTGGAATACGTATTGTGGTTTAAAGGTATTGAAGACATTTTCCAGGCGCTCTAAATTCCGGATATCTGCAATCACAGATTCGGTGAGATGTCTGAGTTTTTTTTCCTGCAGCTCCATTTCCAATTCATAGATTGGAGATTCGGCCTGATCGAGCAGAATAATTTTTTTAGGATTGTATTCGCAAAGTTGTCTAACGATTTCGCTACCAATACTGCCTGCAGCTCCTGTCACTAAAATGGTTTTATTGTTGAACTCTGCTGCAAGTTTATCCTGGTCTAAATTGATCGATTCACGGCCTAATAAATCCTCAATGCGTATCGGTTTGATCTGACCAGTAGTAAACTCACCATTGATCCATTTGGTAGGAGAGGGTACATTCAAAATCTCCACGTTGTTTGCCAAACAAATGTCAATGACTTTGCGTTTATTTCTGTTGTCCGGATCTTTGATGGCAAGAATTATTTTCTGGATATTTTTGCTTTTGATTATCTGCTCGAGCGCTGAAGTATGATAGATTGGCAACCCTTCTAATGAACTGCCGCTTTTTTTTGGATCATCGTCTATAAAACAGACAACGTTACCCTCTACATTAGCCTCTTTATCCAACGTATGTTTTGTAATCAACCCATAAATTCCAGAACCATAAATTGCAGTTGGTAAAATTTGTTTACCGGTTTTTAATCCTTCCAGATAGAGCAATTTAATGGCAAAACGAAATACAAGTAAAAATGAAATTGTTACAAAAAACTCGACGACCAAAATAGAAAGCGGGAAAAGAAAAATCTCATCGACGAAAAAATATTTGACGCTTGAACCAAGGGCAAGCAAAAGTGTTCCTGAACCGGTAGCAAGGATCACACGTTTAACATCCTGTGTACTGGTATGTCTTAAAATACTGGTGTGAATTTTAAAGAAGTAGAAACAGATTAATCTTGCCAGCAAAAAGAACGGCAAACCAGAAATAAAAATCTCGTATTCAGATTCAAATGGAAGATTGGCTGCGTCAAATCTTACCAAATAAGCAACAATCAATGAAACAATCGCAATGATCAGGTCAATTCCAAACACCAACCAGCGCGGTGCAATATTTTTAGGTAACAATAACACGGCCTAAAGGTAGTGTTTATGCCTGATATTGTGTGAAGATGGAAATCTAGATATAAACAGTGTTATTAACGTGAAAATTCTTTCTTCTGCAGAGTCAAGCCCAGCCCGATGGTTAGATTAGCTGACGGGATTTTGAAGCTTTTACTCAATCTTCAAAATCCGGTAAACTTCAGATTGCGAGGCAGAACTTACTTTGACTAAATAGGTTGCTGTCGAATACGTTGATAATTCAATTTGATAGTTGCTGATACCTGATGACAGCTCTCCTGAAAAAATTGTAGCAACTTTTTGGCCGTTGGATGAAATCAATTCGATTGTAAAAAATCCCGCTTGAGTAATTTCAACTTCGAGGTTTGTATGTGTGCCGGTTGGATTTGGAAAGAGGCGGGCTGAAAATTCTGCCGTTATCAGATTCGTCTCTGACGTAATTGTTTTCACGCTATCAGTTGCTTGAAGCGGCGTAAATGTTTGAGAATATTGTGAAATTGATTCACGGGCAGGTGTTTCGCATGCTGTTACAGTATCTTTTTCTTCAATTTTTTGATCTGGAATATATGCAATATCCCCTTTCAGATATTCCATTTCTTCTTCGTTCTGATTCTGATAATAGTTGATATCTACCTTGCCTTTAACATGTCTCCATTCATCGTTTGGTTGAACTTTGATTTCTTCGTTTGTGTTTTCAGAATGAATTGAATCTGTATTTTCAGTTATTGTTTGTGAAGAATCAAGATGGAAATTTTCTGTACTTATTTCTCCCAGGATCATTTCATCCGGCGTATTGCAGCTAAACAAGGTCATTCCAAATACAATCAAACATGCATACAAGAATTTACTTTGAAAAGTTTTTGCAGTTTGATTATCCCAATCAGCATACGTCGCATTTAAATCATCTAATTGTGTTTTTTTGAATCGGCCGCAAAGATGTTTTCCAACATTGGCTTCTAAAATCTGCTTGACATCTTCGGGTGTTTTGCCGCTAAAGTCAATCACATCAATTTGACATTTTCCACAAAAGGCTCCTTGTTCTGAAGGTGTCATAGCCGACCAGTTTTCATGGCAAGGTTGATTGATTGAAATACGTTGCATAGCGTGTGTTTTGAATGAATACAGACAGCGTAAAAAAAGGTTCAGTAATTAATCAACTTTCATTAATTTCAATGTCTCTTCTTGTTTATCTGACCAAATTTTTATGAGATATGTTCCGTTGGTATAATTTGTAAGCTCCACGTCAAACTGATGTCTGCCTTCATTTAAATCACCGCTGTGTATCTCATTGATTTTTTGACCTGAGATCGAATAAATATCAATTTGAAATTGTGCTGGCTCATTTACATAAATTGAAAAGTTAGATGGTCCGTTGGTTGGATTTGGAAAAAGTTTTGTTTCAAATGGATTATAAATTGAGACGACTTCTTCCGGTAAGGTTGTTGAAGAATCTGGATGAATCGTTTGTTCCAAATATTCATAATAACTTCTGTCCATCATAGGCCCACCTGCTATCATTCCTTGCCACTCAGGTTGGGTGGGTTGCGTTTGAAAATCTTCTGGATATGCCAATTCTCCCATCTTGATACATTCAACAGGCTCTATGTTTTCTAATTGCATCATTTCATTGACAATAATAGCATCTTGTGACCAGAAAATTTTATCAGCTAAAGTTTTATCTGGTTCAGCTAAAGATGATTTTAATTCAATGGAATTTAATTTTGCAAGCTGCGCCAAATCTTCTTCTTCGCAACTAAATAAAGTCAATCCAAAAACAAGCAATAAGGCAAATACAAAACGACTTTGAAAGGATTTAGGCTGATTCATTTTCCACACTTCAAATTCGTGGTTCAATAATTCAAGTTGTTTGCTTTCGAACCTGCCGCACATGTGTTTTCCGGCACTTTCTTTCAAAACAAGTTTGATCTGATTGAGATTCATTTTACTGAAATCATACACATCAACTGCACATTTTTGACAAAATGCTCCGCGATCAGTTGCCGTCATTTCATTCCATTTTTCATCGCAAGGTTCATCAATCCGTATTGCTTTCATAGACATCGTTTTTAATCAATACCAACTAGTAGTGGAAAGGTTCATTTTTTGTATTGATGCATGTGTAAAGGGATTTCCATAATAGGATTTATTGTTGCTGAATAAGCTCTAATTATCAAAACGTCATCCTGAACTCGTTTCAGGATCTCATGAGGTTGACGTGATTGTGATCCATTGATAAGCTGAATTAAAAATTATTCACGATTCAACAGATGCTAGTTTAAGTTTCAGCAACTAACGCAATGGTGTGGAGATCCTGAATCAAGTTCAGGATAACTGTTCGCTGGAATGATTATGGTGCAATATGAGTTCGAAGTGCTTGGTAAAACTCAACTTCTGAATCGCTTCAAAAAGCGTTCTTTGTGTTCGAATTTTACGTCCGCTAAATTTTTTGGAATTTCTTTTTTCCAGCGTTTGTGTGACCAAAGCCAGTAGCGAGGTTCATCAATAATTGCTTCTTCCAGATTTCGAATATAAGATTCTGTAATAAAGCCGTATGATTCTTGTCTTGGATTTGCTGTTATCAATTTCAGTTCCAGTTCATACTTACCGCGTTTTACTTTGTGAATGATGCCGCAAATGACCGGCATGTCAAACTCATTGGCCATAAACTCAGCACCAAAATAAAAAGCAGTTTCCTGATTTAAAAAATTGGTCCAATAACAGTTTTCAGCTTTTCCAGGTGATTGATCACCTAATACTAAAGTAGCTGTTGGTTTTGAAGTAAGATTTTTGAGTTCAGATTTGTAATTATCAGCATGAACTACTTTCATTCCAAAGCGTTCACGTTTGGCGGTAATTTTTTTATCCCAGTATTTGTTTGAAAGGGGAGAGCCGATGCCTACTGCCTGGAAACGGAAAAGCAAACTTTGTGCGGTAATCAAAAACTCCCAATTGTTGTAATGAGAAGAAAGTAGGATGACTGATTTTCCTTTGTCGTAAAATTGTTCGATGACTTCTGGATTTCGAACTGACATGCGCTTGCGTAAGTTTTTTTCACTGATGAAGAGATTTTTTACAGACTCTGCGAAAAGGTCGGTGAAGAAGCCGTAAAATTTTCGTCTGATATAGTTGAGTTCATTTTCTGATGCATCTGGAAATGAGCGTCGCAAATTTTGAGTGACCACTTTTTTGCGATAGGGTACAACTGTGCGAATCAACAAATAAAAAAAATCAAAAAGGCAGTATATGAAAAAGATCGGAAGGTTTCCGATTGGAACGGTAAGACAGTAATATAAGAACCGGTCTAGCAAGTTGATCAATTTAAGATACGAATCTAAGGATTAAAACAACTGCACAAACGCATAATTCGAGCGATTATTTCAGCAGAGTTCTTAAAAAAACCTAACAGCAGTTAAAGACCTTAGTTGTTGGCGAAGTTCAATTCGCCGTTGCGCATTTTTTTATAGTAGAGCGCAAGAAAGCCAAGCATTTCAGATATCTCTGTAAATGCATCTTCTGTTGCTTTTGTAAAGGCCTGACCTTTGAGTTTAAGAATGAGTTTGCTATACAGTGCATTAAAACCAACTTCAACCAGATTCAAACTTCCTGAATTACTTTTCTTTTGAAACTCTTTTAAAGCGGGAAGTGCTTTTTCAAAAAGCTCAAGGTATTTTGGCTGATGCATGATGTTCAGAAGCGTGTTGTGCAGCAGCAACAGTTCCATGAGAATTTCATTCAGATCTGAATTGTGTCCTTTCTGAACCACGTTTTCAGATTTCATTTGATTAATAAGTGAAGTATACCAGTTACGATATTCTTGTATCAATTTTTCATCTTTGATTTGAGGTTCAATCAACGTATGAATAATAGTATCTACATCAAAGTTGTTTGCTCTGATCAGGTCTTCAATCTGAAACATGTAGATGACATGTTCCGCTATGTTATTTTCTTTGGTGCGTTTAGCGATGAGCATTATTCAGCAGTTTCAGCATCAGCCGGAACCGTTTCATCCGTAGTTTGATAATCAGCGTTCATACGATCGATTAGGCTGTTGGTGATGTCCATTTTTGGATTACAGAATAAAAATTGTCCACCAAGCTGATAGCTAATTACGTAGTCATATCCATTCTCAAGTGCAAGATCACGGCAATGCGATTGAATGCGGGTAACACCAGTAAGTGTTAGTCTGTTTTGAGTTTCAAATAATTCCTGCTCGAGATTTTGTTGCATTTGCATCATTTCCATTTGCTTTTGCTCGTATTCCTTAGCATATTGTTGCTCTTCACTAGACAACAAGGGGCCCTTGTCAGACCATTTTTTTTGCCAGTTTTCTACTTCTTTTTGTTTTGAAGCCATTTTGGATTCTGCATTTTTTTGCGCATCCATAATTTCTTGCTGAAGATCCATAATGAATGTACATTTTGTATTCAATGAATCTGAATTGTAGTAGACAATCACGGCGCCTTCGCCCTTATCATGCAAGTTGCTTACGTCCATTGTGTCAACTGGCTGCGCGTTATCGCTGTCAGCTTCACCGGAAGCTTTTGGATTTCTTACAAATAGTATGATTACCGCAAGGGCAAGAAATGCGTTAATTATTAATGAAAGTACCGCAAGTTTATTCGAGTTATTTTGCATCAGAAGTATTGTTCAGAATTATTTTATGGAGACAAAATTAAAACAATATCTCAATAAAGAAAATCAACTTGGCTTAAAGCTGCTTAAGATTGGCCCATTTTAGTTTAATTTAACATGGCTCAAAGGGCGGCTGGATCGAGCTTACAGAAATAAAAAAACCAGTCGTTGCTGACTGGTTTTACGATAATCCAATAAGATGTCTAAGCTACGACGGCACTGCGCTTGTCAGCGGCATAGCTAATAAAATCAAAGGGTACTTTTACCATGAAGGCATAATCCTGTCCGACTTCAAACATGTCTTCATCTTCTTCGTTGTAAAGCCACTGAACTCTGACATTTTTATTTTTTGCTTTTAGTTCATTCAATTTGTAAAGCAAAAAAAGCAGGCGTTTAGAGGAAGAGATGTTAAAGTATTCAAGGTCAATTTTCAAAACAGTTTCATCACAAGGGTTTGCAACGTAATCTTCAAACCATTGAAGTATTCCGTTATAAAAGTCCTCAGCATCATCTGGTATTGATTTTCCTTTAATCTCAAAGACCTGATTAGTTGGATCAAATAGTACTTCAGGCGTTTTAATTGTAGATGGTATGCGTAATGCTTCCATAGGCTTTTGTGTTACACACTTTAAATATCCGAATTAATATTGTATTAAATACAGAAATTCTACTAAGCGGTGTTTCTGGTAGACTAATTTTACGTTTTTGAAGTTATACGGTTACAGCTGGTTCGATTAAAATCCTTTCTGACGATGGTACGCTAACAAATTAACTGAAGGATTGCCAATGATGTTGAGTTCGTTAAGCTTTAAACGCCGCGCGGAAATCCGTATGAATTTTTCGAAGTTAACGCCAATCCCACCGACTAAGGTCATTGAATTTGAGTGATGTTTGGTTGTAATTGGTTGAACATGTCGTTCAAAAAATAAATCAAAATAAGTCGTTAGCATTATTTCAATCTCTTTGTCATTGCTAAAAGGCAGAATTAGTTTTGCCAGAGAGGCAATCAAATTTAAGTCGGGTGATTTATAGAATTCAGTAGTGAAATCATCTTTAGAAATTTTGACGGCCTCTGAAATGGCTTGATTCGCTTCATCCGGCAGATCTCCATTCAGCCATTTTGAAAGGATTACTTTTCCTAATTCAAAACCACCGCCAATATCATCGATCAAATAACCATAGCCGCCTTTTCTGTCTTCGAGATTTGTGCCATTATACCAGGCAGCAAATGCACCAGTACCCATTATTCCAATCAGACCGGGTTTGTCTCCGTAAGCTGCGCGGGCAGCACCCAACTGATCGTCATAAACTTCAGCGATTAAGCCTGTTTGCGATGCTAAAATTTTTCGAACAACATCTTTATTTGCATCGGATACTAACCCACTGCCATAAAAGATAAGAGCAGTTTTTTTGGGAAGCTCAATTTGCTTCAGCTCGTTTTCGAATTCAGACGAATACCGGTTTGGATTAAAGCCCGGCAATTCTATTTGCTGAACGGTTCCATTCTGATCGATCAATAAAGTGGTTTTGGTACCACCGGCTTCGAATAAACATATTGAGTTCATGCAATAAAGATAAAATGGATTAGAGATAAGTACTGAAGTTATTGCACAAAAAAAATGCTGCCTGAGGTTTTCTCAAAGGCAGCATTTATGAATTTATTTCAACGGACTATGCAAATTGCATTTTGATCAGATTCAAGGCAGACCCTGCTTTGAACCAATCAACTTGCTGCTGATTGTATGTGTGATTCAATTTGATCTCTTCTGATTTTCCGTCTTTGTGATCCAAACGAAGTGTTAGCTGTTTACCCGGAGCAAATGATTCAAGATCGATGAAGTTTAAGGTATCATCTTCCTGAATTTTATCCCAGTCAGCTTCGTTTGAGAAGGTCAATCCAAGCATTCCTTGTTTTTTCAAGTTGGTTTCGTGGATACGTGCAAATGATTTTACAATAACCGCAAGTACGCCTAGGTGTCTTGGCTCCATTGCAGCATGCTCACGTGATGAACCTTCACCGTAATTTTGATCACCAACGACGACAGATGCAATTCCAGCTTTTTTATAAGCTCTTGCTGTTGCAGGTACTTCGCCAAATTCACCGGTCACTTGATTTTTTACTTTGTTGGTTGCTCCGCCAAATGCATTCACAGCGCCAATCAACATGTTATTTGAAATGTTATCCAAGTGACCACGGTATTTCAACCATGGACCAGCCATCGAAATATGATCTGTAGTACATTTTCCTTTTACTTTGATCAGGAGTTTTGCACCCATTACATTTTTTCCATCCCATGCCGGGAAAGCATCCAATAACTGAAGACGGTCAGAACCTGCTTTTACATGAACGTTAACTGTGCTTCCATCAGCTGCTGGTGCCTGGTAGCCGTTGTCTTCAACTGCAAAACCTTTCGCTGGCAATTCATCTCCGGTTGGTGGATTGAATTTTACTTGTTCACCTTTGCTGTTTGTAAGGGTATCTGTCAATGGATTAAATCCTAAATCACCCGCAATCGCAAGTGCTGCAACAATTTCTGGCGATGCTACAAATGCATGCGTGTTTGGATTTCCGTCGGCACGTTTAGAGAAGTTACGGTTGAATGAATGAATGATTGTATTCTTTTCTCCTTTTTCAGCACCGGCTCTGTCCCATTGACCAATACAAGGTCCGCAAGCGTTTGTAAATATTTTTGTATTCAGATTTTCGAAGATGTTCAGCAAACCGTCGCGGTGAGCTGTGTAACGAACTTGTTCTGATCCCGGATTAATTCCAAATTCTGCTTTTGCAATCAAACCTTTATCAACCGCTTGTTTTGCAATAGATGCAGCACGAGCTAAATCTTCATACGATGAGTTGGTGCATGATCCAATTAATCCCCATTCAACTTTTAACGGCCAACCATTTGCCTTTGCTTTTTCAGCAAGTTCATTGATTGGTGTAGCCAAGTCTGGAGTAAACGGACCGTTAACATGCGGCATTAATGTTGTCAAGTCAATTTCAATTACCTGATCAAAATATTTTTTTGGATCTGCATATACTTCTGGGTCGCCAGTCAAGTGTTCTGCAACTGTATCTGCCAATGCAACAACATCTGCACGATCTGTTGCCTTTAAATATCTGCGCATTGAATCATCGTAACCAAATGTTGAAGTTGTTGCTCCAATTTCAGCACCCATGTTACAGATTGTTCCTTTTCCAGTACAAGAAAGTGATTCAGCACCGGGTCCAAAATATTCTACTATGGCACCAGTTCCGCCTTCAACAGTAAGGATACCTGCTACTTTTAAGATAACGTCTTTTGGTGCTGTCCAACCGTTTAATTTTCCGGTCAACTTAACCCCAATTAATTTTGGAAATTTCAATTCCCAGGCCATTCCTGCCATTACGTCCACCGCATCAGCTCCACCTACACCAATTGCAACCATTCCTAAGCCACCGGCATTTACCGTGTGCGAATCTGTTCCAATCATCATTCCACCCGGGAAGGCATAATTTTCAAGAACCACTTGATGAATGATACCCGCACCTGGTTTCCAGAAACCAATTCCGTATTTATTACAAACAGATGAAAGGAAGTTAAACACTTCATCGTTTTTATTTAATGAATCTTGTAAATCTTTATCAGCTCCAACTTTAGCCTGAATCAAGTGATCAGCGTGAGCAGTAGAAGGAACAGCTACTGTTTTGCGACCCGCTTGCATAAACTGAAGCAAGGCCATTTGTGCCGTTGCATCTTGCATGGCCACGCGATCTGGTGCAAAGTCAACGTATGATTTACCGCGCTCGAATACTTGTGTGTTTGGGTTTTCCCACAAATGCGCGTAAAGTATTTTCTCACTCAGTGTTAATGGTTTTCCAACTGCCTTACGTGCAGCGGCAATACGCTCTGGGTATTTAGCGTAAACTTGTTTAATCATTTCAATGTCGAAAGCCATACGATGTTTGTTTTTTGAATCTAGGTTTTGCGAATTTAGTTATTTCACCCTCTTTTCAAACTGATTTTCTACTTTTATATCTCAACACGAATTTAACAAGCATCAATGAACCATTTTCAAAGATTAATAAGGCTTTACGAAAAAGCGCCAATTCATAATTTTTATCAGGGAATTGAAATGACCGTGGAAGATAAAAAGGCAACTATTACTTTACCCATTGATCCACGCTATTTTCATGGCGGCATGGCGGTTCATGGTTCAGTGTATTTTAAACTTTTGGATGATGCTGCCTATTTTGCCTGTCAAACGCAGATTCATGATTTTTTTATTCTCACGGCAAACTTCAATATCAGCTTGCGAAGACCCATTACGTCAGGAATCATAACAGCGATTGGAGAATTTGAATCCATGAATGAAACCGTGATCATTGGAAAATCAACCCTTGTAGATGAAAACGGAAAAATTTGTGGAACAGGAATAGGGGAGTTTATGAAAAGTAAAACCCGGTTAGAAGACTTGAAGGATTACTAGTCTCCAGGAAAACGATTTGTTCCTTCATATTTCAGACTTCCATCTTCATTATACATAAGTATGCAACAATGAATGGGAGTGCCGCATTCAGGTGTATATTTGAAATGAGTATTCAGATTTCCATTTTCATAATACTCTTTGTAATCGACAAAAATTCCATTTTCTACTGTAAGTACAAATCTCAATTTACCGTTTTTGTAATTTGATTTGTATTCGCCATTCAAAAGCTTAATGCCATTGGTCTCAAGCGTGTCACTTGCAGGGAAAATAACGGGTGTTTTTTTTGTGCCAATTGCCCCCATGTTGTAATAGTTATACTTACCGGAATATATGGTGTAATGGTAATGCGTTGCGTCTGCAGAATCTTTTACCGCTTCTAAATTATCATCCAGATAAACGATCCACCAACCGTAACGCGCTCCGTCTGCATTGGTTTTGTTAAGGGTGTCAGATTGGGCGATCGCTTTTACTCCGAATAGAATGAGAATGCTTAAAAGGATTGATTGAACAATAGGCATGTGTTGCTTTTGGATTAATGTGACTTTTGTAAAAAGGTAACTTAACGGACTAGAATAAGCGCAGGCAGCCTAAGATCGTGGGCGTTTTCTGCTTGCGTTTATTTGATGTTAGGGGTAGTAATTTTACGCTGCTTTGCCAGCAGTTTTTACCTTTTTTCCTTTAAGTTTTTGAATGAATTCGCTTAAGCCTTTTTCTTCCTGAGCGGTTAGTGGCTTACTTTTGATTTGATCAACGTCGAGTTCGGAATTCTTTTTTCTTGTTTTCATATACTAAGATTTGAAATATTTGTCAACTAGTCTGGTCGCTGCACTCGTATCAATTACCATCAAGTGATTTCCGTAATGTTGAGCATGCAATGTTTCGATATAGTGCTCAATTAAATTTGTTTTGGAATGAAATGCAACGAAGCCACTGCTTCCTCTTTGGAATGATAAACGGCAAGCAAAAGCTACAAGATTTCCGGCGACACCTTCATATAACTTTTCTTTTCCTTTGTTGAATGGAGCGTTTTCAATTAAGTGAATGAATACGTGATCTGCTTTTGCCGTCAAACTATTTAGTCCTTGAATGATATTCGGATTGTTGAAGATTGTAAGTTTATAAACTTCTCGGTCTGGTAAGTCGAGTTCGTGCTTCCAGTCAAATAGCCATCCACTTTTTTTTCCGGTTTGTTTCAAGTCAGATTTTGAGAACAGAGAAACTTCAGTCGGAAAACTGTCTCCAGAAATTGTGTTGGTAATTGAATTCGTCAGCCGATCAACTATGAAATCATTATGGTATTTAGAAGACTTTTTCACAGTTAAATTTAGTGATTTTTGACGAGATATTAGCTAATGTCTCGGAAATTCAGCCATTACCCCTAACACTCTAATAAAACCAATTCACAGAAATAGACGAGCACATATTATCCTGATCTGGATAAAATTTGAAGTTCACCGAGCATCTCAGGTCTTGTGAATCATAATCTACTGAGCGTATTTCGCCCTCCAGCATTTCTTCTGCAACAGGCTCACCCAGTTTTGCCTTTAAGTCAGCATATTTTAATCCAAAAAAATACGAGTCACAGCTTGAGATAGAGTAGGCTTCAATAGCACTGTTTAAATCAGACTGGAACAACTCTTCATACCCCAGAATCTCCATAAAAATGGTAATTACTTTTTGAGATTTTGAGTCTACCCAAACACTTATGGGCGCACCTTTAATCTTTTTGAAATAGTAGATGAACGAAGTTGAATCAGCTGTGTATTCACCACCGGTAAATTTTCCAAGTTTTTGTTCCAGCATAAGTTCATTCATGCCATAGGTTAGTCCAAGAAAATTATCAAAATCAGAAACACTTGTCTTCTCTTTGCAAGTATCAATTTCTATCAATTCAGTTTTAGTGCTGTCTTCATTCAAAGAAGCAGTCGAATTCGAATCTTGACTGTTGCAGGAGATTAAAAAAGCAAAAAATACTGGAAGCATGAAGTGTGTTTTTAGATTAAGAATCACGGCTGTATTCATCATAGCGTTGGATGTCATTTTAAAACCAATTTACAATAACTGAAGAACACATTTTGTCTTGCTCATCAAAAAATTTAAAGTTCACACTGGTTTTCTGATTATCGGAATTATAAGTGATCGAATAAACACCCGTTGCAGAATTGTCTTCAGCATCTGGCTCACCCATTTCTGCAATGATTTCATCTTTTTTCATTCCAAAAAAGCGAGAATCACATAAGTCAAGATTGTACTTTTTTGCGGCTTTTTCCAGATCTTTTTCAAAATCTTCACCCAGCGAAAGTATTTCCATGAGTACCGTTTCAACTTTTGTTGTATTGGCATTTACTGCAACAGCAATGGGCGCATCGATAAGAGCATGGTAGGTGTAAATAAAACTCTTGTTGTCATCTGTATAATAACCGCCTGTTGATTCACCTAAAATTTTTGTGAGCTCAATTTCTTTGGTTTCGCCAGTAATTCCAAGAAAAGAATCAAACGAATTAATGTCGGAATTCTGGCATTCAGGTTCTGATGAGCAACTGCTTAGCATCAGAAGGATAAAAAACAGAGCAGCGGTAAATTTTGTCATATTCATTCAAGCAGACTAAGTGTTGAACAACAAATATAGGAATCCCTAAGAATAGATTGGATTGATTCGAATACCTGAAAAAACGATCCGTTTAATCAATGGATGGCCTATTTGGCTTGATAATCCTAGTTTGGTATAGCCTTTGTAATTACCTTTTATGAAGATTAATAAACAGGTTATGCAAAAGCTAAATAATAAAACCAAACAAAAAAATCGTCCTGCCAAAGGAATTGACAGCGGTATTTTGAAAATGGGCGGCAGATTATCAATCGCTCAACAATTGCTCATTAAGCAAGGGGCATAAGGATTACATTCCCATATCTCCATCTCCACCTGAATTTTCACGACGCGTTTTGCGTTTGTCCGGATCCTGATTACCGAAAACATATCCTATAGATAGCGTGAATCTGCGGCTCTGATGTTTCCAGATTCCTTCACTTAAAAAGACTCCGGGTTGCTCAGTGTAATATCCAAACTGACGGGTATTGAAAATATCTCCAACTTTAAAATTGGCATACATTTTATCTTTCAGGAATGTCTTTCTCACAGCAATATCTAAACTATACATTGCTTGCGATCGTCCTTGTGTTAAGATCATTGGTGATCTGTAGAAACCCGTTAATTGTCCGCTCCATCCTTTATTGAAGGTGAATGACTGTGACATGTTTGCCGACCAGCTGAAACCGCTGTTGTTTAAATCTGCTTCACCAGAAGTGGAGTTGATATAAGTTTGTGAAAGATTTCCGGACAACATAATTCTCCACCATTTAGTTGGTTTATAAATCGTCATCAGTTCAGCGCCTATAAATTGCGCCTGATCTACGTTTGACCATGTCACACGTGCAACACCATTCGAATCTATATCACGTACGCGTTGAATCATATCCGTCATGTAACGGTAGTAGAAAGACCCTGTAATGGTTAGTTTTTTGTTGTAGGTTCCAAAACCAATTTCACCGCTGTTGATATATTCCGGAAGTAATTCAGGATTTCCAACTTGCAGGTTTAAGGGATCAGTATATTTTGAAAAAGGATTCAGCGCATGTAAATTCGGACGATTCACACGGCGGCTATAACTCATGGTAATTTCAGTAGATTTTGAAATAGGTTTTACAAGGTGCAAGGACGGGTAAAGTGAGTTATAACTATTCTTGTATACTACAGGATCTTTATCTACTTCTGATGTGATGTAAACCATTTCGGCGCGCAGACCAATCTGATATTTAAATTTGGCGAATTCTTTGTCCATGTCTTGAAATTCCTGTCCAAAGATTGCGTAAACGGCATGGACTTGCTCACTGAAATTGAAATTGTTATTGAGATTTGTATCAGCTACCGCATTTGTTTCCTGATAATAGTCCTGACTCACTTGTCTGATTGTTGTTTTAGCGCCTGTTTCAAATTTGCCCGGATTTTTTATGACGACACCGTCGGCAAGATTTTTTGTAAACGATAAAGGTCTGTAATAATCAAGTTGAATGGTTGTAATTGCGTTGCCATCAATGGTGCGTACATATTGATTCAAACTGTTCGGGGTGATTAAAGACAAATCAGTTGGAGAATAAATGTTTTCTAAATAATCACCACTTTCTGTACTTTCTCCTTGTGAATATTGTGCTGTGAAGTCAAGTTTGTGTTCAGGTCTTTCAAATTTTTTATTCCAGAAAACCATCGCATCAAATCCGTATTTTTTTCCTGGGTCATCACTAAGACGTTGCCAGACATCGTAACGCGATACGGAGTCGTACGCATAGTAGTACATGTTACCGGTGCGCTCTTCTCTTCCAAGATTTCCATTGACAGAAAACCCAATTGTATTTTTAGGATTGATGAAAAAATCAGTTCCAAATTTCAACATGTGACCTTGTCTCAAATGCGTACCTTTTCTGGTTTGAACAAGACTGTCGTAATCGTTGTTGTAAAAGGTAACGTTTGATTGATCAAAATTTCGCCAGCCTTCATACCAGTTAGAAGTATAGCCACCATAAACATTAAAATATTTATTTCTGTAGGCAAGATTGAAAGAAGCGTTGTGGCCAAAGCCGAGAAATTTATCAAACGTATCAAGCGAATCAGGATGCAAACCATTTTCAATGCTAATGTCAACACTTCCGTTGAAACCTTTCAGTTTACTTTTTTTCAAAACGATGTTGATAATGCCGGACATTCCATCAGGATCATATTTGGCAGAAGGATTTGTGATGACTTCGATTGATTCAATTGAGCTTGCGGGTATAGAAGCCAATGCGCCCTGACGGCCGCTGCCAGTAATTGTTGAAGGCCGCCCATCAATGAGGATAGTAACATTTCCGCTACCTCTTAAGCTGATATTGCCGTCAACGTCGATTGTGATGGACGGAATATTTTGTAATACGTCGAGTGCAGTTCCTCCTTGTGATGTCAGTTGTTTGTCAACAGAAAAAACTTTTTTATCTATTTGAGCAACTACTTCTTCCTCCTGATAAACAATATCAACTGTTTTGAGTTGATTAGGATCGGTTGACATAGGCAGAACACCCAGGTTTACCTGAGGCGCTTTGGGAGAAAAAAAGAGTGAGTCAATAAAAAGTGGAGCAAATCCAAACGAAGTGATTTTTGCAATGTAGGGTCCTACCGGAATTTCAGTAATAGTAAATTTTCCAAGGCTATCAGCCAATCCACCAGTTGCTACTGAGCTGTCTCTTACATTCAACAAAAAGATTTTTGCATACGGAATCGATTTTTTGAATTCTGGTTCTACAACCTGACCGGTCAGAATTCCAATCTTAGGTCGTTCTCCGGATCCGGGTTGTGCCAGGGCTTGTGTACCAAGCAATAATAAACTATAAAAAAATGCGTGTAAGCCAAATCTCATGCTAATCAGTTTTATACAAAATTACGATTATAAAAGTTATTTGACTTTGCGATGTATGAAAGGTTTAATTTGGGGATAAAAGAGGTGTTACCTTTGTACATTATTTCATTATAACGCATGCCCATGAAATCGATACCTCTTGTTTTTCTCTTGTTATCAGTGACTTATTTGTATAGTCAGTCTGACAAACGAATTGAATCAATCTTAGCGAGTCCACGAACTCAGTTGACAAAACTGAACCTGCCAGAGTCTGAAACCACAAAATATATTCCCTGCGATTTTGCGGGCACTAATTTTTCGCAACAGTCGTTGGTGCAATTGATACAGAACCTCACCACTGTTAAGGTATACTATGTTTATACACAATACAAACAAAGTTCAACTTTTGATCAACTCAATCTGGATCGAAAAAGATTCAAATGGTTTGCCGCAACGTTTCCTTCTGTGATGAATGATTTTTTGGTTGACTGGCAGATTTTGGAGCAAACAGGCTGCGCAGATTATACTGAAGGAGATTCATATTTTCACGGTTTTGTTCTAGTACATCGACCGGCAGCAGATTCGAAGATGAGAGTGGAGGAAATTAATTCCATTTCAGCTTATCTTGAAAATCCAACAGAAACTTTTCTTGAACCTCAAATAGATCCGATTCTGACGCAATTACCTGTCAATACTGCTAATTCAAACACATCAAAAATTAATACCATAAGCAGGACAGCACCCGCTAAATTTCTGGAAGGCGAAACTGCTTTGATGAATCATTTTCGGTCAAATCTTGTGAATTCACCAGATGTTACACCACAGCGAATTGATAAATGGGTTTCTGTGAGTTTTATTGTAAAAGCAGACGGCAGTATAGACTCATTAATTTTCACAGAAACCTATCCAAACGCCGCAAAAGATCAGGTTGAAAATGCGTTTGATAAAATGCCTGAATGGATTCCGGCAACCGTAAATGGTAAGCCGGTTGACTCAAAAGTAAATATGGAAATCAGAGTCTCTTATTCAGCGGATGTGCACGGCCTCTATACGCGTGAAGGAGTTAAACCAGATTTTTCAGATCGTAAGATTGCCGAACCTGTTGTTGAAGAAGAAAGCACATCAGTCAATCTTTTGGTAAAGCCAGAACCAATTACTGTAAAATCCTCTGCAGTATATAAAGGACTGGAACTTTTTAAGGGCAAAACAAATACTGCCATGGTGATGGATGTTACAGGTAGCATGACCACACATATTGCGGCTATGCTTCATTGGGTGAGATTGTATCATCTGAATTCACCGTTTACGAGTTATACTTTTTTCAATGATGGAGATATGAAAACCACCAAGCAAAAGAAGATTGGTGAAACAGAAGGAATTTACATGGCTCAAAATTTTGAAGAAGTTGGTGACGTGATTAAAAAAGCCATGATGAAAGGCAATGGAGGTGAAGCACCCGAGAATGATCTGGAAGCAGTCATACATGCTTTTACCAATGACGCAAATGCACATTCAGTAGTATTGGTAGGAGATAATTATTCTGAAGTAAGAGATCTTGAATTATTAACAAATATTACACGACCGGTGCATGTCATTCTATGTGCGGCTCCTAAATTTGTGCGCTGCGATTATTTGAGCATCGCAAAAGAAACGGGTGGATTATTTATTCTGAACGGAGAAATTTTTGATCTGAGTGCACTTCAAAAAGGGGATATCGTTCAGATTCAAAAAATTGATTACAAATACAACGGAAGTAACTTTGAAACTCTTTACAAAGGTGAAATTATTTACTGATGTTGCACCGCAGATATTAGCATATATTGAATACGAATAACCAAATTTTATAAACTGACTTGACCCCAAAACTCATGAAGGTATTATTTACTGTTTTTCTTTCTTTCTTGTTTATTTCATCTTATTCTCAATTCACTAAACTGGAGGGAACTGTTGAACTTGATTCTTCCGATTCTCCTTTCGGTCAGTTTATCGTTTTTTCATTACCTGATTCAACGCTAATTAAAGGAAGCTATATTGACAGCACTTATTTTTCCATTGAGTTTGATGCTATTGCTGGTCAGGATTATTACGTGAAAATAAGTTTGGCAGGATATGCTGATACACTCATCTCTTTTCAGGCTAAACCAGAATTGACAACATTAGAAACTGTCAGGTTTACAGCCAGTACGCTGACGACTGTTGATATTGTATTTAAAAAGCCTGAATTTGTGCGAACAATGGATGGCATTAAAATCAATGTTCAGGGAACTACATTACAAACACTTACATCATTATTTGATGTGCTCACTGCATCACCAAAAATAACATCTCCAGATGGAGAAAAAATTGAAATTATAGGAAAGGGAAGTCCGCTCATCTTGATTGATCGACAACCTATCATTTCAAATGATGAGCTCAAAGCTATTCCGGCAAGTGTTGTTGAAAGTATTGAAATTATTACCAACCCTTCAGCTAAATACAAAGGGCAGGGTAGCGCCAATGGAGTAATTGAAGTCTATACCAAAAACTTTGCACTGGAAGGATACAACATGAACATCAGCAGCTCAGGTGGAATCAATACGCAACTCAAACCAACGGCTTCATTCAGTGCAGGAATAAATGTGAAACGTAAAAAGTTTTCAATGAATGGATACCTTGGAGCAAATTACAATCAGCAAAATAGTTTTGGTACTTCAACAGGTACAACAACAGATGATAGTCAACGATCGCTCAGCAGCAGCTATACCGGCGAAGATTGGAATTCATGGATGTATTATCAGCTGAAGGCGGGCTATCAGATCAGCAAAAATCAGAAGTTAACTTCAGGAGTTCGCGGTAATTCAAGTTTTGGTGGAAGCGAAGACAATACCACAACTGAGTATTTTGCAGGTAATATTTTGGAAACATCAAACGTCAGTTTTACTGACCCTAAGTATACATGGATGAATAACAGTGCTTACTTGAACTATCAACTTGACACGGATACCAACAAGAGCAACCTGGAAATTAATTTCAATCTGGCTCAAAAAGCAAGTAATAGTAATGGAAGATCATTGAATACTTATCAGAATAGTTTGTCCGGAATTTATTCTGATTTTGATCTTCGCACTGAATCTTTTGATCGTCCATTAATTGGAGAGCTGCGCGTAAACTACGAGCATGTATTTGACACTTCGGGATGGGAACTTTCTGCAGGTTTATCTTATAGTCAGCTTCGAAATGGTAAAGTGTATAATCAGTTTAACAGTATTGCAGATGAATGGGTGATTGACAATCAATTTTCAAACTCATTTGATTACGAAGAACACATTGGAACCGTTTATACGGAACTATCTAAGAACTGGGCAAAGATGGGGTTCAGAATTGGTGTTACTGCAGAATATACAAAGTTGGATGGCTATAGTAATTCACTTGAAAAACAATTTATCGACTCTGTTTATATCCGGCCATTTCCATCTGCAAGTTTGCTCTATCAGCCAAATGAAAAAGTAGGTTTTACACTTTATTATTCTTCAGGAATTGATCGTCCACAATTTACAAATTATGATCCTTTTGTGCGATATGATGATAGCTTATCAGTTTCCTATGGCAACCCATATTTGAGACCAGCAATCTCTCATACAATTGGACTTGATATGGATCTTTTCTACGCATATAGTTTGTCCATTTATGTCTCTTCAACCGCAGATCCTATTTCACAAATCTCATTCGTAAATGACACTACTTTCTTCACTGAGTCTACACCCTGGAATGCAAAGCTGGATCAATCCATAGGTGCTGATTTGAGTATTCCGTTTCAGCTGAATTGGCTGCAAGGCTGGAATTCATTTTGGGTGAGTTACAGCACGTATTCTTTTACTGAAGAATTTAACAGAGAATCGTTCAGTAATCTTAGTTTTGGTTTGTATTCGTATCTCACTTTTATTTTGCCAAAAGATTTTAGTATCATGAATCAGTTGCATGTCATGCGTTGGGGAGGTTCTGAAACTGTTTCAAATACTCAAATGAACTGGGGATTACGTCTGACAAAAAAATACATGAAAGGTGATTTTCAGATTTATGCAGATGTTTCAAATATTATTCCTCCGAAATACAAGTCCACACAGTATTATGGTAACTACATATACTCAACCAATTCGCAATATCAGTTCACTGCATTCAAACTTGGTTTATTCTATAAGTTTGGAAGATTGAAACAAGCTACGCAGATTAAGGAGTCTAATGCTGGTCAGTCAGGAAGAATTTAATTTGATTTCGCGAATCGGGCAGAAGCCATAGGTAGAATTCATTGTTGTATTTTTCTGTTTTGGAATATTATTAGACATCTGCTGTCCAAGTGGCTCTGTCCTCAGGACTCATTTTACCAACAAATTTCTCAATCCGCTTTTTGTATCGTTCGATTTTCCGTAAATTAGGCTCCTAAAACAGCACATCGGCATGGCACAAGCACAAAACGTATTGAATCAAGTGGACAAAAAATACATTGCAGAAGTATTAAATGACTACAAAATAGCTCGTATCTCTCGTGAGGCATCTCTTATGGGAAGACGCGAGGTTCTTGGGGGTAAAGCCAAATTTGGAATCTTTGGAGATGGTAAAGAAATTGCCCAACTGGCAATGGCTAAACAATTTCAGAATGGTGATTTCAGATCAGGTTATTATCGTGATCAGACTTTTATGATGGCTATTGGAGCCTTGACAGTAAAAGAATATTTTGCTGCATTGTATGCGCATACTGATGTTGAAAAAGAACCTGCTTCTGCTGGCAGACAAATGGGGGGACATTATTCTACCCGCAGCTTGAATCCGGATGGTTCCTGGAAAAATTTGATGGCTCAAAAAAACTCATCAGCTGATATTTCTCCTACCGGTGGTCAAATGCCTCGTCTGGTGGGTCTTGCACTTGCGTCGAAAGTTTATAGAAATAACAAGGCATTGCATCACATGACCAACTTCACCAACAAAGGAAATGAAGTTGCGTTTGGAACCATTGGTGATGCAAGTACATCTGAAGGACCTTTCTGGGAATCTATCAATGCTGCCGGAGTATTACAAATTCCTTTTGCAATTTCTATTTGGGATGATGGATACGGAATTTCTGTTCCAAAAAAATTCCAAACTACCAAATCAAGTATCTCTGAAGCGCTCGGCGGAATGCAGCGCACAAAAGATAAACCCGGTTATGAAATTTTCAAAACCAAAGGTTGGGATTATGCACACTTGTGTTCTACGTATGAAAAAGCAATCAAACTTTGTCGTGAAGAACATGTGCCTGTTATGATTCACGTAGAAGAAGTAAATCAACCACAAGGTCACTCTACTTCTGGATCACACGAGCGTTATAAATCAGAAGAACGTTTGAAGTGGGAGAGTGAAATGGACTGCATTGAAAAATTCAAAGAATTCATTTTGCAAGCTGAAATCTCAACAAAAGAAGAGTTAGATGCAATTGATGCAGAAGCAAAAAAAATAGTTCGCGAACAAAAAGCTGAAGCGTGGAAAGAATTCAATGATCAGTTAAAAGCAGATGTTACTCATATTTCAAACTTGCTGGAAACAATGTCTTCAGAAAGTTCAAATGGTGCTTTTATCAAAAAGATTTCAGATGATTTGCGCAAAGCAATGGATCCTGTTAAACGTGATATTTATGTTGCGGCTAAACGTGGTTTGCGTTACATGCGCGGTGAAAATTCTTCTGCTAAACAAGAGTTGATTGCATTAATGAAACAACGCGATGTGGAAAATGATGACAAATATTCATCTTATCTCTATTCGCAATCTGCACAATCAGCATTAAAAGTAAATCCAAAAGCGCCGGTATTTTCTAATGATGAAATGATTGATGGTCGTTTGATTTTGAGAAATAATTTTGAAGCAAACTTTAATAAATATCCTGAGGTTTTAAGTTTTGGTGAAGATGTTGGAAAGATTGGTGGCGTGAACCAAAGTATGGAAGGCATGCAGGATCAGTTTGGTGAAATTCGTGTTTCGGATACTGGAATTCGTGAGTGTACCATCATAGGTCAGGGAATTGGTATGGCCATGCGTGGTTTAAGACCGATTGCAGAAATTCAATATTTAGATTATTTGCTATATGCCATTCAGATCATGAGTGATGATTTGGCAACCGTTCAGTACAGAACAAAAGGTGGACAAAAAGCTCCACTGATTATTTCCACTCGTGGTCACCGACTAGAAGGCGTATGGCATTCAGGTTCACCAATGGGAATGATCATCAACGCCATTCGCGGAATGTATGTTTGCGTTCCAAGAAACATGACGAAAGCAGCAGGATTTTACAATACACTTCTTGCATCTGATGATGCTGCTCTTGTGATAGAGCCTTTGAATGGATACCGTATCAAAGAAAAAGCCGTTTCAAATTACGGCGAATTTTATGAGCCATTGGGTGTTGTAGAAACCGTTGTAGAAGGAACCGATTTAACTTTAGTATCCTATGGTTCAACTTTCAATATTTGTCAAGAAGTAGTAAAACAATTAGCAGAAGCAGATATTTCTGTTGAGTTGATCGATGCACAAACTTTGATTCCGTTTGATTTGAATGGAGACATTGCAAAGTCGCTTCAAAAAACAAATCGATTAGTTATCGTTGATGAAGATGTCGAAAGTGGTGCAACTGGTTTTATGTTAGATCAGATTTTGGTAAAACAGAAAGCTTATTTCGCATTAGACTCACAGCCTTTAACAATCTCTGCAAAAGATCACAGACCTGCTTACGGAACAGACGGAGATTATTTCTCTAAACCAAATCAGGAAACAATTTTTGACGCAGTTTACAACATGATGCGTGAGGTAGATCCAGGAAAATATCCTGCGATTTATTAAGCTGATTACAAGTCGTTTTTATTTGTTTTTTGTTCTGAGTTTCTCACGCCTTCTCTGTTTGTCGAAGTTTAAATTTAATTTAGGGTTAAATCCAAAGTGTTTTTAATTCTTATCTGCGAAAATCTGCGGTTTTTTTTATCAGCGTAATCTGTGGGAAATATTTTTCTCTACATTCATATCAGATTTGACCTCCAACACTTATGAAAAAAGTATTAATCATTCACGCACATCCAGAAAAACAAAGTTTTTGCAGCGCGCTGAAAGATGTCGCCATCAATCATTTTCAAAGCAAGGGTGCTGAGGTAAAGGTTTCTGATTTATACAAAATGAGATTCAACCCTGTCGGTGATAAACATGATTTCTTAGAACTTTCAAATCCTGATTTTTTCAAATATCAGGCAGAACAAACCAATGCATTTCAAAAAGATTTATTCACACCTGAAGTAAAAGCTGAAATGGAAAAATTTCTGTGGTGCGATACATTGATATTCACTTTTCCGCTTTGGTGGTTTGGATTACCAGCAATTCAGAAAGGATGGATCGATCGCGTTTTTGCAATGGGTTTTGCGTACGGTGCTGGTAAAGGAGTTTACGATAATGGAGCTTTTAAAGATAAAATTGCCTTTTCCGTGTTAACCACTGGCGGACCAGAAATTGCTTACGGCGATTCAGGTAAAAATGGAAATCTGGAAACCATTTTGTATCCAATTCATCACGGCATGTTTTACTTTGTAGGCATGCAGGTAAAGAAGCCTTTCGTTAGTTTTTCACCCGCTAGATTATCGGATGAGGAGCGTAAAAATGAGTTAGACAGACTTGAAGATTATCTTGACAGCGTTGGAGAAGAGTGAAAGTTTGTTTTGATTTGCTAAAACTAATCACAAACAAAACCTCTGTTCAAAATCTCATACGGGTAAGTAGAATCCTGATCTAAGAAAGTTTTTATTTCTGACCAAATCAATATTTGCTCTTCGTACATTTTTTCGATGACTTCTTCGTATTCTTCATATTGATCAACATAGTTACCTGGCATAGCTGGTGGGGGAGGAAGAGGTTCGCCAATTCCAACTTGTGCAATTCTGCGTGTGTAAATTAATGTCAAGGTATCGTTCTCGAGTTGCCAGGTACCATCCAGTTCAGTTCCAAAATTGTTATCAAATAAAATAGTTCCGTCCGGACAGAACGTATATTGATTATCATCGCTTGCAAATCGCTCTGCAAGAATCCATCCTGAAGGATCATCGTTAATTGTGATTTCTGAAATAGATGTTGAATCGTCAGATGCGCCTGGTGCATTTAGGCCGTTTTCTATTTCAGTGTATTCGTCACCTCCACAAGAAAGAGCGAGTAAAAATGTTGAACAAAGAAAAAACGTTTGAAATTTTTTCATACCCATTTTTTTAAGAACCAAATTGACTTAAATGGTGATCCAGATGCGTGTATATAAGCTTTCCCCATTGGTCTTTTGATAGTTTTCCAAAGGTTGGATGTGCCTGAACATTTTTTGCATCGAATCCAATAAATTCTTGAATTTTTCGCAACAAGTAATCACGATCCGAATCAAAGTTAACTGGTTTGGAGCCTTGTAAATGAGGGTTAACTTCTGGCATCGTTTCTACTTTTCCTTTGGGAGCTTTCATTCCCATCAGGATTAGGCGCTTCAATACAGTACGCGTCATAAATTTGGAACGATCATCTGCCTTTATTTCACCGGTAGCCAGTTTGATTTGATCAGCAGTGTGGCATAACATTTCGCCAACATTCATTTTTCCCCATAGCGGCAAATCATCACGCTTTAAATCAGCGATGCGCGTTTTGATTTCTTCAAAATCTTTTTTATTCAGGATTTGACCCATTACTGCGTTTTAAAAATTGTTCGGTACCGAAGATAAGCTAAAATATTTAAGGCAAAAAGTAAGATTACAGTGATAGGAACCCAGGTTGGAATTGGAATAGGATCGCCTTGTGCGTACGAGTGTAAACCGCTTAAATAAAAATTCACACCAAAGAAGGTCATGATGATGCTTCCATATCCCCACAAGAGCTGCAGTGGTCATCGCAAAGTGACTTTTTAATCCCGGAATAAAACGGAAGTGGAGAATAATTGCATAGACTAAAACAGATGCTAATGCCCAGGTTTCTTTTGCATCCCATCCCCAATATCTTCCCCAGCTTTCATTAGCCCATACACCGCCTAAAAAGGTTCCTATCGTCAACATAAATAATCCAATGATCATTGTCATTTCAATTACATACGTGAGCTGACGAGACGTGTCATTAATTTTTGATTTGTTTGAATCTTTGATGAAAACAAACATTACCAAATTCACCAGAGCAAGTATTGCCGCTAAGCCTAAAAATCCGTAGCTGCCAGTGATGATTGCAACGTGAATCATCAGCCAATAAGATTGTAACACCGGAACCAGATTTGTGATTTCAGGATCCAGTTCATTCATGTGTGCAACAAACAACATGAGCCAGGCAAGAATTCCGGTTGCACCCAAAATAATTTTGTTCTGTTTGTAAAATAGAAGTCCTGCCAGCACAGTGATAAATGCTATAAAAACAACTGCTTCATAACCGTTGCTCCAGGGTGCATGTCCAGACAAGTACCAACGTAATCCAAGTCCGGCTCCATGCGCTAGAAAACAAACCAGGAAAATCCAGAATCCAATTCGCAAAATCCATTTTGCATTGAATGATTTGCTAAAAAGTTGAATGAGATTAAAGATGAGTAAAACTGCTCCCAATAGTAGATAGATATAGTTGAGTCGCTTGAACAAATTCATTTTATTGTATCGGATTTCCCACTCAATTTTTGCTTCAGAAGGAATGACATTCGGGTCAGAAACCCTGCGTTGAAAAAATTCAATGCCTGATAAAGCAAGATCAGCTTCTGTCCAGTTACCGGTTTGATATCCGTTAAAGACACCCTGAAAATAAGCTTTGGTGATGCTTTGTACAAATTCAGCATCTTCCTTTGAGAATCGTTTATCTTCATCAAAAGGCGATACCCAGGTATGATTTACATCGCCCGGCAAAGGAAAAATTTTGAAGTAGAAACCATAAAAAACCCCAAGCGCAACATTGAATCGCTCGTCAATTTTTAAAAGATCCTTGTCATACTGATTGCGGCTTCCTTCTCTTTTCTGATGTGCTTTTGTAACTTCATCTGCTAAAATATAGGTGCCATCAAGTGTAATAAAATCCTGAATACAGGCATACTTGGTTCCTTTTGGAAGATTGAGTTTGCCAGTAATGAAATCGCTGTATCGCGCACCTGGAATCTGAATGATTGGCTCTAGATTCCACTCTTCAAAATTGGTAATGATACCAAGATAAACCTGCATGGCAGAGTGACCTTCATATTCATCAGCTCTGTATATTTTGCGCAACAACTCAGTCGCCATTGTATGAACTGGTTTGAATCTACCACCCAGATCCTGAATAATCAGGTGTCCAAATTTTTCAGCATGATCAGGGTCTACTGTTCGAGTTATTTTTGCAGATACCTGAAGACTGAAAAACAAACCAAATAAAAGTGCAATCAATGGAGTGATTGACATTTTTTCTTTTAGCTCTTTCGACTTTTTAATGAGATGTCTGAAGCGTGAATCGGGTGTCAATAGATTGACAACAAAACCTAATCCCAATAAAATGTAACCGATATAAGTCACCCAGGTTCCGGCGGCGTCATGATTGACAGAAAGTATGGTGCCCATTTCATCCGGTTCATAGTTCGATTGAAAGAAACGATAACCACCATAATCCAATACGTTATTCATATAGATGCGATGATCAAATTGTTTTCCTGTTTGATGATCAATCACTGTAACTTCACTTGCATAAGAAGCTGGACTTTGACCTCCAGGATAGCGCTCCAGTTGAAAATCTCTCAGGTAAATAGAGAAGGGTAATTCAATAATTCTAGAGCCGTAAGCCAATTCATAATTTAAATCGCCCAGCTGAAATACTTCTTTGGTTGGAAAAACGGATGAGCCGCCGCGCAAGACGACTTGTGTTTTTAAATCTCCCTGACTCACATTAACAACGACTCCATCTACTGCACTGGCTTCTCCACTTGGTGATTTCATAGATCTGCTTTCTAAAAAAGCACTTGGGTAATATTGACTGAAGACAAAGGTGAAACCGTTAGCAGTATAGGCTCTTTTTGTGTGGAAGATTTGAACGCTATCAGCTTTAACAACTCCGGTAGTCATATCACTCATCTGAAAGAAGCTAAGCTCAATTGGACTTAGAACAAAAATGCCGGAGTCTGTTGTAAAAATGTTTACAGCTCCGGAATCACTCGGGTTATTAAATGCAATACGGATTCCACCATCATTCATTATTTTTCCTGACTCAAGGTAGTTGTGCGTCATGCCACCCGTAACCAAATCAATGTATGTTTTTCCTCCAACTTCTGGTATCAGGGTATCCCTGACACTTGGAATTAGATCAACAAACTCAATTGTGATTGGATCTTTTTGCTCAGGGAATTCAAATTCATGTTTGAAGTAATTATGACTGTAATCAGGTTTACCATTTTCTAAGCGGTCATAGACATTGGTGTCAATGATGATGGGCTCATTGGATGTATATTGTTTGTCAAAATCATGAACTTTAATCTGGATATAGGTGTCACGTGTGATAATATAATTGGAGGAAGCGCCTTCGCGAATAGTCATGACTCCCTCAAAACCATATTTTCTGGTGATTCCGGCTCCAATAACAATGACCAGGAGCGAAATATGGAATAAGATTGTTCCAAATTTTTTAAGCCGAATCATTTGGTAGCGATAGATGTTGTAGATCAAACTCAGCGAGAGGTAGATCAAAATTGCGGCAAACCAGTTTGATTTATAAATTACTTTTTGGGCAACCGGGGTTCCAAAATCATTTTCTACAAAAGTGGCAACTGCAATTGCGATAAAAAATAGAAAGAGTGTCACTGACATCAGTGACATTGAGAAGATTCGTTTCAGAAGTTTGTCCATTGCGGTAGCATTGTCTGGATGCGTGATTAAACAGGGCTTCAAAGTTAGAACTATTTTTATGAATCACGACTTCAAAAAATGACTTAAAACATTCCTGAAAATAAGGGCTTTGCACTTAGTTGTCAAGTGATATGAACAGGGCAACGAATTCAATCTCAGCAAAGGAGCGATGGTTAAATGCTATAAATATTGTTTATTCTGGCCTATGAGATTGGTTAATTTGAATTCATATTCTATATTTGCACCCGTTCAAAAAATCAGATTAGAATAAAACTACCTAAATCAAATGAGAAATAAAGGATTTTTTTGGTCTATCACCATCGCGCTGTCACTTGCTTGCGTTTATCAATTGTCTTTTAAATGGACAACAAGTGGAGTAGAAGCAGAAGCTGTAGACTATGGTAATGAGAAACTGGATTCATTGGTTCAAGCACAGGCTCCCTTTGTAATTGCAGGAAGCGACACCTTGTACCTTGCTGCAGATTCACTTCACCAAGATCAGATTGCCAATTATTACCGCGAAGAGTATTTGAAAGATGTTGCAAACGAAGGTGTGCACTTTTTCGGTTATACTTATGCTGAGTGTAAAGAACGTGAGCTAAACTTTGGTCTTGACCTTCAGGGCGGGATGAGTGTTACACTAGAGATTTCTGTTCCGGAATTGGTAAGTGAATTGGCTGGCAATACACGTAATCCACAATTTAAAAAACCATACGAATCCGCATTGGTTCGCACAGCAAACGGTGAGGGTGACTTCATTGACTTGTTTCAGGCAGAGTTTGAGAAATTAAATCCAGAGGCATCTCTTGCTAAAATTTTCCACCCGCACAACCGTGATCAGGTTTCTCCCGAAGCCACTAACGATGATGTTATTGCCTTTTTGAAGACTCAAGCTGAAAGCGCGCTAGATGGTGTAGAAATCATCATTGAAAAACGTGTAAACTCTTTTGGTGTATCACAACCAACTATTCAAAAACAAACAGGATCGAATCGTATTTATGTTGAATTACCCGGTGTTGTAGATAAAGAATCAGTTCGTCGTCGTTTGCAGGCTACTGCTAACCTTGAATTCTTCGAAGTTTATGACAACGCCGTTGATGGTATTGGAAATAGACTAATCGGTGCAGAAAGTGAATTAAGTAAATTTTTGGCGCAACCAGTTACTGAGGAAGTTGAAGCTATTGTTGATACAAATGCAGTTGCAGATACAAGTGCTTTGGCATTGACTGAAACAACGGATACAACTAAAACGGGAGATGACTTGCTTACTGATGCAGCTGAAACAGAAGATACTACTTCGGTAGAAAATATGACTGCTGAACAAAAGGACAAAAAGTTCCCGATTACTTCAATGTTAACTCCTTCGTTTACTTACAATGATCAAAATCAGCCACAAGGATTCAGTGAAGGTTCTGTAGTTGGTTATGCTTCAGTTCGTGATACTGCAAAACTAAATGGCCGTTTGAATCATCCAAAATTGATGGAGTTTATGCCAGAAGATTTAGTGTTCATGTGGGAGGCTAAAGAAGTTTTAGATGACAATAAATTAAATACAGGTTTGATCAGACTTCACGCAATCAAAGTTCCTTCTTCTGGGGCTGAAGTAAATGGTGAAGACATTGACCGAGCTGGTTATTCAACAAATCCTCAGGATCCAAGTGAAGTTCGTGTGACTATGTCTATGACTCAGATTGGTAGAGAGAAATGGTCAAACATGACTGGTAAAAACGTTGGAAAGCAAATTGCAATTACCATGGACAACATGGTTTATTCTGCTCCGGTAGTTCAAGGTCAGATGAATGATGGTTACTCAGAAATCACAGGTCCTACAATCGACTTAAAGGAAGCCGCTGAACTTTCAGGTTTATTAAATGCCGGGGCACTTCCTGCGCCTGCAAGAATTATTGATGAAAGTGTTGTTGAAGCTTCATTGGGGCAGTCAAACATTGATGCTGGGTTCTTATCATTTGTGGTTGCATTCTTGTTGGTACTTGTTTATATGGTATTCTACTACGGTCGTGCAGGTTTGATTGCAAACATCGCCTTGATTGTAAACATTTTCTTCTTGATTGGAGCACTTGCTTCGTTGAAAGCAATTTTAACTTTACCTGGTATTGCAGGTATCGTTCTGACAATTGGTATGGCGGTAGATGCCAACGTACTTATTTTTGAACGTGTCCGTGAGGAGTTGCGACTTGGTAAAGGCATTAAAGCTGCCGTTGCGGATGGATACTCTCGCGCCTTGTCTTCAATTTTGGATGGTAACATTACTACATTATTAACAGGTATCGTACTTGCAGTATTTGGAACGGGGCCTATCAAAGGATTCGCTACAACTTTGATCATCGGTATTTTTACTTCAATGTTTGCCGCATTGGTTATTACACGTTTGATACTAACTTACTTCCTGGATAAAGACAAAAAAATCAATTTCAGCACAAAAATGACTGCAAAGTGGTTCTTGAATCTGAACTTCCCTTTTGTTGCTAAGCGTCGTTTGTTTTATTTGATTTCCGGAGCAGTTATAACTGTTGGTTTGATCTCTTTATTTACAAGAGGATTGGATTTGGGTGTAGATTTTCAAGGTGGTCGCCAATATAAAGTTGAGTTTAAGGAAGAGGCTAATCCTGAATTAATATCTCAGGCTCTTACGGACAATTTTGGAGGTGCAGCACCACAGGTTAAACGTGTGGATAATAAGCAAACCGCTTTAATCACCACAAAGTATCGTGTGACAGAGGTTACAGATGAAGCCAACAATATGGTAGATTCTACTTTGCGTGTTGGGCTTTCTGAAATAGGGGAGTACACCATTATTGAGCAAAAAATGATTGCACCAACTATTTCGAAAGATTTGAAGAAAAACTCGATCTATGCAGTTGTGATCTCGCTGGTTGTAATCTTTATGTACATCCTCATCCGATTCCGTAAATGGCAATATGGTTTAGGAGCAACAATTTCATTGGCGCATGACGTTTTAATTGTATTGAGTTTGTTCTCTCTGTTCTGGGGAATTCTTCCCTTCTCATTGGAGATTGATCAAGCGTTTATAGCTGCAATCCTAACGGTAGTGGGATATTCAATCAACGATACGGTGGTTGTGTTTGACCGTGTTCGTGAGTACTTTACAATGTATCCTAAGAAAGAAGTAAAAGAACTTACTAATTTGGCTGTTAACTCAACATTAGGCAGAACAATCAATACTTCAATGACAACGTTTATCGTTCTCCTTGCCATGTTTATCGTTGGTGGTGAGGCGATCAAAGGATTCATTTTTGCAATCATGATTGGTGTTGTTGTTGGAACTTATTCATCTATTTGTATTGCAACGCCTTCTGTTCTTGATTTCACTAAAAAGAAAGATGAACCGAAAAGTTTATAGTATTTAACCAACTTAATCAAAAGCCTTCCTAACTTTGGGGAGGCTTTTTTTTTTGAATGAACTTATTATTTTTAAATAGCATCGGTACCGGCGAATTTATCCTGATCATTCTGGTCGTGCTAATGCTATTTGGTTCTAAAGGTCTTCCGGATATTGTCAAAAATCTGGGAAAAGGTATGCGCGAAATTAAAGCTGCCAGTGATGAAATTAAACAGGACATCCAGAATTCTGCTCTGGAAATGCGCCGTGATTTAAATGTTCCAACTATTGATGAACTAACCAAAACATCTGAATTAAAAGAATTACAAGATCTCACAAAAAATTCTGAGATCAAAGAATTGGAGAATCTCACCAAACTTGATGATGAAAATCCAGCTCCGATCAACACTGTAAAAAGTATTGAAGCCAAAAAAGATCAGTCCTCTGAACTAGGTTAATTGCTTTCATTAAATGGCTTAATCAAGCTATCATCAATTACAATCTTCATTCTTTTGCTTACACTTCAATAATGGAGCATTAATTGTGTTCATTATCAAAGGAAAAACGATCAGCATAAAAATACAACTAATTGGAAAAATGAGTGCTTGATTCACGGCGCATAGAAGTCCCTCATAATTGGCAGAAGGAATACGACGAAAATAAAAAGTAGAAACAGCCAGGCCAAACATGGTGATCAACATCCAGAAGAATTGTTTTAATCTACTTCTTAAATAGGCTGATGCCTATTCCTTCACTACCCGAATTGTCGCTTCTTGATCGTTACAGTTTAACTTCAGAAAATACACACCAGCAGCACCTTCAATTTCAAATGTTACGGTGGAAGAGTTCTTGAAAGTTTGTGTCTCCAATAATTGACCAGAAACAGAGTGAAGCGAAACATTCAATTCCTCCTGAATATTTTCAAAAACAATATTTACCTGGCCATTCGTTGGGTTTGGATAGATGACAAAGTTTTCTGTCAAGGTATTTTCAATAATTCCGACAGTTGTAACGGCTATACAATCGGACGTATCTACACATCCGTTTTCTGATAAGACAACTGCGTAATTTCCATTTTCTGCTGGCATAAATGACTGACCCATTTCTCCTGAAATAGGAGCAAAATTATTATCACAATCTACCCAAACATAGCTTGCATTTGCGTTGTTTGCTGTCACGGTAATATCACTAAGTGTTGTTGTTAAATCAGAAACATTATTGATCGTTAAATTCAAGGTTACGACACTATCACAACCTGCCATATTCGTCAAGGTATGAGTTGCCGTGTTATTAGAGGTTGTATAGGTGTTTCCGTCAATCCAAACATAAGAACCGCATGCTGTTTGTATATCTGTGCCGGCAGTTGGATTATTTATCAATAGATTCAAAGTAACCACACTATCACATCCAGAGCTATTTATCAACGTGTGAGTTGCCGTGTTGTTCGATATTGAATAAGTGTTTCCATCTATCCATAGATAAGATTCACAAGCCGTTTGAATATCAATGCCTGTAGAAGGGTTATTGATGTTGATATGCAAGGTCACCAGCGTATCTGTTGACAAACCTTCTATTACCTGATAATAGTTTCCAGATTCGGTATATGTGAGACCATTGTATACATATTCATTACAAGAAGTCAAAGAGGTATCGTACTCCTCAGTCCAGCTTGCTATTCCTATTTCGCTGCCAATCTTATGACTAGTTGTATTTGTAATGATTGGTGGATTGAAGTCAAAATAGATATTAGCGGTATTATTGATTTCTGCACCATCAGCAAGATTTGGCGCCTGATTTACCGTAAACGTTACAAAGCCATTACTGGCAGGTTCGTTGACGTTGCTGTCTGGCAGTAAGATGTTGTTAAATGTCCACTCCAGAACTCTCGGTCCATACATTTGAAATGTGTAGGCATGACTTGCTACCCCAGGCTGTACAGAAAAAATATCCAAATCCAGATCTAAAGTATCTCGGATAACCACTGTAAATGCAGTATCAGTTCCTGTGTTTTGGAAACGGATCACATAATCCATCTTTCCGTTGGCAGCTACTAAATGATCAGTACCAATACCTAATGGAAAACCTGTTTTATCATTCGGGTCATAGCTTCCCGTAACTTGTCCGCAGTAAATATCATTGATCGGATCAAAATCATCATGTGGAAATAGGTTCACTAGATCTGGTGTCCAGTTAGCAGGGTTTCCACAAAGCTCTATGGTAGCATTGGGATTTGAATTTCCTGGGTGCAGTGGATGTTGATCTACTGCCAACCGCCACGTTTGCCCATCACCCGCAAAGTTGTAAACAAAACTTTCACCTCCGTTTAGTTGAAGTGAATCTAACCAGATATATACTCCGTCAATGTATAATCTCACCGGTGAAAAACAGTCCATGTCACCACTTCCAGGGGTGCCTGTGTTGGTAACGGTAAATACGATGCTATCATTCACACATTCACCTTCCACTGAAAGGGAGGAATTGTCCCATGGTAAACTGCATGGAATAAAGTCAGATGGTGGCGATGCTGGAATAGTATCTAAGTCACATGAATCAATTGGAGCTAGTAAAGCTTCCATACAAAGAGTTTGACCAAGAATAGCTGAGTTACTCAGCGTTGTCGAGATATTAAAATTCACACACTCGCCTGGATCAATCGTTCCCAGATCAAAACTAAACGTATTATTGCCCAAATCGGTATAACTTATTGACGCAGCATCTACTGTTATCAAATCGTCTAAAACAACAATAACTGAATCAGAGTTTAAAGTTCCGGTACCAGTGATCGCATTGCAAATATTCACATACACCATTTGATTACTAAATCCCGGACGTATAGTAGGCATGTGAATACTAACATTCGGCTCAGAACATGGATTGTTATTTACCATGCCAAAGTTTGTAACCATTGTTATGGTGGTTGGGTCGGTTATTGTAAAATTCATTGGGTTAGGACATGTCGCCAGCCAATTTCCTGTTGTGTCGAAAGTGATCGTGTAGGCACCAACAGGTAAGGAGTCTAACTGCCAAATTCCGTTGGAGTTGGTTTGAACAACAATGCTGCCAGGTTCAATGATACCTACAATTCCGGATACAAACCCCAGCTCATCATGTATGCAATTTTGGTTAATATCATTGTAAACCAATCCTTGAACCCCTTTTAATTTGTACACACGCACATGACCAGCATCGGTTCCATTGCCATCATTACGATAGGCTCCAACTGCGATTGTATTGGCATCAGGCATACTTAACAAACCTAAATAGTCATTGACTGCTTCACCATTAATGTCGATTCCTTTTTGCTGCCACGCAGAGCCATTCCAGCCATAGATCCGCACATGTCCTGCATTTGCTCCGTTACCGTCATTATTTATAGCGCCAATCGCTACCGTGTTGGCGTCAGGCATGCTTACCAATCCTGATTGGTCACTGGCGGCTTCGCCATCGATGTCTAAACCTTTCTGAATCCAAGCCGAGCCATTCCATTCATAGATCCGCACATGGCCAGCATCAGACCCATTGCTGTCATTGTAAAATGCGCCAATCGCTACTGTATGCAAATCGGGCATGCACACCGACCAGCCAGACATATCTCCGCTTGCTTCGCCATCAATGTCGATTCCTTTTTGCGTCCAGACTGAGCCATCCCATTGATAGATTCGAACATGTCCTGCTTCGAATCCGCTGTCGCTATTATATCCAGCGCCAATAGCTACCGTGTTGGCATCTGGCATACTTATTGAAATACCTGACTTGTCGCCAAGTGCTTCTCCATTTATGTCTATTCCTTTTTGAATCCAGGCTGAGCCATTCCAAGAATAGATCCGAACATGTCCGGCGCTCGTGGCAGTGCCGTCATTGAGATGAGCACTAATTGCTATTGTATTGGCGTCAGGCATGTCTACTGCAAATCCCGAGTTGTCACCAGTGCTTTCGCCATCTAGGTCAATTCCCTTTTGAACCCATGCTGTACCGTTCCATGTATAGACCCTTGTATGGCCTGCGTCGGTGCCATAACCGTCATTCGCATAGGCGCCGATTGCGATGGTGTTCGCATCTGGCATGCTTACCGAACGACCAGAATTGTCAGTTGCTGCCTCACCGTCAATGTCCATTCCTTTTTGTACCCAAATCGAGCCATTCCATGTATAAATCCTTACATGACCGGCGTCAGTTCCACTACCGTCATTATTGGCTGCTCCAATCGCAATGGTGTTGGCATCGGGCATGCTGACTAAGTAGCCCGACCAGTCTCCTACAGCTTCGCCATCAATGTCTTGCCCTATTTGTATTTGGGTATAGGCATTCATGCTAAAGCCGAAGGCCGCTGCTAAAACTATTGGTAGCGTTTTCAAATAAGTTAATATTGATTTCATGTGCTTAAGTTCTGGTTCTTCCAAAGTTAGTTCTATTTTTTAGGGTGTGCAAATAGTTGGGTGGAGCAGCAGTAACCACTGGCGTTTCGTATATTTCATTAATCTGAACTGCTCCAGTAAGATTAAATTGCAGCATACGCCTAGTTCGTACAACATTATCTGATGTAATTGACAATGGTTCTGTAATGTAACAGGAATGATTTTGACGTTGTGAATTCAGGTCACTTGCAAAACCTCTAAGCGAATGGAATAAAGCTCAGATGCTTTGCTCTTCTTGTACAAATGATCACTATTTTTTTTGCTGACGTTTCAATAGTGGAACATTTACTGTAATCAATATCAATGGAAAAACAACGAGCATAAAAAGACATCCGATCAGAAACGTCAGTGCTTCATCCATACCACAAAGCAGGCCTTCACAGTTGGTTGTTGGAATAACAAAGAAAATAAACAGCAAGACTGCAATCGCAAACATGGTAAGCAGCATCCAGAAAAATTGACGGATTCCTTTTTGCCCACCGTATTTATTTAACTGCACAAATGCAATGGTCCACAGACTGACGCAAACCAGGATTATGAGTATTGCTATAATTCCGCTTGCATCCATTTTGTCAACTTTAATCTACGACAATAACGAGGTAACGGGAAACTTTCCAAAAAGAATTTGGATCATTGATCGTGATTTTATGATTTTGACCGTTTGTCACGGTTGAATACGAAGTAGAAGGGTGGTCAGTGATAAATCTGAATTTAGATCCGGTTACCTGAATGGTTTTATCTTTTTGCAAATCAATTTGTGTGAAATATTCATCGTTGAAATCATCTTTCAGACTTACTTTTTTGTTGAAACCAATGAATCCACCTTCTTTTACAATAACGCCGTTTGACACTAATTCTTCTTCAGTACCATATGCATAGAATACTTTGTTCAATTCTTTGAGCGTTTCAAAAGTAATTTGGCTTTGTTCCTGATAAGCTTCCAGCAACTCAACATATTCTCTATCCAAATCTGAAAGTTCCAGACGCAGCATTTCGATTTCTTCTTCCTGCAATTGAATTTGTCCCATCAGGTTGTTAACCATTGTTTGCAATTCCTGAATCTGAAGGTTATCTGCCTTCAACATTTTGTTCAGTTCTTCAACCTTTTTCTGATTAGCTTCACGCAGGTAATTGATGTTTTGAATTTCCTGCAGAATCCATTGTTTACCATCTTCAGCAAGCTCAACGTTGGTTGAACGTAACCTGATTTCATCATCTTTCAGATTAATCATTGCAAGATTTTCTTCAATCTCATTAAACAGCATGATTGCATCATTCAACGCTGAGTCTTTATTCTCCAATTGGTTTTGCAGGTCTCTGTTTTCAGATTTTAATCTGGCAAGTTCTTCACTTTCCTCAGTTGAGCTCGTACCGTCTGGTGTGCTGGTGTTACATGCAGAAATAAAAAGTGCAGTAAAGAGAATTAAACTAAAATACTTCATTAGGTATGGTTTATGATATAGACAAAAATAGGCAATATTTAGGGCAAATGCTTATTTTTGAAACAAAATCAAGTAGATGAGAAAAATCATTTTTTTAGTGCTTACGCTGAGCTATTATTCGTTTACGTCTCTTGCACTTGAGGTAAATTATCAATTGGGAATGAGCAAACCCAACACGCATTACTTTCAGGTTGAGATGAATGTGAGCGGAATTACATCACCAAATCTGGTTGTGAAAATGCCTGCCTGGGCGCCAGGCTCATATTTGATTCGAGAGTTTTCAAAAAACGTGAACATGGTTTATGCTAAAGATGAAAAAGGCGTTTCCAGAGACGTAAAAAAGTTGACTAAAAATTCATGGCAGATCAATACCAAAGATGCAAAGTCGATTTCCATTACATACGATGTCTATGCGTTTGAACTATCTGTGCGAACAAGTTTTCTGGATGATTCACATGGTTACCTGAACGGAACAAGTGTATTTATGTATGTTGAGGGCAATCAAAATCTGAAAGGAAAACTGACAATTATTCCACACCCAACTTTCAAAAAAATATCAACCTCTCTTAAAAGTGAAGGCAACAATGTTTACTCATTTTCAAGTTACGATGAGTTAGTAGATTGCCCAATTGAAATTGGGAACCAGGAAATTTTTCATTTTGAAGCAGGAGGTGTTCATCATACTGTTGCCATGTATGGTGAAGGAAATTACGATATTCCAACTTTACAAAAGGATATGGCACGCGTGATTGAGGCTGAAACAAAAGCAATGGGTGAAAATCCAAACAAAGAATATGTCTTCATCATTCACAACGTAACCGATCCTTCTGGAGGACTTGAGCACAAGAATTCTACTACACTTGAGGTAAATCGATGGACTTATGAAGGCTCAGATTATCTTGGTTTTTTGAGTCTCGTTGCACATGAGTATTTTCATCTCTGGAATGTAAAACGCATCAGACCAAAAGCCCTAGGACCGTTTAATTATGACGAAGAAAATTATACTGATTTGCTATGGGTGATGGAAGGATTTACTTCGTATTACGATGAGTTGTTTTTAAGACGTGCCGGATTTTATACACAAGATGAATACCTGGGTAAAATTATGGGAACCATCAACTATGTAGAGAATCAAACTGGGAATAAAGTTCAGTGTGTAGCACACTCCAGTTTTGATGCCTGGATTAAAGCATATCGTCCAACGGAGAATAGTTCCAATACGACCATTTCTTATTACTCAAAAGGACAAATACTGGCGGCCATTTTAGATTTGCATATCATCAACAAATTTGATGCAACAAAATGTCTGGATGATTTTATGCAAAAGCTTTACAAGGATTTCTATCTCAAAAAGGATGTTGGATTTACAGAGGCCGAATTCCAAACTTCGCTGGAAGAATTTTTAGGGGAAGACATGGATGATTTCTTTACTCGATTTGTTTATGGTACTGAAACACCTGATTATAAAAAATATTTTGAAGCAGTAGGCTTGTTCTTTTACAATTCAGATGATCAGGTAAAACCATTTTTAGGTGCCAGAACAACATCTTCGGGAAGCAACGTTATTATTACAGGCATAACGGCTGGTTCACCTGCTGAAGAATATGGTTTGAGTGTAAATGATGAAATTTTAGCGATCAATGGCTACCGTATGGATCAGCCGGCATTCGATGCGTTCATTAAGACACTCGAAAGCGGTGATACTTTTGAAATTTTGGTTTCGAGAGATAGTGTGCTGAAAACATATCAAATTAAAATGGGAGGAAAGAACACAAAAAAATACATGGTTAAACCAGATTTCAATGATACCTCTCAAAAGAAATTTGATTATTGGCTTCGCGTTGATATTGACAAGCATTAATTGTAGCCGGTGATTTACAAAATCGTTCCACGCTATATCATTCGATTACTTTTAAAAATGGGCATTTTTCTGCTCATTTTTTCATTGTGCCGTGTCCTTTTTTTAATCTTTAATACGGCCAGTTTTCCGGTAGTTTATTTTACAGATTTTCTAGCAGGAATGTGGTTCGATTTGGTCACTGCAGCTATTGTCTTTTTGCCCTTGGGAGCGCTGGAAACCTTGCCAAATAAGTGGCGCGGAAATAAGTGGTTTCAGGTTTTTCTTGCCTGGGTTTTTCATATCACTTTGTTTCTTTGTATTCTCATTAATCTGATTGATATTGAATACTTCAAATTTACTGCTGCACGTTCAACAACTTCATTATTTACAATGCTCAGTTTTGGTGAAGATCTGCAACAACAAATGCCTTCTTTCATTGCCGGTTATTGGTATCTACTTTTATTTTTAATTGCAATGCAATTTTTAGGATACTGGCTTTACAAACGGGCAAACCGAATTGTTGATGATAGCGCCATGGTTCCCTGGTGGAAACAAATTATACTGTTCCCTTTATTTATGGCGATACTTGTAGTGATTGGTCGTGGTGGATTTGGATTGCGGCCAGTAGCGCCGGCTAAGGCAGCAGCTTATACTATAGAACAAAATATTCCACTTGTTCTGAATTCAGCGTTCACGGTGATCAAAACCTGGGGCTCGGTGACGCTCGAGGAAAAAGAATATTTTTCAGAGTTTGAACTTGTAAATTATTTCAATCCGGTCAAACAATATCAAGGTGCTGAAATATCACCAACAAGCAATGTTGTTCTATTGGTTTTAGAGAGTTTTTCGGTAGAGTATATTGCTTCAATTAATGGAACAGGCAATGCTTACACGCCTTTTCTTGATTCGCTTATTGATAGTTCACTCGTATTTACAAACTGCTATGCCAACGGAAAAAAGTCTATTGACGCAATGCCAAGTATTGTTTCGTCCGTTCCAAAACTAATGGAAATTGAATATCTGACTTCGCAATACGCATCGAATCGAGTAGAGTCTATTCCAAAATTACTCGCAGATCGAGGTTACAATTCTTCATTTTTTCACGGGGCAACGAACGGAACCATGAGTTTTGATGTATTCTGTGATGTTGCTGGCTACGATAAATATTATGGCAGATCAGAATATAACAATGAAGCTCACTATGATGGTACATGGGGCATTTATGATGAAGAATTTTTATCCTGGTCGGCTGATCAGATGAGTGCGATGCAGCAACCTTTTTTCTCTACCATTTTTACAATCTCTTCGCACCCTCCGTATTCTATTCCTGAAAAACACAAATCGCGATTTAATAAAGGAGCTGAGGAAATGCATAATGCGGTGATGTATGCAGATTATGCATTATCTCAATTTTTTGAAAAAATAAAAACAACGACCTGGTATCAGAATACACTATTCATCATTGTAGCTGATCATACGCCTGCGTCTGGCTCAGATATTTATTTCAAAGACATGGGTAATATGCATATACCACTTGTGTTTTTCCATCCATCACATAAAGATCTGCGAGGTAGAAATGACAAAGTAGTAAGCCAGGCAGATGTAATGCCAACGGTAATGGATTTGTTGGGATATGAAAAATCTTTTTACGCTTTTGGACAATCGGTGTTTGATAGTAAACCTGGTTATAGCGCCAGTTATGTCGGAAATAAGTATCTGTACTTTTATGAAATTGGGAATGAAAAATATATGCTGACCTACCAGGATGAACAAGTGAATGGAATTTATAATCTCAAAGATCAGTTGCAGACAACTAATTTAATGGGTGATGAAAAACTGAAACAACAAATTCTCACTCAATTGAAAGCATTGATCCAAACCTACAATCACGCGCTCATCTCAAATCAAATGACCGTTGAGTAGATGTCTGAACAAAAAAAAATACTGTTCATCATAAATCCAATTTCAGGAGTTGGAAAAAAAAATACAATTCCTCCGCTGATTGAAAAGTATCTTGACAAAACTAAATTTCGGTATGAAATTTCCTACACAAAACATCGTGGACATGGAAAGGAAATTGCCGATGCTGAAAAAGATAGGTATGATGCTATTGTTGCCGTAGGAGGTGATGGTTCAGTAAATGAAATAGGCAGCTCTTTGGTTGGAAGTAATTGCGCATTGGCTATCATTCCTTGCGGATCAGGCAATGGTTTAGCCAGACATGCAAAAATCCCGCTCAAGTTAAAAAATGCTATTGAGCGCATCAATAAGTTTGAATCTACACAAATTGATGTAGGTAGTGTAAACGGAAAAATATTTCTGGGTACCTGTGGTTTTGGTTTTGATGCACTGGTTGCAAAAAAATTTGATGAATACCACCAGCGTGGCTTTGCAGGTTATGTGAAGCTGGTGATTCGTGAATTCAAAAAATACAAACCCAATACATATGCTTTTGAAGTCGATGGCAAAACAATAGAACGCACTGCTTTTATGTGCTCTGTTGCCAATTCATCACAGTTTGGAAATGGATTTACGATTTCACCACTGTCAGATTTGCAGGATGGAAAATTTGAGTTGATCTTTTTAGAGCATGTAAAATTCTATCGCGTTCCTTTGCTTGCAGGACGTTTTTTTAATCGAACCATTCATCACTCGAAACACTTTGAATCATTCACGTTTGACTCGAGTCTCACAATCCGGATGCTAAACACTAACCCTGCCTATTTGCATGTTGATGGCGAACCTGCCGGTGCAGCAAATACTTTTCAGATTGTGATTCATCCATTAGGGCTTAATCTGATTTAAGTCGCTGACTAACTTCTGGAATTAATTTTTTAACTTAGACTAGGTCAAAAAAAATAATCGATGGGATTTTTCGTTGCGGTTTTCTTACTTGCTATTCCTGCTTTTATTTTCAGCATTCTGGCCTGGAGGTTGCGCACGGGGATAATGTTCTGGCTGGGAATTGTTTTAGTAAGTATAATTTTAATCTTGTACATCTTCGAAATTGAGTTTCTGATTTCCTGCTTTTCAAATATAGATTCAATGTCTACAGGGGTTTTCTTCCTGATTCTGGTTGGAGTACCGCTCTTTTTTCTAATCAATTCGAAGTTGTCCAAGGCTACCTCAAATGAAGATATAACGGATGATTATCTCAATTCCATAATCAATGAAAAGGACGAGGATATCAATTATGAGTAAGATTTAACTTTGCTTTAAGATCTGTTGAAAGTCCAGAACAGTGTTGTTTTGAGCAATCTAAAGCTCATCTTATTAAGATTGGTATGTTCTCAACTCGTTGTCGCCAAAATAATGGATTCATATTAATGCTTATCTTTGTCGAACGTTAAATTATTAAATAAAAAATTATGAAAAAATTATTCATTGCTGCTTTTGTGATCGGTTCACTTACTGTTGTAACTTCTTGTACAAAAGATTACACTTGTGAGTGTACAGTTTTAGGTTTTACTGGTGATACTACACTTGTAGACGTTTCTAAAAAAGAAGCTAAAGATTATTGCGAAAGTCAAGATGCTGCTGCTGCAATTTTTGCAGGATCATGCAAATTGAAATAGTAATTTGAAAATCACTGAAAAGGCTGCTCCTACTGAGTGGCCTTTTTTTTTGGTTTTAACTAAACGTCTACTTAATCACCAATCGGATTGCACCATTTTTTTCAGTATCGGAAGTAATCGTTACCAGATTTTCATTTGTTCCGTCTTTGATTACAACGACTGCTGTACACGGTGGATAGAGCCCTTCAGATACCGCAACTACCGATAATACATAGGTTTTTCCGCCTTCCAGTTCAATTGGAATTTGTTGATGTTCATTCAAAAGTTTAAAGCCTTCTTTGAAAACCACACCATTAACAAGAATAGTCAAGACATCTCCATCTTCTTCACCGCTATCCCAAAGGTCAAGGATGAATGATTGATTTTCAATAAAAACCTCAGCTTGAATTTCATCTTCTCGCTGAAGCGTATCTTCATCTTCAAGAATAAATGGCTTCATTGCAAGTTCAATTCCCATTTGATCGGTAACACCATCTGATGAGCCGATGTATCCATAATAAATGTTGTTGTTCATCACACGTATACAAACGCCCGGATAAAACTCTTTTTTGCAGGGAACACCTTTATAAATTGGTTGAGATTTATTGGCAGCAACGAAAGCGTAAACAATCGTATCTCCTATTGGATAGTCAAAGTCGCTATTTTCTCCCGGAAAATATGCAATATGAGCACCATCTTTTTTGTCAATATCGATTGCAGGAAAACGGTGATATAAAGACCTAAAATCATTAGCTTGTTCTATAGACCTATTTTGTTTATCGAGAACAATTTTTTCCCAGGTACCGTCAGATCTTTTTCGGAGATAAGTATAGATTTCCAATTCTGTTTTTCCACGAAATAAATCTTCTTCCTGCGCATAGACGATGTGCGGATTACCTTTGGAATCTGTTTTCATGGCTATTTGACGTTCAGCATTCATGTTACCAATCAATTCAAAATTCCAGCTCAAACCAAGATCATTGGAAGAATAATGCAAAAGTTGACCGTCGTAATTCGAGCAAACCACATGTGCTGTGTTGAAATTGTCAAGATCAAAGGTGAATTCCTGGTAAACGCTACTATGGCTGAAATTTACATCCCGTTTGGTCCAGATGCTGTCATCGTAATAGAAGTATTGAAGCACCTGGTGGTCTTTAAAAAATGCGTGTAATTTGTTTTTTGAATCGATTTCAAGAAAAATACGATGCCAGGAATCATCATAAGTCCTATTATTGACAAGCATTGTGTCACGACTCCAGCCAGAATTTGATTGTTTTGTTGCATGAATAATATCGTTGTATTGCGAAAAGTACGCAATGTGATAAACGCCGTTTTGGTCAATCAACGAACTGATTTCTCCTACCTCAAAGGTACGGTGCGTGATAGTGCCCATATCGGTTTTCGTCCACGTTTTGCCGTTATTTCCACTAAAGAAGTAGCTGAGTTTGTTAAAGCTACCTTTGGCAATAATATGAATATCGTCGCCTCGGGCATCAATTCTAAGTTCTACACTATAATCTCCAATTTTATCTACGTGTGAAATGGACCAGTTTTGAGCAAGCGAAAAATTCAATACGCTCAGAAAAATTAAAACCAGAGAAATTTTAAGTGATTTCATGGCTGCATTATTTTGATGAATTCAAACAAAACTTAGACCAATTTGACCGGAGCTGGTTTGCCTTTTTTGAGATTTTTCAAATTTCGTGCAACAAGATAAATCCCATAAATGATCAACGGAATGCTTAGTATTTGCCCCATATTGAAAAGCATTCCTAACTCAAAAGCTACTTGATCTTCTTTAATAAATTCAATCATGAATCGCGACCCAAAAACAGTAATGAAAAAGACACCAGTTAAAAATCCTTTCAAAACAGAGGCATTGCTTTTCCAATATAAATAAAAGATCAGACCAAAAATCAGAAAGTAAAATATTGCTTCGTACAATTGAGCCGGATGACGGGCAGGAATTAAATCCCAAACATTTTGATAGTTGTTTGAATCTGACAAAGCAGCGTATGCTTGATCAGAATCTGGTTTACCTGTAATCTGCATTGCTTGTGCCGGATCAATGTCGTGTCTCAAGAATTTAAAACCAAACGGAGATTTGGTAACACTTCCTACGATTTCATGGTTGAATAAATTTCCCATCCGAATAAGTCCTGCGGCAATTGCCGTAGGTACAACTAAACGATCCAGAATCCAAAGCATGGACTGATGAATCACATTTCGATTTAAAAAATAAACGGCCAAAATGATTCCAAAAGCGCCACCGTGACTTGCCAAACCACCTTCCCAAATTTTAAGTATTTCAATAGGGTGCTTGAGATAATAATCCGGTTGGTAGAACAAACAATGTCCTAAGCGTGCGCCTAAAATCCCTGCAACCAAGATGTATACGAATGTTTTATCCATCCAGTTTGAGGGTGCGTTTTCTGATTTGTACATCCTGTTCAGAATCGCGTAACCCAGATAAAAACCAAGTGCCCACATGATACCATACCAGCGTGGCATGTTGAGTGAAGGAATAACACTGGGATTCATGTCCCAATTAATTGCAAGTAAATCCACGATGTTTAATTTTGACGCTAAAGTTAGTTATTCTGTTAAGCCAGTTGGCTAGAATGCTCAAAATTCAAATATCAAAATTCAAAATGGTGCCTTTTTGATTCCTTGTATCCTCTGCTGGGCCTTTTAAATGTTTGGAATTTTGTGATTTGAATTTTCTATTTAAACTTTGTTAATAATCTGGGAAAGAATCAAGCAAAACAATTGGAAAGATTTACAAAAAACACTCACCTTTGTCTTGTCAAACAAATGATTTGAACTCATGTCAAAAAAACACAATTTCGGTGCAGGTCCCTGCATCTTGCCTCAGGAAGTTTTCGAACAAGCATCAAAAGCAGTTCTTGATTTTAACGGACTATCAATTTTAGAAGTCTCTCACCGCAGTCAGGATTTCATCGATGTGATGGAAGAAGCGCGTGAAAATATTAAAAAGGCATTGAATGTTCCTGCCGGCTACACTGTATTATACTTACAGGGAGGGGCAAGTCTTGGTTTCTTGATGGTAGCCATGAACATGATGCGTGGCACGAAAAAAGCTGCCTATTTAAACACGGGTGCCTGGTCCAAAGCAGCAATTAAAGAGGCAAAAATTGCAGGCGTAGCTGTTACAGAAGTAGCAAGTTCTGCCGATAAAAACTTTAATTATATTCCTAAAGGATTTACGGTTGGAGCCGATTTCGATTATTTCCACTCAACTTCTAATAATACCATTTTTGGGACTCAATTACACGATATTCCAAAAGTTGGGATTCCGCATGTATGTGACATGTCATCAGACTTTTTATCACGCCCGGTAAATGTTGCTGACTTTGATATTATTTATGCAGGTGCACAAAAAAATCTGGGACCCGCAGGTGCTGCTGTTTATATAGTGAAAGAAGAGATTTTAGGTAAATCTACATATGGCACAATTCCTTCTTATCTGGATTTGAAAGTTCATCACGATAAAGAATCCATGTTTAACACGCCACCAGTTTTTTCAATATATGTTTCTATGTTGAATCTTCGTCACCTGATGAAAAATGGAGGAGTAGAAGGCATGCAAAAACGTAACCAGGCAAAAGCTAGTTTGCTTTACAGTGAGATTGATTCAAATCCGCTTTTTGAAGGAACAACAGCTAAGGAAGATAGATCAATCATGAACGCAACCTTTGTTTTGAAAGATGCCGCGTTGGAAAAAGAATTCAACGACATGTGGAAAGCAGCGGGTATTGATGGTTTGAAAGGACACAGAGATGTTGGCGGATACCGCGCATCCATGTATAACGCTTTGGAGATTGGATCTGTTCAAGTGTTGGTAGATGTGATGAAAGAATTTGCAAAGAAAAAAGCGTAGGGGAGGATCTTGCATCCTCCCGATTTAACGAATTAGAATTATGAAAATATTAGCAAACGACGGAATTTCAAAAGATGCAGTAGCTGCGTTAGAAGCTGCTGGTTTCAGTGTCAGCACAGCAAAAGTTGATCAGGCTCAATTGATTGATCATATTAATAAAGAAAACATTTCAGCCTTGTTGGTGCGTAGTGCAACGACAGCGCGTAAAGATATGATTGACGCTTGTCCGGGATTAAAATTAATTGGTCGCGGTGGTGTTGGAATGGACAACATTGATGTGGAATATGCGCGCAGCAAAGGGCGTCATGTGATTAATACACCAGGTGCATCGTCGCAATCCGTTGCTGAATTAGTGATTGGAACCATGTTTTCACTTTCTCGTGACTTGTTTCATTCGCACAGAATGATGCCAGTAAATGGTGAGAAAGATTTTGAGGCATTGAAGAAAAAATATGGCAAAGGTCAGGAGTTGCGCGGAAAGACTTTAGGTATTGTTGGATTTGGCAGAATTGGTCAGTCCGTAGCGTCTTACGCTTTGGGTTGCGGAATGAAAGTGATTGCAATTGATCTTTATACAAATCCGGTTGAAATTAAAGTGCCTATTGTTGGTCACGGCGATGTGAAAGTAACCATTACTCCTAAAAAAGATCTTTCTGAAGTAATCGGTGAATTAGATTATGTTTCACTGCATGTTCCAAAACAACCAAACGGCGCTGCTGTAATAGGTGAAGCAGAATTCTCAAAATTGAAAAAAGGAGTGATTCTGGTGAATGCTGCGCGTGGCGGTGTGATTGATGAAAATGCTCTTTTGAAAGCCTTGGAATCTGGTCATGTAAGAGCTGTAGGATTGGATGTTTTTGAAAACGAACCTAAACCAAAAAACGAACTTTTGGTAAACGAAAAAATTGCATCAACTCCTCACATTGGTGCTGCAACTGACGAGGCGCAAGATAGAATTGGTCTTGAGTTGGCTGAACAAATTATCAAATTATTGAAATAAGATTTTCAGATGGCAATTATTTCTCCTTCCATGTTGTCGTGCGACTTTGCAAACATTCAACGCGATGTTGAAATGATCAATGCCAGCAGCGCAGATTGGTTTCACATTGATGTCATGGACGGTGTTTTTGTTCCAAATATTTCTTTTGGTTTTCCGGTTCTTGCAGCCATGTCAAAGCATGCCAAAAAAACAATGGATGTGCATTTGATGATTGTCAATCCTGATCAATATGTTGCTGAATTTAAAAAGGCGGGAGCACATTATTTAACCGTGCACTATGAAGCTTGCACCCATCTTCACAGAACCATTCAACTGATCAAAGCAGAAGGAATGAAAGTAGGTGTTGCATTGAATCCGCACACACCTCTTTCTGTTTTGGAAGAGATTTTACCTGAACTTGATTTGGTTTTAATTATGTCCGTCAATCCTGGTTTTGGCGGTCAGAAATTTATCAATGCATCGGTAGAAAAAGTAGCAAAACTAAAATCAATGATCGTTGCTAAAAATCTCAAAACCTTAATAGAGGTTGATGGTGGTGTCAATTTAGAAACTGGTGCACGACTTGTAAAAGCTGGTGCTGACGCATTGGTTGCGGGTAGTTTTGTTTTTGGATCTGAAAATCCTGCACAGACTATTGCGGAGTTGAAGAAATTATGAGTTATTGCAACTCACCTCTGGTTTGAAATCCAAAACAAAAATTCTTAGATCTTAATTCCAATTCCTATTCTGGCGCTTAAAAATTTCGGAAACTGATAGAAATTAATGGTAGATGTTGTTCTGTGATCAACTGGTATTACTGGATTGTCTTGACGTAGCGCAGTCAAATTGAATTCGCTAAAACATAAAGGGATGTTCAAATCCAGAAAAAATTTCTGAGTTACAAAATAAGTAATGCGCGGTGTAATAAACGCTCTCACTCCAAATTGTCTTTCTGAACTGGGATACATATTCGAAAGTACCGGCCGATTTGAAATTCGTCTATAAAAAGGATTCAATCCAAACCCAACTGAAGGAACAAATTTGCTTTCTTTCATTTTGTTAAAGGTCAAAATATATTCATATCTCAAGGAAAGTTCAGATGTTAAAGTATTCATTCCTCCGATGGTAGGATTAATATTCGTTGAGTCATTCATGAGCACTGTTTGCGAGCGTTTGTTTGCAAACATCAACCCTGTCAATTCAACTTCGTGAAAATTACTTTTAGTTGTTTTCCATTGATACGCAACCGTCGGATGAAATACTGTTAGCGCCGAGTGCTTTGAGAAGTGGTAGTTTGAATTAGTTGTATCTGTAAAAACCGATGTCGTATAAGTTTCGTAAGATGTCAGATTGTATATTTTTAACGCGCCTGAATAATCAAGATTAGTATTTTGAGCGTTTGCCGTATTTGTAAAAGCTAGTACAAATAAAATTACATGAATACTTTTCATACTTCTGATTTTGATTTACAGAGTTAAACGAGGCGCATGTGCTTTTATTGTCTGAGCAATAATTGAGTACGAAAGAAAAGATCGGTTAATTTATTTTTTGAAATAGAATAAACCAAACCAAACCAGAGTGTTTATGGAGATGAAAGAAATTAGATTGGTATGCGAATTGCGGAGTCTTCCAAAGGTTTATTTACGCTGGAAATCCCTTACTTTTCAAAACATTCTTAGCCTGCTCAATATGCCGTTCATTGTGATAAACAACGACCTGAAACGCATCGCCCAATCTCAATTTGATGATTGATGTGATTGCCAAAGTGCATTTAGCTTTGCGGATATTAATGAAACGCGATTCTGCAATTATTTTCAACATCTCATCTTGATAGGCGATGAAATCCTGAACCGCATTTTCAGTTTTCAAAGATGCATTCACTAATGGGTTATAATCTTTAGCGGCCTTTAAACGGCGCTTTACATTTTTTACTTTACCTAATTTTACTGCAAGAACAGAAGCTGTTCCGAGCGGACTGCTAACAAAATATTCTCCTGGTGTTCTGAAACGCGTATTCTTGATGCGTTCTTTGAAAACGGGAATGTAAAAACTATAATACGCATTCAGATGTGCAAGGCACTGCGCAATGCTCCAGCTTTTATCATTGGGTTTCCAAAACAATTGTTCCGGTGTAAGATTCAGAAAGTTTGTCTTAACGTCCTCATTCAACTGAGTTGTCATCTCACTCATCTTCTTGAGTAATTCACTAACTCTCGTTTTTTTAATGTTGATATTGCTGAGTACGTTTGTCATTCTGATAACAGTGCAGTAAAGATAAGCGATTTCAAATGAATTAAAAATCAGATTCACAACTAAAAAGTTCTCAATAGACTGTCCATAACTTTTTCAAGGTCTTTTGTAAGATTTATTTACCTTCAACGTCCAATTCGAAAAATCAGCAGAACCTGGCCAAAGTTGTCATTATAGGAAACGGTATTGCAGGCATTACAGCCGCACGACAAATTCGCAAAAACAGCGATCATGAAATAGTTGTGATATCGGGCGAGTCATCTCATTTTTTTTCGCGCACAGCACTCATGTACGTTTACATGGGGCACATGCGCTGGAGTGACATCAAGCCCTATGAAGATTGGTTCTGGATTAAAAATAGAATTGATTTGGTGGAAGATTGGGTGACTTCGATTGACTATCAAAAAAAATCAATCAATACAAAATCTGGTAAATCCTTTTCATTTGATAAATTGATTCTTGCTTTAGGATCCAAACCAAACAAATTTGGCTGGCCGGGGCAAGAACTTAAAGCCGTACAGGGTTTATACTCAAAACAAGATTTAGAATCGCTGGAAGAAATTTCTGCCTCAACCAAACAAGCTGTCATTGTTGGAGGCGGATTGATTGGTGTTGAATTAGCTGAGATGCTTTTATCACGCGGAATTAAAGTCACCTTTTTAGTGCGTGAAAAAAAATTCTGGAGCAATGTCCTTCCAATGCAAGAGGCTGACTTAATTTCAAGACACATTCGAAAACATCACGTGGACTTGCGTTTCGAAACCGAGTTAGCCGAAATTATTGATGACGGAAATGGCAGAGCTGGTGCGGTGATTACCAAGAGTGGAGAAAAGATACCTTGTCAGTTAGTAGGATTAACTGCCGGCGTTTCTCCCAATATTGATCTGGTAAAAGAATCAGAACTTGAAACTAAAAACGGAATTTTAATCAATACCTTTTTTGAAACTAATATTGCAGATGTTTATTCCATTGGTGATTGTGCACAATTCAGAGAACCTGTTGCTGGACGTCGCGCACTGGAACAAGTTTGGTACACCGGCAGAATCATGGGGGAGACGCTCGCACAAACAATTTGTGGAACAAGAAAACAATATAATCCCGGTCCTTGGTTTAATTCTGCCAAGTTTTTTGACATCGAATATCAGACTTACGGAAATGTGAATCCAACACTTTCTGAAAACGAAATTGAATTTTACTGGGAACAGGCTGGCGGAGAAAAATGTATTCACTTTGTCTGGGATAAAAATACAGGAATCTTCAAAGGAATTAATACGTTCGGCATCAGAATGCGTCATGAATTATTTGATCAATGGCTACGTAAGAATGCCTTGATTGATGAGGTGATGATGAATTTAAAAGCTGCAAATTTTGATCCAGAATTTTACACGCATCATGAACAAGAAATTATAGAAGCGTTTAATCGCGCAAGCGGAAAAAATATTCAACTCAAACCAAAAACCTGGTGGAGAAATCTACTAAACGCTTAAAATGAAATTGGTAAAAAACATAGGACTTGTTTTATTTCTGGTTGGTTTGACCATCTTCACATCACTTGTTTTTACAGGTGATTTCAAGATGACAGATGAAATCATGCGAAGCAATTTGTCTGAGTCTGAACTGCTGAATCTGGAAACTAGATTGACCTCTGAGGTAGTTGAAAAAAACTATTCAACTTCTTTGTCTTTTGGAAATGATGTGATTCGCATCTACAATGAAACCAATCAACAATTCCGCGATGCACAGCAGTGGGATAAAGTGATGTACACCGCACCAAAAGAGTTTGCCTCAAAATTGGCAAGAGCCTCTTCTGCTGGTTGGATTCCACAACATAAATCTCTTTTGTTTTTTCTGACATTTGGCTTAGGAATTTTAGGCTCTTTGATGTTTGTGCTAGCCGAGTTAAAATTGGGCGGCCCTGCAGGAATTAAAAATAACGGTGTTTATCACAGCGCTGCTACAAACAGAGGTTGGATTGGGATTTCTGCTTTTGTTTTTCTGGTTTCATTTTATATTTTGCTCTATTATTTTCCATTTGCTTTAACGAATGTTATTGGTGTTGTTGATCCTGTAAAACATCTTTTTAATCCGGCTGATTTTGCTTCACAATGGTTCTTGTATGGCTTTATGTATTGTACTGTGATGATTGTGATGGGAGCTCGTATGATCATTAAATACAGACACAACAATTATCAAATTGTGCGCACGATTGTTGTTGTTTTCTTTCAGGTAATTTTTGCTTTTTTGCTGGTCGAGATTTTACCTCTTTTTGATTTACCAGCAAGAGATTTGAAAAATGCCTGGCCCCTTGATTATTCCTTTCTTTTTGAGTGGAATGTGACTGAACTTTTAGACAGTGGTCATTTTGGAAAATTTCTTTTTGTATGGGGAATTGTCCTTTCATTGGTGATAATTCCAGTGATGGTTTATTTCTATGGCAAGCGCTGGTATTGCTCGTGGGTGTGCGGTTGCGGTGGTCTTGCCGAAACATTAGGTGATCCATACAGACAACTTTCAAACAAAAAACTTTGGGCATGGAAATTAGAGCGCTGGATGATTCACGGCGTTTTGGTTTTTGCAATCATCATGACGATTTTTACAGGATATCTGACCTATAATGTGATTCAGAATCCAACGATGGAATCAAAAGAATATCTATTTGGCTTTTCTGCCTATGATGTTCGAGAGTTGTATGGTTTTTTAATTGGTTCCATTTTCGCCGGTGTTATTGGAACTGGATTTTACCCAATTTTTGGAAACAGAACCTGGTGCAGATTTGGTTGCCCGCTAGCAGCATACATGGGTTTGGTTCAACGTTTCAAATCGCGATTCAGAATTACAACAAACGGTGGTCAATGTATCTCATGTGGTAACTGTTCAACTTATTGTGAACAAGGAATAGATGTACGAGCCTATGCTCAAAAAGGTCAAAATATTGTGAGGTCATCATGTGTCGGCTGCGGTGTTTGCGCAGCAGTTTGTCCACGTGGAGTACTGAAATTAGAAAACGGGCCAGAGGCAAATCGTTTTGGTAATGAAGGCCCAATTGTTTTGGGGAATAATGGATTTGAGTTAAATCAGTGAAAATGAAATTCCAAAAGATTAAAATTCAAAAGGTCAAAATTCAAATATCAAAACGATAGTATCATGCGAATCCGTCATTTCGAACGAAGTGAGAAATCTCCTCAAGTTATCGCTCATTCATCCTTCAAATCAGTTTTGAATTTTGATATTTGAACTTGGAATTTATCCAAACCAATCAGTATGTACAACAAATTCAGACGAATTGAGAAATCCCCTCGAATTAACACTCAATCATCGTTCATACAAGTTTTGAATTTTGATATTTGTATTTGGAATTTAACACCACAACTTTGAACTCTCCCAAAATCGTAGTAATTATTCCGGCTATCAACGAAGAGAATTCGATTGGTAAAGTAGTTTCTGAAATTCCAAAAGATTTGGTTTCTGAAATTGTGGTTTGCAATAACGGATCTTCTGACAAAACTGAAGAAGTTGCAAAATCAGCAGGTGCAACGGTTTTGAATGAAGAGCGAAAAGGCTACGGCTGGGCTTGCCTTAAAGGAATGGAGTACGCTTCACAACTAAAGATTAAACCAGATATCATAGTTTTTATTGACGGCGATTATTCAGATTATCCTGAAGAAATGCGGTTGGTTGTGCAACCCATAATTGAGGATCGCGCTGATTTTGTGATCGGATCACGTGCATTGGGTAATCGCGAAAAAGGTTCGATGACTTTTCCACAGGTCTTTGGAAACTGGCTTGCAACACGGTTAATGCGTTTGTTTCATCGGGTGAGATATTCTGATTTGGGACCTTTTCGCGCAATAAAATATGACGCGCTGATGTCTTTGGGAATGAAAGATAAAACCTATGGCTGGACAATCGAAATGCAAATCAAAGCTGCCAAAAAAAAATTACGACACACTGAAATTGCAGTCAATTATAAAAAACGAATTGGTGTTTCTAAAGTATCAGGTACAGTGAAAGGAACTATTTTAGCCGGATATAAAATTATTCTAACAATTTTCAAATACCTCTAGTGATTGGCGCAATAGTCATAGGACTTTACGGAGTTTCACTGCTGGTGATTTTTATCTACGCAGTCTTTCAGTTTTCTTTGGCAGTTTCTTATCTCAGGTTCAAAAAAAAGAATTCCATTTCTGTCAGGGAGATTAAAAACGATTTTCCATTTGTGACTATTCAACTTCCTATCTACAATGAAAAATATGTTGTAGAAAGATTACTAAAAAAAACTGCTGAAATTGATTGGCCAAAAGATAAATTGGAGATTCAGATTTTAGACGATAGCACGGATGAAACAAAAGAAATTCTTGAGAAACTAGTTGCTGAATTTCAAATTAATGGTATTCCTGTAACTCTTGTCAGAAGGCCAACTCGTGAAGGTTATAAAGCAGGTGCTCTAAAATATGGTTTGCCTCTTAGCAAAGGAGAATTCATTGCCATTTTTGATGCTGATTTTTTACCGGATTCTCAATTTCTGAAAAAAACAATTCCGTTTTTTGATGATGAAAAAGTAGGCGTTGTACAAACACGTTGGGAACATCTCAATAAAAATTTTTCACTGCTTACAAAACTTCAGGCTTTTGCATTGGATGCACATTTCAGCATTGAACAGGTTGGACGCAATTCAAATGGTTACTTCATTAATTTTAATGGAACGGCCGGTGTTTGGCGACGAAAAACCATAGATGACGCCGGTGGTTGGGAAGCTGATACACTCACTGAAGATTTGGATTTGAGTTATCGCGCGCAAATGAAAAAATGGAAATTCGTCTACCGTGAAGATATCGGTTCACCTGCTGAATTACCGATTGCAATGTCTGCCCTTAAATCTCAACAATTCAGATGGACAAAGGGTGGGGCTGAGACCTTCAAAAAAATGTTTCGACGATTGATCAATACACCAGGCTTGCGATTTTCGGAAAGAATGAATGGTTTGGCGCATCTCTTTAATAGTTCAGTTTTTGTATTTGTATTATTACTCGCACTATCAAGTGTTGCATTGGTTTATCTTGTAACTGTTGATCTTATGGTTTCCAGATGGTTGAACTATGCCTCTGTTTTTTTTATCAGTACGATTTTCCTGATTTTTTATTTTGCGGTTTCTTTCAGAGAAAAACCATCTTTTAAAATTTTAGTGGCTCCACTTTTTCTGTTGAGATTTTTTCAGTTTCTGGTTGTAATGATGGGGCTTTCATATCACAATACAATCGCTGTTTTGCAAGGCTATGTCGGTAAGAAAACGGCGTTTATTAGAACTCCTAAATTTAACGCGCAAAACATGACCGACCCAAAATGGAAAAAGAATGTATATCTGAATTCTAGAATTAAGTTTTCAGTTGTAATGGAATTTGTCCTTTTTTTGCTTTTTAGTTTTGGAATTGTGATTGGAATTCGGTCAGAGGTTTATGGAATGATTCCCTTTCATTCCATGGCGGCGGTCGGATTCTTAAGCGTTTTTATTTATTCAATCGCTGAATCTACAAGGGGTTAAGAAGTTTTCAACAATTCCGGAATTTTTGTGGAAAATGGGTATCTTTGATGTTCGTTAAAAACGGAGGTACGTCATGGGAAAAGTTATCGCGGTCACCAATCAAAAAGGAGGAGTAGGAAAAACCACAACAGCAATCAATTTGGGTGCTGCTTTCGGTGTGTTGGAATATAAAACGCTGGTGGTCGATGCAGATCCGCAAGCCAACGCTACATCTGGTCTTGGACTAGACCCGAGAAACATCACAACCAGTATTTATGATTGCTTGATTAATGATGTAGATCCAAAACAAATTGTAATCGGTACTGACAATCCTAATTTGGATTTGATTCCCGCACATATTGACTTAGTTGGAGCTGAACTTGAAATGATTAACATGCCAAATCGCGAGCACCGCTTGAAAATGGCTTTAGATAAAATTAAAGACGATTACGATTTTATCATCATTGATTGTTCTCCGTCTCTAGGTTTGATTACTGTAAATGCCTTGACTTCTGCTGATTCGGTAATCATTCCGGTTCAATGTGAGTACTTCGCATTAGAAGGACTCGGCAAATTATTGAACACCATCAAAATTGTTCAGGGAAGATTGAATGAAGAGCTTGATATTGAGGGTATCGTATTAACCATGTATGATACGCGTTTGCGACTCGCAAATCAAGTAGTAGATGAAGTTAAGACACATTTTCAGGAATTGGTTTTTGATACCATTATTCATAGAAATACCCGTTTGAGTGAAGCACCAAGTTTTGGTGAAACGATCATTATGCACGATGCTACCTGCAAAGGAGCAATCAATTATCTGAATTTTGCCAGAGAAGTTCTTCAAAAGAATGATCTCACCAAAATGAAAAACAAAGACAAACAATTAATATAATTCTAGTTTACAATGAGCAAGAAAAGGGCTTTAGGAAGAGGTTTGAGTGCCTTGTTAGAGAATTCGAATACTGATATTACAACAAAAAATATTGGAATGAGCGGACAGACTGTAGGGTCTATCTCATCACTTTCCATTTCGCAAATTGAGGCAAATCCATTTAATCCGCGCACCAATTTTGAAGAAGCTGCTTTGAATGAACTTTCTGAGTCAATCAAAGAACACGGTATCATTCAGCCATTAACAGTTCGTAAACTGGGCCGCGATAAATACCAGTTGATTTCTGGTGAACGTCGTTTCAGAGCATCACAATTGGCAGGTCTTGAAGAAGTTCCTTGTTACATTCGTATTGCTAATGACCAGAACATGCTGGAAATGGCGCTCGTTGAAAATATTCAGCGTGAAGATTTAAATGCGATTGAAGTTTCACTTTCGTATCAACGTTTGTTGGATGAATGTGATTTAACACAAGAACAACTTTCTCAAAAATTGGGAAAAAGCCGTTCAAACATTGCAAACTTTTTGCGTTTATTGAAACTTCCTGCAGCTATTCAGGTAGGAATTCGTGAAGGATTAATTTCAATGGGGCATGCCCGCGCACTCGTAACTGCTGGTGATGAAGACAGGCAAGTTGAACTCTTTAAACAAATTGTTTCTGACGAACTTTCAGTGCGTGACGTAGAAGCCTTAATCAAAGGTGAGCGTGAACCGGTTGCAAAAACTGAAAAGCCAAGTATTGAGGAATCAACAGAGTCTTCTGAAAAAACGCCGGCAGCTGAGTTAACAGCAACCGTGATTGATTTCAGAAATAAATTGGCCGAAAATCTTTCTGCTAAAGTTGCAATTTCTTCAGACAATAAAGGACGTGGTAAAATCGTTATTACCTTTGACTCGCAGGAACAATTGGATCGGATTATCGATGCCATTGGAAATTCTGCAGCAACGGTAAATGCGTAAGTACTTTTCTCTTTTATTTTTCTTATCGCAATAAGTCATCCTGAACTTGTTTCTGGATCTGTTGATGCATTGAGATGCGTTGATATTAAAGATCTGAATCAACCTTTAACCATTTCAAGCGATCAACCAATTGATCAATCAATCTATGAGCCTCTTTCCAAAGACAGTCTGAAAACAAAAGACACGGTCTACACACACAAATGGAAAACAGCAACAATCTGGTCTGCATGTCTACCAGGCGCGGGACAGATTTACAATGAAATTGGGTATCGCAGAGTAGCCGATAAAAAAAACAGAGCCTGGTGGAAAGCTCCTATTATTTATGGTGCACTGGGAACTACAGGTTACTTCTTCTATCAAAATACAATCACGGCACGTGCGCTCAAAGCAGAATGGCTTTTCAGAGAGGCTAACCCTGGCCAGCTGCTGTATGAAGAATACTATACCTGGGATAATGAAGATCTATTGAGTGGTATTACGGTTCCAAAACTAAGTAAAGATGGCCAGCAACTCTATAACTTCAAAGGGGAGCCATTATATAAAACTGTTCCAGGTTTTGATTTAGCTGCAAAACGCAGAGATCTATTAGCCTTTGGTTTTCTGGCAATTTGGGGATTACAAGTCGTTGAAGCGCTTGTTGATGGTCACTTTGTGCACTTTGACATTTCACAAGATTTGTCTTTCAGCTGGACACCTACGATGTTGAATTATTCAACAATGGGTGTGGCTTTGAAGTTGGATTTTGATTAGTCTATTCCGTTACTTCACCCCAGCCTCTTTCAAACATTTTCTAACCTTGCGTGCATGACGGTCGCGCTGTTCAGGAGTGGTGTTTGGTTGATTGAGCATTGTTTTGCAACGTTGATCAACTTCGTCCATACGAACTAAAATCAAATCAATTTGTTTTTCATCTTCAGTAGCCATTAAAGCTTTTTCAATGGAATCATTTTTTACCACACAGTCGCAAAAATCCCACTGAACGCCGTATTTAGCTTCTATATCATTGGCCATTGCCAATGTATCATTAACATAACCACCCGTGTCGATGAATTTTGTGGTATCAACATATATGATTTCGTTGTGTCCGGTGTCAACATGCGAGCTGTCATGATCGTGTGTTTCATCATTGCCGCCGCATCCGCAGCATGAACTTACAGCAAAAAAAAGTGATCCGATAGAAAGTACAACAAGTGTCCGCATGTGTTAAGGTTCGTTAATAGGCTGTGTTACCTGACACAATTTTAGAAAAAAAATCGTAACTTTTGGTATAGAATTTGTTTAATTCTCATTGTTATGAAAACGATACTAGGAATTTCGCTGCTATTTTTTGGGTTTTCTGCTCTTGGGCAGATATTGAATCCAGACGATTCACTCAAACTTTATAAATCAGAACCTGTTCCGGTTTATACCCGTGATTATATGCAAGAATATAATCGCCTTAAAATATTAATCGTTAAGGTGTATCCTTATGCTTTATATGCTGCAGATGTTTTGGATGAAATAAATCAGAATGCAGCTTCCATTGAAAAGCGCAGAAAACAAAATAAGTTCTACAAAGATTCTTATCAGAATTTGCGGGATGAATTCAAATATGTGATTTACGAGTTTTACACCAGTGAAGGCCGAATGCTCATGAAACTGATTCATCGCGAAACCGGCTTGACGGTCTATGAAATCGCGACAGCGTACAGAGGTAAAAAAAATGCTGAAGTATTTGAATTGATGGGCAAAATTTGGGATCAGAACATTCACGAGAAATTTGAACCCAATGGAAAAGATAAAATTGCGGAACATGTTATCAGCGACATTCAGAAAGGCATAGTTCCATTCAATGATCAGGTTGTCATTCTTGATAAGGATGCATATAAGGCTGAACAGCAAAAAGACAAAGAACGTAAGCAACAGCGAAAACAGAATACCAAAGAACACAACAAGAAGAAAAAGGAGCAAGAACGCGCCGCGCGCAAGGATAAGTAGAATTGTAGTTGTACTAGTATAATTGGTAATCGGTAATCAGTAATCCGGTAATCGGTGGTCGGGTAATCGGGGATTTGGTAAATTGGTAATCAGTAAGTAGGTAATCGGTGGTCAGGTAATCGGTGGTCAGGTAATCAGTAAGCAGGTAATCGGTGGTCAGGTGATCAGTAATCTGGTATTCGTTGGCAAGTATTTGGCGATGAATTATTTTCAACCAATCAACTCATCAACCTTTCAACCCATCAACCCATCAACCAAAATTTCATATTCAAACATTTAATGTAGTTTTGAACTTTTAAATTTTATGAGTTCAATAGCGGTATTAGGTTGTGGTAACATTGGTCTTTCAATTGTTGAAGGATTAATTTCAAAAGATAAAAAAAGTGCAGGTAGTATTTTTGCTACGCGACGAAACTATACTTCACTTAAAGCGATTGCTGACAAAGGCGTTCAAACAAGTGCTGATAATAAAAAAGCTGTTCAGAAATCAAAGTATATCATTGTTGCGGTAAAGCCTTATCGGGTTCTTGAGCTCTTGAAAGAAATAACGCCGGTCTTGAAAAAAGATCATGTTATTATTTCTGTGGCTTCAGAGATCACCATCGATCAGATAAAGGCTACTCTCAAAAAGGACATACCTGTTTTTAGAGTGATGCCCAATACCGCAAGTTCAATTGGTGAATCTATCACATGCATCAGTACTAAAAATGGCACTTCAAAAGAAACAGCAGATGTTTCGAAAATTTTTCAAAGTATCGGTGAAACGGTTGTTGTGGATGAAAACCTGATGGAAGCAGCAACCATTTTAGGTGCATGCGGAATCGCTTATGTGCTCAGATTTATTCGCGCTATGATTCAAGGTGGAATTCAAATTGGCTTTGATTCAGAAACAGCGACACGAATTACAACCCAGACCGTTAAAGGTGCGGCAGAATTACTTCTTCAAAAAGGTACACATCCTGAACAAGAAATTGACAAGGTCACTACTCCAAAAGGATGCACCATAACTGGTTTAAATGAAATGGAACATCAGGGATTCAGTTCATCCTTGATTCAGGGAATTGTAAAATCATTTGAAAAAATTGAGAAATAAGTTTCATTGGTGATTGCGGTTTTTCAAAGTTGCTAACCTCTTGCTGTTATCAGATCGTCAGACTTGACAGTAAATTGAGCTTTTTAACAAATTATTTTTGTCAGACTGAACAAAGTTGAAACACGGTTGTTACTTCGGGCATGGCAGATTATTCCATTAAGGATCTTGAAAACTTCACAAATATCAAAGCGCATACCTTGCGTATTTGGGAGCAGCGTTATAATCTGTTAGAACCTAAGCGAACAGACACTAACATTCGTTACTATTCGGATCGCGATCTAAAGAAGATTTTGAATATTAATCTACTTTATTCCAACGGGTATAAAATTTCAAAAATCGCAAAACTTACAGAGGACGAAATAACCGACCTGGCAACCAACATCCTTTTGGCTGCATCTGAGAACCCGTCTGACCATGTTGAACATTTTGTTAAATACATCATGGAATTGGATGAGTTGAAGATTCGGAAAAAACTTTCAGAACTCAATTCAGAAATGGGTATGCTAAAATTGTATACTCAGGTTATGATACCACTGCTTCGTAAGATTGGAGATCTTTGGCAAGTTGATGCTATCAGTGTTTCGCACGAACATTTTTTTTCCAATATTCTGCGCGAATTTTTTATCACCGAAACCAGTAAAGTCAGTCCTCCAAAAAGATTAAAGGCAAGGTGATTTTGTTCTTGCATGAACGTGAAATGCATGAATTAAGTCTTTTATATTATCACTATCTGCTTAAAAGCAGAGGATATGAGTGTTATTATTTAGGTCAAAACGTTCCATTGAAGGACTTGAAAGTTATGGTTGAGCATATGAAGCCTGACTATATTTTTACAAGTATCATTGCAGAAACTGATCGTGCATTCTTTGCGGATTTTATAAAACAACTTTGTTCATTCATATTGCCTCGTCAAATCTACATGGGCGGTTATCAGTTGGCCAAGTATCTCGATTTACTTCCTGAACCTATTCATCAAATTCAATCTGAAAAAGACATTGACTTGTAGTTTTGTTTAACTATTTTTAAAAATAATTAAACAAAAGTTTGGATTCTTCATTTTTATGCCTAATTTTGTTTAACGAAAAATCTAAAAAGTTAAACAAATGACAGCTTTTGAATTTCAATCCCAAGTAATAAATCTTAGTGATTTTGTAAATCACTTTGCTAAAAAATATGCCCGCGATGAGGATGATGCTAAAGATCTTGCTCAGGAAACGATGCTAAAAGCATTAATGAATTATGATAAATTCAGAACCAATACGAATTTGAAAGGCTGGTTGCGAATTATCATGCGTAATGTTTTTATCAATGGATACCGCCGCAAGGCAGCGCGCGTTGTAAAATATGATTCAGATTCCTTTGTTGTTCAACAGGGAGAAGCTGATTTATATGGGCCAGATGCTATGATGAACAAACAAATTATTGAAAAAGCAATTCAGGATCTTGCAAATGATTTTAGAATTCCTTTCGAAAAACATTGCCAAGGATTTAAATATCACGAAATTGCCGAGGAAATGAGTTTGCCTATCGGAACGGTAAAGAGCCGTATTTTTCAGGCAAGAAAAATTCTCTCAGAACAACTCTCACATGCGTAAGGTTGATATTATTGGCGGAGGTTTATCCGGATTGTATGCTGCGTGCTATCTCGCAAAGCAAGGGGTAAAAGTACGTGTATTCGAAAAAAATGAATCACTTGGTGGTCGATCGCGTGCTTACAAAGAGCAAGGATTTACATTTGATATGGGACCATCCTGGTATTGGATGCCCGAACTTGTAGACAAATTGTTTAATGACCTCGGTGAAGACCGTAAAACTATTTTCAACTGACACAGCTAAAGCCATCTTACCGTATTTTTTGGAAAGATGATAAGCCTACCGATGTGCCTGCAGACATGAAAGGATTAGAAGTGTTGTTCGACCAAATGGAAAAAGATGGTTCAACAAAACTCAAAAAATTTCTGAAAGACGCAAAGGTGAAATATGATATTGCAACCGTTGATTTTATGGAAAATCCGGGTGTTAAATGGTCTGAACTTTTAAATCTGAGAGCGTTAAAGAATGCTGTAAAACTAGACGTTTTCAAATCGGTAGAAAAAGATGTTGCCAAAAGATTTTCGTCACAGAAAGCGCGCGCAATATTAAATTTTCCGGTTTTATTTTTAGGCGAGATGCCTTCGCGAATTCCATCACTTTATACTTTGATGAATTATGTTGATCTCGAATTAGGAACCTGGTATCCTGAAGGAGGTATGAATGCATTGTCTGCAGCGCTGGTGAAGATTGCACAGAAAGAAGGAGTGGAGGTGTACACCAATTCTGAAATTAAAAAATTCAATGTTAAGGCCGGAAAAATTGAGTCCATTGAAATTGGTAATGACTCTATTCCAACAGAAGAAATCATTGCAAGCGCAGATTATCATTTCGTAGAACAAAACCTGGTTCCAAAAGAGTTCAGAAGATATGATTCAAAGTATTGGAACAGTAGAAAATTGGCGCCAAGTTGTTTGATTTATTATGTTGGTGTATCTAAAAAAGTAAGCGGGCTATTGCATCACAATCTCTTCTTTGATGAAGATTTAAATGCACACGGTAAAGAGATTTATGAAAATCCAAAATGGCCTGAAAAACCATTGTTCTATGTCTGTGCTCCAAGTACTACAGATAAAACGGTTGCACCAGAAGGATATGAAAATTTATTTTTTCTGATGCCAATTGCAACTGAAATTGAAGACACAGAAGCTATCCGTGAAAAGTATTTTCAGTTGATGCTCAATCGAGTTGAAAAGCATACCGGAACATCATTTACAGATTCCATCATTTATAAACGGTCTTATGCAATTAATGACTTTGCAAAAGATTATAATGCCTACAAAGGAAACGCTTATGGACTTGCAAATACCTTGCGCCAGACAGCAAACCTCAAACCAAAAATTACCTCAAAACTCAAAAACTTGCACTATTGCGGACAGCTTACCGTGCCGGGACCTGGAATTCCCCCTGCACTAATCAGCGGTAAAGTAGTGGCTAAACAAATCCTCAAGAATTATGAAAAAACTGTTTGACGATGTTTCCAGAAGAGCATCACAGAGTGTGACGCGAATGTACAGTACGTCATTCTATGCCGGCGTTCGGTGTCTGGATAAAAAAATCGGAGACGACATTCATGCTATTTATGGATTTGTAAGGTTTGCTGACGAAATTGTGGATACTTTCCATGATTTTGATAAGCAGGTGCTCTTGAGTGAATTTAAGAATGATACTTACCTGGCGCTCGAACGCAAAATTTCATTGAACCCAATATTGAATTCGTTTCAGGCAGCTGTGCATAAATATGAGATCGATTTCAAGCTGATTGAACAGTTTTTACATAGCATGGAAATGGATCTCGTAAAGCTTGATTATAATGATGAACGTTATAAAGAATACATACTTGGTTCTGCAGAGGTAGTTGGTTTAATGTGCCTGAAAATTTTTGTTTATGGCAACCAGGCAGAATATGAGCGACTGACTCCATTTGCAATGAAATTAGGTTCTGCTTTTCAAAAAATAAATTTTCTGAGAGATTTGAAAGACGATGTCAATGAATTAGGTCGGGTTTATTTTCCGCATATCGGAGCAATTAATAATCTTTCAGTACAGGAAAAAATGATGATAGAGGAAGAAATCGAAACTGAATTTGCAGAAGCTTATAAAGGGATTGTTCAATTGCCAAAGTCATCACGATTTGGTGTTTATCTGAGCTATGTCTACTATACACGCCTCTTGCGTGAAATAAAAAGACGAAATATCAAAGAACTCTTGCACAACAGAATCAGTGTGCCTAATAATACTAAATGGTATTTGTTCTTTAAATCATATGTCAAAAACAGCATCAATTTAATTTAACATGAAAACCTCTGTTTTATTTCTCCTCTTATTGATTACTTCAATTACCATGGCTCATCCGAGCATGGTAGAAATTCGTGATTTATTTGCAAAAGCTTCAACCGATGAAGCCTCCAATACAAAATTGTACGAACTTACCAACAGCTATAGTTTGGCAACATTTCCTGTTTACTATGCCTACAATGCCGGTGCTGAAATGACCTTGGCCAATCATGCAACCTGGCCCGGAACCAAATTGGAATATTTTAATGCAGGTAAAGAAAGATTAGAAGCAGCTGTTGCTAAATATCCAAAGAATGTTGAAATACGCTATATTCGGTATTGCGTGCAGCAAGGGTGTCCTTTCTTTTTGGATTATGCATCCAGCATTGAAGAAGACAAAAAATTCATTCTTGCCAACATGAATCAAACAGACTGGAGTGAATCGTATAAAAAACAAGTGAAAGAATTTCTTAATTAGTATCGATGAAAGAAGTAATCCTGGTAAATGAATTTGATCAGCCACTTGGTGTACTTGAGAAATTAGAGGCACATCAGAAGGGATTGTTGCATCGTGCTTTTTCTATTTTTATTTTTAACGATGAAAATGAATTGATGTTGCAAAGACGTGCGTTCGATAAATATCATTCGGGAGGTCTATGGACTAATACGTGCTGCAGTCATCCTGATCCTAATGAAACTGTTGAAGTTGCCTGTCACAGAAGATTAAAGGAAGAGATGGGTTTTGATACGGCATTGGAATTTGTTACTTCATTTATCTATAAAGCAGAACTTGATCAGCAGTTGACTGAGCATGAATTTGATCATGTTTATATCGGAAAATATAATGATCGTCCGGTCATAAATGAATCTGAGGTTTCTGAATGGAAATTTGTGAATCTGACTGATCTTGAAAACGACATGAAGATGAATCCAGATCATTATACGGTTTGGTTTAAAATTATTTTCTCAAAAGTAAAAAACCACTTGTTGAGTCAAACACAACGATGAAGCAAGAATTGCCAAAGTCAGCCATTGTTATTGGAGCCGGATTAGCAGGGATTGCTGCTTCCATACGATTGCGTAGTCAGGGATTTCAAGTAATTGTACTTGAAAAAAACAGTACACATGGAGGTAAATTAGCTGAGTTTTCTGAAGGTGAATTTCGATTTGATAAAGGTCCTTCGCTCTTCACATCACCGGAATTGGTCGACGAACTCTTTGAGCTGTGTGGAAAAAATCCTAGGGATTATTTCAATTATGTTAGACATGAGACTTCATGTACCTATTTTTTTAAAGATAAAAGCAGTTTGATTTTTTCTGGAAATCACGAAAAACTAAAACAAGAGTTGACCAAAAAATTCACTTCTGAATTGGCATACAAAACACTGACCTATCTGGAGAGAAGCAAAGAAACTTACGCAAGAATCGGTGATTTTTTTATTGATAATCCTCCAGTCAAATTCAAAGATGTTTTTAGAAAAGATTTGATTGTGCGATACCCGCATTTTTTAACTGCAAAACTTAGAAAATCGCTGCATCAATACAATCATTCTACCTTAAAGGAACCTAAACTGGTTCAAATTTTTGATCGGTTTGGAACATATAATGGTTCCAATCCATTTAAGATGAGCGGACTCTACAGTATGATCCCACACCTGGAAGGCAACACCGGCACGTATTTCCCTGTTAATGGTATGCGCAGCATCGCTGAATCCCTTTATCAGCTTGCAGTTGATCAGGGAGTGGAATTTAAATTTGATGCTGACATTGAATCTGTAAAATTCAGCGCGGAAAAATATTTTGTTAAGACTGCATCTGAACAATTACAGTCATCATACTTAATTTGTGCAATTGATCACGTGAAATTTTACCGGGATATTCTAAAAGATGAAAAGCTGCTCAATCACTATTCAAAGCAGGAGCGATCGAGCTCAGCAGTGGTTTTCTATTGGGGAATCAAATCAAAGATGCCTGAACTTGGTTTGCATTCTATTTTTTTCAGTGAAGATTACCGAAATGAATTTGAACAGATTTTTACAAAAAAAATAATACCAGAAGATCCAACTATTTATGTACATGTTTCTTCTGTCGTCAAAGCAAAGGATGCTCCTGAAAATGGCCAGAATTGGTTTGTAATGGTGAATACGCCTGCTGGTGTAGTACCAACAGAGGATCAAATTTTAGTGCTTAAAGAAAAAATTTTAGCTCGCATGAAGATGCAGTTTGAAATTGATTTGAAAAATGAGATTGTGAGGGAACGAATCTGGACTTCAAAAGGCATTGAAGAAGACACAGGATCCTTTATGGGAGCGCTTTATGGAGCGTCTTCAAATGGGAAATTAGCCGCGCTAAAAAGACATGGAAATAAAAGTAAAAAGTACCCTAAACTCTATTTCTGTGGTGGAACCGTGCATCCGGGCGGAGGAATTCCTTTAGTGCTTAAATCTGCAAAAATTGTTTCTGAATTGATTCAACATGAAGGCTAAGTTGATTCCATATTTTCCAATAGTGCTGTTGATCTTTCATTCAGTTGGATTCTATTTGTTTTTCAATAGTCCTGAGAATGTTATGTTGACTCCGTTGAATCTGTTATTGTGTGGCTTTCTTGTGTTTCTAAGCGAATCAAAAAGTCTTACTGCACTTGCTTTTGTAGTGATTTTTATACTTGGATTTATAGTTGAATTGATTGGAATAAAAACCGGATTACTTTTTGGAAACTATCACTACACGGATGTTTTGAGTCAACAATTTTTAGGTGTGCCGATTATCATTGGTGTGAATTGGTTTGTAATTGTAGTTTCATCTGCATCACTTTTTTTCAATCTGAAATTGGCACTTCCTTTGAAGGCTGTATTAGCCGGATTGGCTGCCACTATGCTTGATTTTATCATTGAGCCGGTTGCCATCAAATACAAATTCTGGATTTGGGAAAACGATCATATTCCATTTTACAATTATGTTTGTTGGTTTATTTTTTCAACGGCTTTTGCATATCTGTACCTGCGATTAACAGATAAACAAAATAGAACAGGTTTTTTCTTGTATTTTATTTGGGTCGGATTTTTTATCGCGTTAAATTTGTTGTAATATGTGGTTTACAATTGCATTCATTCTGGCATTTTTATTGATGGAAGGCGGAGCATGGTCAGCGCATAAGTATTTGATGCATGGTCCTCTTTGGAGTTGGCATGAAGATCACCACAAACCCAATGGAAATCTCTTTCAAAAAAATGACCGTTTCTTCTTGATCGTCGCAATACCCTCCTGGCTATGTATTATGCTTGGAATGATTTATGGTAACTATTTTGTAGTAGGTTTTGGAGGAGGAATTGCACTCTATGGTTTGGTTTATTTTCTTGTTCACGACGTCTTAATTCACAGACGATTTAAGTGGTTTGATAAAACAGATAACAGCTATTTCAGAGCCATTCGCAAGGCACATAAGGTGCATCACAAAAATCAATACAAAGAACACGGAACCTGTTTTGGAATGTTATTGGTGCCGCGTAAATATTTCAATGTATGAAGTCGCTCTATTTACTTCTCGATTTAGCGACAATTTTTTTTCCACTCATTTTAAGCTTCGATAAAAAAGTGGCCTATGTTAAACAATGGAAATTTGTTTTTCTTGCAGGTTTAGTCGTTGGAATTCCATTTTTAATTTGGGATTATTATTTTACAAAAACTGCTGTATGGGGCTTTAATCCTGATTATCTGACAGGTGTTTATATTGCAAATTTACCTATTGAAGAAGTTCTCTTTTTTGTAGTAGTTCCGTTCTCGTGTGTGTTTATTTATGCTTGTGTCAAAGCCTATTTTGCAAAAATTAATTTTCAAAAATTCAACATTCTGTTTTATATTTTGATTTTCGCATACATTTTTTTCATTGCGATATTCGGTTACTATGGAGCCTATGCACAATATGTGATTGGGTCGTCGCTATTGACACTTCTTGTGATTTGGTTTTTGCGAAAGCAGCTACATTTTTTACCGATAGCTTTTATGATTTCGATTATTCCGTTCATGCTGGTGAATGGAGTTTTAACAGGCGGATTTACAGATGCACCCATTGTTTGGTATGATGATTTGGAACGAACACCGTTTCGGATTTTTACGATTCCGGCTGAAGATGTATTGTATAGCTTTACACTGCTAGGGCTGAATGTTGGGGTGTTTGAGTTGGTGAAAGCGAAGTTCAAAAAAGAGAACGAGTTATAAAAAGATTTCCTCGCCATCCCAGTTTTTAGGATTGTTTTGGATGTAGTTCGCGATCCGAGCAAATTCATTTTCATCCCTAATAATTCGATCATAAAAGCGTTCCTGCCATTCAAAATTTTTAGAAATTTTGTGTGCGTGTTTCGATACCACCGATTTGTATGATCTAATAATCACTGAAAGTGATCCTGATTTGGGCCGAATGGCCGCCATTTTTTGTTTTTTGGTAGAGACGTCGCATTGCGCCGTCTCCATTGTGGTAGTAATATCAATTTCTTTTGGTGGATTCAATGAGACGTCGCATTGCGACGTCTGTACATTCATTTCGAGATTGTTTGGGGATTCAGTATTGGGTATTGAGACGTCGCAATGCGACGTCTGTACATTCGTTTCGAGATTGTTTGGGTATTCAGTATTGGGTATTGAGACGTCGCACTGCGACGTCTGTACATTCATTTCGAGATCGTTTGGGGATTCAGTATTGGGTATTGAGACGTCGCAATGCGACGTCTGTGCATTCGTTTTTATTGGAGTTAGGGTGATGATGCCGTGCATGTGATTCGGCATGATGACGAATTCATGGAGAATTGCGCGGGGGAAAAATTCTGGAATTTCTTTCCAGAATTTTTCGGCAAGTTTGCCGATTTCATTTAAATGCATTTTTTCATTTTCGATATGTCCGAAAAAATGTTGCATTTTATGTGCGCAGATTGTAATAAAATAAGACCCTTCGGAAGAATAATCGTATCCCTTTAATCGCGCAGATTCTATTCTGTATTTTCCTTTAAATTTTGCCATCTCCACTAATCCTTTTCTAAATCAAATGTAGATTTAATTTGGATTTTTACAAAAAAGAGGGAAGCTAATTGTCCGTTCAAATAATATGAGACATCGCGTGAGATCTGAAAACTGATTAGGAAAAATTAACCCTTCACCATCTTCTTTACTTCCAACTTCTCCTTCAAATATTTTGAAGTGTACGATTTTTTATCCTTCGCTAGATCTTCAGGCGTGCCTTCAAAAACAACATTGCCACCATTCACACCACCTTCTAAGCCAATATCAATGATCCAGTCAGCGCATTTGATTACTTCCATGTTGTGTTCAATGACTAAAATAGAATGGCCTAATTTGATTAATTCGTTGAAGCCGATGATGAGTTTATCAATATCGTGAAAATGCAAACCTGTAGTCGGTTCGTCAAAAATGAAAAGGGTAGGAGCTGGATTTTTTTGACCTATCGTTAAGAACGAGGCTAATTTAATTCGTTGAGCTTCACCACCTGAAAGTGTGCTCGATGATTGTCCAAGGGTTAGATATCCCAACCCTAATTCTGATAAAGGTTTGATGCGTTCAACTACTTTTTGTTCAAGTCCAATTTTTCCATCAAAAAATACAATTGCTTCATCGATTGAAAGATTCAAAACATCATTGATATTTTTTCCGTGGTATTCTACTTCTAACGTTTCTTGTGTGTATCTTTTTCCTTTGCACTCTTCACATTGCAGTTGCACATCGGCCATAAATTGCATCGAGATTGTGATTTCGCCATCGCCTTTGCAAACCTCACAGCGCCCGCCGGGAACGTTGTATGAGAAGAAGCCTGCTTTCAATCCGCGAATTTTTGCGAGTTGTTGTTTAGCAAATAATTCACGAATAAAATCAAATGCCTTTACATACGTTGCAGGATTGCTTCGTGAAGATCTTCCAATGGGATTTTGATCAATCATTTCAACTTCAGCCAGTCGTTTTAGATCACCTGACAAGCCGTCAAAATCACCTGTTTTATTGCTTGATTTTCCAAGCGCTTTCAAAAGAGCAGGGTAAAGGATTTGTTTTACAAGCGTTGATTTTCCTGAGCCACTGACGCCTGTGATACAAACCAATCCATTCAACGGAATAGAAACATCTACATTTTTTAAATTGTTTTCACGCGCACCTTTGATCACAATTTTATTTGTGAGTTTTCTGCGTTTCTCCGGAATCGGAATTTGCAATCGATTTGTTAGATATTGTGCTGTAATACTTTTTGATTTCAAAAGATCTTTGTGCTTTCCTTGAAAAACAATTTCACCTCCAAAAATTCCTGCGCGCGGACCAATGTCAATAATCTGATCAGCAGCCATCATCACCTCTTCTTCATGCTCAACAACAATAACGGTGTTTCCAACAGCTTTTAATCGCTGTAAAATTCCAATTAATCTTGCCGTGTCACGTGGATGTAAACCGATACTGGGTTCATCTAAAATATACATGGATCCCAACTAAGGAACTTCCTAAAGAAGTTGCTAAGTTGATGCGCTGTGATTCGCCACCAGAAAGCGTTCCGGATTGTCTGTTCAGAGTAAGATAACCCAAACCAACTTCATCTAAATAGGTAATTCGGTTTTTAATTTCAAGCAAAAGTCGTTCAGCAATTTCTTTCTGATACTTATCTAGTTTTAATTTTTCAAAGGTGTTTTTCAAATCGGTTACCGGCATCAAAATGAAATCACTTAAACAATATCCATCAATTTTTACCAGATTAGTTTCTTTCCGCAAACGGGTTCCTCGACAATCCGGGCATAGTGTTTTACCACGATAGCGTGATTGCATGATTCTATATTGAATCTTATAAGAGTTCTGTTGTAGAAACTCAAAGAAGTTATTGATTCCCCAAATATCTTTATTTCCTTTCCAGAGTAAATCAATTTCTGATTTTGTCAACTCAGCATACGGACGATGAATCGGAAATTTATATTTCTCAGCATGACGAATGAGATTGTCTTTCCATTCACTCATTTTTTCACCTTTCCAGGGAGCGATACCTGAATCAAAGACACTTTTTGTTTTATCCGGTACAACCAGATTTGGATCAATACCAATAATGCTTCCATAACCTTCACAACTTTGACATGCTCCATAAGGGTTATTAAAGCTGAAGAAATTGATGGTGGGTTCAATATATGAAATGCCGTTTAATTCAAATCGATTTGTAAAAGATGAATATTTTTTCGAGTCAATCTGAAAAACAACAGCATCTCCAAAACCTTCGTAGAAAGCAGTCTGAACGGAATCTGCAACACGCGATAAATAATCTTCATCAGCAAGATTATGTTTCAAACGGTCAATGACGATAAAACTTTTATCGGTGACGTGTTTTATGGTTTTGGCTTCAGTTAAATCAACCAGCTCATTATTTACAAAGACACGTGTATAGCCTTGAGACAATAAAATTTCAACAGATTTTTTTGTAGAGATCCCTTCTTTTAATCTCCATGGGGCAAGTATCAAATATTTTTCGTCGTTCTTAAATGAAGTGATAAAGTTCACCACATCCGTCACACTGTGCTTTTTTACTTCTTGTCCGGTTTCTTCATCGTATGTTTTACCAATGCGCGCAAAAAGTACTTTGAGGTAATCGTAAATTTCGGTTGCGGTTCCTACGGTTGATCTTGGATTATTGGAGATTACTTTTTGTTCAATTGCAATAGCCGGGGAGATTCCTTTTATATAATCTACATCTGGTTTATCAAATCTTCCTAAAAATTGACGGGCATAAGATGATAGACTCTCGACATATCGACGCTGTCCTTCAGCAAAAAGTGTATCAAAAGCCAAAGAGCTTTTTCCTGATCCTGAAAGCCCCGTAATTACTACGAATTGATTGTGTGGTATCGTTAAAGAAACGTTTTTGAGGTTGTGAACCCGTGCTCCTTTGATTTCGATTTCGCGTTGTTTGACAGCCATTTATGTAATAAAGAGAGATAATTGCGTTAAAGGTACTACCGATGAATCAAGATATCACACCGTTGACTCAGTAAAATTAAACAATCAGAAGAATATTTTGTTTTTACCAACCCATCCTCTATATTTGACGTATTCAATTATAAACACACACGCCTATAGCTTATTTCTACTCTTGAAAATTAAATGAAAAAACAGTGTCAATCTCACGATTGGCGCCTAAAAGAGTAAGCTATGAGAAATGAAGTTCTGACTGAAAGAGACTTGATACGTGCGTATCAGGCAGGCGACGAAAAATCTTTTGAAATTTTATTAACCCTGAATAAAGATAGAGTCTATGGCTATATTTATTCTAAAGTTCGTAACCACGAGCTAACCAACGACTTATTCCAGGAAGTATTCATAAAGGTCATTCGAACCCTTAAGAATGGAATGTACAATGACGAAGGAAAGTTTTTGCCGTGGGTGCTTACCATTGCTCATAATATGGTGGTTGATCATTTCAGAAAAGCAAAAAAAATGCAAATGATTTCAGAATCGAGCTCTAAGAACGAAGATTTCAATATTTTTGCAGTATTAAAACTAACCGACATCAATGTCGAAGATTCCCTGATTAAAGAACAGATTGAGTCAGATGTCGTTAAACTGGTAGAGTTTTTACCCGGAGAACAACGCGATGTACTGGTAAACAGGCTGTTCAAAGGAATGAGTTTTAAAGATATTGCAGAACAAGAAGACATTAGTATCAACACCGCATTAGGGCGAATGCGTTATGCGTTGATTAACTTGAGGAAACTCGTAGATAAACATAAGGTGAGTATAACTGCTTAGTAGCTGCGTCTGATACTGATAGATCCCCCGGAGTAAGTGCCCGGGGGATTTTTTTTGCATTGATTTTGGAAACTTCAAAGATTTTAAAAGAATATCGAACAGAGAAATATCGAATATTGAATATCGAATTTGTAACTTTGTATGTAATTTATTCTTTCAATCTTCGATGTTTGAAATTAACCAGTCATCTCGACCATAGGGAGGATCCCTTTGAATTAACGTTTGATCGTTATTATTCTAAATTCAAAACTTTTCCCCAAGCATATAACTCAAAATAGGTCTGCACTTATCATTGCATGCGGTATAAAATTCGCCATGAATTCTTATTTCAGATTTAGGAGATTGCCCCACCAGAATTCTGCGATGGCTAATGGTTTCATGTCATGCTGAAAAGCGTATTGAAGTAGTTTTGGTGCCGCACATTCGCCGGCAGCAGAAGGTGGTTTTTTAGAATTGTATATTTCAAAAATGGCGCACAAATTTTTAGAATCCTTTTGCTGATTCATGAAATGATAATGATCAAAAAGTTGTTGCTGAAGTTGGGCTGATTTTGTTTTGCGCAGATTTTTGAGTTCTTCTATTTTGTCCACAGATTCCTGTGTTACCGATTTTTCCAAGGCACTGATTTCATTGCCTATTTGGGTTAGTTTGTGCATTCCTTTGTCAATGAAAAAATCATCTGAGCTCGAATCAAAAACGGACGGTACAAAACAGGACGGATAATTTTCATCAGCAATTTTTCCTGAAAAAGTAGCAAGATATCCCAATTCATTCTGAGCGTTTCTAACTACTAAAACGCCAAACATCTTTCCTTTTGAAGTACCTTTCTTTTGAAGAATCAGTTCCAAAATTGTGGATCCAGGCAGGTGTATTGAGTCAAAAAATCTTGCACTCGATGGCTGCAATTTTGCAAATTTCAGGTGTGTGTGATTCAAACGGATTATTGATTTTAAAGGAATATCTGCAAGACTGATTTCTTTTTTGAAAGCAATGAAACAAGGGATCAATCATGGTCGAACACCAATGATGCAAACGTCATCAACTTGTTCTAGTTCACCTTTCCAATTTTCAAAAGCATTGGATAAGGCATCCATTTGATCGCTCCATTGGCTGACGATGATTTTTTACAAGAATTCTTTGAATTGCTGATACTTGAATTTTTTCCTTTTGGTCCGCCAAACTGATCAGCAAGTCCATCGGTGAAAAGATAAATCTGATCATCTGGTTCTAATCTAAAAATAACATCACTGAAAGGTTTTGCTTTTGCAAATCGACCAATTGGGTTGCTTATCAGATTTCAATTCAATCAAGGTACAAATTGACTCATCATTCAATGCAATTTCAGTTCGGTCACCAAGCGGATCTGGTAACAAGCCTTGGCGAATCACGTAGAGATTATTATTGGCGCCGGCGTACTTGATTTGATTCAATTTTGAATTCAAACAAATGATAGAAATGTCCATTCCATCTTTTACTTCGCCACCACTTTTGTCAAAAGTTTCAATGACCAACTCGCGCGTTTTGTTGAGAATATCAGAGGGGCTCGTCAGACCAAACTCAAGGACACTTCGGTTTAATGCGTTGTGACAAACCACACTCACCATTGCGCCGGGAACACCATGTCCAGTGCAATCAGCTACAGCAAGAATTGTAATTTTTTCACCCAAATCTTTTCCCTCGGAATCCGTAGCCTTAGCGAAGGATTCCATCCAGAAAAAATCTCCGCTGACAACATTTTTTGGCTGATACCAAATAAAACTGTCTTTAAATTGTGCGCTGATATTTTCTGTTGGAGGCAAAATTGCTTGCTGAATTCTTTTTGCGTAAGTAATACTATCCGAAATCTCTTTATAGGTTTCTTCAAGAATATGATGTTGCTTTTCGATTTTTTGTTTTTGAGATTCAACCTCGTTTTTTTGCAGCTGAATCAATTCGTTATCTTTTTGTTTTCGTCTATAGTTTCGTACACTTATATAAACAACATAAACCATTAGCAACATACCAATAACCAAAGCGTATCGCATTGTTTTTTCCTGATTGATTGTAGCATCACGTTCCTTTATTTGTAAATCTTTTATTTCTTGTTGTTTTAGGTGCTCAAGATTTTTTTTGAGAATCTCTTTTTCATATTCATATTTTAAAGCTTGAGAAAGTATGGCACGCTCATTATTTTCATTGTGCAAGCTATCGCGCATCGCCACATAAAGTTCATGATACAAAAGAGCATTTTTAAAATCAGATTTAATGTTGTAGATTTTGTACAGCGACTCCGATGCATTTTGAATGTCCATAGGATATCCAATTTCCTGTGCCAGATCCAAACTTCTTTTTGCATGCGTGAGGGCTTCATTCAATTTTCCCATCGAGAGATAAACACTAGCAATATTATTCAGTGAAAATGCTGCGCCGGAATATTCACCGTTTAAGACTCGAATGTCATACGCCTTTTGATAAAAATCAATCGCTTTTAAAACATAGCCCTCGCTGTAATAGACTCCTCCAATATTGTCATAGCAGATTGCCATTCCCCGCAAGTCTTCATTTTTTTTGCAGATCCGCAAGCTTTTTTCAAAGCAGTCCAATGCCTCAAAAACACGCCCTCTGTTTTTATAGATTGTTCCTATATTATTCAGTGAAAGAGATACCCCAACATCATCTCCAAGCAATTTTTTTAAGCGTAAACTTTCATTGTGGTAGTACATGGCCTTTGATGTATCTCCTTGCGCGCTGTATAAGACCCCCAGATTATTGAAGATTGAAGAAGCTCCGTCATTGTCACCAATGCGCTCATAAATTTCAAGAGATTTGTGATAGTATTCCAAAGCACCCGTTACGTTGCCCTGATTGTCATAGATGTATCCGATATTGCTGATTGAACCGGCCAGAAGTGAAGCAAACTTGCGCTGCTCCTCCTGTGAACGGGCAACTAGCAGTTGCTTATATGCATGCTCAAAAATAAATGAATTATAGCTGGGCCAGATATTTTCATCCCAACATTCATCCACTATATGCTCAATCAAATCAAGTTTGGCGGTGTCATGTTTTTCAAGATGGTAGAGCGCCAGCGAAGTATCAATTAATTCTTTATCACTGTCTGATATGTTGTCCAGATTAAGTGAATCTATAAGATAGAACTTTTTATCGCCGTAGTTTTGAGTCCATGTAAATACTGATATAAGTATTAGAAAAGTCAATAATACAAACCGAATAGGCGATGTACGAGATTGTACAAACTTGATTCGTGTTTTATTTGACTCGTCTTTTTTCACGCAGGGTATGCTAAAATAGCTTTTTTAACCGGATAATATTTTCTAAACAGTTGTTCATCTGACTCAGTTTTTAAGCAACGCTTGTATCTCAGTGTGTTAGATTTGATAAATTTGTGTTTGACTAATATTTGATTTGTGCAGAAAATAACTTTCTTTTTAATTATTGGGATTACGATGCAAACCATTAATACACGCGCCACCGCTTCTTACTTAGCGCTTGGCGATTCTTATACCATCGGTGAAGGTGTTGCAGTCATCGATTCATGGCCTTATCAATTGGTTAAAAAGTTAAATGCCAAAGGTATTTCGACAGAGCAGCCTAAAGTCATTGCGCGAACGGGTTGGCGCACGGATAATCTTATTGCTGCGATTGAAGCAGAAAATCTTTCCCAAAAATATGATTTGGTGTCTCTACTCATTGGTGTAAACAATCAGTTTCAGGGTAAATCTATTGAACAATACAAAAAGATTTACGCAGCTTGTTGAATACAGCCATTAATTTAAGTGCTACAGGTAAATCAAGCGTTTTTGTACTCAGTATTCCAGATTATGGTTCAACGCCTTTCGGCAAACTGGAGCGCGAATCGATTGGAAAAGAAATTGACCAATGGAATCAGGTCTGCAAAGAAATTTGTGCTGAGTTTGAAATTCCTTTTTTTGACATCACGACAATTTCTAAGCGAGCTTCGATAGAAGCAGACCTGACCACAAAAGATAAACTACATCCAAGTGCTAAAATGTATTCGCTTTGGGTGAATGAAATTTTTGAGCCAGTTCAGGCAATTTTGACAACCTCTAAGTAATTGAGCTTATTCGGTAAGATCAACCATCCTTACTAAGGTGATTGTTGTTCTAGTTTTTTTCAGGATAGTGAATTCGTAATTGTCTACGCTGATTTTTTCATTCACAGATGGTATTTTTCCAAACTTGTGTATCAGATAACCGGCAAGTGTATTGAAAGCTTCATCTTTCTCAATTTCATGCGGTAATAAGTCGTTTACATCATCCAATGTTGCCGATGCCAAAACCGAATATGTTTTATCACCGGTTTTTTCTACAAAAGGTGTTTCATTATCATATTCATCTTGTATTTCACCAACAAGTTCTTCAAGTATATCTTCCATGGTAATGATACCAATTGTGCCTCCGTATTCATCTACTACCACAGCCATTTGCTGGCGTTTGGATTGAAATTCTTTAAGCAGTTGGCCAATGCGTTTATTTTGCGGAATCAACAAGACAGGCGCTATCAGTTCTTTTACATTCACATCACCACCTTTTCGCATGGCTTTAAGAATATCTTTTAAATGGACGATACCTGTAATATTGTCCAAACTATCTTCATAACAAGGAATTCTTGAAAAACTTTCATCGATCATTTTATCAATGGTGTCGCTGTTATAATCGTTCAAATCGATTGCTATTACTTTCGTTCGCGGAACCATAATTTCTTCGGCTGTATGGTCTGAAAATTCAAAAGCATTTTTGATGATGTCGTAATTAGTTTCTCCAATTTCACCGCTTTCTTTTCCAAGCTGAACAAGGTATTTTAATTCGTCACTGCTGTGGACTTCATTGCCATGACTAGCAGTAATACCAAGTAGTTTGAGCAGAAAATTTGCAATTCCATTCAATACCCATATAAAGGGTCTGAAAATAAAGTAGAAAAATTGTAATGGATAAGAAAGTACAAGCGCCGTTTTTTCAGATCGTTGTATAGCGATTGTTTTAGGTGCAAGCTCACCAAAGACGATGTGAAGCACGGTAATAATTGCAAACGCAATTGGAAGAGCAATGCGGTGTGCCAATACTTCATCCATTTCAGATCCAAAGGCGTGCATAATGCCCATAATCATTTTGGAAACCACTGGTTCTCCAATCCAACCAAGTCCAAGACTAGCCAGCGTTATACCTAATTGAGTTGCGGCAAGATAACCGTCAAGATGGGAAACAATGTGTTTTGAAAGAATGGCAAATCTGTTGCCGGCTTTGGCTTTTACTTCTAATTGAGATGCTCTGACTTTTACGATGGCAAACTCTGCCGCAACAAAAAAACCATTCAGGAAAACTAGAAAAAGCGTAATAAAAATATCGAAGAGCATATCTATTTAAAGTGGCGCTAAGTTAGAGATTCTTTAGCGGATAAGTACATTGTTTTTTATCGGATTATCCATGCCCTTTGTTAATAACGCTATTTCCTTAAAGCCCAACGGCCTGCTAAAAACCTGAAAAAGTGCCTATATTTGCACTCGCAAAATTTTTAGCAATGATTACAGTTGATGCAGTTTCAGTGATGTTTAACGGGAGTAACCTGTTTAGTGATGTTTCATTTTCAATAAATGATACTGACCGAATTGCTCTTATGGGAAAGAATGGTGCAGGTAAATCTACCTTGTTGAAAATTCTTGCTGGAGTTAGTCAACCAACTAGAGGAAAAGTATCTGCACCAAAAGATGCTGTAATTGCCTACTTGCCACAACATTTGCTGACAGAAGATGAGTGTACTGTTTTTGAGGAAACGGCAAAAGCATTTGCCAAAATCAACAACATGAAAACGGAGATGGATGCTCTGAATAAAGAGCTTGAAACCCGCACGGATTATGAATCTGACAGCTATATGGATTTGATTCAGAAGGTAACAGATCTCAGTGAGAAATTCTACGCAATAGAAGAAGTAAACTACGATGCTGAAATTGAAATGACTTTAAAAGGTCTTGGCTTTTCACGTGAAGATTTTACCCGATCAACAAAAGAATTCAGCGGTGGTTGGAGAATGCGCATTGAACTTGCAAAAATATTACTTCAAAAACCAGATTTGATTTTATTAGATGAGCCAACCAATCACCTGGATATTGAATCTATTCAGTGGTTAGAAGAGTTTCTGATTACAAATGCAAAAGGTGTGATTGTAATTTCCCATGATAGAGCGTTCGTTGATAATCTGACTACACGCACAATTGAGATTACAATGGGGCGCATTTACGATTATAAAGCTAAATACTCACATTATCTTGAATTGAGAAAAGAACGCAGAGAACAACAACAAAAACAATACGATGATCAGCAAAAAATGATTGCTGACATTGAAGGATTTATTGAACGCTTTAAGGGAACTTATTCTAAGACACTTCAAGTTCAATCACGCGTAAAAATGCTTGAGAAGATTGAATTGGTGGAAGTTGATGAAGTTGATTCTTCTGCATTAAGATTGAAATTTCCACCAGCACCTCGCTCTGGAAATTATCCTGTGACGGTTGAAGAACTTTCAAAAAAATATGGTGATCATGTGGTGTTTGAAAAAGCATCCATGGTTATTGAACGCGGACAAAAAGTTGCTTTTGTTGGAAAAAACGGTGAAGGAAAGTCTACCATGATGAAAGCCATCATGGGTGAAATTGATTTTGAAGGAACTTGCATTCAAGGCCACAATGCCATGATCGGTTACTTTGCACAAAATCAAGCCGCGCAGTTAGATGAAAACTTAACTGTTTGGCAAACGATCGATGATGTGGCAGTAGGGGAGATTAGAACAAAAGTGAAAGATATTTTAGGTGCATTTATGTTTGGCGGCGAAAGCTGGACCAAAAAAGTGAAAGTACTTTCTGGTGGTGAGCGCACCCGTTTAGCAATGATCAAACTTCTTCTGGAACCTTACAACTTATTGATTCTGGATGAGCCTACCAATCACCTTGATATGAAAACAAAAGACATTCTGAAAGATGCATTGCTTGCATTTGATGGAACACTCATTATTGTTTCTCACGATCGTGATTTCTTAAACGGATTGGTGACAAAAGTTTTTGAATTCGGTAACAAACGCGTGAAAGAACATCTTGAAGATATCAATGGTTTTTTGAAAAATAAGAAGCTTGAAAATTTACGTGAGATTGAGCGTAAGAGCTAAATCATTCTATTGAATATTCTGATTCTACTTAAAGAAAATCAACTTTTAGAATCAAGTCTGCAAAGCACCAACATTGTAGCGCTGTTCAGCTTTGTGATGATTGGCCATTTCAATTCCCATCGAAATTACTTTGCGCGTATCCAACGGATCAATGATTGCATCAATCCAAATTCTGGAGGCAGAATAGTACGGTGAAATTTGTCTGTCGTAGCGCGATTTAATTTTATCGTAGAGTTCTTTTTGTTTCGCTTCGTCTACTTCTTCACCTTTTCCTTTGAGGGATGCAACTTCAATTTGTAAAAGTACTTTTGCTGCTGCTGCACCGCTCATTACAGCAAGTTCGGCAGTTGGCCAGCTTACAATTAATCGTGGGTCGTAAGCTTTTCCGCACATCGCATAATTTCCGGCTCCGTAAGAATTTCCCATCACAATCGTGAATTTTGGAACTACTGAATTGGCCATGGCGTTCACCATTTTAGCGCCATCTTTAATGATTCCAGCGTGCTCTGATTTGGAGCCAACCATAAATCCACTCACATCTTGCAAGAATACGAGCGGAATATTTTTTTGATTGCACACCATGATGAATCGCGCAGCTTTATCTGCAGAATCAGTATAAATCACACCACCAAATTGCATTTCACCTTTAGCGTTTTTTACTACTTCACGCTGATTGGCAATGATACCAACACTCCAGCCATCAACACGTGCGTAACAGCAAATGATTGATTTTCCATAATCAGATTTGTATTCAGTGTATTCTGAATTATCGACTAAGCGTTCAATGATATCATAGGTATTATAAGGCTTAGCGCGATCTTTTGGAAAAATTCCATAGATCTCTTTTTCATCTTTTTTTGGTTTGGCAGATTCAGCACGATCAAATCCGGCTTTTTCTTTTTCACCAATTTTATCCATTAACGAGCGAATGGTTTTCAAACATTCTTCATCGTTTTCACATTTATAATCACACACACCACTGATAGAAGTATGTGTAGTTGCGCCACCTAAAGTTTCGTTGTCAATCGTCTCTCCAATGGCCGCTTTTACCAAATAAGATCCTGCAAGAAAAATTGTTCCGGTTCCATTTACAATCAATGATTCATCAGACATGATTGGCAGATAAGCTCCACCTGCCACACAAGATCCCATTACAGCTGCAATCTGCGTAATCCCTTTTGATGACATTACAGCATTGTTTCTAAAGATGCGTCCAAAATGTTCTTTGTCTGGAAAAATTTCATCTTGCATTGGAAGATAAACTCCAGCGCTGTCAACCAAATAAATAATTGGTAGATGATTGTCCATTGCAATTTCTTGTGCGCGCAAATTCTTTTTACCGGTGATTGGGAACCATGCTCCAGCCTTTACAGTAGCATCATTGGCAACAATGATACACTGTCTTCCTGTTACATACCCGATCACTACAACCACGCCACCTGATGGACAACCACCGTGCTCTTCATACATTCCGTCACCTGCAAATGCCGCTATCTCTAATGTTTGTGTTCCGGGATCAATCAATTTTTCAATTCGTTCACGTGCAGTTAATTTTCCTTGCTCATGTTGTTTTTCAATGCGACTTTTTCCTCCACCCAAATAGATTTTTGCCAGTTTCTGTTCCATTTCAGAAATCAGCATTCTGATTGAGTCTTCATTTTTATTGAAATCGAGTTCTTTGTTTGATACAGCCATGATCTTTTTCGAATTGAGGTTCAAATATACTACTTGATGCTCTAAAAATTCCAAATACCAAATCCAAAATTCCAAAAGATAAAGGTCGTATCTTTGAAATATGCAGGTGACCAATTTTAACTTACGCGTATATGGCCTTTTGATTCAGGAAGACAAAGTGCTGATCACGCATGAGCATCGGGCAGGTATGGTAATGACCAAATTCCCTGGAGGAGGTTTGGAAAAAGGAGAAGGTTTAGCTGATGGTTTGAAGCGCGAGTTTCTGGAAGAATTGAACCTACAAGTTGATGTCAGAGGAATTTTTTATGTGAATGAATTTTTGCAGGTTTCAGCATTCAATCCTAAAGATCAGCTAATCAGCTTCTATTTCTATGTAAGACCAGAAGTTGATAATTATGTGATTGCCGGCGGATCGGTCGATAAATTAAATCCGGATGAACAGATTTTTGAATGGGTAAGTATCGATAAACTTGGTGAAATTGAGTTTACCTTTCCAATTGATCGTGAAGTTGTCAAGCGCATGCTGGCATCCAGAAGAAGCTAAGCCAGACGTCTACTGACATACTGATTAATAGATTGATAAAACTGTCTCGGATTCATAGTTCGCCACTCCATGTCTTCTAAATCACCTCCTTGAATGAAGTACTGATCAAGATCTTCAGTCTGCATTTCTTCCAATACATGTTTGCGTATATTTAAAAGGGCAATCCAACCATTTTGATCTTCTACTTCGTCAAACCATTCTTCATAATAACAGTCATCAGAAGCATGAAAATTAAGTACATTTTCAGCAATCAGAATAAATTTGTGAATACCGTTTTCCATCAGATGCTCAACGATTTCACGCTTGAAAGTCATGATGTCATTTTCAACGGCGTCATTCCATTCTCCAAACAATTCTATCACCGCAAAACCTTCATCGTAATCAGCAAAAAGAATTTTTATAAAAAGAGTAGGAGAGCCAATGTTATCCCATTGCGGGTGAATTAAATAATTGTAAATAGAGTCAGTAAATTCAAATTCACTATACTCTCTTTCATAAAAGGGAGATTGAATATCTTCGGATGCGATATAGAATCCGCGCCAGTTGTAATATGGTTCGATGGTGTGCACAGCTGCAAATATAAGTTGGAGATTCTGAACTGGTGCCCGTCATTAACAACCAAGATTTCATTACATTTGCCTTCAATTCATATCTAATCTTCCTTTAAAAAATGAAAAAGTTCTTAAGTTATCTATCAGTATTTCTACTGAGTGTTTATGTTATTTCAAGTTGTTCAGCTGATCGCACACGCGAAGAAAAAGTAGCAGCAATGATCAATAAGGTTGAGTCACCTTTTTTGGTTGTTTCGATGACACCACAAAATTTAATGGATAAATCGGGCATTTTGGATGGTGTTCTTCCATTTACATATGAACTTATCCTGGGTTTCTTTATTGATGAAGCGGTTACAGGAATAGATTACTCAGTGAAATCTCAGATTATTGTTGGAAAGGGTGAGTCTTTTCAACCTAGTTTCTACGGTGTTTTCAAAGTGAAAGATGAGAAAAAATTTATTGAGCTGATTGAAAAAGAGGCAAACGCGACCATCGTTGAAAAAGAAGGAATGAAGACGGCTGTCAAAGAAAGCGATGGTTATGCTTTGGTGTGGAATGAAGAATTTGCGGTTATTTCAAATATACCGTTCGATTTTATGGCAATGCTGAGCGGAAAAGGTGGTAATGGTGGTGATAAAACAGTTGCTAAAATTATTGATTTGATAAAAGCAGCAGATGAAGGCGAAGTGAATGCTACATATGCTGATTTCTTGAAAAAAGAAGCTGATGTTGCAATGTATTACGATGGAAAAGGCTTGTACGCTTATATGCAGGATATGCTTGGTGAGGAAGCTGGCGAATTGGAAAAAATGCGTGAAACGTACGAAGGTATTTCTTCTGAAATGTACTTGAATTTTACAAATGGAAGTGTTGATTTTGAATTCACCAACCACCTTTCAGATAAAGTTAAAGAGAACATGAGTTTCATGTCTGAAAAAGGTATTGAAGGAAAATTATTGTCCTATGGAAATGGAAACAGCCCAATCATGACAGGTGGCTACAGTATGGACTTTACAAAGTTCTTCGACTTTTTGAAAACTCAAATGGAAGACGATGTTTATGCAGATTTTGAATCCGAACTTGAAGCTATTGGCTTAACGATTGAAGATGTGAAATCATCAATGACCGGTGAGTTTGTTTATATGATTGACAGAATCATCGAAATGGAAGAAACAATTGATTACGGATACGGTGATCCATATACTTACACAACATCAATGCCGATATTTGGAGTTGTGCTTGGGGTTTCTAATTCTGCCGCAATCCAAAAAATCCTTGCAGATAGTCTTAAATTACCAAATGGCTCTTATCAAATGGGAGATGCTTTTGTTGCGTTGGATGGTGATGTGCTTTTTGCTTCTAATGACAGCGCCTGGACTAATAAAGTTGTATCAAAATCAACTTCTAAAATCACGAAAGGCGTAGATGTTATTGCTGCAAATCCATTTGGACTTTTTGTTGATTTTGCAAGTATGGCGGAGATGAAGGGAATGAAAGACGTTGCAGCATTCATGAAATTGTTCAGCGAGTTTTCAGGCGGTGCAAGTTTAGAAGGTGGAAAGTTTTCATTCAAACTGATTGATGCCTCTAAAAATTCACTTCGCGCAATTACTGAAGTAGTGGCTGCAGAATTGGATCGAATGGAAAAATAAATGAATAAAGAACTTGAATCAGAACTGGAGGAAGCTGTAACGGGTGGATTGGATGATTTAGAAGCAGAGATTGAGAAATTTGAAGATGAAGTAGAAGAGGTTCTGCCGAAATAAGAAAAAGCTGAATTAATTTTTTAAACCAGATTTTGTAAACCCATGTTGCTCCGGTAACATGGGTTTTTTGTTTTCCGGTATCAAAACGGATCTGATTTCATTGGGATCTTTAATTGGACTTGAGCAAAAACTAGAATTGCAAATGAATAAAGTTCCCGGTTCAGTTGAACTGTAAAGTAATTCTTGTTCACTGGTCATTTTTGATTTGTAGACGCGATCAATGATCAAGTTTGGCAAGGCATACGCGATTAGTTTTTGAAGCATTTCTCTTTCAATTTTAGTTCCTGATTCTTCCAAAATAAAAACGGCGTGCAGCGGTTCTTCGTCCATGTATTTTGTTTTCAATAAACGATAGGGGATAAAGTACTCTGAAAAATCGGATGATTCATCTAGTGTTTTTTCGGCAAGATCTTCGGCTTCTTGTTGCAGGATTTCATTTTTAGAAATCAATGCAAGATGATGGATCACAAAGGCCGCATTCATGTTTGAAGATCCAAGTACATCAGACTCTAATGTTAAATCGCCGACAACAGAATTCAGAGATCCATTTTGAGTTGTAAATTTTTCAAGAATATTTTTGGCTAGATTTTCAGCTTCGATAAGAAGTTTTTTTTGTCCACTAATTTGTGCAGCAAGTATGGTGGCATTAAGCATCGCTATATTATCATCCAGTGAAAATAGAGAAGCATCAGTTGTGTTGCGCGTATAAAGACCATTTTCATTTTTGAATTCGGACCGTAAGACCATAAAAATATTTTCTGCACGCCCATAATATTTTTCATCACCAGTTGCAGCCCATAATTGAATCAGGGCATTGACCATCATTGCATTTTCTTTTAAGAACTGAACTTCGTGTGTGATGGGGACGCCTAGTTTTCTTCGTTCATCGTCAGATAACGCATAGTAGGTTGTTGACTCTATTCCTTTTTTGTAATCAGCATCTTGACTATTATTAAAGAGTGGTCTCTGCAGTGATAAAAATTCATTGCAGTAATCGTAAATTTTTTCCGCTTTTTGCAAGGCGATGCTATCTTCAAAAATTGCGCTGTACCGTGTATAATTCAGAATATGTTCTGCCTGCACTCGCAACAATCTTTCATAATGTGCGTTCTTCCAATCAAAATGTGTAGCGTATTGGAATATACCTCCCCATTCATGATCCATTAACTGATAAGAGTTTTGAATGCTTAGGCTTAACCATTTTTTTAAAGAATCTGATTCACCTGAGCATGCTAAAGCCATTTCAATTCCGGGTGAATGAAGTGATTTTTTATAGGTTTTATAAGCACCTTTTTCAAAATCTATTTTGGACTCAAAGACATTTAATAAATCTTGATCTAGAATTCTGGCAAATGAAGTGTCCAAGCTTGTTCAGTGGAGATTTCATTTGAAATTATTTGTGGATTTTCAACGGCACCTTTAATCAGTGTCAGAAATTTTTGGCGCTCCTGATAGCCGCGTAATTTTAAAATTTCATTTGCGTTTTGATCGTATACAATTAAGGCTGGCCAACCGTACGATCTGTATTTTGTAAATAAGTCCGGACGAGAATCCTGATCTTCTTTAGCCAGAATAAAATTTTCTGTGAGATATTCTTGGACTTCCAAATCAGAATAGGTGCTGTCTTCCATCACATGGCACCAGTGGCACCATTGCGCTCCTACATGAAGGTAAACGAGTTTGTTTTGCGATTTTGCATCATTAAAAACCTGGGGAGTAAATTTGTTCCAAACCAGAGTTCGTTCGTCATTCTCTCGTTCAACCTTCTCATTTGAATTGGTACAACTTAAGAATAAACAAAAACTTGAAACAAATAGGAGTGTTGCCTTCATAATGTCTTTGACGATACTCTTATTCAAGCCTTACATAAAAAGAAGATGTCCGAAGCACACTTGCTCCGGACATCGCCTACTTAACCCAAACTATGAAAAATGAAGTCTCAAATTGTATTATGAGATTGCAATTGTTTTGACTCCATGCTTTTTAGTGTCTTTTTTTGGAATGGATATTTTTAGTATGCCATCTGTATAGGTAGCCGTTGTGTTGTCTGAATCGGCAATCTCTGGCAATTTAAATGATCTTTTGAAAGATTGATAACTGAACTCTTTTCGTGTGTATTTATCTTCAACCTCTTCTTTTGAATTGGTTTTTTCCGAAGATATGGTCAGCATGTTTTCGTTGACGTCAATCTTAAAATCTTCTTTCTGTTTTCCGGGAGCAGCCATTTCAATTTGAAAATCAGCGTCGGTTTCTTTGACATTTACCGCTGGAAAACTTCCAAACTGTTCTTTCAAATTTGTCGGCATATTCACCCAATCATTGTTAAAGATGTTTCCAAATACGTCTCCCCATACTGGAAATTCTGCTTTTCTTTTTTGTACTAACATGGTTTAATTCGTTTTTAAATCTGAATTAGCCTGTTCAAATTTTTTGCCAGAAGAAAAAAGCAGACAAAATGACTAGTTTTTGATTTTTAATCCGTCAAAAAGTCTGTTTTTACTTTTTATCAAATCATTTTTAAATTCAAAAGTCAATATTTTCGATTCACCCCCAAAATATTTAGTCATTTCATAAAAAAAAAGTATAAAATATTTAGACGACCCCCTTAAAATTTGTATAGATTTGTCCAAAAATTATAAAAATATTCAAAAATGGCCACTTTAAGAGGAATTGCGATCAGAGAAGTATTAAATCGGAAAGCGCAGCATATGCCTGAGCTAAAAAGACGTGTTTCTGAGTTTTATGGAGAGAACACTTTTCATATTGATAAGATGCGAGAGTGTCTGACAGAATCTGCCTATAAAATTGTGAAATCAGCAATTCAATTCGGAACTCCGGTTGATCGTTCAGTGGCTGATCAAATAGCAACCGCCATGAAAGATTGGGCTATCACCAAAGGGGCAACTCATTATACACATTGGTTTCAACCGCTTACCGGATCAACTGCAGAAAAGCATGATAGTTTCTTTAAGCCAATTGGTGCTGGCCGTGCCATCGAGCGCTTTGAAGGAGATATGCTGGTGCAACAAGAACCAGATGCATCTTCGTTTCCAAATGGTGGAATCAGAAATACATTTGAAGCGAGAGGATATACAGCTTGGGATCCTTCATCACCTGCTTTTGTTATTGGAAAAACATTGTGTATTCCTACTGTATTTATTGCTTATACAGGTGAATCATTGGATTATAAAATGCCTTTGTTGAAAGCTCTTCAGGCCGTTGAGAGTTCTGCAAAAGATATCTGTGAATATTTTGATAAAGATGTGACGAGTGTAAAAGCAACGCTGGGTTGGGAACAAGAATATTTTTTAGTTGATTCTGCTTTGTACGAAGCTCGTCAGGATTTAATGATGACCGGGCGTGCGTTGTTTGGACATGAGCCTGCAAAAGGCCAGCAATTGGAAGATCATTATTTTGGTTCAATTCCAGAACGTGCAACAGAATTTATGCGTGAGTTTGAATACGAAGCACATCTGCTTGGAATACCTGTAACAACAAGACATAACGAAGTAGCTCCAAATCAATTTGAGTGCGCTCCAATGTTCGAAGAAGTCAACATTGCAAATGATCATAATTTGTTGTTAATGGACTTGATGGATAAAGTAGCGTTGAAACATAATTTCAGAGTGTTGCTTCATGAAAAACCATTTCCTGGTGTTAACGGTTCGGGTAAACACAACAACTGGTCAATGGGAACAGACACTGGAGTGAATTTATTACAACCGGGAAAAAATCCAAAATCAAATCTTCAGTTCTTGACGTTTTTCGTGAATACAATTAAAGCAATTCATGATAATGCAGATTTGCTGCGCGCGTCCATTGCATCAGCAAGTAATGATCACAGACTTGGCGCAAATGAGGCACCACCAGCAATCATTTCAGTATTTATCGGAACTCAACTTTCAAAAATGTTAGATGATTTGGAAGAAAGTATTTCTGCTGGTAAAATGACACCGGAAGCAAAAACGGAATTGAAGTTGAACATTGGAAAAATTCCTCAAATTTTGCTTGATAATACAGATAGAAACAGAACATCACCTTTTGCGTTCACCGGAAATAAATTTGAATTCCGCGCTGTGGGTTCATCTGCAAACTGTGCACACGCAATGACAGTTTTGAATACCATTGTTGCCAATCAGCTAATCGACTTTAAAAAGAAAGTTGATGCAATGATTGAAAAAGGAGAGAAAAAAGATGAAGCAATTTTGAGAGAATTGCAGGTGCTTATTAAGGCATCTAAAAAAATCAGATTTGAAGGAAACGGTTACGGAGATGAGTGGGTGAAAGAAGCTGAAAAACGCGGACTTGCAAATGTAAAAGATACACCACGTGCGTTGGATGTTTGGCATAAAAAGGAAACGAAAGATTTGTTCAATCGCCTTGGAATCTTGACGCCAATAGAGTTAGAAGCAAGACATGAAATTGAATTGGAAAATTACATTCTTAAAGTTCAGATTGAAGCTCGTGTAATGGGTGATATGGCAAAAAATCACATCATGCCAGCATCGTTGCAATATCAGAATGTACTGATAAAAAACGTGAAAGGAATCATTGATATTCTGGGAGAAACAGAAGGTAAAGAAGCAGCGCGTACTCAAATCAACTTTATTAAATCAATTTCAAAACACGTCAATGCAATGAACGATAAAGTGAATTTGATGATTGAGGAGCGCAAAAAAGCAAATGTGATTACAGATGTTCGTGAACGTGCGATTGCTTATTGCGATAATATTAAATCACGCTTTGATGAAATTAGATATCATGCTGATAAACTAGAAATAATGGTTGAAGACGAGATTTGGCCATTGCCAAAATTGAGAGAATTGCTCTTTACTAAATAGTAAATTGAAGACTACTTGAAAAAGATCATCTGAAAGGGTGGTCTTTTTTGAGGAATAATTGGAATGAAATTTCAATTGCTTCTGAACAAAATCAGGAGCAATTGTTTTTTTAGACAAATATTTGGATAATCCATTTCTTCTGTTTTATCTTTGCACCGTCGATTACAGTTCTTGTAAACTTGTAGTTGATTTATAAAGAAGAGGTGAGAGAACAGGCTCGTTGATCCTCTGGCAACCACTGGGAAAGTCCCCGCAGGTGCCAAATCCTGCTCCGAAAGGAGGCATATAAATTAGATTACAAATGAAGACAAAATCAAACATTACAAAAAAGTCACTTCGACTGCGCTCAGTGACCGAAGTATTAAACTCAGTGAACGGTTATCCGGATTCACTTGTGAGTTTTACAATCTCTTTTGAAAATTCAGCCATGCATTGTTGTTGCATGTGTTGTTGCTGTTAATCGTTCCTGATTTAAACAGTTCTCTTTTTTTTCGTTGGTAGTAATACCGTCATTTAAATTTTTCAAAAGTGAAATCAAATTATAATTATACGTCGGAATTTATTCTGGAATCTGGTGAAAAACTGGATGGAATAACTATTACTTATTCTGATTACGGACCTGTAGATGCAGAGCGCACGATATGGGTTTGCCACGCTTTATCAGGAACATCAGAAGTACTTGACTGGTGGGCTGGTCTTTTTGGTAACAAACAATTATTTGATCCAAAACAGGATCGCATTATTTGCGCAAATGTTTTAGGGTCTTGCTATGGAACAACAGGTGCGCAAGATTTTGAAAAACCGCTGGAGTTTCCATTAGTAACGATCAAAGACATGGTAAAGGCGCATCAGCTTTTAGCGGATCATTTGAATCTTTCAAAAATTGATTTATTGATTGGCGCTTCATTAGGCGGGCAACAAGCAGTTGAATGGGCTGTAACTAATCCTGATTTTGTCAATGGATTAATTCTGATTGCAACCAATGCTTCTCACTCTCCTTATGCCCGTGCATTTAATGAAGTGCAACGTTTGGCCTTGCAAGCTGATCAAACATTTGGTGATAAAAATGGCGGTCAGAATGGTCTAAAAGCCGCACGTGCCATCGCCATGATGTCTTATCGGTCTTATACCGATTTTTCGTTAAAGCAATCTGAAAAAGAACCCAAAGCAGATGATTTCAAATCCGCTTCTTACGTTCGTTATCAGGGTGAAAAATTTGTAAACCGATTCAACGCTTACGCCTACTATTATCTCTCAAAAGCCATGGACAGCCATGATGTTTTAAGAGGAAGATCAGGATCGTATGAATCTGTTTTAAAAGAAATAAAAGCACGAACACTTGTTATAGGTATAGATTCAGACACTCTTTTTCCAATTGAAGAACAACGCTTTTTGCATAAGAATATTCCTGAATCAGAATACGGATTAATCGAATCTGCCCATGGTCACGATTCTTTTTTGATTGACTATGACAAGCTGAATATTTTGATTCGAAACTTCTTGAGGCAAGAGCCAATAGGTAAAATTGTTGAGGCGAAAAGTGAAACGAAAACATTACTAAAAAGAAAAATTAACTATTTGATTTAATAAGATCGGCATGCTATAGAAGGCCTATTGGTATTCAACCGGCATCTGCCCTAAAAAAAAGATTATGAGAAATAAATTAACCATTGGATTATTTGGATTTGGATGTGTAGGATCTGGATTGTATGAAATTTTGAACCGTTCGGGATTGTTTAATGCATCCATAAAAACGATCGTCGTTAAAAACAAGGATAAAAAAAGAGCGATTCCGCAAGAGCATTTTCACTTTGACAAAGAAGTGATTTTGAATGATCCGGAAATCAATTTGGTTGTGGAGTTAATTGATGATGCAGAGGCAGCATACGAAATTGTAACACGCGCCATTCGCAGCGGAAAACATGTGGTGTCTGCAAACAAAAAAATGATAGCACATCACTTAACGGAATTGATTGATCTCAAAAATCAATACAAAGTTTCCTTTTTGTATGAGGCTTCGGTGTGCGGAAGTATTCCGGTAATTCGTAATCTGGAAGAGTACTATAACAACGATACCTTAAGCTCTGTTCACGGTATTTGCAACGGAACAACAAACTACATATTAACCCGTTTGGATAAAGAAGGTAAAAGTTTCAACGAGATTTTGGAAGATGCACAGCGCCTTGGTTTTGCTGAGACGGAACCAACTTTGGACATCGATGGTTTTGATGCAAAATACAAATTGCAAATTTTAATTGCGCATGCTTTTGGCGTAATCACCTTGCCAGAAAATATTTTGAACATTGGAATACGTAACATCAAATTACAGGATATTCAATACGCCCGAGAAAAAGGCCTGAAGATTAAATTGATTGCTGCGTCTGAAAAATTAGATCAAAACGTAATCGGTTATGTTGCTCCCGAATTTGTGAAGGAAGATAGTTTTGCCTACGATGTTAATTATGAATTTAATGCAGTGACAATTGAAGCAGCTTTCTCAGACAGACAAGTATTTAAAGGAAAAGGAGCAGGAAGTTTCCCAACTGCAAGCGCGGTGTTATCTGATATATCGGCGATCCAGTACGACTACGGATATGAATATCGCAAAAAAGAAACAACACAACTTTCTTACGCTCCAAATTTTTCAACGCGTATTTTTATTTCTTCAACGGATCCTGCCAAATTGGATTTGATTGAATTCAGTGAAGTAGAGGAAACATTTAGTTCAAAAGACTATGCATATAAGATTGGAACGGTTGATTTTGGAAAATTATCGCATGCGCTTTATCGCGAAAATCCGGAATTATTTATTGCGTTTTTTCCTGAATCTGAACATCAGTTTAAGTTGGCAAATACTGTAGGCAGTGAAAAATTGATGGCTAAATTAGTCGGATAAAAATAACCACAGAGCGCGCAAAGAAGGCGCAGAGGTCACAGAGAAAGTGTTTCATTCTTTGACTTTGTCTCCTTCACAAAAAAGAAAACTATGAACGAATTATTAAATCAACTCATTTACGAATCCTGGCCATGGTATATTGGAGGACCGCTAATTGGAATTTTTGCAATATCGGTTTTGTTACTGGAACGCAAAGCACTTGGGGTATCCAGCAGCTTTGAACAATTTTGTTCGGTTGCATTACCGGCAGGTGAATCGCGCAATTTTATTTTGAAAGACACGTGGCAAATCTGGTTTGTATTTGGAATGGTACTTGGTGGTGCCGTATTGTTTTTTTCAGGATTAACAGTTGATTCCGTAGCAATCAGTGAGGGCGCAAAATCAGTTTTGACAGAACAAGGGTTGACAGATTTGACAGGATACGCACCTAAAGAACTCTATACATTTGCAATTCCTCAAGCTATTATTTTAGTTATTGGAGGATTTGTCATCGGCTTTGGTGCGCGTTATGCTGGCGGCTGCACGGCTGGTCACTCAATAATGGGAATTGCGCAACTGGCGCCATCATCCATCATTTCAACCATTGGCTTTTTTGTGGGCGGATTAATCAGTACTTATCTAATTGTTCCTCAAATTTTGAGTTTATGAAATACGTGAGATATATTATTTACGGAATCATTTTTGCGATTATTCTGATTAAGGTGGAAGCAATTTCATGGTTCCGAATTCAGGAGATGTTTCTCTTTCAATCTTTCCACATGTATGGTGTTTTGTTCAGCGCTATCGGTGTTGCTCTGATTGGTGTACAACTCGTCAAACTCAGAAATAAATCTGTTGAAGATTCGAAAAAAATTCCACTGAGTAAAAAAGAACTGCGATTAAAAGCAAACATCATTGGTGGAATTTTATTTGGACTAGGTTGGGCAATCACAGGTGCATGTCCTGGACCAATCTATGCATTGATAGGTCTGAATGTTTTACCAGCAATTTTAGTTTTGTTCGGTGCGCTAGGTGGAACTTATGTTTATCTTTCAGTCAAAAGTAAACTACCTTAATTGTTTAATAGTTTAACCACAAAGGTCACAAAGAAGGCACAAAGGACACAAAGAAAAATTGTCCACGTAGCTATTCCTTCGTGCTCAAAAAAGGAATATGAAAAAAGAAACCAAATTAGTTCGTACACAAGCTAAACGCACCGATTTTCAAGAGCATTCAGTGCCTTTGTATTTTACATCGAGTTTTGTTTTTAATGACTCAGATCAGATGGCTGCACTCTTTAATGAAGAGGAAGAAGGTTATATCTACAGTCGTTATTCGAATCCAAATGTGGATGAATTTGTGCGTAAGATGGCTGATCTGGAGCACGCCGAAAACGGCTGGGCTACTGCTTCAGGTATGGCTGCAATCTTCACAACCTTTGCAACTTTTTTACAACAGGGAGATCATATTGTTTCATCGCGATCTGTTTTTGGGTCAACGCACCGCTTGTTTACGGAGATTTTTCCAAAGTGGGGAATTACCACCACCTACGTTCCGTTTGACGATGTTGCAAGTTGGGAAAAGGCAATTACACCCAATACCAAAATGATTTATTTAGAAACTCCAACCAATCCGGGATTAGATATCATTGATTTAAAAGCGGCTGGAGATCTTGCCAAAAAAACAAATACAATTTTGGTTGTCGATAATTGTTTTGCAACTCCAATCAATCAGCGTCCCTTGGATTTTGGTGCGCATCTTTCAATTCATTCCGCTACAAAATACATTGACGGGCAGGGCAGAGGCATGGGGGGAATCATCTTAGGATCCAACGAACACATTGCAAAAATTCAAGCCTTTGCAAGACACAGCGGTCCGGCATTATCACCTTTCAACGCGTGGAATTTTTCAAAATCATTGGAGACACTTTCTTTACGAATTGAAAAACACAATTCAAATGCACTTGAAATTGCAAAGCGATTGGAAAAAAATCCAAAAGCAGAAATTGTAAAATATCCTTTTTTAGAAAGTCATCCACATTTCAAAATTGCAAAAGCACAAATGATGGGTGGAGGTGGATTAGTGAGTTTTGAAATTAAAGGAGGTTTGAAAGCAGGTAAAAAATTCTTAGACAGTTTAAAGATGTTAAGTCTAACTGCAAACCTTGGTGACACGCGCTCGATTGCTATTCATCCTGCATCTACAACACATTCAAAACTGACGGAGGAAGATCGGTTGAAAGTTGGAATTACTCCTGGCTTGATCCGCATTTCAGTTGGCCTGGAACATTTAGATGATATTTGGGCAGATATTGAGCAGGCTTTGGGCTAGCTAAGGAATGCAGATGAGTCGGATTGTTTAAATTTACTCTGATGCGGTTACTTCCTAAAATCAAAACCCTCTTCGTGGATCTGTTTTATAGGGATTCACTCAAAAAATATTTTAAGATAAACGAATTACTAGCGAGCCAACCAATCATTCAGAATTTTTTCTTCCTCTTGCGTAAGCTTAAGACCTTGTACTTTTTTACCAAAAATTGAGAAGCCAATATATTTCATTGGATCAGCCTCAATATCTTCCAGAAGCTCATCAATGGAAGTTTGAGTTACTTTCACGGCATCTTTAAATTCGGTTGATTGGGTTAGAGCACCTAAGGTGCCTTCTCCCTGTTCAATTTTAATGACGAGTGTATTGAGGTCGGTCATTGAAATATTCAAGCTAGCCATTTCGGTTATTAGACCTGAAGATGTAAAGTCACCTTTTATAGCAGTGATGTTAGCTGCAACGTCATTGAGTCCATCCATCTTAATCATTACGCTATCCTTGATGATTTTAATATTGCCACCAATGATGGTTGCCATTTGTGACTCTCTGTTAATCATGTTGGTCAGATTGCTCACCAGTTGTTTGTAGGTTTCAATGGCTGCGCGCGCGCATACATGCTTTCTTCAAAGGTGTACGACGCACTGCTGTCCCAAAGTTCATTGATCTCTACAATGATGTCTTCAACACGTGTAATTAATTTTTCAGTTTTGTCTTTGAGCGGATTAATTTGTGCCATGAACTCTTGTTCAAGCGTCAATTCTTTTTTTGAGTTCAATGTGTCACCATCGGCCAGCATTTCAGATGATGCTGTATCACTTAAATCCAATCTGAGATCAATACATTTTGTACCAACTATATCTGTGCTGATAAGCCAGGCTTCAGAACTTGCAGGTACTTCAATATCTGTATTTTCCAGATTGAATTTTGCAAGAATATAGGCGGGATTTTTTGGGTGTAGTTGTATTTCAAGAACCCGTCCGATTTTTACTCCATTCAGTTGAACATCGTTACCTGCTTTCAAACCAGTCGCGTCGTCAAAAACGGCATAGTACTCATTGCTCGATCCGATGCTCAGTCCTGACTTTAAAAGGTTCAGTGAAATGAAAACCAGAATGGCTCCAATGACAACCAACAAGCCCAGTTTATATTCTTTTGAAACTTCCAATTCGTAGAACAATTAAATTTGATTCTGCTAAGTTGCGGCAAATAAATGAGAGAACCAATTTTGTTAACAGATCATCTAATTTTTGAGATAATTTAATTTTATAAATTCGAGGACTAACACCGCTTTTCATTCGGCTATTCCAATATAACTCTCACTTTCGATTGTGCTAAAAAAATTGTTACTGATAAATGCAGGTTTACTTGAGACTGGTTTATCAAGCTTAAAGCTTCTTCATCAAAACTTCATATAAAGCCACCATGGATGCAATATCTTTCTTAAAAACTTTTTCATCCGGACTATGCACGTGATTTTCTGCAGCACCAACAAAGCACCAATCGATTGGTAATTCACTAGCTTGTAGAATTGTTCCGTCACTACCGCCGGCACTTTCTACTTCCCGTTGATAATTGATCTTTGATTTTTTTGCAATCTCAATGATACGATTTACATACGATCGTCTTGGAATTCCATAATCTCGCATAGAAATGGCAACGCCCTTTCCGTGAGTCACGCCATCTGTAACCCAGGTAATGTCACAAACCAGGGCTTGTATAATTTTATATTTTTCATAAAGAAATCGCGCTAAAAATCCAGCTGATCCTCCATGATGTTCTTCGTAAGTTGAAAAAACAATTGCGCCATTTTCCAGATTTTTTGCAACTTCCAGTGCTACCCAAACACCTAATCGATTGTCTAAATAAGGTGATTGTATGTACGTTTTTGTCTCCCTGAAATGTGGTTTGAAAGTAAGTGGAGTGCCTCTGTCAATTTTGCGATTGTAAACACATTGCAGATTTTTTTCTCCGTCTTCATGTTCAATCACCAGAAGCTCGGTTTCTATTGGTCCTTTATGATCGCGACCAACTAATTCGCAGCCATCAATAATGCGTGGGCCTCCAATTCGAATCAGATTATTTTCATAACCAACAGTGTATCCAATGGAGTCAATATGCGCATAAATTGCAGTTTTCGGTTTTCCAAAAACCAAAACCAGGGCATCCTGAAAGCCATCACCGGAAAAAATTTGGGGTTGAACTTTCCATGATTTTTTATTCTTTTTAATGTAGCTAAGCAAGAATTCAGTCATAGGTGATTCATCACCACTGGTGGCCCTGATAGCAGTTAGTTCTTTTAATAATTTCATTGATCGGTTCCTGTTTTTTCTAAATGTAATTGGTGAAGCGGTTCAAAATCTTTTGGTAAAAGTGCACTCAATTTTTGAGATACCGCAAAATTTAAGGTAGAACCCGTTTCTGAAAATTCTTGTGAGATTATTTCTGCATTTCTTCTTTGAAGCAGATTCATGACATCACCGGTTAGATCAAAATTGAAAGTGATTTTATAATAATCGCAGAGTTCTTTTTCTTCAATGATGGCTTTATCTAAAGCGTCTTTGCTCGCTGCTTTGTATGCCTGCATGAGTCCGCCAACACCTAGGTTTGTTCCGCCGTAATATCTCACAACTGCTATTAATATATTGGTGAGATCGAACGAAATGATTTGACCAAAAATAGGTTTTCCGGCAGAGCCGGATGGTTCGCCATCATCTGAAATGCGATCCTCAAATTTACTTTTACCAAATCGCCAGGCATAGCAAACATGAACGGCTCCCGGATGTTTTTTCCAGAAATCATCAATGTGTTTTTTTGCATCTGCAGCGTTATCACACGGAATGACAAATGCCAAAAACTTGGAACCTTTCTCACGGTATAAACCTTCTGTGATGCTTTTAACAATGCGGTATGATGAAGCGGCGTTCATGTCATGCAAAGATAGAGTTATTGTTCTTCTTATTTCTTTAAGGGGATAATGCTTTAATTTGAGCGATTAATAAATAAAGATTCGTTCTAGCATATTTTCTGAAGTGATACGTCTAACTTAAAATCGGCTCTGCTTTGCCTAAACAAAATTTTGATGATCGTAATTTATATTCTTTCCAGTATTGCTCTAGTTGCACTGTATTTGTTACAGCAGTAGTAATTTATACTAAAACACATCCTCAGTTTGGAGGCAAGCATAGCGCAATAGATGATGAACGCTTTAAATCATCTAAACATTGGAATGGAAAAATATTTGAAAACCGCATACCGGTTGTCATGGATATGAATCTTAGTATAGTTCCAAAACTGATAGCAGAAAGAAGAAGAACAAAAAAAATGAGTCGGCCGCAGGAGGAAATTGTGATGACTCCTTTCAACAAATCTGCATTTTTGAATAATCCTGAGCCACAATTCATCTGGTATGGCCACTCGGTTATTTTAATGCGAATTGAGGGTAAGACAATCTTTATCGACCCCATGATGGGAGACAATGCGTCCCCGATCGCACCTTTCAAAACAGAACGATTTACCAAAGGAACACTTGAACTGATTGATGATCTGCCTGAAATTGATATCCTGTGTATGTCTCACGATCATTATTATCATTTAGATTATCACAGCATTCAAAAGCTAAAACATAAGACCAAACATTTTTACACGGCATATGGAGTTGCAAAACATTTGCGACGGTGGGGCGTTGACAATTCAAAAATTACTGAAATGGATTGGCAAGACGAGATTCAAATAGACAGCGTTAAACTTATTTTTACAGAGAGTCGACATTTTTCCGGTCGTGGATTTTCAGACAGATTCAAATGTTTGTGGGGAGGTTGGATAGTTGAAACGGCTTCAACAAAAATCTATTGGAGTGGTGACGGCGGATACGGTCCTCACTTCAAAGAAATAGGAGAGAAGTACGGTCCGTTTGATGTTGGATTTATGGAATGTGGTCAATACAATCCAAATTGGAAAGACATTCATCTCACGCCGGAAGAATCTGTTCAGGCTGCAATTGATGCAAAGGTAAAAAACGCGATGCCGGTGCACTGCATGGGATTTGCCTTAGCAACACATCCCTGGCAAGAACCAGTGGAAAAATTTTATGCAGCAGCTGCGATAAATAAGCTCAAAACAATAGCGCCAAAAATTGGAGCGATGAATGAAATTTGAGATCGTCGTCTAAAAAAGTAATTTTCATTGTTTTGAATCTAACAGTCATCACTTTGCTAAAGTCGCCCATGTGCAATGACTAAGGCTTGATTCAGCATACGTTAACTAACATTGATTCTATTTTAGTATTTATCCATTGTTAAAAATCTCGACCGATTTGTTATTTTCTTTATAATTTTAACACCTCAATACACTTGTGTATGCATGCTGCCTGAAGAAAATGAAATAGTTTTGTGGCAGAAAAACACACACGGATGATTTCTCTCCACGAATGAGGAAAGGATGTTATGCTCTCCGCGATGAGCTGAAAATATAAGTAGAAAACAAAATGGAAACAATGGAAAAATTATCATCAGCGGCTTTGATGGAGTTGGAAAATAAATACGGTGCACACAATTATCATCCGCTACCGGTTGTATTGGAGCGCGGTGAAGGTGTTTATGTGTGGGATGTTGAAGGCAAACGTTATTATGATTTTCTTTCTGCTTATTCAGCCGTTAATCAAGGCCATTGTCATCCAAAAATTGTGGATGCAATGATTGATCAGGCAAAAAAATTGACATTGACTTCGCGCGCATTTTTTAATGATTCGTTGGGGGTGTATGAAGAATATTTGTGCAAGTATTTTGGATTTGACAAAGTACTTCCAATGAATACTGGTGCTGAAGGTGTTGAAACAGCAATCAAAATTTGCCGCAAATGGGCTTATGAGAAAAAAGGAATTGCTGAAAATCAAGCGACCATTGTGGTGTGTGAAGGAAACTTTCACGGGCGAACAACAACTATCGTTTCTTTTTCAAGCGACGAAGGATCAAAGAAAAATTTTGGACCTTTTGCTCCAGGATTTGTAAGTGTTGATTACAATGATTTAGCTGCATTGGAAAATGCATTGTCGCAAAAAAATGTTGCCGGATTTTTAGTAGAACCTATTCAAGGTGAAGCTGGAGTATACGTTCCGGCCGAAGGTTATTTGACTGCTGCAAAAAACTTTGTGAAAAATACGGTGTACTTTTTATTGATGATGAAATTCAAACGGGAATTGCGCGCACTGGAAAATTACTTGCAGTTGATCATGAAAATGTAAAACCAGATATTTTGATTTTAGGTAAAGCATTGTCTGGCGGAACGTATCCTGTTTCTGCAGTTCTTGCAAACGATGAAATTATGAACGTGATTAAACCGGGGCAGCATGGTTCTACTTTTGGTGGAAATCCAATTGCCGCAAAGGTTGCCATTGCGTCGCTTGAAGTTGTGAAAGATGAAAAATTAGCAGAAAATGCTGAGCGTCTTGGAAAAATTTTCAGAGCAGAAATGCAAAAACTGGTTGATGAATTTCCGTTGGTAAGTTTGGTAAGAGGAAAAGGTTTGCTGAACGCTGTCGTAGTTAACGACACCGAAGACAGCTCAACTGCCTGGGACATTTGCATGAAACTACGCGACAACGGTTTACTTGCAAAACCAACTCATGGCAACATCATTCGTTTTGCATCGCCATTAGTTATGACTAAAGAACAATTGATGGCCTGTGTCACTATCATTCGCAAAACAATTACTGAATTCGAAAAAAAATAGAACACCAAAAAGAACGCATCAACCGAAGGAGTCATCTCGACAGAGTTTTGTGATTAATTGCACAAAACGACGAGAGATCTGGTGAGGTTAACGTTCGACTTTCCTCTGAAATAATAATGCATAAACAAAAAAGCCCGCTCAGAAAAATGAGCGGGCTTTTTATTTTTAATTCGTATTGATTATTCAACAATCGTCATCTCTTCAATCAAACGTGTTGCGCCGGCATATTTATCAATCACAAATAATACATAACGGATGTCGCATGAAATGGTGCGTTGCAATTCAGGTTCAAACGCAATATCACCGCTCATTGCTTCCCAGTTACCATCGAATGCAACACCAATTAGTTGACCTTTACCATTGATCACAGGACTTCCTGAGTTACCACCGGTGATGTCATTGTTGGAAATGAAATTGATCCAAAGGGTTCCGTCTTGTCCGTAACGGCCATAATCTTTTTTCTCATACAACTCTTTCAGTTTCGCAGGAATAATGAAGTCCTCGTGATTTGGATCCTCTTTTTTCATCATGCTTTCGATGTCTGTATAGTAGTTGTAGTTTTTGTCACCCGATTTGTATTTCTGAATTGTTCCATACGTCAAACGAAGCGTTGAGTTTGCATTTGGATAGTAGTTCTTGTCGGGATACATTTCACGTAACCCAGAAATGAACAAACGGTTTGCTTTGTCAAGTTTGGCCTGAGCTGCAACGGATTCTCCTTCATAAATGAGTTTACGGAAATTAGTAAGCAAGCTGTAAGAAACCATGAAAAAATCATCTGAAGTCAATGCCTCTAATTTTGGCTCAGCAGCGAATGATTTGTATCGTTCAGTATCTGTAAAGATTGATTTAGAAAAACTGTTTTTCACAAAATTATCCCAGCTATCCAGTTTTTCATTGTATGCTTTTTTTAATTCATCTGGATGTTGGTCTGCAGAAACGTTTCCATAATACATAAACAGCATCTCCGTCATCAGATTTGTTTCAGTAGTCAAATCAATGCTTGCGAAGTACTCTTCTACATAAGGCGCAATTTTTTCAATTTCACCTTTAATAGCCGTTGGATCTGGCGCATCAGATTTTAGTGTGGTGTAAAGTTTCATGTGACGTGACATAAATCGAGGAATGCTCAACGATGCAATCGCTTCGCTGTAATAAACTTTCAGGTTAATGTATTTACCCAAAATTGCGTAAGCTTCATCCATGTCTTTTAAAACGTTGCCATATTTTGCCTGACGTTTTTCATCTGCGGCAACCCATGCAGCAAAATCATTTTCAATTGCAATTTTTTTATCGTACACTTTGTTGCGTGTTAACTGCTCACTTTGTCCGATAAAATATTTCCAGTAGTTACTTACCTGAGCATAGTTAGAAGCATATTGAATTCGCACAGCATCACTTTGATCCATCTGCGTTTTCATGATCTCTAATTTTTTTCCACGGATCTCAACGCGTGTTGGCTGATCTTTATCAATTGCCATTTTTACACCGTGTGATGTAAGGTATCGGTTTGTTCTTCCAGGATATCCCATTACCATTGAATAATCTCCTTCTTCAATGCCTGCAATTGAAATTGGTAAATAATGTTTTGGAGTGTACGGTTGATTATCTAAAGCAAATGGCGCTGGTTTATTATCTTTTCCTGCATAGATTCTGAACATTGAAAAATCTCCAGTCTGACGTTCCCACATCCAGTTGTCTACGTCACCGCCAAATTTTCCAATAGCCGAAGGCGGCGCGCCAACCATTCTGATATCTTCAAAAACTTCTGTAACAAATAAATAATATTCATTGCCATCATAGAAATCACGAACGTAAGCTTGATAATGTGTTCCTTCAATCGCTTTTTTAGAAAGTTCTTGTCCAATTTTACGAACTGCCAATGCGCGTTCATCTTCATCCATACCATCGTGAAGTGCGGCCAATACTTGTTTGGTGACATCTTCAATACGAACAACGATTGATGCAGTCAAACCCGGAATCGGAATCTCAGATGCGTAATCCATTGCCCAAAATCCATCTGTCAAATAATCATTTTCAGGTGACGAGCTTTCAGCAATTGCATCATACCCACAGTGGTGATTGGTGAGCAACAATCCTTTAGGGGAGATTATTTCAGCTGTACAAAATCCACCAAACGAAACAATTGCATCTTTCAACGAAGGTTTTTTGGAATTGTATATTTCTTTAGCACTCAGTTCAAGTCCTAAAGCTTTCATGGTTGGATAATTTTCCTTGATTGTAAAAGGAAGATACATGCCTTCATCTGCACGCGAAACAAGTGTAATGCAGGCAACAAAAATTAAAATCAGTTTTTTCATAGATAACAATTGGTCTTTTGATTCCGAGAGGGTTTAGTTTTCGGAGGCACAAAAATAATCGATTATCCTAAAAAGAGCCTATTTTTTAGACGAGAGATATACAGAAGGTGATGAGCGGCTGTTGAAAAGCTTATTGTTTTATGAACGGAACTGTCACAACATTGTCTGTTGATCTTACCTGCACAAAGTAAGTGCCTGACTGAAGAGTGGATACATCCATGCGGGAAGACGTTCCTGTGAAAAGTAATTCACCAGTTATAGAATAACATGTGTAGATTGACTCTGGATCAGCCCCATTGATTTGAATAAAGTCTGCAGTGGGGTTTGGATAAACAGATATCGATGAAGTTTCATTTTCGGCGACAGATGCAAAATCTGATCCCATTACCTTGACATCGTCAAGCATAAGAATATAGCCATCATTGGTGATGTTTTTAAAAGCGATGTAGACATCTTCATTGGAATATCCTTCCAGATCCAATTGAACGCTGCGTAAATGCCAGTAGTAATATTCTTCCTCAACCACCATAAGTGTATCGGTGAAACTGCCAATTAAACTATCTGTTGATGAAATTAAAACCAGATAATCATCTGCATAAGAAGCGTCATACGATCGTGCTGACCAAACCAGTTTTGTAAATGTGTTTAATGAAATTTTTGGAGAGATTAAATAATCTGCTGCTTGTCCGGTTGGTGTGTAGTAGGATGTACTTGCGGCACAGGTGTCGGTATCGTCAATAAAGGAAATCCAAGCATTGTCAAATGTGTCAACCGCTTCAGCTGGTGTTAAACCATCGTTGTCAACCATTGCCCAAGTTGAAGGAATTCCAGAATTGAAATCTTCAAAAAAGAGAACAGACTGTGCAAAACTGTTAGAAAACAAAAGTTAGCAAACAGCAACAAGCGAAAGACGCATAAATTATGAATTTGAACAAATTTAATGTTTTGAGATTGTTCTCCTTGACAATTAACAGAAATTAAGGAGCATTATTGTTACTCGAATGAAAAAATGAAGAGTTCTTCGTCATCCTTTTTGAAAAAATAATTTTCTCTTGCGTATTTTTCAAGTGATCGAATATCCTGCAACGACGCAATGTTTGCCTTTACTTCTTCAATCTCATGTTTCTTTCTGGCAATCTCGGTTTCCAGTTCTGAAACGGTGTTTTTGCGTTGAATAAGTGTGTAAACATCTGTGTTGTGCAAAAGCAAAATATAAACAACCGCAATGATTGTGGAGATAGCATAACGGTTTTTTAATCTTGCAACAAACTTTTTCATTGAGATAAAGTTAGGTTCAATTTAAACGCAGAAGTTTGTTTTGGTGACAGAATTATAAACAGACAGATACTGAAAAGAGTCACATTTGAATTTATTTCAATTCTTTCAAAGCCGATTTCGTTCCAATGGTTTTGGTGATGAAATCAAGTTCTGCCTTTGGATTGCGTGCCGGTGAATACTCACGCCCGTAATAGATAATCTGAACATGTAGCTTATTCCAGATTGCTTCCGGAAAAAGTGATTTGGCATCGCGCTCAGTTTGTTCGACAGATTTTCCATTGGTAATTCCCCAACGGGTGAGTAAACGATGGATGTGCGTATCAACGGGGAATGCCGGCACACCAAATGCTTGTGCCATTACAACTGAGGCTGTTTTATGTCCAACCGCGGGAAGTTCTTCCAATGCTTCAAATGATTTGGGAACCTTGCCCTTGTGTTTATCTATGAGGATATGCGACAATCCATAAATACCCTTTGACTTCATTGGTGATAAACCACATGGCCGAATGATTTCCTGAATTTCTTCAATGCTCATTTTAATCATGTCATATGGATTATCAGCGCGCTTGAAAAGAATTGGTGTAATTTGATTCACACGAACATCCGTGCACTGTGCTGAGAGTAAGACTGCAATCAATAGGGTATAGGGGTCTTTATGATCAAGTGGAACTTCAACTTTTGGATACAGTTTTTCTAATGCATCAACAATGAATGCTGCTTTTTCCTTTTTTGTCATTCCTTAATTCTAAAACCGTTGCGAATGAATTTCCAAAAATCTTTAAAGCCAGTACTTGATGTGAAGACGCTTTTTGCTATTTGACCTTTTGACGGATTTGCAGATTCTTCTGATTGAATTTGAACTGAAGAATTTGATTCGGCAACTGGCTGTATTGTTTCTGTTGTTTGCTGATCCTTTTTGTCAACTTCGGAAGAAACCTTTTTAGGTGTTTCTTTTTTTAACTCTCCTCATCAAATCTGTTCGGATTATAGCCGATCAACTCATTTGATTTTTCAAAACTTTTTTGAGCCTGTACCCTGAATCCTTTTGTTTCTTGAACAAGTCCCAGATTATTGTATGCAATCGCATCCTCTGGATCAAGTTTAACGGCCATTTCGTAATCTGCTATGGCGCCTTCTGTGTCACCGATTTTTGCTTTAAGAAAAGCACGACAGGAATAACGATAACTATTGTTGGGCTCCATTTCAATGCAGCGGTGCATATCAAACATGCTTAAATCAAACTGATTTGTATTTAAATAGGCAACCGCTCGCTCAGCATAACACTCCACATTGTTTGAGTCTTCCTGAATGGCCAATGTGAAATGCTCAATTGCAGTGAGAAAATCATTTTCCTTAACTTTGGCTAAACCTTTTGCAAATTCACGATTCATAGTACAAAATTAAAAAAGTTAAACGACAATCTGCTTTTAATGAATTATCCGATCTACAGAAAATTTAAAGGAATTGATGTTTGGTTTAAAATCAGCAGTGACACTTCGTTTATTGAAATCAAGAAACTCGGAACAAGAGTTCTCATCTCAAAAATTGAAGCAGTTCAGTTTCCTGAAAAGCTTTTGATTCAGGACATGATTGCCAAACATGAAAATCGCTGGGAAGAAGTTGATCAAGAAGTGGTGGAGAGGATACTTAAATCAGAAAAATTTATTTGAGTTTAGGCGTAAAACGAATTGAAAAATGTGAACCATTTTTGTTTTCGTAATTACATTTTGCATCCAGCTGATCGCAGAGCGAATGAATTAAATCAAGCCCCATTGAACCCTGCCTGATTTTCTGAAGCGGATCAAATCCAACCCCATTGTCCGAAATTCTTATTTCCGCTCTGTTGTTTTGATTCAGTAACTCAATTCTTATTTTCAAAGACCCATTTTCCGGCTGTGCATGTTTGAATGAGTTTGTCAGAAGTTCATTTAAAATCAATCCGCAAGGTATTGCTTGAGTGACATTCAGATAAAGGTCATCTGCTTCAATTTCAACCTGAATTTCAGTATCGCCGCCAAACGAATTTGTAACGGCATCAATTAATTCTTTAGCATATTGCGTGAAGTCAATTCCGGTTATACTATTCTGCGAAAAAAATTTCTCGTGAACTAATGACATCGAATAAACTCTGGAACGACAGGCTTCGAGAGCTTCTCTGGCTTCCTGAGAATCTGAACTATTTTTTTTGAGATTTAAGAGACTTGTAACAATACTCATATTGTTTTTTACCCGGTGGTAAACTTCGGCGAGCAAAACTTCTTTTTCACGCAGCATATTTTTTATGAGTTTTTCCTGACGCACACTTTCATAAGTGATTACAGCAAAGAATGAAAAACTCGTAATCATGCCTAATACCAGCATGATCAATCGCATGGTTTTAAATGCTTCTTCAGCATAAATAGTTGGCGTTGTATTGACGGTGAAATAATAAGCAACGGCAAATATGCAAATCACATATGCGGTCAGCAGGATGATCATATGTTTAAAGGTTTCTTTACGTCCCATCAAATGCACAATGCTTATGACAAGTGGGAAGTAAAAAAGAATAACATAAGATTCAATGCCCATTTTTGTTGTCATGAAATACATGAGCAGAGCGCCGGGAATGTAGAAACAGTAAGCTGCAGCTATATAATTAAAAAAATATCCGGCCAGAAAAACAACTGGAATTAATGCCACCATTAAGGCAAGTACAGGTTGCAAATTGGTGATTCCTATGAAGGGAAAAAGGAAGTAAGTAAAGGTCACGTTGAAGCCACCAATCAGCGCCGTCAGATTCATGTTGCGGGTGAAAGAAATTTCCCACGGCTCGTAATTGGGTTTTATTCCAAAATTGATCAGTTTTTGCAAGTGTGCTTTTGTTTTAATAATTCGGGTTTACGAATATAAACTGGTTACACTTTCCAGATCTTAACTGAATTTAAAGAAATGAAGGGTCTTTCGTTCATAAAACTGTTTGAAAGCTAAATGAGGCCTGACTTTCTGAAGGTTATCTATTTCCATTCAACAATTTCTCCGCGCTTTTTATCCAGCATTTCTTTGGGGACAGATTGTATGATTTCTGTTTTAAGTACTTCCAGAATTCGCTGTTTTACAAAAACGCGATTAGTTACCAAACTCACTTCACGAATTGGTTTAACATCTTTAATTTGTTTGGCAAGATGTTTTTTAGAGTCCGGTAAATCAAGTGCTGCAAGCTCAGGAATCAATGTGAAACCACCTTCTTTATCAACGAATTTGATGAGCGTTTCTATCGATGCACTTTCATATTCAAAGGGCAGTGCGTTGTTGCTGTCTTTCATTTTACAGAGATTGATGACTTGATTTCTGAAACAATGACCCTGACTTAGCAACCAAAGATTATCCGTATTAATCTGACTGAGTTTAATGTTTTCAAGTTTTGCAAATTCCTGAGCTGCATTCATGTAAAGCAAAATCTTCTCATAAAAAAGAGGAGTTTCTATAATTCCTGCATGTTCAAGAGGGGTTACTAAAATGCCTACATCTATTTTTTCAGTGCGCAAATTCTCTACAATTTCTTCTGTCAGTAATTCTTGCACTGATATTTTAATTCCCGGATGTTTTCTTGCCAGGTTGCCTAAAAATTTTGGAAGTAAATAAGCCGCGATAGAAGGAATAACACCAATTTTCAATTCACCTGTTAAGGTGTTTTTACTGAGTTGAATGAGCTCTTCTATTTTTTTAGATTCAGATAAAACCAAACGAGCCTGATCTACTATTATGCGACCAATATCAGTAACTACAATAGGTTGCTTGGTTCGGTCAAAAATAGTGATACCTAAATCGGTTTCCATCTTTTTGACTTGCATGCTCAAGGTGGGCTGTGTAACAAAACACTTGTCTGCGGCCAATGAGAATGAGCGATACGAGTCGAGAGCAACAATATATTCAAGTTGAATGAGACTAACCATATAGTTTTATTTGATGTAAAGATAAAAACTATCAATTTGGATTATGAGTTGAATTAAAATATCTTTGAAAAAAAAAAAAAGATTATGTCAACCAACAATATAGGTCTGGATAAAAAACAAGCAGACAAAACGGCAAAAAAATTAAATGAGCTTTTAGCTAACTATCAGCAACTCTATCAAAATCTGAGAGGATTTCATTGGAACATTCGCGGTGCAAAATTTTTTGAATTGCATTTGAAATTTGAAGAATTGTACAATGATATCAATTTAAAGGTTGATGAAATTGCTGAACGAATTTTGGCTTTGGATGGAACACCGATGCACACTTTTGGCGACTATCAAAAAAACGCAACTATCAAAGAAGTAAGTGAGTTGAGAGATGGAAATAAGATTTTAAAAATCCTGGTATCTGATTACAGGACATTGATTGTTTTGGAACGCCAAATACTAAAGCTTGCAGAAACTAATGGTGATGAAGGAACAAATACCTTACTCACAGATTATATCACACAACAGGAAAAGACAATCTGGATGCTGAACGCAGCACTGGGTTAAAAAAAAGGAGCCTGAAAAGTGAACTCACTTTTCAGGCTTACCTAACCCAAAACTCAAGTGGACTACTTGAAGAAGTTAATGTATGATTGTTCTGGTACAATGCTTACTGCTTCAGGAAATTCTGCGTGAAGCACTAATTTATTTTGATGGTGATGCTCTAGATTAGCAAGCTTTTCACGGCTCATTAATATTACAGTAGAGTTACCGTAGTGATCTGTTTTATCCAAAATTGTTGTTTCGTTAAAGTCACATAACCAATGTGTTTCTTTTACATCGCGATCATACGCAATGTTGATTGTTGGTACTTGAAAGTATTGATGTTCACCAATTCCTTCAAAGTCAAAAACGAGTCTTAAAAATCCGCCTTCTAAAATCAAATCTTCTTTTTTAATTCCTAATGTGGCAAAAGATACTTTTCCACTTACCGGAGTTGTGAATCGGATGATTACTTCTCCCTGATTTACTTCAATTAATTGTCCCATGTTGTTTTGTTTTGTTGAGTCAAAGTTCAGGATACTCTTTTGGTTGAAATATGATCTGAGTCATGCAATGAGAGAAGAATTGTCAGATTGCTCAAAATGAAAGCGGATTATGATCGAGTATCACACAGACCGATTGCAGATTTATATAGAATCTAAGCCTTTGTCAACTTAATAATTCAAGATAGGCTAGCAGTTTGTATCTGCCATAAAACTTATCTTTGCTTTGCATGTTCACCAAAGAAGAAAAGAAAAAACTCAAACTGGAGTTCTGGTCACGCCTGGAAGATCAAATGACGCGATTGAAAAATCCTCATGGGAGCAAGGTGAATTGGATGAATTACAACACAGGCATCAATCATCTTTACTTCAGAATGGAGGCAGATGAAAAGGCGGGGCGTTTGTGCATTGATTTGCAATTTCCAGATAACGGGGTTCGAGAAGTTTATTGGGATCAGTTCGAAGAATTCAGAGATTTGCTCAACGATCGTTTCAAAGGCAAACTAATTTGGCTGAAAGACTTTGAGCATGAAAACGGTAAAACCATTTCACGCATTTATCTTGAAAAAGCAGAGGTCAACATCAACAACCAAAAAGACTGGGATAAAATGCACCTCTTTCTAAAACTCAGTTTTGTAAAACTAGATGAGTTTTGGGATGAATTCAGCGATGTCTTTTTACAGTTGAAATAATTACTACAAACCGTGCTTTTTGTTCTCGATGACGGTATCTAGTTTCCAGAATAAATCTTCTTTTCGTTCTTCTGATCTGACCGGGCAGTTGGGCATTCTGCAATGTTTGCATGATTCAGGAATACAGGGGTCAACATGAATGAAAACCTCAGCCTGATTATTAAAAGTGGCTGCAATTTCATCTTCAATTTTATCAATGATATCATGACCTTGTTCTATTGTATAATATCTGGGAACAGTCACATGACAATCAAAATGTAAAAAGGTTCCGTATTTAATCATGCGCATTTTGTGTATGTCAATCCAATCTTCCTTGCGAACCGTTTGTAAATGATTCACAAGTTTATCCAGCGTATGGAAATCAGCGCCATCCATAATTCCATCAATGGATTCAGTTAAGATTTGGTAACCTGAGTAGATAATAATTCCGCCAAAAATGATTGCTACGACACCATCAAGCCACAACTGATTTGTGAAATGAATTAAAATTAGTCCAATAATCAAACCTGCTGATGTATAAGCGTCAGAGAGCAAATGTTTGCCGCTGGCGCGCATCAGCAATGAACTTGCTCTTTTTCCGCGATTTAAAAGAATAAGTCCCATCAGCATATTGATTCCACCTGAAACAGTTGTGAAAATGATACCCAACTCAAGTGATTCAATAGGCGCTGGTGTATAGAAATTGTAAATAGATTTTACAATTATGATCAGTCCGGCAGTAATTATTAAAGATCCTTCAATATTTGTAGATAGAAATTCAATTTTGCCGTGACCGTAAGGGTGTTTTTTGTCAGACGGTTTGTTGGCAAGAATCAAGCTATATAAGGCAAAGGCCCCCGCAAAAACGTTGACGGTGCTTTCTAAAGCATCAGAAAGAATAGCGTTGGACTGAGTAACCCAATAAAGCCAGATTTTTAATCCAAACAGTAATATTCCAACAACCAGCACAATGCTGAGGATGGTTTTATCACGTTTAAAGGCTGATTGTTTTGGCACAAATCAAAGATAGGTTGAATCGTTGGCAAAAAAAAATCCCGACTCAAGGCCGGGATTTTTTTTATTCTGATTTTTTCTCTTTCTTCTTACTTGGTTTTCCTTTGTCAATTCCAATTTTGACTTCTTGTTTTTCCTTGTCAAAATTGATAGTTATGGTATCCCCGTTTTCAAGATTAGCATTGATGATTTCTTCAGCCAGAGGATCTTCGATGTATTTCTGGATTGCACGATTAAGTGGACGTGCGCCATATTTTTCATCGTATCCTTTTTCCGAAATATAATCTTTCGCTTCATCTGAAATTTTGAATTCAAATCCAAGATCCTTGATTCTGTTTTGCAATTTCGCAAGCTCAATATCAATGATTGAGTGGATGTTTTCACGCGTTAATGAATTGAATACAATCATGTCATCAATACGGTTGAGGAATTCTGGTGAGAAAGCTTTTTTCAAAGCGGTGTGAATCACTTTTGTTGAATCCTCATCTTTATTCTCCTTTTTAGATGCAGTTCCAAAACCAACGCCTGTTCCAAAATCCTGTAATTGACGAACACCAATATTTGATGTCATAATAATTACTGTATTCTTGAAATCAATTTTGCGGCCTAAACCATCCGTCATGTGTCCATCATCCAAAACTTGTAAAAGCATGTTGAATACATCCGGATGCGCTTTTTCAATCTCATCCAATAAGATAATTGAATATGGTTTACGGCGAACTTTTTCAGTCAACTGACCACCTTCTTCATATCCTACATATCCCGGAGGTGCTCCAACCAAACGTGATACAGAGAATTTTTCCATGTATTCACTCATATCAATTCGAACCAATGCTTCTTCAGAATCAAACATGGTTTTAGCAAGTACTTTTGCTAATTGCGTTTTACCTACACCAGTTGGCCCCAGGAAGAAAAATGATCCGATTGGTTTGTTTGGATCTTTTAATCCGGCACGGTTACGCTGAATAGCTTTCACCACTTTGGCAACCGCTTCATCTTGTCCAATTACTTTTCCTTTGATGGCATCGCCCATGTGCATGATTTTGCCAGTCTCAGATTCTGAAACTTTGCGCAACGGAATTCCGGTCATCATTGAAACTACTTCAGCTACGTTATCTTCAGTAACAGTAATACGGTGAGCTTTGGTATTATCTTCCCAACGCTTTTGTGCCGCCTCCAATTCATCCTGAAGATTTTTTTCACGATCACGCAACTCAGCAGCTTTCTCATACTGTTGAGATTTTATAACATCACCTTTTTCAACTTTTACGTCTTCAATTTTCTTTTCTAAGTCCAGAATTTCTTTTGGCACAGAGATATTGGTGATATGTACACGTGAACCTACTTCATCCATTGCATCAATTGCTTTGTCAGGTAAGTTTCTGTCAGACATATAACGTTCTGTCAGTTTAACACAGGCATCAATTGCTTCAGGTGTATAGGTAACGCTATGATGTTCTTCATAACGCTCTTTAATATTATTTAGAATTTCGATTGATTCTTTTATGGTAGTTGGTTCAACCAATACTTTTTGGAAACGACGCTCTAAGGCTCCGTCTTTTTCAACATACTGTCTGAATTCGTCCAATGTTGTTGCTCCAATTACTTGTATTTCACCACGTGCTAACGCTGGTTTAAACATGTTGGAAGCATCCAGAGAGCCTGAAGCACCACCGGCACCAATAATGGTATGAATCTCATCAATGAAAAGAATGATATCACGTGATTTTTCCAATTCGTTCATCACTGCTTTCATTCGCTCTTCAAATTGTCCACGGTATTTTGTACCAGCTACAAGTGAAGCAAGATCTAATGAAATGATACGTTTTCCAAAAAGAACACGTGATACTTTACGTTGAACAATTCTTAATGCAAGACCTTCAGCAATGGCTGATTTACCAACACCCGGCTCACCAATTAAGATTGGATTGTTTTTCTTTCTTCTGGAAAGGATTTGTGACACACGCTCAATTTCGTTTTGACGACCAACGATAGGATCAAGCTTATTCTGCTCAGCCATTGCTGTTAAATCGCGTCCAAAATTGTCAAGCACTGGTGTTTTTGATTTTGATTCACCTGCTTTGCGCTGTCCGCTTCCGTAATTTGCTCCACCGCCTTCGCTTTCGCCTTCACCTTCCGATGATCCGCCAGGGAATTCAGACTTTGGATAGTTTTGTTCTTCAATCATTGCTTCTAGTTCTTCTTTTACGTTTTCATAAATTACGCCATACTTATTTAATATGCGCGTTGCAATATTATTCTCTTCACGAAGAATCGCCAGGAGAATATGTTCTGTTCCTACTTTAGTGCTCTTAAATAATTTAGCTTCCAGATAAGTAATCTTCAATACTTTCTCGGCTTGTCTTACTAATGGAATATTGTTGCCAGAGATACTCTTAACGCGTGTCTCTTTTAATGCTTTTCTAGTTCCAGTCTGATCTGTCCTAGATCAACCTGAAACTCCATTAATAGTTTAATGGCTAGTCCTTCACCTTCTCTTAAGATACCTAAGAGTAAATGCTCAACCCCTAAATAATCATTCCCTAGTCTTAAAGCTTCTTCGCGACTGAATGAGAGAACATCTTTTGCTCTTGCGGAAAAATTTGCATCCATAATCTCGTTGTCTTGTCTGACATATATAACACTTAAATATGCCAATTTGTTACTTTAAATATACTCTGATTTTAATCTGAAACGGACTTTATTCAAAATCAGTTCATTTTAAAACCTGCTTTTTCAATCCGTCAGATTGCTCTGAAAGGTATAGAAAATAAGCTTTGCAAGAAACTAATTATTTTCGAAATAATTTAAATATTCTTGCTTTTTCAAATGTACTTGAATCAATTTTCATTCCCATTGTTAATAACGCCAAATTTCCACCCTGTTTTTGTTAATAAGTCGCCACTTTGTCATACTATTCCTTCTATAGATATTGAGTACTTTCGGCGCTTGTAATTTTTAAAAGAAATTCGATTTATGGCAGACGGCGAAAAAATCATTAAAATCAGCTTGGATGAAGAGATGAGATCAGCGTACATTGACTATTCAATGTCGGTGATTGTATCACGTGCGTTACCGGATGTGAGAGACGGTTTTAAACCGGTTCACAGACGCGTACTTTACGGTATGCAGGATTTAGGTGTCTTTTCAAATCGACCGTATAAAAAATCAGCGCGTATTGTTGGTGACGTTTTAGGTAAGTATCACCCACATGGTGATTCATCTGTTTATGACACCATGGTGCGTATGGCACAGCCGTGGTCTTTGCGTTATCCTTTGGTAGATGGTCAGGGTAACTTTGGTTCTGTTGATGGTGACAGTCCTGCCGCAATGCGTTATACTGAGTCACGTCTTCAGAAAATAGCTGAAGAAATGCTTGAAGATCTTGACAAAGAAACGGTTGATTTTCAGCCAAACTTTGATGACTCGCTGACAGAGCCAACTGTTCTTCCTACCAAAATTCCAAATCTCCTTGTTAATGGAGCAAGCGGTATTGCTGTAGGTATGGCTACAAACATGCCGCCTCACAATTTAACTGAAGTGGTACAAGGGATTATTGCATTCATAGATAATCGCGATATAGAGATTGCAGAATTGATGCAATATATTAAAGCGCCTGATTTCCCTACTGGTGGAATTATTTACGGTTACGAAGGTGTTAAAGAAGCTTTTGAGACTGGTCGCGGACGTGTTGTCGTAAGAGCAAAGGCTTCGTTTGAAGAAATTCGCGAAGGAAAAGAGGCAATCATTATTACTGAGATTCCTTATCAGGTCAATAAGGCTGAAATGATTAAAAAAACAGCTGAACTTGTTAATGATAAAAAGATTGACGGTATTACAGATATTCGTGATGAGTCAGACAGAGACGGAATGCGTATTGTTTATGAATTACGTCGTGATGCAATTCCAAACGTGGTCTTGAATAAATTATTTAAGTACACAGCGCTACAAACTTCATTCTCAGTAAATAATATTGCGCTTGTTGGTGGTCGTCCAATGATGTTGAATCTGAAAGAAATGATTCATCACTTTGTAGAACACAGACATGATGTTGTCATTCGCAGAACCAAATTTGAATTAAGAAAAGCAGAAGAGCGTGCGCATATTTTAGAAGGCTTAATTATAGCGTCAGATAATATTGACGAAGTAATTAAAATTATTCGTGCTTCTAAATCACCTGATGAGGCTCGTGAGAGTTTGATGACTCGCTTTAAGTTAAGCGATCTTCAGTCTCGTGCTATTGTTGAAATGCGTTTGCGTCAGTTAACTGGACTTGAGCAAGATAAGTTAAGAGCTGAATATCAAGACTTATTAGCACGTATTGCTGATTTGAAAGATATTTTGTCAAGTGAAACACGCCGTATGCAAATCATTAAAGATGAATTGATTTACGTCAAAGATAAATATGGTGACGCAAGAAGATCTGTAATAGAATATTCTGCAAACGAAATGAAGATTGAAGATCTTATTCCGGATGAGCAGGTTGTCGTTACTATTTCGCATGCTGGTTATATTAAGCGTACTTCATTGAGTGAGTACCGTGTTCAATCGCGCGGAGGAGTTGGTTCTAAAGGATCAGCAACCCGTGATAAAGATTTCTTAGAACATTTGTTCGTGGCAACAAACCACAACTGGTTGTTGATCTTCACGGAAAAAGGTAAATGCTTCTGGATGCGTGTCTTCGAAGTTCCGGAAGGAGCTAAAAACACAAAAGGACGTGCACTTCAAAACCTGATCAACATTGAGCCTGATGATTCTATTAAAGCATTCATCAATGCAGGTGATATTAAGAATGAAGAATATCTGAAAGGTAAGTTTATCATTATGTGTACTAAAAAAGGTACTATTAAGAAAACGAAACTAGAAGCATACTCTCGTCCAAGAACCAATGGTATCAATGCAATCAACGTAAAAGACGGTGACGTTTTATTGGAAGCAAAATTGACCAATGGTACAAATGAAATCATGATGGCTTTGCGCTCAGGAAAAGCAATTCGTTTCAATGAGTTGAAAGTTCGCTCAATGGGAAGAACAGCTTCAGGTGTTCGCGGTGTTCGTTTGAAAGATGAGAAAGACGAAGTAATCGGAATGATTTGCGTTGAAAACGAAGCACATCACGTGTTAGTAGTGACTGAAAAAGGAAACGGAAAACGTTCATTGGTTGGTGATTATCGTATCACAAACCGAGGAGGTAAAGGTGTTAAAACTGTCAACGTTACTGAAAAAACAGGTGCTCTGATCTCAATCAAAGACGTGAACGATGATGATGATTTGATGATCATTACTAAAAACGGAATCACAATTCGTATGCACGTAGATTCTTTACGTGTTATGGGAAGAGCAACGCAAGGTGTGAAATTAATCAGTCTTCGCGGAGATGATGAAATTGCAGCTGTAGCAAAAGTATTCCGTGACCGTGATGAAGAAGCTGTTGCCGGTGATGATGCCGTTGCACCAGTTGAAACTCCTGATAACTCAGCCAAAAGCGAAGAAGAATAGTTGATTCACTGACTGGACTTGTAAGTTTAAAGTAATCCCTTATTTTTGTGCTGCCTCATAGGTATGGCACAATAATTGAAATGTTTGTTTATGGAATTAATTTAATTTCAGCATCAAACTACATAACGTATAAAACTACATCGAATGAAAAAGTTGTTTACCCTGGCAGCAATTGTAATCACAGGACTTTCAATTGCGCAAAAAACGAATACAACAAATGCTGCCATGGCCTACAAGGCTTATGAGCAAGTAAGATTTACTGATTACGAGCAGGCTGCAAAAGATTTGCTTGAAGCTAAGTCATATATTGATTTGTCAGCAGAACATGCTGAAACCAAGAATGATCCTAAAACACTCATGTATTTAGGTAAAATCTACATTGAAATTCCTTTCTGCGCACAAACATCCGGAGATGCAACTTTGAAAGCATTTGATGCTGAAGAGTGCTACAAAAAAGGTTTTGATGCATTTGAAAGATCAAAAGCCGCCGATACAAAAAAAATGTACATAGATGACATCAACGACTACTGCAGTTTTTATCGTGCGATGTATTCAAACGCTGGAATCACAATGTATGATGAAGGTAAATATGAAGAGGCAATGGGAGGGCTGTTGGGAGCAACCATGTTTGGTGAAGCAATGGGATTAAAAGATTCTTTCTTCTGCTTTTATGGTGGAATTGCTGCTTACAAAATTGAAAAATATGAAGAAGCCGCTGAAGCATTTACAAAAACGGTAGAGTGGGGATATCAACCTGCATCAAGCGCATCTTACCTGACTTCATGTCTCGTGAAACTAGATAAAAAAGAGGAAGCTGAAAAAATGCTGAATGCGCAGATTGCAAGATATCCTAAGAATAAAGACCTTATGATTGAGTTAATCAACTTTTACATTGATAACGATCGTAAACCAGAAGCTATCAAAATTTTGAACGATGCAATTGCACTTGATCCAAATAATCCAATATTGATTTATACTGCTGGAACCATTTATGAAAACATGAGTGATTTTGAAAATGCTGAAAAAAATTACCTTAAGGCAAAAGAATTGGGTGACAAAAATGCCGGATTCGCACTTGGAAGTTTGTATTTCAATAAAGGAGCAGATATTTATACGGCTGCTAACGCACTTACTTTTGGTTCACCTGAATACACCGCGAATTATGATAAAATGATCGAGGAGTCGAAAGTTTATTTCAACAAAGCATTGCCTTACCTTGAGCAAGCTGCGGTTGAGAACCCTAAGGATCTTATTGTACTGGAAGCTTTGAAACAAGCCTACGGAAAAGTAGGAAACACAGAAAAGTTTGTTGAAATCAAAAAACTGATTGAAGAAATTAAAGCAGCACAATAGTTGTTTTTAGATAAATTTTAAAAAGAGCGGCTGACTAGTCGCTCTTTTTTTTTAGGGTATGAGTAGATTGATCGTGACGTTTGGCGATACATTTCCTTCAGCAGCAAGCGTGAAAGGAATATCAAAACTACTGTTCATATAATCTCCGCTCGAAAAATTATAATCTCCATTACTGTCATAGATTGCATTGATATAATAAGAACCGGGATGCATGTAGTTGAATGCGTAACCTGTTGTACTTAATGCGCCAACAAATACATAACGCGATCTGTATTTTAAGTTTTGAGCCTGAAATGAAAATCCGTCAAAAAGTGGCTGCGTTGTCACAATGATCAATACTTTTTTGCTGGATCTATTACTGGAGGATTTGTAATATTAACTGTTACATTTGAGATGCCTAAATAAGGTTGATCTTGCTCTGGATAGGGATCAACAGATGCAGAATAGAAAACGGCTTCAGACAATCCATCAAATGTTGTACTGAAATTTTTTACCACCACTTTTTGAGGATAATCAAAATGATCAATGGCATTTTGCGCTGATGTTGTATCCTTCAAAACAGCTTTCCAAATCATGTGTGTGGTAGGAGTACTCAACGTATTGTAAACATTGGTATGTACATGCATAATCAAACTGTCTTCTTTAAACGTAATATCAGTATCTACTCGATCACCACCAGAAATAGGATCTACAAATCTGTAAAAGCACAGGTTGGAACTTTCATAAACGCTGTCAATCTTCATATAAGAGTTACGAACCTGACCTGCAAAGCCGCCTCCATTTCTAAAGAACATCATAAATGTGCTGTCATATTTTGCAATAAAAAAACTCATGAAAATATCATTCAGAGAATCTAATTCATTTTTTGCAGATATCTGAGCAGATGAAATTGGTCTGAAGTCTACAATCCATTCCTGATAGCTGCCCAGAGGCGTTGCAGAAGTAACTGGCCCATGCCAGATGCCGGGTAACTTCTTTAAAATGGAAAAACCGATTACGGCTAACGTGTCAGAAATGTTAGTTATCGTATCAGCGGATAATGCTAACGATAGTATCTTAGAATCATGCCGGCATGAAACCAAAAGGATTAAAATTGCAATAGCTATTGAATTAACGGAAAATTTCATTTGCACTGTTTAATAAAACTACAATGATTTTTTTTTGATTGGTTTCAAGTTAAAGATACGAAAATTGAATAGTTTTAGTGTATTCAATTAAATCGCGATATGAATTACTGGCTAGTAAAATCAGAACCTACGACATTCTCCTGGGATAAGTTTGTTAAAGAAGGTATGGCAGTCTGGGATGGAGTAAGAAGTTACCCCGGCCGAAAAAATCTTCGCGAAATGAAGAAAGGAGATCAGGTTCTTTTTTATCACAGTATGGAGGGACTTGAAGTAGTCGGTATTGCAGAAGTTTCTAAAGAAGCCTATCAGGATCCAACAACAACAGATGATTGGAGTGCAGTTGATTTGAAACCAGTTGAACCTTTAAAGAAAAGCGTTCCACTTAATGCAATTCGTGAAGAAAAAAAGCTACAAAATATTTATTTGATCAAACAAGCCCGTCTATCAGTTATGCCTCTGCAAAAAACAGAGTTTGATCATATCGTAAAAATGGGAAGTTGATAAATTCCTTCTATCCGTTTATAAGTCAGTCTATCCAAATTCACATAAGGCTGGCAGAATTATTGATAACTTAGTCATTCAAACAAACAGCACTAAAATTATGCGTTCATCTTTTCTTATTCTCTTTTTACTTCTTTCAACTTTGCCAGTTATTGGTCAGAAAAAAGAGCTTTCCAATCAATTAATCTGGGCAAGCAGAGAATTTTCACCTGAGTATGTTTATTCTGTTTCTTCCATGAATGATGGCGAACATTTTTCTGCATTAGAGGAGAATAAAATTGTCAAATACAGTTATAAAAATTTCTCTAAACCTGTTGCCACAATTTTGGATGGTAATGAGCTCACAGGTATTTCAATCGATGATTATTTTTTCAATTCAGATGAAACAAAAGTTTTAATTGCAACAAAAGTAACCTCCATTTATCGCAGAAGTTTTACGGCGGAATATTATGTGGTTGATCTGAAAACAAAAAAATCAACTCAACTCTTTGACAAAGGCGCGCAGATGCTTGCAGATTTTTCACCCGATGGATCTAAAGTTGCTTTTGTTTTTGAGAATAATATTTATATCCGAAATCTTGCGGATAATAGTTTGACTCAAGTAACAACTGATGGAAAACAAAATGCAATCATTAACGGCTCAACTGATTGGGTTTATGAAGAAGAATTTGAAGTAACAAAAGCCTTCCATTGGTCGCCAAACGGGACTAAAATTGCTTTTTTGAAATTTGATGAAAGTGCTGTAAAAGATTTCACAATGGATTATTATAGAGGAGGTACTTATCCGGAACCGTATACCTTCAAATATCCTAAAGCTGGTGAAGACAATTCGAAATTGACCTTACATGTTTATTCGCTTGCAGATAAATCAATGCGCAAAGTGAATTATGGATCGTATGAATATATTCCAAGAATGAAGTGGACAAATGACGATAATAAACTGATTTATCTGGTCATGAATCGTCATCAAAGTGAATTAACTTATGCAATGGCAGATTGCAGCGGCTCAGGTGATATTGCTGGTAAATCAATCTACACAGATAAGAGTGATACTTATGTGGAAGTTGATAATAATCTGATCTTTTTAAAAGATGGAAATTCATTTTTGCGCACCAGTGAAAAGGATGGATACAAACATATCTACCTTATCAAGTTTACCGGTGAAGAAAAACAAATCACCACTGGAAAATGGGATGTAACAGAATTAAAAGGTATCGATGAAAACAGCGGCACAATTTATTTCATGTCAGCCGAAGAAGGGGCCATGTATCAATCACTTTATTCTATCAAATCAGATGGTTCTGGAAAAAAAATGCTCTCAACAAAGAAAGGCCACAACGAAGCCGAGTTTAGCACAGGAATGAAATATTACATGAATACGTATTCCAATATCAACCAACCGTATGAAATCAGTATGCATACGGCAGATGGAAAACAAGTAGAAATGTTGAAAGACAATGCTGCTTTAAAAACAAAGTTGACTGAATATGATTTAGCCAAAACAGAATTCATTACCGTCAAAGGCGTTGATCAGGATTTAAATGCTTACATCATTAAACCAACTAATTTTGACGCAACCAAAAAGTACCCTGTCTATTTTACAATTTACAATGGTCCTGGTCACAATACAGTAATTGATCAGTGGGGTGGAAGTGGCAGCTTTTATAATCAGTTGCTTGTACAAAACGGGTATATAGTGATTTCAGTTGATACACGCGGAACCATGTATCGCGGCGCTGAATTTAAAAAATCAACCTATTTGCAATTAGGAAAACTGGAAACAGAAGATATGATTGCTGCGGCAAAAGAAGTTGGTCAATGGCCTTATGTGGATGCTGCCAGAATAGGAGTGATGGGTTGGAGTTATGGCGGTTACATGACTGCGCTTTGCATGACAAAAGGTGCAGATGTTTTTAAAATGGGAATTGCAGTGGCACCCGTTACAAACTGGCGTTGGTATGATAATATTTATACTGAGCGCTTCATGCGTACACCGCAGGAAAATGCAGCAGGGTATGATGATAATTCACCCATTAATCACGTTGATAAATTGAAAGGTAAATTTCTTTTAATTCACGGTTCAGGTGACGACAATGTGCATGTGCAAAATTCAATGGAGATGATTGATGCGTTGGTAAAGAAAAATAAAGACTTCGATATGTTTATCTACACCAATAAGAACCACGGCATCTATGGTGGATTCACACGTCTGCATCTTTACAATAAAATGCTCGCTTACACTCTAGAAAATTTGTAGTTTATGTTTAGATCTGGATTAACTGTTTTTCTATTTGTCTTGGCGCTGCATGTTTTTGGAGCAGATGCAATTTTTTTTGGAAATAGACTTGGGCAAATTCAGTTAAATGAATCCACACCTCAAGCATCAATAGAATGGCTTGATTTGGAAACGGCAGCAGATAGAAACAAAGAGGAAAAGAAATTTTTCTTCATAGACATTTATACAGATTGGTGTGGTTGGTGTAAAAAAATGGATCAATCAACATTCAAGGATTCAGCAGTCGTAGAATATATGAATGAACATTTTTATGCGGTGAAAATGAATGCTGAATCAAAAGATCCGATCGCTTATAAAGAAGTATTGTATGAGTACAAAATGTTTAATGGTAAAGGATATAATGAACTTGCTGTAAACCTGCTCAGTGGAAAAATGAGTTTTCCATCCTTTGTGGTACTTTCTAAAAAGGAGGTTAAAATTGGAACCCTCATTGGGTTTCAGAAACCAACAGAATTGCTGCTGGCGTTAAGGGGTTACGTGGAAAAATAATCTTTCGCCATAATTCATTCTTTGACAAGGAACAATGCCAAAAAAGATTTCCTGATTCCTGTCACTTCTGTTCTCTCCAGAAAAAAAGTTCAAGTTTTTTGTAAAACGGTTTATCAAAGCCACTATATTAGTGTCGAAAATTAACCCGCACAGCGGATTCCAAGAACCTAAATCTAATTATACAATGAGCGAAGTAGCAAAAATCGTTTTGGGAGATAAGACCATCGAATTACCCATTATCACTGGAACTGAGAACGAAAAAGCAATCGATATTTCAAAATTACGCGACCTGACTGGTTACATCACAATGGATCGTGGATATAAAAACACGGGTGCTTGCGAAAGCGCTATTACCTTTCTTGACGGAGAGTTAGGTATTTTACATTACAGAGGGTACTCAATTGAATCATTAGCTGAACATGCTGGATTTTTGGAAGTATGTTATCTATTGGTTTTTGGTGAACTTCCGACAAAAGCGCAACTAAAGAAGTTTGAGGACGATATTCGTCGTTACACTTTGGTGAATGAGGAAATGAAAAACATCATTGATGGTTTTCCTGCGTCAGCTCATCCAATGGGCGTGCTCTCTGCTTTGACAAGTGCATTGACAGCATTTAATCCAAAACCGGTTGATGTTAAATCAGAGCATGATATGTATCACGCTGTATGTAAAACTATCGGTAAATTTGTGGTTTTGTGTTCTTGGGTATATCGCACCAAAGTTGGACATCCGTTAAACTATTATGATAACTCAAAAGGATACGTTGAAAATTTCCTTCGTTTGATGTTTGCTATTCCAACCGAAGAATATAAAATTAATCCGGTAGTTGTTGATGCTTTAGATAAGTTGCTCATCCTTCATGCGGATCACGAACAGAATTGTTCTACATCAACTGTTAGAATTGTTGGTTCATCCCATGCCGGACTTTTTGCATCAATCTCTGCAGGTGTTTCTGCACTTTGGGGTCCACTTCACGGCGGTGCAAATCAAGAGGTAATTGAAATGCTTGAAGCGATTAAAGCCGATGGTGGAGATGTTGACAAATATGTTTTAAAAGCAAAAGACAAAGATGATCCGTTCCGTTTGATGGGCTTTGGTCACCGTGTTTACAAGAACTTTGATCCGCGTGCAAAAATCATTAAAAAAGCAGCGGATGAAGTATTGGCAGCACTTGGAGTGAATGATCCAATCTTGGAAATCGCTAAAAAATTAGAGAAAGTTGCATTGGAAGATGAGTATTTCAAATCAAGAAACTTGTATCCAAACGTAGATTTTTATTCGGGAATAATTTATCGTGCATTAGGTATTCCAACTGAAATGTTCACGGTTATGTTTGCACTTGGTCGTCTTCCAGGTTGGATTGCTCAATGGAAAGAAATGCGTCAAGGAGGTGAGCCAATTGGTCGTCCACGCCAGATTTACACCGGAAAAACAGATCGGGCCTATATTCCGCTTGATCAAAGAAAATAATCTAAATCCCGGCCTCGTGTCGGGATTTTTTTTGCTTTTTTTGGGGTCGTTTTTTGAAGTGATTATTCCAAATCTCTATGGAGATGCGCATTGATACAATTGTAATTAATGCTGTGTGCTTATTTTCGCCTGATAGTTCAAAGGCAAGCATCCCTGCTAAAATGATTGCAGGAAAAGTGACTATAGAACCAGAAGCACTGCCATTTTTAAATCTTGCAAATCTTCATTTTTTATTTTGCCTTTTTGACAGAGCAAGTGTAAAAACAGCATTGGAACACCGATGATCAATAGAGGCCAAGGCAGATCATTAAGCTTTTAGATTAAAATAAGTTTCTTCTTTTGACGATATCAGCCAATAAGATTATCAAACAGCCTTGTGCGACCCCAAGCGCTTAGCCATTAAATAAATGTGATGTTGTTGAGATGAACTTATCCTAAATGGATTTACTTAATCCATTAGTGCCTTACAGATAGACAATTTATAAGCATACACATTAGATCAATAAAGAAACTAGGAAATCAAACGATTGTAACGACCAGAAAATAGCACCAGCAGGTAATAGTAGATAGCCAGAACTAATTCCAATTTCTGCACGTGTTTTAGTGGTTATAGGATTTTGTTATTTTGACTAACCTATATCAAAAAGTATGGCTTCAGATAAAGTTGCTTTTTGAAAGGCTGGTATTACTACATTGAATATATCAAAAAAAAAGTCCCGCCAAATAGACGGGACTTTTTAAAATTAATTGAATAATATTTTACTTAAGAACAGTTAAGTGTCCTCTATAACTATGTCGTTTATCTGACATTGTTTCCTTGAACTCAATCTGCCAAATATAAGTTCCGTCATCAACTAAACCTTGATCACCATAAGTTCCTGCCCATCCGTATGTGTAATCATAAGTTTCGAATAGCACTTGACCCCAACGGTTGAAAATGATCATGTGGAAATCATAAGGATCAATTCCAGACGTAAAGACCGGCATGAAGCTTTGATTGAGTTCATCTCCATCAGGGGTAAAAGTATTTGGGATGAAGAATGTCAGAACATCCTGAACAGTTACAATTTGTGATACGCTGTCTTCACAACCGTAATCATTGTAAGCATAAAGTGTAGCTAAGTAATCTACGTTTCCTATTTGCGGATACAAGTGAATTGTATTTGTATCAGTCGATGTGCCTCCATCACCAAATTCCCAAACATAATGAGTTGCATCAGTAGATGAGTTTGTGAATGTGACTTCAGAATTGTAGATGTCTGGTATTTGTGGTGAAAAAACAAAACCTGCGTCTGGTTGTTCAACTACAGTTATATAATTGGTGTAAGTAGTTGAGTTTTGACATCCACTTGAAGATTGCAGCGTGAGAGATACTGTATATACCCCAGGATTCAAAAATGTGTGTTGGATGTTTCCGCAAAGTTGACCATATCCATCACCAAAATTCCAAACGCAGTTTTGAACAGCACCAGGTGTTGTATTAGTAAAGTTTACAACTAAAGGTGCACATCCAGACAACGTATCCGCGACAAAAGAAACCGTTGGTGTTGTGTTGATTGTTATGTTCACAACTTGCTCATCAAAACAATTTGGAGTCGATCCGGTTTCATCATAAATATAAAGTAGGATAGAAGAAGTAATGACATCTCCCGGATTCATTTGTGTCCCTGTTCCGTTTGGACCAGTATAATATGCTTCGTTACCAGTCAAACTTGATCCGCTGATTGCCGGAAGTGTATATGAATCGCAATGTGTTTGGTCTGCAAGATCTGTAATAATAGGCTCAGAATTTACAGTGATCGTAAATACTGCAACATCACTTGGGCAAGCGCCAATAGCCGGAACAAAGTAATTGAAAGTATAAACACCTGTTGCTAAGCCAGCAGTAGTCAACACACCTGTTGTTGGATTAAATTGACCAGAAGTGGTGGTTTCTGACCATATACCTCCGATATTATTGCCATTTAACAGCGTGTTTAGATCGATGCTTGAACCGGAAGTATTGCAAAGTGCTGCTGAATTATCGGCACCAGCTGTTGGTAAATCAATAACAACAACGGTGAAGTTTGCAACATCAGCAACACAAGGTACAGTTGCAGGAACTGTATAAGTGAATGCGTAGTTCCCTGCTACAAGACCTGCAGAAGTAAACAAGCCTGTCGTGGAGTTGAATGCTCCGGATGCTGTCGTTTCAGCCCAAACACCTGGTCCATTATTGCCTACCAGAAGCGTATTCAAATTAATACTAGAGCCTGGAGCGTTACACACCGCGGCCGCATTGTCCGTGCCTGCATCCGCATATTGTGATATGTCTACTGTAAAAATTGCCTGATCGCCTGCACATGGACCAGATGCCGCCAATGTATATGCGAATGTATAGGTTCCTGCAGCCGTGTTGCCAACGTTAAGTATTGAAGTCCCAGCATTGAATTGTCCGGATGGTACAACTGAAGTTTCAGACCAAGTTCCTCCCGGATCAGCACCACTTAACAAAGTAGATAAAGTAAATGTCGAGGTTGGAGTATTACATAAGGTGGTTCCATTATCTGCGCCAGCGTTCGGCAAGTTGGTCACAGTAATTGAGAAGTTTGCAACATCAGTTACGCAAGGAGCTATACCAGTAACTGTATAAGTAAATGTATAGACTCCAACCGCAAGGCCGTTACCATCAAAGATGCCTGTGCCTGCATTGAATTGACCGCTAGTGGTAGTTTCCAGCCATGTTCCAACGGCATTGTTTCCGTTAAGCAAAGTGTTTAAATCTATTGTTGATCCAGCTACATTGCAGATAGTTGAGCTATTGTCTAAGCCTGCATTTGCTTCTTGCTGAACGTTTACTGTGAAGTTGGCCACGTCTGGTACACAAGGCGCGGTTCCATTGACACTATATGTGAACGTGTAAGCCCCGGCGGTTAGTCCTGAAGCGTCTAAAATTCCTGAACTTGCCGTGAATTGACCTGAAGCACTTGTTTCAACCCAAGTTCCTGTTCCGTTATTACCCGAAAGCAAGGTATTAAGGTCTAGAGTAGTTCCTGCTGTATTGCACAAGTCAGCAGTATTATCAGCGCCAGCTAGTGCATTTTGATTTACAGTAATTGTCATGGTCGCAACATCAGCAATACATGGGGCAACAACATCTGTTGTAAAATTAAATGTATAGCTGCCAGCGGCTAAGCCCGAAGCATCAAAGATCCCGGTTCCAGGAGTGAATTGACCAGATGAAGTAGTTTCTGACCAAGTTCCTGGATCTGCTCCAACCAACAATGTGTTCAGGTCAAGTGTTGTACCCGCATAGTTGCACAGTCCAGCTATGTTATCAGGGCCTGCATTTGTTCCTCCACTGAAGTCTACAATTATTTGCTCATAGTCAAAACAGCCACCTACTGGATCGGCAATCATCAAATAAACGACATCACCGCTAACCATTGTGGTGCCCGGCCAAAGATTAGTCATGTCCGTTGCGCTTGTTGGAATTGCAGAATGGAAAGTAACAGTCGTACCTGCAATATTATTCACATCATTGAAAACCAACGTAGTTAAATCAAAGGTGCCACATATTGGCGTTGGCGGAGTAATATTAATAAGTGGACCCACACCTACATGAACTACAATTTCTTTTTGAATAGTCATCGAGAGGCAAGGGTTGATTGGAGTTCCAGTCACGGTATATGTAGTTGTAGAACCAGGAGCAGCATCTACTTGCCATTGAGATTGCTTCATCCAAATAAAGGCACTTGAGCCAGCAGTACCAATTAAGTGGGAATGTCCGTTCCAAATATCTGAGAGCATCTCTATTAGAAAATCCTCCGTGAGTACACGAAATTGCTGTCCTATTGCAGCAATACCTACATAGGAAAACCAAGGTGTGTTGGAGTCGCTGAAACCAATGCTTTCGGGCAAGAAGGTGTTGGTTGAGAGACAATGGTGTATTTGTAGTTGAGTAGTCAAACTAATAGATGTAACATTGTTGTCTGGGTCAAAACTTCTATAATAGTATAGGTTGTTTAATGTACTACCAGTATTATTGGTTAATGTAACTTGAGTGGTGTAATAGAGTTCTGTCGAATTAAATTTATAAACTAATTGAACACCTACTCCCGCAATCGTGCCGTTCCAATCAACAGACACCGCAATTTCCATCAACTGAATAGTTCGAAAGACCCCTGGAATTTGATATCTCCAACAACAATTGTTTGAGTAGTTGATTCCATTGATTTCAAGTCCAAAGCCATTTTCTGGAGATCCGGCGTAAAAAGTCTCCGTCATAGTTAACCCATCCGTCATTTTGAGGATTCGCCACAAAACAAAATTTACTGATGAGTCCACTGATCAGAGCGATAGTGAACTCCCGGAATGTGAAGAGGTTCCTTCGTGTCCTCGATTATGAACCCCTATTGATGCAACGTTGCCTATAAAGTAGGCTCCCGTTCCTAACAACTGTCCGAATGACTGAATTGAAAGTAAAAATATGGCAGCGCCTAGAGTAATTTTTTTGATGAGATTCATCGTCTATTATTTATGGGTTGAAATAAAACTAGTTTTTACAAAGTGACTGGATGTAATCATTCCACCAGATGACATCTTTTAATTCTTTTGTGCGGTTCGCATGAATTTGCAGATAGGTCACTTGATTCGCAAAATCCACTTTATAGGAAAGATAATTGTTTGAGATGGCTCCAAACACTTTTTGAGCGTCTGTTAGCGTTGCAAAATTCAAATGGCTGATTTCAAGTTTGTAAAATGATTCCAATGGCTTTGTCACATCAATTTTAACACAGTAGTTCGCGTCAATCGTAGCTTCACCATATTGAGCTGGCCATTGGGTATCTTTTGTGAAAGACGTCAGAACGATAAAAGAAACCAGAATTAAAGGGATAAATGTGTTTTTGAAGATTGCCATAATGAATTGATTTACGATGTGTTTTAGGTAAATTTAATACTAAGACGCAGGTTAATGTCATAGAGTTGCTTTTTTGCACTAATAAAATGTAGTTTGTTAATATTCATGCCTTTCAATCTCTAAATCGATAAACTGACGATTGTCAGTTTTTGATTCGTATTCGATCATTTTTTTTTAATGGGATCAGAAATAGATTTGCCTAAACTTAAAACTCTTAGTTATGGCTCACGCACATTCAGAAAATGAGAACTTGTCAGGAAGTGGACTACTGAACAAAATTTTCTACGATCAAAATACCAACAGATATGGTATTATATCAATTCTTTTATTGTTTGTTGGTTGCGGCGGTGGAATAGCCGTAGGCTTAGGAGCCCTTGACAGTGTCATCCAGTTGATATTGCTGGTGGTGCCAACAATGATTGCATTGTCTATGATTCTTGCTGTTGCGCCTATGAAAGCTATTATCTACACGTCTGTTATTGCTTTTACGATCGATATTCTTGTGATCGTTTATAACGCCATCATGTAGAAATAAATACAAAACATCGAAAAAAGAGGCTGCAACTGCAACCTCTTTTTTTTTATCTGAAATTGATATTAAAAAGATATTTGGTGAATTTTACAAAACCAAGTTGCCGGGCGATCTGGTAGTGAACAACCTCCTAAAGCAACCAGACCAGAGTCTGAATTTTGAAAATCTTCTTCGCTAGGATAACCGTAGATTATCGGAATGATAGAATCAGAGTGACCATATGGACATTTTACTAGACCTGAATCTAAATCATCCTTTTCTAATATATCTATGTTCTGAGCAGAATCAACAGAATTGCCATTACAGCCTTGTAGTAGCACAATAAATATTGGCACAAATAATAAGATTCGTTTCATAAGACATTCTATTCGGTCTAAGTTATTAGTTTTGAGGTAGCCAATATCCTAAAATACGTTAACAAGTTATGCGGAATTTACTTTTGAGTCTTTTCGTCCTAATTCCTACTTTCAATTTTGCCCAGGATTCATACCCCTTGGAGGCGGTTTTGCAAAAAGGGCATGCCCGAACTATAACATGTTATGCTTTCAGTCCTGATAACCGTTTTGTGGTTACCGGTAGTAGTGATAATTCTTTAATTCTTTGGAATATTGAATCTGGAAGACAAGTACGCGTTTTTAACAGGCACTCTGCAACCATCAGAAGTGTTTCGTTTAATGCGGATGGCACTAAAATACTGACATCGTCAGCCGATAATACATCGAAAGTTTTTGAAGTTCTAACAGGAAACCTCCTAACACAAATCAAGTTTCAGCGAGATGATCTTGAGCTTGCGTTTTTTAGTCCCGACGGCACAAAAATTATTTTATACGATAACCGTGATGGTGTCTACGTTTATTCGGCTGAAACGGGTAGAATAATTTACACCCTTTCGAGAAGCTATGGCGTAATGAATTCTGTTGGATTAATTCATTCTGATAATCAACGAATGATTTCCGCAAATGACTACGAATCATTTTTCGTTTGTGGCCTGAATAAGGGCGATACACTTGCTGAAATTCCTTTTGACAAACCTTATTTGATGAATTTTAGTCCAAACGGAAAATACATCGCAGCCAGTTCAACCCAACTTTTTACGCAAGTATTTGATGCCACTTCATATAAACTTCTTTATACTTTAAAAGATGGTGAACAGCAATGTGATGGTTGCAATACGAAACATGTTTTTTCTAATACAGGAAATTATCTTCTAACAGTATCCAGCATGGTTGATGCCATCTTATGGGATTTAACTACAGGAAAAAAAATTAAAACATTTGAGTCTCCTGATGAACGACCTTATTCTCTCAAGTTTGCACCTGACGATTCACACGTGATGATCTCATTTGATGAAGAGTTATTTGTCTATGATATAAAATCAGGAAAAGAAAAACTACATCTGGTCAATGACTACTTCAATTATTTTGATTTTTCTTTTAGCTCAGATAGCAAAATGATTCTAACACCAGGATTAAATAATGAAGCAGTTTTGTATGATATCACAACGGGAAAAAAGAAAAAATCATTGCAAGGATTTTTGAATAAGAAACGTGATGATGGCTTGCGCTTTAATTATGCGTATTGGAGTGATCAGCGCATTTTAAAATACATTTCCATGAAAAGGCAGATTGCTTTGAGTCCCGACAGCAAAACATTTGTTGTTGGAAATATAGATTCTACCGCTATGATTATTAGCACCGAAACAGGAAAAGTTATGCATCAGCTGAATGGTCACCGTCAAGTTGTTTTTGCTTTTGATTATAGCCCGGATGGAAAATATATTGCTACGGCCGGAGGAGATCGTGTTGTGATTTTATGGGAAACAGAAACTGGTAAAATGGTACACAAATTCACCGGTCATCAGGAGCTTGTTTTTGATGTGAAATTTAATGCTGACGGATCTAAATTAATCAGCGGAAGTTGGGATGGAACCATGAGAATCTGGGATTTGAAAATGCCAGGCGATTATTACCGGATTGATTTGGGAAATGTCTCACCATATTCAGTTGGCTTTACAAATAATGGATTGTATGCTGTTACAGGTGATTTGGATCGCAATGTTGATTTTTGGGAGGTTGATGCCGGTACATCATTCAGAACTTTGATTGGTCATACAGATGTTATTTCCGATTTTGCATTTAGTCCGGACGGTAAAACGCTTGCCACGTCAAGCTGGGATGGAAAGGTAAAGCTATGGGATATTTTGACCGGGATGTTAATTGGAAAAATGGACCTGCATGAAGGTCCGGTTTACAGTATTTGTTTTGATCCAAAATCTCGCTTTATCATATCAGGAAGTGCCAATAATACCATTATAATTTGGGACCCACAAAGCAATTCTAAAAAACTTCTGAGCGGTCACACCAGTTCGGTGACATCCCTTGACATCAGTGCAGATGGAACAAAGCTTTGGTCATGTGATGCAGATGGAACTATTAAATGCTGGAATCTGGAATCTTCAACTGAACTTTATTCACGTATTCAAATCAGCAGGGGAGAGTGGTTAGCGACAGCAACTGACGGCTCATTTGACGGTTCTTCAAAATCACTGGACGTAGTGAATTACGTCTCTGGAGTTGAAGTTTTGCCTGTTAGTTCATTGTTCGACAAATATTACACGCCTGATTTGATTGCAAAAATAATGCGAGGCGAAAAATTGAATACGTCTGGAGAAAATCTTCATCAACTCATCAAAAACTCACCCCTAATTTCATTTGATCTTGCCACATTAAATACGAGATCCGGAGATGAAACTGACAGTGTAATTGACTGGAAACAGAATGTAATTCCGCTAAATATCAGAATAAACAGCCAAGGTGAAACGATTGATGAAATACGTATTTATAATAATGGAAAACTAATCATCCAGGAACCACTTGGCGGCGATCTAGTTTTCAGAGGCGGTGATAAGGATGTGAAACATTTTGAAGTACCCCTGAATGACGGTGAAAATAATATCACAGCTGTTGTTGTAAATTCAGATCGTACCGAGTCTAATCCAATTAGTCTGACCGTTAAATATGATGGAATTGAAGCATTGACAGATTTATTTATCCTCGCGGTGGGAATTAATTCTTACAAGAATCCACAATACAATCTGGAGTATGCCGTCAATGATGCGCAATCTTTTGTACATGCATTATCTGCGCGGGCAGATTCACTTTTTAATTCCGTCAAGATTTTGAAATCTACAATGAAATGGCGTTGAAAGGCAATATTGTTGCTGCAATCAATGAGATAAAATCACTTGTCGGACCAGAAGATGTCTTCATATTTTATTATGCTGGACACGGTGTCATGAGTTACGCGAAAGTTGCAGAAGATTCTGATTTTTTTATTGTCACTCATGATGTAACAAATCTCTATAGTGAGACATCTATACTTCAAGAAAAGGCAATTTCAGCAAACGAATTAATGGATTATTCGGTTGAAATTTCAGCAGCTAAACAACTCTTCATTCTGGATGCATGTCATTCTGGAGGAGCTCTGGATGCTTTTGCCACGCGCGGAGATGGACGTGAAAAAGCTTTGGCTCAACTTGCAAGAAGTACAGGTACTTTTTTCATTACCGCCGCTCAAGACGCACAATATGCAAATGAAGTAGGTGATCTTAAACACGGTTTGTTTACTTATGCTCTTCTGGAAATTCTTAATGGTGAACAGGGAAATAATGGAGATGGTAAAATCACCATCAGCGAGTTAAAAGTATATGTTGAAGAACGTGTTCCTGAATTGTCTGAACAATATCGCGGATCACCGCAATATCCAACTAGCTATGGCTTTGGACAAGATTTTCCAATTGTTATTTTGAAATAATCGCACAAATTTTCTTTTTAAATTGTGATTTTAAAAAGACTAATGCAAGCACAATGAATCGTTAAGATTTCATTTAAAGGTGACTATTCTGATTAGTTTTTTGTTTCATAGCAGGGAATAAAATACGCATCGCTATTTTTTCGTACATTCGATTAACCAATTGAAATCTATGAAAAAAATAGTACTCATTCTTGCCTGTTTTATGGTGTTTTTAGCTGATGCGCAGACACCGCTTTTTCAAAACTCAAATGAAAATATTTGGGCCGGACAATCCGTTGCATGTACGACAACAGGCCCGGGAACAATTCACGATAATAAATTTTTACGCGTCTTTGATACCGACAATTTTCCAGCAATTCAAGACACTGCTTTTTTTGTTTATATTGAAATGGCCGTGCAGGAATGTAATGGTGGAGCTTATAATTTAATTGGTCGCGTCTATAAACTGAATGGTGTTTTACAGTATTCAAATATGACTTTGATTTCTGATGATACGGCAGCAACCTATCCAGACTCATCACTCTATCGAATGAAAATTCCTTTTACAGATGGATATGCCTTACCAGGAGATACAGTAGTTACAGAAGTTTTTGCGCCACTTAATCCAGCGATTACATTTTTCCCAGGTGCAAATCCATATGTAGAATCCGGTCCGTCCTATATTTCTGCTCCCGGCTGTGCATTTCCAGAACCTGTTACGTTCACTTCACTCAGCTATCCGGGAGTAAAGTTAATTCTTAAACTTTGGGTGAACCAAAAACCAATCCTAAATGACATTAGTACTTTCGGATTTAAAGACAATCCGATTAATTTTATGAAGGCAGATTTTGACGCTTCTCTAACAGATTACGATGCAGACACGATCACTATGATTCGCATTCAAACATTGCCAACAAATGGCGTTCTATCTATGAACGGAAATGCTCTTTCAATCGGTGATTCAATATTCAGTCATCAGATTGATTCGATGTCTTATTTGCCCAATTTAGGATATTCTGGAATGGACCTTTATACCGTGATGGTGAAAGATGATTATCACTGGTCAAACAATTCTACCGATATCACTATTGATGTCATGAACTGGCAACTTGGCGTTCACGAATATGTCCTTTCAACAGAAAAAGTTTATCCCAATCCGACATCAAATACCTTGACTATTAAAATGGATGAAACAATTGAGTTCATTAAGGTCTTTGATCAGCAAGGTAAATGTGTTACAAGTTTAATAGGAAATGATAAAACTGTAGATGTTTCAAAGCTTGAAAATGGTTTGTATTTTCTTAAAGTAAAAACCCTTGAGCGAACAGCGTTGATTTGGTTTGTGAAAAATTAATTCTTACTGAGGATATCGAATAGTTCTTCAATAGTGATTTTTTTTTTTAACTGCCTCAGGTCTCCTTATGAATATTTCTATCTATCTTAGATTAAAATTATAAATCCCCCTATGAAAAAAATTCTACTTTTTGCTTTTGGTTCAATTGCTTTTATTCCAACAGCCTTTAATCAAACTCCGGTATCTCTTAATACGGATCAAACCATTGCTCCGGCAAATTCAGTGACATGTAATGCGGGTGGTGTGCCTACAGCTGAAAATCGCTTTTTTCATATTTATGATTTAGCGGATTATACCAACATTACAGACACTGCCTTTTTTGTCAGAGCGCGTGTTGCGGTTGAAACCACTGCTGGTGGTGCTTACGAAATTGTTGCAAAAATGCATACTATCGTTGGTACTGCAAACATTGCGAACTTGACATTGATTGTATCGGATACTGCTGCAGTTACTCCTGATGCCAATTCGTATTTCATGAATGTTCCATTTACTTCAGGCTATGCGCTACCTGGAGATTCAATAGTTGGAGAATATAATCTTCCGCTAGCAACTATTGTTACTTTTTTCCCAGGTTCTAGTACCACAGCGGCAAGCGGTCCGACTTATATTATTGCTTCTGGGTGCAGCATCAATGATTTCACCACAATTGCTAGTCTAGGTTTTGCCAACATGCACTTGATCATGACTATTTATGTAAATCAAAAACCAGTCATGGACGGCTTTGCAAAAAGTGTAATCAATAACGTCTCGCTTGATTTTGTTGCAAGTGATTTTACGGCTGAATTCAGTGACAATGATAATGATGGACTAACTATGATCAAAGTAACTTCTTTGCCAGCTAATGGTACACTAGATTTAAGCGGAACGACATTAGTATTAGGTGATACAATTCTGCATTCAGAAATTGATTTACTTTCCTATACTCCTAATACTGGTTATGTTGGTGTTGAGAGTTTTTCAGTGATTGCAAGAGATTCAAGCCACTGGTCAAATACACCAGCAGTAGTAGATATTAACGTGACGCCATTTGGTTTAGGAAATGTAGAAAACCAAATAAGCGCAGTTTTTTTAAGTCCAAATCCAGTAAGTGATGTCTTAACTATTCGTTTGAATGAAGCAATAACATCTTACAAAATTATTGATGCAACGGGTAAAGAATTTGCGTTACAATTGAATGTAAATAATCAAATAAATGTTGTTGAACTACCTGCAGGAACTTATTTCTTTATCGCAGAAACGGAAGCAGGTACATCCATTAACCAATTTGTAAAACTTTAATAAGATGACTAAGAACTTCCTGCTTGTCTCTATTTTGCTGCTTGCAGGAAGTTCTATTTTTAGTCAACCCATATGCGATCCTTTAAAAACGCGCATAGTTATTTCAGGTGTGTTACAATGGCAAGATCCAAATGTTAGCCGCTTTAGTGATGTCAATCGAAAAGATCAGGAGTTGAATGATTTGTTTACAACGCTCGGAATGCCGGACAGCGCAACAACTTTATTGCTTGATCAACAAGCTACTTTAGAGCGAATGAACAAGGCTATCAAACGACAAATGAAAGCCTGTACATCGGAGTCTACTTTTATTTTTTACTATGCCGGTCATGGAAGTAAAATTGACAATTCATATTATTTCTGTAATTATGATATGGGCAAACAAGTCAGCACCTGGTTTGATGTGAATTCTCTTTATGATTTAGCAGCTGAAAATTTTAAGGGTAAACGAATTATATTATTGGCCGACTGTTGCTATTCCGGGTCACTTTTAGCTGTGGGAGAAAAAATTGCTGGACTGGGAAAAGAAGTAATTGTGCTGACTTCTGCAAGCGCATCAAATATTTCTACAGGGAACTGGACTTACACGCAAACATTATTAGATAATCTGCGCGGTGATCCATTTGCAGATTCAAACAAAGACGGTAAAATATCGCTGAACGAAACCGCTTTTGAAATCAAATCAGCAATGAAATATCGCGAATACCAGCTTAATGGTTTTGCAAGCTATGGCTTGAATGCGGATGATGTAATCATATCTCCAGCGCAAGAAATTACTTCATCAACCGGCTCTAAGCAATCCATAAATATTGGAGAGTATGTTTACACAACAAATGCCAAAGGTGAATGGAAATCGGCCCGTGTGATGGCAGCGTCAGGTACAACTTACTCATGTCAATTCTATAACTATTCAACAAAACAAGACGTTGAAAGAACAGCAAACACAGTTCGAAAAGTATATTTCCCAGTGTACAAAACCGGTGATAAAATTGAAGTGAATTGGGAGGGGAAATATTATCCAGCAGAAATTGTAAAAACAGATGACGCGTTCATGTACATACATTATACCGGCTATGATAATTCGTATGATGAATGGGTGATGTACGATCGTGTGAAAACCGGAAAAGAAATTGCCTGTAGCATAGAGTGGGGTGGAAGTTGGTATCCGGGATTAGTGCTTGAAAAAAACGAAACAGAAAGTTTTGTGACTTACACCGGCTATTCACACACCTGGGATGAGTGGGTTTCGAATGATCGTGTAAAATGATTTCGCTGATCACATTTTTCTTTCTTGCGGGAAATTTTAATACGAATGGTTCGCGTGTAAATATTGATTCTATTCTGAATGTCCATTATTCCAAAAGCTCAACTCAGAAACTTTTGATCAAGGAGATATTGTAAGATTACCTGATTTTACTTTTGATGTTAAAAACGGGAATCAATTATTTAATTCTGAAAGTTCATTTCTGACACTTCGAAATTTTCTGGTTCAAAATCCATTTCTCATTTGTGAGTTACGCACACATACAGATGCGCTTGGAAGTGCTGATTCAAATCTAGATCTATCCTTACGCCATTCCATTCGGATAAAAGAAGAATTACTTCGCCTTTTTAAATCGGACACGTTATTTTCAGAACGAATTATTCCTGTTGGTAAAGGTGAATCAGAGCCTATTGTGACGGAAGAATATCTGCTTCAATTTAGCCAGGACCAAATTACTTTAGAATCATTGCATGCGCTGAATCGCAGATGTGAGTTAAGGATTCATGGGTTTCTGGGTATAGGTTTTTATAAGAATCAAGGTGGGGCATCACGAATTATTAATTCGGAAACGCTGCGAAACCCTGCTTATTATGAAGATCTGATCATGATAGCAGATCGTGCTTTATTAGAGGGGAATTATCTAAAAGCTTTAGAGTATTATTCCTACGCGGCAGAAATGGCGCCTGCAGATGAACATTATGCTGCTCAGCAACGCGACAAAATAAAAGAATTGATTTCAAAGAATTAGCCGTTCAGCCAGTTCAGGAATTTACCCCAAACACCTTTCCGAACAACTTTTTCAGGTTGTTTTTTCGTTTCCTTTTGAGCTTGTTTTTTAGCTTTCACTTTTGGTGATTCAACTTTTTTATCCGTCTCAACAAGTTGCTGGTAATACTGCGATTTTTTTGCCTTACGCAACGCTTCCTGTTTCTCACGCTTTAAACGTTCCAAACTGTTTTTGCGATTTTCACGCTGTGTCTGACTGAAATGGTAAATACCGTTTTTGTCTTTGTAGATAGAGTATTCTTCGTCGTCATTGTTTTGAAGAACGGCTGCTTTTGGTTGACGTTCCTTTTTTTGCGGCTTTAATGTTTCTGCTTTTACTTCAACGACTGGCGAACTTTCAGAGCCTTCAACAGCTTCTGTAATTGTCTCAGTTGCGCTTGAATCCAATTCTGAAGATGGTGTTTCAATTACCGATTCAACTTCTTTTTCTTTCTTTTTTGGCAAGTCAATTTTACCAACCACTTTTAATCCTTCCAATTTAATTTTTGGAACTTTGATTAGTTCAGCATCTGGATCAACGGGAAGTGGAATAAATGCGCGTGGATCATCCACGATTTTTTCAGTTTCTTTTTCTGAGTTTTTGATAGATTGTTGCTCATATTCTTTTTTAACAGCGTGATGTGCCTCATGATAATGTGGTACTTCAATTGGGCTGTGCACTACATGTTCTTCTTTCTCAGCTTCAATTACTTCAGCAACTGAATGAAATTCTGTCTCTTCAGTGTCTTCGTTGTTGACGGGAGAAATGCTTTTTTTGATTTGCACAATTGGCTCCGTTTTCTTTTCAAACTTCGCTGTAATTGCATCAGCATGCGAATCTTCAATGCGTGTGTTCAGATCCAGATCAATTTCAATTTTGAATTCATTGCGAATAAATTCTCTAATCTCTGTTGGCTTGATATCCAGTTTACGCGAAAGCTGACCCAGTCTCATTTATTTCAATTTTGGTTATGCAAATATAGTGAGTTGAACAATAAGAACGAAAACTTGTTAGACAATGAATAAGTTATAACCGTTAACTTTAGCACGTAAACCAATTTTGTGGACATCAAACGAAAACAAGAATCTGAATACGTTTACCTGATATTAGGCGGTACGTTTATTGCCTTGCTAGTCAGTTGCAATCTCATTTTTCAAAAATTCATAACCTGGAATCCTTTTGGTTTGTATGAGTTTCAATTCTCCGCTGGTTTGTTGCCTTATCCGCTTACCTTTTTGGTCACTGACATTATTTCTGAAATTTATGGTGAACGCAAGGCCAATAATGTTGTGAAGGCTGGACTCATTGCAGCATTGGTAGTGATGGGCATTGTGATGATTGCGCAAGCTGCGCCTGCTGCCGATTTTTCCCCCGTCAATGATCCAACGTTTTCTAAAGTATTTGGATTGACCTTACCAGCGGTTTGTGCCTCAATGGCAGCCTATCTGGTAGCCCAGTTTATTGACATCCGTGTATTTCATTTTTGGAAAAGACTAACAAAAGGAAAACATCTTTGGATACGAAATAACTTTTCAACTATTTTCTCTCAGCTCTTTGATACAGCCATTGTGCTGCTTTTACTTTGTGCTTTAGGTACCTTGCAGTGGCAAGCTTTCTGGATGCTTTTTGCAAGCAGTTTTTTATTCAAAGTTATTTTTGCTTTGTTGGATACTCCTTTGTTTTATATTCTTGTTGGTGTCTTGAAAAAAAGATATCATCTCAAAGAAAACGAAGAAATTCTAGACTGATTTTGAAGCCTCTTTATTTTGTACCTTAGATCAGCATAATCTAGATTCAGTGTATGTGTGGCAGATATGTAATCGCTTCTACAGTAAAAGTGATTGAGAAAAAATTTAAGGTTAAGGCGGCACCAGAACTTGTTTTCGAACCTAATTACAATGTTACGGTAGGTAATCAAGCTCCAATCATTACAAGTGAAAATCCAAACGAAATTCAATTGGCTGAATTTGGTTTTACTCCTGATTGGGCGGATAAAAAAAAGTACATCCTCAATGCACGTTCTGAAGGTGATCACAATCCTGAAAATCGCTCCGATTATAGCGGAGCTAAAGGAATCTTTCTGAAACCCTATTTTAAAAAATCAATTCGTTTTAAACGCTGTGTTGTTTTAGCAGATGCCTTTATAGAAGGTCCAACCAAAGAAAAACTCAATCAACCATATCTTGTTTATCTCATCAATAAAAAAAGGCCCTTTGCCATGGCCGGAATTTATGATGACTGGATTGATAAATCAACTGGTGAAATCACACGTTCGTTTGCAATTCTTACGTCTCCGCCAAATGAGTTGATGAATAAGATACACCATCACCGCATGCCCGTTATACTGAATGATACGGATGTAGATTTGTATCTGAACAAAACTACAACACAACATGAAATAGGCGATTTACTTTGTTCATACGATTATAAGTTAATGAATGCCTACCGCATATCACCGGAAATTAAAAGACCTAATCTGAACGAAAAGGAATTAATCAATCCAATTGAAGAACCTGTTCAAAAGGAATATTATTTTGAGAAAAAACAAACCATCAAACTTGTTGGAATGGGCATGACCTCTTCACGCGAGCAACGTTTGAAAGAAGAGGAGGAAGGATAGCTAGTTTAAAAGATAAAGCCGACTAAAAAATATTTTCTTTCAATTTTGATAAAGATTACCGACTTTTGTTTACCTGTTTGCTCGGTCTGAAGAGCATGGCAGTGGCTTCTGTTTCATTTGATCAAGGAGCAATTAAAAAGCAAAAAAAAAAGATGATGCGATTAGTTTATATTTCTGTCCTTATTCTTCTGCTCATTTCTTGTGGTGAGGGTCCGCTTGAAACTGGTGATGTTAAACTTGCTCCAAGTGAAAACTATCATTATGTTGATCAGGAATTCAGCGCATTAACTTATACAGAAGAAGTATACGTGCCAGTCTATTCAGACATTTATCATCTTAATGGAGAACGAAAATTTTCATTGACTGTAACTTTAAGTATTCGCAATGTTATGTCAGATGAATCAATCTTTATAGGCAATGTGGACTATTATGATTCTGAAGGGAAAATGATACGCAAGTATGCAGAAAAAACAATTGAACTAAAACCGCTTCAATCAATCGAATTTATTGTCGAGCAGGATGAAGATGAGGGTGGAGCAGGTGCTAATTTTATTGTTTCATGGGGTGGAGCTTCCTCTTTGAATCCGCCGGTTATTCAAGCAGTGATGATTGGTACATCTTCACAACAGGGAATTTCATTTGTAACGGATGGAGTGAGAATCAATAAAAAAACAGAATCGCTTGCTGTAGATGCGCAGGATACACTGTAGGATTTATTTTTTAGTAAACCGATTATTCTTAAACGCCTCATTCAACTCTTTAAAATCCAATTTGCCATTTACGGATTTCAGATAATCAAAAATGATCCAGGCTTTTTCAAGCTGTTTATTTTCTGATTTTATTTTGGTGATCAGATAGAGCAATGAACGCTGCAAGCCCGGCGTGAGTGCATGAAACAATTTACTTCCTTCAGGATCTTCTTCACAGAAAATTTTAAAAAATTCAGGAAGTGCCGCACCGTATTCACTTTTATCTTTTGTCAAAACAACGTTAACCGAATCACCCGGTTCAACTTTCAATTTAGCGCGATTGGTTTTATTGAGAATGATAAAGTGATATCCTTCTTTGCTAGGCATCAGCGCCGCTTGTAATTTCAATTTGTCATTGATTTTACAAACTACTCGACGGTCTTTTTCTACGATTAGTTTTTTTGTGATTGCATTGGGAACTGGAATATAACAATGCCAGCCTAAAGCGCTGTCAACAAATTCCAATTTGCTTTTGAATGAATATTCTTCTGCCATCTTTTCAAAGATAAAAATCAAAGCTGATAAAAGTCAAGGCTTGAATTGAAAATCATCCTGAATCACATTGGATTAATTTCAATATCTTTATAAAAAACAATTTTATGGACGCAAAGCAGCATCTCTATTATGCCTTAGGCGCACTTGCATATTCTGTTGCAAAAGCAGACGGCAAAGTTCAAACTGAAGAACGTGAAAAACTTCAGGAGATTGTTAAAGCAGGCATTGAACACAACATGGATTTCAATTATACGGATATCATTTTTCAGATTCTCCAAAAAGATAAAATGGGATTCAAAGATGTTTACGACTGGGCAATGAAATCATTTGATACTGGAAAATATCACCTGACTCCAGAAATAAAAAAGCAGTTCATCAAAGTCATTGAAGATGTTGCCGCAGCCTTTCCACCAGAAGATCCAACTGAACGTGCTTTGATTGCCAGATTCTCTGAAGATATTTCCAAACTGGAAGTACGCACCGCTCACGATTAATCGACCTCTTGGAACAGCCCGATCACCGCAAAATCATGATACAGTTGGTAACAACTAAAATGCCCTTTGGTAAATACGAGGGTAAATTAATTTGTGATTTACCCGAATTTTATTTGGTATGGTATAACAGCAAAGGCTTTCCCAAAGGCACGATTGGTGTATTGCTTTCGACCATGTACGAAATCAAATTGAATGGATTGGAGTCATTATTGATTCCAATTAAAAGAGATTTTGGTAGGAGATAGTGCGAGTCAATTCAGCGGAGTTTATCCTGACGAAGGAAGGACTCATGACCGGTTTGGGAAGAAAACGTTGCTCTTATAATACTCCGGTGGCTGAGCGGAGCCGAAGCCAACTGATACGAAGTCACAAAAAAAAGCCCTCCAATTTGGAAGGCTTCACTAATTTTTAAGAGAAAGACTAGCTTCCTTTTTTTGCAGCTTGTTTGGCTTTTTTCTCAGCACGTTTTTCTTTCAGCGATTTTGTCGCTTCTTTTTTTACTGCTTTTTGAATGCCCATTCCTTTTGCCATAATCGTTGATTTTTGGTTATTACAAATTGTTACGTGAAAGTAGAAAAAATGTTTACATCTTCAAAATTGAGATTTCAAGAAGTAATTAACAGGTTATTGTGTAAGATTCGGACTTTGTGTGTAATCTTGAAAATTTATTTCAACCCATTCTGTTTCTTAGTTCCCCTGATCGCTGGGTGATTCCAGGGATCATCGGGCCAGGCATGTTTTGGATAACGCGGTTTTAATTCTTTACGTACTTCAAAGTAAGTGTTCTCCCAAAAGTTTTTTAAGTCACCTGTAATTTGGCAAGGCTTGTATCCCGGAGACAATAAATGCATCAGTACTTTTACATTGCCGTTATTGACAGTTGGAGTATCAGCCAATCCAAAAACTTCCTGAATGCGCACGGCCAAAACAGGTGCTGATCCATTTGCAAAGTATTCAAGTTTAATTTCAGATCCGCTTGGAACATCCATTTTTGACGGAGCCAATTTGTTCAGCAAATTCTGTTTTTCAAAATCTAAAAAGTGATACAAAATATCATGTAAATTCAAATCCTCTAAATCGTCGTTTGATTTGATGTTGTTGAGATAGGGAATAATCCAATCTTCACACGTTGCGATTAAATATTCGACAGAAACATCTGGCCATTCCTGATCAGCATTCCATTTTTTTAGAGAGAGAATTCTATTTTGAAATTGGGTCACAGAATCATTCCAATTCAAAAGATGCGCACCTTCTTTTTTAATCGCTTCACAAATTGCTTTTTGAATTTGATCCTGATTTGGTTTGGTAAGAGGTGTTGATTTTAAGACAATGCTCCCAAGTCTTGTTTCTTTTGCTGCGGTGAGTCCACCTTTTTTGGTGTTCCAGGTGATAATCTCTCGCTCTTTCAAAAGCGGCATTAAATCTTTTGGATTGAGCGGAGAAGCAAGAAATATTTTTCCCATTCCATCACGCGCATCCATGTTTGCAATAGCAAGCCATGGTTCATGTGCAAGATCATCGGTGTGATGAGCCATCGCTAAATTTCCACCCGACAATTGGAACTGCGCATTGTTTCCCGGTCGCGCATAGGCGACACGTTCAGGGTATGCATAAACTAAAAGTACACCCGTTTCAAAAGGATCAATTGGATCATTATTTTCAGGTGAATTGAATAGTTTTCGGTATTGTTCAGCTACTTGAATGATACGTTGGAATTTTCTACCGGATGATTTTTGTAAGCGCTGTCTGCGCAACGCATCAATGCGCAAATTAATATCGATGCCTGATTCTTTTCCTAAAGGATCTCGCTCTTCCAATAGTGCGGCAATATCCGCAGCCAATTGTACAGACGCGGCACGCCGCGTCTCTGCACAATTGGCTGCCATTAGCATCATATGCGCAATCCTCGGATGGCATGGCAGCGCGTGCATTTTTTTTCCGTGATCTGTTATGCGTCCATTTTCCAAAGCATTTAATTCTTCCAATAATTCCTGCGCCATTTTTACATTGTGCGCTGGAGGAGGAGTGAGCCACGTGAGCGAATTAATATCATTCACACCCCACATCGTCATGTCTAAAACAAAAGAGGCTAAATCGGCTTCAATGATTTCTGGATTGCGATGATCTGCTAAACGCGCATGTGCTGGTTTTGACCAGATGCGATAACACACACCGGGTGATAATCGACCTGCACGACCAGCGCGTTGATCAGCACTGTCTTTGGAGATGTTAATGGTTTCTAATTTGGATAGTCCTGATCGCGGATCAAATTTTTGAACGCGACCAAAACCAGAATCAATCACCACTTTTATTCCTTCAATGGTTAAAGAAGTTTCTGCAATAGAAGTAGCAATGACTATTTTTCGCGCACCTGATCGTGACGGCATAATGGCTGCCATTTGCTGATTGGGTGGAAGATTTCCATACAGCGGATGAATTTCAACACCACTTGCTTGCTCACGCAAAATGGATTCACATTTTCGAATTTCAGCTTCGCCGGGAAGGAAAATTAAAATATCTCCTTGCTGTTCACGCAATGCACGAATAGCAGTCTGCGCGCAGACTTCAGCCATCAACCGCTCATCTTGCTGATCGGTATAAATCAAATCTACCGGATATTGTTTGCCCGCACTTTCAACAACGGGAGCATTTAAAAGTGTTTTTAATTCTGCCAGATTTAAAGTCGCAGACATCACTAAAATGCGCAAATCGTTCCGCAATATTTGTTGAGCTTCTCTGCTCAAGGCAAGCGCAACATCTGCAAAAATACTGCGCTCGTGAAACTCATCAAAAATAACAATGCCAACACCCTCAAGCGAATTATCTGATTGCAACATGCGTGTCAGAATTCCTTCTGTCACCACTTCAATTTTAGTTTTAGATGATGTCCGATTTTCAAATCTTATTCGATATCCAACGGTCTCACCAACCGACTCACCCAACAAATCAGCCATGCGCATGGCAACAGTTTTTGCCGCTAAACGACGTGGCTCCAACATGATAATTTTTTGATCACCCAACCAGGCTGCTTCTAATAATTCTAATGGAACTAATGTGCTTTTTCCAGCGCCTGGAGGGGCACTTAGGAGCACCGTTGTGTTTTGAGCAAGGGTTGTTTGAAGTTCAGGTAGAACTTCGACGATAGGAAGATTGGTGTTGGTGATGTGGGGTTGCATTGATGGTTACAAAGGTAAGCAGAGAAATCAATTTGTTTCGTTATCTTTATCTGGCTTAGCTAACAATAAATATTTTGATGAAAAAAATTCTCGGATTTGTTTTGGCGATTTTTATAAGTGCATTTTGCAAGGCACAAGATGAAAAAAAAATACATATGGTCTCAATTTTTCATTTATTGGGACTTCAATGGATTGGGACATGAAGTATGGCCTATTGTTTACAATTGATAGAGGAATTCACTCTTTTAACTTGGGGCCTTTTGTAAGCAGGAACTGGGAAGGGTGGACGTACCCCAAAATTAAATTTATGCCAAACGGGCTTCACCTAAATTATCAAATTCGGCCGTCCATAGAATCTAGAAGATTTGATTTATATTTCGAGGCAAGTACTAATTGTGTTTATGATTATGCTAAAGGGATTGGAACAATTGTCCAATACGGACCACCATATAATATATATTCAGAAAATTTCACAGGATATAGATTTGCAATCGAAGGATATGCTGGATATGGATTCAAGTTTAACCTAACAAAAAGTATTTATTTGTACCAAGGATTTGGATTTGGGGGCCATTGGGGTATGTCAAAAATAAACTACGAAACCCATAAAGATTTGTACTCGAGTGGTGGCGATTGGAGTGGCTTGTTAAAGTTCGGCATAGGATATCGATTTTAGCAGCTTACCCGCTGTACAGGATTAATGTCCTGCGCCGATGCAAAACATCTGTGATATTCAACGCCTAAAGCAAATGTTCAATTATTTCGAATTTCCGCATCTCTATGCGATATTTCGAATCCCTTCCAAATTTTGGCAAATAATAAAAGGAAAATTGACTTAAAGCATAATCTGAACTTGTGCGCTCAGTACTACTTTACTTTTAACTCATGAGAGTAATTTACCTTGTTCTATTTTCACTTCTCTTCCCATGTCAGCAAGAAGTAAACGAAGTTGCTGAACCCGCAGAATCACAAGATAAGATCTGTTTTGAACGACCACCATTCACATACTTTACAATCAAAAAATCAAAAATCTTAATTCGTTAATCCTTGTTCTTAAAATTAAAAAGATAATCGGCGGTCATCCTCCTTAGTCCTCCTTCAAAGGAGAAAAGCCAGTGCCCGAATCAAAAAAATCAATCCTATTTTCTGCAATTAGCCTTCTCCCTTTGAAGGGAGAGCGAGAGGGATGATCACGTCATCTTGTTTTTTTGTTGTCTTGATCAACGTTTTGGGTTGATCATCCTCCTTAGTCCTCCTTCAAAGGAGGAAAGCCAGTTGCCGATTTCTTTTTTGAGAGAACAAAAACTGCATGATCAATTTTCACAGATACATGATCGAGTTGATTAATGACTTCGCCTTCTTTAAAGCGCAGCATTTCATAGCCAAGTGAAATTAATTTATCTTGACGGTATCGATCGTACTCTGGTTTTCTGAAATGTGAATTACCGTCAATTTCGATGATGAGTTTTAAATTGGGGCAGAAAAAATCTACGATGAAATTATCAATTGGACGTTGACGTAAAAATTGAAATCCCGTTTGCTTTCTAGCTAAAAGTGCTTTCCAAATCAATTTCTCAGCGCGCGAGGCAGATTCTGTCCTTAGCTCACGGGCATAATCTTTCAACTCCTTGTTGTAGTGGTTATTGAATTTGCTTTTCACAATTCAAAACTAATTTCTTTTTTGAGATTTGTGTAGGTCATTTTTGTCGATTTTTTTTTTGCGACTGGCCTTCTCCCTTTGAAGGGAGAGCGAGAGGGATGATCACGTCAACTTATTTTTTTTTGTATTCCTGTTCAACGTTTCGGGTTGATCATCCTCCTTAGTCCTCCTTCGAAGGAGGAAAGCCTGATGCCGAATTAAATAAAATTCCATTCCCCATCCGTTTTTTCTAGGTTACTTTGCAGTATGAATACCTTTGAAGATTTTAAAATCAAAAAAACATTATTGCGTGCTGTGGTTGATTTGGGCTTTGAAAAGCCAAGTCCTATTCAGCAAGAGTCTTATTCTGCTATACTTGCCGGGGCTGATTTTGTGGGCATCGCGCAAACCGGAACCGGAAAAACAATTGCCTATTTACTTCCTGTCTTGCAGGATTTGACTTTTTCAGAACAAGCCAATCCACGTGTTTTAGTGCTGGCACCTACGCGTGAACTTGTTATTCAAATTGTAGAACAAATCGAGAAATTAACGCCATACATGAATGTGCGCGTGCTGGGTGTTTATGGTGGATCGGGGAATATTGCGTCGCAACGAAAAGCCATTGTAGGTGGAATTGATATTCTGGTTGGAACACCTCGACGTGTTTATGATCTTGCGCTATCAAAAGTATTACGTCTTCAATCGATTAAAAAATTAGTGATTGATGAAGTAGATATCATGCTTGATTTTGGGTACAAAACACAGTTAAAAAACATCTTTGAATACTTGCCGGCAAAGCGTCAGAACATCATGTTTTCAGCTACCATGACTACTTATGTAGATGAATTGATGGATGAATTTTTGGTGAATCCAGTTAAGAAAACCATTTCAATCAGCGGTACTCCTCTAGAAAGTATTCAGCAGGAATCATATGCCGTTCAAAACTTTTATAGCAAAGTCAATTTATTAAATCATTTGTTGGCAGATAAAAATGCATACCACAAAGTATTGATTTTTGTGGGTACGCGTATTCATGCGGACAGACTTTTTGAACTCTTGAAATTTGGAGCTGAAATGTCGGTGATCCATTCTGGTAAAGAACAAAATCACCGTACAAAAGCAATCGAAAAATTTGCAAGCGGAACCAGTCGCATCTTGATTGCAACCGATGTGATTGCGCGTGGAATTGACATTGATAAAATCAGCACGGTTATAAGTTTTGATACACCTTTTTATCCTGAAAATTACATTCACCGAATTGGTCGTACGGGTAGAGCTGGACAAACAGGAAAGTCAATTCTCTTTCACACACCAAAAGAAACTCCTCTCAAAGAGGCTATTGAAGGTTTGATGAAATATACCATTCCTGCAAATCCATGGCCAAAAGGAGTAGAGGTTGCCACGCAACTTGCGCCGGAAGAACAAGAGAAACCAATCGAGCCAGTTGAAGCGCCACAAAAAAAATCAGCCAAACCAAAAGGAGCTTCACATCATGAAAAATCAGCCAAAAACAGCAAACCAAAAGTTGCCAAAAAAACATACTCTGATAAAATGAAGGAGAAATTTGGTAAACCAATTCGCCGTGGTGACAAGATTCAAAACATGAAAGCTAAGAAGCGGAAAAAGTAAATTGAGTGACGAGTGGAGTTCGAGTTCTAAAAAATCTGTGCCTTTTCTGTAATCCTTAGTTTGTTCTCAACAAGATCTTGCTAATTTAAACTGAACAAGATTCCGTAAGAATCAGGCGAGTAAACGTGTTATCAAGGTTTATAGGCCTATTCACAGATTTCACCCTGCTTCTTTGGATCTCAGCTCTAAATAGAAATTATGGTTTGTGGCAATTATTAAGGTTTATGTGGATCCTTAAGGAATCATAAAACTAATGATTTTCAAAAGTTTTTGTAATATTTCCAAAAATGCTCGCTTGTATTGACGAAGATTACAAGCTGTGTTTGAGAAAATCGGCCGATTAAAAATTAAGACTTCCTGGGTTGCGAAAGTTAAAGATTGAAAAACAGCAACGGGTTAAAAAGCTCTCAGGGGGATATCGGGACACAAGGACCAGCCTCAAAAAAAACTTGTTAACTCGAGAATTTTGCTTCGTGTTTGGGTTTTAGTCCTGAATAGAATTTCTAATGCAACTTATAAAAGCATAGTTACGTCATTTTTTTAGTACCGATTTTTAAAAGCTTTGGTCAAAAAAAAACAGTCGTTCTATGAAAAAGCTTTTCGGTTTTATTCTTTTTGTTCAATCCATTTTTGTTTGTAGTCAACCTTGTTCAACATTTGTTATTGTCGAAATTGGTTTTGAACCGGCCTCTTGTAGATTGTATCCTTATCAGTCAGGAAACGGAGCTGTTTATTGTGCGGTTACTGGAGGAACACCTGATTATTCTTATGAGTGGACTAATCTTGAAACAGGTGCAAACGTCAACGGCGCAATTTTGGGAGGACTCAATGCAGGCGATTATAAAGTAGTTGTTACAGATGATGCTGGTTGTATTTTAACGGACACTGTTTTTGTAGATTCTTTATCTCCAATTGCAAATTTTGATATCATTTCTACACATTTGGATATCAATTTAGAAAGCAATATGTGGGCACAGGTAGATTTTGTAAACCAATCGCAGCACTACGCCAATCCATTGGATCCAAACGCTGACACTACCTTTTTCTGGAATCTGAATACGCCCATTGCAGATTGGGAAATCAGTCATGATGTAAATGAAATGAAAGATACTTTATATACCATGAATGGAAGTTATGATGTTTGTCTTGTGACGCTGAATAAAAATGGTTGCGCTGATACCCTGTGTAAAACTATTACTATTCATAGTTACGCGGGGCAAATTGAAAATAGTCTTTCCTCAGGAATTTTTGACGTTTATCCAACTGTTAGCAGTGGTATTTTTACATTCTCAAATAATGAGCACCCTGAAGATTATACGCTCTATATTTATAACACGCTGGGCGCGCTTATTTTAACTGAGCGATTGACTGCAGACCACACAAAAATTATTTTGGACGGCGCAAATGGTGCGTATTTATATCATTTGGTTGGATCTTCAAACAAACTTTTGCAGAGCGGACAAATTTTTGTGATGAAGTAGATTCGTTTCAGTGCTTGTGAACTCTGTTTGATTTCTAAATGCAGGAAAACGAAAAAATAATCTGTGCTTTTTCTGTGTGATCAGTATAACCAACTATTCAATGAGTAAACGATAGGAATAACGATCGGAATTTTTGCGGAAATGAAAAAAATTATTACGTGATAACTGTTTGTTTATTAATGTTTAATATTATCACGTGATAACCGGAATAACGACCGGAAATATTGCCGGAAGTTGCAATATTTTTTCTATCTTTGCAACCTATGTCTGATTTGACGGAGTTTTATAAGACACCAAATGCAATGGAACCATTGTTTCCTGATGATGCTTCAAAAAAACTTGAAGCTTTAGCAATCACACTTATATCCAAGGCCAATAATCTGTCAGGTAAACTGCATCCAATCACGCGGGCTGCGATTGCTGATTTTTTACGACCAATGAATAGTTATTATTCAAACTTGATTGAAGGTCATGACACACATCCGATTGATATACACAAAGCACTAAATAGTGATTACTCCAAGGACAAAAAGAAAAGAGATTTGCAGTTAGAGGCATACGCACATGTAAATGTACATAAGTCAATTTCAGAAGAGATGCGCAAGGCGTCTAGAGATGTTAACCCATCTTCAGTGTCTTTCTTACAAAGAATTCACAGTGAGTTCTACGACTATCTGCCTTCTGAATTTAAAAAAGTAATATCAAAAGAAGGAGAAGTTAAAGAAGTGATACCCGGAAAATTCAGAAAAACGGAGGTTGAAGTAGGAAGACACATTGCACCCTATTCAAAAAACCTGAAAATTTTCATGGAGAGATTCGAAAATTTTTATGATTCATTTTCCGACTCCAATCAATCGAAAATAAAGCGGATCATTTCAATCGCAGCATCACATCACAGGTTGGTTTGGATTCACCCTTTTTTAGATGGCAACGGACGCGTCGTTCGTCTATATTCAGATGCTTGTTTCATGTTTGAAGAACTCGATGCATCTGGTCTTTGGTCAATATCACGTGGATTGGCTCGAGCCAAAGAAGACTATCATGCTCATCTGGCCAATGCAGATTTGCAACGATTTAATGATTACGACGGGAGGGGAAATCTTTCAAACAAAATCTTAATAGCCTTCTGTGATTTTTTTATACAGACCGCTATTGATCAGATTGATTACATGTCACGTATTATTGATATTGATACTATGCTGACAAGGTTGACAAAGTTTGCCGAATTGATGTCTATAAAAGGCAAACTAAAACGTGAGTCAGAATATGTTCTGACAGGTGTTTTTTTGAAGGGAAAAATATCTAAATCAGAAGCCATGCGCATCACACAGCTTTCAGACAAAACGCTCAAAATACTTATAGATGAGTTAACAGCGTTACAACTTCTTATTCCGAAAAAAGAAGGAAAGGAAGTAATGTATTATGTGAGCTATCCCATTACATACGCTGCTTCTATATTCCCTGGGCTTTATCCGTCGAGCAAAGAGATTGATATGTTAAACGAAATGTGATTCCTCTTTTCGTTAATTATTTGTTATAAAAATCACCTTCTGCTTTCTAATCCGTTAGCTTTAGTAAATCACAAACGATTTCAAATTAATAGATGAAATTTCAGTTTTCTGTTTTACTATTTTCAATCCACTTTTTGTTTGCTACATCAGCGGCATCACAAACCAATTCTGCTGTTGAGGCACGCATGTCTGATTTCATTTATCGCTATCAATCGCAATATTTTGGTGCTTCACTTTTGGATTTTAACGATGAAGTGGTGATTAAAACGAATGGCATCAAATCTATTCAAACGTATTATACAGATTGTGTTGATCTTTCGAAAAAGCGATTGAAGGAATCGTTTCTCTATGATTCGCTGGGACGTTTGATAGAGCAGCGAGGGGAATCACATGGTATGGTAGATCGTGTTACTTATAAATACAACGCACAGGGACAACTCGAAGAAAAAAAAATATTCAGTTACACACAGCATCTTGAAAAACAATTGACCTTCACATATGATGAACAAGGTAAGCTTATAAAAATTGCAACCATTGAAATGCTGGATGAACTGCCACATGATCATGGTGCACATTATTTTCCAGAGATGGCTTTTTATTCTTCCGACACGATTTTGTATGACTTTGAAAATCTTCAAATCAGCATTCAGCATCGTGAAGCAAACCGATATTTGGCGCTCACCACTGAAGATGCTCCCATTGTAACAGCGTTTACAAATGTCTTTAAGTTTGACGCTTCAGGCAGAATTCTAAGCAGAAAGTTTGAAGATAAAAATCGCAACATTCATTTTACAGATCAATTCACTGCATGCTGGAGTTTTGTCAACAACAAACAATACCGAAACCTGTTTTTGGATACCTGTCAATTGGAAAAACGTGTGAATCATTCGCCTGATGTCATCTTGAATGGGTACACAAGTGTGGATACATTTTTTTACTTGGGGAATCATCCAGCACCTGCAATAGCTATATCAGGATCAACAATATTGGATTCTCTTTATTATGATCGGGAGAGATTTCCAGATTACTTCAGATATACTTATCATTATACCGAAAGCGGAACGATGCAATTTTTGGGAAGTAGTGGGGATAGTGCTACGCAAAAAATTGTTTTGACATTTGATACGAATGGTTCTCTTGTAAGTCGTGAAACTTATATTTCACAGCACGATACAATTATTTCAAGTTATCAAGTTAGTTATGATCAGGTAGGCCGGATAATTCAAGAAATTTCATTTACATCAGCGAACTGGCAAAGACAGTTTAGTTTTGAACCCGTGATGTCTTCCATTCCGCCACCGCCAGTTGATAAACATCAAACCACAACTTATTCGTATTACGAAAGTGGTATTCCAAAGTGCGTCAAAAAAACATTTCAGAATGGAAGTCATTCATCTTGTGAAGAGACGTTTGTGGAGTATTATTGATTTTTAGTTCGCACATGTGTCTTAAATCGCTTAAATTTAGATTCGATTCGCGCAAAAACAGCTTATGAAAATTAAATTATTCGTGTTGCTTACGATGTCTGTAAACATTGTTTTGGCTCAGTCAATTTTGAGTGTGTCTCCAAACACCGCTCAGTCAGGAGGAACATCAACTACAATCAGTGTCACTTCCAATAATACATTTTGGAATACAGATGCCGGAATTTATTACGTAAGATTGGTAAATGCAACCGACACCGTTTATGGCAACATCACGAACCTGATTGATGACACACATTTGGAATGCACTTTGTTTATACAGGGATCTGTTCCGGCTGGTTGTTATGATGTACAGACTTTCGACTTAGTGGCAGATTTAGTAACATTGACTTGTGCTTTTACAATTACACCGGGCGGACCAAGTTCCTCAATTTTGAGTATTACACCAAATACCGCATTGGCAGGTGGTGTTGTCGGTCCTTTTGACGTGGTAGGTTATAATACATTTTGGATGACAGGTGCAGGTTTACATTACGTCAGATTGGTAGGTTACAATGATACCATTAACATGTTTTCTACAAACAGTATAACAGATGACACCCATGCGAGCATTAGTTTTTTTGTTCCCAATGCTGCAGTAAATGGTTGTTATGAAGTTCAGGCTTATGATTTGTTAGCAGAACAGGTTATACTCAGCTGTGGTTTTACTATTTCGGGTGGAACAGGTGGCACCGCAGCAATTGAAAATTCGGATTCTCAAAGTAAGCCATGTTATATTTTTCCAAATCCAGTATCAAACCAGGTTCGTGTTGATGTGACTGGTTATTCAAATGTTCAACTTTTTCTGTCAGATATTTCCGGACGTGTCTTAATTAATGAAACTTATCTCGAAGAGGCAGTAGTAAATTTGGATCTGAGTGATTTTGAATCAGGAGTCTATCTGCTGCGATTTGAAAGTGATGGCAATGTAATTGGTTCACAAAAATTAATCATCGAGTAATCTTGGAATTGGATCTGCTTTAGCGCTTATTTCGTTAACTTTATCAGCAGCAAAGAATTTATGTTTTAGTTCAAGTTATCCACTGTGTTTTCAAACAAAAAATCACTCATGTACAAAGATATTCAAGCATACAACAATGCGCTCTCGTCTGAGGACAAAGCAATCTGCGAAGCGCTGGCTATTGAACTCATTAAAGGTTTACCTGAAGCTGAAAACAAAATCTGGCACGCGCATCCGGTTTGGTTTTTAGACGGGAATCCAATTGTTGGTTATAGCAAACAAAAAAAGGGTTTGCGTTTGATGTTTTGGAGCGGTGCAAGTTTTGAAGAAGAAAAATTAAATACCCGAGGTGAAAAATTTAAAGACGCCTCTATTTTCTACAATTCTATTGAAGATATAAATAAGAAAGATCTTCAACGTTGGCTCAAAAAATCAAAAGAAATTCAGTGGGATTATAAAAATATTGTCAAACGGAAAGGCCAACTGGAGCGATTGAAGTGAAAGATTTCAGGATAGCTTTTTGGTCGAGCATTCAGATCTTTTGCATCTTTACATCATGAAACAATTTTTGCTTTGCTCATTCTTATTTTTCGTTGTGTCAACATTCGGTCAAAGTGTTTATTTCAAACCAACGAGTTACTCTGCAGATGCCTTCTATTTTACCAGCCATGGTATGCGATTCACTATGGACGCCGAAGGACACATGCAAGACAAACTTGTATTCTATTCTTACAACATCTATACAGGAGACACCAGTATTCTTTTTGAATCAAACTTATCTGATAATTGTATAAAAGGAACAGCAACGTGGTACAATTATAAAGGACAGTTAATTCGTCAGGTTGAAGCAGATGAACCTGTTGGTTCAGTTCAACCCATCGCGCATAGCTTTACAATGCCTGGACATTTAAGATTGACATTGTCTGTAGTGATGGAAAAATCAATCAGCTGGTATGAAAATAATCCTTCACTAAAGGAAAAAGAAGAATTTTATAAGGAAGGTAATCTTGAAAAACGAATCCTTTATTATGGAAACGGAAATAAGAAAAGTGAATATAATTACGCGGTGAATGAAAAGGTTTCGGATTATAGAAATGCCGGAGAAGGTGAAAGATGGAAATTTTATGGGCCTTGTATTTTATATCATAGAAATGGAGCAAAACAAGAAGAGGGTTTTAAGGATGGCAATTCAAAAATGGGGCTTTGGAAATATTATGACGAAAATGAGACAGTATTAAAAGAGGAATTTTATTACACAAAAGATTCGGCATCTATTAAATACTTTCATCCAAATGGAAAAACAGAAATGACTTATACTATGTATCATCATTTTTATATAGGAGATGTCTATACTTATTACGAAACAGGAGAAGTTGAAACCTACACACACTATGATCAATCAGGTCGCTCAGACACTGCAAAAATCACCTATTATCCAAACGGAAAAATGATGGTTTATTCGCCATGTTGTGGATATAGAGCGACCGGAACAGTTACCCGTTGGCATGAGAATGGTCAAAAAAATTGGGAGTATCAGGTTTCAGATGGTTATCCTGTTGGAGCATTTACGTCCTGGTATTCAAATGGAAAAATAGAATCAAAAGGTCAATACGATCCGTACGGAAATAATATAGGAATCTGGAATTTTTATAAGGAGAACGGTAAGTTTGACTATTCAAGAAACTACAGTGAAGAGGATCAGGAATTCATCTCCGAAGGCAATGTTACTCAAGAAATATCTTTCGAATCAACAGATGAATTTTCCTCAAGTATAGAGCCCAGAGATTTCAAATATTATTTTCCACGAAGTGGATTTTTAAATACACACGTGCCAGTTTCAAAACAGAATAAACTTTCGGTTCTTGAAAAATACAATACAATTGAAGTTGAAATCAAAATTGATGAGATGGGATATGCCGTTTACACAATTCTAACTCCTATGAAAGAAAAACAAAGAATTGTTCTGGAGAATTTTTTTCGTCCCTACCAGAAATTTGATCAACCCTTTAGACTCTTAAATAACTATGTAGCCTGCACCATGCGCCTTGATGTTATTTATGAAGGTGTGAACTAATCAAATTCTTCAATCTGATTTAAGGTGAGAACTAGGGGCCTTTGTATTTCCAATACTTAAAACTTCACGGCTTTTCTTGCTATTGAAGCTTTGTGCCGCTCCGTCACTTTCCCAACGTAGCAAAATCTGCCCATTATCGATTTAGAAATCGATGAATCATGCGCTTTGAACGATTAGATAGCCGAATTCCAACTTAGGAAAGTTGTGATCTCCTGTGCTGAAACCTAAATCTACCTTTGGTTTAATAAATCAATTGCGACGATATTAAAGCAGCAAAGTTATGACAAGCAGAGTTCGAATTATACTGGTTTTTTGTGTGAGCATTTTACTCTTATTGATTGTTGGATTCTATTCTTTTAATCTGACCAACAAGTATCGCACGTCATATGAATGGGTGCGCAATTCTGAACAAATTATTTCTGAAGCTCATGAGCTCTCTATTAACTTAAATGAGATAGAGTCTGGTCAACGCGGATTTGTTATAACTGGAAATGCAAAATATTTAATTCCGTACAGAGAAGCCTCGGCAAAAATTATGAAAAACTATTCTGATTTGAAAAGAATGGTTGGTGAAAATAAACAACAACAAATATTGCTGGATTCTATTCATTCCGTTCTTGTTTCGAAAGTCGATTGGATTAATTTGTTGATCGAAATCCGAAAAACGAAAGGTTTTCGACCAGCAGAAAAAATGGTTCTGACAAATCATGGCGAAGAACTTAAACAGGAATTCAGAGTTTTAGTGGGTAGATTCATTGACAATGAAAAAGCTTCTTTGAATCAGCGCATTCATGCAGTTCAGGCAGATTATGATCGAGCTATTTTTACGATTGTAATTACGATCCTTCTTGCTTTGATCATGGTATCCTGGACACTTTATTTCTTTGTAAAGGATTACAACCGCAGATTGCATTCAAAAAAGAGATTGCTTGAAAGTGAAAACAGAATCAAAAAATTTCTGGAGGCACTTCCGGTAGGTGTTTTTGTGTTGAATCATGAGGGCAAATCTTATTATTCCAACAGCAAAGCAAATGCACTTTTTGGAACTGATTTATCATCTGAAACAACTATTGAAGATGTAGACATCCAAGATCTTCCTGAAGCTTTTCAAACCATGAAAGCAGGCACGGATGAAGTGTATCCAACGATGGAATTACCAATTATGCGGGCTTTGCAAGGAGAAAAAAATGTCTGCGTAGACGATCTTGAAATGAAAGGAGGTGGAAAAAGAATTCCGCTTCGTGTCAACGCTACCAGTGTGACTGATTCAAAAGGTAATATTGAATATGCCATTGCTGTATTTGAAGATATTACAGCCTCACGTGAAGTTAATAAGCGATTAGAGGAAGCAAAAAAAATAGCGGAGCAGGCCGTTGCACTTCAGGAAGCATTTCTGGCAAATGTGAGTCATGAAATCAGAACACCCATGAATGCAATCGTTGGCTTTACAAACCTACTTCTGAAAGGTGATTTGAGTGCAAAAGAAAAAGATTATGTACAGACCATTAAAAGCTCGGGTGAAAATCTGATGCGCATCATCAATGATATTCTGGACATATCCAAAATGGAGTCAGGCATGATGTTATTTGAAACACAAGCAATCAGCATCGGAGATGTTTTTTCATCACTAAACGCGATGCTGGCACCAAAGATTGAAGAAAAAAAGCTGACTTTAAATTTTCAATACTCAGATAATATTCCGTTAACCACCGCAGGAGATCCGACCCGACTCACGCAAATTTTGCTGAATGTTTTGGGTAACGCAATCAAGTTTACAGCCAAAGGTGGCATTGAAGTCTTTGCAGATTTAGTGAGAGAGTCAAAGGAAACATGCGAAATTGTTTTCTCAATTTACGATACCGGTATTGGGATACCTGAAGATAAAATTGATCACATTTTTGAACGCTTTAAACAAGCTGAGTCACATACTACCCGAAACTATGGCGGAACAGGATTGGGACTCAGCATAGCTAAACAGCTTATAGAACTACAGGGAGGATGGATTAAAGTGTCCAGTGAAGTAGGTGTTGGTTCTGTATTTACATTTTCTATTCCTTTTAAAAAATCGGTTATGGTACATGAAAAAAAATCGAATTCAATCAGTGAATCTGAAATCCGGAAACTTTCTGAAAAAAGAATTCTGCTTGTTGAAGACAACCCAATCAATGTGAAATTTATTCAGGGCTTATTTTCTGAATATAATATTGACGCTGATCACGCCGCGCATGGTCGTGAGGCTGTTGCTAAACTGAAAGCAAAATCGTATGATATCGTATTAATGGATATTGAAATGCCTGAAATGAACGGATACAAAGCAACCGGCGTAATCAGAAATGAATTAAAAAGTAATATTCCGATCATTGCCATGACGGCTAATGCCATGGCGGGAGAAAGTGAAAAATGTCTGAGTGCAGGAATGAATGCCGATCTGTCAAAACCTATTAACGAAGATTTACTTTTTGAAAAATGGTGCGTCTCCTGGCAGAAAAAGCCCATGAAGTTCTTCTAGAAAAGGAAACTGAAAAGATTGTAAAATTAGATTTTTTAGTGGCCTCCATGCGCGGAAAAAAAAGGCTTATTCTTGAAACACTTGATGTCTTTTTTAACCAGATCAAAGAAGATTTGCAAGAATTGAATCAGGCTTTTACTGTCAATAGCCATGATGCAATCAAACGAATCAGTCACCGCATGAAATCTACCGTATCAATAATCGGTGCAAAAAAAATAGAAACTATTCTGGGTGAGTTGGAGGCCCTGGCAATAGGAAAAGAAAAAATTGCGAGCATGAAAGATTTAAAGTATAAGATTGATTCGTTATCAGCGCAAGCCATTAACGAATTAAAAGTTGAACGAGTAAATTATATCTAACCAAAAACAAAAACTATGATTTTTTTAAAAAGATCAGCACCCGCTGTACAAATCGCCCCAGAAAGAACAGGAATTATTTTTATCGTAGAAGATAATCCGATGTATGCAAAAGCGCTTGAATCTTCTATTAGGGCAAGCTTTCCTGAAATGGCTCAGGTTAAAACTTTTCCTGTAGGAGAAACCTGTCTTCTAGATTTACGTCGCAATCCGGATGTCATTATCATTGATTATTTTTTAGATAGCAAATACGATGACGCCGAAACAGGTTTAGAAATCATCCGTCAGATTCGTGATGAAAAACCAGATGTAAATATCATCGTCTTAAGCTCACAGAGTGAAATTGACGTAGTAGTGGAAGCCGTAGAAAAATACAATTGCAGCTACGTTAAAAAAGACGAAGAAGCTTTCTATAAAGTTGAGATGCTGATTGCAAATATGTATTGATCAAAATTGGTTTTCTAGGCTATTTTTAAGCAAACAAAATTATTCACCTTTGAAATAATTGAACTTGTAAATGAATTCAACCATAAAATAACGGTTGATGGTATTGCTTTCGAAATCTTCGAAATATATATCATTAATGGTTCGTGTTACGGCCGAGTTTTGATTGAAAATGTCAAATACAGTTACGCGCAAATGACCATTCTTTTTCTTGAAAAATTTATATCCAAAGGATGCATTTGCAGTAATAAAATTGTTTGCAAGATCTTCATTCAAACCATTGTAATATTGATGAATGGCTTCAGATTCAAATACAAACCCTTTCCAAAAGGAGTACGTTAATTTAAGTTGAGAACGCTGGTTATAATAGCTGTTGTTGGATTCAGGTCTGATGGTATTATTTTGAATGGTATAAGACCCGGACGTATTCATATTAAAATCAATCTTTTCGCTGATATTACTGCTTAAGCCAAGCGTTAATCTCAAAGATGTAGAAGCAGTCATGTTAGACTGATTATTAATCATCGAAGGGCGATTGGAGTAGGTTATGCCCAGGTTTGCTGATCCATTACTTTTTAGTTTTTTGATAAGTCGTGCATACATTACAAAAGCTCGCGCAGTCATATACCCATTCATATTTACGGGATATCTGTATTGCATTCCTTCTGATAAATTAATGTTACTATTTATCAATGTGTCCTGATAGGCAATGATTGAGTTGGATGCAATATAATTTCTGCCAATACTTCCATTTAAACTGACTTGAAAACTTGAATTATTTTCAGTGTTGGAAACCGAATACCGCATGGAAATTGATTGATAGTATTCCTGAACCAAATTTGGATTTCCTGATTTTAATTGAATTGGATTTGTATTATCCACTACTGATTGCATTTCACTAATTGTAGGGTTTTCAGTTTTAGTGGAATAATTAATTCGAAGATTTTTTTTCTTCTCAGGACGAAAAGTAAATTGGATAGAAGGTAAAAAAGTGTAAAATGATTTATCTATTTGATCCGCTACCGGAAATTCCTGTGAGCCGAAAAGTTCGCTAAGTTGCCCTGCTGCATTTAAACTGATTGAACTTTTTGTCCATTGATATTTGAAAGCGATTACCGGACGCGTTGCAAAATAATTGAGGTTGTACTCATTACTCAAAGTGGTGTCCGTTGTCGTATAATAGCCAGATCCATCTTTAACAAAGGTTCTGCGGTCTGCAAATGATTTTGAAAATTCATTCTCCACTGAAAAAACAAGTTGCGCATTTTTGCGAATAGGTTCTGAGTAACTAATCTCCGAATTGAAATAATAGCCATTCTGTCGCAAGTTTGAAATTTGATCCAATGAATCGGTCATAATCAATTCAGCGTAAGTTTGAGAAAGTAATCCATTTGCACCGTTGTTCAAGTCATATTGCGCGTCTAAAAAGAAAGAAAAGGATCGTTTCTTTTTAGCAAACTTGTGCGTGAATGTAAGAGGTAAACTAATAAAGACAGAGCTGAATTCAGAAGTAAAAACTGTACTGATATCATTATTTAAAAAGATCCCAGAATAATTTTGTCCGATTAACGAACTTTCTCCTGCATGTTGTTGAAGTGTGGCAACTGGTTTTATATTGATTGAATTACTTGAATCAAGCTTTACATCAAATTTTAAATTGAAGCGATGTGTATAAGTATCACTCAATGAAGTGCTCGACTCGGTATAGATGTTTTCAAAAATGTCATCTGTTAAATAGGTTCGGTTTAAATCACTGTATGTTTCATTTGAACTCAGGTTGAAAAAATAGCTTCCCGTCAGTTTGGTTTTTTTCCATTCGTTCACATAGTTTATTCCGGTGGAGTAGGTCGATGATAATCCATTTTTTTGACTCACATAAAAATTAGACGTATTCATATAGCCTGAAAATTCGTTGGAGCTTCTTCCACCAGAATTGAAAATCCCGGAAAGATCATCTCCGGTAAAATTTTGCTGGTTGATATTATTAGCCAAACCAACAAATGAGATGCGTTGATTGTCTTTAAAATGATTGACACTAAAACCTCCTGAATATTTATTCTGATCGCCATATCCGCCATAAACCCTTCCAAAGGTTCCGTTTTTGTAATCTACTTTGGTTACAATATTGATTGTTTTGGTTGTGCTTCCATCATCAATTCCGGATGCTGCAGACTGATCTGATTTTTTGTCATAAATCTGTACCTGATCAATCATTTCAGCCGGAATATTTTTGAGCACTGCATTTGGATCGCTGCCAAAAAAAGGTTTTCCATCCACTAAAACTTCTGTGACTTGCTCTCCTTGTGCTTCAATTTTTCCATCCACAACACCAACGCCCGGAATTTTTGTAACTAAGTCAACAGCATTTGCATCAGGATTAACTTTAAAAGCATTGGCGTTGTAATTGGTGGTATCACCATCTTGACTCGTGCTTACAGCTTCGGTTTCTACGGTAACAATTTCCAGAATTTTTGCATCTGTGTTTAAAATAATTGTCCCAAGATTGAGTGATCGATTTTGATACAAAAAGGGAACTGATTTTTTTTCAAAACCAGTGAAGGAAATTACAAGTTCGTAGTTGCCTGAATCTTTCACATTGAAGAAAAATGCCCCCTCTTCGTTGCAAACAGTTCCATCTACTAAACTAGAATCAGGCAACGAGTAAAGCGATATGCGGGCAAACGCAATTGGAAATCCCGTAATGTCTTTAACCCGTCCACTAAGTGTATCTTGCTGCGCAAAGGATTGCTGACAAAAGAAAAATGTGGCTATAAACCCAATATGGCGCAAATGCAGTTTCACGTGTTTTTGACAAACTTAAGTTGGAAAGGTTTAACTGGTGTGAAAAAATTCAGTCAATTCGTTTTTTCTCTACCTTCACAAAAAAAAAATCACCATGTCAAAATACGCCATTGCCATTCACGGTGGAGCAGGAACTATTCTGAAATCGTTAATGACTCCTGAAAAAGAAAGCCAATACCGTCAAGGTTTGAAAGATGCCATTGAAGCAGGTGAAGTGATTTTAAAAAACAACGGTTCATCATTAGATGCAGTTGAGGCGGCGGTTAGAAGTTTAGAAAATAATCCTCTTTTCAATGCAGGTCGTGGAGCTGTTTTTACGAATGACGGCAAGAATGAATTGGATGCCTCTATTATGCGCGGCGATACACTAGAAGCAGGTGCCGTTGCAGGCGTGAAGAATGTAAAAAATCCGATTTCCCTGGCACGTGCTATCATGGAGAAATCTGAACATGTTTTGATGTGTGGTGAAGGTGCTGCGAAATTCGCAAAATCAATTGAAACCGAATTTGCTGACGATTCTTACTTTTTTGTGCAAGCGCGTTTTGATCAATTACAGGAAGCAAAAAAAACAGACGGTGTTTTTCTCGATCACAGCGGAGAAGCAAATGCCGAAGAGAACAAAAAGAAATTTGGAACCGTAGGAGCCGTTGCACTCGATGTTCACGGAACAATAGCAGCAGCCACATCAACCGGTGGAATGACCAACAAAAAGTTTGGCAGAGCAGGGGACAGTCCCATCATTGGCGCTGGAACATACGCTAACAATAACACCTGCGCAATTTCATGTACCGGACACGGTGAGTTTTTTATTCGCAGCGTAGTTGCTTATGATATTTCGTGTTTGATGGAATACAAAGGTCTTTCACTAAAAGAAGCATGTGATGAAGTGGTTCATAAAAAATTAGTGAAGATTGGTGGTGAAGGAGGATTGGTTGCTATTGATGCCAAAGGAAATATTGAATTGCCTTTTAATTCGGAAGGGATGTATAGGGCATCACTTAAAGATGGAGAAGGTATCGAAATCATGATTTATAAGTAATATTCAACCAACCTTTTTTCTTCTGCCAGCGTTCTATTTTGCATGAAGAAACTGATAGTTTTTTTGTTTTTAGCAAGTTCAGCTGCGAACTTAGGTTTTGCCTTCGAAACAAAGCCGCCATTCAAGTCATCAGTTAAGGTGAGTACATTACCGCTAGTTCTCTGCTGGACTATGACTCAGGTGGCTGAAGTATCTTATGAAATCAAAATCAAAAATCAATTTTCGTACGGAGGAGGATTTGCATTCGTTTATCCGTCTCCATTTATTCGTATCCATGACAAAACACGTGGTTACTATTTTCTGCAGGAAGGCCGTCGTTATTTGAAAGACAGGATTTTTTTTATTGGCTTTAATTTAACTGCAGGATCATCAACCCGCCAGGGTGAATATCTGTTTGAAAACCAGAACGGAACTTATGAGAAGATGGTTGAGCAGCGTCGTTTGCATTTATCACCACATTTCACTTCCGGGCTTCAAATACCTTTTAAGAATTCAGGTTTTTTCCTGGATGCTGTCGTGGGAGTTGGCGCCCAGTTTTCAAAAAATCAGCTTGGCCCGCTAGACGAAACAGAAATTGACCAATTACAGGTTGTCTATCATTGGAAAAACTGGAAAGGTCTGAATTTTAGAGAGGTTCTTCCATCCTTGTATTTTGGATTAAATATTGGATACCGTTTTGGAGATTAGCAAGAACCTTAAGATCAAATTTTCAAGAAGTTGATTCACTGGTTAAACGGTGGCTGCAGCGAATCCGACAATCGCTCCGATCCAAAAGGCCTAAACCAGCTAGCTCTTCTAATGTCTTCAAAGATTACTTGTCATTTTAGAACTCGTGTCTTGCCGCTCTGCTTCTGTTAATTCCAGTTTAATAAAAATTTAACCCTGTATATTATTTTTTAAGTAATTTAGCGGGAAATTGGACAAAAGGGTCATGACCAAAACACGGTTTAACAGACGATGAAACACTACAGCTTGATTTTCAGATTTCTTTGTATCAGAATCTGAGCGACATTTATTTTTATTAAAACAATCTCATTAACTAAAAAAATAAATGTCCAAAAATGCAAACGAAATATAAAGACCTCATTGAACAAACCTTTGACTTTCCTCAAGCAGAGTTCACCCTTGAAAAAGATAATCTGCGCTGGCACGGTGTAGATTTAATGAAATTGATCAAACAGCACGGTACTCCGCTTCGGTTTACTTATCTGCCTCAGATTGGAAATAATATAAAAAGAGCTAAACGCTGGTTTGCGCGTGCATTCGAAAACAGTAAATACCGTGGCAATTATTATTACTGCTATTGTACAAAAAGTTCTCACTTTTCACATGTAATTAATGAAGCCGTCGATAACGATGTGCACATTGAAACTTCATCAGCATTTGATGTAAACATTGTGCGTAGCTTGATTGACGGTGGTAAGCTGAATAAAGAAAACTATATCATCTGCAACGGATTTAAACGCGGAGCCTATATTGAAAACATTGCCAACCTGATTAATGATGGTTTCAAAAATACCATTCCAATCATTGACAACTATGAAGAGTTGGGCTTGTTGGATAAAGCAACCGATAAAAAATTCAAAGTTGGAATTCGAATTGCGTCAGAGGAAGAACCTAAATTTCCGTTTTATACAAGTCGTCTTGGAATTGGTTATAAAGACATCGTATCGTTTTACGAAGAAGAAATAAAACCAAATGAAAAGTTTGAACTCAAAATGCTTCACTTCTTCATCAATACTGGTATTAATGATTCTTCTTATTACTGGAATGAGCTTTCAAAATGTATGGAGGTGTATTGCAAACTAAAGAAAGTTTGTCCTTCTGTAGATAGCTTGAATATTGGCGGTGGATTCCCAATTAAAAATTCACTTGGTTTTGATTTTGACTACCGCTACATGGTAAATGAAATTGTAGGTCAGATTAAAGCGGCCTGCAAAGAAAACGGCGTTCGCGAACCAAATATTTTTACTGAGTTCGGATCTTTCACAGTGGGTGAAAGCGGCGGCATCATTTACGAAGTTCTTTATCAGAAAAAACAAAATGACAGAGAGTTGTGGAATATGATTAACTCATCATTCATTACAACACTTCCTGATTCCTGGGCGATCAATAAGCGATTCATCATGTTGCCGATTAACCGCTGGAATGATAAATACCAACGTGTTTTATTGGGAGGATTGACCTGTGATAGCGATGATTATTATAACTCTGAACAACACGTCAACGCAATTTATCTGCCGGTATTTAATCCAAAGAGACCACTTTATATTGGCTTCTTCAACATTGGTGCATACCAGGAAAGCATTGGTGGTTTTGGAGGAATTCATCACTGTCTGATTCCTCAACCAAAACACGTCATCATTGATGATGAAGAAAATGTAACTGTATTTTCTGAAGAGCAAACAGCGGGTGATATGTTATCAATTTTGGGATATCCTAAAGTCGCAGCACCTGCAGTTAAGACATCTCTTAAAGAAGATAAACCAGACGAATCTAAAAAATCTTCAAAAGCCTCAGGCTCAAAATCAGAAACAAAATCTGCCTCAAAAGCTGAGTCTAAAACAGCGTCAAAGTCTGCTTCGAAAGTCGGAATCAAAAACTGGATCTAAGACAGTTTCTAAAACAAGGAAAACAATCAAACAACTACCAATAGAATAATCAGTCTGCTCGTCAGATAAAAAACAAAAATCAAATCATGAGTAAAGGACCAATTTCACAATTCATAGAAAAACACTATTTGCATTTTAATGCAGCGGCACTTGTTGATGCAGCAAAAGGATACGAAACCCATTTGCTCGATAACGGTAAAATGATGGTAACGCTTGCAGGGGCCATGAGTACAGCTGAACTTGGCAAGTCACTGGCTGAAATGATTCGTCAGGATAAAATTCATATCATCTCTTGTACTGGTGCAAATCTGGAAGAAGATATCATGAATTTAGTTGCGCACAATTCTTACAAACGTGTTCCAAATTACCGTGATTTAAGTCCGCAGGAAGAATGGGATTTGTTGGAGAATCATTACAATCGTGTAACGGATACATGTATTCCGGAAGAGGAAGCATTCAGAAGATTGCAGAAGCATTTGTATGATATCTGGCACGCAGCTGATTCAAAAGGAGAGCGTTATTTTCCGCATGAATTCATGTACCAGATGATCAATTCGGGTGTATTGAAACAATACTATGAAATCGATCCAAAAGACAGCTGGATGGTTGCTGCAGCAGAAAAAAATCTGCCAATTGTAGTGCCGGGTTGGGAAGATTCAACCATGGGTAACATCTTTGCTTCGTATTGCATTAAAAACACATTCAAGCCTACAACCATGAAATCAGGTATTGAATACATGATGTGGCTGGCTGATTATTATACTAAAAACGGAAGAGGAAAAGGAATTGGATTCTTTCAGATTGGTGGTGGTATTGCAGGTGATTTTCCAATCTGCGTGGTACCAATGTTGTATCAGGATATGGAAATGCACGATGTTCCTTTCTGGGCTTATTTCTGCCAGATTTCAGATTCAACAACCAGCTACGGTTCTTATTCAGGAGCGGTACCGAATGAAAAAATTACCTGGGGTAAATTAGATATCAATACGCCTAAATTTATTGTGGAGTCAGATGCTACGATTGTTGCACCGCTCATATTCGCCTACATTTTGGGACATTAATTGATCCTGACCTTCAAAAAAATTAAAGCGACTTTCGGGTCGCTTTTTTTATGCTGAAAAAGTAATGAGACGTTTGTCAATTTCAACGTTTGAAAATCCTAATTCCTTATGAATGAATTGAATCGTATCTGCCTGATAAATGAAGACATGTGTTGCATCATTGCGGTAATACCACTTTTCAAAATTGATTGTGGAATCATACAAATGAGTCATGCAATAAAGTTTACCATTTGGTTTTAGTCGTGATTTTAATAAGCTGAATTCTTCTGCAGGTTTGTAAAAATGTTCCATCACTTCGCAGCAAACAATGTAATCGTATTTCTGATTCAGGAGATTTTTGTCCGGTTGAAAAAATGGATCATACTCAAGAATAGTGTAGTTATGGTCTCTTAAAATTTTAGAGATGACAGAACTTGGACCGGCGCCAAAATCCAGTCCGATATTATCCTTGTTAAAATCGCGCAAAACAGCATGGGTTATTGGTGCAGTGAAGTTTTGATAACCCAAATCGTTGACGTCATTTTCATGTTTGAGATAACGGTTTTTTTCATCTTCTGCAGACAATAATCTACTTTCATCTTTGACAATACCACTGCACGTCTCACAGATTAAATAATCCTGATGCAAAACTTTATTGAGTGCGGTATGGCAAAGAGGGCAATTCAAATTTTCTTATGAGACATAAAGATATTGCGAAAGAGCATGAAATTCCTCGGCTCTCATGGTCATGAAGACCATTCGTTTCGTCGGAATGACTTTCAAACGAACATTTATCTTTACAGATCGCGTACCTTTGTAATGATGGCAAATAAATCTCTTTCTGAAATTCTTGGAATTCAATATCCAATAATTATGGCACCTATGTTTTTGGTGTCCAATGCAAAAATGCTTATTGCTGCTGGAAACGCAGGAATCACGGGTGCTGTACCGGCATTGAATTATCGCACAGATGAAGAGTTTAGAGCAGCAATCACTGAAATTCGTTCCAAAACAAAAGGCCCAATCGGAATCAATATCATTGTAAATAAATCAAATCCTAAAGCCGCACAGCATTTAAAAACCTGTGTCGAAATGAAAGTAGATTATATCATCACCTCTTTAGGCTCACCTGAAGAAGTAATCAGACAATGCAAACCGCACGGTATAAAAGTGTTTTGTGATGTTGTGGATTTGGTCTACGCAAAAAAAGTAGAGTCACTTGGTGCTGATGCAGTCATTGCAGTAAACAATCAAGCGGGTGGTCATGCAGGAAATTTAGCACCAGAAGAATTGATTCCGTTGCTGGTTAAAAATTGTAACATTCCTGTTATTTCTGCTGGTGGCGTAGGTAATTATGCTGAATTGCAAAAGATGCTTTCACTGGGCGCTTGCGGAGTTTCTGTCGGAAGTCTTTTCATTGCAAGTGATGAATCAGATGTATCCAAAGAATACAAGCAAGCATGCGTTGATTATGGCGCAAAAGATATTGTGATGAGTACAAAAGTTTCTGGCACGCCATGCACTGTTATCAATACTCCTTACGTTCAAAAAATCGGAACGAAACAAAGTTGGTTAGAGCGTGTGCTCAGCAAAAATAAACGCATTAAGAAATGGGTAAAGATGCTGACTTTTGTTCGTGGAATGAAATCACTGGAACAATCAGCTTTTGGAGCAAGTTATAAAACGGTTTGGTGTGCTGGACCAACCATTGAAAACGTGAAAGCCATTCGGCCAATTGCAGAGATTGTGAAAGATTTGGTGAGTCAAAAATAAATTTTGAGAATGGTTACGGTTTCATAATCTGCTGTGCAGTTGGATCCATTTTAATTTTATTCAAATCAGCCAATTCACGCAAACAACTCAATACATCATTTCTATTTTCAGATTTAAAAGTGTCAATCAAATAAGTTGTTGCTATTTCAGATTTTTTGTTGAGTTCAGATTGAATCATTGCGTCAATTTTCTTTGTCAGCTGAGACAATTTCAGACGCTTATTTTTAAGTGTACACGCTGAACAAAATCCGCAATCTTCAGACTCTTGTTCTCCAAAATAACGAAGCAATAAAACCGATCTGCATTCATCTGATTCAAGGTAACGAATCATCGATTTCATTTTATCAAAAGCAATGTCTTTTCTGTCCTTATAAAAACGTGGTGAGAAAATTAAATTGGAATCTGGCAGACGCTCTGTTAAATAGGTTACGTGTGGTTGATCGGATTGCGGAACATAATCAACCAACTCAAGCTTGGTGAGATAATTTAATTTTTCTACAACTTCTTTTTTATTCAATTTGGTTTTCTGAGCAATGATAAATTCGTTGATGTTTACATAGTCGTCAAAAATGCCCATGTGCGAACGCAGCATGAACTGAATGATGGTGTTCAGATTTTGATCCTTTACTTGTTCCTGATACAATTGTATTTGTGTTCCTGTGATTTTGAGTTTGGCAGGTGTGTAGCTTCCTTCAGATAATTCAAGGTATCCAGTTGCCTCTAAAAATTTCAAACCGTTATAAACTTCCAGCAATTGAAAATTATATTTATTACAGAATGCATTTATTTCAATCGGGTAGCGTTCTTCTTTTCCCGCGCCAAATGCCACTTGAAAATGATTACCGAGAGCGTTGTAAATATTTTTTATTTGTTCAATCGGTGGAAACTTGGTATTTACTTTTTCGATCAATGCCGTGATGTCATGTTCTTCAAAATACAAATGAGCTTCTGCTGGTTTCTCGTCTCTTCCTGCGCGACCTGCTTCCTGAAAATAGGCTTCAATTGTTTCTGGTATATCATAGTGCAATACAAAGCGCACATTGGATTTGTCAATGCCCATTCCAAATGCATTGGTGCTTACAATCACGCGTGTTTTTTCTGAGAGCCAATCCTGTTGTTTTTGTTTGCGCTCATCAAAATCAAGTCCTGCATGATAAAAATCAATCGAGATATTTTTTGTTAACAGATGTTGGGCAAGTTCTTTTACTCCTTTGCGAGTAGCGCAATAAATGATTCCACATCCATTATTTTGTCTTAGGTATTCTTCAATTCTGTTTTTTTTATTGGGAACTAAAAAAGTAGAGTAGGTAAGGTTGGATCTGAAAAAAGATTTGCGAATGACAGCTCCATTAATGAAGCCTAATTTGTCCTGAATATCTTGTACCACGTTCTCCGTTGCAGTTGCGGTCAATGCAAGAACCGGCACATTTGGTTTCAGTTTGCGCAATTCTGCAATCTCCATGTAGGCGGGTCTGAAGTCATAGCCCCATTGTGAAATGCAATGCGCTTCATCCACTGCAATCAAATTGATGTTCATCTTTTGAAAGCGTGCAAGAAATAAATGTGTTTTTAATCGTTCGGGAGAAACATAAAGTAATTTGGTGTCACCGTAAATGGCATTATCAAGCTGAATGTCAATCTGCTTTTTAGACATGCCTGATGTAATTGCGATGGCTTTAATTCCTCTTTTTTTCAGATTTTCTACCTGATCATGCATTAAGGCAATCAATGGAGAGATCACCAAACAAAGGCCTGGCATCACTAATGCAGGCACCTGATAACAAATTGACTTGCCGCCGCCGGTAGGCAATAAGGCAAGAGTATCTTTACCCTCTAAAACACTAGAAACTACGTCTTGTTGTTTATCGCGAAAAGCATCGTAGCCCCAATATTTAGACAATATATCAACAGCTTCTTTCAGATTGTTTGAAATTAAATTTGATCTGCTCAGATATTTTAAGGCAGATTTGCTAAATTAACCAAGAAAACTGATTCAAAACTTTTCATATTAAATTCAGATTACGCTTGAATTAACGAAATTTTAATACTTATCTTCGCAAAGAACAAACCAGAATTATGTCAACAAATACAGTAAATATAAAGGTTACAAAGACTCAGTCTTCACGGATTAAGACAATTGACTTTGACAATTTGCCTTTTGGAAAATATTTTGCAGATCACATGCTTGTCATGGATTATGAAGATGGAAAATGGGGAGCACCTCAAATTGTTCCATTCGGAAATATTGAAATCCATCCGGCTACATCCGCATTGCATTATGGCCAGTCTATCTTTGAAGGATTAAAAGCTCAGCGTAATGAGAAAGGTGAAGTAGTAGTATTTCGTCCTGAAATGAATGCTAAGCGATTCAGAGAATCAGCAGAGCGCATGTGCATGGTTCCGGTACCTGAAGAAATTTTTCTGGAAGGTGTTCGTGCATTAATTGAATTGGATCGTGAATGGGTTCCAACAAAAGATAATACTTCACTTTATATTCGTCCGTTTTTGTTTGCAACAGATGATTATGTAGGTATTCGTCCATCTGAAAAATATAAATTCATGATTATTAATTCACCGGTTGGAGCCTACTATTCTGAACCAGTGAAAGTGAAAATTGAAACCTATTATACACGTGCCGCCGAGGGTGGTGTTGGTCGCGCAAAGGCAGCAGGTAACTATGCAGCATCTCTTTATCCAGCCAAACTAGGCCAGGAAAAAGGATACCGACAATTGCTTTGGACAGATGCTAAAACGCATACATTCATTGAAGAATCAGGAACCATGAACGTCATGTTTATGATCAATGATGTTTTGATTACACCATCTGAAGATCGTGATTCAATTTTGAAAGGTATCACCAAACGCAGCGTAATTGAAATAGCTCAAGACTGGGGAATTAAAGTTGAAGAGCGTGATGTAACGGTTGCTGAAGTCATGGCTGCAATAGAAAATGGAACTTTGCAAGATGCATTTGGAGTAGGCACTGCCGCTACGATTGCACCTATCATTGCAATCGGATATAACGATAAAGAATATGCGCTTCCAACTATTGAATCAAGAACTGTTTCGCAAAAAATCGCGAATTACGTTGCCGATTACAAAGCAGGAAAAGTAGAAGATAAATTTAATTGGTTGATGAAAATCTAACTAAACTTAGCACATTGAGAAAGGGATTTGTTGAAGAACGAATCCCTTTTTTTATAAATCACTATGAAAAAAATATACGGCCTCGTTGGTAGAAAACTGAGTCATTCCTTTTCTAAATCTTTTTTTGAAAACAAGTTTCAAAGTCTCAATATTGACAGTGTTTACGAGAATTTTGAAATAGAAACAATTACACAAATTAAAGATGTGTTTGCAGTGTCTGATTTAGCCGGATTAAATGTGACTATTCCTTACAAAGAAGCAGTGATTCCCATGTTAGATGAACTGGATGAATCTGCAAAATCTGTTGGCGCCGTAAATTGTATTCAGATAAAAAACGGAAAACACGTCGGATATAACACGGACGTTTTTGGATTCAGACAAATGATAAAACCATTTCTGGAATCACATCATGAACGTGCTTTGATACTTGGCAAAGGTGGTGCAGCCAAAGCGGTTGCACATGTGTTAAATGAGCTCGGCTTGACTGTTTTTTTTGTGACACGAAATCCAAAAGAAGAAAATGATTTTTCTTATCACGACATCAATGAAGCAATGATACATTCTTGCGGAATCATTGTAAATACTACACCGGTTGGTATGTTTCCAGATACAGAAAATGCACCGGCAATTCCATATGAATTTTTAAGCGATAAAAATCTGGTTGTGGATCTGATTTACAATCCGAAAGAAACCTTGTTTATGAAAAAAGCAAAATCATCTGGAGCCAATGCCATCAATGGTGAAACGATGCTTCATCAGCAGGCTGAAAAATCGTGGGAGATCTGGAATTCATAATCGCTACCTTCTATTATTCAAACTTATAATTTTGAATATCGAACACTGATTAATGAATGATGAATTTTGAATCAGTGGGTTGTTTGGCTATTTCACAAAGAAGCACAAAGGAAAAGAGAAGTTTCACAAAGTTTTTACTTGAAGATTTTTCTTTGTGGTACTTTGTGAAATCTTCGTGCGCTATGTGGTATAGCTTTTTCCAGTAGATTTGCAAAGCAATGAGTTTAAAGAAATCCCCCATATTAGCAATAGTAGGCCCAACAGCATCTGGTAAAACCCAACTTGCGTGTGCTGTTGCTGCTGAAATGGAAGGTGAAATTATCAGTGGAGATTCAAGACAGATATATCGTTTCATGGATATCGGAACGGGGAAAGACTTGTCCGAATATGTAGTAAATGGAAAACAAATCCCGTATCATCTCATTGATATTAAAGACCCGGGATATCGCTATAACATTGCCGAATTTCAAGAAGATTTTTTACGTGTGTTTTCAGAAATAGAATCGAGGAATCATTTACCAATTCTATGCGGGGGAAGTGGTTTATATCTTGAAACTGCATTGCGCGGGAATTCATTTTTGGGCATTGAATCCGATCCGTCATTCTATGAAAAAATGAAAGATATTCCGCTTGAAGAAATCGAAAAAGAAATTTCAGAACTACCCCATGAAATTAAATCAAAACTTACAGTGCAAACCTGGCATCGAAAAATCAGAGCCATTGAAATAGGACGATTTTTGAAAGCAAATCCGGACTGGAAACCGACAGAAAATCCAGGCTTTACTGAAGTCATTATTGGGATGGATATTTCACGCGAACAGCGTCGTGACAAAATCACAAAACGGCTCAGCGAAAGGTTAAACAACGGTCTTTATGAAGAGGTGGAAGCGCTTTTAAAACGAAATGTTAGTTTTGAAGACCTTGAATACTACGGCTTAGAGTATAAATGGCTTGGTTTGTTTCTTAAAAATGAAATTTCAAAAAAAGAACTGTTTGAAGGATTGAATATTGCCATACATCAATTTGCAAAAAGACAAATGACCTGGTTTCGAAAAATGGAAAATGACGGCTACAAGATTAACTGGCTTGATGTCAATTTACCTTTAGCAGAGCGGGTGAAAAAAGTGAAAGAAATTTACATTTCCCAAACTGCTTAGATCAAAATTATTCTTCAACCGTTTTCTCTGGTTTAGCAATTAATTCCTGGGCGTAGGGCATGAATTTATCGCAGGCTTTTTTCATTCTTGGATTTAGTTCTTTTTCCAGAACAACAGTTTGAAATTTAGGAAAGCTATCGGTCATACGATCAAGCTCTACCAACTGGCGATTTTCTACAAATTTATTTGCGTTCTCCAGAACCAGGAGATTAACTTTATTGATGTTGATGCCGCACTGAAAATACAGTTTTGTCAAACGAACAGGTGTAGCAATAATTAAATCTGCGCCTGCATAAATCGCCATATTTTGTGAATCCATTAAACCTTCTTCAACAATTAAATGAATTTGTAAATCCATGTATTTTGCATACAGTCTGAACTTGTCATAAATTTCTCTTGCATCATCAGAAGTACTGGCCATTACAATCACGCGTGGAGTGTCCGGTTGCGAATAATTGAGTCGTTGCAAAACCGAAATTATTAAGCCTGTTTTTTTTCCTAAGCCTTCTTCACCCAATAAATAGAAAGAAGTTCCTCCATTTACTCTGGAAAATATTTTTTCCTGAATCGGTTTTAATTCCGTGATTCCGTTTTCAGTTAATCCCTGAAGAAGTAATTTATTGAGTTTTGGTAAGGCCATGAATTAAAAAGAAATAATGAGTCGCAAATTAATTCTGCGACCAGTTAAGTGATTTGGAATGGAGTAATATCTGCCGGCAATATCTTGCAGCCATTGATAAGAGACCACGTTTTTAATGCCCAGTAAATTGAACGCATCCAGACTGATTGTGAATTGTTCAAAGGTTTGCTGAAACTTGCTATCTGGTTTTTTTAGTCTGGTTTGAGGCGTAATGAAATCAAACATAAAACCTAAATCAAGACGCATGTATGCCTTTGTTCGCAACACATCTTTATAGCGTTCGTACGATGGCGGGCCATAGGGAAGGGGAGTTCCGAAATTTAAATTAGCCGATACTTTGAAGTTTTCATACTTCGGCATTTTATCCTGGAAGAAAATTGTAAACGTTAACAATTGATCAGATGGACGTGGTATCCAGCCTGGTTCCTGATGGATCGAATCAACAATTGTCTGATTAAATGTATAACCGGGAAGAATGGTATCGCCATCCGAATTGATGTACAGATGATAATCGTCGTTTTCAATTTCCTCCATCGTTTTCAATAAACCAATTCTGAAAAAAGACTCAACGCCTTCAACAAATTCACCGTTGATTTTTGCATCAAATCCGTATGCATAAGCCACTGCATTGTTGTCTGCATAATAGCGAATCCGAACATTGTCAATTTCATAAGGCACAACATCCCACATGTGTTTATAGTAAGCTTCTGCAATAAACTTAAATGGCCGATCCCATATTCTGAAATAGATATCTGCGGCAATCACATTGTGCCATGATTTTTGTGAGACAACATCTGGGTTAATCGTTCCGTCCAGATAGCGCATTGTACGATATAATGGCGGCTGATAATAGAGTCCGCTTGATAATCTGAATTTTACATTTCTTCTGATTAATGTAGTATCATCTGTTATGAAAAAAGAACGAGGCTGATAGGTTAATGAAAGTCGAGGTGTGATCCAATATTCATCGTTGTAAGTTCTGTAACCACCGCGCACTCCGGCTGCCAATGAAAATTTGGAAGGACTGTCTTTTACTGTATCTGCATAAAAGATGGTGTACTTGGTTGAATCTGTTCTTACGGTTCTGCTCAGGTTTAAAATTTTATCTTTTTTGCGGATGAAGTTTTCAGTGAAAGAATAATACCCAGTATATCGGTATGATTCTACAATGTTATTTTGTTTGATAACATCTTTTAATTCGATTGTCTCTGGATCACCGTTAGGAATGCTGTATCCGGCAGAATCAATCAAATGCCATTCACTTAAGATGTCCTGAAAATATTCGTACTGTGCTCTGACTCCCCAACTCATTTGGCCATAGGTAGATTTTTGTGTTATGACATTTTCTTTGAGCGGCATCTCTAGCGTTGCGTCGTAAAATGCACTTCAATCCATACTTCCAAATCATTGCGCGCATGATCCAGAAAGCCTCCAACACCTACATTACTGGTTGAATCACCAAACTCTTCTTTGGATGGATCTGTTTCCAATTCATTGATCCAATACTCTCCAAGAACATCAAAATGTTCGCTTTCGATTGAATGAAAAAGAGACGATCCAAAATTCATTTTCAGATTCGCATTTATTTTCCATTCATATCCGCCGGCAAACGTAAGGGTTGTGAATTTTGTTTCTTCCTGTCCTTCAAAGAATACCCGAAGTTGATAAGCTTCATTAACCGTACCCCACGAAGTGTTTCTGGAGGTTGGCTCAAAAAGATAATTGTTCGATGCAAAATGTCCGAGCAGAAAAAGTTTTTTGTAAGAATTGGCTCCGTCGTAATCCAGATAATAGTTTGTCAATCCTTGAAAATCAAAAAAAGTTGGTTTGTAATCACCTTGTGTAGGAAGACTGTTGAGGAGATAGGAGTTTGCTCTATAGCGGGCACCAATACTATAATTACCTAATCTTCCTCTGTACAATCCTTCGGTGTGAATTTGCCCACCCATTAAACTGCCTTGTAGGGAAGTTGCAAATTTCATTGGCTCACGATAACGCACATCCAACACTGAGGACAAAACATCTCCATAATTTGCATCAAAACCGCCGGCAGAAAAGAAAATATTTTCTACAAATTCACCGTGAATAAAACTCAGACCTTCTTGTTGTCCGGCTCTTACCAGAAAAGGTCTGTAGATTTCTATTCCATTTACATAAATCAGATTTTCATCGTAGTTTCCACCGCGCACGTTGTAGTTGGAAGTGAGTTCATTGTTTGAGCTAACGCCAATACCAGCAATTTTTATGAGATCTTCAAAATTCCCGGTTGCTGTTGGCAATCGCGTAATATTAACAGGCGGAAATCCGTCAAATCCATCCGGCGTGCGCACATATTCAATATTAACAGGTCCAAGTTTTTTTTCTGTCAATGTAACGGCACCCAGTTCAACATTTTCATTCATTACCGCTACGTCTAATCGATAAGATAAATGATTTACAAAGTGGAAACGCACTGTGTATACGTTATTGGCTTCAACCTGCAAACTAAATCCGCCTGTTTGATCAGTGTAAACAGCATTTTTCTGACCGTCTATCTTGACTGTAGCATTCACAAGCGGTGAGCCATTTTCAGCAAGCACTCTGCCAGAAATGGAAAGCGGCTGGCTAAAGCAAGCAGATGCTGTAATTAACAATATGAATGTGAGTAGTCTTTTCAAAGCGGGATCAAAAGTAGCAATTCGAGCGCTAAAGAGAACGTTGAAACCGGCTTATTATTTTGTTGTTCAGCGGCTCGTGTGCCGCAAACTACTGAATGTTAATATTCTCTTGGGTTTAAGGCCGGCAGATATGAAGAATTAGCCTTAATTTTGTGAGAATCCATCCGCTTTAAGAATATGGCAACGCAAAAATCAAATTATACCGAAGAAAATATTCGATCACTCGATTGGAAAGAACATATCCGCATGCGTCCCGGTATGTATATCGGAAAGCTTGGAGACGGGGCAGCGCCAGACGATGGAATCTATGTTCTTGTTAAGGAGGTTGTCGATAACTCCATTGATGAATTTGTCATGGGGAACGGCCGTCGTATTGATGTAAAGATTAAAGATGGTTTGACTGCTGTCCGAGATTACGGCCGTGGAATTCCATTAGGAAAAGTGATCGATTGCGTTTCTAAAATTAATACCGGAGGTAAATACGATTCCAAGGCATTTAAAAAATCAGTTGGATTGAATGGTGTTGGAACCAAAGCTGTCAATGCGTTGAGTGATCATTTCATGGTTGAATCCTACCGGGAAGGCAAAGTAAAAAAAGCTGTTTTCAAAAAAGGTGAGCTTAAACAAGATGCCAAACTTGAAAAGACCGCTGAGAAAGATGGTACTTACATTGAGTTTGTCCCGGATGCGAGCATCTTTAAAAACTTCAATTATAAGGCACCATATCTGCACAAATTATTTTGGAATTATTGCTACCTGAATCGAGGTTTGTCAATCTATTTCAACGGTGAAAAATTTATTTCGGAGAATGGATTAAAAGATTTGCTCGAGGATAATATGGAAAGCGAACCGTTATATCCAATCATTCATCTGGAAGGAGAAGATATTGAAGTTGCTTTTACTCACGTAAGATCTTACGGAGAAAATTATTATTCATTTGTAAACGGTCAACACACAACCCAAGGCGGTACACATTTATCAGCGTTCAGAGAAGCCATTGCAAAAGTGATTAAGGACTTTTACGGAAAAAATTATGAAGCGGTTGACATCAGACAATCTATTGTTGCAGCTATTTCCATTAAAGTAATTGAACCAGTCTTTGAATCTCAGACAAAAACCAAATTAGGTTCACAGGAAATTGAACCAAATGGTAAATCGATTCGTGCCTTTATCATGGATTTTTTGAAGGAAAAATTGGATAATTTTCTTCACAAAAATGCTGAAATAGCAGATACTTTAGAAAAGAAGATTCGCCAGTCAGAGCGCGAGCGAAAAGAACTTTCAGGAATCCAGAAATTAGCGCGTGAGCGTGCAAAAAAATCAAATCTTCACAACAAAAAATTACGCGATTGTCGCTCTCATTTTAATGAAGCAAAAGATGAACGTCGTGAAGAAACAACACTTTTTATCACTGAGGGGGATTCCGCAAGTGGATCCATCACCAAATCGCGTGATGTAAATACACAAGCCGTTTTTAGTTTGCGCGGAAAACCACTCAACTCATATGGTTTAACCAAAAAAGTTGTCTACGAAAATGAGGAATTCAATTTGCTGCAGGCCGCGTTAAATATAGAAGATGGGATTGATGATCTTCGTTACAATAAAGTAGTGATTGCTACTGATGCCGATGTGGATGGAATGCACATTCGATTGTTGTTACTGACTTTCTTCCTTCAGTTTTTTCCAGATCTGGTGCGAAAAGGACATGTTTATATTTTGCAAACTCCGCTCTTCAGAGTAAGAAACAAGAAGGAAACGATTTATTGTTATTCGGAAGAAGAACGACTTAGTGCTATTGCTAAATTAGGTGTAAAACCAGAGATTACCCGATTTAAAGGTTTGGGTGAAATTTCACCGGATGAATTTGCCAATTTCATCGGTCCGGATATTCGATTAGACCCTGTTATGATCGGAAAAGAAGCTAAACTGGAAGATGTTCTGGAATTCTATATGGGCAAAAACACACCAACCAGACAAGAGTTTATTATTGGTAATCTAAAAGTAGAAGAGGCCTTATAGAAGATATGAGATTTCTGTTTTCAAATATCAGGTTGAGACACCTTGCAGTCTTCATACTACTGATTTCTTCGCACGTTTCAAATGCGCAGAATAAAGAAGCTGTGAAGTTTTTGGTGGATAATGAGAATGGCTATTTTGAAATTCTGCTTGACGATACACTGCTCATCAAGCGCTATAAGGATTCATTAACAGTTGGGCAGCATAAAGCGCAGGTATGGTCTTACGGGTACGACGTCAAAGAAGTTGAGTTTAATGTTGAGCCTGGTAAAACAACAGAGGTATATGTCAAATTGGATCGTTCAGCAGCATTTGGTGCTTATGAATCGAGTTATGCGGCATACCGCGTAAAATTTCATAAAGCGGTTACAATTCCTATCTCAACAAGTCTTGCGCTCAGCTTGACAAGCGGAGCATTTATGATCAATGCCTATAATCTGAGAAAAACTGTTTTGGTTGACATCAACAACTATTCGCAGACAACGATTCCGGATGAAATTGCTTTAATAAAAAATCGTGTTGAAGAAAACAATAGAAAATACAATATCAGCCGCACTGGTTTTTATATTGCCGGAGGATTAGCCTTGGCAGGAATTGGCACTTCTATTTATACCGCTCTTAAATTCAAACGATCTAATCCTGTACCTGTCTACTCAAAACAAAGTCCGTTTTCTGACAAAATGAGTCTGCAGTTTACCGGGACAGGATTTGTATTTCAAATAAAAATCGGATGAAAAATCACAATCTGATATCAGTTCTTTTTTTGATGATTCTGCTGAGTTCATGCCTTAAGAAAATTGAAGGAACAGATAATCTCACAACAAATATTTTTGATGTAGATTATACAGGCGATGCCTGGTTTTTAATTGATGATATTTATACTTATTACACAACTTTCGGGCAACTAAAGGTGAGGGTGGAAGCTGTCATTCCAAATGCAAATATGCCAGTTTTAAGTCCGAACCTGATCTATGTAAATTGCCACGTAAATGATGAGCCTGAAGTCATTTTTTATACATACAAAAACACTAAAGGTGATTACCCGTTTTATTTTGATTTAATGCCAGAAACAACAAATGAATATTGCCTTGAGGCAGGCATTTATTTGCAAGATCAGGATACAACCATCAACCGATTCACAATCTGCGGTAGTCTTTGACATTCAGTTTATTCGAAAGACGTATATTCGTTTTATTAATGACTTAATTGTTCTTATGAATCGACTTTATACAACCTTCTTAATGTTTGTTCTGTTTAGCTCGTTACACAGTAGCGGCCAGCATAATTGGACGTCGCTGGATCCACTGTCATCTGCTGCAACATTTGAAGATATTTTCTTTTTTGATGAGAACAACGGTTGGGCAGTTGGAGCCAACGGTATGATCATTCATACTGAAAACGGCGGCCTGACATGGACACAACAAACTTATCCCGGAACAGCAGGATTAAATGATGTCTGGTTCACAACAGATCAAAAAGGGTATATTGTTGGGAACGATGAACTGTATTTAAGAACATTTGACGGCGGAAACACATGGAGTATAGCATCTCCACCTTTAGGTTCTTCAAGTCATTTGTACGAACTTTTTTTTACGGATGAACAACATGGATGGATCTGCGGATTCTGGCACAGTTTCAGGACAACAGATGGGGGAGATACCTGGTCAATCGTAAACGCTGCTTCAGGATCCAATCACAATGTTTTTTTTCTGGATGCTGACCACGGCTGGATCACGGGTGTATCGGGATATTTGGGACATACAAATGACGGTGGTGTTACGTGGACTCAAGTAACTTGTCCAATTGAACCTTATTGTGTCTATGCTCACTCTGCAGACGAAGTGACTGTCACCAATTCGCTGGGAGAAATTTACCAGACTAATGATGCAGGTAGTACCTGGATACAGCGTGTTACTCCAAGTGGAAATTTTATTTCAGGATTATCTTTCGCACCAGCCAATCTAAATGTTGGAGTAGCGGTTGGCGCAACTGGATTATTGCTGGAAACGGTTGATGGAGGCAAAACGTGGAGTAATAACTCGTCCGTTGGCAGTGCAAATTTGCGTTCAGTAGACATGATCACTGGCAGCCTTGGCTTTATCTGCGGATACACTGAACTCATATTTAAATCAGAATTTCAGGACAACGATCTTTATGTCTTCGAATATCAGGGACTCGACACCATTTGTGCAAACGTTCCAACCGATGTAATCATTACTTTTTACAATGCTGGTTCAGGTCCGCTAGAACTCGTAGATTTTGTACTTGCAGATGAAACAGGTCCGATACACTATTATCAGTGGACTGGATTGATTCAAGGAGGTGAATATAAAGACATAAATTTGGGTCAGGTAGCAGTTAACCATTCGGGATATTATTCACTGGCCTTTGCAGGTGATTCAATTGATGTGAATAATACAAGCAGCAAGTATATACATGTGCTTTCCGATCTTGCAGAAGTAAGTGGTCCGCATACGATTTGTTCAGGAGACTCGGTTGAAATCAGTGTTACCGGCAGCAATAGTTATCTATGGCTTTTTGAGACAACTGACTCGCTTGATGAATCCCAAATAGTGAAGCCAGCATTATCCACTACCTATTTTGTACAAGTGAAATCGAATTATTGTGTGGGATTAGATTCAGTAAATGTCATTGTAGATCCTTGCACTGAGCCGGTGACCGCGTTCTCTCCAAATGGAGATGGTGTCAATGATGTTCTGATTTTGGACAACCTCAATGGACAAGAGAATAGCTTAAAAATTTACAACCGTTGGGGCGATTTAATCAATTCTTTTACAAACTATAATAACACAACTGTATTTTGGGACGGCACCGGCAGCAATGGTGAGTCATTAAAAGAAGGAACCTATTATTATATTTTTGAAACAGCTGACAATTCCGTTGTCTTATCAAGCTGGGTGCAAATAGTTCGCTAGTGCCAGAGTGATGTAATGGTCAATTCCTGACTTATAACAACAGGTAAATTGCTTTCATAGTGGGTAACTATGATTTCAAGTTTCAGACGATCGTTTAATTGAAATTGAACGGGTAGTTTGCGCAAGGTCACACTGGGGAAATATTCATCACCTTTTTCTGATTTACCAGATTCTTTTAAATTGCCTGCGCTATCCGACAATACGAAATCAATACTGCACAAATTGAAAGATGAATTTGCCGATTGTCCTGTGCTTTTTTCAATCAGGTTCAACCACATAAATTTCGAGTCGGGAGAGGTAACGGTGATTTCAACTTGCAGTTCAGGAAGTTCCATAACCGACCAGCTAAATTGCTGCTTTTGTTTAGTCCCATCCTCCAATGTGACTTTTGTAGTGATACTTGCTTTGCCTGTTTTCATAGGAGTTGCGCTAACCTTCGCCGGATTATTCTCTACAACAGTGAAGTCAATTTCTTTGCTTTTGTACTTTACTTTTTTGATGGAAGACCTATTAAGCGAGTCAAGTGAAGTCAAATAGAACATGTAGTTGCGACCGAGTTCAACGTAAGGGTTTGCATAGTTTTCGCAAGTTCCACGTACTTCTTTGGACAAAGTGAAGGCTGCATTTTTTTGGCCCAAAACTGGGCTGTAAAAAGAAATTGCCAGCAAAAGAAAGCTGGCAATTTTGATGTTCACGAATTTCATTATTGAGCTTATGTGATTTGATTAACCTTTTGATGCTGGCATAGTTCGAGTTGATTGAACAGGTGTTTTCTTCATTTGACCATTCCCATTATTGGTTTTGGAAGTTTTATCTTTTTTGGTTTTTGATTTTCCTTTTAATGCATGAAATTCTGGTGAACCTGGTTTAATCCCCAACTCTTGCGCGATATATCCCCATCCTTTGTCACGATTTGCTTTGTAGGTGTCAACAACGGTTTCAATTGGTTTGTTTACAGCTGTTGAAATTTCTAGCGCAAAATAAATCTTTGTAGGTTTTATATTGATAGACAACATATAGTCTATATTTTTTACAGACACGCCAAAACTCGCGGTCAGATCTGCCTTAAAAGCAGGTAAATCAGTTTTTGCGTTTGTGTTGATAATATTTAAATCCGCATCCAATTCTACATCGCCGGTTTTAAAATCAATTTGTGCACTTAATCCAATACTTAATGTGGAAAGCAGTAAAGCAAATATTTTTTTCATAGCGACATGTTTTTTTGGTTTTGGTTAAAAATACAAATATTATTCCAATTCTGAATCTGCTCTATATGTTACGGATGCTCAAAGTTGGCGTTGGAAGCAGTGTCCCGGTCTGGTTAATCGATGAGAACAGGAGGAAGGTCGAAATTAAACGACAAGAGTAGTATATTTTTTAAGAATTGGATTGATACCTTAAGATAATGATATAACTTTGAACACGAATGATGCGCACAATTTTTTTCAAACCTGTTCTTTTTGCGATAGCGTTTTGCTCCTGCACTGTCGTTTTCATGAATTCAAGTCTGGCGCAGGATACTACGACTGCTAAAATAGATTCGCTCATCATGTTGCTCATGAATGATTCGGAAGACCCGGCAAAGGTAGATGTGTATAATGCCTTGTCAGATGAGTACCTTAATCTGAATTATCAAAAATCAATTGAATATACTGATTTAGCTGTAGACCTTGCATTGAAACTGGATTATAAAGAAGGCTTATTACAGGCAAGACTCGCAGAGGCTCATCTCCAAATGTCCTATATTCTGGATTACGAAAAGGCGCGGAGATTATATTCAGATGTTTTGTCGTTGGCAATTGAACTCAAAGATCGCAAAGCAGAAATGTCTGTTTATAAATGGTTGAGCTATATCTATGGCGCTCAAAAACATTATGAGTTGGCTGAAGAGTATAGTGAAAAAGCAATGAATATTGCAACAGAACTCAACAGTGAAAAAGATCTTTCTGATTTACATGCCTATGCTGGCGGACTTTCAGAAGAGTCTGGTGATACGGCAAAAGCGATTGATCATTATGCAGAAGTATTAGCCATTGAGCGCAAAAACGATTTCAGAGAAACCAGCAATGCCTCTATGATTGTGATTGCGCGGTATTACTATTTAATTGACGATCCAGGCCAATCATTAAAATACTACCGCATCGCCCTGAAGAATTTTGAACGGATGAACGATGTCCGCTGGGTATCTTATACACACTCTGAGATGGCAAATCTCTATATTTATAAAGCAGATTATAAACGCGCAGAACAACATGCTTTAAAAGGTCTGGAGATTGCAGAGCTGAATAATTTTAAAAAAGAAATTGGTGACAATTGTTTGGTTCTTACTACTATCTATACGAAAATTGATAGCACTGAAAAAGCAAATTTCTATCAGGCAAAGTTTGACTCTATTCAGGCCTCGTTAAACCCAATTGCTGCAGCACCAGATGCTTCTTTGATTCAAAATGATGAGCAAGCCCCTGCGCCAAAAGAAAGGATGAACGGTTTTCTACAAGCAATTATTCTTTGCACTCCAGTTATATTGTTTGTCCTTTTTATGGGCAGACCCCGTAAGAAAAAATAGAACCATCTTGTTTGCTGCTTAGGCTTGAATTCTCATTCCTTTTTTTTTGTTTTAAGTATTGGTTTGAAAAAATAAACTTCCATTCCTTTGATTTTGGCGTAATATAATTGGCGCTAATCGAGTGTCCATCTGTCTGCTAATCGCGCAGCTAATAAGAAATCCATGTTAATAAATACCAGAGTCTAAAGGCCTCAAATTGTGAAGTTCTGTTTAATTTTGTTGCTTGTGATTTATGGAAGACGATTCAGAAGAAGTTAACGGGAATTCAGCTTTTGACCCAAATGCGGGATTAGGTGCATTGGGCGATAAAGACGGAAGTATTATTCCGCTCTCAGGGATGTATCGTGAGTGGTTTTTGGATTATGCATCATACGTAATTCTTGAACGCGCTGTACCTGCATTAATGGATGGATTAAAACCCGTTCAACGAAGATTGATGCATTCCATGAAAGAAATGGATGATGGTCGCTTCAATAAGGTTGCCAACATCATTGGAAACACCATGAAATATCACCCGCATGGGGATGCTTCTATTGGCGATGCGCTCGTTCAACTTGGCCAAAAGGATTTGTTGGTGGATACACAAGGAAACTGGGGAAACACCTTAACAGGAGACTCTGCCGCTGCACCGCGTTATATTGAAGCGCGTGTTTCTAAATTTGCCAATCACGTCGTCTTTAATCCAAAAACAACAAACTGGATTTCATCTTACGATGGAAGAAACCGTGAACCGGTTTTATTACCTGTTAAGTTTCCGTTATTGCTGGCGCAGGGTGCAGAAGGTATTGCGGTGGGAATGGCTTGTAAGGTTTTGCCGCACAATTTTATTGAATTGATTGACGCTTCCATTGATGTTTTGCGTGGTAAGAAAACGAATATTATGCCTGACTTCCCGAACGGAGGTATGGCAGATTTTACGCATTACAACGAAGGACAGCGCGGTGGTAAAGTTCGCGTTCGTGCTAAAATTGTAAAGGAAGATACAAAGACTATAAAAATTGTTGAGATTCCTTTTGGCTCAACAACCTCTTCACTGATCGATTCCATTATCAAATCAAATGATAAGGGAAAAATCAAAATCAAAAAAATTGAAGATAACACAGCTGCAAATGTTGAGATTATAATCACGCTTGCACCAGGTGTATCTCCCGATAAAACAATTGACGCGCTGTATGCATTTACAGATTGTGAAATGTCAATCTCACCAAACACTTCTGTGATTATTGGAGAGAAACCGGCGTTCATGAGTGTCAATGAAATTCTGAAAATAAACACCCATCAAACGGTCAATTTATTAAAGCAGGAATTAGAGATCAGACAAGCTGAGCTGAATGAAGAATGGCATTTTGCATCGCTTGAAAAAATATTTATTGAGAAAAAAATCTACGTACAGTTTGATAAAAAGACTTACGAAGAAGCAATTGAAGTAACGCATAAACTACTGAAACCACACATCAAAAAACTGAAACGTAAAGTGACAGATGAGGATGTGAAAAAGTTGATGGAATTGCGCATGCGTCGTATCACCAAACATGATGCAGACAAGGCAGATGAGTTTTTGAAAGAGCTTGAAAAAGAATTAAAGACCGTTGCACATAACCTCGCAAATCTGGTTGACTACTCAATCGAATACTACAAAGACGTTAAAAAGAAATTCGGTGAGGGTAAAGAGCGTAAAACAGAAATCAAAGTTTTTGATACCATCTCTGCAAAAAAAGTAATTGTTGCAAACCGTAAACTTTACGTTGATTTTGAAGAAGGATTTGTAGGCTGGGGATTAAAAGGAAAAGAGCCTATTGATGAATGCAGTGATATTGATGATGTCATTGTGTTTTTCAAGAACGGTACCATGATGGTGAGTAAAATTGCTGAGAAAAAATTCGTTGGCAAAGACATCATGCATGCCGCTATCTGGAAAAATGGTGATAAACGTACGATTTATCATCTTATTTACCGTGATGGAAAAGATGGCCCAACCATGATGAAACGTTTCTTTGTAAACAGCATCACACGAGACAAAGAATATCCTATCACAAAAGGCACCAAAGGATCTGAAGTATATTATTTCTCACATCATCCAAACGGTGAACGTGAAATTGTAACAGTGCATTTGAAACCACGTCCGCATTTAAAACGTGCAAAATTTGATGTTGATTTTGGTGCCCTGATTATAAAGAACCGTGCATCTGCCGGTAATCGTGTAACCAAGGAAATTATTTCTAAAGTCACGATGAAAGAGGTTGGAGAATCAACCCTGGCTGCTCGTAAAATCTGGTGGGATGAAGTAGTACAGCGACTCAATGTTGACGGTCGCGGAACCTTGTTGGGAGCGTTTAAAGGAGACGATAAAATTTTGACAATCTATTCAACCGGCGAATTGCAGTTGAGTAATTTTGATATTGAAACACGCTTTGGTGATCATTTGATTCATATTGAAAAATGGCATCCTGAACATCCAATTTCATGTGTCTATTACGACGCTGAAAAAGAGATGCATTTTGTTAAGCGTTTCTTAGTGGATGTAAGATCAGATAAGAAAGTTTCCTTTATCAGTGAATCAGAAGGATCGCGTTTAGAAGTTGTCACAACTGCATTCAAACCTGAGGTGGTTATCAGCTTTAACAAACGACTGAAAGAAACAAAAGATCTTGCCGATAAAAAAATCAAACTGGATAAGTTCATTGATGTCAAAGGAATGAAAACCGTTGGCAACAGTCTTACTAAGTTCAAGGTAAAAGATGTTGCCTTAACACATCCAATTGCTGGCTCAGAGCCTTGGCCTGAAGATGAAGCAGAAGAGATTCTGGAAACAGAGGGAGTACTTTTCGATGTTGAGGAAGAAGAAGTGGATGAAAAAACTTTAAAGCCTCTGAAAAAAGGTAAAAAAGCTACTGAAGAAATAATCCCAGAAAAGAAACCAGTTGGAAAATCGCTCAGTTCTGTTCCGCTCAACAAGCGTCTCAGCGCCTTGAAAAAAGGAAAGAAAGATGATAACCAGCCGAAACTTTTTTAATCAGGTTTCTACATTGTTTGTAAGATACTTGACCTTTCCATTCGTATCTGTTTTAAAATTTATTCTTGTGTCGGGGGGACGCAAGGTCGCGCAATTCACATCTGTTTACAAATTCATCGTTGCATCGGGCGGACGCAAGGTCGCGCCCCTGCAGATATTGTTATTGGTGTCGTGTAAATCAACAGACAATCTGCAATATGCCACAATTTATCATGGTCAATCCATTGCGGGGTTTCATGCGCGCGCGGTGACTTTTGTGAATGATGATGCGCTGATTATTGGCGGACCCAACGGTGTTTATTGCGGAAAATATTTTGGTGGAGATCTGATTGAACAACCTGCTTTAATTGGCGCCGAAGATTTGCGTGATATTCATCTTTTTATGAATGGCACGATTGCGTTGCTAAGTTCTGGAGATACCGGTAAAATTTATATCGTTGGTTTTAACGGCGAACAAGCAACTGTTTTTGACACGGCTGGTGTATTTTTAGATGGCATGGATTTCTTTGATGATAAAAGCGGAATTGCGTACGGAGATCCAATCAATGGAAAATTTTTCCTGACTCAAACACACGATGCAGGCAGAAGCTGGACCGCATTTACTCCAGAATTTATTCCAACAATCTTAAAAAATGAAGCGGGCTTTGCCGCAAGCGGAACAGGTATACAATGTATTAATGATTCAACGGTTTATTTTGCAACGGGTATGGCAGATACAGCCAGATTATTTTGCAGTTATGATCGCGGAAAAAATTGGATAGCAAAAAACACACCGTTAAAATCAGGTGATAGTTATGGAATTTATTCCATGTATTTCTGGTCTGCAACTGAAGGCGTGATCATTGGCGGAAGCTGGAAAGAAACAGAATACAAAAAGAAGATTTGTTATTATACTTCTGATGGTGGCGATACGTGGATAAATCGGAGCAAAGGGCTTGGTGGTTACACTTCCTGTATTCAAGGAAACGAAAATGGTTCCTGTTTATTTGCGACTGGTGATCACGGAACCTATTATACACTTGATAAAGGGCTGAACTGGAATTTACTTTTTGAGCGCAATTATTATAGCATTGCGGTCTCCAACGACTTTGTCGCATTTGTAGGAAGAGATGGAGTAGTGGAGATTTTGAGGTTTAAGTTTTGATTACTTCGCAATCACCAACAACGATTCCCCGCCAAATAAACTTACTGAAAGATCACGGTTAAAATTGAAAAGTCGTCTGAATAAATTCATGAACTTTTTAGAAAAACCACCGGAGTTAACTTCGAATGATCGTCTTGAATAATATGCATCAACAATGGTATAACCAGTATCGCGCAGACAAGCAAGTGCTGTATCTTTTGAATAGTAGTGGAGGTGACCGAATTTTTTGCGCGAATTCATCAAACGATTTTTAGAAAGCATTCCCACAACAGAAAGCTCTAAAGGAATGTGGAATACTTTATAATCTGCTTTCTCTCTTAATTTTCTGAGGAAAGAAAAATAATCTTCTACATGCTCAAACACATCGATGCAAAGTAAAACATCGTAATGTTCTTTGTTATCAGGATTCAGAATGTCTTCCAATTTAAAAGTCAGACCTTCTTTTTGTTTTTTGCTGCAGAACTCATAAGCATCTTGTGAAATTTCGTAGCCGGTAACATTAGCACCTTTGAACGTGCTGTGTAATTGATTTAAAATTTCACCGGCACCGCAACCTACCTCACAAATAGATTTTGGAGTCACATTATTTTTAGTCAGAATTCCGGCAATTTTTTTTGCTTTCCATTCTGAATCTTCTTCGTGCCAATCGGGATGATTTCCTAAATACTCACCGTTCTGATATATTTCTGCTTTCTTGCTCATTGGCAGCAAAAATAATAAATTATGGACAATTCAGCTTAGCGGCCGCTTTCAATCAAAGTCGGTACCGATTACTCAAAAAATATTGAATCTCTATATACGCTGTATCCACCAAAAATACCGAAACCATTCTCCACATTCGAGTACACCTGAACGGGCTGTGCAAATGGATCTCCTGCAGTCTCCTGATATTTTTCTAAAGAGAGTTTATACTTGAAATAATCTTCACTCAAACTCATCAATGAAACTACAACAATCAAAGAATCGGATGATTCCACCGGGATATAGTTTGATGCATCAAAGACGCATTGACCACCGCTGAAAGTAGCATCAGAGAATAGAAAGATACTTCCATATTTTGTTCCATCCACATCTGTAGAACCATTTTGGGTAAAAATTTCGGCCGTTTCAAAATAATAATCTGAGTAGATCTCATAGCCACCAAAACCATCGTCAAAAATGCTTATTTTCTCAATGGCAATCGCATAATAATTTGTGATCGATGGATCATCAGAAAACTTAATAGCATAATCCATTTCATCATTCTTACGCAACGTATCGATTGTGCTGATAGTGATCACAGAAGGTGTTTGTGTTTGCGCATTAACTTGATCAAAACCAGTATTTGTAACAACCAGTTGATAAGTTTGCCCTACAACAGGCAAGTAATTAGTAAGTTTATAAATACCATCTCCCAGATGAGTAAAATCTCCAAGCTGATTACCGTTGATATCCTGCAGTTTTACAACTGCGGTGGTAAGGTTTGGTAAATCTCCTTCAAACAACACATCTCTGCTTTCGCTGACATGAACATAAATAGTGTCGCCATCACCAAAGATGCTGTTGACTACAATGCGCGGTTCTTTTTGTTCTGCGTCCAACGGAATTTCTTTTTCACAAGAGAAAAGAAGGGTGAAACAGAAGAGGGTTGTGATAGAAAGGCAGTTGTTAAATCTGTATTTCATATTTCTTTTTTTACCAATAAATCGTATCTGAAAATGTATTACTCCCCGCTAAAATTCCAAAGCCATTTTCAATATTTGTATGAACTTGGCCTGGTTGTGCAAAAGGATCCTGCTGATGTGAAGCATATGCTTCACGTGTTATGAGGTATTTGTAGTAGTCCTCACTAACAGATTTGAAATTTAATATTGAAATGACCGTGTCGTTAGCCTCTTTTGAGTTGCTCTGATCAAAGTTGATCTGAAAAGCGTTACCATTAAATGTTTGATCCGAAAAGAAGAGGAATTTATCACAGATTGATGCTTCCCCTATGATCTCCGATTGATTTTCAACTGCAACGTTGTTGGAGCAAATATGGCGGTTAATATCAGAAAACCCATTAAAACCATATTCTGTCTTTTTCATTTGGACAATTGAAACCCAGTAATAATTTACTTCGGCTGCATCATCCTGAAAACTTATTTGGTACGAAACAATATCATCTTTAAACTGCATTTGATAGTCAACATTAATCGGTGCTCTAGGAACAATTGTTTTAGAAGTTACGTCATTAAATCCAGGGCAGCTAACTTTTATAAAGTATGTTGATTCAGAAACAACTTGAACACCCGGCAAATAATAAACACCAAGTGTTTCGTGCTCAAACTCGCCTAATAAATTATAATCAGAGTCGTAAAGAAGTGCTTTTGCATTTTCTAATGCAGGCATTTTAAATCCACTTTGCAAAATGAAAGCGCTCTCACTTATTTCCAATTCAATTGAATGTTCAGGATCTAAAATTCCGTTCACTGTAATTCGCGGTGTCTTGATCTCATTATCAAGATGCACTTCTTTTTCGCAAGAAAAAGCAATCAATGGAAACACTATGGAAATGTAGCGAATCAAAATTTAAAACTATAATTAACAGAAGGAATAATAGGGAAGAGGCTGATTTGTTTCAGCACTTTTTCATTTCCATTTTTCAAATAACCAAATTCAAGGTAGAATGGATTCTGGCGATTGTAAGCATTGTACAATCCAAAACTCCAGGTGGCTTGTCCCCATTTTTTTTTTGTGAATGTTTACACCTAAATCCAACCGGTGATAAGATGGCATTCTGTAATTGTTACGTTCATCTACATGTTCAACAACTGAGTTAAAGTAGTACTCATCATCAAGTGCATTATACTGCTGAAGTGCAAGCGTAACAGCGTTTCCAGTAGAGAATACCCAAACTAAACCAACATCAATTTTATCATTGAATTTATGTGTCACCACAACACTGATGTCATGGCGGCTATCGTAACGATATGGAAAAATGTCACCGTTATTTAAATTTTCAAATTTGCGATTGGTCCATGATAAAGTATATCCAATCCATCCGGTTGTTTTACCCGTGCGTTTTTCAAGTAAAACTTCTAAACCATAACTGAATCCTTTTCCTACTTCAACAAGTTGTTCCCAATCATTCGAAGTATCAAAGAAACTTGCGCCTTCTTTGTACTCGATCATGTTATTCATCTGTTTGTAGTAAGCTTCAGTTGTAATGCGATATCCTTTTTCAAGTTCACGTGTGTATCCCAAGGCATATTGATCTCCAATCTGAAACGGAATGGTATCAGTAGCCGGAACCCAAAGATCGGTTGGAAGACCGATAGTGGTGTTGGTCAATAAATGAAGATACTGAGCCATGCGGCTATAGGATACTTTCAAACTTGATTTTTCATCGAGTAGAAAATTAAAGGCTGCGCGTGGTTGCAATGCATTGTAATATTTTTCACGCACAATAAAATTTGAAAAGTGCAATCCAACATTCGCCATGATGCGACGGTTGATTTTGAAATCATCCTGCACAAAGCCATAAAACTCATGCGCATAAACACGTCTGCCTCCATAAACCGTATCAAGCGTTGCGCCACTGTTGTCGTATTTAAATTGATTCACACCCGGTTTAAAGGTGTGATAAATTTCACCTACACCAAATTCTATTTTATGATTGGGATTAGGGTAGTATGAGAAATGCATCGTGCCTCCCCAATCTGTGATACCTGATAAATAATCAAATGAAAAATTTTGTTCCGGTGTATTTTCTTTTCCTTCTTCATATGACTTCAAGGCAAAGCCAGTTTTGAATTTGTAGTCGCTGTAATTAAGCGTTGTATTTGCAAACAATTTGGGTCCAAACTGATGATTCCATCTGAGTGCCATAATTTTATTTCCCCAACTCAATCCACCACTGGATTCTTCATAATAGGTTTTTCCGTTGCTTTCGTAATCGTAGGTTGAGTTTACGTAGAACTTATCATCTCCTAAATAAGCGCTGAAATAGATTCGGTTTTTGTCATTGATGATGTGGTTGATTTTCATGTTGACATCGTAGAAGAAATAACCACCGCTCACTTTATCACTGCTGCCGTTGTTTTGATTGGCAAGCGCAATAAAAGGTTTCGCTAAAATGTCCAGGTAGGTTCTTCTGGCAGAAATCATAAACGATGTTTTGTCTTTGATGATAGGGCCGTTGATCATGAATTTAGATGAGATAATTCCCACAGAACCTTCACCGTGAATTTTTTTCATATCACCTTCTTTCATGCGAATATCGATCACTGAGGAGATTCGTCCACCGTATTCAGCCGGAAAACCACCTTTGATGATTTTGACATTGTTGATTGCGTCAGCATTAAAAACAGAGAAAAATCCAAACAAGTGATTGGCATTATAAATTGGAACGCCATCTAATAGAATCAGATTCTGATCGGGCCCGCCACCGCGAACATAAATTACGCTTGAACCTTCACTTCCAGAACTGATGCCCGGTAAAAGCTGTGCCGTTTTAATAATATCAACCTCTCCTAAGAGTACGGGCAATGATTTTACTTTAGACATGGGTAAGTCAGTTGTACTCATGTCAGTTGATTCATGCTGTTTGACTTCGCCTGTTACAACAACTTCATCGAGCATGCCAGTAGGAGTGAGGTCTATATTCAAACTCATATCTGCATCAAGCGTAACCAGTTTTTTGGAAGGTGTTTTACCTACGAAACTGTAAGTAATTTCATGATTACCTTCTGGCAAAGTCAGACTGTAGAAACCATAAACATTAGCAATGGCTCCAACACTCAATGCAGGAACATAAACCTTTGCACCAATGAGTGCTTCACCTGTTTCTGCATCTTTTATATAGCCAGAGATTGTATGTTTGGTTTGTGCAAATCCGTTAAAGGCGATTACCGTAAAGAGTAAAAGAATGGACCTTTTCATCAATCAGAGTGAATTGTCTATTTTTTTGTGCAATATTAACTCTTCAAAGCCAATATTATTTTATCGGACGATTAACATTCCCGTTTAGTTACAGGCATGAAAAAAAAAAGAGGAACCACAAGTTCCTCTTTTCTGTATTCTTCTATTGATGAGATTAATAATAAATTAATCGTCTCACTTTTGCAATGTGTTTTGCTAAACGAATTACTTGTTTTGTATATCCAAACTCGTTGTCATACCATGAATAAAGAACAACACCTTTATTGTCAGGAGAAACTAAAGTAGCTTGCGCATCAAAAACTGAACAGCATGTATTTCCAATAATATCATTCGATACCAATTCAGGATCTACCGAATAATAAATTTGATTGACTAGATTTCCATTGAGCGCTGCTTTCTTCACAATTGCATTCACCTCTTCAACCGTTGTTTTGGTGTTTAAAGTGAGTTGAAGAATTGCAAGAGATCCATTCGGTGTTGGTACACGAACAGCATTGGCTGTAAACTTATCTGCCAATTCAGGAATTACTTTTGTGATTGCAGGTCCTGCACCAGTAGATGTAATAACCATGTTGATAGCTGCAGATCTTCCACGACGCGGTTTTTTATGGAAGTTATCCAACAAATTCTGGTCATTCGTATAAGCGTGAACGGTTTCAATATGTCCTTTTTCAATTCCAAAATTATCATTCATAACCTTTAGAATTGGTGTGATAGCGTTCGTTGTACAAGATGCTGCACAGAAAATATTTTCACCTTCGATGTCTAAATCAAAATGATTGATTCCGTAAACGATATTCGGAATTCCTTTTCCAGGAGCAGTCAACAAAACTTTGCTGACACCTTTTGATTTCAGGTGACGGGAAAGAGAATCACGATCTAAAAACGCACCTGTGTTATCAATGACTAACGCATTTTTGATTCCATATTTGGTATAATCGATGTCTTCTGGATTAGAAGCAGCTATCATGTGAACAGTTTGACCGTTTAACACCAAAGCGTTATTTTCTGTATCTACTTTAACGGTTCCTTTGAAAGCTCCGTGAACTGAATCTTGACTTAACAAAGCAGCACGTTTGGTAATTTCTTCTGCAGAAGAACTTCTGGTAACGATTGCCTTTAGTCTGAGTTGCTGTCCTTTACCAGCTTGTTTAATAAGTTCACGAGCAGCCAAACGACCAATACGACCGAAGCCGTATAAAATCACGTCACGAGGTTCAATGTTGAAATCGCGGTTATCGACTAATCCGCCTAATTTATTTTTAAGGAAATCTGTTTTGTTTGCGAATTTATCACCTTCCTGAATCCATTCATGTGCTAGACGACCGATGTCAATTTTTGCCGGAGATAACTCCATTTCAAAAAGTGTTTCAGCCAAATGAGCTGTTGTGGTAATGAAGATTTTTTTACCAACTACTTTCTCAGCATAATCATGCAGGTTGATAATTTCTGATGTAGTAATGTCCAAAAGGTGGTTACGAAAGAGTACCAATTCAACACCTTTGGTATAAAGCAGTTCGCCAACATAGTTAGCGAGTTTTACAGCAGCTTTTTCGTTGTCGATATAGCTTTGCAATTCTTTTTCATAGCCTACAGCTGATGATTCCATGTTTTTGTTTTTTGATTCCGTTGCGGAAAATTTATGGCGCAAAATTACATCGGAAAAACCGATTTAATACATGAGTTTGCTCACATTTTATTAAAGTATTGTTAATATCACTGATAGCAAAGGACAAAAAAAAATCCCGGCCGAAGCCAGGATTTTTGATATCAAATCTTTGGAAGAATTATCCCAAGTATGCTTTAAGCAATTTGTTACGTGATGTATGACGCAGACGACGGATTGCTTTTTCTTTAATCTGACGAACGCGTTCACGTGTCAGATTAAATTTAGCACCAATCTCTTCTAAAGTCAAACCGTGATTCATTCCGATTCCGAAGAACAAACGAATAATTTCACGCTCTTTATCAGTCAAAGTAGACAATGAACGCTCAATTTCTTTTTGCAAAGATTCAGCCATCAATAATCTGTCTGCTTTTGGAGAATCGCTATTAGCCATTACATCCATCAATGTACCACCATCTTCAGAAGAGGATAGGGGAGCATCCATTGAAACGTGACGACCTGCAACTTTTAAACTTTCTTTAATTTTTTCTTCAGGAACTTCAAGTACTTCAGCTAATTCTTCAGCACTTGGTGCGCGTTCATATTCTTGCTCTAATTTTGAGAAAGCTTTGTTGATTTTATTTAAAGATCCTACCTGGTTCAGAGGAAGACGCACTATACGTGCTTGTTCAGCTAATGCTTGAAGAATAGACTGACGAATCCACCATACCGCGTAAGAGATAAATTTGAAACCACGAGTTTCATCAAATTTCTGAGCAGCTTTAATTAACCCTAAATTTCCTTCGTTGATCAAATCGGGAAGAGTTAATCCCTGATTTTGATATTGTTTTGCTACTGAAACCACGAAACGAAGATTCGCACGTGTTAGTTTTTCAAGGGCCTTTTGATCTCCCTGTTTAATCCTCTTCGCTAATTCAACCTCAATCTCTGCCGTGATAAGTTCTTCTTTTCCAATATCCTGAAGATATTTATCTAAAGATTGACTTTCGCGATTGGTGATGGATTTGGTGATTTTTAACTGCCTCATTCTTATAGGTCCCTTTCTTTTAATTAAACAATGTGGATGCAAACTTACGCCATTTTATCTCACGTGTCAAGTGTAAAATGCAAGATAAATCGTTCTACTCCGTAATTCAATGTATAACTGTCTTTGTAAACAAAAGGTTACGGTAATGTGTAAATTATTTTCCTTCATTCTTGTAAACGTAAGTGAGGTGATTTAATTACAGGTTGTTGTGTTAATCTATGTTAAGGTTTTTGAGGAAGAAAGAGTGAATAGGATATTGGCAAGAGGGGGATAAATATGTCTAGGGGTTTTTCGCCCAGAAGATTTCACTTCGGCTCCGCTCAGTGACCGGTTTCTGATTATGATGAAAAAAACTCAAAAAAGTTTTCGAATAAAACCATAAATACCGTTGTGGACAGCCCCATTTGGAACCTTTTGGATTTTAATTTGGAATTTATTTCCCGCAACGTAATCTGCTAAATAAGCATAATCCGGCATCAGGTTTCCGTTGAGATCCGTTTCACTTGCGCGTTCAATGATGCGATCTGGATCTTCGCCAAACAAATAAGGAAAAACACGATTGATTAAATCATTTCCATAATCAACTGAAGCATCTTTAGGAAGCTCACAAGGAAGATTATCAACCGCAACGACACCAATTGCATGTGGATCCATGAAGTCAGTTTCCAATCCTGTTTTTGGATCATAACCGTAAAGAGGATCAGCAATGGTTGACGAGCGAATGGTGGATGCAATAGGTGCGGCGATATCGCATGAAATATCTGAGATGACTGTTGTCTTGTTATCTGGTGAAGCTAAATCTTCACGAGTTACAATTACTGGAGAAGAAGAACTCCAATAGTGACAAGGCAGATAAAGTTGGGCTACTTTTAAATAACGATTGAATGTAGAAATATGTCCTGCTCCACTTTTGTGGAAGGCTGCAACATCAATAGGCGATCCATCCGCTTTTGCGTAATAATCAGAAGCATCTAATTGTGTATAAACAGGTCTATCAAATTGATCGTTCAAGAAACTTTCAGGACTTACTTGTTTGATTCCAACCAAATCTAAAATTTCCTGGGCACCGCCACCGACACGGCCAGAACCAGTCATGACAATTTTCATGTCAATGGGCAATTTTATTTTTGATAATTCGGATTCCATTTCTTTTTTATCTGCACATAAATTGGCAGGTTTTAAAGAATAGAGATTGTGTTTTTTACCGTAAGCCAGAAAACCGTTGTAACACCCTACAATTCCAGCATAACGACCAAAGCCAATGATGCGGTGTTTGTTTTTATCGGTCAGTGTTTCGTAGTCAATCAGCTGAATTTTTTTCTCCAGAATGGCTTGAAGTAATTTGCGATTGTACGGTTGCTTTTTAAAGGTATGTGAGAAGAAAAAATATTTTTTATTTGGAATCAGATAATCAATCTTGACTTCTTTGACCCCCATTAGAATATCAGCTTCAATTGCTTTATCGACCATTCTTATTCCCAGCGCAGCATATTCTTCATCTTTGTATGAACGAATGTCACTTTTCTCTACGATAACTTCAACATTCGGGAATCGTTTCATAACTTCAACACATTGTGATGGGATTAACGGAACACGTTTATCCGGTGGTGTTTTGGTTTCTTTTACGATGCCTAGAATTAGTTTGGTCATGATTTGATCCTGTTGAAATGTGGCGTAAAAATAGTAATTTATTTTTCGTTGCGCTTGATTTAAGGAATGCCGAGTTATATGTTTACTCTGGGAAGCGTTGAAACGAACAAAATCAATCTAGTCGCCATATTTATTGAAGATAGTAGAGCGGGCGAATGATGAAATAATGTATATGCGTGCTGTCAAGCGAGTCTCCGTCAATATCTGTAAAGCCACCCACTGCATTTATAAAATCCACAAAAACCTTGCAGCTATTGAAATGCACGGCAAGCCTTTTCATTTTTTTGATCAGATTAGGACTGAGTGTTTCAATCGAACTTGCACCAGCATCTCTTAAAAAAAAACTACTGATTCCAAGTATCACATGACTCACCGGAAACAAATCTCCATTGATAATCTCAACCTCTGAAGATTTGCAGAACTCTAATTTTGTGTAAGGCACTTAGCATTGATTTGGAATTCAACTGAGCAAAGGTAAATGATGCAAAGAGGGTTTTCAAAGGTTCTTTTTTTTTAGCTCACAAAGTTAGTCAGATTAAGCGCTCTTTATGAGGCAACATTTTTAAAGTCAGTTTATAAAGAATTCTTAATCACACTTAAAATGCGCATCTTTGCAAAATCTATCATTCAACAAAAAAAAAGAAAAATGAAAAAAATTGTATTAGCATCCATGGTCACTTTGACCTTACTTATGCTTTCATGTGACAAAAACATGCGTGCGGTAAAACAATTGGAAGGCGATTGGGAAGAAGTTTCTATTGACGGGGTGCCAGTTGCAGAAAATGAAAAAGGTGTCATGCATTTTGACTATTGCAAACTTAAAAAAGACGAGTGGTGCACTATGTCCTATACTGATAGCGATGGTAACAATGAAGGTGATTATGAGTACCAAGTGAAAGATAAAGGTGAAGTGATGGTTCAACGTTATCAGGATTCAACTAAAGGCACAATAGAACTTACTGGAAAAATCATTGAACTTGATGAGAGCAAATTAATTCTAGAAATGAGTTTGTTCACTTTTGTAACGACTACTGAGTTCAAGAAAAAATAATTTCGCTTCTTGTTCCTATTTTGCTGTCCAGGTTATTTCATAATTTGAAGTGAACTCTGAACTGTCGCTATAAGGACCTACATAGTCAGAATAATTATTCGCTGTGTTGCCGGATTCAACCATGATCCACTTCATTTCTTTTGATTTGAGCATCAACAAATCATAGGTGAAGAAATTTTCACCACCGGCATAAGTCTCTTTATAAGTTGAAGCTCCGTTAAATTCAGTTGTTGGTGGATAGGACGGGTTGTCATAAACAGTTGTAGTGGTGGAGCTGTCTGACATCCCAACGGTTGATGAAACATAAAAATTCACACGTTCTTTATTCTTGTATTCACCTTTAGTTTTATAAACAAAGGCCCAGGTTCCAGATTGTGTCGTAACAGAGTGCCCTGGTGTTGTTGACGTTTCACTTCCATAATCCCGAACAAAGTTAGTGGTCAGATCTTTTGTACTGCTCCAGGTTCCATCACGATTTATTGTAAATGAATATTCGGTTACTGCGGCTGTATTAGTATGCCAGTAAAGGAATCCGGTTCGATTCTCTACAATACTTGTTTCAGTTGCGCTAATCGAGCCAGAATACTCATAACCCGAATTATCGGAGTATTGATAGTTAGACTCAATTGACGTCATTTTCCAGTCGCCTGAAATACGTGACTTGCGCGATGCAAGTGAGAAAAACGGATCTTCGTCTCCTTTTTTACATGCAGTGGTTACTGCTAATCCAATCAGAACACTCAGCGTTATTTTTAGCTTATTCATGATTCAAATTTCTGATTTGTTTTTGGCAAAATCTATTGGAAACAGTTGTGATTAGTTGATTAATATACGTGTCAGTAATTTTCCGAACGCAGTTTTTCAGAGGATGTTCGGACCAACTATAAGATTGAATTATACGCGCTAAACGTGCGCTAAACGCGCACTCCAATAACACAAACGTCATCGACTTGCTCAAGGTCACCTTTCCAATCTTGAAGTGTTTTTTCTAAACGGGCTTTTTGTTGAATCATTGGCTGCGATGAAATTTCAACGAGTAATTCTTTCAGTGATTTATATTTGAATTTTTTACCTTTTGGTCCGCCAAATTGATCCGCCATACCGTCTGTGAATGAATAGACAATGTCGTCTTTGAAGATTGGAATGGTCTGTTCGCTGAAAGGTGTTTGATCGTGAATGTGTTTTCCAACCGGCATTTTATCAGGAGCAAATTCTAAGAGAGCTCCTTCACGCAGAATCCAAATTCCATTGTTGGCTGCAGAATAGGTGAGTTCCATTTTTTCAAAATCAAATGAAATTAAGGAACAATCCATTCCATCTTTTCCGCCTTCAGCACTGCCATCTTTAGCTAGCGTTTCAATGATTTTTTTGCGGGTAAAGTTTAAAATTGCTGCTGGCGATGTTAGTTTTTCAGACTCAACTGCTTTCTCTACCGAAGCTATATTCAACATACTCATAATTGCACCTGGTACACCGTGTCCGGTGCTGTCTGCGGTTAAGAGAATAAAATTTTTCGTAGCTACTTCGGAGCACCAATAGAAATCGCCACTCACAATATCTTTAGGCTGAAAGAAAACAAAATAATCGCGCAGATTTCGTTTCAATAAATCATCACCTGCAAGCAAGGCACGTTGGATGCGCTGTGCATAATTGATGGAATCCAGAATCTCGACTTGTTTTTCCTCAATTAACGTTTTTTGCTCCTGAATTTCTTGAGTTCGCTCTGCAACCGTTTCTTCCAATTGAAGCTGACGTATTATAAGTGCTCTGTTTCTCCAACGGAAAATCAAATAAATAAATAACAACACAACGACAAAAACAAGAGCTCTAAACCACCACGTTTTCCAGAATGGTGGATGAATTGTAAACGAGTACGATGTTATTTCACCCCATGGATTGTTTTGCATTTTTGCCTGGACTTCGAAGCAATACTCTCCAGCAGGTAAATTAGCGAATTTGGCTTCTGAGTCAAATGATTCAGCACTCCAGGATTCGTAGAATCCAACCAGTCGTGTTCTGTATTTTATTTGATGTGTTGGAAGGGCAACAGATGAAGCATAACGAAAGGTTAAGGTGTTAATGTAGTAGGGTAGTGTGACCGTTTTTGGATAATTAAAGTAGGGAACCAACGAATCAAATTTCACCTCACTCAAGTTGAGCGAAGAATCAGCAACATAATACTTTGTGTGCTGTGAAATTGAATCAGCCAGACCTTGAAAATCGACTAGCTGATTCATCAGATCCAATTGTGTGATCTGTACAACTGGTAATTCTTGTTTTGCATCAAATGAATCCAGATTTAATTTTACCAATCCACGGCGTGTTGACCACCAGATATTATTTTGTTTGTCCATTTGAGCACAGTGTGGCATAAACTCCATCGACTTTAAACCATCTTTGGATTCATAGACGGTGATAGCATAGCCAATAGATTTGGAAGAATCTGGCTGCAATAAGTTTAATCCACGATTGGTGCCCAGCCACAGACGGTGCTGATCATCTTCAACAATGCTACGCACAAGCGAATTGCTTAATCCATCTTCAACTGTGATTGATTTAAATTTATCTCCGTCAAAGATGCACAAACCTTTATCTGTACCAATGATGAGTTGCTGCTGATAATCTTCATAAAGCGTCACCGAATTATTTGAAAGTAAACCGTCTTTTTCAGTGTAATGTGTGATTTTTCCATGATCAATACAACTTAATCCGTTTTGCTGATCAACAAGCCAGAATCGGTTTTTGGAATCTTTTAACGCATATCGAAGTTTGTCTGAATTCAATCCGCTAGCCGTAGTGTATCGATACACTTTTTCATACGCTGTTTTGGTATCATTAAGAGCAAGCACATAAATTCCTTTCAGATCATCAAAGAGCCAGATGTCGTCATTTTCATCACGAATTATTTTACGAACCCCATAAGATTTAAAGTCCGGAATATTATTGAAGTTAAACCCGTGATCAAAAAACGCCGTGTCTTTTTCAGATGGAGCCAAATAATAAGTTCCATGCATGTGCGCTCCCACAATTGTATTTCCCAAATAATCTGTTTCGGTGTCGTATACGATTAAGCCCTGAATGAACTTGGTTGGGTGATTCCAGTACTTTCCGTCAAACATCCAAATACCGTGTGCCCAGGTTCCAAAAATCATCGTTCCGTCTTCCTGCATGGAAATGGAATTGACGGATTTGGTTGACATACCATCTGTTTCATCATAGGATCTGAAACTATTTGGGATGATTTTGTTTACTCCACCGCCTAAAGTTCCTACCCAAATATTGCCTTTGCTGTCTTCAAAAATAGTTTGTGCATAATTGATGTTTAAACCTTGTTTGGTGGTATAGGATATGAATTTATCACCTTCCAGTTTCATCACACCACCTTCGTTGGAACTGCACCACATATATCCTTGTGAATCTTGCATGATAGAGCCAAATGACAGCATTGGCAAGCCAGATTTGGGTTTGTAGCAGATAGTTGTGTTGTTTGATTTTACGTTCACCACACCGCCATTGTAGTTGCCAATCCAAAGATTTTTATCAGCATCACGAAAGGTTGCCGTTTGAATGTTGGAACCAAATATTTCAAAGCCTCTGTAAATATTTTCCTGCAATCGATAGAGCGTGTCATTAGCGAAGAAATCAGGTGTATCACCATAGTATCCGATAAAAATGCGATTTAAACTATCGACACCTAACTCCAGCACATTATCCATTCGAAGGCCATCTTCTGCTGAATAATGATAGAAATTTTGATAATCATATTTTGTAATTCCATTTCCGGTAAACCACAAATTGCCGTTGTCATCTTCACAAAAACTTGCCGGATTGTTACTCGTCAACCCCGTCTCTTCAGTATAAATTTCAAAACGTTCACCGTCAAATCTGACTAATCCACTGCGGGTAGAAATCCACATGTTTTGTTTTTTGTCCAGGTAGATTTCAGTCACAAAATTATCCGGCAAACCATTTTCTTCGGTGTAATGATAGAAGTAGTTTCCATCATAACGCGTGAGTCCTGCTGGTGAAGCAAACCACATAAATCCAAATTGGTCTTCCAGTATCGAAGAAATGTTTGAAGCAGGAAGACCTTGTTCCGCATCTAAATATTGAATATTTTCTTTGCTGTTTCCGGTTCGTCTGAATTCACCTGCCTTGGCTGGTTTTGGATGTGTGACAGACGCAATAAAAGGTTCAGGTTTAACGGGAGATTTTTTAGCTACCGGAATTTTCTGAAGCTGCAAATAAACTTGATGAACTGTATCGGTAGCATCAAAGGTATTGACTGTGCTTAATGGATTGCGCTCTTCTACAAAATCAGTGCGTGGCAATTCTGTAAAATCAAAAGTATCTGATGGTATAAAATCAAAAGCAGTCTGCGTTTGAATGGAGTCAGCGTGCGTAGGCACAACGGGTCTTTCACTGTATAGCTTTTCTTCTATTTCTGCTGGCTCAGGAGATGAACATGCTACCAGCAAAAGTGGAATGCTATAATAAACTTTGAAGCGCAATTGACTAAGAATTGGGTGTTTTCAAAAGTAGCTAAAAGATTGAAATACGTTTGCTTAAAAAAAAATCAGGACTAAAAAAAATAACAATCAATAGAATACTACCCCTGTGAATGAATTAAGGTACAATCCTGATAAAGCCTGATGTGGTGAATTTTATATTTCAATTTTGAATTACCTTTTGTGAAATGAACTATTTTCACAGGATGAAATATTTGTTGCCTCTTCTTCTCCTCTTTATTTTATCGTCTTGTGCAGGTGATGATTTTGAGGTAAGTAATGAGCAATATGATACCCTGCTTAAACCAACAGTTTATCCCTTAAAAGCAGACTCAGTTTATGTTCTGAATTTGATGACTGGTCAACCAATTCCTCCAGTAATCACAACAAATGCGGATACTGTTAAGCCTGGTTTACCTTATGCTCTTGTTGGAAAGCATGTGATACTTTCGGTTTTCACAGCTGAGCAGCGAACAAAAGTGACCGAGTTATTTATTGAAAATGGATTTCAGAATCTAGCCGTTCAATCTGTTGATAAACCAAAAAGTTGGAAAATCACCTGGGACAAACCAAAAGCAGTTGACAAAAATAGCCACTTCACAAACTACGTATTAACCAATTCACAGGGAAAACAAGTTCAGACCAACGTACCGTTAAAACTGACGGGGCAAAAATCGAGCTGGAAGCAACAACGGCCAATTCCTTCCTTACCGATGTTGCTCGTGACAAACTCATCTGCCAACCTGCAACTTTTGGATGTTGATCAGGGATTACATTCATCCTACATTCTGTGTATCATGGAAGACAGCCAGCATAATATTTGGTTTGGTAGTTATGGTGGTGGTGTTGTCAGGTATAACGGGACAAGTTTTACGCTATTCAACACCGGAACCGGATTGTCACGTGATATTGTCAGAGTCATGTTAGAAGATAGCAAAGGCAATATTTGGTTTGGCACAACGGGTGGTGGTTTGTGCAAATTTGATGGAACTTCTTTTGAAATATTTTCAGAGCCACAGGGAATGCCTTCAGATGCGATCAACGACATTTTTGAAGACAGTCAAAATAATCTTTGGTTTGGAACAATTCGTGGCGTAACAAAATACGACGGTACTTACTTTACTCACTATTCGGTGAAGGAAGGCCTGATCAATGAATCGGTTATTTCTATAGCAGAAGATACTGATGGAAACATGTGGTTTGGCACCAATCAAGGTATCAATCTCCTTTCAAACGGGCAATGGTTTCAGTTAAATGGTTTGCCACCTGCAGACGAACAAATAGTTTTATCAATCTTATCTGCTCAGGATAGTTCGGTATGGTTCACCTTAGCCGGACTAGGAATGTACCAGTTTAAAAATGATTCAATTCGTGAATTTACAGAATCGAATGGATTGGCTTCTGCTTATATCTGGTCAATGATTGAGGACAAACGAGGCGATTTGTGGTGTGGTACAAGCGCAAACGGCGTGATTGTTTATGACGGATATTCTTTTAAAACCTTTGGAGAACAAGAAGGAATACCAAACACTGAAATGCGCTCCATTTGTGAAGATAGCAGAGGTAATTTATGGTTTGGAACTTATGGAAACGGGGTAATCAAATATAACCGAAACAGCTTTAATCATTTTGATCAGGACGATGGCTTGACCAATAGTATTGCACGATCTATTATAGAAGACAAGAATGGAAATCTTTGGTTTGGAACGTCTGGTGGAGGTGTTTGTAAATTTGATGGTAACAGATTTTCTTATCTCGAAGACGATAATGAACTCTCAACAAGTACCGTTAAAAGTTTATATGAAACCAAAGATGGAACACTCTGGATTGGAACAAACGGCATTGGATTATTCAGTTATGATGCTGAGTATCTCACGCATTATACAACGGCTCAAGGATTGATATCAGACAAAATACTTACGATTTACGAAGACAGCGATTCAAACTTGTGGGTAGGAACATATGGTGAAGGCGTATGTAAATTTGAACGCAACGCAGCCGGACAATTACTCGCTTATACCCTTTATTCAGAAGAGCAGGGCTTATCTCATAATATTGCAGTGGCTATCTATGAAGATACAGAGAAGAATATTTGGATTGCAACAGACGGAGGTGGTCTGAATAAATTGGAAAATGGGTATCTCACCAATATCAATGAAGCAAACGGTTTGTCAAATAGAAATCCAATCACCATCATGCAGGATCAATTCGGAAATTATTGGTCAGGAACCTACGATGGCGGAATCAATATTTTTGATGATCATCACATTTTGCATTTGTCTGAATCAAATGGGCTTGTGAATAATATGGTGTGGTCAATCAAAGAAATCAGGGATACAAACAAATCTGTTTTTTGGGTAACCACAGAACGTGGAATTAATTTGATTGAACTGCATTGCGGAGAAAATGGAAGTACAGCCGTTGCAGATTACCGGTTCAAGATACATGAATTTACCAAGCAAGACGGTTTGTTGGGAATTGATTACTACGCCAACAGTGTGTGCATCGACGCAAAGAACAGAATTTGGTGGGGGAGTGGAAAAGGAGTTGAAATGCTTGATTTGAATCTGTTTCAAATATCGGACTTGACACCTGAGCCTAAACTAAACTTCATTGAAATTAACGAGCAGTTTGTCGATTTTAGAAATGCTTCTGATTCCATTAGTGAGTTTCATTTTGAGGATGTTTTGAAATTTGCAAATTATCCTGAAAAGTTGGTGCTGCCTTATGATCAAAACCATTTAACATTTCATTACTCTGCCATTGACTGGAGTGCTCCGCATAAAATATCTTATCAATTCAGACTTGTTGGATTAAATGAAAACTGGAGCACACTCAGTTCAAAAAATGAAGCCGATTTTAGAAGTCTCCCATACGGTGACTATAAATTTGAAGTTCGATCCATTGGTGAATCGCAAAAGTGGAGCAGCACGTTCAGTTATCCATTCACAATTTTACCACCGTGGTGGCATACCTGGTGGTTCAGGTTGTGTATTTCCTTATTTGTGGTTGTTATACTTTTTGCACTTTATAGATTGAGAACGGCAACCTTGCGTGCGCGTCAAAAACAGTTAGAAAAAACAGTTGAAGAGCGCACTGAAGAATTAAAAAAGAAAAAGAACTGGTTGAAGAAAAACACAAAGAGATCACAGACAGTATTAATTATGCCGAGCGAATTCAGCGCAGTTTTTTAGCAACAAAAGATTTACTGGATCAAAATCTCAAAGATTATTTTGTGTTTTTTCAACCCAAAGATGTCGTCAGTGGTGATTTCTATTGGGCTTCAAAATTAGCCAATGAAAATTTTGTTTTAGTGACTGCAGACAGCACGGGACACGGTGTTCCCGGCGCGATTATGAGCATTGCCAATATTGCATGTTTGAAAGAATCGGTCACAAAAGGTTTTCATGAACCCGATGAAATTTTGAACGAAACAAGACGTCTGGTAATCGACTATTTGAAAAATGACGGAAGTGCCGAAGGCGGAAAAGATGGTATGGATGCCAGTTTGATTTCATTGGATTTTGCAAGTAAAAAATTGAAATATGCATCAGCCAATAATCCAATTTGGGTAGCCCGTTTGAATCAGGAAAATAGAATGTATTCCATGATCGAATGCCCTGCAGATAAAAATGCCGGTAGGGAAACATGATAAACAAACTATTCCATTCACAGGAAGCGAAATGACACTTCAAAAAGGAGATGTGATTTATACATTAACCGATGGTTTCCCGGATCAGTTTGGTGGTGAAAAAGGTAAAAAATTCATGCACAAACAGCTCAAAGAATTGTTGTGCTCAATAGCTGATCAACCACTAATCGTGCAGCAAGAAAAATTGAAAAAAGTTTTCTTTGAATGGAAGGGGAGCCTTGAACAGGTTGATGACGTTTGTTTGATTGGAATTCGCATCTAATTGAATCCATTGGCAGATTGCTCATTTACTTTTAACGCTTTTCTTTCTGATATCCAAAATCAATGCCTCCGCCAAAAATAAATTGGAATGCAATGTTTGTAACATCAGCATAACCATCTACGATTGGTGCGCGGGCTTGTGAAAAAGTAAACTTTGCTTCCGTGCTAAAATAAAATCTTTTCCAAAGTCTGACTTGATGTGAAATTCCAGTATTGATGACCCAACCGCGCAGCACGTAACCGCGTATGTCAAATCCGGGCCCCTCTGGATATTTTAACCCCCGTATAGTACTTTCAGGATGCATCAAAACTGATCCTCCACCCAAAACCAAATTCATCCAACGAAATGATTTATGAAAATTGATTAAACACATATTGTAGCCGTGTGAGATTCCAAAGCGTTGCACTTCGGCAGGTTTATTTATGAGGTAAATTTTTTGGTGAATACTTTCAAAAGAAATGCCTCCAAAATCAAACCACTTGGTAATTCTCCAATCCCAGTAATGAGGTCCTGTGAACGGTTCTGTTTCAAATTCGGCACGGTGAATATAAATATCAGGGTGTCCTTGTTGAACAATTGTCAGTGGAACTTTAAAATTATGAACGCCTCCAAAATGATATTCAAAACTCCAGCGCGGCCTTGATTCATGCGGCAAATAGTTCAAGGCTATTGTCACATTTGAGACGACAAGCAAAACAACTATGAATGATTTTTTAAGCATTTTTAGAAACTAATATGTGGCAGTATTTTCTTCAAAATGGAATCCACACTCTCGCTGACCCCCAAATTCTCAGTATTGATTTCCATATTGGAATCAGCTGGAATTTCAAAAACAGAATCAATTCCAGTGAAGTTTTTTATTTCTCCCGCACGGGCTTTTTTATACATTCCTTTTACGTCTCTTTCTTCACAAACTTTCAAAGATGTATTTACATAAATTTCAAAATAGTTTTCCGAACCAATAATTTCCTTTGTTGATTTTCGAATTTCGTTCGTTGGACTAATAAAACTACAAATAGTAACGATTCCTGAATTGACAAAAAGCTTTGCGATTTCAGCTGTCCGGCGAATATTCTCAAATCGGTCTGCTTCTGAAAAACCAAGATTTGAATTGATCCCTTTTCGCAAGTCATCTCCATCTAGAAGTTGAATAAAATAGTTTTTTTTCTCAAGCTCTTCTTTCAAGGCATGGGCAAGGGTTGTTTTACCAGCGCCACTTAAGCCGGTAAACCATATCACCATTCCTCTCTGATTCAGAATTTTTTCTTTTAGTTTTCGATTCGCAGAGTCAGTTCTTGTAGACATTTTTTGTATAATTTTTATTCAAACCAAACCTCCTAAACACTTGTCTCAAATCAGAACTTAAAAACACATCTGTAAAGTGCTATTAAATTCTAACAAAATTGACATTTTCGTTCGGTTATTACAAAGAAACAAATCTTAAGGGTTTGTCAAAACACTGAAATAAATTATAGTTGATTTCGAAATAAATTTATTCGAGCGATTTCATCTCACTATTTTTTTTGTCAATGTTGCTTAAAAGAAATTTCTTGATTAAAACAACAAAGGCTACCATTTGAGAGGCAGCCTTTGCTTAATTCACTAAATTATAGATTATTTAATAACCAGTTTTACTTTACTTAATCCTTCATTTGTAATTATCTCAACAAAATAAATTCCACTTTCTGCTTCAAGTTGAATATCTATTAGTTGAAATTCTGAATAGACTGAATTCTCAACCACTTGTCCTAATGAATTGGTGATTTGAATTGTGATTTGATCATAGTTTTTTCCCAGATCCAGAGTGAAATTGCCATCTGTTGGATTAGGATAAACCGCTAAATTACTGATGTTGTTTTGTTCCATTCCAACAGTAGAAATAGTAGTACATGCGGAAGTATCACTACATCCAAGATTGCTTACTATAACGGCATATTGACCATTCGTTGAAGGCGTGTAACTTTGACCTGTTGCTGAACCCGAAGCATTTAAATAAGTTGGGCAAGTTACCCATTGATAGGTGGCACCAACCAAATCAGCACTAATGGTATTCCCCGTTAAAGTAGTAGCAACATTTGGGATTGGATTAACTGTTACATCGATCGCAATTCGTGGACCATCAACACACGTGCTGTCTTGTACATAAAAGGTTGCATCAGCGGTAAGTATTCCTGTTAAAAAGGAAGTTCCACCACCAATGTAATTACCCCCGGTAGATGCATCATCCCAGCCAAGCGTTCCAACCCCTGTTACTGTCAAGGTTGTTGATTCTCCGTTACAAATTGTTAAATCGCCAACTGGTGTATTGTCTACAGGAGCAACCGGCGCTGTACATTGTTCAAAATAATAAAAATTACTAGAAGATGCACCAACCATAATATCCCAATCGCCGTCATCATCCAAATCTGCTAATGCAACATTGGAGCTATAGCCAACAGATTGTAAATCGGTGAAAGGATTTTGAATTGCGGCGGCAAATACCGGTGCTAAATTAGTACCAGTGTTTTCTGAGTAATAAACATCACCATAATCATCCCCTCCAAATAAATCAAAATCACCATCTCCGTCAAAGTCTGCAAAATCAGGTGTGATACTGTCTGACGAAATACTTAATGCGACAATAGGAGTATCAAATGCTGGTGCAGATGCGGTTCCTGTATTTTCGTAATAATAGATATCACCGCCACTTCCATTGCCTACGTACATGTCTAAATCACCGTCTCCATCAATATCAACTAAGGCTGGATCGGATTGATCAGCTTCACCAATAATATAAGTACCATAATAACCTACGTAAGTATAAGATGGAATAGTAATTCCAAACGCATTTTCAACCGGGGCTGCAAAATTTGGATTAGCAGCATCACCAATATTTTCAAAATAGTAAATATTACCAGATGAGTAATCACCCGAAACTCCGCTTCCAAGGTCACTTCCAACCATCATGTCAAAATCGCCATCTCCATCAAGGTCGCCAAAGGTTGGTGTGTTGAATGAATAATATCCCAAATTACTCAAGCCAAAAGGATTGTTTTGAGATGCAGCAAACGCCGGTGCAGTAGAAGAACCTGTGTTTTCGTAAAATAAAAAATTACCGTAATAAGAATCTCCAGCGATCATATCTAAATCACCGTCATTATCTAAGTCTGCAAACGCTGGGGCAGACCTGTAGCTAGATGTAGAGTTTAATCCATACGGGTTTGTTACAGGTGATATAAAAGTTTGACCATTTGCAGAACCTGAATTTAAAGTTAAAATCACGGATGCTGCTGCTGTTGCCACTTTCGATTTTTTCAAAATAGTTGACAAGAAAAGTTTCAATTTTTCAATGCGCTTATTTAAAAAATTCAGTTTGTCACCAGAACTAAAGCCTGCACTCGTAAGTCTTGCCTTTTTTCGCAAGTACCTTTGATAGCTTTTGAAAGCATGATAACCAGAAGAGTAATTTCTTTTTTTCATTTATCGTTGGTGTTGTGTTTTTATTATTTTTTATTCTTTTACTTGTTGAGGATTTGCCCAAAAAGTTGTCCCCGGCAATGATAAGGAGAGCCTAAATATATCATTTATTGTGTTCAAAATACCAACTTTGTTATTATTTGGGATAATTTGCAGGTCATAGATTTCATCCACACTGGTTTTGAAAATAAGTGATCCTACATAAGCTTTAGTGGGGATATGAAGAACCTTTATCCCTGATTCAGAAGCTTTTTCAGCAAAAGGTAATTTTGCAAATGTGCTGGAGTTTTTTCTGAGTTTTGACATGCCAACAAACATATAGTCATCAATTATGGCTATTCCTCTTACAAATCCTTCTAAGTTTTTAATTACTTCATAAGATTTGTTCAAAACATTCACTTTAATGATTTCGCCAGATGCTGAAAGGGCCATATAAAGATCTCCTTTATACATACGCGGTGAATGAGGCATTGCCAAATCTTTTAGAATGACTTCATTCGTTTGCACATCCATAAGAATTCCTCCTTTGACTATATTTCCACGCCAACTTTGACGCTCATTGCCCTGACCGAGTGCAGTAACATATTTGGGTTTGCCGTCAACCAAAGCCAAACCATTTAAATGACAACGATCTTCTGAAACCAACTCGCTAATGAAGGGTGGTTTCCACTTTGGAATAAAACTATATTCATCATTCACTAAACAAAGACACGAAAACGATGTGTTAATAGCCCATAAGCCCTCAGTTCCAAACTCAAGGTCATGCATATCTACACGTCCCGTGTAATAAGTTGCTCTCGGAACAAACAGACTAGTGTATTTTCCGGGCTGTTTTGGATAATGCGTTGCTAACTGCGGTGAGTCTACTAATTTGATAATCTCTTCACTGGTAGCTACCGCCATTCGATTTCCGTCAATGGCGATACCCATTGCCTTGTTAAATGTGCGCGGTAAAACATTTAGTTTTTGATCATCCAAAGCACTAATTAATACAACCTTGCCAGCCTGATAGGTGCTCAAGGCAAGCGTGCAATTTAATTTCAAAAGTAATTCCGGCAGCTGCGGTGTAAATTGACAGCTAAAAGGGGGCGATACTTTGGGTTCGTTGTTTTCCATTTTTGTAAAAATATCAAATTTAAAAGATAGTATTCAAATCAATTTAACCAACGCATTTATTTTGAGTGAAGGCGGAACTAATAGATGTTCGTTTGAAATGTATTGGAAAGATTGGTTTCGCCTGACAAGTGCAGTCGTAAGATGAGAAAAGGAGCCATTGACATCAAACCGCAGCACTCACGAAATACATATTCAATCTGCCTTTATTCTTAGCTTCAATTTCACCGCGGTGAACAAAGTCAAAATCATTGCGCGCCAATGCGTAAACCGACTCTGAAACATTAATAGAACCGGGTTCACCAGACTGCTCCATGCGTGCAGCAATATTCACTGTGTCACCCCAAACATCGTAAGCAAATTTGCGTGATCCAACAACTCCGGCAACTAAAGGACCGCTGTGGATTCCAATTCGCATATCCAGAAAAGGGAGATTCTGTTTTTGTTTTTCTGCTGCCGTTTGATTTACAAATTCATGAAATTCAAATGCTGCGCGAATCATATTGCTGGCATGATTTTCAGTTGGGTTTGGAATGCCGCACACGCACATATATGCGTCACCTATAGTTTTGATTTTTTCAATGTGATACTTGGCAACAATTTTATCAAAGGCTCTGAAATAATGATCTACCAAATGCACCAATTCCATCGGTGAATTTTTTTCAGAATACTTTGTGAAGCCTTTAAAATCAGTAAACATCACCGTTGCATTTTCATGACGGTTAGGTGTTGTTCTTCCAAATTCTTTTAATTCATCAGCAATGGATTCTGGCAAAATATTTAAAAGTAATTCATCTGATTTTTGTTTGGCCATCACAACCTCATAATTTTTCTGTCTTAAAAGTCTGACACTTTTTCGTTTGGACATGTAGCCGCGAACTACAAAGACAACGCCCACCAGCACAAGTGCCAATACAAACAAAAGCAAGTTACGTCTGTGTTCTGCCGATTTCAACTCAAGTGCGTTGAGTTTATTGGTGAGTTCCAGATCTTTAATGCTCAGTTGTGATTGTAATTGCTCAGTTGTCAATGAATCAATGGCCGTTTCTTGTTTTTTGAGATCTGAATTTTTTTGTGCAATCTCTGTATTACTTGCATCTACCTGTGTTTGCAATCCAGATACAGAATCTTCCAGCATCTCTGCCTTTTGTGACATCTGTTTTTTGTACAAGGCAGAAAAACTTTTGTAATGATCCAGTGCTTCTTTGTAATTGACCACATTGTCTTTGAGCTCTGCCAACGCAATGTGCGAATTCATTTGAACTGAAAGATTTTTTTCAGATTCAGCCTTTGCTAAGGCCTCTTCAAATTTTTTAATGGCTTTTGGATCTTTGCCTGATTCACGCAGTTCAATTGCTTGTTCATAGAGTTGTTGGCTCGATTGACTAAAAGCCGATAAATTATAAAGCAAAAACAAAATCAAAGCGATTCTTGAGTAGGGCATAAACAGGTAAAAAGGGTGTGTCCGGTTTGAATATAGAAATAAAATACCGGAAAGTGAGAAGGAAAAAAACAGAGGATTCGTAAAGGGTTGGGGGTGAGTCAGAATCCATTCTGATCGATGTTAAGCCACAAAAAAAAGCTAAATAGTATTTTTCACGTGGATGAAAAACAAACCTCAATCAAATTTATAATCCACCTGACGCGAATAAGTTTGAACCATCGTTTTTCCATCTACTACGCCGGTTAATGTGAGCAATTCCTGATCAACTAAAAAATACCAACTTTTTTTATCGGCATCATTTGTAAAATATAATGAATCATCAACAATTTCGTAGCGGCCGTTGACATCAGAATAGGAATGTCTTAACACACCGTTTTCCTGAAACTGAAAATAAAAAGCTTGCTCGCCGGGTGCACACAATTCATTTTTTCCGTTTTCGGTCGTAGCACTTTCCAAACGCCAAAAACCGAGCAGGGATGCTTTGTTTGATTGACATGATGTAATAATTACGCATGAAATGAATAGGGGAGTGATGAATTTTAAGTTCAGGTTCATTGTTTTTTTTTATTTGAAAGATAAGCCAGAAACAAGTTGGGTAGGAATTAGAATTTAGGCTTGGGTTGGAGAGCTATGATTGCTGGTAACCAGCAGTGGGAGTTGTTTTACGCAAATCTCTATTTTGAGTCTATAAGTATCAACAAAAAGCCCTCCTGCGCAGCCCGAAAGGGCAGCATTGGAGGGCTAGTGGTGGAGCCGGAGGGGATCGAACCCTCGTCCTAACAACGAGTCTCTGAAGTTTCTACATGCTTATTCTGTGATTGTATTTCGGTTTTGGATCGGACACAAACACCCTACTCAAAACCTACTTCGCTTTAATTTCGCACGTGTGTCACGACGTCACACGAACTAGCCCGAAAGTTTGATGTCCCGGTTCCTCACTCAACAGGCGGGAGTAGAGGGGAACAGCTTGTTTGCCCTACTGTTATTCAGACAAATAAAGGTAATTAGTCTTAGACTGATTACGCAGCAAGCGCGTAAGAATTATTGTTGTCAATTATTCTTGTACACGTACTATTTACGAGGTATCGTGCGTTTCTCGACATGCTTCTGCAGCTACTGCTATTGCAGTCAAATCCAGGTCGGCCCCAAAGAACGTTTATTTACCCACAAGCTAAAGCGAGTGAGCATTTGGTAAAGATAAGTTTAAATTAATAGAAATGCACATTCATTATTCGATATGCATTGCCAATTCACAGATGGATACATCTCAAAGTTATTAAAAAAATCAATCATTAACTTGATTCAATTTACACATCGAATTGTTTTATAAGCCAGTAACGAGAATTGAAATGTTAAAAACTAATTTTATAGTTGAATAAGAAAGATGTATTTAGCAAGATTAGAAAGTTTATTTTTGGTCTTCTCATTTAAACCCAAGCAATGACAAGAATTGTTAGAATAAGCATCTTTACTGTTATAATAAGCCTAAGCTCCTGCAAAAAGGACATTTATGGTTGCATGGATAACACCGCTGCAAATTTTTCAAATGCAGCAACCAAGGATGACGGAAGTTGTTTCTTTTCGGAACCTGCTTCAACATCAACCACAGTGACAATCTCAAATTGGACGCAAAATGGGAATGATTGGGTCACAACAATTCCTTACGGTGAAATTACAGCAGATGTCATTGATAATGGCGCTGTTTTGGTTTATTTACAAGCAGGAACAAATGTCTGGAATTCACTACCTTTAACAACCTATGAATCTGTGAGTTATTCAACAACAATTCAAGTATCGGTTACTGTTGGCCAAGTAATCATTTCATGGACAAACTCAGACGATACTTTACCGGCTAACCCAGGCGAAGATATCTACAAAATCACCGTGGTATCCTGAAAAAAAATCAATTATCAACTAGTTTAGATAACCCTCATTAAATAACTTATATTGAATCGGTTATTTTATGTCTTTTACTAAATAAAGTGTCATCATTTGAAAATGCACGATAGCGGAAGATAAGGTGCCTTTTTCATAAAAATACTCACTCTCATTACCATTCAATGGGTTCTTAATCTTATAATGACCTTTACTTGACTTAATAATTGTTTTTTCAACTCCATCAAACTCAGAATAGATCGTACTTATCTGGATCGGCTCATTGAAATACAGAAGTGATTCAGAGAAAGAAATTCGTTTATCATAAATAGACTCGTTTTCATCCTTGATAAACTTATACTGGCTGCCAACTTTCGTTGTCTTGGCAAAAGAATGAAGTTCATCATTTCGATACATTTTTATTGAGTTTGAAACGAGCTCACCATTTCTGTAAAAACTCTGTAGCGTGTATTTCACATCTATGGTTATCAGCATCTTAATCTTAAATTGACTAACCACAGCGATTTTTGTTGTAGTGTCGGCTTGAATAGATGAAACCTTGAGCTGACCCAAAAGCTCCTTGTCGGCGGAGTAAATTGTATAGCCCGCGGTTTGTCCAAATGCATGAATACCAACCAAAACGAAGATTGCTACCAGCGTAGTATTTTGAAAACCGATAAACTTAAGCGGCCGGAATGAAGTCATTCTGCAACAATTGTTTGTAAGGTCATGATGTAAAGGTGATCATTTAGATTGGTTCCAGTACTGATAGACCAACAGATTCAAAGGTGATTTTGATCATCTGGAAATGGCCAAGCTACCTATAAGTACGAATTTGATTATTGAATCTAATATGACTTGGCTTATGTTAAAAAGCCTGGAGAAGGGAAGGGGAAGCCTGTTTTCTTTTTAGAACTGGCTAGAGGAGGCTGATCCAGAGAGGAGTGAGGTTTCTTCTCAATCTAAATGAATTTCGTTATCGAATTATTTACCTAAATTCAGGTTATAATTCTACCTAAAGTTTAACATGAAAATTGTAAAAGTTTATTCCTTTTTGTTTCTTTCGATTTTTGTCAATCAAGCTATTTCGCAACAAAGCGAAGAAGTTCATGTAGCCTCAACCAATCTTTACAGTGACAAAGCTATTAGTGAAGATTTAGATCAGGATGGTGACAATGATTTAGTTATCCTTGGAAATGGTGAAGTCATTATCTATTTCAATGATGGTTCCGCTAATTTAACATCCCATTATAAGAAGAAAATAACTTCAATTGTTAGTCCCTCATCAAAGCTGGATGCTTGTCTAGCAGATCTTGATAATAATGGATTTTTAGATATAATTGTTGCCAGTAAAACTGAAAATCATGTAGGGATTTTGTACAACCTTGGCTCGGAACATTTCATGGAATACCAACAGCTATTCAGTTTAAATGGCGTCACCGGAGTATCTAGTTTTAATGGTGGAAACGATAATCAAGATGACATCATTTGTTTTATAAATGATGGCGTTATGGATACTTCTACTTACATCCTAGAAAACTCAGGTACCGGCGTATTTTCGCCGGTTCAGATAAATGCTGGCATCAATACAATTTTGTCCCTTGTAATCGATCTTAATCAAGATGGATTCCATGACTTGATTCAGGCTAATGAAGCAAGTGATCTATACATTTCAATTAACGATGGTAACGGGGCATTAAATCTATATGATACAGTTGTTTTGAGTTTAACTGATGCAGTAACCATAGACACATTTGATGTCAATTTTGATAGTAAAGTGGATATTGTTGTTGGTTTTTCAGATGGCAACGTAAAGTGGCTTGAGAATAATGGTGACGGTACATTGGGCGCTGAACTGATGCTGTTTCAAGCTGCCAATAATAATATGTATGAATTTGCGCTTGGCGACTACGAAAATGATGGAGATATTGACATGGTCTTCATAACAACACAATCCGGTACCAAGGTTATGGCGTTGGCCTTAAATGATGGCGCCAATAATTTCCCAGTGCAAGATCCCTTTGATACAGAGTTTGATTATATTAAATCAATCGCTTTAGCCCATCTAAATGGCGATGACACGTTAGATTTAGTTGTAGCCAGAAATTGGGCAACTATCACCACGGTTTACTTTACCGGAGCAATTTCATCTGGAATGCTAATTGGGGGGGTAAATTTTCTGGATCAAATCAACCCAATTAGCAAAACACACGAACATGATAACGTTCTTGCAGAAGATATGGACAATGATGGCGACCTTGATCTTATCGTTGCACAATATCTTGGCGTGCGCGCCTATGAAAATTTAGATGGATTGCATTTTATTAAAAAAGATCTGCCGGGCATTGGTATTTATGATGGGGTAATGCAATATGTCGATTTAAATGGTGATGGGGAGAAAGACTTCATCTGCACTCTACAATTAGAATCTTTTGAAGTTACGCTTTCAGATGGTTTTGGGGGATATTCACCATCGCAAGACTATGGTGCATTTGAAAACCCTACATCTACCAAAAGACCTTATTTTGATACAGGTGATGTAGATGGAGACGGAGATCTTGATGTGGTTGCTGTCTACTATGAATATTGGTCATCAACACAAAGAACGAATTTGTACCTTAATAATGGGAGCGGAAACTTTAGTTCAACAGTTTTGTTTCTTGATGTTCCTACCGTTGTCAAATTGCATGACTTTAATTATGACGGTTATCTTGATTTGTTTTATTCTCTTCCGGGCTCTACAGCTCAAGACGGCATGTATGTTGCCTTTGATGATGGAACCAATACTTTTCCAAATCATGTCAAAATCTCCGACAACTTTGCAGATACGTATGTAGGAGGAAATAGAATTAAGCTCATTGATGTTGACAGTGACAATATTGAAGACATTGTTTTTACAAAAAATAGCCTTAGCGGTGTTGTTTCAATTAAGAATTATGGTGATGGAACTTTTGGAGCAGACTCACTGTTCATCACTAACATAAATTTTCCTACTGCTTTAACAGCTTCTGATTTAAATAATGACGGTAAGTTGGATATATCTGTTTCAACGTTCACGGAAAATGCGGTTTATGGATGTTTAAAACAAATTGATAGTACATACGCAAATCCTTTCACTATATGTGTTTCTCATTCACCCGGTTATAATGCCAACAAAGGCTTTTCGATTTCAAGCGTAGTTTTCGCAGACCTGGATAATGATGGGACGAATGAATTAATAACTTCCAACGCAGGAACCGAAAAAATAAGCTTCTTCTCTTTGTTTGCAGCTCCCGCAACGGTATATGATACAGTTAGTTTTTGTGCCGGAGATAGTATTTTTATACATAATCAGTGGCTAAGTGCAGCTGGTGACAATCAAATTAACAGTTCAAATGGAATTGGTTTTGATTCTACTTATATCACCTATGTAAACTTATTTCCTGCCTATACAGTAGACTTAGGAAGCATTGCTATCTGTAATGGAGACTCTACATTGATTTTCTCCAACTATGAACAAAATTCAGGAGTTTATTATGATACCTTAGCTTCAGTACTGGGTTGTGATTCTGTGTTGTTTAAGACCTTAGTAGTAAACAACAACAGTTTAGGGGTTCACAACATATCATCTTGCAATCCTATTACTTGGCTTGATGGAAATGTCTATTCCACCAACAACAATACAGCTACCCATATGCTCACTAATAGTCTAGGGTGTGATAGTTTGGTTACACTAAATTTGACCATTCTGAATTCAAACTCCGGAGTAGATCTTATCAGCTCTTGTGACGCTATAGTCTGGATAGATGGCAACACTTATTCCACATCTAATAGTACGGCGACACATGTGCTCTCAAATGCGGCAGGATGCGATTCAATAGTTACGTTGAATTTGACAATTCAAAGCAATAGCTCTATAGATACCAGAACAGAGTGTTCACCTTATACCTGGATTGATGGTAATACTTATACAATTTCAAACAGTGCGGCCACATATACATTCACAAACGTAAACGGTTGCGATTCAATTGTGAACTTAGACCTTACGATTCAACAAATCGATGCTTCTTTAACCATCAACGATCCAACCCTAGTCGCCAATTCAACCACAGGAAGTTATCAATGGCTGGATTGCGATAATTTCTTCAGTCTGCTGAGTGGAGAAACGTCACAAAGCTTTACGGCTTTTAACAATGGAAATTACGCATTAATGGTAACTGAAAATGGCTGTATAGATACCTCAAGCTGTGTTAGTATTACAGGCAGTGGTGTTGGTATTGATACTGAGACAACATCAAGTTTCACAGTATTTCCAAATCCCACAAACGGCGCCATAATGGTGCAATTCTCAGATCAGTCGGAATTTACATCCATTAAAATTTACAGTGTTCTTGGACAAATTATTAGTGAAACTACGGTAAGCAAAAATCAGATGAGCTTAGAATTGGGTGAAGCTGCCGGTGTTTACTATGTAGAAATCAGTGTGTCCACAGGCTATAATCAAATGATTAAAGTAATCAAGCATTAAATGGCGATGATTGACGAAGGTTTAGAATTACATTTATATATATACATTCTGTTTATAATATATATTATGTTAAATAGTAAAGTTATCATTTACAATTAACTAAAGCAAATAATGTGCAATTCTTGTTAATAAGTATCCCCTGTTTGAATCGCTCAATCTATCGAATGACTTGTGAGCAAAAGTAAACTACGCTCCTTGACTGGGACGTCTTGGCTTGAAGTTGTTTCCTGATCGTTTTGCTCCGCCAGAATTCGATGCCGACTTTGATCCTTGACCTGTGCGGCTAGAATTATTGCCTGATTTACGCTGACCACCGCCAGATTGCTGACGACCACCACGATTTTGTTGCGGTTTTGGCTTTCCTTTATTTGCCTCGTGCTCTTGTTCATCTCGACTGTTTATTGGAAACGGATGCTCGGCAATCTCTTTAATTTTAAATTTTATAAGCTTCTCAATATCTTTAAGATAAGGCCGCTCATCTATATCACAAAATGAAATAGCTGTTCCGCTTGCACCGGCTCTTCCTGTCCGTCCGATTCGGTGAACATAAGATTCTGGTTCATTTGGCAAATCATAATTGATTACCCATTCAAGGCTATCGATGTCAATTCCTCTTGCTGCAATATCAGTAGCTACAAGTACTTTTATCTTTCGATCTTTGAATTGAGCCAAGGCTTTTTCACGAGCCCCCTGACTTTTATCGCCGTGGATAGCTGAAGCAGGAATATTAACCTTTGCTAGTTCCCTTGTTATTCTGTCTGCACCGTGTTTCGTTCTTGAAAACACCAAAACTTGCTGCATGTTTTTGGATTCAATGATGTGCTTCAATAAATTACGTTTCATCGATTTCACAACATGATAGACTTCTTGCTTTACCTTTTCCGCTGTAGAAGAAACTGGATCAACCTTAACCATTTCAGGTCTAGTTAAAATTGAATTTGCTAAGTTAGCAATGGAAAGTGGCATGGTTGCTGAGAAAAAAAGGCTTTGTCTCTTTTTTGGCAGCTTGGGTAGAATTCGATTGATGTCATGAATGAATCCCATGTCCAGCATACGATCGGCTTCATCTAAAACGAAAAAGTCTATAGTATCTAATTTGATATATCCCTGATTCATCAGGTCCAATAATCTGCCAGGCGTTGCAATGACAATGTCCACCCCTTGGCGCATTTGCGCAATCTGTGGGTTTTGATTAACACCTCCAAAAATGACGGCATGTGTTAGATTTAACCCTTTGCCATAATTACGTATGCTTTCGCCAATTTGCGAAGCTAATTCTCTGGTTGGCGTCAGAATAAGTACTTTCAAAACTCGTTTACCTTTTTGACCGAAGCCACGCTCATGTAAAAGCTGTAAAATAGGAATAGAAAAAGCCGCCGTTTTACCCGTACCTGTTTGAGCACACCCCAGTAAATCTGTTCCTTTAAGGAGAATTGGAATTGCTTGTTGTTGAATTGGAGTTGGAGTTTCGTAACCCTCAGCGTGGAGTGATTTAAGTATTGGCTCAATAATGCCAAGATCGGTAAATTTCATCAAGATGGAATAGTTAATAAAAACGCAAAGATACGCTGAATAAACGGATTCCTGGCTTCTATCTCAGGGCATTAAAAAGGCCAAGCCATTTTATAGGCAAAAAAGTATCCATGCACAGGCATCTTTGATCAACTTAAAAACGTCAGGTTAACATTAGCTTAACATTGATTTTATTTACTACTTTTCGGACACCTCATTTATTCTATGAAAAAACGCTACCTATTTTTAGTCAATATACTTCTTCTTTCAAACGTAACCAATTCACAATACTGCACGGCTGTTGGTCCTTCCAGCACAGCGGATTCGAATCTGCAATCCTTCAATTTAGCGGGAGAATCTGCTACTTCGATTGCATTTACGGGCTGCCCTGGTGTAATTGGATTGGATAATCAGACTGCAAATGAAACCGTGACATTAAATGCATCTGGATCCTATTCTGCTTCAATGATTTTTGGCACTTGCGGAGGTAGTTTTTCAGGTGTTGGAGAAGGTTGGATCGACTACAATCAGAACTCAATATTTGAACCATCAGAATCGATTGGAACCTGGTCAGGTATGCCTCCAGTGGCTGCAAATTGGAACTTCACGGTGCCTGCAGGTGCATTATCAGGTATTACCCGAATGCGCGTAGTCCATTATGAAGGTGGTTTTTTGCCGATTGATCCATGTGCTGTCTTTACCTGGGGATCGACAACGGACTTTACTGTTCAAATTGGAGGGGGCATGGATTGCACTCCTTTTGTTGGTGAAAGTATGACTGATCCCCGACCAGTATCACCACTTCCATTTTCTGAAACTCATAGCAATGCAGTTTGCTATTACAATGTACTCACGGTCTATTCTTCGCCCGACGTTTACTACCGAATTCTTCCCGTTCAGTTAGGAGCTCAATTCATCACGGTTTCACTCTGTGGGTCTTCAATTGACACGTATTTATCGATTCTGGATGAAGACGGCAACGTTCTTTACTATAATGATGATAATGATGGATGTGGTACGTCTTCAAAAATTCATTTTAATGCAGGTACTCATGATACGCTTTATGCAGTAGTTCAAGGCTGGGGTACAGCAACTGGCTCCTATTCGATTTTGGTTGAAGAAGAGTTAGCATCTATTCAAGCGCAAACTTCGAAAGTATCTTTTGAAATATACCCTAACCCCGCCAATGAAGTCATTCAAGTGGTTACGGATGAACAAAACGCATCAATCTCAATTCACGATATTTCAGGTAAGTTAGTATACTCTTCAACTTTGCAATCGAATGAACCGGTTGATATTTCAACATTAATTTCAGGAACGTACTTCGTTACGATCAAGTCTGAAAATGGCATTGCCAGTCAAAAACTAATTATCCAATAATTTATGAAGACTCCAAAAATAGTTGCACTTGTTGCTTTCTTGCTTCTGCCTTTGGCTGGAATAACTTCCGAAGCCTGGAATACCAAATCCAATTTCGGTGGTGTTGGAAGGCATCGTGGAACGGGCATTGCCATAGGTAATCGCGGATACATGGGACTTGGTCATTACAATGGAGCCGGTCCTAATATTATGTTTTCAGATTGGTGGGAGTTTGACCCGGGAACCAACACCTGGAGTCAAAAAGCAGACTACCCCTTTCCTACCTACGCTGCCGCAGCATTTTCAATTGGAATGAAAGGTTATGTTGGTGCTGGAGTTAGCGCAGGAAATCTCTTCTATTCTTTTGATCCGATTGCCAACACCTGGACAGCGATTCAATCGGTACCAATGGGAGCAACGGATCAGGTAGGCTTTTCGGTAAATGGAAAAGGCTATTACCTATATACGAACTTACTTTATGAATACGATCCTGGAACAGATGTGTGGACTGCAAAAAATAATGCTCCGTTTTCACCCTCAAGCTGGTCATCCAGTTTTACAATAGGTGAAAAAGCTTATGTTAAATCAGCATCTTCACTTTATGAATACAAATCAACAACAGATGAATGGTCTGTTCGTGCTTTCTTTCCTGGCTTAGCATCTGGAGGATCAGCTGCCTTTGCCGTAAAAGGAAAAGGCTATATTGTTTGTGGATACGTAGGCTGGTTGTCAGAACTTACGGATGAGGTATGGGAGTTTGATCCGGCAACCAACACATGGACTCAAATGGATGAATTTCCGGGGTCTTCAAGAAGATTTTCTTCTGGATTTTCGATTGGAGATAAAGGCTATGTGGGGATAGGCACAACTGGTACAAACATGCGCGATTTCTGGGAGTTTGACGAACTGCTGGCGGTTGATCAAAATGAACTGATTCAATTTGAAGTATATCCAAATCCAGCAGCTGAAAATGTAACCGTTTCTATTTCTGGTGAAGGAACGATCAATCTCTACGACCTAAGTGGAAAAACAATTTTCACACAACAAATTTATAACACAGAAACCTTCGACATTTCTGCTTTAGCAAGGAGTAGCTATATTATTGAATGCGTAACATCCAGTTCACGTAAAATTCAAAAATTAGTCGTTCAATAAATAGATTAACTGAACATATTTATGCGGATCTTACTATCGCTTTTATTACTTTTAATTGGTTCTACTTCATTTTCACAAGGCCAGAATTCATGGACTAAAAAAGCACCTTTCGGTGCATTAAAACGTGAACGTGCAGTCAGTTTTGCAATTGGAGATTACGGTTATGTTGCAACAGGTGAAGACACGGTAAACATTACTCACAATGACCTTTGGAGATATGACCCGCTGCTGGACAGCTGGACACAAATGGCAGATTTACCCGGTTCACCCAGAAGAAATGCCATCGGATTTGCTTTGAATGATAAAGGCTACGTGGGAACCGGAATAGATAGTTCAGAATCTTCATTGGGAATTGAGCTAAAAGATTTCTGGGAGTATGATCCTGTTCTAAATTCCTGGTTACAAAAAGCAGATTATCCTGGAGCAGCAGGTTTAGGAGTTTATTATGCTGGTGCATTTACAGCCGACAATAAAGGTTACGTGACTTGTGGAAAATATGGCCCAAGTGCTTATGCATTTGACTTGTGGGAATATAAACCAACGACCGACAGCTGGTCACAACGTGCAAATTTTCCGGGAGGTGTACGTTATGCAGTTTCTGCCTTGTCAATCGATAACAAAGGATACGTAGGTATGGGGATTGACTATGATTTGTATCGCAAAGATTGGTGGCAATATGATCCGGCAACCAATGTTTGGGAACAACGAGCTAACTTGCCGGGAACAGAACGTGGCGCAGCCAGCACATTTACGATTGGAAGCAAGGGATTTGTGGTTTTTGGCGCAGATGGTGGTTTTAAAGATGAATTATGGGAATATAATCCATACACTGATTCATGGAATATCAAAGCCAACTTTCCGGGTGGAGAAAGAAGAAATGCTATTGCCTTTACCATCGGAACAAAAGGATACGGTGGAATTGGTAAAGGTCCAAGCGGAATTCGACAAAATTTTTATGAGTACACCCCTGCTCTACCTCTAGCCGTTGATGAGATTGAATCAGTTCAAGTCCAAATCTATCCTAACCCAATTGTGGATGTCGCTCAAATCTTTATTCAAAATGAGTCAGATGCAAAATGGATCTTAATTCATAACAGCTTTGGGCAACTAGTTCAGCAGATTCAGGTAACGAGTCAAACCATGGAACTTCAGCGAAATAATCTTGCAGCAGGCATCTATTATTTGACCGTTTTAAACAGTACACAAAAACCAATTGGTAGAACACAACTCATTTTCAATTAGCATGAACAACAGAATATTCTTAGGATTCTTATTTGGTGTGTCAATGTCTTCCTTTGCTCAGGATAGTTGGGTTCAAAGAGACTCCATTAACGGCTCACCAAAATCTTCAGGAGCAGTTTTCGCATTAAATGATGATGCCTATTTTTTGACCGGATTAGATGAGTTTGGATTTAAAAGAAGTATGTATTCCTATGATGTCAGTCAGGACGATTGGGATGATGAATTAAGTTTAGGCGGTGATGCGGGGGATGGTTTGAATCGCGGATCAGCAATTGCATTTTCAGTTGGCGGCTTTGGTTTCTGTGGATTAGGAACTGGAAGTGTAGATTATTTTAAAGATATATGGAAGTTTGATCCTGTCACCAACGTCTGGACACAAATGGCCGATTTTGAAGGCACTGCAAGACGTGAAGCAGTTGCATTCACCATTGATGACAATGCTTACGTCGGAACTGGTCTGGATGAAAATGGATTGACTAATGATTTCTGGCAATTTGATTACGAATTCAACAACTGGATTCAAATTGCCGATTTTCCCGGGACAGCACGTAGAGACGCTGTTTCAATTAGTATGGGTGGACAAGGTTACGTAGGAACTGGTGTCGATGCAACAACCTATAAGAGTGACTTCTGGGCATATTATCCGCTTATTGATTCATGGCAGCAAAAAGCTGATTTTCCTGGAACACCAAGACACGGTTCGGTAGGTTTTGGCCTCTTCCCTAACGCGTTCATTGCGCTTGGAGAAGACAATACTTTTACGTATAAAAATGACATTTGGGAATATAATTATTTTTCAGATTCCTGGACTCAACGTACCAATTTTCCCGGCGCAGGCAGAGTTCAGGCAATTGCCATAGTTGTTGAAGGACGAGCTTTTGTTGGTAGCGGTTATAACGGGGATTTCTACGATGATTTTTATGAATACTTGCCAATACTTGCTATCGATGAGGAAATTAATTTGATCGCAAATGTTTTCCCTAACCCAGCAACAAAATACTTTGAAATAGCTTTGACTGAGAATGCAAATAGTACACAGATTCAAATTTATAATGAGCTTGGTCAAAATATTTCCCCACAATTTGAATTCAGCAAAGCTTCTTCTGGACAAATCCGAATCAACTGCGAGCAAGTTTCAAAAGGCATGTACTATATTTGTGTTACTAATGATTCCGGACATTCAACTACCAAATCTGTTTTGATTCAATGAAATTATTTTCTGTTTTCATTGGATTCATTTGTTTAATCTCTTGTTCTACTGAACAGAATCCAAATGTTGGTTCTCATATCGAAACTACTGCATCAGATACTAATACTGACAAAGTCGATTCTTCAGCAGTAATGGAAAATTCTTCTTATACGTTCGAAGTTTTTGAAACTCCTGCCTTAGGCTGGGGCTATAAAATTTTTGACGACGGAACAGTTTTTATTAATCAACCTCACATTCCGGCTATTCCAGGAAACAAAGGGTTTTCAACCAAAAAAAAGGCAGAAATCACAGCCCAATTTGCCATTCTGAAAATGGAACAAGGTTTTGTCCCCCCAACAATTTCGCCTGAAGAACTCGACAGTTTGGGAGTCTTGAATTGAAAGTGAAAGAGTTTTTTTTTCGTAGCATCTACTCTTTTTTGGTTCAGAACTTTTATTAAACAATTCTTTTATAAGGCATTAACATTTATTTGCACCTCGTTCGAGACATTTGTGTGGATAAAATTTCAGGGAGTCACGCTGATTTAATCCCTAGTTTTGTTCCCCATGTTTTCACCGGAAAAAATATTACAGGAATATTTTGGATACAAGTCCTTTCGCCCTTTACAGCGCGAAATTATTGAGCATACATTAAGTGGTCAAGACTCCCTTGTAATAATGCCTACTGGTGGCGGAAAATCAATATGTTTTCAAATTCCTTCTTTAGGCTTACCAAATTTAACATTGGTAGTTTCTCCCCTTATTTCCTTGATGAAAGATCAAGTAGATGCATTGCATGCAAATGGAATTAAAGCAGCATTTTATAATAGTTCACTTTCTGAATTTGAGAAATCACAACTCGTTGAGGATTGCGCTACCAATAAGTTAAAATTACTTTACATTTCTCCTGAGTCACTTATTCATGCGGTAAAATCATGGCTGCGCAAACTTCCCGTTTCGTTGCTGGTTGTAGATGAAGCACACTGCGTTTCCATGTGGGGCCATGATTTCAGACCCGAATATCAGCAGATTCATCATCTCAGAGAAGTTTTTCCGGATGCTCCAATGATGGCGGTGACTGCAACTGCAGATAAAATTACGCGAAGAGATATTGCTGAAAAATTGGGCCTGCGCAATTATGAATTGTTTCTCGCTTCTTTTCAGCGACCGAATCTTAAACTAACAGTGAGGTCGCAAATTGCAAAAAACAAAAAAGAAAAAGAGATTCTGGATTTTGTGCGTGAGCGTCAAGGCGAGTCAGGTATTTACTATTGTCTTTCAAGAAAGGAAACAGAAGAGTGGTCGAACTTTTTTAATTCAAATGGCGTGAGTTCCAGATTCTATCATGCAGGTATGGCCTCATCCGATAGAGAGCAGGTACAAGATGGTTTTATCAAAGATGAATACAACGTTATTTGCGCAACAATTGCCTTTGGAATGGGAATAGATAAATCCAATGTGCGTTGGATTATTCACAACAATCTTCCAAAAAATATTGAAGGATACTACCAGGAAATTGGTCGTGCCGGCCGTGATGGCTTGCCTAGTGACACTGTACTATATTACAATTACCGTGATGTGGTTTTACTGAATGATTTCATCAAAGACTCTGAATTCAAAGAAGTCTATCAAGAGAAAATTAAACGCATGCTCTACTATGCAGAAGCCAGTTCATGCAGAAGAAACATCGTCCTCTCCTATTTTGGTGAAACGATTACAGAGAATTGCGGCAACTGTGATAATTGTCTGGAGCCACCATCTATGTTTGATGGAACATTGCTTGCTCAAAAAGCTTTGTCAGCAGTAAGCCGTTCACACGAATCAGTTGGAATTAACTTACTAATTGGGATTTTGCGCGGTGCAGACACAATTGAAATTCATGAGAAAAATCTGCACAAGATTAAAACCTATGGCGCAGGCAAAGAACACAGTTTTGTAGAATGGCAACATTTTATCAATCAGCTTATCAATCAAGGAGTGCTGGAAATTGCGTATGATCAGCATTTGCATCTCAAACTAACGGACCTTTCTGGTGAAGTATTGCGAGGAGCTCAGCGAATAAACCTGGCTGCTTATCAGGAGAAAAAACAAGAAAAGAAAACAGACCGAAAACAAAAAACAACCCTAAGTTCAGATGAGCAATTGTTGGCCGAATTGAAAAACTGGCGCAAACAAATTGCAATAGAAAATAAGGTTCCGGCTTATGTCATTTTCCATGATTCAACGCTTACTGAAATCGCATCCAGAAAACCGCTGAACGAAAAAGAGTTGCTTGAAATTCAGGGAATGGGACAAACCAAATTTGAACGTTTTGGATCTACACTGCTTGAGATTGTCCAGGCATTTCAAACAGTCCCAAAAAAAGATAAACGCTCTACTTTTGAACATACATTTGAACTTTACGAGCAAGGATTAAATGTTGAGCAAATTGCAGCTACCCGCCAAATGAGCGAAAACACCATTTATGCTCATCTGGCAAGACTTTATGAAGAGGGAAAGCCTGTTAATCTGAATAAATTCGTTTCAGAGTATGATGTAAATCGTGTGAAAGAAGCTCGCAAAAAATTAAACAACAACAATCAACTCAAGCCCATTTTTGAAGAACTCAATGGGGATTTAGATTATCGTAAAATAGGATTGGCCTTGAGTATTTTGGCGGGGCAAGCTTAAACTGCTTTCCCTCCCGATAAAAGAATAGCAATCTTTTTAGTCCCTTCAAACTGATCAAAAACAATCATCATGATTACCGTAATTGGTACGCATAAAAACATACCGGCTATCCCCCACAACGATCCCCAAAAAGTTAAGGAAAGTACAACAACAAGCGGACTAAGATTCAGTTTTGTTCCCAGGACTTTTGGTTCAAGAATGTTTCCAACCACGAGTTGAATTGCAGATAATAAAGAAATTACAAGAACAGGTTCCAGGATGGTTCCAAATTGCACAAGCGCAATGAGCGAAGGAAATACAACGCCAATAAATGCCCCGATAATTGGAATAAAATTAAAGAGGAAAATTAGAAACGCCCATAGAAAAGCAAAATCTACTCCTATTATGATCAGGACCAAATAACTTGCTACTCCTGATAAAAGACAAAGCGAAGTTTTGATTGAGACAAACGAATGCACAGACTGATCTACTTTTCGAACAATACCTAAAAACCGAACATACTCGTTTCGTTCTTTAAAAATGAGGCGAAGTTTTGTATGAAAGATTTGCTGTTCCAGCAATAAGAAAACTACATAGAGCAATACAAGAAAAAAGGTTGTTAGAAAGCCGAGTGATGAATCTAATACATCTGTTAAAAGCCCCGGTAAATCAAGTGTCTCGAAATAGTCGGTATGCATTAAATCAATTTTATAAGTTTCACTGAACTCGGCAGTCAGTTTGATGAAATTCTCATGATAGATTGGATATTCAGTCGCAAAAGTTTCAAAATTAGACATCACCAACTGAATGATAAAAAAGCTGACGATGATAAACAATATAAATCCCAGTGATAATTGAACCGCACGAGGCATTGGTTTTTTCTTGATTTTTATTTTACCGAATAAATCTCCCAGAGAGTTTAGCAGATACCAGACCACTACTGAAATAATAAACGGCACAATCAAATGTTGTCCAATATAAAGCCCTAACAATACAAGAGTCAGAATAATCAGTTTATTGGTTGTGCCAGAAGCTTGCATAGTCAAGTTATTTCAAACGCGAAGATATACAAACATCAGAAGTTATGAATTATGATCGATTGATTGGAAATCGGTCAATTCTATTGCACTTAAAAAAGATGTGTTAACTTTACCAATACTAATTAGAACTTATTATGAAAAAATTATCATTTTTATTTATCCTTGGTTTAGGAATTATTTTGACGTCATGTGGTGGTCAATCACCAGAAGGAACTGAGACAGATTCTACAGCTGTTGAGACGCATGAGTGCACAGACAAATGCTCACCAGAGTGCATGGAAAAATGCAAAGCAGATTGCGAAAAAAATTGTGCAGGAAAATGTGACAAAGCAACATGTGATAAACCTTGTTGTCAGAAAAAATGTTGCAGTGCTCCTTGTGACACGACAACATGTGATAAATCGAAATGCGATAAATCAAAATGTGATAAAGACTCGTCAGCTGATGCACACGGTTGTGAAGAAGGTGCATGTGAGCCAGGCGCTTGCGGACACTAAGAGTATCCAATAAAAAATTTAAGCCCGGCTTGTTCAACCCGAACGTCGGGCTTTTTTTATACCTTTAGTTTTAGTATGATAACAAAAGAAGAAATTGTAAATAATTGGTTGCCTCGTTATACTGGTTCAAACCTGGATGAGTTTGGTGAATATGTTTTACTTACCAACTTTGGAAATTACCTGCAAATTTTTGCTGAAAAATTTAATGTTGAAATCAAAGGAAAAGACAAGGCAATGCCAAATGCCACTGCAAATGGAATAACGATGATCAACTTCACAATGGGTAGTGCCAATGCTGCCACTATCATGGATTTGCTCAGCGCTGTAAAACCGAAGGCTTGTCTGTTTTTAGGTAAGTGTGGCGGATTAAAAAAGAAAACGAACATTGGTGATTTAGTACTTCCGATTGCGGCTATCCGCGGTGAAGGTACATCAACTGATTATTTTCCGGCTGAAGTACCTGCACTGCCCGCTTTTAACTTACAGCGAGCAGTGTCAACTACGATTCGAGAAGCAGGAAGAGATTATTGGACCGGGACAGTCTATACAACAAACAGACGCGTTTGGGAACACGACGATAAATTCAAAGAATATCTGAGAAAAACAAGGGCCATGGCTATTGACATGGAGACGGCTACACTTTTTATTACCGGCTTTGCAAATAAGATTCCAACCGGTGCATTACTACTTGTATCAGATCAGCCAATGGTACCCGATGGCGTTAAAACAGAAAAAAGTGATAAACTCGTCACGGAAAGTTTTGTTAAAGAGCATGTACAAATTGGAATTAATTCGTTGTTGGAGATTAAAAATAACGGAACTTCAGTAAGACATTTGAAATTCCCTTACTCAGAAGAATATTAGTTCAGCAGATGAACATATTCACGCCGAAAGCAGCCCTTTTTGATTCGCACATTGAGCGGGCCAAATTTTTAATGGTCTATCGGTTAACGCTCATCTTTACGGTCATCTTTTTTATCTTGGTTCTCACCTTCCATGATGTAGAGATAAATGCTCTTGTTTCATACATCATTGCATTTAGTGCTTCACTCATTGCGCTAATTTACTTGCTTGTCTCAAAAAAACACAACCACCTCTTTCTGTTTTTTGCGATTGCCGGCAGCATCATATCGCAGTTCTCCTGCAACTTTTCATTGACAACAACTCATTACGTAGATTTTCTTTGGATGGTAATTGCAGCGCTACTTGCCTTTGTGGGAATGGGGAAATATTGGGGAATGGCCATACTGGCAATGAATTCTGTCGGGATTGCTTTTTTCATTTATTACCGTCACAATCTTCATTTAGAACTACTGCCGCCACTTGATAAACTTACGGCAACCGGTGCTTACATTGAACTGGTACTTGCTATTTTTGTTTTCGGATATCTGATGTATCAATTCATTTCATTCCAAAATTTTTCTGAGGCAAAACTGCGCAAAGCAAATATTGAACTGGCAAATCAAAATGCAGTTATCCTTGCTAAGAATAATGAAAATATCACGTTGATTAAAGAAATTCATCACCGCGTAAAAAACAATCTTCAAATTATTATATCCTTACTGAGATTGCAGCAAAGTGAAATTGTAAATGAAGAAGCACGCAGCAATTTTACAGAGGCCATTAACCGTGTTATGGTTATGTCTTCAATTCATCAGCGACTTTATCAGGAAAAAGAAGTTTCAAGAATTGACCTGAAATCATACTTGTCTGATCTTGCAGAAGATTTGAAAATGATATTTCAGACAGAGAAAAAAATAGATGTACACATTACTTCAACTTACGGCGAAATTGATTTAAAAACATTGGTTCCGCTTGGTCTACTGCTCAATGAGCTAATTTCAAACTCGTATAAATATGCTTTCAACGCTGTTGCTGAGGGTGAAATCAAGATTGCTATCATAACCTGTTAATAAACCAATTGTCCTTTCTACATGGAACCACGGACTTGAAGCAAACAAAGCCGCATGGAAAGTTTTGGAAGCTGGGGGAAATGCATTGGATGCCGTTGAACAAGGCGTTCGCGTAACTGAATCTGACAAAACAAATCTGAGTGTGGGCCTGGGCGGATTTCCGGACAGAGATGGAAATACAACTTTGGATGCCTGCATCATGAATCACAAAAATCAATGTGGTTCAGTTGGTTTTTTACAATACATTGAAAACCCAATTTCTGTTGCGCGCAAAGTCATGGAAGATACGCCGCATGTGATGCTTGTTGGTGACGGCGCTCTTGAATTTGCGCTTTCAAAAGGATTTACAAAATCAGATTTTAAATCAGACGAAGCACAAAAAGCCTGGAAAGAATGGTTGAAAACATCGGAATACAAACCAATAATTAATAGAGAAAACCACGACACGATTGGTATGATTGCATTGGATGCAGAAGGAAATTTATCTGGCGCTTGTACAACATCCGGACTTTCTTTTAAAATGCGCGGACGATTAGGTGATTCTCCAATTATAGGTGCAGGCTTATTTGTTGACAATGAAGTAGGCGCTGCGTGTGCAACAGGTCTTGGTGAAGCCGTTATAAGAATCGCAGGTTCATCCATTGTTGTTGAATTGATGCGTCACGGCTACACACCACAAGAAGCTTGTAAAGAAGCTGTAGAGCGTCTCATCAAAAAACACGATAACCAAGTTGAAAATTTACAAGTTGGTTTCATTGCATTGAATAAAAATGGCGAATGGGGATCCTATTCAGTCTACTCAGGTTTCAACGTGGCGCATCGTGATTTGGAAAATGAAAAATTGGTGGACTCTGAATTCAACAGACCTTGGTAAAACAAGGAAAAATCAAAAAATACAAATATCAAAATCACAAACTCCCATGCTGAATTGTTTCAGTAGAATAGCTGCAAATCATCAACCATTTCTTTGCGCCTTTGCGCCTTTGCGTGAAATTGTGATTGCTGTTTTTTCGATTGGACTTGTCTCTTGTGGTGGACACGATGCTGAAAATGCTGAATACATAAACGTGGATTCCCTTTATCTGATTCCTGAACCTGTGCTGGTTGAAAAGCGTGAAGGTTTTTTTAAAATCAATTCAGAAACAGTCCTCTCCTACCCTGAAGATCTTATTAATGAAGGAGATTACTTCAACAAATTAATTGATTCTTCATCCAGCTTTCAGTTGACGAAAGTTCTCAAATCTCAATCAAATAAATCTGAAATCGAATTAAAAATTGTCAATGATTTCCCAGCCGAATTACAACACGGTGAAGCGTATCGATTAATCATTTCTCCCGAAAAACTACAAATCACTGCCTTGACCTCTACCGGCATCATGCGCGGAATTCAAACGGTTAGACAATTGTTCATTCCGGCTTTTCATTCGGGAGAAAAACGTCAAGCCTGGTATTTGCCTTGTTTAAAAATTGAAGATAAACCCGCATTTGAACACAGGGGTTTAATGCTGGATGTCTGCAGACATTTTTTCGAAAAAGAAGTCATCTTTGAGTATTTGGATTTGATGGCTTTTTATAAAATGAATATTCTCCACTTTCATTTGACAGAAGATCAGGGATGGCGTATTCAGATTGACAAATATCCATTGCTCAACACCATTTCATCTTACAGAAAAGAAAAAGACGGAACCATTTACGGAGGATTTTATACCAAAGAAGATCTCAAAGAAATTGTTGCCTATGCAAAAGAACGTCACATTGTGGTGATTCCTGAAATAGAATTACCGGGTCACGCACAAGCTGCATTGGCGGCCTATCCAGAATATTCTTGCAACGGTGGTCCAATTGAAGTTGTAAATGACTGGGGCGTTTTCAAAGAAATTTATTGTGCCGGAAATGATAGCACCTTTAAATTTTTAGAAGATGTTCTGACCGAAGTGATGGAAATTTTCCCGTCTGAATACATTCACATTGGCGGTGATGAAGCGCCTAAATTCCGCTGGGAACATTGTGCTAAATGTCAACAGCGAATGAAAGACGAAGGCTTAAAAGATGAACACGAATTACAAAGTTATTTTATTCAACGCATTGAAAAATTCCTCAATTCAAAAGGAAGGAAATTAATTGGATGGGATGAAATTTTGGAAGGAGGATTATCTGAAAACGCAAGTGTACAAAGCTGGCGCGGTATGGATGGCGGACTTGCTGCAGCGCAACAAAAACATTATGTGGTGATGTCACCAACCAGTCATTGTTATATCGATTACGGGCTAGACGCCATAGATTTGAAAAAAGTTTATTCGTTTAATCCGATTCCTGAAAATCTGGAAAAAGAATTTCACAAATACATTTTAGGCGCAGAAGTTAATATGTGGACAGAGCGTGTGCCCGATCGTGAAAATTTGGATTCAAAAGTTTTTCCCAGAATGATTGCATTGGCCGAGATGCTTTGGTCAGGACCGGATACATCGCGCTATAATAGCTTCTATCAAAGACTTCAGAAGCACTACCCTATTTGGGATTATTTCGGAATTAAATATGGAATGGAGTCGGTCCCATTTGAATTAGAAACGGTTTGTGAAGATCAGGAAGTTTTTATTGATGTGAAAAAAAATATTCCGGATTTGGAATTGAAGTATCGTTGGCTTTGTGATGAATGTGATACAAATCTTACCACGTTTTCAAATCGCATTGTACTTGATAAAACAGGTGACCTGGAAGTTTATGCTTACAAAAACGGAAAGCAATACGGAAATTCAACCATACAAAAATCAACAATCACCTTGCCCTTTTTTCACCAGCAACTTTTGCAAATGTCTATCACGAATGGTACGCGTCATCTGGTGAATTTGCACTTACTGATGGTAAATTAGGATCGTATAATTTCAGAGATGGCAACTGGCAGGGCTTCTGGGGAAAAGATCTGGACGTCATTTTAGACCTGGGAGAAGAAAAAACGATTTCAAGAGTCACCGTAAATTTTCTTCAATACATCAATGCTTGGATCATGACACCAAATAACATTACTATATCCTACTCGCCCGATAACAAATCGTGTTTCAACGTGAAGAACCAAAAAATAATTCCGGTAAATGCAGCATCAGTAGATGGAATTACAGTTAATCCATATCTGATTTCTTTTGATCCATTTGTTGCGCGATACATTCGCATTGAAGCTGAAAACTACGGCAAACTTCCTGCATCGCATGAAGCCGCCGGACAAGATGCCTGGTTATTTGTTGATGAGATAATTGTAGAATGATAGATTTAGAAATTTGTGGCGATAGTTTTGAATCTGCGCTACTTGCTGCCGATTATAAATTCAAACGCATTGAACTTTGCGCCAATCTCACTGAAGGAGGAACAACTCCAAGTTTTGGAATGATACAAAAATGTGCATCACTTAAAACTATAGAAGTGCATGTGATGATTCGTCCGCGGCCGGGTTCTTTTGTCTGCAGCCAAACGGATTTAGATATTATGGCTAGAGATATGGTTGCTGCTGCCATTGCTGGCGCCAAAGGAGTTGTTTTCGGATGCCTTACAAAAGAGAATGAACTGGATCTGCAAGCGACACTTTATTTAGCAGAAGTTGCACTCAAACAAAAATTGGAATTCACATTTCATCGCGCTATAGATTCCACGCCAAACTCTTTAAAAACATTAGAGCATCTGCATAAATTAGGATTTTCACGTATCCTCACTTCTGGCTCAAAAACTTCTGTAAATGAAGGAATGAATCTGTTAAAAGAAATGGTAAGTTTCAGTCAAAAAAATCCAATTCAAATTATGGCTGGTGGTGGCGTCAACACAACAAACGCAAAACAGCTTGCTGAACTTGGCATTCATGCTTTACACTTCACCGCACGAAAAAAAATCAACAATAATTTACCAACAGGAATGGGTGAAGATTTTGAAGTGGATGAAGAAAAAATAAAACAGATTCTTAATACGCTCTCTTAAACAAACTCTATTGGAGGTGTCATTTCGACAGAGTTCATTGCTTAATTGCAATAAACGACGAGAAATCCCGTCAGGTTAAAGCTCAATTATTTTTGAATGCTACGCTCTTTTTTTAGCCTGAGTATTTCAGTTTTTTTTTGTTGACTGAGCCTCTCTAAACCAACAAAAAAATCCCGAACCAACGGCCCGGGATTATCTCATAAAAAAATCAAATCTTACAAGTCACAATTCTTGGCCACCAAAGCAGCCTCAACATCATTCTCAGTGTATTTTCCAGCTTCCATATTTTTTTCAACTTCATTTTCCCAGGCTTCCATTTTTCCATCCACTTCTTTCATTTTAGCTTCGTCTTTTGCATCAAAAGCTTTTTTATACTCTTCTGCATAACCGCAAGCACAATCTGCTGCACCTTCAGGCGTTGAGTTATCACAAGCTGCTCCTCCGCATGAAGCAATCGCCAATGCAACTGGAATTACAATCCAAAGTTTTTTCATAGTTTTTTTGATTTAATTTTTTTTTAATAACGAACTAAGAGTCTTTCTCTTACATGATTAAAAGTAATTTAAAATTTGGATATTGATCTTTTTGAGTATCAGCAAATTTCATTTTTTTGGCAGATGGCCGAAAAACAAGGGTGAACTGCCGGGTAAGTGCATCAATTATATTTTTGTCCAATTCACATTGGCTAAAAAAAATCAAGTAATTTGGAATCATGTTTAAACAAATCAGTCTTCTTCTGCTTTTATTCCCTTTGCTGCTTTGTGCACAAGAGAAAATAACACCGTTGGAAAACTGGAGATTCAGATTAGATTTACCTCAAGGCCATCATTTACCATCACCAGAATATGACGCTCAGGTTCCTGGTGTGGTTCATTTAGATTTAATGCGTAATAATCTTGCTCCGGACTTTTATGCTGGACTGAATGAACATTCTGATTTAGCTAAAAGATTAGAATCTCAGAATTGGGTCTACTCCACCTCCTTTGAAATTTCTGATGATGATTTGAGCTAGTCAAAAATGGATTTGGTATTTGAAGGAATCGATACGTATGCAAAGGTTTATCTGAATGACTCGTTGATTTTGGAAGCAGATAATATGTTTCGGAATTATACACTTTCAATCAAAGATCTTGCGAAAGTTGGTGCCAATAAATTGCGCGTTCACTTCACTACACCTCTCAACAAACATGAGTATGATGTTATGAAAGCACCTTATCAATTACCATCTGGAAATGAAACCGGAGCTATGCAAGTGTCTGCTTATACACGCAAAGCCGCGTATCAATTTGGTTGGGATTGGGGACCACGATTTGTTACATGCGGAATTTGGAAACCATGTTATATCAGAATGTGGAATGATTTTAAAATCACCAATTTTTATTCTCAAACAATTAGTGTTGCAAATAATTTAGCAACACTTTTTTTTCAATTCGATTTAGAATCTGATAGCACGTATATCGATCCAATCGTCGTTGAAATGATGGGATTAGAATTTCAAATCTACGTCAAAGAAGGAATCAATGAAGTGAAGTTTTATCATCAGATTGAAAACCCGAAGCTCTGGTATCCCAATGGGTATGGAGAACATCACATCTATTCATCAAATCTTTATTTACGCAACAGTAGCACCTTTGCGGAAATTCATTCCACAAAAGTCAATTTTGCCATTCGCACAATTGAATTCGTAAATGAAAAGGATTCCATTGGAACTTCTTTTTATTTCAAAGTAAACGGTCAGCCCATTTTCATGAAGGGCGCCAATTACATTCCGCAAGATTTGTTTTTGCCACGCGTGACCAATGAAAAAACAGAACAATTACTTGAGCTTGTTCAGCAGGCAAACATGAACATGATTCGCGTTTGGGGCGGTGGAATTTATGAGTCTGACTTTTTCTACACGCAATGTGATCTCAGGGGAATATTGGTTTGGCAAGATTTTATGTTTGCCAATTCAATGTATCCGGCCGCAAAAGAATTTCATGAAAATGTGGCTGCAGAAATTGAAGATAATGTGAAGCGATTGCGCAACCATCCCTGCATTGCGTTGTGGTGCGGCAATAATGAAATTGAAGTAGCCTGGCATAATTGGGGATGGCAAAAACAATACGGTTATTCAACAAAAGATTCCACTGAAATTTGGGAGAATTACAAATCCATTTTTCACAAACTAATTCCGGATAAACTAAAACAACTCGATCCCTCACGGGCCTATATTCCATCAAGTCCACAAAGCAATTGGGGAAAACCTGAAAACTTTAATCACGGTGCCATGCATTATTGGGGCGTTTGGCATGGTAAAGAACCCATTGAAAGTTTTAAAACTAATGTGGGCAGATTTATGGTTGAATATGGATTTCAATCTTACCCTTCATTTGATGGTTTGATGCAATCGATTGCAATTAACAAGAATGAAAACGCTGTAATAAGTCGACAAGATATAGCAAGTTATTATCTCTACAATTCGGCTATGATTCATCGAGATTCAGCGGCCTTCAAAAATCTCCAGAAAAGCTATATTGGAGATGGATTAATTGACACCGAAATTTCAAACTATTTTGGTGAGATTACAAGTATTGAAGATTGGTTAGAAGCTACACAATTTGTGCAAGGACAAGCGCTGAAAACTGCAATTATAGCGCATCGTTTAAAAGCACCACATTGTATGGGAACTTTATTTTGGCAATTGAATGATTGCTGGCCGGGCGCTAGCTGGAGCATATTAGATTATTATCAGGAGCAAAAAAAATCATATGCCGAAGTTGAAAAATGGTTCTCGCCAACCATCGCAATTTTAGAAAAAAATGAAGCATCGCTTGATCTAACAATTCATTCAGACATTGCTTTCGCCGGCATTGTGTCAGTAGATTTCAATTATGAACCTACCGGTGAACGTTTTAAAACAATGGGGATCGAATTTATGCTCAACGCATTGCAGACAAAGAGAATCTGGACGCTACCACTTAAAAAATGGAAGAAGAAATATAATCTTTCGAACGTTGGCGTGAGAGTCAGCATCTGGGATACTGAAGGATTCGCTGTTTTTACTGACTATGTGAGGTTTAGAAAATTATTGATTGAAGAGATTTAAATATTCGGCAACTGGCCTTAAAACTTTTATGAAGAAAATCTTCAAAGATCCATTGAACGTTAGAAAGAGATGATTTTTGTGAAACCAATCCTGCAGGAAACTGCATTTATATATGATTTTTCTAGCCTTTCTAGCAATTTCGATAAATTTATTTTCAATGATCCAAAACATTCATTTGTGTTTATTATTTATCTTTTCCATTAGCCATACTTTTGGTCAAATTGAACATAGAGAAAATCTGTACTTAGATTATTATGGATTAAGCGGGCCTGTCCAAAAAGTTACTCAACATGCTTATCAAATTCAGCCAAGCAAAAAAAAATCAAAGAAAAAAATACCTGTTTTGGATTTAAACGGCTTATATTGGCCCGGAGAGTTGAATCTTATTTTTAATGAAAATGGTTACTGGCTTAAGCGGATATAATAGAAGATTTCATACTGTTCCTTACTTATCAAATGGAATGATTTTTATGACAATTAGTTTGATTATAACAAATTTAAATGTTTAATTCATTCTTATGTTTCAGGAGATGTCAACATACTTTTCAAGGATAACAGCCCTCCTGAAGACTTTTCTATTATTTTTACTAATAAATTATTTGAACTTAATTTAATGACCTATTGCATGACTCATCTACTGATTTATACACTTATTAAGAAAATGACATTCTAAAATCTGTTAAATTCAACAAGGGTAAAAATCGTTAGCAGACTTTTTTAGTTATGTGTATGATTAAATTGGATACTTTATTACGATTTAAGTCAATTAAATCAAAATTCCAAGTATTGACTTGATAACGAAGAACCTTATATTAAATAATATTTTCATATGTTCCAGTCAAAAACTCACTCAAAATTAAAATTAAAAGTACATTACGTTTGATGTTATTAAGCTATAGGTAAACAATCATGGGAGTTTGTTTTGATTCAAGCTCAGAAAGCCAAGAACCTACTTACAACCTCAAGTTATACGGAATATCATTAGAGGATGTTTTTTAACCTATTGAGTTGGAACCGCATTGATTATGATCAAAGAGGATACCTAAAAGGCCTTGATAGCGCAGTTTTAAGACAATGACATTTACTACGATTATATCTTAATTAGTGAAATCCTGATATGGTAAAATTTTCATTCAAATGGAGAAGCCTTGATATTGTCTGAAAAACGATCCATACTGAACTGAAACATACAACAAAATGGGCGCATTGGATTTTCAGATTTATACTTCTACAATTTTAATAATCCGATTTACCGCTCAACTGAGTTTATCCTTGATTCATATGGAAATTGGATTTTGAAAAATGAGTTTTTGAACGAAGAATTAATCACTTACGTTGAACGTGAAATTGTATATTTTTGATTCACAAAGGAATTTTCTAAAGCAATTTCTTTTAACACCTACTAAGTAGATGATTTCAGAGGACAAAACCGTCGGATCATACCTTGATTTTTGCACTTTGTTGTGCAATTGACATTATAATTCGATAAATTTACAACACCTGCCCTCTTTTGTATCTGATTCAAACTTGATTCAGTTAGTTGAAGAACAAGATTCTAAAGAGATTCAGGCAATATTGAACAGCTCAAACTATGTCAAAAAACTTAAGTGAATTAGCCGGCCGCAAAGGTCTTCAGGAAAATCTTTTTGAAGAATTAGGTGTTGCAGCCAAACGATCAGGTACTGTTTCCAAAGCTAAAATGGAAGAGTTGGCTGATAAATTCCTCATTGGAAAAGGGAATGTTTATGGAACTACCAGCTTCTACGATTTTCTAAAAGAAGAAAACAAAGGCAAACAAGTTTATGTCTGCAATGGAAGTTCATGCATGACTGCTGGAACACAAGATGATGTGCGCACAAAATTAAGTGGTGTTTTTAAAGATACTGAGATTGGTGAAATGTGTTGCATGGGGCGTTGCCATGAAAATGCATCGTTCAATTACAAAGGAAAAAATTACTCCGGAACTGATATTGATAATATCCACACCATCAAAGAGGGCACCGGAAAAACAAAAGAAAAATACAATGTGGATTCGTTGGGAACTCAAATTCTGACTACCATGTTTCCTGGTGTTGATTACTACTACACCACGCTTGCAGTTGCATTAAGAAGATCAAAAGAAGATTTGTTACATGAACTGAAAGAATCAAATTTACGTGGACGAGGCGGTGCTGGATTTCCAATTGCATTCAAATTGAATACTGCAAAAGAGATGGACAGCGCAATCAAATTTATTGTTTGCAACGCTGATGAAGGTGATCCGGGCGCATACTCTGATCGTTATCTTTTAGAAGAACAACCACATTCTGTTTTATTAGGAATGATGATATCAGGCTACATTATTGGCGCCGAAACGGGTGTGCTTTACATTCGTGCTGAATATCCTGAAGCGATTGAAATCACACAAAAAGCAATTGATCAATTACGGTCTAAAAAATTACTCGGAAAAAATATTCTTGGAACCGGATTCAATTACGATTTCAAAATTATTAAAGCACAAGGCGCATACATTTGTGGTGAAGAAACTGCCCTCCTCTCTTCTATTGAAGGACAAAGACCAGAAGTTCGCGTGCGTCCGCCATACCCAGCGCAACAAGGTTTGTTCAATAAGCCAACAATTGTAAACAACGTTGAAACATTAGCGTGTATTCCTTACATCATTCAAAACGGCGGTGCAAAATTTGCATCCATCGGTCGTGGAAAATCTACCGGAACTAAATTAGTTTGCTTAGATGGTTTCTTCAACAAACCCGGCGTTTATGAAGTTGACATGGGAACACCACTTGACACCGTGATCAAAAAATTAGGTGGTGGTTACAAGAAAAAAGTAAAAGCACTTCATATCGGTGGTCCACTTGGAGGACTTGTCCCTGCTAATAAAACGAAAGATCTTACCGTTGATTTTGAATCCTTTTCTGAAAACGGATTTTTATTAGGACATGCCTCTGTCGTATGTTTGCCGGAAGAATTTCCCATTGTAAAATACATTGAACATCTTTTCCAATTTACAGCGCATGAAAGTTGTGGCAAATGTTTTCCATGCAGATTGGGTTCTACCCGCGGAGCTGAACTTCTGAAAAAAGCAACAACAGAACAATATAAAATTGACCGTGAACTTTTCAAAGATCTTCTAGATACCCTTGAAACAGGATCACTGTGCGCATTGGGCGGTGGCTTACCATTGCCAGTGAAAAACGCACTTCAATATTTTGATAAAGAACTAAAACAATATTTTACCAAATAGACTTCTATGAGCAAATCTGTAGCCTATATTGATAATAAACCTTACGAAATTGAACCGGGTGAAACCATTTTGACGTTCATCAAACGTAATTTCGGAAAAGATTATGTTCCCACTTTATGTGATGCACCAAACTTAGATCCGTTTGGAGCCTGTCGTGTATGCAGCGTGGATGTTGCGTTTGCAGAGAATGGAAAAACGAAAGCACAAGCATCGTGTCACACACCTGTGGTTGAAAATTCATACATCTATCCACATTCAGATGGAATTGAAAAACTACGCAAAAACATCATTGAATTAGTTCTTTCAGATCACCCGTTGGATTGTTTGACGTGCGAGGTAAACAACAATTGCGAGCTTCAAACAGTAGCAGCGAAAGTTGGAATCAGAGATGTTCGTTATCCGGAAGGAAAAAATCATTTGGATCGCAAAAAAGATTTGAGTCATGCCTATATGACTTCTGATTTTTCAAAATGTATTAACTGCTCTCGTTGTGTAAGAGCGTGTGACGAAGTTCAAGGAGAATTTGTACTCAGCATGGCGGGTCGTGGATTTGATGCACACATCATTAAAAGTTTAAACACCACGTTTGAAAATTCTGATTGTGTAAGTTGTGGAGCATGTGCGCAAGCCTGCCCTACTTCGGCCATCTCAGATATCTTTGAATCAAAATCAGTTGCCAACGTTGAAAAAACAAGAACAGTTTGTACCTATTGCGGTGTAGGTTGTAATCTTGAAGTTGCAACGGTTAACGGAAAAGTAAAATCAATTCAGGCACCTTACGAAGCAGAAGCGAATCAAGGTCACACGTGTTTGAAAGGTCGTTTTGCATTCTCTTTCTACAATCATGCTGAACGATTAAAAACACCACTCATTAAAAAGGATGGAGAATTTGTTCCTGCTACCTGGGATGAAGCCTATGAATTTATTGCTAACAAACTCACCGAGATTAAAACAAATTACGGAGCAGATTCAATTGGTGGCGTATCATCGGCACGTTGCACCAACGAAGAAAACTATCTGATGCAGAAGTTTATTCGTGCAGTTATCGGAACAAATAATATAGATAGTTGTGCGCGTGTTTGTCACTCTCCTACTGCGCTTGGAATGCAACGTACCTTTGGTACCGGTGCTGCAACAAACTCAATTAAAGATTTAAAATTTACAGAATGTATCATGGTGATTGGAGCCAATCCAACCGATGCGCATCCTGTTACCGGAGCAAAAATAAAACAACAAGCCATGAAAGGAAAAACGCTGATCGTAATTGATCCGCGCAGAACTACATTGGCTAAATATGCAAACTATCATCTTCAGTTAAAACCAGGCACTAACGTTGCCTTACTTAATATGATGGTTTATTATATCATTACAGAAGGTTTGGTGAATCAAGATTTTATTGATCAACGAACTGAAGGCTACGAAGAATTTAAAAAAGAAGTGCTTGCGCAAAGCATGGATGAATTAGAAGCAATCACCGGTGTTCGTAAAGAATTGGTGAGAGAAGCAGCCATGGCCTACGCTAAATCAAAAGCGGCAATGTCATTCCACGGCTTGGGTGTTACTGAGCATTCACAAGGAACGTTCACAGTAATGTTGATTGCAGATCTTGCAATGATGACCGGAAACATTGGGCGCCGTGGTGTGGGAGTAAATCCATTGCGTGGACAAAATAACGTACAAGGTGCTGCAGATATGGGTTGTCAACCGCATCAGGGTGCAGGATATTATGATGTTTCGATTCCTGAATATCATGAGATGTATGAAAAATTCTACAAGGTTCCTATGCCTACAACTGCCGGTTTAAAAACACCGCAAATGTATGATGCTGCTGTGAGTGGAAAATTCAAAGCTCTTTGGTCAATGGGCGAAGATATGGTTCAGACAGATCCAAATACACACCACGTAAAAGAAGCTATTTCAAAACTGGAGTTATTTGTAGTTCAGGAATTATTCATGACTGAGACAGCAAAACTTGCACACGTTGTTTTACCAGGAGCTTCCTTCTTAGAAAAGAGCGGAACTTTTACAAACGGTGAACGCCGCATTCAACGCGTGAATCAGGTTGTTCAGCCACTTCCCGGAACAAAACCAGATGGTCAGATCATTGCTGACATCATGAATAAAATGGGATATGTGCAAGCAGATTACGATGCAGATACTTTATTAAAAGAAATTTCTGAAATCGTTCCATTCTTTGCCGGTGTAAAATGGAATGAACTTGGAGCCAACGGTAAACAGTGGCCGGTTGCCAAAGACGGCACAGATTCTGATTTACTTCATGCAGATACCTTCAAACGCGGTAAAGGAAAATTTGTACACAACGTTTATAAAGAGTCAGTAGAACTTGAGCAAAACAAAGTAGAATTCCCTTATATCATTACTACGAACCGTGAGTTGGAACACTACAATTGTGGAACCATGACACGTCGCACCAACAACGCAAAAATTCTGAAAGAAGATTATTTACTGATCAATCCAGAGGATGCTAAAAAGCACAACATCAATTCGGGTGATTTGGTTTGCGTGACTTCCGCGAGAGGAAAAGTAGATGTGCGTGCAAAAATTACGGACGAAGTAAAACCGGGAATTTTAAGTTCTACATTCCACTTCCCTGAAATTGAAATGAACAACATTACTTCTAGTGTTGCAGATTCAGAAGCTTTGTGCCCTGAATACAAAGTGGTGGCGGTAAACATTCGTAAAAGTAAAGGAGCGGCTAAAGTTGAAGCTGAGGCGATTTTGAATCAGACTGAGCAAACTGAAGCATGAGATTCTTGATTCTGTATTTTACTTTTTTTTCTTTGACTAATTTGTTTGGTCAAGAAGAAAAAGAACCTGAACAAATTGTCAGTTTTGAAGTTGTCAATGCCGCTATACTACGTGTATTTCCAGAAGCTTATGAAGATTTTTTGACGATTTGTTTTATGCGTCAAAATGAATTTATTCTTCCTGAATCAGCCACATTTTTAATAGCAGACAAATATTTCAAAAAAGGATTGAATCAAAAAGAACTGGATAAACGTGCACAGCTATTGCTTGATCAACTAGAACTCTCCCCTGCTTGTCAATCTATTTCTTTTGGAGATGTTCAGGAATATTCATGGCAAGAATGGCCGGATAAAAAAGTGCGTAAAGTGACGCTCCATTTTGGAATTGGTTGTTAGAATTTATATCAGATCCATTTTGCTGGTCTGAATGATTTTATGCCGTAACTTTGTACTATGAATTTTTACAAGAGGTTAATAGCGGTTTTCTTTTTTGCGCTTTTTTCTTTGCAAACTTTTGCAGAAGTTCATTCTCTTAATGCTGGAATAAAAAAATCAACTGATTCAGATTCCAAGGCATATTATAAATCATTTGTTTTTTCCGGATCTAATTTTGTTGATCCGACAATCAAGCGAATCGGAGTTGAATCTTCTGAATCAATTGCCAATTACACTTTCACTAATCCAGACTGTGTTAAATTATTAATTCCCTTTTCATTACTGAATCAAAATTTGCTGAGTGATTTTGACAATCACAAAAGTGAAATCCTGACTTCAGTTAATTTGATTTTTCCCTTTCAGTATTTCTGGTAAAATTCTCCTTTGATCTTTTTGTTTTGGTAATCAGTTTGCCAGAACAGCGCAATTAATTTATCGTCTCAAAGGGGCATCATTATTACTTATTTAAAATGAACTCAGCATCAATCATTATTGGCCTTGCCATATTGGCGGCAGTTATTTTACCCTTCGTTATTTTATCAATCAGAAAAAGAAATAAAGACTATCAAAACATTCAGGAATTTATTAATACCGGTCTAAAGTATGGTCTTGAACTTTCAGAAACAGAACAATGGAGTGATCGTTTACTCGGACTTGATCCGGTGAAACGAAAAATTCTATTCAGACAATTTAATAATGACCAATTTACTGAAACGATTTTTGATCTGAACGAAGCAAAATCATGCTCGTTGCTTGTCACAAATTTGCAGACCGCTGGTGCAAGTCAAGCTCCTGATAAAATAGAAATCGTATTTAAACAAAAGGGTAACAAGGCTGTTGAAAATCTTCAACTATACAATTCAGAAACAGATCAAGTAGTTTACACACAATTTGAAATTGGTGAAAAATGGACAAAACTGATCAATGATTCACTTCGATAAAAACAAAAAGCCCGACTCTGAATCTTAATCATAAATGTTCTAGCCAGAAATCGGGCTTTTTTTACTTTGATTTGAAAACACTAACCAATTGCCCGTGTCATGGCGTTTATTCAAACCTTTTGACGGTCAAGTCTTTTTAATCTGAAATGGTTAACTTTGTTTAATAGGCAAACCAAAGTTGATCTTACGATTTTCCATATTTTTCTCACTACTGCTTTCGGCTAATGGCCTTTCTGCACAGTATTCGGATTCTGAATTGCGAGCTATTGATTCATTGAAGTTAATAGCAAATAGTGATGCGCATGACACAACCAGAATTAGAGCTATGCGTCAATGGGACGACCTGATCTATTTATACGATACTGAATTAGATCTTGAGTTGAATGAAAGAATGTTGGAGATCGCAGAATCAGGTTTACGCCGAGAATCAAAATCAAATAAAGAAGCTGAATTCTACCTCCGCAGTAAGGGTATGGCCAAAAACAACATTGGTTTGATATACAATGAATTTGGAAACTACAAAGAGGCTTTGCGAAATTTTCAAGCCAGTCTTTTAGTCGCTGAATATTTTAACGACAGCCTCACATTAGGAAGCGCCACAAATAATATTGGAATGATTTATTTGAAACTCAAATTGCCAGAAAAAGCATTGGAGTTTTACAACAAAAGTATTACTTACGATTCTGAATCAGCCTACTCATTAGCCACCTATAATAATAATGCAGGTCTGTGCTACTATGAAATGGGCGATACTGCAAAGGCACTGGAATCTTACAAACTGAGCTTGCGCTATTCAGATATTTGCGAAGACTATTACGGCAAAGGAAACACCCTTTCAAACATTGGATTAATCTATACAAACAAAGAGCTATTCGATTCTGCCATCTTCAATTTTACGGAAGCAATTGAAATGTATAAATTAGTAGATCATTCCCCTGGAATATCATTTGCAATGAAAAGCATTGGTTATTGCTATATGTTTCAGGGACGACTTCCAGTTGCTCTGGCCTATTGTGAGCAAGCATATAATCTTGCAAAGGAATCTAAGAGTTTAGAGGGTTTAAAAGAAAGTTGTGACTGCCTTTATTCTGTTCATAAAAAGAGTGGAAACGACAAATCCGCTCTTGCTTATTTAGAAGAAAACCTTCTCTATGTTGACTCGTTAGAAGGCTCGGCACAAAATCAAGAGGTAATGAAGCTTGATTTTCAATTCAATTTGGACAGACAAAGATTACAGGATAGTCTTCAGTTTGCCAATCAGCAACAAGTGCAAACACTTGTTTATGAAAAAGACTTACACAAAAAAGAAAAAGTCCAATACATTTTGTTTGCCGGAATTGGTGCTTTTGCCATTGTGGGAGTATTGATTTTCGTCGGCTACATCCGCAAAAAAAGAGATCATGAAATCATTGCAAAACAAAAACTGGAAGTAGAAACTCAGAAACACATTGTCGAAGAAAAAAACAAAGAGATCACAGATAGTATCAATTACGCGAAACGAATTCAAGAAGCTATTTTACCCGGAGATTCCGAATTCAAAAAAAATCTTCCCGAAAGTTTTATTCTTTATAAACCGAAAGACATTGTTGCCGGCGATTTTTATTGGTTGGAAAAAGTAAACGATCTGATCATCTTTGCGGTAGCTGATTGCACAGGACATGGCGTTCCGGGCGCAATGGTAAGCGTAGTTTGTCATAATGCGCTTAATCGTGCAGTGAACGAATTTAAATTAACAGATCCCGGTAAAATTCTGGATAAAACAAGAGAGCTGGTTGTTGAAACTTTTGAAAATGATTCGACTAAAAATAAAACTGCCGGAACAATTCGTGATGGAATGGACATCAGCCTTTGTGTATGGAATAAATCAACCCATGAACTTATTTTTTCAGGAGCCAACAATAGTCTATTTCTGATTCGTGAAAAAGAACTGATCGAAACACTCGCTGACAAACAGCCCATTGGAAAATACGCAGAGGAGAAACCTTTCACTTCAAATAAAATAAACCTAAAGAAAGGAGATATTCTCTATCTTTATACAGATGGATACGCCGATCAGTTTGGCGGATCCAGTGGAAAAAAATTCAAATACAAACAATTAAAAGAACTTCTCATACAAAACGCAAACCTTCCGCTGGCTCAGCAGGCCAGCATTCTTGACCATACATTTGAAAGCTGGAAAGGCAATCTGGAACAAGTAGACGATGTTTGTTTGATGGGTGTTCTTATTTAAAAATCAACATGAAATTTACAGAATTCAATTTAGACGAATCAATCATTGAAGCAATTTCCTATATGGGATTTGAAAACGCAACTCCAATTCAAGAGTTTTCAATACCTGTGATCTTAAAAAATAAAGATTTAATAGCCTGCGCGCAAACCGGTACAGGTAAAACAGCAGCCTTTGTTCTGCCTATTTTAAATAAACTCAAAGGCAAAACAGAATCATCCATCGATACATTAATCATTGTACCCACACGTGAATTAGCAATACAGATTGAACAACAAATTCAAGGTCTCTCCTACTTTGTATCAGTTGGATCTGTTGCCATTTATGGCGGTGGAGATGGAAAAGGCTGGGATAATCAAAAAGACGCTTTGGTAAACGGAACCGATATTATTGTTGCGACACCCGGAAAACTTTTATCGCATTTAAAGATGGGATACGTTGATTTCAGCAAAGTAAAACATTTGGTTTTAGATGAGGCTGACCGTATGATGGACATGGGCTTCACAGATGATTTAAATAAAATAATTTCATACCTGCCGGCTGACAGACAAACTTTGATGTTCAGTGCAACAATGCCCAATCAGATTCGCACATTGGCTAAAAAGATTTTGAAAGATCCGGAAGAAATTTCACTTTCCATTTCTAAACCTGCTGAGGGCGTTTCTCAATTCGCATACTTTGCACACGAAGATCAGAAAGAAAAAACCGTCAAATTAATTTTGGACAGCCGCAAAGAATATGACAGCATTATCATTTTTACATCCGCAAAAATGAAAGTGAATTCGATTGTGCGAGGATTGAAAAAGAGCGGTTACAATGCCAAAGGAATTTCATCTGATCTTGAACAAAATGAACGTGAAGAAGTACTTCAGGAATTCCGTTCCAAGAGATTAAAAGTTCTTGTTGCTACAGATGTCATGAGTCGCGGAATTGATATCAAAGAAATCAATATGGTGATCAATTACGATGTTCCTCACGACGCAGAAGATTATGTTCATAGAATTGGAAGAACGGCGCGCGCCAATACAAAAGGTGAAGCTTATACTTTAGTGAGCGGACCAGACATGCACAAACTTCGTCGCATTGAAAAGTTGATTGATATGACGGTTCCAAAACTTGTTTTACCAGAAGAGTTTGGTCCACCACCTGTTGAAGGCGCTGCATCTGAGTCCAAACCTGGTGGTAAGAAAAAGTTCTTTAATAAAAAGAAGAAACCTTCATCAGGCCAGGGCAAGCCAGCACCGTCGCAATCATCGTCAGCGAAATAGGTTGTTTGAATATCCTGTTTATCGATTAAAAATCATCATCATAAACGGTAAACGTGCAGACTTGTTTACGCGTTTTCTTTTCTTGAGGAATTACATTCGAAAACCAATTTGATTCGCGGCTCACTGGTTTTTCGCAGATTGAGTCTTTTGAGTTTTGAATGAATAAGCTGTCCCCCATCCAAGCACAATATTCACTTGGCTGATCTTTATCTAAAATTTCATATGAATAGATCATTGCTTTTTGAGCGGGTGCAATAATGTATGTCGTATCTTCAAAATCAGGATTCCAAACAAAGACGGTATCATCCGATGCATTCGAAATCCAACGCTCATGAACTAAACTTTTGCGACATGAAAATGCTGCAAACACAACAAGTATCAGCGCAAGGTTTCTCATCAATTCCGAATTAATTTTTAGCTGGAATATTCTCCAATACTTTTGTGAGGAAAGTCCAGAATTTTTGAACCGATTGAATATTTACTTTTTCATCCGGCGAATGTGGATTCTTGATTGTTGGTCCAAAAGAAATCATATCACAATTTGGCAAATGCTCACCTAAAATTCCACATTCCAATCCGGCATGGCAAGCTTTTACTTTTGGCTGATCTTTGAATAATTCAACATAGTGTTTCTCCAAAACTTTTAGAATTTTAGAATCCGGATTTGGCGTCCAACCCGGATAAGAACCATCTTGCGTTACTTTGGCACCAATCAATTCATACGTTAAACGAATGGCGTTTGCAATATCTTCTTTACCTGATTCAACCATGCTGCGTTGCAACGATTGTGTTGTAAACTGACCATCTTTAAAAACCACTTTTGCAAGTGATGAAGAAGTTTCAACCAAACCAGAAATGGTTTCACTCATTTTCCAAACAGCATTTGGTGTTGTATAAATGGCGCGCATTGCTTTTTCCTGATCTGCTTTTGAAATCATTTTACTTGCGGCAGACGAACGTGGTTCTACAACAAATTTCATGTTTGGTTCTGAGATATAATATTCCTTTTTAACAGTTGTTGCGTAGTTGTTCAACTGAGAAATCACTGCATCTTTTAAAGCATTTGGAATTACTATCGTTGCATGACTTTCACGCGGAATAGCGTTACGCAAACTTCCACCGTTCAATTCTGAAATTCGCAAATCACCTATTTGTGTTCCAGCGTACAAAATACGGTTCATTAAAAGATTCGCATTTCCTCTTCCAAGATTAATATCCATTCCGGAATGTCCACCTTTTAATCCACTTAAGGTTAAATTGAATGTTGAATAATCAGCCGGAACATTTTCTTCTGCATAAGTATAGAAGGTATTTGTATCAATTCCACCAGCACAACCTACTGAAAATTCATCATCATCTTCAGTATCCAGATTCAACAAAATTTTACCAGACAATTTGGAACCATCTAATTCTTTTGCACCTGTCATTCCTGTTTCTTCATCAATGGTAAACAAAGCTTCCAAAGGAGGATGTGACAAATCATTTGAAGAAAGTAAAGCCATGGTTGCCGCTACGCCCATTCCATTATCAGCACCTAGTGTTGTCCCTTTTGCTTTTACCCATTCACCATCAATATAAGATTGAATTCCCTGTGTAGAAAAATCAAATTCAGTGGTTGCATTTTTTTGATGCACCATATCAATGTGCGTTTGTAGAATAACTGTTTCACGATTTTCAAAACCTTTGCTGGCGGCCTTCTTAATAATCACATTACCAATTTTATCTAAGGTAGTTTCAAGACCTAATCCTTTTCCAAAATCAACCATAAACTGTCTGATTCGTTCTTCTTTTTTTGGAAGGACGCGGAACAGCATTTAAATCTTCAAAATGATTCCAGACTATTTTTGGTTCAAGGTTTCTAACGCTCATGTGATCTTATTTTTTTGCTAAATTAATCTATTTGTTAAAAAGGGCGGGAATTACTCATGATTATTGAGGTAAATATTTCATTTTCGTCTGATACTGTGAATGTTTGACAAGATTCCCCGAATGCAACCAAATTAAAAGATTTAGTACGAAGAAGTTCACTAATTTTGAAGTCCGGTAAAATCATGCAGTTAAAATTCATTTCATCCATTCTGATTTTTCTGACACTATTAATTGTGTCTGAAACAAACTGCCTGAGTCAATCCGCTGGAACTACGATCTACAGTGAAGCCATGCAGGAGAAACTGGATACCTTCAGAACTGTTGCATTGGTGCAGCCAGATAGCTGTGACCAACTCTTTAATGAAGTTCATAATCTGGCATTACAAACAAAAGAATATCATGCTGTTGCCAAAGCACAAAACATACGTCGAATAGGGTATGCCTATCAAAACAAAATTCCAGAAGCCATCAAATATTTTATGAAGGCTAATGAGATTGCCAGCAAACTTCCTCCTACTGATATTCTGGTTGATTCCAGAAATAACATTGGAAACATGTACATCACGCAAGGCGATTCTGTGAACGCACTCCATTACATTAGTCTAGGACTTGAAGCTGCATTGCTTTATGGCAATCTGGACCGTGAGTTGATTACACGCATTCAGCTGACATCCCTTGAAATTGATTGTAAAAAATTGGATGAAGCATTTATCAATCTTGAAAGCATTCGTGCAAAATATCATTTGATTACAGAGCTGGATGTAAAAGCCTATTATCACATAGCGCGTTGCAGATATTTTTATGAAAAAGAAATGTATGACAGTGCACTGGTTCACGCACAAATTGGACTTGAGCAATACGAGTCATTAGATGATGCAATTGGAATGACAACCTGCAATTATTACGTGGGAATGAATCAACTGAAAATAGGAAATCTGAACAAAGCGGTTGAGCATTGTCAAACCAGCTATAATGTGGCTGATACATCAAGTCTCGATATTTGGAAAATGCAATCGTGTGAATGTTTGTGGCAAGCGTATCAAGAAAAAGGTGATTATGCAAAGGCCCTCGATTATCATTTAAAACTCACTGAGCTGCGTGAACAAACAAAAAATGATGAACGCGTCAGAGACATCACCAAATTAGAAATGGAAGTTGAGTTCACCAAAACGCGCATGGAAGACAGTTTAAAAATTGCTGAAAAAAATCTGCGTGAAAAAAGTGAGCAAGATTTAATTTTGCAACAAGAAAAATCTAAAAACACCATTCTTTACATCGGCCTTGGCGGGCTTGCAATTATTGCTTTTATTCTCTTCAGAAGTTTCAGATCAAAGAAAAGAGACAACCTCATTATTCTCGAACAAAAGAATACCGTTGAACAGAAGCAACATGAAATTATGGATAGTATTTCCTATGCAAAAAGATTGCAGGATGCTATTCTTCCGTCACATTCACAAATTCATACTATTCTGCCTGATCATTTTATTTTTTATGCACCGAAAGATATTGTGAGCGGAGATTTTTACTGGATGGAATCCTTTGCTAAAGCTTCGGATTCCAATGGTGTTAAAAAAGATTTTGTTACATTGCTCGCTGCTGCAGACTGCACGGGACATGGTGTTCCAGGCGCTATGGTTTCTGTTGTTTGCTCCAATGCTTTAAGAAGATCAGTGAGAGAATTTGGATTGACAAATCCGGGTGAAATTTTAGATAAAGTTTCTTCCATAGTTGTGGAGACTTTTGAAAATGATCGCAACGAAGTAAAAGATGGAATGGATGCTGCACTCATTAGTTTGAGTGAAGAGAAAGAAAATGGTGAACGAATTTTGGAATTTAGCGGAGCGAATAATCCACTTTGGATTGTGAGACGCGCAGAAAAAATAAATGAAGCGCAGGTAAAGGATCCATCGGTCACAATTGAAGAGACCAATAACATGGCGATGATTGAAATAAAAGGAGATCGTCAGCCGGTTGGTGTTTTTGCAAACAAAAAACCATTTCAAACTACAAAAATAAATTTGCTGAAAGGTGATCTCATTTATATTTTCACAGACGGTTTTCCAGATCAGTTTGGTGGACCAAAAGGAAAAAAACTCAAGTATCAGACCTTCAAAAAACTTTTGCTCTCCAGTGCTCATTTAGGCATGCTTGAACAAAAGGAAATGCTCGCTAATACGCTTGCCCAATGGCAAAGAGAATTTGAGCAAACCGATGACATTTGTGTGATTGGAGTACGCGTTTAGCGGACGTTAATCGTATTTAATAGACGTTCATCGAAGTTGTCATTTCGACAGAGTTTATTGCTTAACTGCAATAAGCGACGAGAAATCCAGTTGTGATGAAGCGACAGCGAATAAGATCAAACGTACTTAAGGTTTCTTCTAATTACAAAATCTATCTTTCAAATTCCTTCACATAATAATCAAAAACACAAGGCACCAAAATGCCAATTGCGCGATCGGGAAATTCTTCTGCAAAGTCAACGGTGCCGGTATGCATATATCCCAATCGCTGATACCAATTGTGAAGGACTTTTTTAATTGGAAGTTCGAAATTTTTAGGTCGCAGAATTTCTATTTTTATTTTTTTGCAGCCTGATTTTTTCACTTCTTCTTCTACTCTATTTATCAATGCACGACCAATTCCTTTTCCACTCAATGAAAAATCTGCACCAAATAATCCAAATCCAAAGGTGTCTTCAGAAGACCTATAATAACGCAATCCACCAACAACGTTATCATTCAAAAAGGCAACCAGAATTTCATCAGCCGCAATAAATTTTCTAAAATCTAATTCTGAAACGCGAACATAATTTTTACCCCACATTTCAGATTCGGTATCAGCATAAGCTTTTACGATGATGGAATAGAGTTTTTGAAACTCTTGTTCAGAGAGATTTTTTTGCTTTGCAGAATGAATTGTGATCATAGTGAATGTAGTCATGTGCTGTCACTTCGGCTCTGCGCAGTGACCGGTTACTAATGATGCTAAAAGCAAAGATAAACAGAGTAATACTTTAAAGCGATTACTAATCAATCCGGTGGCTGAGCGGAGCCGAAGCTACCATTGTCACCGATTTACTTCACCGTATGCTTAGCCTCAAATTCTTTTCTGCGTTTACGCTTCTCCTCTTGCAAATCAAATTGCGTAATGATGAGTCGCATACCACGATCCGAATTGAAATAATTTTTCACCCAGTTGAACATCGTCACTACTTTGTTTCTGAAACCAACTAAAGACAATAAATGGATTACCATCCAGATAAACCAGGCTACAGCACCACCGATTTTTAGACGCCCCATTTCAACCAATGCTTTGTTTTTCCCCACAGTGGCCATGGCTCCTTTGTCTTTGTATTTAAACGGTTTGTATGGTTTGTTGTAACAGATCTTTCCTACTAAGTTTTTACCTAAAAGTTTTCCTTGCTGCATAGCGCCGGGTGCAACCTGAGGATGTCCGTTTGGCCAATCTTTCTGAACCATACAGGCTACGTCACCAATTGCAAAAACATCTTGCAAACCTTTTACCTGATTAAACTCATCCACTTGAATGCGGTCACCGCGACCTATTGTTTCTTTAGGCATCCCTTTAATTGGATTTCCTGTTACACCTGCTGTCCAGATTAAGGTTTTTGCAATGATATCCTGTCCGGTATCGGTTTGAACATAATCACCGAAATAATCAAGTACACGTGTGTTTAATACAACGGTTACACCTAGTTTTTCTAAATATTTTTTTGCTTTCAACGATGATTTCGGTGACAACATAGGCAATACACGATCACCACTTTGTACCAAATAAATATTCATTTTTCCCAAATCCAGTTCAGGATAATCTTTTGGAAAAACAGAACGCTTCAATTCACCCAATGCCCCCGCAAGCTCTACGCCTGTTGGTCCTGCACCTGCAATCACAACATTCATCATGCCTTGCTTTTTGCGCTCGTTGTTGATGAGTAAAGCGTGTTCAAAATTTTGCAAAAGCATTGTTCTTAAATCAAGTGATTCAAGAATGCTCTTCATCGGCATTGCAGAAATGGTGAGCCCTTCATTACCAAAATAATTTGTTTTGGCACCTGAAGCAATTACCAGATAATCGTATTCGAGTGTGTCATTTCCAAACTCAATCATCTTTTTTTCAGCATCGATGTGCGTAACTTCACCCAACCTGAAAAATATATTTTTGGACTTATTAAAAATTTTGCGAATCGGATATGCAATAGACTCCGCCTCCAAAGCTGACGTGGCCACCTGATACATGAGGGGTTGAAAAGTATGATAGTTGTTTTTGTCAACAATAACCACCTGAACATCTTTGTTCTTAAACATTTTAGCCAGTTGAATACCACCAAAACCACCGCCGATTATAACGACTCGGGCTTTCTTAGTATTTGGAATTTCTATGAGCATGGGCTTGCAATTTGGGTATGAATATAAGGAAAAATCAGAAATAGTTTAATATTAGATCTGAGTCCAACGCAGTGATTCTAAAATTACAACCAGCCTACTTTCCGATACAAAACTTACTGAAAATGTTGCCCAAAAGCTCATCATTACTAATGGTGCCGGTAATTTCGCCTAAATGGTATAGCGTTTCACGAATATCTTGCGCAAGCAGATCACCAGGAATTTGATTTTGCATGCCCTCTTCTACTTGCTGTAAAGAGATTTTGCATTTTTGAAGAATTTCGAAATGCCGGATGTTGGTTACAATGAGTTGATTCTGATTACTTGCAAAATCACCTGCCGCATGCAAAAGTTGTTTTTTGAGGCCGTCTAAATTTTGTTGATTTTTTGCAGAGATAAATATTCCGAGTTCAAGAAGGTTTGGGAATTTTGAAGCATCACTCTCATCAGCTTTATTAAAAACGGCAATGAGCGTTTGATCATCTAAAACAGTAGCTGATTTGAAGTGCTCAATCTGATTTAAAATACTGGTTTCACTCGCTCCTTTTAAATCAAGCAATAATAAGATGATGGATGCTTTTTTGATTTGTTCATAGGAGCGTTCAATGCCCATGATTTCAATACGATCAGTAGTTTCACGAATTCCGGCGGTATCAATAAACGGAATTCAATGCCGTCAATGATCATGGTGTCTTCAATTACATCACGTGTGGTACCTGCTATTTCTGATACAATGGCTTTTCTTCATTCAATAAAGCGTTGAGTAAAGTTGATTTACCAGCATTGGGCGGACCTACAATTGCAACGGGAACTCCGTTTTTTATAACGTTACCTAGTTTGAAAGATTCAACCAGACGGTTGACTTTTGTTTTGATTTGTGTGATGAGATTTTCAAGTTGGCTGCGGTCAGCAAACTCAACGTCCTCCTGACTGAAATCAAGTTCAAGTTCAACCAGTGATGCAAAGTTTAAGAGTTGCTGGCGCAGCTCATTTATTTCAGAAGCGAAACCACCACGCATTTGATGCATGGCAACTTTATGTGCCGCTTTTGAATTGGACATAATCAAATCAGACACCGCTTCTGTTTGTGACAAATCCATTTTACCATTCATGAAAGCGCGCAATGAAAACTCTCCCGGGCCTGCCAGGCGTGCGCCTTTTTCAATCAATAATTTCAGAATTTCAGATTGAATAAACCGAGAACCGTGACAGGCTATTTCAACAGAATCTTCCCCAGTAAATGATTTTGGATTTTTGTAAACAGTCACCACTACTTCATCCAGCAAATCACCCTCTTTCAGAATGCGGCCAAAGTGCGCAGTATGCGTGGCTACGGTAGTAAGATTTTTACTGAAAATGGCATTGGTTATTTCAACGGCATCTTTACCAGAAAGACGAATCAATGCAATAGCTCCAACGCCTGAAGCTGTTGAGAGCGCACAAATGGTATCATTGGGATTTTGAAAATTCACATCACAAAATTACATTTTATATAGGACATGGTGATTTACAAACCGTTTGAACTGAAGTGAATCAGTGCGTGAGGGATAGCAGCGGATAACCCGGATCACGGCTAAGCCGGAAGAGGATTTGCAGCGGATAGCCCGACCCCGGCTCAGCCGGGGACACGCCCATCTAAAATATCAATCATAGAAAAATAGCACAAAACCGTGAACACATGAAACACAACACGTTTGAAACAGAAAAAAATGAAATATTCCACAATCAACGTCAATCAGAATAATTTCCATATTTTTGAGACTCAAAATTCAAAGAAGGCTATGTCAGTTTTAGTAAATAAAAATTCAAAAGTTATTGTTCAGGGATTTACAGGCAGCGAGGGAACTTTCCACGCTAGCCAAATGATCGAATATGGAACCAATGTGGTTGGAGGAGTTACGCCGGGTAAAGGCGGAACCACGCATTTGGACAGACCGGTATTTGATACAGTTGCTGACGCAGTTGCTAAGACGGGTGCAGATGTGACTATTATTTTTGTACCACCTGCATTTGCAGCAGATGCAATTATGGAAGCTGCTAATGGTGGAATTAAAGTGATTATTACAATTACAGAAGGTATTCCGGTTGCGGACATGATTCGCGCTAAAGAATACATTTCACGTTATAACTGCAGATTGATTGGACCAAACTGTCCGGGAGTTATTACTGCGGGTGAAGCTAAAGTGGGTATTATGCCAGGCTTTATTTTCAAAAAAGGAAATATTGGTATTGTTTCTAAATCAGGAACCCTTACTTACGAAGCTGCTGACCAAGTTGTAAAAGCTGGTATGGGAATTACAACAGCGATTGGAATTGGTGGTGACCCAATTATTGGAACAACTACAAAAGAAGCTGTTGAATTGTTGATGAACGACCCTGAAACTCACGGAATCATTATGATTGGTGAGATTGGTGGAAACCTTGAAGCGAATGCTGCAAAATGGATTAAAGAACATGGTACTAAACCAGTTGTTGGATTTATTGCAGGTGTTACAGCCCCGGTTGGAAGAACGATGGGACATGCTGGTGCGATTGTAGGTGGTGAAGATGATACTGCAGAAGCTAAAAAACGTATTTTGCGCGAGTGCGGAATTCATGTTGTAGATTCACCTGCGCAAATTGGAAAAACAATGGCTGAAGTGATGGGCGTTAAAGCTTAGCTATCAGTTAAAAAATAGATTAAAAATGGGCTGTCCTTTAAAGACCGCCCATTTTTTTTACGTGTAAATGCAGGTATATTTTTAGAATTTTACAAGAGACGTTTACTGAACGTTGACCATTGTAGAAACTGATTTGCGTGATGAAATAATCACTCCACCTGCAGCAGAAAAGTTACCCGTTTCAATGGTTCTTCTTCTGATCGTTGTTGCATAAGCATAACCCAGTTCTAAATTTTCCAAATCATTGCGTGTAATGGTAATACTGGTAGCACCTGTTTCAGTTGTATTTGAGCGTGAATAAGTTCGATCACTTCCCTGACTCACTATTTCAACTAAAAGTTCTTCTCCCTCCTGATTTGGAATTCCGTCAAACCACCAATCAATTGGAGCATAGGATTTAGTAATATTAAAAACGCTGCCATTTGAAATTTCACTTACGCTGGTAACACTATTTGTATAGGAGTTTCCATCATTATCTGTGTAAACAAAAACACCTGTATCAACCAGTCCATCCAATTTCAGGTTATAACTCACACCGCCAAAATCCATCGTCTGACCATTTACTGTGACAGAACTGGTGCCATCCAGTTTCAATAAGCGACCATTTTCTTTCTTTTTCGAAAACTGTGCTGAAAAAGTAGTTCTGTTTTCGTCAGGACTATAAGTCATTTCATACCGCTGAAAAACATTTGCCTGATCAACCTTAGATGATTTTTTATTACAAGCCACTAAAACAATTAGCAGCAGTGTTAGCAATAATTGGCATTTCATAAAACATCTATTTTAAAATCACTCATTTCAAAGATAAAATAAACTTGTTTGGATAAAATCACCTGTATAACAATTTGATGAGACATTTTATCTAATTTCATACCGTAAAACTTAAGATTGTAGAAATGAAAAAAATTATATTCATCCTGTTTATCGGACTTAGTTTAATCTCTTGCAAAGCCATCATGAAAGGTGCTGCGCGATACTGGACGAAAAAACAAATCCAGGAATTTGTTGCCAATTGCGAGACTCATGCTTCCAAATTAATGAGCAATGAAAAGGCTGTGCAATATTGTGATTGTGCTGTTGACGTTGTGTCTGAAAAGTATCAGAATTATGAAGATGTAAAAAGTGCTGGTATTATGGAAGTACTGAAAATTGCAAAAGACTGTAAGCAATAAATAACTCAGCATTCATTGTTTTGTTATGCGTTTTATTCTTCTGCTATTTTTTTTGCTCGACTTTATATCAAAGGCACAAATTGTCAACGTTGAAAACATGCGTTTGGCAACTAAAAATGAAGGTTTCACCGGAAGTATTGATCTCAGTTTAAATTTCACCATGAACAGCGTGCAGCTTTTACAAATTGGAGACCGCGCACGAATTGGATATAAAAAAAAGAAGCATCAGATTCTATTACTTACTGATCACTCACTGATTCGCACAAACAGTTTAAGTATTGTTAATCTTGGTTTTGAGCATGTGCGTTATAATTATACTTTCAAAGATTCGGGTATTGTCATTCTGGAATTATTCGAACAAGCCCAATTCAATAAAATTCAAAAAATAAACTTGCGATTATTAGGCGGTGTTGGATTGCGACTTCATTTGCTGGATCAACAGCATTATCAATTAAATATTGGAACTGGTTTTATGGCAGAGTATGAAGAGTTGATTGACTACGGAATTTCAAATGATATTTTGTCCAACAACTACATCTCTTTTGATGGTCAATTCAGTGAACATATTGGCATGAATGTGATCACTTACTTTCAACCTAAATTGATTGATTTTGGGAACTACCGTTTATCCAATGAAACGCAGCTTCGATTCATCATTAATAAACACCTGACATACCGAATCATTTATTCTTTGTCACATGATTCAAGAGATATACCTGATGTTCGAAAAACAAACTATACCTTTAGAAATGCGTTGAGTTTTACCTTTTAACGCACCTTAACCGAACCGCATGAAAAAAATGAAAAAGTTTGATGTTGTTTTGCTCACAGAAGCAAAATACATTGACCCTAAAACGGTAGACTGGTATACAGATCAAGTGCTCACAGAAGATGGCCTGGTATTGGAAGCTCTTCAGAAAAAAGGAATTCATGCAACCAAAAAAGATTGGGCTGATCCTGATTTCGATTGGTCCTCTACCCGCTTTGCCATTTTCAGAACAACGTGGGATTATTTTCACCGATTTGAAGAATTTGATACCTGGCTCAATAAAGTGTCACAACAAACTAAACTGATTAATTCCATTGATTTAGTGAGATGGAATATGGACAAACATTATTTACTTGATTTGTCTGAACGCGGCGTGCATATTGTGAATTCCTACTTTGTGGAGAAAGGCTCTGACTTTACGCTGCAAGATCTACACGATCATACGGGTTGGACAGAAACAGTTATTAAGCCTGCAATTTCAGGTGCAGCAAGACACACCTACCGTTTGGATCCAACAACAATTCATGAACACGAATCCATTTTCAGAAATGTAATTGCAAATGAATCGATGTTGTTGCAACCGTTTCAAAAAAGCATTACTACAAAAGGTGAAGTATCGCACATTGTGATTGATGGAAATTATTGTCACTCGGTTTTGAAAAAAGCAAAAGAAGGTGATTACCGTGTACAAGATGATTGGGGCGGAACCGTTCAAAGCTATAAAGCAAACAAAGAAGAAATTGAATTCGCAGAATATGCTGTGAGATCCTGTAAGCCCATTCCAGTTTATGCGCGTGTTGATTTGATGTGGGATAATGATGAACGGCTTGCACTTTGTGAATTAGAATTGGTTGAGCCTGAATTGTGGTTTCGAAAGAATGAAAAAGCTGCTGATTTATTGGCTGCTGCGATTGAGAAGATGTTGTGATAATTTAACCACAGAGATCACAAAGAAGGCACAAAGCACACTAAGTTCTTTTTCTCTGTGACCTTTGTGCCTCCTCTGTGCAGCAATGCGACTTTGTGGTTAAAAAAATCCAGAAGAACAATTATGACTTCACATAATGAATATTCCGTTCTTTCAGATAATTCATGAAATAATTGAACACCACTTCATGCTTACCAATTAACTCCGGTGGAAAAACTCCTTTTTCTGTAAACAAGCCTTCTAAAAATAAATTGGCGGCTGCGGTTGCGGTGTAACCTGTAGTTCTTGCCATGGATGATGTTTGTGTTTTTGGATCGTATTCATCATACAAATTATAGACAACAGTTTCTTCTACTCCTTTATCGTTTGTACCTTTTACAGTTACGCGCATCACAGTTAATTCAGGTTCTGTTTCACCCAATTTCCATTCTTTAAAAAGAATTTTCGACGTGAAATCAAGCGGACTTACCTCCTGCCCTTTTACATTTATTTTTTCGGTGCTGAAAAAACCGGTTTCTTTCAAAACTCGAACATATTCCACATGCCCCGGATAACGCAATGTTTTTTCTTTCATGTTTTTGATGTGCGGCATGGTGAAAATGATTGAACGCAAACCATCTGAATTAAATGACTCCAAAGTTCCAATGTGTTCAAATTCTAAAAACTCTGAATCGGTCAAAGGCTCTCTCACAATCACATGACCATTCTCTACATACCTAGCTGGACGTGTGTATTCTTCAATAACATCCATCGGTGAAAAAGGTGCTTTGTATAGGAACGGCCACTTTTTTACTTTTGGTAAACCACCTACAAGACATTCAAAAAAGTTGAGTTTTAGTTTTTCATTGTAGTATCCTAAAATGATGTTGTCCATTCCCGGTGCAACACCACAATCAACAATTGCAGTCACCCCTTTTTCTTTTGCATAAGCATCCAACTCCAATGAGTTTTCAGGAAAGAATGAAATATCAATTACATTTTTTTCTGCTTCAATAATTCGGCGCAAGGTTTCAAAACCAAGAAATCCCGGCACGGCGCAAATCACTAAATCAAAAGATTTAATGGTTGATTGAAGTTGAGCTATATCCGTTACATCCAGCTGCAGCGTTGTTAAATCACCGCATTTATTTTTTACAAATTTCAGACGATCTTCACTCAGATCAGTCACTGTTACTTTGTGTTTTTTAGAAAGATCAATTGCCATGGCTGAACCAACCATTCCGGCGCCTAGAACTATTATGTTGCTCATTGTTGTTTTTGTTTTTGAATGATGAATATCGATCAACGATTTTTGATTTTTGAAGTATTAAACTTCTTAAATCATCATTCGTCAATCCTTGTTCTTAAATCTTTTTTGAATAAATTCTGGAATCAGAAATACGTATAACCAACTTACATCCCGGGTAAGAAAACCCAGGGCATTTTTGAAAGATCGATGCGTTGTGTTGCTTGCATTGGAGACGAAGATATGGAAATGTTTTGATTTGAATGTGAAATGGGATTTGTTGTTTGGTTATTGTAAATGGAGATTCGTCGCAAGCGATGAAAGGTGTAAGAAAATTATTATATTCACTTTAGACAAACGTTAGCCACAAGCAACCAAAACGAAACTATTTACATCTAATAAGTATTAATTAACAATAATAAATAAAATGAGAAGTATTTTTAATTTTATAGGATTCGTTGCTATTATCGTTTCTATTACTCTAATTTCATGTGATAAAGATTCAAATAATACTAAATGCAATGTCTCTAATCCTGCTGAAGACTTAGATTGGCTAAAGAAAGCAATTGATCACTGATTCAATGATTTAAATGTCAAATAGGATTGACATCAGATATCTTTTATTAAGGATTAATTATATAGCGGTTTCAGTGGGGGTTCGAGCGTTTTGTCCCGCATCAAGTTTTGTATCGTTGGATAGGGACGCATCTCCGCAATCCGCTACATTTCATACCCGCGAACGTTAACAATACGACTATAAAGTTATACCATGAATTACAATAACAAATCTTTCAAACCAATCAGCAATACAGACAACGGAGAAACAAGTGATGAAACTGTTTTTAAGTATATTCAAACAGGCGACATTCTAACTTCTGAATATTCCGGAGGAAGAATTAAGAAAGGACACTTAATTGGAATTGTCGACAAAGATGGCTGCATAAATATGAGTTATCATCAGGTGAATACAGACGGAAAGATCATGACCGGGAATTGCAAATCAACACCAGAAATACTAGAAAATGGAAAAATAAGATTGCACGAAGAGTGGCAATGGACATCGGGTGACTTTTCAAAAGGGAAGTCAATAATTGAAGAAATTTAGTCCATCAAATCATCTCCCTCAATCCCTCTTCAAAGAGGGAAGGCCAGTTGCCGAAAAAGAAAAAAAATCAGAAATCGAAAATCGTTAATCGCTAATCGGAAATTATTTAAAACTTCAAACCATTTCTTTTTTAAGATACTTAGAAGTCTCCGTCTTAAATTTTTTCACAAACTCTTCAGGTGTTCCAGTACCCACAATTTCACCACCGTTACCACCACCATCAGGACCAACATCAATAATATAATCAGCCACTTTTACAATGTCTAAATTGTGTTCAATCACAACAACAGTATTGCCTTCATCCACTAATCGTTGAAGTACGCTTAGCAACATTCGGATATCATCAAAATGCAAACCGGTGGATGGTTCGTCTAAAATATAAATGGTTTTTCCAGTGCTCTTTTTAGATAATTCACCAGCTAGTTTCACGCGCTGCGCTTCACCGCCAGAAATGGTTGTAGAAGGTTGGCCTAATTTGATATAGCCTAAACCAACTGAATTTAATGTCTCCAGTTTGCGTTGAATTTTTGGAATGCTTTCAAAAAAACCAACCGCATCTTCAATGGTCATTTCCAAAAGATCGTTGATGTTTTTTCCTTTGTATCTGACTTCAAGTGTTTCTCTGTTGTAGCGTTTTCCCTGACACTCTTCACACTCGACATAAACATCTGGTAAAAAATTCATTTCAATCAAACGTAAGCCTCCACCCTTGCAGGTTTCACAACGACCACCGCTAACGTTGAAACTAAACCTTCCGGCTTTATAACCTCTGATTTTTGCTTCGTTGGTGATGGCATAAAGTTCTCTGATCTCACTAAAAATTCCAGTATACGTTGCAGGATTTGAACGCGGTGTTCGACCAATCGGTGATTGATCAATTTCAATTACTTTATCTAAATGTTCTAATCCTTTAATTGATTTGTAAGGCAATGGTCGCTTCACCCCATTGAAGAAATATGCATTCAGAATTGGATACAAGGTGTGATTGATCAAAGATGATTTTCCACTTCCAGAAACGCCGGTAATACACGTCAAAACTCATAGAGGAATTTTTAAATCCACATTTTTTAAATTGTTTCCGGTGGCGCCTTTTAGCTCCAGAAATTTTCCATTTCCTTTTCTTCTGACTTTTGGAATTTCAATTTTTAATTTTCCGTTGAGATATTTTGCAGTAACAGAATCTCCCGCTAAAACTTCTTTTAGTGTGCAAGCTTGTACTATGTATCCACCGTGAATTCCAGCCTTTGGACCAATGTCCACAATGAAATCAGATTCTTCCATCATCTCCTTGTCATGCTCAACTACAATGACAGAGTTTCCTCCATCACGCAATTTTTTCAGTGAGTTGATGAGTCGTTGATTATCGCGTTGATGTAAACCAATACTGGGTTCATCCAAAATATACAGAACGTTGACTAATTCAGATCCAATTTGCGTTGCCAATCGAATACGCTGCGCCTCGCCACCAGAAAGGGATTTAGACTCTCGATTCAAATTCAGATAATGCAATCCAACATCTAATAAGAAACGTAAACGGGTGCTGATTTCTTTTATAATTTCAGTACCGATTGCCTTTTGTTTGGCAGATAATTTAGCCGGTAATTTTTCAAACCAGATCGAGAGATTCGCCAAATCCAATCGTGCCAATTCACCCAAACTTTTTCCGTCAATTTTAAAATAATCGGCTTCACTTTTTAAACGTGTACCATGACAGGTATCACATTCTTTTTTATTCATAAAACTCTCTGCCCATCTGCGCACAGCAGGCGAATCAGAGTCTTCATAATGTCTGGCTAAAAAGTTTGTGACCCCTTCAAAAGACAAATCTCTTTTGCCGTCTTCTGAATCAACCACATCTTCAAAACCAAACAAAATTTTATAAATTAAATCTTCTGGAATTTTTTCAATCGGATCAGAAATTGAAAATCCGTAAGCAACCAAAATCTCTTCAAGCTTATTCGAGATCCAGTTGTTTGATAATTTACCCAGCGGTTCAAATGCACCCGCTTTAATGCTTTTCTTTTTATCTGGGATTACTTTATCTAAATCAACTTCTGCAATTACACCAAGTCCGTTGCATTTTGGACAAGCTCCATACGGTGAGTTAAATGAAAATAAATTTGGCTCTGGTTCAGCATATGAAATTCCAGTAGTTGGACACATCAAAAAACGACTGTACTGTGACCAATCATTATTTTCGTGATTGACAACCATCATCACATCTTGACCATATTTTAAAGCAGATTGCACAGCTTGTGTAACACGATTTCTGTGTTCATCTGTCACGTGAATGCGATCAATTACAATTTCAATATCATGGATTTTATAACGATCCAATTTCATTCCGGCTTTGATATCCTGAATTTCACCGTCAACCCTAACTTTTGAAAAACCTGATTTCTGAACCTGTTCAAACAACTCTCTGTAATGCCCTTTGCGGCCTTTTACTTTGGGTGCAAGAACAATTATTTTTTTGTTTTTAAATTTTTTAAGAATCAAATCGATGATTTGCTGATCGGTGTATTTGACCATCTTTTCACCCGTGTTGTACGAGTATGCGTCAGACACACGCGCAAACATCAAACGCATGAAGTCATATACCTCAGTAACTGTTCCCACCGTTGAGCGCGGACTTCTGTTTACCGTTTTTTGTTCGATCGAAATAACAGGGCTTAATCCTAGAATTTCATCGACATGCGGACGCTCCATGCCACCTAAAAATTGTCTGGCGTATGCTGAGAAAGTTTCCAGGTATCTTCTTTGACCTTCTGCAAAAATGGTATCAAACGCCAGAGAAGATTTTCCAGACCCGCTTAATCCGGTAAAAACAACCAGTTTATTGCGCGGAATTTTTAGATCAATGTTTTTAAGATTGTGCTCTTTGGCGCCGTAGATTTCAATGAATTCTTCCTGTGAAAGTGATTTGGACATGTCGTGGTGAATGAGGAGATAAAGTTAGTTAAAATACGAATGCTGGCTGGGGAAATTCCAAATTCAAAATTACAAATCACAAACTTGTATCAGTATCCGCTAAAACATAAACGAGCCTATCAACTAAAAACCCATCAACCTATCAACGAAAGGACGAGGCCTGAGGCTCTCGAAGGCCGTTTGGGGAAATTCCAAATACAAAATTACAAACTTGTATCAGCTAAAACGGGAATGCACCTATCAACCAAAAAACCCATCAACCTATCAACGAAATGTAGAGGCCTGAGGCTCTCGAAGGCCGTTTGGGGAAATTCCAAATTCAAAATCACAAACTTGTATCAGCTAAAACGGGAATGCACCTATCAACCAAAAACCCATCAACCTATCAACGAAAGGACGAGGAGAGCTCGTCCACTACTTCTTTGCCGATTTTGCGAAGGTGAAGAAAATTAGAAGTAGGACGCCAACATAGAACCACATGCTGACCAGCAGCAACGAATCTTTTGGAATGTATTTAGCTATGTTCAGGGAGAGCATTAAACCAATCAAACCTAATCCAATAAAAACTAGCGCTACCTGACGGTCTGTTAATCCTTTGTATGAAAGCATGTGCGTGCTGTGATCTTTACCACCAACCCAGGGACGCTCACCTCTCGCTAATCGGCGAACGGTAACGAAAGTTGTATCCATTAACGGAACCGAGAAAGCAATCAGAACTAACGTAAAGTTTGAGAACTCAGAATAATTTCCAGTTTCAATACCGGCATTCCACAAAAATTTAATTGAAAAAAAAGCCAGAAACATCCCTAAAAATTGCGATCCGGTATCACCCATAAACATTTTTGAAGGGTTCCAGTTGAAAATCAGGAATCCGCACAAGGCACCTAAAACTGTTATCAATAAAAAGATTTCGACATTATTGACCAACTCAAAAGGAATTGAAATTCCAATGATTGTAAGAATGATAAAAATAGATGAAATAGTAGTGATTCCATCCATGTTATCAAGCATGTTAATCGAATTCATGATGCCTACAACCCAAACTACGGTGATCAGGTGATTGATCCAGACTGTATCAAAAAGCTGTACAGCGTTATCAGTCCAGATCAAAATAAATCCGCACAAAATTTGAATTCCCAATTTGATTAAAGGTTTTGTATCATAAGCATCATCAGATAATCCAAGCAAAAATGCAAGCGTAATCGTAATGAAAAGTCCAAGCAATTCAGAATTATGAAAAACATCTTGCTGACCAAAAATAATGGCATAGAACATGAAGCCCATCAAATATGAAATGTAAAAACTGATTCCGCCAACTGCAGGTTTTGACTGATTGCTCCATCTTACTGTGATATCCTGTTGATGTCTCATTCCGAGATTACGTACAAAGCGCATCATGATAGCATTTATCACAACAGAAAGTAAGAAGGCTCCTGCGAAAAAAAACGCCAGATCAACTAAAGACTCTACACTTCCTCTCATGATTAAAACGGCGACTTAAGGTTTATTAATAGTTCACCAACCTTGTCTTTTTCTGACAGAAGGGGATTTTCCAATTTCCAATCAATATTCAATGCAGGATCATTCCAGAGAAGACAGCCTTCACTTTCTTTTGAATAAAAATTTGTGCATTTGTAGGCGAACACTGTTTGATCTTCCAGAACTGAAAAGCCGTGTGCAAATCCTTCCGGAATGTAAAATGAAATATTGTTTTCTGCAGTCAACTCAATAGAAACATGCTGACCATAAGTTGGAGAATTTTTACGAATATCGACGGCAACATCAATCACTCTGCCTTTCAATACGCGTACCAGTTTTCCCTGTGCAAAAGGTGGGGCCTGAAAATGTAATCCACGTACAACATTTGCTATTGAAATGGATTGATTGTCCTGTACAAAGTGAACACTTTTTCCGGCAAATTCGGCGAACTGTTTTTCATTAAATGTTTCCATAAACACACCGCGTTCATCGGAAAATATGCGGGGAACAAAAGACAAAAGTCCTTCAATATGATAACGTTTAACCTCCACTATTTTTTCCAGAATTTGTACCAGGGTGCTTTACCAAACTGCTCGTCAGTATAATAATCTCCATAGCTATAGCCATAAGCATATCCATAGCCAGTTTTTGACGCATCTACACTATTCAAAAGCACAAATAATTTAGGTACTTTTTTGGATTCAATCAAATCAGTAATTCGATGTACAAACATGCGTTTAGAATAATTTGCACGTAAAACATAAATTGGACAATCCGCACGACTCAGAACGCCAATTCCATCAGAAACGATTCCGACAGGTGGATTATCTATGATGATCATTTCATAATCTGTCTTAAATTCTTCAATGACTGATTCGAGGCGACGACCTAGGATAAGTTCGGATGGATTTGGAGGAATTGGACCTGCCGTTATAAAATCAAGACCTTCCAATTCACTCTTATTCACGCAGTCTTTCCAATTCGCTTTTTCAGCCAGAATCGTACTCATTCCATTATTATTCGACACATTGAAACCATGATGTACTTTTGGTTTTCGAAGATCCAAATCTATCACTAACACTTTTTTACCCATCATTGCAAAAATTCCGGCAAGATTCAATGTAACAAAAGTTTTTCCTTCTCCAGAAATTGAAGAAGAAACAGCGATGACGTTCCGTTTTTTTTCGTCCAGAATAAAATGCAGATTGGAACGGATGTGCCGATAACTCTCAGCTAGTGCTGATTTTGGCTGAAGATGTACAATGAGCGTAGAATTTTTTTCTGCGGTATTCACTTTTGGCAACATTCCTAAAAAACCAATGTAGGAAGGAAGAATTTTTTTGAGTTCATCCGGATTGTGAATATCATTAAATGTGATGTATCGAACCAAAAGAAAAAGAAAACTCAACATCGTTGCAATTACTAAAGCTCCTATAAGGGTAATAGATTTATTTGGGCTAATCAAGACTGCTTCTGTTGGAGCTTGCAATACCATATTATCCATAGTATATCCCGCTTTGGAAATAGCATATTGCATTTTCTTTTCCATCAACAAAATGTAATTGCTTTCATTCAGACTAAACATCTGATTAAGCCGTGACAATTCCATTTCGGTAGCAGGCAAATCATACAACTGAGATTCCAATTCAAAAATTCTGCTCTGCAAATTTTTTCGTTTGTAATTTAATTGATTTGTCAAAGACTCTATAATGCGGTAAATATTTTTGTTCTGCGAATCGATGGCCCGAACTATTTTTTTGTACTGGTCACTTTTTTCAGTGAGCATATATGCGGCATCCTCTTTGTCAATCAGCAATTCATGCAACTCTTCCAACGCCACTGCCAGCATACTTTCATAGGGTGTTCCTATGATAGCAGGAATAACATTGTATATTTCAATCCGGTCACTTCTTTCAACAGATTTTTCAATTTCACTGATCAGATCAAAATCAAAATCAACTTCGACTAATTGAGATTGATACTCGTTAATGCGATTCATAACATTTTGCGTGTACAACTCTGGATTATTCACACGACTGCTGTCTTTAAAGCTGAGAATCTTTGATTCAGAATCTTTTAATTGCACAAATACGGTATCTAACTGACTATCTATATAATCCAGAATACTGGCCGAACTTTCGCTTTTCTTTTCCAGATCATACTCAAAAAATGTCGTGATCAATGACTTGACAACGTCAGTTGCAAGGCGCGGATTATTGCTCGCGAACTTAACTTCAATTGTGCGCGCTTCTTCATTCAGTGTATACACATTGAGGCTTGGATGCATTGCAGATGTCAGAACATTGTAATCGTTAAAAACAAAGTACAACTCATTCTCGTTGATGTTCTGCATGAATGCCTCCTGATTATTTATCTTGAAAATAAGTCTGAAGAAATCATTATTCACTTCTTGCCCGGGAACAAATTCAACAGACTCTTTTTTTAGAGCTGAGTCGAATGTTAAATTGATGTTTTCTCCATTTTGAACGACATGGATCTGCTTTCCAATTAATGTTGAATCTTTTAATTCCAGTAGCGTTACATGGTAAGGTGAATACAAATATTTTTCTTCAGTCAGGATATCACCTTCTGAAAAATAAGAAACTGTTAGATTCAAATTTTTCAATGCTTTCTCCAGCAAAAAAGTAGATTTCAAAAGCTCAACATCTTCTGACAATTTATTTTCTTGTTCAAACCCTTCGATATCCAGAACTCGCTTGCCTTCATCCTGAGAACTGCGCTGAATAACCGCTGAAGACTGATAGAGCGGCTTAGTATATCTCAAATAGACAAAGCTAAGCGTCAAAGCCAGTGCAAACATAAATGGCACTACCAACCAGTTTCGTTTAAGAACGGCTAGTACAATATCTGCATCAAAATCTTTGTTTAGACTCGATACCTTTTTGACACTATTTCCTGAGGGCTCTTCCAAAATCTATAATCCGTAAATAACCGAAATAACAATAGCTGCACTTGAAATTAGAGAAACAATTGGTGCTACTTCCTGTAAAATTTCTCTTCCTAATTCCGGAACTGGTTCAATGTATATATAATCATTGGCCTGAACTATAAAATCAGTGTAGGCTAGTCCTTCAATTTTTGAAAGGTCAAACTTGTAAACCAAACGCTTTCCGCTTTCATCTTTTCGCATCAATTTAATTCGCGACGCTCTTCCTCTGTCTGCAATTCCACCAGCCAATGCAATCACCTCCATCAGCGTAGTATTGTTATTTTGCAGGTAGATAACCTGAGCAGCTCCCCCGTCACCCGGAAAAATTACAACACGTTTATTGGTAACAGAAATCTGAATAAAAGGATCCACATAATATTCACTGTACATGGATTGCAATCTGATTTCTGCTTCACGAATAGTCAAACCAACAACATTCACCAATCCTAACACTGGTAAACGTACCATGGAATCACTTTGAATCACATATGACAAGGTGTTGTTTGGGTTAAACACTTGTGATTGATTTCCTCCTTCTGTTGCTGAAGAGATATCCAAAACTTTTAAGCCGTTGTTGGTGAAAAAGCGTAATTGAATGATATCATTGACATCAATTCTGTAGTCGCCCTTGGTTTGATTTAAACTATCGATGGGTGCGTACTCATAGTCTTTATCTGTTTTTAACATCAGATTGCTATTGATTCCGCAACTTGTAACCATAATTGATACAAGCACAGCGACCCCTATTTTTATGAAAATTCCTTTCATCATTTCAATTTTTTTTCCAAGAGTTCTTTGTAGAGATTTGCAACATCGTTACAGAGTCTCTTGTAATGGAACTTATGTTCTACGTAATTCCAGCCGTTTTGTGACATTTTTAAGCGCAATTCTCTGTTTACCGCCAATTCACTAAGCTTTTCAGCAAAGGTCTTGCTCTCAAATCCATCAATTACAAAACCCGTTTGACCATTCGATACAACGTCAGAAACACCACCCACGTTGGTAGAAATTATGGGAACACCAGATGCCTGTGCTTCAATTAAACTTACCGGTGTGCCCTCATTAAAAGATGTCAATGCAACTATATCAAGTCCTGGAAGAATATCGTCTACATTTTTTATCCAGGATGTAAATTCAAAAATTTTGGCACCTCTCTCCTCTTCTACCTTTGTTGCCAGCTCTTGCAGTTCGGACATGCGTTCACCATCACCAATGATAAATGCTCTTACTTTGAGATTTGGATTTTCTGTGATCAACCGAATGCTTTCAATAAATAGTTCGTGATTTTTAATCGCCGTTAATCTTCCAATAATTCCAATTGCGATTTCATTTTCTGTCAGATTATATTTTGTGCGAAAATCGCTGCGCTTTTTTTCCTTGTTTTCGTTGAATCGATCCAAGTCAAATCCAAGCTGAATCACCCTGAATTTATCAGCGGGAGCTATTTTGTGAATCTCAGTGAGTTCTTTTTTTTGTATTTCAGAGATAGCGATAATAGCATCCGTTTTTTTGGCAAGTCTTCTTTCAGCAAGTTTATAAATCCACGTTTTGAATTTTCCAAAATAAGAATGAAAAACATGGCCGTGAAAAGTGTGAACAATCACTGGAACTTTTTCTTTGTACGCTGCAGTACGGCCTAAAGCACCAGCTTTGGATGCGTGCGTATGAACAATATCAGGTTTAAATTCTTTGATGATTCGTCTGATTTCATTCAACGCTTTTCGATCATTCAGCGGATTGATACTTCGTTGAAGGGATTGAATGATGACCGGTTTTACACCATAACGTTCAGGAATAAAAAGTGAATCGCCTTCATTTGCTTCATGCGTTCCACCGCAGAGAATTGTTTCAAACTCATCCGGTAAAAACGATGACAAATAAGTAACGTTATAAGTTGGTCCACCTAAGTTAAAGCGATTCACAATGCGTAACACTTTTATCATGCTGAGTAAATGTTTTGATGATACCAATGTTGAAAAACGACCAAAGCCCAAATCAAATAGATGCGTTCTCCTGAATTACCCGATTTCCATTCGGCTTTGATGGAGTGTATAAAATCAAAGTCAAAAAGATTTTGCTCTACTATATAATTTTTACTAAAATAAACTTCACTGAAGAGATTCTCGATTTCTTCAGTCAACCAGGTCTGAAGCGGAATTTCGAATCCTTTTTTACTGCGTGTCAGAATAGAATCTGGCAATTCCGTTTTAAACGTGTCTCTTAAAATTATTTTAGTTCGATGTGAATTTACTTTCCAATTGGATGGCAACGAATTTGCAAATTCAACTAAGTTATGATCTAAAAAAGGCACCCGAACTTCGAGTGCATGAGCCATACTCATCTGATCTACTTTTTTGAGCATGTCATTTGGCAAAACAAATTTCTGATCGCGTATCAAAAAATCATTCAGGTTATTGATAGGTGAATCCCATTGAAACAAATTACCTTTTTGCAAGATTAAATTTGCGCGATCGTCATTCTGAATCCATTGACACCATTGATTGTATCGTTCATCACCCGTAAGACCAAAACCTGCCGCAAACTTTTGAACCTTGCGTTTAAATTCTCCTGATTTTGATGATCGTGACTCTGAACTTTTGCCCAGAAGTTTAGCGCCACTTTTTATAAGCAGTTTTTTTACGGTTCCCGTTTCTCTCAATTTTGCTTCTGCCAGATGTTTGCGGTAACCACCAAATAATTCATCTGCTCCATCTCCACTTAAACTTACGGTTACTTGTTTGCGTGTATGCTCTGAAAGTAAATACACCGCAAAAGATGACGAATCAGCAAAAGGCTCATCCAAAGATTCTAAAAATGAAGGGAAGTCTTGCTTGAACGTTTTTTTATCCAGCACAATTGTTTCGTGTTTTGAACCAATGTGTTTTGCCATTTCCTGCGCAAAATTTGACTCATTAAAATAAGGGTGATCAAAGCCTATTGAAAAGGTCCGCAAATCTTCTTTTTGATTTTTGGCTAACATCGCTATAATAGAAGAATCAAGTCCTCCGCTCAAAAAACTACCAACAGGCACATCCGCAATTAAACGTCTTTCAACCGATTTTTCCAATAATAACCTAAGTTCTTTTTGAGCATCTTGAATAGTTCCCTGAAAGTCTGATTTTTTTTCAATCGAATAATAATTTCTGAATTCGATTTTATCATTCGCAATTTTCATCAACTGCCCCGGCAGCATTTTTTTTACCGACTTAAGAATTGTAAGCGGAGCTGGAATATACGTGTAAGAGAAAAATTGACTCAGCGCATCATCATCTATGGAGCGATCCACATCAAATGGAAAAAACGTCTTTAATTCAGAACCAAAAACAATTTCATTTTCAGTAATTGAATAGAGCAACGGTTTAATACCTATTCGATCACGAGCAGCAAGAAGTTCATTTTTTCTTTGATCAAAAAAGATAAATGCAAAGAAACCATTTAAGGATTGAAGGCCTTGCTCACCTTTGTGAATAAGCAGTTTTAAAAGTACTTCAGTATCTGATTCAGTAGAAAAAGAAATTCCTTCTTTGATCAAATCAATTTTAATCTCACGGTAATTATAAATCTCCCCATTAAAAACTAAATGGTAATTGCCAGACTCATCACTAAAAGGTTGATTGGCGTTTTCTGAAAGATCAATAATAGAAAGCCGTGAATGCCCCAATGCAACATTGGACCAGATATTGTATGCCTGATGATCAGGTCCGCGGTGATTTAATTTTGACAATGCCTGAGGGATATGACGAAACTGAACCTCACCGGTTTTATTTCTTGCCCATATTCCCAATATCCCGCACAAAGTAATTAGTTTTGAAAGCAAATTTACTGTGAATAGTTAGAACTTGGAATTATGAGAACTTTATTTCTGTCTTCATTCATTTTTCTCATCGCAAATAGTGGGATGAGTCAGGAGGTGACAAAACCGGCAAATGGTATTCAAACCTATGCTGAAACGATCATGACAGACACGCAATTAAAGCATGCTGTATTTGGGTTCTATGTCAAAGATATGACCACCGGGACTGTCGTTGCGGATTATAACTCTGAGATGAGTATGCCGCCTGCGTCAACTATGAAATTGGTGACTACCGCTACTGCCTTTCAGGTTTTGGGCGAGGTTATAAATTCAAAACGAAAATCATGTACTCAGGAACTTTTGATTCTTTGAGCGGCACTATTAATGGAGATATTTACATTATTGGCGGCGGTGATCCTCCGCTCGGTTCAAAGTATTTTAATAAAGATGGAACACAGCGCGATTTCTTGACACAGTGGGCCGATACACTATATGCGATGGGTATTCGTAACGTAACTGGAAAAGTAGTTGCAGATGCATCCATTTATAGATATGAAGGTGTTCCATCTGGTTGGGTTTGGGGTGATATGGGAAATTATTACGGTGCTGGTCCTTCTGGATTAACAATCTTTGATAATCTGCTTGAGCTACATTTTAAAACCGGACCCAATGCCGGTGATTCTACAGAACTTCATTGTACCGTTCCATATGTACCAGGAATCACCATCAAAAATTTTGTGAAGGCGGCAGATTCAAAAGATGACGATGCCTATGTTTTTGGTGCACCCTATTCGTATGACTGGTTTGTGCGTGGTTCCATTCCAAAAAATCAGGAGGATTTTATTGTAAAGGCAAGTATTCCGGATCCTGAATTTATTGCAGCGTTGGAATTGGATTATGCATTAAGTCAACGCGGAATAAAAGTTAAATACGCGCCAACCACCTTCAGAGAATTAGATAAAGAAACACCTTTTACAAAGCCGGCGCTTACTGAGTTATATGTTCATGAGTCTCCAAGTTTAGGTTCGGTAATTAATCTGGTCAATCAACAATCCATTAATCTTTTTGCAGAACATGTTTTGTGTCAACTATCTGTAAACAGCGCTGGATATGGAAGTACGCACAACGGAACCTTGGTGTGCACAAATTACTGGAAAGGGAAAATAGATGCAACCGGATTATTTATGACCGATGGCAGCGGCTTATCAAGATCCAATGCTGTCTCGGCAAAATTCTTTGTTGACCTTTTGACTTATATGCATACGTCTAAAAGTGCAGAATCTTTTAAAGAAAGTATGGCTATTGCTGGTAAGCGAGGAACCATGTCTGGCATGGCGGATGGCTCAACGGCTGATGGTCGTGTGTATGGAAAAAGCGGCACCATGACACGTATAAAATCATTTGCAGGTTATGTGGATTCTTCAACCGGAAAAAAATTGGCGTATGCAATGATCATCAACAATCATTACTGTACTTCTGCTCAGTTAAAAAAATACTTTGAGAATTTGATGATTAAGATGTCGGTTTATTAGGCTGAGGAAAAATACTGCGCTGGCTTCGACCACTTCTGCTCCCCTCAGTAACCGCAGCATTAAGATCTTGCAAAACAATCACCAATTCGCTTTGTCTTATTCACTTAAAAAAAAATCTTTAGCTGCTTCAACAGCGCGCTGCAAATCGTCTGGCAATTCATTTGAAAACCAGGGATGTTCACTTCCAAAAGTATGATCTGCTCCTTTAATAATTTTTAGCTGGGTATCTGTCCAATCTGCTAGTTCGATTCCTTCACGAATGCTCACTGATGTATCCATATCTCCATGAATCTGCAGAAAAGGAATTTCAAGGGATCTGGCTGCAAGCTCAATATTTAAAGCATCCTCATTCACTTTGAAATCTTCATACATGTCAAAATAATGAGGCATCATCTGTTTTGTTCTCGCATTCTCGACAAAGCGCACTCCTTCTTCTTTCCAAAGCTCCAACTCTTCGCCTTCTGGAAAACGAGAACCAATATCAGAAATGCCGGCAAGAGAAACAGCTTTGGCTATACGATTATCTTGCGCTGCATATAGCACGACATCTCCTCCTCCTCTGCTGTGACCTAATAAATAAATTGGCAGATCTAATTCTAATTCTTGCTTAATCAATCGTTCTGTTTCATCTGCAATTATTCCTAGATCAATCAACTCTTTTGAATACGTATTTCTGCCAAATGCTTCCAGATCTGGAAAGTCGATTTTTTCTTTTACCGTTCCGCCGTTGTGTGAGAGATTAAATTTAATAAAACCGAATTTTTCTTTCACAAAAAAATCCTGTACCAAATTCCAGCATCCCCAATCTTTAAACCCTTTGTAGCCGTGTATGAAGATCACAATAGCTTTGACTTCTTTGGGAATCACACAATCAAACAGTGATTCGCGTCCGTCAGCTCCTTTGTATATCTTGTCAGTGAAATCAATCATACTTTGTATCTTTGATGTCAAATATCGCTAAAATCAATTTGACACACGATTATAAGGGCGATTGAATTTTATGAAGATTTCTGCCTCTATTTACTCAGATAAAAACAAGGACATTCTTGAAACAATCAAGGATTTGAATGATTCACACGTGGATTATATTCATGTAGATTGCAATGACAACCTCAATGTTTTTGCAGACATTGAAACCATTCAACGCAATTCTCACATTCCGATTGATCTGCACATCATCACATCCGATGCGGGCAGATTTTATCCGGCACTTGAAAAATTTGATATTGACTTTGTGACTTTTCAATACGAGGATCTCACAAATAAAAAACTTCAGATTCCAAAAGAATTTACTGGTCAATTAGGTCTTGCAATCACTACCAATACTGATATTTCAGTTTTTGAAGATTACAAAGAGGATTTTGATTTCATCTTGTTCATGGCTACTGTTCCAGGACAAAGCGGTGGAAAGTTTGATCCCATTAACTTCAGAAAAATCCGCGAATTCAAAAGCAAATACCCAGATAAAAAAGTTCATGTAGATGGTGGTGTGAACGGTGAAGTATCGTTCATTTTAAGAAATATGGGTGTAGATGCATCCGTCTCCGGCTCGTATCTTTTCAACTCTACAAACATCAACTCGGCCCTTTTAAATCTGAAGTTGAATGAAATTGAATCCCATTTTTTGGTGGGCGATTTTATGCGTGACTTATCAGAATCGCCGGTGGTTTACGAACATGAATTATCCCTGAAAACTGCTCTTGAAAAAATGGCTGCTGGCAAACTTGGATTTGTCATGGTGCTGGGTGAAGATGATAAAATGCGAGGCATTATCGGCAACGGTGATTTGAGAAACGGACTTTTGAAAAACATCAAAGATCTCAACGACATTAAAGTTTCAGAAATCATCAATGAAAATCCACTGACAATAAACAGAAATTATACTGTTTTTCAATTGTTACGTTTTATAAAAAATCAAAACAGACCTGTTCTCTATCTCCCTGTAATTAATGATTCAGGACAAGCAGTAGGAACGGTAAACTTTATGAATTTAATCAAAGGAGAATTATGATCATCCATATTAAAAAAGAAGCAGGAATAGCAAAAGCGCAAGAAATCGCACAAGAAATAAACGCGTTTTTAATTGAACGACCCGAACATTTTATTTTGATCAGCGGATCAGGTCACAAAGAATTAGATGCTAAATATGACAGCATTGTTTCAGATAAATTTGTTTTTGCAGATGACATTCAATTGGCTTCACGCAAATACAGAAATGAAACCAGAGAAGTAAAAATTGGAAATGTTACCATAGGTGGAAAAACCGGCAACACAATTCTGATTGCAGGTCCTTGCTCAGTTGAATCGGAAGAACAAATCAGACAATCATCAGATCTTTTAAAAGAATTAAAATTAACCACATTGCGCGGCGGTTGTTATAAACCGCGCACCTCACCTTACAGTTTTCAAGGCATGGGTTTAGAAGGATTAAAACTTCTTTTGAAAATGAAACAAGAATACGGTTTGAATATCATAACCGAAGTTCGCGATGCATCACATGTACAAGAAGTCATTGAATATTCAGATGTGATTCAGATTGGTGCAAAGGCAATGTACGATCATGGTATTTTAAAAGCCTGTGCTAAAACAACCAAACCTGTTTTAATCAAACGTGGATTTGGAACAACCCTGCAAGAATTTGTTCAGTGCGCAGAGTTTGTATTGTCAGGAGGAAACGACAATGTGATTTTATGTGAACGAGGAATCAGAACGTTTGAAACCAAAACGCGTTTTACACTTGACCTTTGCGGTGTTTCTTATTTGAAAGAATATACCAACTGCCCGGTAGTTTTAGATCCAAGTCACGCTATGGGATATGCTTACGGAGTTGCTGATTTGACAAGAGCGTGTACAGCAATGGGCGTTGATGGATTATTGGTTGAAGTACATCCAAATCCAAAAGTTGCAAAATCGGATGCGTCTCAACAATTGAATCACGACGAGTTCAGAGCTTTGGTAAAAACATTGAATCCAATTGCGCAGGCGATCGGGAGAAAAATAGTATAAATCCAAAATTCAAATTTCAAAATCACAAACAATCTCAAGCCTTGTTTTTTTTTCTGGTCTTTGGAATTTTGAAATTTGAATTTGTAATTTTAGAAATATGGAATTCTACAAAAATAACATCAGCTGGTTGTGTGAACATCGCAACATGACTTTATCAGAATTTGAAGATATTATTGCTATACCAAAAATTCGGATTGTAGATCCTACTCCACCGGAGCTGGTTAAAGTAGCAGATTATTTTGGTCTTGACTTAGACACGATTGTTCGCAAAGATTTGCGTTTAGCGAATCGAGTCAATCCAAAAAATATCAAGCTGGTTGTTTTGGATGTGGATGGCACAATGACCGACGGAGGAATGTACTATACTGAGTCAGGCGATCAAATAAAAAAATTCAATTCAAAAGACGGGCTTGGAATTACACGCCGATCAGCTGAGGGATTGATGTTTGGAATTATTTCGCACGCTTTCCGATCTGAGGCAATTGCACAACGAGCAAAACTTTTAAGCATTCAGAAAGTACATGTCGGACAAGAAAGAAAATCAGATATTCTGAATGCCTGGTGCACAGAACTTGGTATCTCTCTTTCACAAGTCGCTTATGTCGGTGATGACGTAAATGATTTAGAAGTGATGGAAAAAGTTGGTTTCTGCGCTTGCCCGGCAGACTCCATTAAGGAGATTAAAAAGATAGCACATGTTGTGCTCACACGCAAAGGTGGTGACGCATGCATCCGTGAATTCCTCGACGAATGGCTGTCGTAAATTCAGATAAAAAAAAACTTCTTGTTATTATTGCCGGACCAACTGCGGTTGGCAAAACATCCTTTGCAATTAAACTTGCAAATCACTTTCATATTCCAATCATCTCATTTGATTCTCGGCAATTTTATCGTGAAATGAAAATTGGAACTGCTAAGCCAACTCAATCGGAACTGGAACAAGCAGAGCATCATTTCATCGATAATCTTTCTATCCACGACCGTTACACTTCTGGTCTATTTGAAACAGATGCCTTAAAAAAGCTGGATGAACTATTTGAGAAACATGGAATCGTTCTAGCAGTTGGCGGAAGCGGTCTATACATTAACGCGCTTTGTTATGGCATTGATGACATTCCAACAAATGAAAACGTCAGACAAAAATTAATTGAACGTTGGCAGACTGAAGGTCTGGAAAAACTGCAGCAAGAAGTTCTTGAAATTGATCCTGAATTTTATCAGAGTTCAGATATGCAGAATCCAAGACGCGTGATCAGAGCACTTGAAGTTTTTGAAGTTTCTGGCAAGCCTTACTCGTTCTACCGTAAAAATCAAAACAAATTAAGGCCTTTTGAAACATTGTGGATAGGATTGGATTTGGATCGTGAAATCCTCTTTGAAAGAATTAATGATAGGGTTGATGCAATGCTTAACCAAGGATTGTTTGAAGAAGTACAAGACCTCAGTAAATTCAAGGATCTAAAAGCTTTAAAAACGGTTGGCTATCAGGAATTCTTTGATCATCTGGAAGGAAAACATACATTTGAACGAGCAGTTGAACTTGTTAAAAGAAATTCCAGAGTGTTTGCAAAAAAACAACTGGTTTGGTTCAAGCGTAACTCAGAAATAACGTGGTTTCAACCTCAAAATTCAGATCAAGCCATCGAACTGATCAACCAGAAAATTATCAAATAAATTTCGCGATCTGGTGAATAATGATAAATTTGTGTCAAGGAATTATAAAAACGGGAATGATGAACGAGAGAAATGACGAAGTATTTTCAAAACGCGTAAAGGCTGGAAAAAGAACATACTTTTTTGATGTAAAGACGACTAAAGGAAAAGATCTTTATCTGACAATCACTGAAAGCAAACGCACCGGTGATTTTGACGGAAGACCAGAGTACGAAAAACATAAAATATTCCTGTATAAAGAGGACTTTGAAAAATTTAACGAAGGATTTTCTGAAGCACTAGAAACGATAAAAGGCCTTTGGGATTCTGGCGAATACAAAAAGCCAGAACCTGTTGAAGAGCATGAAGAACGCTCAGTCACTTTTGAAGAACTATAATCAATCAAAAACTCTCCGCAAAAAACGGAGAGTTTTTTTTTGCCCTTAAGCCAGTCATTTCCTGCGAGATTGCCTAACTTTGTAATCACCATCATACCATGGGCAATCATTTATGAATCAGTACAAAAAAGTAGCATTCTATACACTTGGCTGTAAACTGAACTTTTCAGAGACATCTACCATTGCCCGAAATTTCGAAAATCAAGGTTTTGCAAAAGTTGATTTCAATGAAACTCCAGACATTTTTGTAATCAATACTTGTTCTGTTACTGATAATGCAGATAAAAAATGCAGACAGATTGTAAAGAAGGCGCTGCAGGTGAATCCAAATGCATTTGTTACCATGATTGGTTGTTACGCACAACTTAAACCTGAAGAAATTTCTTCTATTCCGGGTGTGGATCTTGTGCTTGGAGCAAATGAAAAGTTCAACATTCTGGATCACATTGCTGAACTGGAGAAAAAAGAAACTGCGGTTATCAAATCAAACAATATTAAAGAAACTGATTTTTTTATTCCCTCTTTTTCACAAGGTGACCGCACGCGTTCGTTTCTGAAGGTACAAGATGGATGCGATTACTTTTGTACATTTTGCACTATTCCTCTGGCGCGTGGTAAAAGCAGAAATGCAACAATTGCAGAAACAATTCTGGAAGCAAAAAAAATTGCAGAAACCGATATTAAGGAAGTAGTTTTAACAGGTGTAAACATTGGTGATTTTGGTCAGGGAGGAGCAGAAAATTTCTATCAGCTTGTTCAGGAGCTTGATAAAACAGAAGGCATTGACCGGTTTCGGATATCATCGATTGAGCCCAATTTATTGACAAATGAGATCATTGAATTTGTTGCCAAATCAAATCGATTTGTGCCGCACTTTCATATACCACTTCAATCGGGCTCAGATACCTTGCTGGTTGCAATGAGACGAAAATACCTTCGCGCACTTTACGCTGAACGTGTTTCAAAAATTAAAGAACTTATGCCGCATGCTTGTATTGGTGTGGATGTGATTGTTGGTTTTCCCGGAGAGACGGAAGATGAGTTTATGGAAACAGTCAATTTCATCAATCTGCTCGATATTTCTTACCTGCATGTATTTACCTATTCTGAACGTGCAAATACGACTGCTAAAAAAATGGCGAATTCTATTCCCGTCAACATCCGCCGTGAACGCAGCAAACAATTACAAATTCTCTCGGAGAAAAAACGACGTGCATTTTATGAAACGCAAATCGGAACCGATCAGAACGTACTTTTTGAAGCAGAAGAAGACATGGGAATTATGTATGGTTTTACTGAAAACTATGTAAAGGTAAAAACGTCATATAACGCAGAACTGGTTAATCAGATTATTCCTGTCAGACTTACTGGCATTGATCGTGATGGTGTTGTAAAAGTTGACTTGATACATGTGCTCGCTTGATAAAGTGGCTCATCATATTATTATTACCGCTCTCAGTATCTGCGCAAGATTTTGTTATAACCGATACTATTTTTCTCAATAAAGATTGGTATGAAACCAAATCGCGTGATGAAGCAAACTATTATCGCGGAGCCTGGTACAATGAAGCAGACTCAACCTGGCTGGTTCACGATTTTTACTTAGAGACATTCACGATTCAAATGATTGGTGTTTACAAAAAAAGCATCAAGCCTTACAATCAAATTGGCGAGTTCAGATACTATTACAAAAATGGGAACGTCCGTGCTTACTATACTTATAAAGATGGCAAAATGCACGGAACTTCCATCCTCTACTACGAAAATGGAAATCCTGAGATCAGACAAAAATTTGACGCAGGAAAAATGGTGGACACGATTTACACCTATTATAATGATGGCAGCCCAAGAGAAGTCAAGTACATAAATCCTGATTTTAATCCTGACATCTCTGCAGAGGCTGAGAAAGAATTCATTTTGATTTCATACTGGGATGCAGAAGGCAAACAACAAATTCTGGCTGGCAATGGCACTAAAACAGAATATTATACCAACGGCGTTAAACGGGTGACAATTGAGTACACCAATGGATTTCCAAACGGTGAATGGATTCAATACACGGATAACAAGAAGATCATTTCTAAAATGACTTTTAAAAATGGAAAATTCATCAGTGGATTAATGTATCCAAAAAGAAAGAAAGACATTTTTGCGACACTCTACCGCGAACCGCGCTATATAGGCGGAGTAAAAGCAATTGACGATTTGGTGAGCAAAAACACTGGAAAATGTAAAGAAGCTTTCGATGAGGAAGTAAAAATAATGATCGTGATTGATGAAACGGGGCAGGCTGAATTTGATCAGATTTTATCCGGTGATGTGAGTCATTGTCAGTTTGAAGAACTGGAAGAGCTTGTCAAAAAGATGCCTAAGTGGACGCCGGCTATACGTTACGGCAGGTACGTTGAAGCAACTTATGTCATCAGGGTTCCTTACTAAACACCGGCTTTTTTTATTCCACGTGGGTCGGCTTTTTTATCTAATTTTGAAGATGCGATTATTATTTATTTCCTTGCCGTTTTTAGTTTTTTTGGAGTTGCACAACCAGCAAAAATAGTACCCAAAATAACGAGACAACGGTTGCTGTTCGCGACACAAGTGCAGGACAGAAAGAAGTCGGATTAATCAGAGATTCAATTGTAATGCCTCTAACTGGAATTGCTCACAACCAAAAAGGAGGAGCAGTTGTTGTCGTCGATAATGTTACCTATTGGATTGATGGATTATTGAGCTGGGAAGATCGATATGCAGGTAATCCGGTTCGCGTTTGGGGAGAAGTTATTGTTCGAAATGACAATCCGGTTTTTCTGGACACAGGTTCAGTTATCTCTCAAGGTATTCCGGTAGAATCGGAAAAAAGCCTGCGTGCACATCAGCAACGATTTTGGATTATCAATGCCAGATACGAGTTACTCAGACCATGATGTGGAGTGAAGTTTAACCACACCATCTGTGACATTCAAATCTTTTCTTAAATCATATCCATCTTTTTCATAAGTGATATAGATGTCATAACATTTACCCGGGCAACCAATCATGATATCTGTTTTATACCAGCCATTGCTATCTGTGATGCCACTGTCTGTACTTTTAGTATAGTCACCATCCATGCCAGCGTTAACAGACACGGCAACGCCTTCGATAGGCTCATTTGATTGAGCGTCGACACATTGAACAGCTATTTCGACATGTGATTCGCAAGCCACAAAAAAGAGGATACTAAACAATAATATCAAACTCTTATTAATACTTTTCATTAACATTTTTTTTTAAAATAACCCTTTGTAAGAAATCAAATGTAAAATTCAGTACACCTTTCGATTCCACCTTTGATTTTATGCCAGAAGTCACTTCAAATACCAGCGACTCGTTCAAAAATTCATACGATGAGCTAAGCCAAATTTTGCCAACCTTGAATAAACTATACATTTTATTTTCAAAAACATAGTTGGTAAGCACTACTCCATCCCCTTCATCCAGCAGGAATTCATTGCTCAGTTCACTTTTTTGAATCAGCTTATAAGCCTTTGTCATAGGCATTTTTTCAGAAATATATTCTGTTGTCCAGGTCCAGGCTCTCACTTCAGTGGCTATAGGTTGAACAGTGAAAATAATTCCAACGCTGTCTCTCAATACTCCTCTTGACCAGATGTACATCATGCCTTGCCATCTCCCTTCACAGCGTTCTGGAAAAGACGCAGCAAAAGAGTTGCCAAAAATTACAGAAGCAAGGAGCAGAAATAAAACCAATCCTTTCATTTTATTTATTTAAAATCAACTGATCAAACTTTACTTCAAACGCATCCGCATTGATCCACTTTTGAGTCTCTGTGTTTTCCATTATCTTATCAATTCGCGGACGAAATTTTGTTGTCAGATTATTTTCTTGAAAGTATTTCAAAGATTCTTCAAAAGAGTTGAGCATACTTTTGTAAAATGAATCCTGATTGATTGATTTATCCGCATTGGCTGCCTGAGCAACTTCAATGTTATATAGCATGACATCAGCAATCAAATGCGGATCTACGCCAAGCTTTATAAACGTGCGAATGTATTTTTGCGCAACGGATCTTCTTCTTTTGGGCTTGCGATTGGATACTGGAAAATATTCTTTTGAGATTTTAAATTTTGCTTCATCTACCATTTTGTCTTCCTTGGGATTGAAAACAAAATTGTAAAACTCACGAACTTCTTTCAGCCTGTCATAAAGCTCCTGAACTTGTGTTTCGAGTTCTTTTTTTGAGAGTGAATGAAGGTATTTTGAAAGTTCTCGTTTACTCATCCGGATGCTCGCTATTTTATAGCACTAGTTTGAAAACGCATAAACTCCGTGTCGCTTTCTTCCTGCAAATCCGTGATGTATTTTTCGATTATTTCTTGCGGATTGGCAAATATTTGAGGAATGAATTTGTGTAAAATTGCGTTCAATTCAAAATTGTAAATCTTTGCTCGCTTATCCCCATACTTCAATAACACTCCCTCAATAATTTGTATGTCGGAGCCATGCAAAATGGGTTTCACGAATACGACGTCATCAGCTTTATTTCGAATGACTATTGAAAAATCTTCAACCGGTTTTTTCAATTTAAGATTCTCTTCTTTGAATTCATCCAAATAAGATTTAGAAAACTCTACCAGATTACCTGCCTGATCAAATTCAAAACAAGATAGCATAGCTGCCTTATTGGTCTTTTGCAATTTTTTCATTGCTTTTAGTTCGTCTGAATGAAAGAGTCCTGTTAAAGGCGGTAATGGATTTCCAAGTTTTCCCTGCATGATCAATAAACTATCCAAACTTTGAAAAATCATCCAGTTTGGAATGCTTCGCTGATAAACTTCAGAATAAGTTCCTAACCCATTTGAATTTGTCCAGGGCTGAATTTTTGATCCTGTTTGATAAGGTTGTTCTTGTGCTGGTGGATGATTTCCATTATCAGTCAAAACATTCCAGTCATCGCGATATTCATACACAAATCGCAGGGAATAGGTATTTGTAAATCTGCTGTATTCAACAGAATAACTCATTCGTTTATAATAATTCGGTGATGGGTTTTGCGGTGGCGAAAGCTTTAGATTATACTCTGCGAACGCAGACATAATTCCCTTCTGAAAAAAATCTGTAATCCACGCATCACTTCTGCGCTCAACTTCTTCAGCTTGTACACATGGTAACAAACCAAATAGAATGAACGCGAAGGTGATATATTTTTTAAGCATTTTTCAGCAACAGTATACGGTAATTCGTACATTTAATTCTTGCTAAAAATACAGATATTATGAATTCCCCGCAAGTACCAATTGTAAGTAAAGATAAAACAAAGCTTGATCCCTTGTTCATTCAATCTATGCTTCATGAAACTTATTGGGGTAAATCACGCACTGTTACTGAAATTCAAACGACAATTGAAAATTCACGTTGTTATGGTTTATATCTTAATGGCCAGCAAATTGGTTTTGCCCGGGTACTTTCAGACACCGTTGTATTTGCCTACCTGATGGATGTTTTGATTCATAAGGATTACAAAGGCAAAGGTTATTCAAAAATTCTACTGGATTTTATATTTAATGATCCTGAATATGCAAAAATACATCGTTGGAATCTTGCCACCCGTGATGCCCATGGCCTGTACGAAAAATATGGTTTTTCAAGACCAACACAACCAGAAGTCTTCATGGAAAAAACATTGGTGAAGTGGTCGTAATCAAGGATTAAAGAACATAGTCTTTAAAAAGCGGTCGGATATTGTGCGTCATAATTGCACTAAAAATTGCGGCATAAACCACTTTAGTATGAACCTTCAGTTTTCCTGTTTTAACCTTCCAGCTTCCGCTTGAACATGGGCTTGAAGACTCCATTTCAAAAGCATATGCGCCCACATATTCAACATCTGCATCCCAGCTATTTTTGAGCGCATAGAGTTTAAAATAACTGTTACAAGTGGGTTCAAAATTTTCAAGCATAAACAAGCCTGCCACAAAATTGGTAGTAATTGAAATTAAACGCGGATCACTGGCATTCTTAAGATCCCGGGCAATTAAAACTTTGAGAGAATCTCCGTCCATTCCTATTTGCCAACCGATGCCTCGTTCTTTTGAAACAAATAGTTGAGCTGAACCATCAAAACCTGCGCCTGAAATTTTCCAGATTCTAAAAAGTGAATCCGTATTTTCAAAATTTACCAGTGTTGCTTTGGAGCCTATAGTGACCGCTTTAACCAGATCTACAGATTCAGCCTGGTTGGCTGATTTTTGATTGACATAGCTTACCGATACCGGAATACCACCTGAATAGGTTGTGAAGGAAGCAGTTAATATAATGAGTAAGCCTAATCGTTTCAAAAACATACTACAAGTTACGAATATTCTGCCATCTTGGTACGATCGGTTTAATTAAAACTAAAAGGAGTCCCCCTTTTGTCGTTAGAGAACTCCCTTTAAAACCACATAAATAAATGAGCGCTTAAAATCTTAGCAGAAGGAAAACCGTAAAAGAATTAAGCGCTTTAACCAAATAACGTTTGTTACACAATTGGTTACGGCAGTACTTGAAAATTGTTACAGAAATTTTATCCGATTGTGATACAACCGTTGGAAATAGTGATTTTAACGTTGTTCGAAAGTTTTACTTCGCCACAACTTGTATAAATGATACATTCACTCGAGCCTCCCTGAATGGTAACGCTTGAAGTTCTGCTGCCTCCGAATTCAACTTTTGTCATTGTACCAGCAATTTTGACATCAAATGTATACGTTTTGCTATCCTTGTTATAATATTGAATATACACTGAAGCCTTGGCCTGTCCGGCAAAAATCAGAAAGATGAATGAAATTAAAATTAGTTTCGTTTTCATATCTAGATACTATCAAATATCATGCAAATTTAGAGCAATGGCAGTTGATTGTCAATACGATTTAGCAGAAAGAAGTTAACAATTGGAAAAAGTTTGTACGGTTGCGCTTTAAAAACCCAACTCAAAACGATCACCTTCAATGGATTGAAGCATAGCATCAAACGACATGTCTTTTACTTCAGTATTCAGCATTACCGTTATGTCATTCCGCATTTTCTTCAGGTTTTTGGCATCCCAAAAACGGCGAATGTCTTCATTGTTCTGGAAAATTAATTTTGGAACCTGCATCAGTGTACCGTCTTCATTTTTTGCCACCATCGTGAAATAGCACGAATTCGTATGTTTCTTTTGTCCGGTTTTTGGTTTGAGCGATTCAACGCGAATTCCAATAATCATGGAACTATTTCCAACATAGTTTACCGAGGCAGAAAGTGAAACCAACTCTCCTACTTCAACGGGTTCCTTGAACTCAACACCATCAACCGAAACTGTTACACAATAAGCACCGGAATGTTTTGCAGCACATACGTAAGCCACTTTGTCCATCATTCCCAGCAAAATTCCCCCATGAACTTTTCCGGAAAAATTGGCAAAAGAAGGAATCATTAATTCGGTAATTGTAGTGCGTGAAAAATCAACTGTGCGTGCTTCCATGAAATTTAATTTTGAATAAAAATAAGATTTAAATATAATGAATAAAAATCAGCCAAAGAACTGACAAAAAAATGGCCAACCAGTTTGGTCAGCCATTTTTAAGTTTCAGGTATTAGTATAGACTATTTACAAGCCTGATCATATTCCCAAACGTGTTTGTCAAAATCTTTCCATTTAACATCTGCTCCAAATTTTTCAAGTACTGAAGGACAATCTGCAAAAGAATTTTAAATTCTGCCTCATAGTTAGAACGCTCAATCAAATGTGCTGCCGCATCACCATTTTTCTTAACATAATAGGATTTCTCTTCACCTGTTACACTTTCTTCAGCGAATAAATCTCCATACACTCTGATTTTTGTGCAGAAAGTTGGATTCACTACTTGCATCATTAGTGTGAGCGTTTTCTTTTTAATCAAACAAGCTGACTGTTCGTAATAGGCAAGTTTTTCTCCTAATAAAGTTTTATCTAAATCAGTTGTCCCCCATTTTGATGGATCATCCATAAAATCAAGTGTACTACCTAATTTGTTTAATCCACTCGGTGGTAAATACATGTGAGATATTTCTGTTGGCAATAACTTGATAACATTACCTTCTAAATCCACAACTTTAATCGCGTCAATGTTGCCTTTTTTCCAGCTAAGATTTTTCACCTGGCACGTGATCTTTGTTCCATCTGTCTTAAAAATATAGGCTGTTTTAGATTCTGACACACCAAATACACGCGGCAAAAATTGTTGGCTTATACCAATTAGCGACATCAAGAATAACGTCATCATCAATGTGATTTGTTTCATAATTTTTGTTTTTTTTTGACAAAAATAGAAGGATAAAAATGCTTTGACCTTAAATTTGAAAATACTTTTGCATATTGTTGATAAGATAAAATGAACTGAATTTTCCCAACGTTCAAAGTATCCTAAATTCAATTCTTTCAGTGCACCCACTCTGAATCATAAACATTACCTTTATGAAATGAATCAACAATCCGAATTTCTAAAAAATCTTGGCATTTCTGAACTCAATGAAATGCAAAAAGAAGTATTGGAAGCTTACAAACCTTCTGGCGATTTAGTTTTATACTCACCAACCGGAAGTGGAAAAACGGTAGCCTTTTTACTCAGCATTTTAAAATCACTTGATACAGATTCAAATGAAATTCAAGTGATCATCATTGCTCCTGTTCGCGAATTAGCGATTCAAATTGATTCAGTTTTTCGAAAAATGGCAACTGGAAACAGAATTGCATGTGTGTATGGAGGTCATAGCATTCGTGAAGAATCAAGAAGTTTGGAAGTAACACCGGCAATATTGGTTGGAACTCCTGGCCGAATATTGGATTTGATTCATCGCAAAATAATTTATGTACGCAAAGTACATACGCTTGTCCTGGATGAATTTGACAAATCACTCGAACTGGGATTTGAAAATGAAATGTCAGGTATTGCAGAGCGCCTTCACAATCTGCAATCGCAAATACTTACCTCTGCAACCGAGTTGAGATCGTATCCAAATTTTTTGAGTTTAAAAGATCCAGCCACCGTTAATTTTCTTTCACGCAGCGAAGCACTGAAAACTGATTATTTTGTCGTTCCTTCAAAGGATACTGACAAGATGGAAACGGCCTTTTTACTTGCCTGTTCGTTCAAAGATGAAACGTCCATTTTCTTTTGTAATCATCGGGATGCGGTTGATCGTTTATCAGTTTATTTCAATAACCGCAATTTAGTTCACGCTGTTTTTCATGGCGGATTAGAACAAGATGATCGTGAAAAAGCATTGATCCGATTCAGAAATGGAACCTGTCCTGTTTTTGTTTCAACTGATCTTGCAGCAAGAGGATTAGATATAACAGATGTTGGTCATGTAGTACACTTTCAATTGCCACTCGATGAAAAATCAATGACGCATCGCAATGGAAGAACGGCTCGTGCAGGAAAATCAGGTAACGTACATTTTATTCTAAATGAAAAAGAATATTTGCCTGAATATCTCACTATAAAACCAATTGAAAATAACGTCGACTCAAGAAATAATGTTCCACTTGAACCTAAATGGGAAACTTTGTTTTTTGATTTAGGTAAAAAAGATAAAGTCAATAAAATTGATTTGGTTGGATTTTTATGTCAGACTGGTAAACTTGATAAATCTGAGATTGGATTGATTAGTGTAACGGATCGACGTTCATTTGTTGCGGTTAAAAAAGCAAAAGCAAAATCAGTTCTTGCATCTGCACAAGGTCAAAAAATCAAGAAAAAACAAGTCCGGATTCGCATTGCAGATTGATGGCAAAAAAGTATAACCGATATAGATCCATTCTTACTTTAAAATGTCCAAGATGCGGGCATGGAGATCTCTTTACCAAAAAAGGAATCTTCGTTTATAAAAACATGATGGACATGCCAACCCTTTGTCCGGTTTGTGACCAAAAATATGAAATCGAACCTGGCTTTTGGATTGGTGCCTTGTGGACCAGTTACCCGATCGTTATTTTAATTGAATTTCCATTTTTAATGATGGCACTTTTTTCTGAAACATTGGGTCCATGGATTCCATTGAGTTTAATGTTTGTAGCTTTTTATTTTGCTTATCCTGTTATGCTTCGTTTGGGACGTTCTATTTGGATTCACAATTGGATTCGTTATGATGCAGAATTGGCTGAGAAGTTGAAGGAGTGATGAGTTGGAGGGTTGATGAGTTGAAGTGTTGAAAGGTTGATGGGTTAACGGGTTGATGGTTGGATATGCATCGGACGGGCTCGCCCCGTCCCACCTTGTAGGAGTTGAATTCCTAATCCTTACTCCTCTCCCAATTTCGCTGCCACAAAAGCAGTTGTCCACGCTGCCTGAAAGTTAAATCCACCCGTGACGCCGTCAATATCTAAAACTTCACCTGCAAAATAAAGTCCTTTCATTTTTTTGCTTTGCATGGTTCGGATGGAAACTGAATTCAAACTAACTCCACCACACGTCACAAACTCTTCTTTGAAGGTTGTTTTTCCAGAGACTTGATAAGCATCATTCGATAAGACATTCACCAGTTTATTAATCTCTTTGGAATTGAGATGAGCGCAATTTTTATCCAATGGAATTTGAATTTTATCGAGTAAATAATCCCACAAGCGTTGTGGAATTTCACCGATTCTAAAATTGGAAATCTGTTTGTTTCCGCCCGCTTTCAAATGTATTTCAACTCTTGATCTTATTTCAGATTCATTTGGAAGATTGAGCCAATTCACGCTGACAACAAAATCATATTTTTTATCAGCCAGAATTCGTGCACCAAATGCTGACAATTTTAAAATGGCAGGACCACTCATTCCCCAGTGCGTAATCAACAAAGGTCCATTTGCTTTTAGATTTGTTGAACGAATTGATACCAGAGCATCTTCAACAACAATTCCCATCAATGATTTGACAGGTTCATTAGGCATATTGAATGTAAAAAGAGATGGAACTGGTTCTTCAATTTCATGTCCAGTTTTTCGAAGCCAATCAAATTTTTCTGCTTTTGCCTGACCACCGGTAGTGACAATTACCTTGTCGAATTGTAATGTTTCACCAAGCGGTAGTTCAAGGTAGAAATGTGCGTCATCGTCAGATTTCAGAAGTGCTACGACATCAGCTGACGTGCGTATTTTCACGCCCAGTCGCAAGCATTCATTCATGAAACAGTCAATGATACTTTGCGAATTTTGAGATTTTGGAAAGACGCACTGATCTTCTTGAATAACCAAAGGCACGCCACGTTTTTCGAACCATGCCATGGTATCTGCAGAGCTAAAAAAACCAAATAATTTTCTGAGTTGTCTTCCACCTCTGGGGTAATTTTTACTCAGTTCATCAATATCAGTACAACCGTTGCAAACATTACATCTGCCACCACCTGATACTTTTACTTTGGAAAGAATTTTGGTTGATTTTTCAAGAATGATGACCTCCGCATTTGGATAATTTTCTTTGACATGAATTGCCGAAAAAAAACCTGCAGCTCCCCCACCAATAATTCCTACCCGCATCTCTAACCTAAACTGGCAAGTTGCAACTTCTTAAAGAGATCTCCATCACTGATCACGTAACCTTTTTGAATCAAATCGAATATTTCCTTCTCCCTTGATTCAATGTATTTTTTTTCAGATTTATAGATACTTAAACTATCTTCTCGTTTTGATTCATCGCCTGATTTTTCAGAATCTTTTGCAGAATCTTCCAAGGCTATAGATACCATCTTATCACTGAGACATTGAATGGCATGCACATATTTTTTTGACTTGAGCTGGATAAACTCTACTTTGCGCAACACACTTTCCAGAATGACATCGCTGAAGAGTTCGATAATCTTGTCAACACTATCCTGATCATTTTCTTTTAGTTCAATCCATTTTTCAGGCTCTATGCCATTGACAACTAAAAAATCTACGAACTCTTTTTCGAATTCTTTTAATTCTTCAATTGTAAGTAGTCGATACTTTGGCATAACACATCAGGGAAGATTGTACAAATATCGAAAGTTTTAAGAACATCAGGGTATAATTGGTAATTTTACCTGAAGGCATGAAAGCAAACCCGACTGTAGATTACGAAAAATATCAGGACCTCATTCAAAAAGAGAAGTACCTTGAAGTGATCAACGCCTTTGCTACCAGTTTAATTGAGGCAGAAACCATCGATGAAATACTTTGGACAGTAACAGAAAAGGCGATTGCTTATCTGGATTACTTTGATTGCGTCATTTATCTATACGACGAAAAGAAAAAAGCACTTGTACAGCGCGCTGCGTATGGACCTAAAAACACGAGTGACCATCAGGTATACAATCCGATCTTACTTTACCCGGGCAAAGGAATTGTTGGTTCCGTATTTTCGAACGGTGTTGGAGAAATTGTGAATGACACATCCAAAGATCCGCGTTATATTGTAGATGATGCCGTTCGTCTTTCTGAAATTTCAATTCCACTCATTTACAAAGGAAAAGCACTTGGCGTTCTTGACTCTGAGCATCCTCGCGCAAATTTTTTCAGCGATCAGGATTTTAAAATGCTATCCACTGTTGGCGCCATGATTTCGACCAAAATTGCACAGGCAAAATCAATAGAGCAGGTAAAAAAATACCAGATTAATCTAGAACGCCTGGTTCAGCGCAAGACTCGTCAACTTGAAGAGTCCAATGCAGATTTGCGCGCAAAAAACAAAGAGAAAGAAGTTCTGATCAAGGAAATTCATCACCGCGTTAAAAACAACATGCAGATTGTAATTAGTCTCTTGAATATGCAGGCTAATCTCACAGAAAGCGAACGCGAGCGTGCAGTATTTGAAGAAAGTAAAGACCGCATTCGCTCGATGGCATTGATTCATGAGCGGCTTTATCTTGAAAAAGACATTTTGAGTATTTCCATTAGTGAATATACGGTTGAGTTGGTGAATGAGTTATCTGCATCCTACCGCAGTCTTTTTGATGTGAGTTTTGAAATTGATATGGAAACCTTGCAGATGGCTATTGATACGGCAATTCCTTTTGGGCTGATGCTGAACGAAATGGTCACCAACGCACTGAAGCATGCATTCAAGGAAAAAGCAGGTGTGGTGAAAATTCACTCTTCGATTGCTGACGATCAAATGATACTTGTATTGTCAGACAATGGCCCCGGATTTGATTTTGAAAATTATCAGGGAAAGTCGTTTGGACTTGAATTAATTGATATTCTGGTTTCACAGCTCAATGGTTCTATTTCACACCATATTAAAGGCGGATCTGTCTATACAGTGACTTTCCCAATCATTCAGAACTAAAGTATTCCTCATTTTTTCAAACTGTTTTATCATTAACTTCGTTTCATTAATTGAATTGGAATTCCGGCACTATGCAAAAGTATTTGTTCTTCTTTTTTTTAATTGGCACTTTGGCTTCGTGCAAAAAGGAACCTACCACCTGGGAGACGGATTGGACTGCGCCCATTGCTCATGGTCATCTGACTTTGGAAGATATTATTCCGGCAGAATACCTTACTACTAATTCAGCTAACTATATCTCGGTGGTCTACCATAAACCGGTTTATACGTTTACCATTGATACCATTGTAAAATTACCTGACACCACGATAGTAAAAAAATCAGCTGTAGGTGTTTCAAACCTTACTGTTAATCCAGGGTTTAGTTATACCGATGATTACGATCAGCTTTATCAACTGGATCAAATTGAATTAAAAAAAGTAAGAGTGTCAGCAGGAACAATTGAATGTGAAGTGAGATGCCCATGGCCGGGTGCCTCGGTAGTTACGTTTAGTTTTCCTAAAATCACTTCGAATTCAATTCCATTTGAACGCACATATAACCTTCCAGCAGGATCCTTGTCTAATCCGTCTATTGCCAGCGAGATTATCAACATCGCTGGTTATTACATTGATCTTACCGGAACCGATGGCAATCAAATCAACATGCTTTCGGCTGATTTCCTTATGGGCTCTAATGAAGCTACCAATGCGTTTACAATATCAAATACAGACAGCGTTGAATATGTTATCTCGTTCAAAGGTCTTAAACCTGATTATGCAAAAGGATATTTTGGTCAATACTATTTTTCAGATACAACCGGAATCTCACTTGACTTTATGAAAAATATCACGGGAGGTTCTATTAATGTCGATTCAATTGACCTTGTGCTGACCATCAAAAACGGATTTAACCTCATTGCACAATCAACTATAACTTCTGTCAAAGGCATGAATACAAAAACATCCAGCATGGTTGATCTGACTTTTCCAATGATTCAAACATCCATGAATATTAATCCGGCTTCAGGAGGTATGTATGATTATGTTCCTTCTGAATATCCAATTGCAATCAATAGTTCAAACAGCAATCTTGCGCCTTTCATTGAAAACATGAGTGATTCAATAATCCTTGGTTATGAACTTGAAATCAATCCTTTTGGAAACGTGACTGCTGGCTCTGATGAAGTATTTCCGCGATCTGCATTCGAATTATTTTTAGATGCCGAATTTCCACTTGATTTTGGTGCTAATAACCTGACCTTGGTTGACACTTTTGAAATTGATTATAATGCACCTGAAACTGTAATTCCTGATAATGGAAAGTTAGAGTTGATTTACTCGAATGGTTTTCCAATTGGTGCAACGGCGCATTTTGTTTTACTTGATGCAAATAATCAAATTATAGACTCTATTTCTGCTTCTTCTGACATAGATCCTGGCGCTTACAATACATCAAGCTGGATAACTACCCCTGCTTCAGGTTCATTGACATTTGACCTAACATCAACCAATGTTTTAAATTTGGATTTGGCAAAAAAAGTTGTTTTGAATATTTCATTCAGCACGTATCAATCCGATAAAATTAAAATTGACGGCAGCGCTTATTTTGATTTCATCCTCAAGTCTAATCTTCAGATCAACGTTTCACTCTAATGAAATTTTCAATTCAACTATTTATCCTGTTTTTAGTTTGGTCAGGAAATGTACTTGCCCAGGATCCACTGCGCATTTTTGGTGATACCGTGAATGAAAGTTCAGTGCTTCAAATCACATCCTTCAATCATTATGGCAGCGGTCGATTCAACAATGCATTTATGGATAAATTTCTTTTTGGTGGTCACATTGATCAAGAATTGAAAGACAACAATTTTAATCGACTCAAGGGTTTGAATAATTTTGGTGGAGAATTTGAACAACGAATCGATAGCTATACTCCTACCGTCAATCTGTTCAAAAAAGAAAAGTATGGTCTGATGCTTTCCTTTTCTGATAATCACTTAATATCTGCAAATGTTTCCAAAGATTTTTTTGCACTCGCGATGTACGGAAACTCAAATTATGTTGGAGATACGATGGATCTGAGTTATTCACATGCAAAATATCAGCACTATCAAAAATTCAGTGTCGGATTCTATGATAAAACCACTTTATCCAGTGTTCAAGTTTCATACGTGTCTGGATCAAAAGCATTCGATTTTTACGCGGCTAATTCCTTTCTTTGGACACACAGTGCGCTGGATTCTGTTGAGCTCCAATTGCAAGGTGAAGGTTTTTCTACCGATACCTTATCACCTTACTTTGCTTTTCAGGGATCAGGTTTTTCATTGGACATCAACTACAATTTTATCTTCAACAACAAAAAAGGAGATAAACAAATTATTGCGCTAAAAATTAATAATCTCGGCGGGATTTTCTGGAATAAAAACACGTCAAATTATTTTGTGGATTCAACAACTTATTACACTGGTTTTAATGTGCAAGATTTTATTGGAAAAGACAGCGTCAACAATCAATGGAATTTTGAAGACACGTTAGGACTTCAGACTACTAAAAACAGATACGGTGAGGCCTTACCACTTGAAATAACGCTTGATAAATTGGCAAATCGATACGGCAATAAAGTGCAAGCCATTTTTGGATTCAAAGCAATTATTACACCTGAGTATCGCCCTTACTTATATGGCGGAGTTTACTTTCAACCTTACTCAAAATTCTCAGCATCAACCTATCTATCTTATGGCGGATTTGCGGGCTTGCGCATGGGACTCTATCTGAATTATTGGCCAACGGAAAAAATTTATCTTGCCTTAGGCACTGCAGATATGATTGGAAATATTTCTAAGAATTTTGGCTTTGGAAGAAGTGCTGTTTTTTCAGCATCCTTTAAATTGTAACATTATGAAAAGACTGATCGTAATTTTTTATTTGATTGGAATTTGTTTTCAACTGGATGCTCAAAATATCCACTTCTTAAAATCATATGGAAACAGTGGCTACGATTATGGCCGCGACATTAAACAAACACCAGACTCCGGTTACATTGCAACAGGAAGCTCAAGCAGTTTTGTGGGCGCAAACGCAGATCTTTTTCTTTTGAAAATAGATTCACTTGGAAATTTTAAATGGTCATATAATTACGGCGGATCAGATTCAGATTGGGGAAATTCATTAGTTATTACACATGATTCTACCTATGCTGTTGCTGGGTACACGAATAGTTTTGGCGCAGGAGGATTTGATTTTTACTTAGTTCGTGCTGCTGAATTTGGACTTCCCATGTGGGAAAAAACTTACGGTGGTTCTGATTGGGATAAAGCAAACAGCCTTGCGCAAATTCCAGCGGATAGCGGTTTTGTTTTAGTAGGAGAAACCTTCAGTTACGGTGCCGGCGGAAAAGATATTTACATTGTTCGCACAGATAAGAATGGAGACACACTGTGGACAAAAACCTACGGTGATGCAGATGACGATTGGGCAACTGGTGTGATTGTCGATGGCGATTCTATTGTCGTTTGCGGCGGAACCGAGAGCTACGGCGCAGGAATGTCTGATGGAATTATTTTGAAGATGGATTTGGATGGCAATATTGGTTGGGTTAAGGTTGTGGGAATGGAATATGATGATTATTTCAATTCGATAGTGAAATACGCTACTTATTACATGGCCGGAGGTGCTAGAAGTTATGATTATCCTACCGACAAAAAAGACATGTGGGTTTATAAATCTACTTTAAATGGGAATCAGCTCATGGACACAAATTATTCAGATTGTCCGGATGATGACGAGGTTTATGATCTTTATGTTCGAAATGGAAATGAAGACATTATCATAGCAGGCTATACAAAAACCTGGGGAGTCTTAGATGGTTTTGGAGACGCATTTATATCAAAATTTACATCTTCGTACGGTTTTGTAACTTCTGTACATTATGGCTCTGCCGGTTCAGATCGTGCGTATGCGATTGACCCCACTTTTGATGACGGTTGGGTAATTATCGGTGATATGTCATTCTTGTCTACAGGAGGAAACAATATTTTTATTTTAAAATATAACCAGTACTGGGATCACATAGACATTTTCACAGAACTTCAGGTTGACAATATCACACTATCAGTTGAAAACTCGCAAGGGCAGGCTGGAACAAATTTCGTGAAGCTCTATCCGAACCCAACGAATCAGACTTTAAATATAGAATCGGAATTAAACATTGACGGGTTAGTCATTGTTGATATGACTGGAAAAATAGTCTACACAGAAGTTTTACCAGGTTCTTCGATAGACTTAGCAAATCTGACTGCTGGAATATATACGTTGATCCTATCTACAGCTGAATCTAAGCAAACCTATCGAGTGATTATTCAGTAAGGTTTAGGCAACCCAATTACCATTCAAAAAACGAATCAAAAGGTAGACTTGGATTTCGACTAGAATAAAGATCACAACCAGATTAAACAAATTTGTCTTTAAACTCTTATTCGTAACAAGCTTTGCGACAGCAATTAGTAAAACGCTCAAACCAGCATATTTTAGAAAACTTTCAAGGTGCACAAAAGAATAAAACAACAACCAATAAACCGTTAAAAGTAAAAATGAATAAACTGCGATTTTGAATTGGTTCCTGATAACTACATTATCACTAACGTATTTAATAAAGACCAGAAAAAAAGGAGAGCAAAAAACAAATCTGTTCAAGCTAAAAAGCGAACCGCCCCGAAACAAAATCACGATTAGAGATATTCCAGCAAGATAAAATACTGAAAAAACAACTGAAGTCGGGACCTCCAACTTTTGTTTTTTCACCAACTTAAGATAAAGCCAATAGGATGTCAATACCCAACAAATAACACCAACTACCAGTGCTGTTCAATCTAGTCGTGTTACACAACCTCCCGCCCAAGAGCGTATTGGAAGTGTTGGAAATTGTAAATGATTTCCCCACAATTCCTGTGCTTCAAAAAATTCACACCATCTTCCAGTATCATTAAATTGGATCAGTCCAACTAAAAAGGTACCAGTAAAAATAGCTCCTGAATAAATCAGAATACGTTTAAGTCTGGATCCAAAAGTACCCTCTCCCAAATACGCAACTGCAAATAGTGCCGGAAGGAAAATAACGTATGCAGGCCTTGCAACTGAGGCTATGATCAAGGCAAAAATAGTTATCCAATTTTTTTCTTTTAAAATACCAACCAGCACAAGTACACATGCAGCAAAAAAAAGAGCCTCAGAGTATGGTAGAAAAAAGAATATATTCGAAGGTATCAGAACAGAATAAAAAAGCTGTGTGCGCGAAAATTGCAGTTGATATCCCAAATAAATTAAAAAGAAAATGTAGATGCATAAATTCAATATTGACATTGAAACGGCTGAAAGATTCAGGAAGTCCCATATTTTTGGAAAAAGCGGAAAAAAAGCAACACGAAAATCATTATAACCATTCTCGCTGATGTGGAAATAGTGTGAAGCATCAAAATTTAAAAAGTTGCTGTTTCTGAGGTAATATTCACCTGATAAGAACTGCATCCCAATAAGAATGATTATTAGTCCCAAATAATAGGCAACTACAATCCATCCTTTGGTGGCCAAATAATTCTTAGACATTAAATTCCCTTTGAATTAATTCAGTGATCATAGCATATAATGCTTTTACTTTTTCGTCTTCAATGAGAGCCAAATGAGATTTTACTGTTTCGTGATCATGTCTGATTGCGGGTCCGGTTTGAGAATTTAACGGAGTTCCAGTGAATGCTTTGTGGATCGTTTCAATCATTAGAGGCTCCAGAATTTTAAAGTCAACTCCTGCTTTATCCAAAATATCTTTGGACTGAATGAGCAGATAGTTCGTAAAGTTATTCGCAAATACAGCAGCAAGATGAATCCTCAATCGTGTTCTGCTATCAGCCATAATCGAGTTAGTTGAAAAATACTCTTGTACAAACTCCAATAGTTCTTTTTCAAACGATGCACTGCTTGCTTCAATTAAAAAAGGTACTGCGCCCAAGCTAGAAATTCTCTCTTTTGAAATCGACTGTAAAGGATATATGATTCCTGACTTTTCGAACTTACTTAGCATTGAAATATCAATTGCACCGGAAGTATGAAGTGTTGTTATTGACTTTGGTAATTGTTCAACGATAGCTTTGATCGCATCATCTTTAACACAGATAATATTTAAATCAACCTCCAGACTCAATTCAGAAATACGATCAACCGCTTGAGCCGATGCTTTTTGTGCTAATATTAAGGCATGAGACACATCTCTCGAATAGACAGTTCGCACACAAATTTGAGGAGACAACTTGTGCACTAAATAAAATGCCACGTTGCCTGCTCCGATTATGTTTATGCTTTTAATTTCCATTTTCTGGATCAAACTTATTAATTTCGTGTCAATAGTTGCTGGGAAATTTACACAAAACCAAATTCCGCGCTGGATTTTATGCAAGACGTTTTTATTATTGATGCTGTAAGAACAGCAATTGGAAATTTTGGAGGTAGCCTGGCTGCCGTGAGAACCGATGATTTGGCTGCAATTGTAATTAAAGAATTGCTTCAACGAAATACTGGTTTTGATCCTGCCGAAATTGAAGATGTTATTTTAGGTTGTGCCAATCAGGCTGGTGAAGATAATCGTAATGTTGCGCGCATGAGTTCGTTACTTGCCGGTGTTCCAATAACTGCTGGTGGTGAGACTGTAAACAGACTTTGTGCTTCAGGCATGGCCGCAACAATTAACGCCGCTCGCGCAATCAAAGACGGCGCAGGAAGCATTTACATTTCTGGTGGTGTAGAAAATATGACACGCGGCCCTTGGGTTATTTCAAAAACATCGTCAGCTTTTGGACGCGATGCTCAAATGTTTGATTCTAGTTTTGGCTGGCGCTTTATCAATCCAAAAATGAAAGAATTATTTGGAGTTGATGGCATGGGTGAAACGGCTGAAAACCTTGCAGAAATGTATGCTATCAGTCGTGAAGATCAAGATAAATTTGCTTTCAACAGTCAGCAAAAAGCTGCTGCTGCAAATGCTGCTGGAAGATTTGCTCAAGAAATTATTGCCGTAGAAATTCCACAAAAGAAAAAAGATCCAATTCGTTTTGACAAAGATGAATTTATAAAAAGTACCACAACACTTGAAGCATTGGCATCGCTGAAACCTGCTTTCAAATCTTCTGGTGGATCTGTCACTGCCGGGAATGCGTCCGGATTAAATGATGGAGCTGTTGCGCTTTTGTTAGCGAATGAAGAAGCCACAAAACGAAATTCATTTAAACCACTTGCACGAATTGTTTCATCTGCTGTTGCCGGAGTTGAACCGCGCATTATGGGAATTGGCCCTGTGCCTGCAAGTGAAAAAGCATTGAAACGTGCAGGACTTGCTTTAAATGATATTGATGTAATCGAAATCAACGAAGCTTTTGCAGCGCAAGTTTTGGCCTGTACGCGTAAACTCGGAATCGATGACAACGATCCACGCATCAATCCAAATGGCGGAGGGATAGCATTGGGTCATCCGCTCGGAATGACTGGTGGAAGAATTTTACAAACCGCTGCATTGCAGTTACAACAAACCAATAAACGATACGCTTTGGTAACCATGTGTATTGGTGTTGGTCAGGGATACGCAACGATTATAGAGCGCGTTTAATTTCGATAGACACCAATTAGATTACTCAAACAAAGACAATAAAAAAATAACGAATATCGATTAACGAATAATGAACATCGATTTGTAAAAAGTGTGGAGCAACTCAATTATTAAGCACTTCATCATTCGTTAATCAGTGTTCAGTATTCGACATTAAAGACGTAACTATCAAATAAAAGACAATCTCCCATTTCCCTAGTTATTTAAAAAAAGGGCGAATTTTCATTCGCCCCAACCATAGTTATAAAATCTTAATTCTTAATAAACCCGAATTTCTGCACGACGATTGACGGCATCATTCGATTCATCAATCAACTTAGTTTCTCCGTATGCATTTACAATAAAACGATCAGCAGGAATTCCTTTTTTCACCATGTACTCCACAATCCAGTCACCACGTTTTTTTGAAAGAATAAGGTTATAATCATCTGAGGCGCGTGCATCTGCATAAGCATTAATTTCCATGCGCAAATTTGGATTTGCAAGCAGTAATTTATACAGTGTATTTAACTCATCAAAATTGTCTGGCTTTACCGTACTTTGATTGGAGTCAAAATAAACCTGAACAATACTATAGTTAGTGGTAAGTGCCAGATCCATATCCAACGAATCTTCTTCCATTGTCGACAGACTATTGTCTTTAAATCCAAGCGGCTTATAGATGAAAAATCCACCTTGTCCACGTTCAAGACCCGCTACTTTTTTACCATAACGGTCATAGATGTAAAGTGTAAAATCATCGAATTGTAAATTCGGATCTTCTTCATCAATTTTGAAAAGAATGTTTGTACCTGTTGGCAAACTTCTGAAGCGGAACTCTCCTTTTCCATCTGTTTGCGTTGAATCAAGAATAAACCCGTCATCGTTAAATGCATAAATAGTCAAGCCCTCAGCTGTGATTCCAGTCAATTTTTATACTCAAAGAAACCAGCAATTGTTTGTGTTTCGAGTTCAAAAATTTCTTCACTCTCATTAAGCAGAGCTAGTCCGTTACTGTTTTCTCCATTCAATCTGCGATACACAAACTCACCTTCCAGGTTAGCCTTCAATTGCGCGATTACATTACCATCCTGATCAAAAATCAGTAGCACTAATTCGTCAGCAGATTCATCTACTTTAAGAATATAATTTTCATCTAGCTTAAGTTGCCTGAAATCGAAATTACCAGTGTTATCCGTTTTCACGGTAAACGCCAGATTGCCTGACTCATCATACAATTTCACCTCAAGATTAGCAGGATATTTACCAGGAATATTCTCATAAATAAGTTGACCGCTTAAATGACCAAAGTCAGGAAGATCCAACATGTTCTCAGGAAGTAAGCTAGGCAAACCTGACGTGACATATTCCAATTTTTTGTAAGTAAAATTTCCTCTTTCGTCACTCACTAAATCGACAATTGGATTTCCGTTTGCATCGTAAATAACCAAATTCAAATCTTCTTCGCTAATGGCTCGTATAGCATAAGTGCCGTCTATATTGAGATTTCTGAACACGAATTCACCATTGGAGTCTGTGGCAGTCTCATAAAGAAAATCGCCATTCTCGTCTACCAGCTGCACTTTTAAATTTGACGCTTCACCATTTAAATTCCGATAAGTAAATTGTCCGGCAAGTTCATTCTGTACAGTTACTTTTTTCTCGATATTCAAGAAGTAGATATCATCATGACCTGACTTGTTGGATGAAATGTATCCGGCTTTCATTCCCGGGAAAATAAAAATCCCAAATTCATCAAAAGTCGTATTCAAACCACTCACAGTCTGAATCTCTTCATTGGGTTGCCCAAGATTTTTCCAATAAATATCTAAGCCCCCCTGACCACCAGATCTATCTGAAGCAAAGAAAATATGGTCATCAACTAAAAACGGAAATAACTCATTTGAACCTGAATTAATTTCTTTCATGTTAACAGGTTTCCCCCAAACACCATTAACGAGATCACAGTAGTAAATATCTTTTTGCCCGGCGCCTCCATCCATATCTGAAGCAAAATACAGGCGTTGTTTTTTTGAATGATACGCAGGATGCCCAAATGAAGCTGTTGGAATATTAAAAGGTAAAGCCTGAATGTTTGTCCATTGTTCACCTTCTTTCACTGCCATAAACAGTTGAGGTCTGAACTTATTCTTTTTACTTTTTTTTGCGTTGATTACTACTTGCGTAAAAAACATGGTATCTCCGGTAACTGACAAACAAATTGGACCTGTGTGACTTTCGGTTTTTAATTTTTCAGATACAAGTTCTACATCTTTAAATTTACTTTCTGCCGAAATATCTCCTTTAAATTGTGCAGAATAGATATTCAGATATCCGCCATTTTTCCAGTTGTTTTCACCAAGATTGAACATGTCAAACTCACGGTTGGAAGTGAAGTATAGTTTATCTCCAAAAACATACGGAGAAAAATCTGTCCCTTCAGAATTAATTTCTTTGATCTCTGTCATGGAACCAGACATTGTCACATCTTTCACTTCGTAAGTCTGCGCGCTTACGAATGTTCCGATCAATGCAAAAAATAAAAACAGTCTTGATTTCATGCTATAAATATCGAGGCGAAATAGTTTGTGAACGTTTAATATCAAAATCGAATCCGACAAAAATTTCGTGAGATCCTCGTGCATACTGAGCAAGTTGGTTAATCAAAATATCATAAGCATACCCTACTCTTAAGTAATCTGTGATGTTGAAATCAAGCAAGAAATTTACACTTGATCTGTTTCTGAACGATAAGCCAATCCAAAACTTTTTATAGAAGAGTGCAGATACGTTTAAATCAACATTCACCGGAGCTTCACTCGTAGACTTAACCAGAATGGACGGTTTCAAAATAAATTTCGGCGTAATCTCAAAAACATATCCGGTATTAAACATGATATGTGTTCTCAGGTATGTATTGTTTTGCGGGAAACCATCATACTTAAATGGCGCATTATAAAGATGTGTTGCCGAAATTCCTGCGAAAAATTTTGTTTTGTAGTAATAAACTCCAAAGTCAAATGAAGGAACCATTGAGCTTACTGTTCCGCCAACATCAAAAGCATCACCGTCTTCTTTAAAATTGAGTAAACCTCTGTTAAAGGTACTGTTGTAGATTCCTGCACGAAGACCGAATGACAATTTACTGTCTCTGAATTTTAAATGATAAGCCCCTGTCACACCAGCAAGCACATTGCGCATTGGACCAATTTTATCATGTGCCAGATTAACCCCCCAGGCTATGTTGTATTTATTTACGGGTGCATGAATAGTTGCAGTTTGAGTTACAGGCGCACCTTCTATTCCAACCCATTGGCTGCGGTGAAGGATTACGGCGCTCATTGAATTTCTTGTTCCTGCGTAGGCTGGATTGATAGCAAACGGATTGAACATGTATTGACTGTAAATAGCGTCTTGCTGTGCATTTGAATACAGCGACAACAAGAGAACTGGTATTAAAACCATTTTCTTCCAGCTTAAGCTATGTAAACCTTTAATTTTCATGTAAAATCAGTTCAAAGTTATCATATTTTTTCAATCCAATTCAAACTTGGCTACCTCACTACTTGAACCCAACCGGTTTGATTCTGATCACCATTGACGTTGACAACAAAAAAGTATGTTCCAGACAGAGCATCATCGCCAGACTTTGTAGTACCATCCCAAACGATGCTGGTATTATTATAGTTATCAAATCTTATTAAAATATCACCCCAGCGATTATAGACTGTTACAGTGTTTTGCGAATACCCCTCAATGCCGTCAATAATCCAAAGATCATTTGTGCCGTCTCCATTCGGAGAAAATGCATTAAAGGTTTCTACATTACAATCGCCAACAGGCAATAAAGTAACCTGCACTGAGTCAGTCTTTATACATCCATACAAGTCTGTTATCGCAACGACGTAATACGAATCTGCAAACACATGCGCAATTGGGTCCGCAATATCCAAATCGGATAAATCATCATTGCTCGTCCATACATAGGCTATGCCACCAGTTGCATTTAATTGAATTTCTGAACCAATGCATGTCTCAAGATCTGGACCTGCCGATAAAACAGATAGATCCGAAATAATATAGTTTATGCTATCTGCAGCGCTTAAACAAGATCCACCATCAGACAAAACCACGTAGATGTAGTTGCTTCCAATTGTTAATGATGCAGGAGTAAAATCATCTGCAGTAGAAAGCACCGTTGACGTAGAGCTTCCGATCATCCATTGCGCAACATCTGTTCCTGAAACAACACTCAGCATTGCCGGTGTTTCTGTTCCGCAGTAAATAGAATCAGTTGCAATGATTTGCGGAGCCGGTGGAGTTGGAAAAACAGTTACACTTACTGTTGAGTCATCAGGACAAAATCCATTCGTCAAATAATTCACTCCGTAGATGCCTCCAGTAGATCCAGAAATAACTCCAGTAGCTGAATTAATAGTTGCACCATCTGTCGGAATTGGATCAAAGCTAAATGTACCACCTGGCAAAACAGGTGTAATTGATTGCGGAGACCCTGCACAAAAATCAGGGAATGTAAACGATGGAATGTCTGTATTGACGGCTTGTACAACTATCGTATCTTTTTCATTACATATGCCAACAGTATAGACCACGCTATACGTATTTCCCATAACGTAACCAGCAATGAGTCCAGTTGTGCCATTTATTGTTGCACCGTCTATTGGCATTGGATCAAAAGAAAACACTCCCCCACTTGTTGCAACCGACGCAGGAACTGGAGTGTCCAGCGCACAGAAACTATCAAATACAAATGACTCATCATCTACATCTGTAATCTCATTTACAACAACGTTGTCAAGATTTGAGAAGCATCCGAGCGTAATATCTTGCAGTCCGATGCTATATGTTCCTGTTGTCAGATTTAAGGTATCAATCAGACTGCCATAAAAGGCGCCGTTATTAAACGTATAACTATAACTACCTGACCCACCAGCCAAATTAGTACCCACCGTATCAATTAAAATTTCTCCTAAGCTATAACCACAGGTGTCCGGAATAATTGTGTAGCTAAAAGGCAATGACGGACCCGGGTTTAAAATCACAGGAGTGGATTGTGTACATCCGTTTAAATAAAGCGCATCCAATGAATAAGATCCATTTGGTAAAGTTGCGGTGATTGCTCCGTTACCAGCAGTCCATGTTGTACCACCATCCCATGTGAACTGATAAGCTTCTGATGCAATGACAGTGACAATTCCATTTGCAGCGCCGAGACAGGTCTCATCGGTTGTTACAGGAGCAACTATTGGTGGAGGAAGTGTTACCGTAAATTGTTGTGAAAACTCAGAAGTATTATTGAGCACTCCGGTAATTGTAGCGGTCAATACTGTTCCTGGAGCTAAAGTTTGACCAAGATTAATTGAAATAGTATCGTAATTGGTTGTTGGACTAAATGTAAAATCACCAATATAAATTTCACCTTCACCATATCCAGATCCATCTGGCACAGGGTTACGATAGAACTCAACATGATAATTTGGGAGCGCATTTGATGCAAAAAATTTAAATCCAACATGCGTAAATCCGTCTGTGCAATTCCATGCTGAAATTATATCTGGCCGATCCATTCCACCATTGTCAAGAAAAATATTGGAATTATTTGTATCGATTGGCATAACAAGATCATCTCCTAATAAATCTATTCCTTGTTGTGTATTATTATAAATTGCATTTCCACCAATCACATTTCCATACGAACTATTTAATACAAAAACCGTTGTGAGATTCACTCCTGTGTTACAGTTGGTAATAATATTTATAGAATCAGAACCTGGCAGATAGGCACCTATCCATGTGTTATCAGCTCCTTCAGACAAAATTCCTGAATCACCAATTGGGCCCGGTGAACTATCGGGTTTGATACCAATTCTGTTTCCTAAAATTTTAGTATTGGGAGATGAATCAAGTCTGATCCCGTTACCGGACAAACCGACGATTGTATTTCCTTCACCGGGTAATCCGCCACCAATTATATTTTGCTTTGAATCAACCGTGAGATAAATTCCGTCAACAGTATTATAAGTTGTAAATCCATCAGCACCCAGATTAATGTAATTACCTGCTATCTGATTAGAGTCTGCGTCCCATGCCGTGAAAATATGTTGTTGCAAATTACCTCCGAAATAATTTCTGTCAGAAATAGTTGGGCCACCAATTAAGTTCTGGTGTGCGCTATCAGAAATAATCAGATTGCTGACACCATTAGATAGAGAAGTTATTCCGTCAGATTTAATACCAAAATAATTTCCGGACACTGTATTATTTTCCGAGAGGTTGCCAGAAATTTTCATACCTGCATTAGTATTTCCTCCGATAATATTTAACTCTTCAATATTGTTACCTACAGAAACACTGTCCAAATGAATTCCTATTGCCTGATTGTTTGTACCGGACAATGTTCCGCTTCCGTCTGTATTGTTCCCTATTTTGTTGGAAGCGATTGTGTTTGAAGAAGAGTATTTGATATAAATACCAATAGAGTTTGCTGCTATTGAATTTGACAATCCGACTATTGGACTTCCAATTGTATTATTATCTGATCCACTCTCGAGATAAATTCCTTGTTGTGCATTTCCAAGATACAATGATCCATTTTTATTGATTCCAATATGATTTCCGTAAATCTCATTTAAGTCAGAATTTTCAAGATAAATTCCTTGTGCAGCACTGTTACAAATAATGTTTTCTTCATCAATGGTATTGTTACCACCAAAAAGATTTGAGTTAGAGTTTTTCAGTATTACACCTACAGCATTTCCGCTTCCAGCATAAATAACGTCCCCTGTTAAATCAGTTCCCAGATAATTATTTTTAAAGGTATTTGAAGGTGAATTTTCAATTAGAATGCCGGCAATTGAATTAGAAGAAATAAGATTAAAATGGCTTTGATTTCCAATCGTATTAAAACTACTTCCACTCATAAAAACACCTATTTTATTTCCGGCAGGCAAGTTTCCATTTTCATTTGTTCCAATAAAATTACCGGCGATAATATTGTTTGAAGAACCGTTGATGACAACTCCCATACTGTCATTGTTGGAAATAATATTTCGCTCGGATGGCGTACCTCCAACTATGTTATTTGCTGAGCCATTTTGAATTACTATGCCGTGCACATTCTTAAATGGAAGTCCTATTTTGTTATTATAAATTTCATTCGATGAGGCATTGTTTATTAGCACTCCGGCAAAGTTATTTCCACAAATTGTGTTTCCAGAAGTTGCTCCAATTTCTCCGATAGTATTGTTACTTGCACCGTCTGAAATTTTTATTCCAACGCCATTTGGATTAATCTGACCTAGTGATGGAGATGCACCAATAATATTACCGGTGACAATATTGTTGTTGAAGAAGCCCCCTCAATTAAAATTCCGTTTTGTGTATTACCAGAAATGATATTTGATTTTAACCCGGTTCCACCAATTGTATTAGAGCCAGCATCAATCAAATGAATTCCGTGCTGTGCATTTGCATTCGTATTCAATTCGTCAATGGCAAGACCAATTCTGTTGTTGTAAATAAAAGTATGTGCTGCACCATCCAACTGAATTCCTATAATATTTCCGCTAATGCGATTTTGTCCTCCTACGACATCGCTTCCAATTTGATTATCAATTCCAGCTGTAACCAATATTTCGATTCCAATAAATTGCGCTAGGGATGCTCCATTAGAAGGATCAATGCCTATGTAGTTTGACTGAATTAAATTATCATGAGCTCCTGTGTGTAATTGAATGCCTGCAACCGCGTGATTCAAAATTACATTTCCAAATTCAGAAGCACCTACCTGAGGTGAACCAATGATCACATCGAACGCTGATGAAGTTCCCAATTCAATTCCGATTGGCTGGCTTCCAAGAGCCATGTAAGTGCCGCTTGCTCCAATAATATTTCCTTTAATTGAGACACCTTGCTCATTTACAAGAATTCCTGCATTTTCATTCGATGCAATGAGGTTTCCTTGCGAACTGAATTCTCCTCCAATGACACATGTCATTGCTCCTGGTTCAACTACGATTCCGTAATTCTGAAATGCCAGTGCACCCAAGCCACCTTGAGTTGGTCCAATGTAGTTTCTATAAATTGAAGTTGTCGAGCTTTCTGTGCGAATTCCAATATTGAGGTTTGCAGAAATTGTATTTGCCAAATCAAGATTACCTGTTCCACCAATAACAGTTCCATTACTTCCTGAAAGAACTTCGATTCCATTATTATTTGAAACGGGACCATTGCCAGTTACATTAGTTCCAATCAGATTAGATTGAATGAAAGTACCAATGGCATTTTCAAGCAAAATTCCTGTCGCTGTATTACCTCCAATAACATTTCTTTTTCCTCCAACATCACCAATAATATTGCCAGTAGAGTTCAATATTTTTATTCCGTTCACATTTGGAAATAAACTGTTGCCGTCGTTTCCGATGTCATTTCCATAAATGAAATTGGCATCAGCATTGTCTAATCGAATTCCATCCAGTGTGGAATTTCCAATGGTATTATCGCCATCAACTCCGTAGGTTGATCCGATAAAATTTCCTGAAGGTCCGTTTTCAAGATAAATTCCATATTGATTTGTCATTGAAACTCCACCGGGAGAATAAATTGAATTATTCGAAATCAACGATGCTTCAACGCTTCCTGTAAGATAAATTCCTGCTTGTGTATTTCCAATAATTGTATTTCCAAATGCCACTCCAATTTCTGTATCGTCCGCATCGACGATATGAATTCCATCTCCATCATTTCCAATTCCCGTGGTTAAAGAAGCATCTGTTCCGATATAATTCCCATTAATTAATGTTCCATCGGCTGTTTCCGCGTTGATAAAAATTCCATGTGAAGTTGAATTGACAATCATATTTGGGAATGAATTTCCAATCACCGAATTTGGAGTTTGGACATGAACACCGTATAAATTTGACATGCCAGCAACAATACCAGTCATTGATTTTCCAAGCACATTTCCTTCAATCGTTGCTGGTGAAGAAGTAGCAATTACAATTCCTGCGTCAGTGCTTGAAGTAATATAATTTGGATTAACACCACCGACATACGCATCGTGTGAATCACCAATGTGAATACCTTGATAATTGCCTAAAGCAGCGGTTCCAGCTTGATTCTGCCCAATAATATTTCCAGAAATTACTGTACCAACACCGGTGGATGTTAAACTGATTCCTTTGGATCCAAAATTTGAATGACCGGAGATTGTATTTCTGAATTGAGCAATGCCGCCAATTTCTGTTCCAGTAGCATCTGCAATCCAAACTCCAACACTACCATTTGGCAATGCAATGTTCCCAGACACATCTGTACCAATAAAATTACCTCTGATTTTTGTATTCGAAGCGCCGCCAAAAACTTCAATACCGGCCTGGGTATTTCCTGAAATTACGTTGCCTTGATCCAAACTAACATCACCACCAATAAAAACGTTGGATGATCCTGAAATCATGATACCATAATTGTTTGCCAGAATAGCCGTTCCAGCAAATGAAAGGCCAATTGTATTGTTTTGAATGATGTGAGATGCTCCGCCCGTTATTTGAATACCGCAACCAACTCCAGCCGAGTGACCTGAAATTACGTTACTCAATCCAGGTGCACCAATCTGAACAGGATTGATCACTGTTGCAGTGACATTAATACCAACAGAAGTATTTGACAAAACTGCATCACCAGCAGCGTTGAGACCAATGATATTATTTTGAATCAGCATCCCTGTTCCGGTTCTGATCACACTAATACCCGTTCCATTTTTTGAGATAATATTTCTATCAAGCAAGTTGGGTCCGCCAATTAAAATATTGTTTGCGCCGTTATCATCTAAATAAATTCCATGTGTTGTTGTAACAGCAGGACCTGAATTTCCTGTTTTGTCTGGTCCAATAAAATTATTCGAAACTTTCACCCCATTTGCTGCATCAATGCGAATACCAACAGCTGTATTACCAGAAATAATATTACCTCCACCTTGTAAAGGTTTTCCAATTTCAATATTTGATGCATTATTTTGAACATAGATTGCCGTGTCATTGCCAATTGCTATAATTTGACTGTAGTTTAAACCAAGGGTATTGTTGTAAATTTTTGCATTCTGACTACTATTGCACCGGATGCCCGTGACCTTATTTGAAATAATATTTCCGGCAAAAACATCTCCAATCATTGTACCATTCCCTGCATCGTATATACCATATTTGGTAATTGTGCCAAGAGAGTAAATCGTCGTTCCATCCCTTCTCAGTCCAATAATGTTGCCTAGAATTTTGGTATTTAAAACGGCTGATGAAACAGATATTTCAGAGCCATTTCCAGTACCTGTTGAAACAGTACCGTTGCCCGAAATCACGTTCCGTTCCCAATGCCAGCGGCCGCCAATAACCCCGTTGTCGCCATTCATTTTGATTCCAAAAGATAAATTTGGAGCACTTACATCAGCACTGGTAATTCCTATTTCGCATCCAAAAATTTGAAAATTATCTCCGGCACAGCTGATGCCACCTTGATTAAAATTGACAATACGCAAACCACTTATTGACCCAGTACTACTTGTGCCAGAAACAGTAAAACCGTTTGCAAATCCCCCAGAGTTTACAATTGTAACCAGTAAGACAGCTGGTGTAACACTATTTGAGCCAAACGTACCAGGCCCAGGAACCGCTGTGCCTGTTTGTGTAAAGCCTTCAACTATGTAATTACCATTAAGATTTATTGCCTGATCCGGAGAATAGTTGCCTGCGAAAAGCCCCAAATCAAACTCAACGAAATTAACCGGATTAAAGTTTTGCGCAGGTTGAAATGCCCATCCAATGGTCCCCCCCACTGTACTGCCTGGACTTGGATTATTTACGCGCAAAGGTGTATATTCAGCAGCGCCAGCATCAGGCGTTAATGGACCACCACTATCTTTCTTGAGTGCTCGCGGTGCATTGCGGCAGTCTTTAACTAAAGTTGTTGCAACCCCTTGATCAACTAAGACACTAGTCGATTGCTCGATTGAAAAGTACATTAATCCATATCCATCAGTTACTATACCTGCTAATCTATAAAAATGGACAATAAATGATTTATTGACATCATCTTGCGCATGAGCAACCCAAGGAATATTATCTGCAAGCGGACATTTTTCGATACACATTACCGCCATCTGAATTATAGCTTGCCATTATGCCCAAAACTGTCCATCACCGGTTCCATTGAAAGAAATCGCATTATTCCTTAATGTAATGGTGTTTAAGGCACTATTTGAATAAACTGCCCCTCCAGAAATTAAAGGCGCTGTATTTTGATGAAAAGTATTGTGCGTCAAACTAACCGTGCTAATGTTACCAACTTGTATAGCACCTGCTTGTGTCAAACCATTGTTGTCCCAAAAAGTTGTGTTTTCAATAGTCGAAGTTGTTGCACTTAACGCCAGCGCACCACCATTATCAGCGCTGTTATTAACAAACGAACAACTGGAAATATTTAAAGTAGAGGTTTGACTGCTTATTGCCCCACCTTCTGCACCGATATTAAAATCTTTGAATAAACATTTTGAAAAACTTATTGGTCCTATATTGCCAGAAAGCCTAACTGCTCTTCTACCAGTTGCAACACTGCCAACAAAGCCAATGAATGAGAAATGTATATTCGAAGAACCAATAATCTCTACCAATGAAGTACCTGAAAAAGCTGCGGCATCTTGAATTGTGCAATGCTTTGCGGTAGGCCCAATGATTGTTAGATTAGATTTAGAGTTGATGTTGATTGTTGACTGAAGAAGGATTGTACCCTTCACATCTATTAAGACAGTATCATTCGCTACTGCAACATTTTCAATGGCGTCTCTTAAAGAACCAACACCAGCATTATCTGTATTGATTACACGAATAACATTAGCGTTGGCATATCCACAGCTAAGCAAAAAAAGTAAAAGTAATTTTCTTCTCATGAAATTTTGGGTACCATACTATATACGTGTAAGTGCAGAAGAAAGTTGCCGTTTATTTTTCAAAAACGTTTTAAGCGTTTTTGAAGTTTTAACGTCACTAATTTCCCTTCGCCTTATCACGCTGTCTAACAATACGAAAAACGCAGGTTAACACGATTTTGTACTGCAAAGGTTTGAATAAATATTTTTTCAGAAAAATATTTTTCGACGAGTGGCCTTTTCAATAATTGAGATGATAATTTTGATATTCTTTGCTATCCGCATCAATTCTAAGCTTTAGAATCCAAAGCTTGTTGATCAGAAAGTTAATTTAATCGGAGTATTAATCCGACGAACAAAAACTAAGTAAAACTATTCAATAGAAGTGATGGTTTCAAAAACAGCATCTACTGCTTGCGCCATTCGATTAAAATCGAGCGAACTCAATGTGTCGCCAATCTGATGATAATGTGGATTTCTATAAAAACCAGTATTTGTGATGAAGAGCGAACTGTAACCAAATCTCCAATAACTCAAATGATCTGAGAACGCAATGCCATTTAATTTCTTAGGTCCTTTGAACGATTTTACCTCGATCGGAGATTCTGAATTTTTCATTTCACGTTTTGCTTCTTTGGCAAATCTGCCTCCTCGAAAACAGCGCACTACAGTAATATAATCTCCTTTTCCACCGTAGATCAGTTTTAAAATTCCGAGCGGATAGGATTGTGATTTTTTTTCATCTGAATAATAACCAATCATATCGAGGCAAATCATTCCATAAACCGGAATACTATTCTTAAATAAATAGTTTGCATGGAAGTATGATCCCATTTCGTTGGTTCCAAAAAAGGGAGGCTCTTCTAAGGTATATGCTACCAAATCAACCCGATACTTCAACTCGACTCCTTTTAGAAGTCTTGCAAATTCTAGTAGTGCCACCACTCCACTTGCATTGTCATCTGCGCCATCCTGATCGCCACACACATCATAATGAGCGCCGACGATAATTCGTTGTGCGTCTTTTGGGCCGAATGAGGTAATTACATTTTTATATTTTCTGGAGTCAACTTCGAACTCTTGAAACACCGTAGAATCTCCATACTTATTAAATTCTGAAGCAACATAATCTGCAACCAGATTAAGCGATTCAATGTTTAAAAAATTGCGTGGTTCAGGCGTATTTATGATTGCGTTAAAATGTTTTCGCATCAAAGTCGTATCTGCCGCATTTAAAGATGATGCTAAAAATAAGGCGCAGAAAAACAGAATTTCTTTTTTCATAGGTCACCCAAAAACAACCTCAGTCGCCCCACCCACTCCATAGTCAGTGTAGGGAGCGTCATGATACGAAAGCTTGATTGCCATTTCGGTTTTCATTTTGTTCAGATACAAATGAATCTCAGCCTTAAGAATACCTTCACCCTTTCCATGAATCAAAACAATCTTTTTAGCTTTTTTGTCCAACGCCTTTTTGATAAAAGATTTGCACGCCGTCATTTGTTTCTGTAAAATCTGATTGGGATCTGTGAAGGATAAATTATTTTTGAGCGCTTCAAAATGCAAATCAATTTCTAGTGGAATATTTTGAGAAATGCTGACTTTTTTTGGTTTGGATTTTGGTTTAATCCTGACTGAATCTTTATCATGTGGATCATCAATCAAACGATATTGATCTTCAGCTTTAGCAATTACAAGTAGTTCGTTCTTATACTCTCGCTCAAAGCCGTGCTGATCTTTGATTTTAGTTTTTATTTTATCTGAATGAATGACAGTGCCAGCAATCGCTTCATGCAAAACGGCAACGTAATCACCTGCGTTAAATTGCTTCATGATTCATGTACCATTCAATGAGTTCGTAGTTCTTAGCCATTATGAATAAAGGCACAACAATGGATGCTAAAAACAAGATGAAGAGCAAATATCTCTTCAAATGAGAAAGATCTTTTATGACTTCAAATCGAAGCAACTGATTCACTTGCTCAACAATCAATTTTTCATTTTCCCAGATCGTTCCGTCTTCTGGAATCAATTCTTTTATTTTTGGATTTTTATCGAGGAAGACTCTTCTGATTGTCCAGTATTCACGGTCTGACAATTCGTTATATTCTTTTTTATAATTGAGATCCAGCTCTTCCAAATCATCGTGAATCACCTTGTTTTTTTGATACGCTCGTACCTTAAATGCCATCAAAAAACCAAAAATCAAGAGCGGAAAAAAACTGGCATAAACGCCAACAATAATAATCAGAATTGAAGAGATCAGTGTGTAATACATCTTTGCATTTTCGTTGGACGGAAAAAACAAAATCTCAATAATATTTCCACCGTCTAATGGATCCAATGGAATCAGATTAAACAGATTAATCGAAATCAGTAGCAAAGCCAATTCAACAAGAGAGTAATCAGGCGCAATCATTGCGCCATATGCGAGCAACGAACAACCAAGGACTATACCGGGAAGCGGCCCCATTAAGCTAATCCAAAATCGTTGGCGCTGTGACACTTTGAGTTTTTTTCCTGATACCATGGCTCCCAGAAAAGGAATAAACACCATGTTCAAAGCTTTATAGCCAAATATTTTCATGGTGAGCAAGTGGCCAGATTCGTGCAAAATCAAAATACCTATAATTTCAGCAGCCAGCAAATAATTGTTTTCTGAGATTAAAGTGACAAAAACAACAAAAAAAAGGAGGATTGAAAAAAGCATGCGCACATAGCGTGATCGCTGCTCTGGCTGGATCAGTTCAGGCTTGGCAGGATAAAAATTTTCGTTCTCTTCAAACATTTAATTCAGTCAAAGTGCTTAGAGCAACACAAATCTACCTAATTTTAACGACCTATGTTATTAGCGAAGGGAATTTACAAAAATTACGGCGACCTGTCAATCCTTAAAGGAATCGACCTGCAAGTAAGCCGTGCAGAAATAGCTTGTATTGTTGGTTCTTCAGGCGCCGGCAAAACAACCTTACTACAAATTCTGGGCACCTTGGATGCCGCAGATAAAGGTGAGATTTTTATCAATGGTCAAAATGTTGTGCAACTTTCTGGTGAGGCACTTGCAGCTTTTCGCAATAAACATCTTGGCTTCATATTTCAGTTTCATCAACTGCTGCCCGAATTCACAGCTTTGGAAAATGTTTTGATTCCAGCCATGATTGGAAAAAAACCAATGGCAGAGAGTACGCAACGCGCAAAAGAATTACTCGACTTTTTAGGATTAGCAGCAAGATTGGAACACAAGCCTTCACAACTTTCCGGCGGCGAGCAACAGCGTGTTGCAGTAGCGCGTGCGCTTATGAACAAGCCGGATATCATTCTTGCCGATGAACCATCCGGGAATCTGGATTCTGTAAACGCAAAAGAATTACATGATTTATTCTTCCGACTCAAAACAGAAATGAATCAGACATTTGTAATTGTTACCCACAACCGTGAACTTGCGGCCATGGCTGACAAACGCTTTGAAATGAAAGATGGGCAGATTATCTGAACCAAAGAAACTGCAGGAATTGAAAATACTGCTCGAAGAAAAAACGGATCAGTACAACACCCCTGAATTTATTGTAAACGATCCAATTTCAATTCCTCACAAGCTCAATAAAAAAGAAGACATTGAAATCATCGGTTTCATCATTGCCAGTATAGCCTGGGGCAATCGTGCAACTATCTTAAAAAGTGGTGACAATTTATTAAACATTACGGGATATGCCCCGCATGATTTCGTCTTGCATGCATCGCCAAAAGACTTCAGAGATTTGAAGTTTGTACATCGTACTTTTAATGGAAAAGACTTAGAAAATTTCTTCACTTCCATTCGCAGAATTTATAAAAGCGGCTCATCCCTTGAAGAGGTATTTGGTGGTAAAAAATTTCAGGGCGATATTAAGGAACGAATCATCCATCTCAGGAATATATTTATAGATGATAATTTTGAAAAAAGATCTGTCAAACACATTTCATCTCCACTTTCCAATTCAGCCTGCAAACGCATAAACATGTATTTGCGATGGATGGTCAGAAAGGATAAACGCAAAGTTGATTTTGGAATCTGGAATTCGATTCCAATGTCCGACCTGTGCGTGCCTTTGGATGTTCATACCGGAAGAATTGCAAGAGAACTTGGACTGATCAACCGCACCCAGGATGATTGGAAAACCGTTGAAGAAATGATGCAAGTGCTTCGAAAATTTGATCCAAAAGATCCGGCCAAATAGGATTACGCGCTATTTGGAATTGGTGTGAATGAGAAATAGGTTAAATCCCTCTGTCCTTTTGCCTCTGTCCTATTCCCTGAAAAAAATAACACAACCGTTTACACAATAGCATAACGCAATGTCCGTTTGATTTGTCATATTTGCAGTATGAATTTTGTATATCCGAATTTTCTTTGGGCGTCTTTGCTGATTGCAGTTCCGATCATCATTCATTTATTTAATTTCAGACGCTACAAAACGGTCTACTTTTCAAGGGTCAAGTTTTTAAAAGAAGTTACTGAAGATTCTAGATCTGGTTTAAAACTCAAACATCTTCTAATTTTAATTTCACGCATACTTGCAATTCTCTTTTTAGTCTTTGCATTTGCGCAACCGTATATTCCAACAGCGGATCAAAATTCAACAGAGAATACAAGCCTTATATACATTGACAATTCCTACAGCATGGAAGCTGAAGGATCTGATGGCAATCTGCTTAACGAGTCAAAAAATCAGGCCATTGAATTGGTGAAATCATTTGATCAAACGGAAAAAGTAGCGCTCTTTACTTGTGATCTGCTTTCTACCCAGTATCGTTATTACTCACCGGCAGATGTGATCGAAGCCATTAAAAAAATTGATTTCTCAGCACGAACTACAAAATTGAGCACCGTTTTAAATTCACAGGTTGATATGATTGCCACACAACAAAAATTATCAAACAACCGCATTTTCATATTCTCTGATTTTCAAAAATCTTCCAATACATTAACCGATTTTAAGCGTGAGGAAATTCAATGCTACTATTATCAACCCAAAGGTCAGGTGCTTGAAAACATCTACGTTGACAGTGTTTGGTTTGAAACACCGGTTCATCGCGTGGATGCTCCTATTGATGTATTTTTCAGAATTCAGAATCAGAGTGACATGAGTCAGCAAGATTTATCAATCAATCTGAAAATTGAAGGCAATCAACCTGCACCCAAACGAATTTCAGTAGAGGCAAATTCAAGTGCTATCGGATCCATCAATTTCACAGATAAAACTCCAGGAATAAAAAAAGGCAGCATTGCCGTTTCAACGAGCCAGCTGTATTTTGACGACGAATATTTTTTCACCTACGAAATCAAAAAACAAGTAGAAATCATATTGGTAAAAAATGATGTCAGCGATGTTAAAAATCTGGAACAGCTGTACGGACTTGACGATTATTACCATTACGAAGCAACCACAATCAACGGCCTCACTCAGGAAAAATTCAAAGACAAAGAACTTATTGTTCTGCAGAATATAAATAAAATCCCTTCAGGTATTCAGGATATGATTGGTGAAGCTTTGAAAGATGGTTGTACCGTGATTCTAATTCCAGGAGAAGAACCAGAAATGAGCAGTTGGAACTTGTTTTTAAACAGTCACAATTTGCCATCGATGAGTCAACAAAATAAACCCGGTGAATTGTCCTATTTCAACTCAGATGATCCGCTATACAGCGGCGTTTTTGAAACCAAACCATCAAACTATAAATTTCCAGAAGTAAGCAAATCATTTTCGTTGAACGTTCAGGGATCGCAAAACTTCATTACGCTTTTTGGATTTAATAGCACACAACCTTTTATGTATTACGGAAACCGTGCAAATGGTAGATTGGTCTTTATGGCCGCTCCTTTAAAACTAGCGTTTAGTAATTTTCAAAACCATGCTTTATTTGCTGCAAGCTTTTTGAGATTTGCTGAAACCGCATCTTTTCAAAAACCTTTAGCCATGACCATTGGCAAGATGGAAAACTTTCCAATGAACACTGCGCTGGATGAAAAAAATCCAATTCATTTAATCAATACCGAAATGCAGGTTGATTACATTCCACTGGTTGTTCATAGCGGTAATACAAGGGCACTTTCTTTTGCACAAATTCAAGATGAATTAAAATCTTCTGGTTTTTATGAACTGAGCAACCAAACCGATTATAAAGACATTCTTGCACTTAATTATAACCGCATGGAGTCTGATATTTCATGCTATTCTGCTGAAGAAATCAAAAATCAATTCACAAAAGTTGGTTGGCAAAATGCACAGCCTCTGCAAGTAGATACTGCCGGACAACTGGAAATCAGCAGCTTGAAAGCATCCGAATGGTGGCGTTGGTGTTTGATAATCGCACTCATCTTTTTTGCTGTTGAAATCTTATTGTTAAAATTCTGGAAGTCTTAGTACTTTTGTACAGTTAGTATAAAGTCCATGAAGATTCTGATTAAATCTGCCAAAGTCATTTCAGAAGGAAGTACATTCCATCAAAAGACATGTGATATCTTGATTGAATCTGGCGTCATTACTAAGATTGGAACCGACTTAAAAGCAGAGGTTGATAAAACAATTGCCTCTAAAAACCTCCACGTTTCTTCTGGCTGGTATGATGCCAAAGTAAATTTCTGTGATCCGGGTTTAGAACATAAAGAAGATCTTCATTCAGGCTTAAAAGTTGCAGAATCAGGCGGAATGACTGCCGTTTCGGTGAGCCCAGATACCAATCCAAAAATTTCGAACAAAGCACAGATTGAATACGTGATCAACAAATCACAAATGTCTGCGGTTTCAGTTCATCCCTATGGTTCATTAACGGAGCAACTTGCAGGCACCGCTTTGGCAGAAATGTATGACATGACCCAAGCCGGGGCAATCGCTTTCACGGATGCAGAAAAGCAAGTATCAGCAGGTATCATGTATCGCGCGTTGCTGTATGCAAAAAACTTCAACGGCATTATAGTTTCCTTTCCTTACGACCATTCAATCTTCGGTAAAGGAATGGTTCATGAAGGCAAGGCAAGTATTTTTACAGGATTAAAATCAATTCCATCACTTTCAGAATACACCGTTGTTCAAAGAGATTTAAGCATTCTTGAATACACTGATTCGAGATTACATTTTACTGGAATTTCTACTAAAGAATCTGTTGAAATGATTCGCTTAGCTAAAAAACAAGGATTGAATGTGACAGCAGATTGTTATATCCACAATTTGATTTTCACAGAGAAAGATGTACTTGGATTTGATTCTAATTTCAAATTTCTTCCGCCACTTCGTTCAGCAGATGATCAACATGCATTGATTGCAGGTTTGAAAGATGGAACAATTGATTTTGTTTGTTCAGATCACAATCCGGAAGATGTTGAGAATAAAGAAGTGGAATTTGACCACGCTGCTTTTGGTGCAACGGGTACTCAAATTTTATTTCCACTTTTAAATTCAATTAAAGATTTTACGCTGGAAGAAAAAATAAAATTCATCAGTACAAATCCGCGCGCTTGTTTTAATATCGACAGCGCAGCTATCGAAATCGGTAAGCCTGCAAATCTTACTCTATTTGATCCAACATCAAAATGGATCTTCACCAAAGAATTGAATGTTTCTAAATCAAATAACAGTCCTGTTTTTGGAACAGAACTCCAGGGCATTTCACTGGGTATAATTAACAAAGGATTTTTATCAATTACTGAAGACGGTGAATAAACCAAAAGCGCATAGCCGAAAATTTTTAAGCACCTTTTTTAAAGAGCGCAAACAAGTTGGCGCAGTTGCACCAAGTTCACGCTTTTTGGTCAAAAAAATGTGACAAAATTGATTTCAAAACTGCCAAAGTACTTGTAGAATTGGGTCCAGGAACAGGTGTATTCACCATTGAAATGTTGAAGCGCGCATTGCCTGACGCTAAACTATTTGTGATTGAATTAAATGATAATTTCTTCAAATTACTGACTGAAAAAATCAAAGATCCACGCGTTATTTTACTCAACCAGAGCGCAGATCAACTGGATGTCATATTGAAAGAGCACGGCGTTTCACACGTTGATGCAATTTTGTCTTCACTTCCGCTAGCCGTTATTCCTGATCAGACGAAAAAGAAAATTCTCATCAAATCATACGAAGCCTTAAAATGCGGCGGAATCTATGTGCAGTATCAATACTCACTCACTTCCAAAAAGCTGATCAAGATGTGTTTTCCTAAAATGAAAATCTCATTTACGACCATCAATTTACCGCCTGCTTTCATTTATACGGGGACGAAGTAGTACTACCTATACGTCTATTTTTTTTTTGAAATTCAAGTGATCCTGCAAACTGATTAATTTTTGATTCCTGAAATTTCATTACATTTATTCCATCACCCAATCACCCTATTAACTCCCTGTATGAAAAGATTCCTAGTTGCCCTACTCCTTCTTGTTGGATTTAATTCTGTTGCCCAAAATCTCTATGACATTCGCTGGACTGCTGGTGGAACAGAATATTTTGGTTTTATGGTTTTCTTTTCTGAAGAAGATGTTTACATGCGCACCGGTTATTATGCCGCTGATGGATCATACAACGTGGTGCATTCAGAGTATCAATATATCGTGGATGAGTCTGGTGATGTGATTACAATGGTGGCAACATCCAGTGAATTTATCCAAAACGAAACAGATGATACGTGGGACCCCGATCATTTATTCTGGTACAAAGATGAAACAACCGGTGATTTTGTAGGTCCATTTATTATAAGTGATAGCGACCTTGAAGCTGAGCAATTCGATAACATCATTGAACCTACTTTTGTGGAAGTAGATATGTCCTGGCTCAACGCTGAATACTTAAAGTTCTTCTATTATACAGATGAATATGATTACAGCATTCTCCTGGGCGCGGGAAGCAACTCAACAGAAGAAAATTATACAGAAACAGAAACTACAAATGAAACAGAAACTGAATCGGTTTCTGAAAATAACTCAACAAATAATACAAGTTCTACTGAGAATACCAATACAAGTATTTACGGAAACCAACCCGTAAAAATTCATTTGATATTAGTAGCAAACACCTTAATTTCAGACATCGGAACGTCAACGATGGTAGACCTTAACAACATGGTGAGTGAAGTAACCGGAATTTCTGAAGTACTGGGTGTGGAAATGAATAAAATACTTTTCACGGATAAACAATTCACCAAAAAAAATGTCGAGAATTTTATGCTTGGGTTTAAACCCGGATTAAATGATGTGGTAACCTTCATGTACTCTGGTCACGGCTATCGCTACTCCAATCAGACTGAAAAATATCCTCAGCTGGATATGCGTTATAGCGAATATCAACCTATGGATGATGCGGCAACCATGAATCTGAAACAAGTATTTGATGAACTGGTAAAAAAAGGTGCTCGTTTAAATATTGTGCTTGGTGATTGCTGTAACAGTGATGTTGGATTTTCAAAATCGGTGGGATCCAGTTTTATGAATTCCAGATCAAGCGTTGATCCCGATTTAAACAAATTAAAACAATTGTTTTTTCAAACCGATGGAGACATCATTGCAGCAGGAGCCAGCAAAGGCGAGTATTCCTGGTGTACAATGAACAACGGTGGCTTTTTTACCACCAGCTTTATTGGAGCGTTGCGTGAAGAAATCAGCAAATTTAAAACGGATGATTACCCCGATTGGGGTGATGTCATGTCACACACCGTGAATGGTACGCTTAAAAAATCACAGCTCTGCACAGAGTGCGATCCGCAGAATGTAGTCTATGATAAATTCATGAAATAATTATAAAGGATACTAAATAAAAAGTCCCGGTTTTGCCGGGACTTTTTCTTTTTTAGTTTAACACAATCTCAACATTTCTTGAGCCTGTTTTAGCAGGCATGTTTGTTTTTAAAACTTCCAGAGCTTTAGAGAAATTCAAGATGTTGTTGAGGACATCTGTTCTCGGTGTATTTCTGGAATCCGTTTCCGGTTTGTTTTTAGGTGTTGTTTTAAAATCAGACGAGTAAATTTTATTCATAGGCAAGCTACAGGTTTTTGTTTTCTTAGTAAACGCCTTTGATTTCAGATTATTGTATGGGAATAAAAAAAAATCGCTGCGAATCCGCAAAACATTGAAATAGCCGGATTTTAACAGATTTTGGTAAAATTCTGAGAGCTGCATTTAATGAGCCTCAGCAATTTCCAGATCGATTTCCGCACCACCCCACTCAATCAGAGTTAAACCGCTTCGATTAAAAGGAGCGAATTGCTGCGGCAAGATCGTATAAGAAACTTCTTCCATAGAACTCAACGGTGTGTACAACATGAATAGACGACGCTGGCTGTCTGGTATCGGATTTACTGTAATTGGAGCAATCTCTGATTCATACGTTTCATCCACTAAAAACTGAATCAAAACAAAAGGCTGCGCAATTAACTGAGGTGCCCAAAAAGTAATGAAGTCCGTTTGTTCTTTTGCATTTAGCCCAAGTTGGTTCAAAGCATTTTCTAGAAAGGGTACAATCGTATCAGTAGCAATGAGAAAACCATCTACTTCGTTTGAATTTGATTGATATTTTAAACCGCTCGTTTTTGCTTCCCAAAACAAATACGGGTATTCTTTTTTAGTAGAGATATCTTTTAATGTTCCAGAATCAGATGTTTCCATATTCCAACCATTTTCATACCCCGGATACATAAACGTCATTCCCGGATGATTTAAAACTACACTCACATTTGTTGGCTCAGCACTGTATAAATAAATCACAGGCTTTTTTACCGTTTGATTTGGACCAGATGGATCTTCAGGATTAAAATGAATCACCACACGATGCTGTGATTTGAAATCATAATTTGGAACTACAATTTCACCATACTTTTCATGAAACATATAAATGCTGGAATCTTTATACGTCAATTTCAAAGTATAAAATCCGTTTCCATCAGTGCGCGTTTGACGTTTGTGAGAAACAGTAGACACAAGTGCGCCTTGAATTTTTTTGCCAGACTGATCCACAACATATCCTTCAACAATACAAAACCCCTTCTTTATGGTTTGATCTTCTTTGTCAGAAACAATCGTGTACAAAGGCAGACTTGGTCTTTTTTCCATACCAAACAAGAGCATGGTGTTACAAGATAAAAAAATGAAAAGCAGATTTTTCATACTCATTGGAATAATGTACGTAAAGATAATTGAGATCCTCCCCATTCAACAACTGTGAATCCAGTTCTTGAAAAATCACAGAATACTTGCGGCTCAAATTCAAATGGCACCTGAGGTTTTTCCAGCGGTGTAAAAAGCATGTAGACCCGGCGTTGATTCTCTGGTGTGGGATTTACATCTAATCCAGCTATCAATTGATCTACTTCGTCATCAATCAGAAATTGTACAAACGCAAATCGGGATTGAATCAAACGAGGTCCCCAATACGTAATAAAATCTGTCTGTTCTGTAGCATTCAAGCCAATAGCTGTGAGCGTATTTTCTAGAAATGCAATTGTTGAATCTGTATTAATAATTGTTCCAGAAATTACTCCATTGTAATTTTTGAGCCCAAGATTTTCCGTTTCACCTTCCCAAAATAGATAAGGAAAAGTTTTTCCATCCATATGATTTGTAATTCCGCCTTCTCTATTTGTTTTGACATGCCAGCCTTGTGAATAAGATGGATACGTAAAGGTCAAGTTTGAATGTTTCAAAGTTAGATCTACATCCATTTCATTTTCTGAATAAAGATAGATGACTGGCTTCTCTTGTACTACCGGAATCTCACTATACTCCATCGAAATAAAATTAACTTCAACACGATGCTGTGATTGAAAATTGTATTTCCAGATCACAACTTCACCGTAGTTTTCATGATAGAAAAAAACTGCTGTATCATGAGTGCTTAACAAAAGTGAATAAGAGCCATCTGCTTTTGAGACTGTTGCTCTGGATCTGTCAAAATTAGAAACAGTACCTCCAACAATATTATTATCATTTACATCAATTGTCTTCCCAGTTAACAAGCATGTACCAGGTTTAATGTTTTCATCATAAACATCCGACACGACTACATAATAATCACGCATAATTGATTCCGCATTGGAAACAAAAGAATAAAATAGTGTAAATAAGATCAGGAACTTTTTCATAATGTTAAGGTATTAATTCTACGGATGGTAATTTGGTTCCGCCCCATTCTACAACTGTAAATCCGTTACGATCAAATTTTTCAAATTTCTGCGGAATCACTTTTATAGGATTGCTTGATGACGGCAATGGTTGCCACAGCATAAATACACGTAACAGAGCATCAGGTTTAGGTGTAATTTGCATGGTAGAAATCTTTTCATCATACAAAGATCCAGTCAAAAATTGTACAAGCACAAATTCATGCAGTATCATTCGTGGCGCCCAAAAAGTAATAAAGTCAGTTTGCTCAGTTGCATTCAATCCCATGGCAGCAAGTGAATTTTCAAGATATGAAATCACACTATCAGTCTTGATAATGGCTGCAGAAATTCCATCTTCTTCATAGTTAAAATCAAGTTCATTCGTCTCGGCTTCCCAAAACAAATACGGATAGGCTTTACCTGTCTCAGCATCTTTTATACCAATTGAATTTACCTGTACTTTCCATGATTCATTGTAAACCGGATACGTAAAAGTAAGCGCACCTTTACAGGCAAATTTTACCTCAGCATTTAATTCTTTTTCAGAATAAAGATAGATCACAGGTTTATCAACTTCATAAATCTGATCGAAATATGGATAGAAATTAATTGTCACAACATGTTTGCTTTGAAAATTGTAATTCCAAATCACAATTTCTTCATAACCCGCCATGAACATATACACCGTTGTATCTGTTGCATCGAGCAGTAGTTTGTAATTCCCTTGATTGTCTGCAACGCAGGTCTTCTTGCGGTCAAGCGTTGAAATCGTTGCGCCACTTAACGGAATTTGTTTTCCATCGGCGGTATAGTTTGGTCCCAGTACTTGTCCTTTTACCAAACACTTGCCAGTAGGAACTTCTGAATTATATTCATCTGAAACAACCTGATAATTCTGTCTGAGAATTGATTTGCGATCTCCGGCAAAAAGAAATCCTGCAGAACAAATCGCCAAAAAAAGGAAAACAAATTTCATATTATTGAGGTTTTAAATTGGTTAAATCAATTTCACTTCCACCCCATTCTACAACTGTGAAACCAAAACGTTCAAATGATTTAAATTCTTGTGGAACAACATCAAGTCCAATGGCTGAATCTTTCAATGGTGAACAAAGGATATAAACTCTGCGCATGACATCGGGTTGCGGACTAATCTGCAGACCTGCAACGGTAGACTCATAAACATTATCTACTAAAAATTGAATCAACGCAAATTGTTCTTTTTGAAGAATGGGCCCCCAAAAAGTAATAAAATCTGTTTGCTCAGTTTCATTCAAACCGAGCGCTGTTAGTTGCTCTTCCAGAAATTGAATGGTTGAATCTGTATTAATAACAAAGCCGGCAAGTGTATTCTGATTGGTTTGATAAAAGAGATTTTTGCTTTTTGCCTCCCAAAATAAATAGGGATAATTTTTGTTTGTTGCCAGATCGGTTATGCCACCCAATTTATTCACCTGAACATTCCAACCAGCATTGTATTCTGGATACGTAAACGTAAATTCTCCTTTTGGATCAAGCTTTACAGAGGCAGTCAAATCCTTATCTGAATAAAGATAAATTACCTATCTTCTTTTGTATTGCAGATTATCCTGAATCTGCCAACCGAATCAGACTTTGTTCTTTCAGCCTCCAATGCTGTTCCAACAAACGCATCAGGCAACGGAAAACCACTTGAATACATTCTGATTTCACCTTCTACCACAAAGGTTCCTTTTGTCAAGGACGCATCTTTAACATCAGATACAACAGAATAATTTTGACCAATATCTTGCGGGCCACCTTCAGAAAAAGAATTGTTCATAATCAATAAACCACTTAAAAGTGAAAGTATATTTTTCATAAGTTCAATTTAATTTTAGATCAGGTTGAAGCACAGATCCACCCCATTCAATCACAGTAAACCCCTTGCGTGAAATTTGATCAATTTGCGGAGTTACGACGTTCAATGTAGTTTCATCTGTTTGCAAAGGAACAAGGTACATATATAATCGAAGCAAGGTTTCAGGTTGTGGATTGATGGTCAACGATGCAATATATTTTTCGTAATCTGCATTGACTAAAAATTGCACAAGAGCATAAGGTGATTCAGTCATTCTGGGTCCCCAAAAAATAATAAAATCAGTTGATTCTTTTTCATTCAATCCATAAGCGATCAGCGTATTTTCTAAAAATGAAATGCAGGTATCTGTTTTGATGAGAAAGCCCTCCAATGTATTTTCACTTTGATAAATTGTATGAATCGTGGCATCGCCTTCCCAAAATATGTAGGGGTAATTTTTTTGATCGTTGAGATTGAATAAAGTCCCGTCTTCATTTGTTCGCAAATTCCAGATTCCACTCCCAGATTCAGGATATGTATAGGTAAACTTACCACGCGGATTTAAGTTTAGCGAAAATTCATGCGGAGCGTTATAACCATAAATCACAGGTTTGAAACAAACTGATGGAATTGCATCACTCAAGTAGATATCAACATCGATGACATGCTGATCTTTGAATTGTGACGGAATAACAACTTCATTATATCCTGATTTGAAACAGTAAATCAAAGTGTCTGAAAGAGGAAAAAGCATTTGAAAACTTCCATTCAATTTTGACGAATCTGTAATTGTTTGAGACTGGTTAGAAATTATAGCGCCAGTAAGATTTTTAGTCCGATTCTGATCATAGATATGTCCCTTTAAAACAAAATGACCTTTAGGAATATGAATTGAAAACACTTCGCTGTTTATGCGATACGTTTGAAGCGCCGCAAGGTCGATGCTCTTTCCAAAGCTAGTCGAGAGGGCAAAGAACATCAGAACAGAAATCAAATTAAATTTTTTCATGAATTGTATTTTCTTTCTGTACACTTTGGAAACCGAAAGGTTCAATTCCAGAATCAGCAGTTAATAGCCTTCCTTAATTCGGATAAAATGCTCGTACTTGGCCTTAATATACGTAATAAGCTCGTAGTCAGTCGCCGTTCGCAAAAACTCATCATTGAGATTCAGAAAATTAATGAACTCTGTAAAATCATCTTCATTCAAGTTGATAATATCATTGTGAACATAAATGCGTAAAATTTCTCTGACGATATCATCCTGCTGATCCTGATATTCCATGTCTGCAACCAGGCGTTTAGTTTTTTCACGCTTGCTGAAGGCCACGTACAAGGCTGTAATCGGACTGGTAAAAGCATTTTCTACAGTAACTTTTGGAACTTCACGTTTAGCAATGCTCGCCCTTTCTTCTTGCAATTCTTCAAGGGTTTTAAGTGGAGTTACTTCAACAACATCGCTTGAAACTTCCCTTAACTTCAGATAAATTGTAATGTCGTAAACGGGTTTGTAGGCATGATCTTTAAAACTGAAATAAACAGTTTGATAACCGACTACAGAAACGGCAATCAGATCTCCTTTTTTTACTGAGATTTCAAAATTGCCAGTATAATCTCCAAAGATTCCTTTACCTGCAGTTTTGTTAACGACCATGATGTTATAAAAACCAATGGTAGCGTTGGTATCAATAGCTCTTCCTTTCACAGTAATGATTGAATCATTCACAGTGAGCGACTGCGAGTAAGAATAACTCACAACAAAAAAACTAAACAGAGACAAAAGCAGGATACGCATCTATGAATGTAAAGGAACAAAAATTAGTCCAAAATAGTTTGGTGATCGTGCATTAAATAATGTTAAGAGTTTACAGGGATGAAAATTCAGGAGTTCTTGTATTTTGCCGAATTGACGTATTTTTGTACAAAATTTAGAATTCTGAAAACAGTTGTAGTCGGACTTTCCGGCGGAGTAGATTCGAGTGTTGCGGCATATCTTCTGAAACAAGAAGGGTATAATGTCATCGGTATGTTTATGAAAAACTGGCACGATGAAAGCGTAACTATTTCAGACGACTGCCCCTGGATTGATGACAGCAATGACGCTTTGCTGGTTGCACAAAAACTTGGAATTCCTTTTCAAACACTTGATTTGAGTGAGGAATATAAAAAGAGAATCGTGGATTACATGTTTGCTGAATACGAAGCAGGCCGAACACCGAATCCAGATGTACTTTGTAATAGAGAAATCAAATTTGATGTCTTTTTAAAAGCAGCCAAAAGTTTAGGGGCTGACTATGTAGCAACTGGCCATTATTGTCAAAAGACGCAAACAGGAAATGGAATGTATCAGTTGATCGCTGGTCAAGATAAAAACAAAGACCAAAGTTATTTCCTCTGCCAGTTGACACAAGATCAATTGGCCCCTGCTCTTTTTCCTATAGGTCATCTTGAAAAAAGCGAAGTACGAAAAATTGCAACTGAACAAGATTTAGTAACTGCTGATAAAAAAGATTCGCAAGGACTTTGTTTTATTGGTAAGGTAAAATTGCCTGTTTTTTTACAACAACAACTCAAACCGAAAACAGGAAAAATTGTAGAAGTGCCAGCAGATTTGCCAATCTATAAATCTTACAAAGACATTATTCAATCAGGTAATTACAGAGAACTATCTAAACCTTTTGTTTATAGATTATCAAATGGAAAAGTAAAAGGAGAACATCAAGGCGCGCATTACTTTACTATTGGTCAACGCAAAGGAATGAATGTAGGAGGAACACCTTTGCCGCTATTTGTAATCGAAACAGATACAAAAGAAAATATAATTTACACTGGCCAAGGGGAAGAACATCCGGGATTAAACCGCAAAGCCTTATTCATTGAAGCTAAGGATGTGCATTGGATCCGACCAGACCTTGCTCTTAAACCAAACGAGTCTGCAAAATATAAAGTTCGTATTCGATATCGTCAGACTCTAGAAAACGCAACGCTGTTCATGCATGATGAAGGGCTGTATATTCTTTTTGAAAATCTGATGAAAGGAATAAGTCCCGGGCAATTTGCGGCCTGGTACAACGATTCTGAACTCGTGGGTTCAGGTGTAATCAATTCGTGATTTAGTTCAGGCTGTGTAAGCCAAAAAACTGAGCTGATTGATTTACTTTCAACTCCACATTTCCTGCAATAATATCACGCAGCTGTGCAACTTCCATAATAGAAAGTCTTGAATTCGATCCCATTTGTGAATGAGCTCTTAATTTTGCCTGAGCAGCATTGATCAGGTCATTTTTAATTTGATCTAGGTTCATGGTTTGTTGTTTTAATGCTGTTGTCATGTTAGGCTTTCTACGGTGTTATTTTCGAAAGGGTTTCATAACCTTAAAAATTATAAAACAAGTCTTGTGCCAGATTTTATATTTTAAATCTGATTAAGGACTTTGTCCCCTTTTCTAAAGCTCTAAATCTATTTCTATTGAATCACAAACATTTAAGATCTTCAGATTTTAACAACGTTTCGACTCTAATAAAACGGTTTAAGTGTGCGGCTTATTTAGAACGAATTCAAATGAATTAATTATATTTGATGCTTGCATAACTTACCCAAGTCAACTCAGATGGCAGAAACCATGGAACTTACAAAGAGCATTGACGCCTCCAATCTGGAAGCGTGGCTTATTGTTCGTATCGATCCTGCAAAATCGCTGGTCATGGCTGAAAAATGCCTTGCGGAATCTGAAGGTTTAAATTATAAAAAAGGAATAGCCTGGTCTTACGGAAACATTGGCGCTGCGCATACATGGTTGGGAAACTACGAACTTGCACTTCAAAACTCTTTTAAAGGATTAGAACTGCTGCGTGAAGTCGGTGATCAAAAACATGAAGTACAAATTCTCTATACCATTTTTGTTATTTTTCATTTGCTGGGTGACTATGAAAAGCAAGCTCACTACGCTGAAGAATCACTCAATCTGGCTCGCGCTATCGGCGATCGATCAGGTGAGGCAAATGGATTAAATGGATTAGGAACGGCCCGCTATACTTTTGGAAAATATGAAGAAGCCATTCTTGTTCTGAGAGAGGGCGCAGTCATTGCAGAAGAAATTGGAGAGAAGAATGTACTTGGAAAAATCTACGATGGACTTGGTCAAGCTTCATTTCATTTAGAAAATTACCAGCAAGCACTCGAATACAAAAACAAAAGTCTCGTTATCTCAAATGAGTTAGGCGTAAAACAAGTTCAGTCTTTTGCTCATGATGGACTGGGTGAGATTTATACAAAGTTGAATGATTATCCAAAGGCATTTGAACATTTTCAAAAGTCGATTGAGCTGCGCACCGAAATGGGTTTCCGTAAAGGTATTGCAGATACATCATTGCACATGGCAGATGCATTTGCGCAAGCCGGAGACAACCTTTCAGCGTTAAAATATTTCAAAGAATCTTTAAAAATTGCAGAAGAGTTAAAATCATCAGAATTGCTTTACAAATCGCATAAAGGTTTGTCAGAGTTGTATGAGAAAATGGGCAACCTGCAATTATTTGTTGAACACTTCAAAGCTTACCATCATGCCCAGCAACAACATAGCAGTGAAGTAGAAACAAAAAAAATAAAAGCGTTTGAGCTTAGTGGAAGACTCGAACAAATTCAAAAGGAAAAGGAATTGCTCGAAGCTAAAAATGAAGAGCTGCAAACTTATTTTGAAGATGTAAAGACCCTGAGTAAAATTGGAAATGAACTCACCTCTACCCTCGATCTGGAAGGTATCATTACCATCGTATACGAGCGCATCAATACACTCATGCACACCTCTGGCGTATTTGTAGCATTGTGCAACGAAGACAGAAATGTACTTGAAGTGAAACTGGCTATTCAGGACGGTAAACGCGACAAGTATTTTGAATATGATTTGAAGGATGAAAAACGCCTGCCGGTTTTGGTTGTGAACAAAGCAATTGAAGTTCACATCAATGATTACGAAAACGAAATCTCAAACTATCTTGCAGAAAAAGAAGTTGTTTTTCAGGCAGCTAAACCTTCTGTCATAATTCTTCCATTGCTGTCTAAAGAAAAAGTAATTGGGATTTTATATGTAGAGAGCATTAAAAAATCAGCCTACTCGCAGCACCACTTCAATTTGCTGAAAAGTTTCTCCAGTTACATTGCCATTGCAATTGAAAACGCGCGGCTCTATGAAAACATGGAGGAGATTGTAAAAGAACGAACAACGGCTCTGGAGCAATCATACAAAAATACTGAGACCTTAAACCGCATTGGACAAGAGTTAATTTCCACCCTCAATTTCGAAAATGTTTTCGAAAAACTCTACCGAAACGTAAATGAATTAATGGATGCTACCATTTTTGGTGTGCGACTCGTTAACGCAGAAAATAACACAATAGATTATCTCTACGAATATGAACGCGGTGAACGTTTGGGAACGCTTTCAGTATCGATGGACAATCCAGACAACTACTCTGTCTGGTGCGTCAAAAACAATCGTGAAATTTTAATCCACAACAATGAGGTTGATTATAAAAACTATGTCAGCAAAGTTATGGTTGTTGGTGGAGATTTTCCTTATTCACTTATCTTCTATCCATTGCGCAAAGGAGACCGCGTGCTGGGAGCAATCAGTGTTCAGTCTTTCGAAAAAAACGCGTATACAGAATATCACGTCAACATTGTAAAAACACTTGCTCACTATACCGTGATTGCATTGGAGAATGCGCAAAATTACGAAACCATGGAAGCAGAAGTGCGTTTGCGCACAGCTGAATTGGTAAAGCAAAAAGAAGAGATTGAAAAAACATACGAAGACACCAAACTGTTAAGCGAAATTGGTAAGGACATCACTTCGCAACTGACAGTTGAACGTATTATAGAAGTTGCTTACGACCGCATCAATAAATTAATGGATGCAGAAGGATTTGGGATTGGAATTATTGATGAGGCAAGCCAGATACTTAATTTCCCGGGATATATTGAGAGTGGAAAAAAATTACCTGATGGCGGTTATCATATTCAAAATGAAAAAGAGCGATTGGGTGTAGTTTGTTTCAACCGCGATTTGGAAATGCACATCAATGACCTTTCCACAGAATATTCAAAATATACAAGCATCCACTTGAAACCTGTGCGTGGGAAGTCAAGTTTTTCAATTATTTATCTTCCAATAAAATCAAAAAACAAACGCATTGGTGTAATCACGGTGCAAAGTTTTGAGAAGAATGCCTACAGCGATTATCACATGAACATCATGCGAACCATTGGTGTTTATGTAGGGATTGCCTTGGACAATGCTGGTCTGTATCAAAACATGGAAGGGCGCGTGCATGAGCGTACTCTTGAACTTCAAAAATCGCATGAGAACTCAAAATTGCTGAATCAGATTGGACAGGAACTGATCTCTACGCTCAATTTTGGTGAGGCCTTTGAGACACTTTACAAATATGTGAAGGAGATGATGGATTCAGCTTCATTCAGCGTGCGACTACTGGACGAAGCTAAAAATGTAATCAATTACGCTTACATCATTGAACATGGCAAACGCTATGAGCCAATAGAAGTATCAATGGACAATGACAATAATTTTTCAGTTGTCTGCGTAAAAAAGAACATTGAAATTTTAATTAACGATCACGAAAAAGAATATAAAAAGTACGTTAACGAACTTAAGGTTGTTGCTGGTGAGTTCACGCACTCCATGATCTTCTGCCCGTTGCGCAAGGGTGATAAAGTGCTTGGTGTAATCAGCTTGCAATCGTTTGAAAAAATGCCTACTCCGAATATCATCTGAATATTGTAAGAACACTTGCACATTATACGGTCATCGCTCTGGAAAATTCGCTTCAGTTTGAGCGGATGGAAGAAGAAGTTAGACTGCGCACGCTTGAGGTTGTCAAACAAAAAGAGGAGATTGAAAAAACATACGAAGACGCCAAACATCTCAGCGAAATAGGAAGACACATTACATCTCAGCTAAGTATTGAAAAAATCAATGAAGTAGTCTACGAGCGAATCAATAAACTCATGCACGCTGAAGGATTTGGAATTGGCATTTTTGAGGAAGATCAGAATAGAATTTTTTATCCGGGTTATATTGAAAAAGGAGAAATTCTGGAAGAGTGTTACGATGCACTTGACAACATCAATAACCTTGCTTCGGTTTGCTTTAACAAAGATCAACAGATTGTAATTGGTAATCTGAGAGAAGATTACAGCAAGTATATTCCGGCATACAATCCACCGCAGGCTGGTGAAGAAGTGACATCACTAATCTATCTTCCTTTAATGGCAAAGGATAAAAAGATTGGAGTAATCACAGTACAAAGTTTTGAGAAGAACGCTTACACAGAATATCATTTAAATATTTTACAATCAATTGCAGTTTATACCGGTATAGCTATTGATAACGCAAGCCTCTATGAAAACATGGAAGAGCGTGTTGTTGAGCGTACACAAGAAATTGATAAAGCCTATCAAAACACAAAACTAATAGGACAAATAAGCCGCGATATTTCAGAAGCATTATCGATTGAAAAAATCATCAGTAAAGTTTATGGCAACATCAATACCCTGATGGATGCTACCTGCTTTGGAATAGGAATTTACGACGAAGCATCACAAAGTATTAAAATGCCGGGCTTCATTGAAAATGGTGAAAGCATGGAAGATTTTGAATACAATATTCAGGATGACCGCTTAGCAACCTGGTGTTTCAACAATCGCAAAGAAATCTTCATCGGTGATTATTTTAGTGAGTATTCAAGATATCTGAAAGGCACCATCAAAAAAGCCATCTCTGGTAAAGATTCAACCTCTATTATTTATTTGCCACTGTGGCTGAAAGAAAAAGTTGTGGGGTTAATTACCGTGCAGAGTTATGAGAAAAATGCCTACACAGAATATCACATGGATATTTTGCGAGGTCTTGCAACAACGATTGCTGCAGCTATTGAAAACGCAAAACTCTATGAAAGTCTGGAAGACAAAGTCAGAGAGCGTACTGCCGAAGTTGTGAAGCAAAAAGAGATTATTGAAGAGAAAAATAAAAACATTACCGACAGTATTATTTACGCAAAACGAATTCAGGATGCCACACTTCCGGCAAAAGAATTAGTGCGTAATTACCTGCATGATTCCTTTGTGCTTTTTAAACCAAAAGATATTGTTTCAGGAGATTTCTACTGGATTGAGCGAGTAGACGATACAATTTTGTTCGCGGTTGTGGATTGTACAGGGCACGGCGTACCAGGTGCATTCTTATCATTGATTGGTCACAACAGTCTAAATCAAATTGTCAACGAGCTGAAAATTTATCAGCCAAATAAAATTCTGGAAGAGCTGAACCGCATTGTTTCAAAAACTCTTCATAACAGTACAGAAGGAACAATCAATATTAAAGATGGAATGGACATGGCAATTTGTTCGTTAAATCTTACAACTAACCTACTCCAATTCTCAGGTGCTTTCAACCCACTCTATTTAGTGCGTGATGGAAATATGGAAGAAATTAAAGGAGATAAATTCCCTATTGGTGCTGGCTTTACGCAGAATCCGGAATTCACCAACAACGTCATTCAACTCAAAGAAGGCGATTGTATTTATCTATTCTCTGACGGATATGCCGATCAGTTTGGCGGACCAAAAGGAAAAAAATTCAAGTACTCGCGATTTAAAGAAATATTGGTTGAGATCAATAACAAAGCCATGTCTGAGCAACATGATATTTTGAATCAGATGATTGAAGAGTGGCAAGGTGATCTTGAACAGATAGATGATGTCTGCGTCATTGGAATCAGACCTTGATTTTTTATCTAATCTAAAAACAGCGTGCTTTATTTCATTCTGAAGTTCCTCACAAAGCTTACGCTGAAATCATACTTCAGAAGACTTCGAATTGTTGGTACAGAAAATATTCCTGAAAACGTTCCAATCATTTTTATTGCCAATCACCCAAGCGCTTTCATGGATCCTATTATTGTAGCCACAACCGTAAAGCAACCTGTTTATTTTATTGCTGCTGGTGAATATGTCGGCAAAGGAATCAAAGGATGGATTTTTAGAAAATGGTTACACATGATTCCTGTTTTCAGACCAAGCACAAGGCCAGAAGACGTGCATAAAAACAAAGACATGTTCAATCATTGTTTTACACATTTATCATCTGGTGGATCGTTGCTAATTTTTCCAGAAGGTGTCAGCGTGACTGAACGAAAAATAAAACCATTCAAAACTGGGGTTGCCCGCATTGCTCGCGGGGCAGAAATTAAAAATGATTTCAAACTCAATATTCATATTGTACCTGTAGGATTAAATTACAGCAATCCACATCAATTCAGAAGCGACGTTTTTGTAAATATTGGTCAGGCCATTGCTGTGAACGATTTTATTTCAGCAGATGAATCAAAAGAATTTGAAGAAGTAGAAAAACTGACGCATCACGCTGAGCAAGCCTTATTAAATACAACCATTCACGTTGAAAATGATGCAGACGATACGGTTTTGATGAAATTGAACATGGTCTATTCAAGAGATTTGAAGCAAGAATTAGGCTTTGAATACGAAGAACAGGAACGTGAATTTCAGATGCAGAAAGATATGCTCGATGCTATTGAGTATTTCAAAAAAAATGATCCGCAAAAATTCAAAGACACCGTTGCTGAAATCGATAGCTACATCCAGAAACTAAAAGTAAATGGCCTGCATGACAAAGACATCAAGGAATTAAAATTCCAACGGTCGTTTCGCAGAATATCATCTTATATTTTAGGCTCACCTTTTTTTCTGATTGGATTTATAGCCAATTTTATTCCGTATCATTTGGTTTTATTTTTGCTGAAACGAATTCGCATGCACGAAAACTTTCAGGGCTCCATGGTACTTGCTGCAGGTTTGATCATTTTTGTATTGCACTACATTGGTGTTTCTGTTCTGGTTGGATTACTTACGCCTGTTGGTCTTTGGGCAATTCTCTTGCCAATAGTGATGTACGTAACCGGAGTCTATGCACAAATGTATTTAGCAGCCATCCGATATAGTTCACAGCGAACTTATTTGAGATCGGTTTTCAAAAAGAACAAGGCTTTGATTGAAGAACTTTTGGTAGAGCGTAAAAACCTTGTCAAGACACTTGAAGCGTGTCGTGAACAATTTGAAAAAACGAAAGTCAATTAATACATCCGTTCGTCGTAAATCCTTTTGCGCATTCTATCTGCCCAACTAACGACGATGTATGGAATGTGAATGGAATCACAGTTACATTGAGAGAAAGGAATGATTGAAAACTGCTGCGTTCCTTCTACTTTATAAATTCTGAATTCTTCATTTTTTCCATTTAAGGAATATCTCACGGATTGATAACCTCGACTGAATGCAAGCGCTGTTCCTTTGTTTAGTTTGATCTGATCATCCCCTAAAAACTGAATGTGTTTTATCAATTCAAATTTCAGCGAATCAAAATCTTTATAGCCTCTTCTCAAATTTGGATGCAAGGTATCCAATTCAAATTCGTGTGTAAGTGAAGATGGATTAAATCCAAACTCATCCAATTCTGCTAAAACAGATTCTTCCATTTGAACCGGCTCATACATTTTTATAAAAGTCTTGTTGATGAAATTCATGCTTAGTACAAGCGTATCTCCAATAAAACTATAATCACTTTTCACACGTTTACGACCAATCGTGTATACAATTGACTTTGCTGTGATGGCGGCATCAAATTCATCACTTTTAAAATAGGGATAAAAATAAACGCTCACCCGATTATCGGTAATATTCAATTCTTCAGAATTTGGAAGATAGACTGTTTTACCATCATACGAATTTTCATCTTGAAACATATCCAACCCTTTCCATTGTCCCTGAATTTTTTCGACCGGATTTGAAGATGCAACCGGATTAGCGATTTGCATGGTTGCGTAAAGGGCAAGAGTTGCTATCATGAGTATCTGAATTTCAGACTGCAAAAATACTCTTTTATTCAGGATTTCAAACCAATAATACCACAGCCGTGATTTTATTTAAAACGGTTAGTTGTTAGAATCGCATCAACCAAATACTGAATCGTTATAATTTGAACGATGGCTTGTTCGCTCTGATTCCTCATCTTATCTTCGATCTATAAAACGTATACATGAAAAAAATCACTTCCTTCTTGCTCTCCTGTTATGCCTCAAAACAATTGGATATACTCAAGCTTATGGAGACTCACTTACTGTAAAGGCTGAAGCCACAGTTAATGCATCCTCTCCTTCTATTATTCTGAACTGGCCTGCAGATGCAGATGCTACAAATTTTATCGTTTACCGCAAACTAAAAGGTGCTGCTAGCTGGGGAACAGCCATTGCCACTTTGCCTGCAAACGCTACAGGATATAACGATGCAACAGTAAGCGTGAATACTTTATACGATTATAAAATTCAAATGACTTCTTCAGGTACACCTGTAAAATATGGATATCTCTCTTCAGGAATTGAGGTTAAGGCAAACAGTAATCGAGGCATTGCAATTCTGGTTGTCGAATCAAGTTTTATGGTCAACATTGAATTTCAAAATTCAGTAGATACTTTTACTGAGGATCTTGAATTGGATGGTTGGTTTCCAAAAGTGATTTACGTAAACGCCGCGGATGCAGTAGCTGATGTTAAAGCCGATATCTCGACAATTTATAATGAAGATCCTACTAAAACAAAATTGCTTGTGTTAATTGGAAATGTTCCGGTTCCTTATTCAGGAGATTTAAATCCTGACGGACACCCGGATCATGACGGTGCATGGCCTACCGACACGTATTATGCTGACATGAACGGAACCTGGACTGACGCATCAGTAAACCTTACAACGTCAGCCAACGCGTTAAATCATAACATTCCAGGTGACGGAAAATTGGATCAGACTTATTTGCCGTCAGATGTTGAATTGCAAGTAGGCCGTATTGACCTATCTGATTTGCCTGCCTTTTCTGAAACAGAAGAACAATTATTAATCCGCTATTTGGAAAAAGATCATCGCTATAAAACAGGTGAACTTTTTGTTGGAGAACAAGCATTGATTGATGATAACTTCACAAGTTACAACGAAGGATTTTCACAAAGTGGATACAATAATTTTGCTGCGATTGTTGGCAGAGATAACACCATTCTGAATGACTATTTTGGACAACTCAGTTACAACACATCAACAACCGGAACTTATCTTTGGTCCTATGGATGCGGCGGCGGAACTTATACAAGTGCTGGCGGTATTGGTGCTACCTCAAACTTCAACTCGGATACTTTGAGTTCTGTATTCACCATGTTATTTGGTTCTTATTTTGGAGATTGGAATTATACGAATGCATTTTTACGTGCTCCGCTGGCACAAGGAAATACACTTACAAATTGCTGGGCAGGTCGTCCAAACTGGTATTTCAATCACATGGCGATGGGCGAAAATATTGGCTACTCTACACGACTCACACAAAACAACAACACACTCTACACATCAAGCGTATTAGGCGGTCTGGCACGTTTAGTAAGTGTCAATTTAATGGGTGATCCATCCCTGCGACTTACCTATATTTTACAACCAACTAATTTGACGGTGATAGAAAATGGAAATTCAAACCAACTAAACTGGACTGCGGGTGGAACTGAAATAGGATACAATATTTATCGTCGTTATGCAGATTCGGTTGATTTTGTAAAATTGAATTCATCATTGGTAACTGCGACAACTTTTACGGATAATTCGTTGCCCGTCGCTGGCACTATTTATTATTATGTGAAAGCGGTTGAGATGAAAGTAACACCGTCGGGTTCTTTTGAAAATGAATCGATTGCATTAAAAACAATGGCAGAATCAACTGTTGGAATAGCTCAAGAAAATGAAATAACTGCAAAGATCTATCCGAATCCAGCGCAAAATTTTATTCAGATAGAATTGGATGAATCATTGATTGGATCAAATTATCAGTTGATCAATGCAAGCGGTAAAATTGTAATTTTCGGAAGTATTAGTTCTGCAAAATTCACACTAGATATAACAAAACTTGCTGCAGGAAATTATTCTCTGGTTAGTATTGACGGACAATTTGATGCGATTCAGTTTGTGAAAAACTAACAAATCAAAACCTACAAAAATAGAACCACAAGTCCGAACCTTGTTGCTTTATTGATTAGACGACACTTGGATTATTTCATGATCCAGTACGCTGCCGCGGGCGGAATCAAATCAAAACCTATCTCACTGTCGTTCGATCACGGCTTTTTTTGTCTGACTTCTTTTGAAGCCCAAAATGAATTTTCAACGAATCCAAACAAAAAAAACCGTGACCCTTCGGGTAACGGTTTTGATTTGTGGGACATACTGGATTCGAACCAGTGGCCCCTACCTTGTCGAGGTAGTGCTCTAAACCAGCTGAGCTAATATCCCTTGGGGGCAAAGATAAGATGAAAAAATTAATTGACAGAAAAGTACTGATGTTTTCGTGCAAATGAGATTCGCTATCTTTGAACCAGATCAAAATTCAGATGCCTTTTACAGAAACGCTTCTTGCTGACATTCAAAACACTTCAGTTCCGGAATGGATTGCAGTTAGCTGTGGTGTGCTTTATGTTATTCTTGCTGCATACCGTAAAATAGCGTGTTGGTTTTTTGGATTAATCAGCTCTGGAATTTATGTTTATCTCTGCTTCAAAAGCAATCTGCTTATAGAAACCGGCTTGCAGATTTTTTACATTTTTATGTCTGTCTATGGTTGGATTAGCTGGCACAAAAAACAAGCGATGTGATTAAAATGCGTTCAATACAATTTCATCTTGTGGCTTTTTCACTCGGGTTAGTAGCTGCATTTGCACTTGGTTTTCTATTTGACAAGTATACGCATTAAGCGAATGCTTACCTCGATGCATCCATTGCCGTTTTTAGTTTGATAGCCACTTTCATGACGGCAAATCGCGTGTTGGAAAACTGGATTTATTGGATTGTTGTTGACGCAGCGGCAATTTTTCTTTATCACTCGCAAGGACTGGCTTTATCTGCTTTACTCTACCTTGTATTCGCCTTGATGGCCGTTTATGGATTGATTCAATGGACAAAACAATACCGAAGTCAAAAACAGAATCAATCTCAAAATCTAAAATCCAACACATGATCCGAATTGCAATCACTGGTCCCGAATCATGTGGAAAGACAAGTCTTGCAGAAGATCTGGCCAAACACTACAAGACGCAATCTATTCCAGAATTTTCACGTGATTTTTTAATGCAAACCGGTGGAAAATATTCACAAGAAGACTTAGATCTCATTGCAAAAGGTCAAATCGAATCCATTGAAAATTTTAATTCAGGTAACATTCTGATCTCAGATACAGATATGGTGGTGATGTATATTTGGTCAATGGTTGTTTATGGAAAAGTATCATCCTATATTCAAGAGGAATTAAAGAAACAGCAATTTGACTTGTACATTTTATGTGATACAGATGTTCCATGGACTTATGATCCTTTGCGTGAGAATGAGTTTGATCGGGATGATCTTTTTGAACGTTACTACAAAAAATTACGTGAACTAAAATACAATTTTATTATTGTGAAAGGATCTCCTGAATTACGGTTGCAGCAGGCAGTGGAGATGATTGATAAGATGAGTAGTGAAACGGCCAAACCGTAGTGAGGAATCTACTTTAATTCACGTTTATTCTAATTCGCTACGCATTATTGCGACGGGATTTCTCGTCGTCGATTGCAATTAAGCAATCAACTCTGTCGAAATGACACTTCCATTATAAGGTTTTTGGAATTTGTAATTTTGAATTTGGATATTCCATTTTTAATGTATTACCTTTACCCCGTCTCTAAGGGGGTGCTTTGAAAAAGGCTGAGATTATACCCATTGACCTGATCAGGATAATGCCTGCGAAGGGAAGTGACCGAGCTAATTAACTATTTATTAATTCCCAGGAATTAGCCCCTTGTTCTTGTCAAATGTTTTAAAACATGAAAACAAGCAACATGCTTTTGATCTGGGCGTCTTTGATTGGCGCTCCGATTCTCACAAATGCACAATCCACATTGAGTGGAAAAATCACAAACAATGCCGGCGAAGGAATTCCCGGAGCACGAATTTCCCTTGAAAATACATTTCAAGGCACCGTTGCAAAACCCGATGGTGTCTTTACTATTTCCAACATCAAAGAAGGAACTTATATCGTAGAAATCTCTGCAATTGGTTTTATATCTGAAAAAGATACGTTGCCAATCAGTGGAGTTAATCTCACAAAAAATTATCAGCTTGAAGAATTAACTTACATGTCTGAAGAGATTGTAGTTTCGGCAATTCGCGCTGGAGAAAAAACTCCAACATCTTACACAAATCTTTCAGGCGCAAAAATTGAAAAACTGAATTATGGACAAGATCTACCCTATCTTTTAAATCTGACTCCATCCACTGTTGTCACTTCTGATGCAGGTGCTGGCGTGGGTTACACTGGAATCCGGATTCGCGGAGTAGATCCAACCAGAACCAATGTAACCATCAACAATATTCCGGTAAATGATTCTGAATCGCATGGAACATTTTGGGTAAACATGCCAGATTTTTCTTCATCAATAGAGAACATTCAGATTCAACGCGGTGTTGGAACATCATCGAACGGAGCAGCGTCGTTTGGAGCAAGTATCAATATCAAAACAAATGAAGTGCATCGAAATCCCTATGCAGAGATTGCAACTTCATACGGTTCATTCAACACGTTGAAGAATACAGTAAAAGTTGGATCAGGATTGATCGACAATAAATTCACGGTTGACATGCGTCTCTCACAAATTAAATCAGACGGATATATTGACCGAGCAAGTGCAGATTTGAAATCTTTTTATATGTCAGGAGCGTGGCTTGGAAAAAAATCTGTTTTGCGTGCAAACGTATTCAGTGGAAAAGAAGTCACCTATCAAGCCTGGTATGGCACGCCTCAATCCGTTATTTCTGGAAATGCAGATTCAATTAATGCATTTGCAGATCGAAATTGGGTGAGTGACGCTGATCGAGCATCGCTTTTAAATTCGGGAAGAACTTACAATTATTACACCTATGAAAATGAAGTGGATAATTATCAGCAAGATCATTATCAATTGCATTTTTTGCACAGCTTCAGTACAAAATTAAATTTCAATCTGGCAACACATTACACGCGTGGACGTGGTTATTACGAGCAGTACCGAGCCGGTGATGATTTTTCAGTTTATGGTTTAGATCCAATTATTTTAACAAGTGATACGCTTACGGCTGGAGACTTTATTCGCCGCAGATGGTTGAACAATCATTTCTATGGCGGAATTTTTTCATTGAATTTCGATAATCAAAATGGTTTGGCAATCACTTGGGGTGGAGCTGTAAATCAATATGAAGGCAAACATTACGGTGAACTTATTTGGGCAGAGTTTGCATCCAACAGTGAAATTGGTGATCGCTATTATGAAAACAACGCGCTCAAACTTGATGCGAGTTCCTATCTAAAAGCAACATACGAATGGAAAAAATTAACTTTCTATGCAGATGTTCAATACCGTCACATTGATTATTCTTTTGTTGGTCCTGACCAGGTGAATGGAGAAATTATTGATACCAAACAAAGTGTAAGCTATGATTTTATAAATCCAAAGGCGGGTGTGATGTATGATTTTAATGAGCGTAATAATATCTATGCTTCTTTTGCGATTGGGAATAGAGAACCAGTGCGTGATGATTTTACAAACAGTACATCCGGATCAAGACCATCACATGAAACATTGCAAAATATGGAAGCAGGGTACCGCTTTAAATCACGAAAAATGATGGCCAATGTGAATTACTTTTTAATGAATTATCAAAATCAACTCATTCTCACTGGAGCCATCAATGATGTGGGTGCTTACGCAAGAACAAATGTTGATCAGAGTTATCGAACAGGAATTGAAATTGAAGCTGGATATTTAATAACAAAAGGATTAAGTATTTCAGGAAATCTTACTTACAGCCAAAATAAAATTCCATCATTCACCGAATATTATGATGACTATGACAATGGTGGTCAGGTTGCTATTATGCATAGTAATACAGATCTTGCTTTCTCCCCAAACATAATAGCAGCAGGTGCTTTAGAATATGTTCCATTTAAAGGAATGACATTGACGTTTATTTCAAAATATGTGGGCAAACAATATTTGGATAATACTTCCAATGATTATCGCTCCTTGAATCCATATTTTGTTTCAAATTTTGAAGCAGGTTATTCCTGGAAGGGAAAATTATTCAAAGAAGTTTTATTAGGTGTTCAAGTGAACAATATTTTCAATGAGTTGTATGAGAATAACGGTTACACCTACAGCTATTTTTATGGTGGACAAACCACTACTGAAAACTTCTACTATCCGCAAGCGTGGCTAAATTTTATGAGCCGTTTGGTTGTGAAGATGTAGAATAATAAAATGGAAATTGAGAAATCTGTCCGGAAGTCGAACAAGTTCTAGTTTTGGGTTATGAACTTACGCTGCATTATGGATGAATTTCTCTAGCCATTTTTTTTTCGCAAGTTGATTTCTTCTACAAATCCGCAGCTTGCGCAATCATTTCAGCGATGTCCATTACTTTGACATCGTTTTCTTTATTGAAATGTTTAACACCATCCGTCATCATGGTATTGCAAAAAGGACAACCTGTTGCAATGACATGAGACTTAGTTTCTAGCGCATCTTCTGTACGCTCTACGTTAATTTCTTTATCTCCTTTTTCAGCTTCTTTGAACATTTGCGCCCCACCGGCACCACAGCAAAGACCTTTTGTTTTACAGCGTTTCATTTCTACTAATTCAGCATCCAGTTTTTGTAAAACTTCGCGCGGTGCTTCGTATACATCATTCGCTCTTCCTAAATAACAAGGATCGTGGAAAGTAATTTTTTTTCCTTTGAATTCTCCCCCACCTTTTATTTGAATTTTACCTTCCTTGAAAAGTTGTTCGAGTAATTGTGTGTGATGAATCACCTCATAATTCCCACCCAATTCAGGATATTCATTCTTCAATGTATTAAAACAATGCGGACATCCTGTTACAATTTTCTTCACATCATACCCATTCAAAACCTGAATATTCATCATGGCCTGCATCTGAAACAAAAATTCATTTCCGGCGCGTTTAGCAGGATCACCTGTACAAGACTCTTCTGTTCCCAGCACCGCAAATTTCACATTGCAATGATTCAGAATTTTGACAATTGCTTTGGTGATTTTTTTTGCACGATCATCAAAACTACCAGCGCATCCCACCCAAAATAAAATTTCAGGAGTTTCGCCAGCGGCGATCATTTGGGACATTGTTTTTACTTGAATTGGTGTGCTCATAATTTCAGTATTTTAGTAGGCAATTGGCAGTGGGCAGTCGATTGATTTTTTCTAAAGTTCCAATTACTTTTTTTATGTTCAGTTTACTTTCAGGTTAAATCCTAGCTGACCTTAACACCTTTTGGAGCATATTTTTCAGGATAATTTATCATGTCTCCTAACAATTTACCTACTTGTTTATATTCTTGTTTTAATTCCTCTACAATTTCTCCAGATAAGTATTTACAATCTCTTGAAAAGTTTAACCACACTATTGTTTCTGCACTTTCTGCGTCTGAATCAGAAATTTTTGAAATAAAATGCTTCGGATAAAGTCTCTTGCGATAACCTTCAGCCAAATTTGAGCAAACAGATCTGGAGGCACGGCGAATCTGATCAGTTAAGGAATATTTTTCTTCAACTGGAAAAGTTTTTGAAAGATCAAAAATTCGCATCGCCAAAGCATACGCCTTTTTGTAAACAATCAAATCTTCAACTCCATTATTCATAACCCAATTACTGCCTATTGCCAACTAAATACTGCCTACTAATTTTCTATTTCTCAAAGACCTGAATCTTCGAATCTACTTCAATTAAATTTGTAAACTTTCCTTCAAAACGTGTTGCGCGCACAATGTGATTATCGATCCAATGATAATTTCCACCGCGCGGTTTGCACATCAATAATGCGTGGTATTTAAATCCGTTTTTCTTTAACCACTCCTCCGTCACAAGACGATGCTCTTCTGTTCTGGAAGTAAAATAGGTAATGATATGTCCTTCATCGAACCACTTGTTACAAATGTCCAAAGCATCCGGATACAATTTTGCAGTAACCATTCGTTCAGGCTCCTCATTTGGAATATCATCACAAATTGTTCCGTCAATATCAATCAGATAATTTTTAATGTGAGCCGGTAATTTTGGAGATATACGTTCTCCGTCAACAATTTTTCTTCTAACATATTACGCTTCATTTGCCCAGTTCAATCTGTCTGCCGGCGAGAATTGCCAAGGAGCCTGATTATTTTCAATGTTTGTAGCCATACCAGCAAGTTCAACCGGCAGTTTTGACTCTTCCATCACTAAATACCTTCTTAAATCTATGATGATTGCAAGCGGATCTATATTCACAGGACATTCCTGAACACAAGCGTTGCAACTGGTGCATGCCCAAATTTCTTCATCTGTAATATAATCTCCAACCAAAAATTTTCCATCGTGAAAATCAGCTCCGTTTTTTCTTTTTGCGTCACCTAATTCTTCTACACGGTCACGCACATCCATCATAATTTTGCGCGGCGATAATTTTTTACCAGTGATGTTTGCAGGACAGGATGATGTACATCTTCCACATTCAGTACAGGTATAAGCATTCATGATATTAATCCAGGTAAGGTCAGTCACATCTTTTGCCCCAAAGCGTTGCGGCGCTCCTTCAACGGCTGGTTGTGCAGCAAACGGATCAGCTGTTGGATCCATCATCAATTTTACCTCACGCGTAACACTTTCCATGTTGTTGAATTTTCCTTTTGGATTCAGATTGGAAAAAAAGGTATTTGGAAACGCCCAGATAATGTGTAAATGTTTTGAGTAAGGAAGATAATTCAGAAAAAATAAAACGCCGACAATATGAAACCACCATGCTGATTGCTCAATGATATGAAGTGTGTGAAGATCTGTTGACAGCAAAGGTTTCAAATTTTCAGAAATGATGAATGATTGTGTCGGATCTGCCGCATTCATGATTAACAAAGCAGACATCAACAATACCTCTGTAATCAAAATAAAATTAGCGTCTTTAAAAGCAAATCCTTTCAGATCTGTACTTTGAAATCTTTTTACCGCTTTGAAATTACGGCGCACTAAAAACACAAGACATGCTAAGGCTACCAGTACAGCAAGAATTTCAAAGAAGTTAATAATGAATGTGTAGAAAGAGCCTAATGGTTCTGCAAAAACACGATGAGTTCCAACAATCCCATCAATCACAATTTCTAGCATCTCGATGTTAATCAAAATAAAACCAGCATAAACAATCAAGTGAAGGATAGCTGCAAAAGGCCGGGTTGCCATTTTTGATTGCCCCAAAGCCACACGAATCATGGTTTTCCAACGATCTGATTTTTTATCAGATCTGTCTATTTCACGCCCCAGACGAATGTTTGAAATTACTTTTCGAATGTTGATAGTAAAGAGAATACCGGCTCCAATTAAAATAAGAGCAAAAAGGATGTTACTAATTCCCATGAAGAAGAATTTTAGAATTATTGTTTTTCAAGCCAAAGTCTGAGTTTTTCCTCCTCATCAGGAGTTAACTGCACACCTTTCACTTTGCGTCCGAAAAGACTGAAGTGAACATATTTGTTTGGATTTGCAGCCATATCGTCTAACAAATTCTGTACTGATTCATTAGTGCCGATTAAAGCATTGTAAAGGCTATCACTATGAAGCAAGGCACCAAGGGTTCCTTCACCACTATTCACAGAAGCAAGCACACCATTTAATTCATGCAAAGTTTCTTTGGTCTCTAAAAAAACAGCTTTGATATCAGAATCAGCAAGTGTATCTGAGATAGCAGAAATGTTGTCAATTGTATTTGAAATTTTGTCTGATTTATTGGCAAGATTATCGGTGATGTCGTGAACATCTCCCAATATTTTATCAATGATTTCTGTTTCTCTTGATATCAGAACACTCAAGTTGTTTGCAAGATCAGCAAATGTTCCGATGGCTTCACGAACTTCATACATGCTTTCATCAATTGTATACGCCGCACTCGTATCCCAAAAAGCATTGATCGAAACAACGATACCTTCAACAGAACTAATCAATTCTTCTGTCTTCATTTTAAGCGGCAAAATCTGTTCGTTGATTTGATCACCAATGGATGTTTCAACATTACTTAAGACAGTATCACCATCCTGATAATATTCATTCGAAGCTCTTAAGGTTGTATCTAATCGAATATCAATAGAAGCTGTTCCAAGTAAATCTGTTGCCAACCATGCTTCGGATGTTTTCGGAATCTGAAGTTCATCATCTTCGATTGAAAATTTCACCAGAATCAAAGTGGGATTATTTGGATGTAGCCCTACTTCTTCTACCTGACCAATTTTAAAACCGCTCAGTCTGATTTCATTTGATGGCTGCAAACCTGCAGAATTTTTAAAGACAGCGTAGAACTCACGGCTTTCTCCAAATATTTTTCCTCCCTTCAAAAAGTTAACTCCGATAAAAAGAAGGAGTAACCCTAAAACAACAAGAAGACCAACTTTAAACTCTTTTGAAACTTTCATGATTGTGGTTCTAACGATTCACACCGCTAAATTAGTGTAAAAAAAGAGAATGCCCTGTATCTGACCTCAATATTTACGCACTAAAGATTAACACGTTGATTGCCTTTCATAGTAATGACAAAGGCATGTTCAAAACCAGCGGTGCGCATTTCTTTTTTGAGATTATTTGCCGATTCCAAATCGCGGAAAGCTCCCACGGTATATTTGAAGAGACCTTTATCTTCATACATATAGACAGTCATACCTTTAAAACGAGCATCATTCAGGGCAATTTTAGTGGTTGATGTTTCAATCTGTACACGGTAAATTACTTCATCTGCTTTAACTTCTGTTTCGGCAAGGCCAAATTTTGATTTATCCAGATTGACCGTGTTATTAGTTTCTATTGCAGTACCTTCTCCAGAGAATCCGGCGTCGTAATATTTCTTATAATCTTTAAAAGCATTAAAAATAGAACGCGCCATTTTTTCCTGACTCGCCGGATCAGCCAGGAATTTTTCTTCCTCAGCGTTGGTTAGAAATCCGGTTTCAATCAAAACGCTTGGCATGGTTGTGCGGTATAAAACAAGAAAACCAGCTTGTCTCACTCCTCTGTCACTGCGGCCAATGCTTACAAATTGCTCTTGTAATTTAGTAGCAAAAACAATGCTATGATCCAAAAACACGCTCAGTTGAAGCTGACGCGCAATAATAGCATCCGGCGACAAATCAAAATCTTTATACTTATCTCCTCCATCCTCTTCTAACTCAATGGTTGCGTTTTCACGCTCAGCTACTTGTTTCTGCGCTTCAGTTTTATGAAGACCCAGCACATAGGTCTCTACCCCATAAGCAGTTGCCGGACCAGCATTGGCATGGATACAAATAAATAAGTCAGCGTTATTCCGGTTGGCGATTTGCGCGCGCTCCTCCAATTCAACAAAAACATCTGAATCACGCGTGTAAATGACCTTTACATTTGGAAAAGTTTCTTTGATAAAAGCGCCCAATTTTAATGCAATTGCAAGAGTAACGCTTTTCTCATTTGCGCTTGCACCATGGCAACCAGGGTCTTTTCCACCATGGCCTGCATCTATCACAACCGTATTCAATCCCCCCATTGTTCCATCCGTCTGCGAAAAAACAGAGAATGAAAAAATTGCCAGAAAGCACAATAAAAGCCAACCTGATCTGTTATGTTGCTCTGATTTCATCTTGTTTAAAATTGGTAGATTTGCCATGCATTTATTGCATACTATAACAAAGTTAAGACCAAAGTACTGACCAAACCAGTAAACATATCGGTAGTTTTCAATTCATTGCTGTTGATAATAGCATGTTTCTTAGCATCCAATTCTTTTGGCCAAGATCTTGGATCTCCCGTCAAATATGAAGCCAGAGATTCTATTGTAGCTAATATTCCAAAGCAAATCATAACACTTTATGGTCAGGCAAAAGTTAATTTTGATGATTTTGAGTTAACCGCAGATTTTATTCAGATAGACCTGATCAACAGCGAAGTTCTGGCAACCTTTACACTTGACAGTGCAGGTGCGCCAGTTGGAAAGCCTGTATTTATTACAGAAGGTCAAGAAACCAGAAGTGACTATATCAAATATAACTCTGAAACCAAAAAAGGTTATGTTCGTGAAGTACGAACGCAACAAGGCGAGGGCTATATTCACATGGCTGAATCCAAAATTCACCCCAATGAACAAATTCACCTGCACGATGGAAAATTTACTACCTGTGATGCAGATACGCCGCACTACCACTTTAAATTAACAAAGGCTATTATCGTGCCGGACGAACGAATAGTAACAGGTCCAGTTTATATGAAGCTCTTCAAAATTCCGTTACCCCTTGCAGCACCTTTTGGTTTTTTTCCAAATTCAGATACCAAGAAGCATGGCATCATTATTCCAAGATTCGCAAACACGAACGAGTATGGTTTTGGTTTGCAGGATTTTGGTTATTACATTCCTTTAGGTGATTATTGGGAGACTTATTTTTATGCTACCCTCTTTACAAGCGGCAGATTTGGTTTGCAGAACATTTCCAATTACTATCGCAAATACCGGTATGAAGGAACCATAGGTTTAAAGTTTGAACAATTCAGAGGAAAATTTTATGATCCGGATATTTCGAATAAGTGGACCTTTAACTGGCGACATACACAGGATACAAAAGCGCATCCAACTATCAAATTTAGCTCTGACATTAATTTTGTTTCTGACAACAATGCCAAAACAACGTTAGCCGCTATCAATCCTGATTATTTCAACAATCAATTCAACTCTGCAATAAATCTTACGAAACGATGGAAAGCCGGAAACTTTGCAGGAACGATGGGCTTAAAAACATCGCTTCAACAAAATTCACAAAGCAATAATTACACGGTTGAATTACCCACTTTTAATCTCTCACTCAATCAATTTGACTTAGGTGTTTTGCGCAAAGAAAAAATTGGACGCAAGTGGTATGAAAATATTAAAGTTTCTTATTCACTCAATGCACGAAATTTTATTTCAGCTCCTGACAGTATTTTCAATGATCAATATTTGTATTTGGTAAATGACTACGTTTTAAATGGTGTTCAGCAAAATGCAGTGGTTCAGTCAAACCTTCGTATTCTGGGAGGACGCGTGACCTTTTCTCCTGTTGTCAACTATACTGAATTCTGGAACTTCCAATATGAAAAAAACACCTGGAACCCGGGAACAGAAAAAATTGATACGGCTGAGTTGAATGGATTTAAATCATCCAGGACAATGTCAATTTCTGCAGGATTAAATTCGAACTTTTTCGGTTACTATAAAATGGGTGGAAAAAAGCAAATGAAATTTCGCCATGTGGCATCACCTAATATCGGATTTTCATTCAGAATCAATATTGGAATTTACGATTCTGTTCAATATGATACCCTGGGCAATAGCTTTTACTACTCACCTTTTCAAACAAGCTTATTTAAAGAAGCAGGATATGGAACATCTGGTACTATTCAATTTGGAATCTCCAATACACTTGAAATGAAAGTGCGGGATCGAAAGGATACTCTGAATGATTCTTTCAAAAATTACAAGTTAATTGATGCTTTTAGCATAAATGGAGGCTATGATATTTTTAAGGATACTTCTAAATTATCCAATATCAATTTTTCATTTAGAACTGCACGTTTTTTGAAAGTTTTCAGTTTTCAGAGCGGAGCCTTGTTAAGTCCATACCACTATGATCCGTTAACAGGATTAGAAAGTAAAGAATACGCCTGGAATTCAAGCCAAGGCATTGGCCGATTCAGAACGGCAACAACTGCAATAACGGCAAACTTCACTAATAAGAACGGCCGAGCTGCGCAAAATGAATTGAACGAAAAAACTAAAAATGATGCTAAGCAAAATGGAATGGTCACATCACCTGGGTTTACAACAATGAAAATTCCATGGCAAATAAATCTGTCCTACAATTTTAATTTGACACAAGGTCCGGTAAAAATAAGTTCGGGATATGTCGATAGTATCCGCCTTATTCAAACCATTCGTTTAGATGGTGATTTTAATTTGGGTGAAAACTGGAAATTTACCTACGGTGTCAATTACGATTTGCAGGCAGACAATGTTTGTGATGCAATTAGTACCTACAACTTTACTATCTGGCGAAATCTTCATTGCTGGGAAGCAGCCCTGACATGGTTCCAGTACGGACCTTGGGTTGGCAAAGAAACCAATATCAACTTTTTGTTCCGCGTCAACATCAAAGCATCCATGTTCCAGGACATCAAATTGGAATATACGCAACCGCCTACGATATTTTTCTAATTGATTCCAGTGCGAATTTGTCTTGACCGAATTTCTGATTTAACACAGAGAGAGTGCTGCGCGGGAATTTATTTCAAATGAAATCCAATACTGAATTTTGTTTTTTATGTACCAATTTTTTCAGCGCAATGCCAGAGAAAATAGAGAGGATTGCGAAAGCCAAAAAGAAATACATGCCAATTAAAGTAGTTGACCCGGTTTCAACTCCTTCGTTCATGTTCGTAAACGAAAAAACTGCCAGAAACATTGCTGATATAAAAACATCTGCCATACTCCATTTACCCAAGTAAATAACAGCCGGCGCTAATTTGTGTGACGTTTTAGAACCAGGATTTAAAAAGATAATCATGGAACTGAAAAGTTTAGACAAAGGGAAAACGATACTAAAAAAAATCACGCAAATGGCTACCAGAAAATTTCCGCCAGTGTACAAAAGTTTGATCAATTCAAGCACTGATTTATTCTGATAAAAATAATACATACGACCTTCAAAGGTTTGATCCAGATCATAATGGAACTGGCCTTGCTGGCTCACGTAGGGAATATCACTCAATGAAATTCCAAATGGAAGATCTTCTGAAATATTTTCCTGATACGATTTAATGATTGCACTTGCATCAATATCCAAAGGAATTTTAAACGCCAAATCTTTGTTGTAAGCTTCGATCTCTAAAAATGGTGATTGCAGTCCCAGATACAAAAATGACAGGGCAGAAAAAACCATCACCAATCCGTATATCTGCATTTTATGATCGCGTCTTCGGTAGTAAAGCATGTTGGAAAAAGTGAATAACAAAACAACTCCGCCAAGCACTGCCCCCATCATCAAAGCTTCCTGATATAAGGAGTCAGATTCAATTTCCAGTTTCTGCCAAATTATTACTTTCTCTTCACCAATTGTATTAAAAGGAACCCATTCCCACGCATTCATTAATCTGTTTTCAAAATTCAGTGTTTCGGCAATCTCCATTTTTTTTGCGTGGTAATTTGACAAGTGCTCTGAAATAGTAAAAGTCAGATACACCACACTGCTAAAGAGAACAACAAACGAAACAAAAAGAAATGTGAATTTTTTCATGATGGAATGTTAAAGTTCCTGTAATTCGATGCGGTTGGCTTTCGCAAATTTTTCCTGTTCGGAGATTACTTTGTCAAACATTACTTTTTCCTCATTCGCAAATTTCAAATCGTAATCCTGAACTTGTTTTTCTTCGGCCTTAGTCCATTCCGGTTTTTTAAGTAATGGAATAATCGTTTGGAATTCGCCGTTCAGTTCAATCTTATAAAAGTTCATAAACTCCAGCATAGCAACTTTCAAACTATCACCTCCGGCAGGAATTTTCATGGCATTCAAACTTTCTATATTCAAATCAATTTCAAAAATAGTGTTCTCAAAATTCACATCGATGTTTGATGAATCAGATTGAAATAGTGCGTCAATCTGAGACAAAATTCCATCTTGCATAAATGAAACTTCATTATTAAAATCAACTGGTGTCAATACTTCTGCGGAAGTTACTGCTACTTCGTTTTCATTTGTGTCGATAGTTGTTTCAGTAGCATCTCCAGCACAGGAAACTAAAACAAATACGGGCATTAAAAATTTCCAACTCATTCTACAATTAATTTTTCTGTGTGAATAATTTGTCCGGTTTGATCTGAAATCTGAATCACATAAATACCAGACGCTAATATTGAAATATCGGTATCATTTTGAACTGTCGATTCCAGAACCAAACGACCAGACAAATCTGTAATCATGATAAATCCCTCTGATATTCCTTTCAAGTATAGCAAGTCATTTGCAGGATTTGGATAGACTGAAATTGGAGAACCAGATTCTTCTTGTACCGCTGCCAAAGAAAAATCTGTAATTGAAAAATGATCAATTCCACCTTCTGTCAAATTCACGGTTTCAAGTTCATCACTGATCGTTAAAATCAATTGCATTGAGGTACCAGGTACTATGAAATCTGCAATACGAATTGAATTTGGAACCCAATGACTCATGTTCGTATTGGTGTCAAATTTTTTATCAATCAACACAGTTGTTGTTCCATCAAACAGAAAAAATTTCAAGGTATCGTTCACTGGTTCATATCCAAACTGGCAATAAAACCAAGATGCATAATTGATGTGTGGATCTGAATAAGTTGTCAAATCAAATACCGGTGAAATCAAAACCACCTCTCCTCCATTCACTTCATCTGTATTGGATGATGAGCTTCCATTTCCAGTCATATATGCATAGTCACCACAATCCCACGGAACATCGTTGTATGGATTTTGAACAATTGTACCAGCAGGATTGGATGCGCCCACCGGAATTTCACGTTCAAAAAAACCTTTCTCTGCATCACCGTCACTAATCCATCCGTAATCAAAAGTAAAATCATCATAGTAACCTTGATTGATGTAAAGTGTTACTGTTCCGCTTGAATTTAAAATCAATGTGTCCACAAAACAACTAGTTTCAAATCCCCATTTTCCACCGTACAAATCATAATTATCCTGATAATACAAACCTAGCGTCACAAGGCCGTTTGCGTCTGTTGTTCCTTCATGTGAAATGTAGGTGTGCTGCAATTTCACATTTGCATTTTCAATTGGATTTAATGTCGTTGCGTCCAAAACTTCTACTGTTAAATTAAACTGTGGAATTTTTTCAAGCACCACATCCTGAATTTCAATTGCACCATTAGTTAGAGTTGTAGAAATAGTCTGCGGATAATAGAGTACTTTAAAGTAAGTAACATCGTACATTCCTGCATTTGCAATACCCGTCGCATAATCTCCCAAAACGCCTGAATAGTCAGTGATTTCTTCACCATCAATTGTCACGGTAACATTGTTGATCGGATTGCCTGTTCCCATTTCGGTTACCGTTCCTTCCAGGTAAGCGCCGGGCAAATAATTCACATCAAAAATATAAAGCCCCTCTTCAATATCTGTTGCAATAATATTGCCTGATGGAAAGTATGGATAAACGCTCCAGCAGCCCGAAGTATTTGTCAGTTCATGAGGATTCGTATCGTGATTTCCAACTTGAATTAAATTATTCGGGTATGTGATATCATGTATCACCACACCATCTGCATAGTATGACGTCACTAAATAATTGCCCAGCACATGTGCGTTGTGCGGTACAATTCCAGCACCAGGTGATGACTGAATTTTATCTAAATAAATAATATTAGAAGGATCTGAAACATCGTAGGCACCAATAAACCCACCTGATACTTCATCGGTAGTAAAGGCATAATTTCCGTCTGTTGATGTCCAAATATTGTGGCTGAAATTTGTAGGTGTAATTGCAGTACCTAATAATATCGGATTTGATTTATTGGTTACATCCAGGACACTAAAAAATCCGTCGTAAATATTTGCACAGTACGCAGTGTCATCGCGCACAAAACAATCGTGCACATACCAGGTATCAAAATCGCCAACTTCAATTGGATTCATGGGGTCAGTAGCCACATCCAGAATAATTAAACCACCGTTACCTCTGCCGGCACCGTTAATGTAAACATAGCCATCAGTTGCATAAAGTGAATGCGCCGTGTTCCATGAATTTCCAACAGGGCCTGTGTAATAATTTGTCGGCAACGTTGTGCTTCCCGGCAAGGGTGATAAATCAATTATCAGCAAACCTTCTTCGGCTTCAGTTGTCACGTAAGCATAATCACCATTCGTTTTTATCTCACGCCAAATTGAATTTGCACCCGGTATAAAAACTAGTTCATTTGGACTTGCCGCATTTGTAATATCAACAATCGATACCCCGTCTCTGGTTCCAACCAACGCATATTCATTGCCATTTTCATCGGTGTATCCCCAAACTCCGTTTAGCGAAGTTGTGTGTATCGTTGGAATATCAAGATATCCCAATTGAGTCATGTTCAATTGTGAAAATCCAACGAGTGAAAACAAAAATACAAATAGCGTAATGACTTGTTTCATAGAATACCTTTCTCAAAAATACGAAGTTTCTAAACAAGGCGTTGAATTAATTTGATGGTACTTCTATGTACCCGACTCAGGCTTAATCATTCCCTTTCTTTACTTCTTTCCAAGTCTTAAACATAGCCTCTTGTGAAGCCCTGTTTGGTTCAATTGACCTTAAAGGTTCACACGCTTTTAGCGTTCCAAAGCATTCTGCAGGTAATTTTTGATAGAGCGCGGTACCCATTGTTTTCCATTTGATCATTTCGTCTGAAACTTCTTTGATCACTTTTGCAGGATTTCCAACGACCAAACTTCTGTCTGCAATATTCATTTTTGCGGGCACAAAACTCAAGGCACCAATAATACATTCTTTGCCAATCACTACATCGTCCATCAAAACAGCGTTCATTCCAATCATTGAATTTTCTCCGATGGTTGCACCGTGTACTATAGCACCGTGACCAATGTGTGCACCTTTTTTGAGTGTAACGGTTGTTCCGGGGAACATATGGATTGTACAATTTTCTTGCACGTTACAACCGTCTTCAATAATGATTTGTCCCCAGTCACCGCGCAAGGCTGCGCCTGGACCAATGTAAACATCTTTACCAATAATTACATTACCTGTTACAGCTGCTTGTGGATGTACAAAAGAAGATTCGTGAACAACTGGAATAAATCCATTAAAGGAATAAATCATGCCTGAAATTTTTAGAAAGATACGAAATCAATCTTAGCTCAACGGAACCTCTTTCAAGCCTTTTGAAATTTTGGTGATTCCGATGTAGAAATAAATAATTCCGGCACTCATTAACACGTGACTCAAATCATTTTTATCAAACCACTGATGCAAATTAATTTTCAGCAAAAAAATGGCCGAAGCGGGTAGCATAACCAATACACCTAAGTAAAAATATTTGAACTTGGCAGAGAGTTTCTTCTTATACCAATAGGCCAGAATTCCAGCTGCAAAAGAAACACCAAGAATTGTATTAATAGCAATAGGTAAAAACGGAAGTTCAATTTTTTCAGTTATTGGAGCATTGATGCAAATCACTATAAAAACAGTATAGACCACAAAAAGTTTCAGGGTAGAAATTAACTTGAACAAATTAAATCGCTTTTCGATGGGATGAATTGAAATCATGGCTTGTTCCAAACAGTAAACCGTGAGCGGTCCGCAAATCCAGGATGGAAATTTACCCGCAACGCCTAATTGATTGAAAAACGTGTGACCTATTCCTCCCAAAATGGCACCATAACCAAAGATGACAAAAAACAATCTCCAGTAAGTATAAAAGGCAAGGTTGGATTCTATTTGTCGTACCTTAAAGGCGAAGTAGATGCTCAAAGATCCCATGATAAGATCTGTAATAAAAGCCATCGGTTCAACCAAATTTAATCCAAAAAGTACAAAATGGATTTTCTCAAAATCTGCTCCAATCATTCGTAATCAATCAAAAAAAAATCTTACTATTTACCGTTGTACACACCCATTTTACAGAACTTGTCAATGCGTTTTTTACAACGATCATCCGGATCCATTGGAATTAGTTTTTCCAGATTTTTCAAAATTGCTTTTTTGACGTTCATGATTGCTTCTTCATGAAAACGGTGTGCACCACCAATTGGTTCTTTAATAACTTCATCAACCAATTTCAATTCTTTCATATCAGTTGAAGTCAATTTCAAGGCTTCAGCAGCTTTCTCTTTATAATCCCATGATCTCCATAAAATTGTAGAGCAATTTTCTGGTGAGATTACTGAGTACCATGAATTTTCCATCATCATTACCTTGTCTCCAACTCCAATTCCCAAAGCCCCGCCAGAAGCACCTTCACCTAAGATAATGCAGATAACGGGTACTCTTAATTTCATCATCTCATAAATATTGCGCGCAATAGCTTCACCTTGCCCGCGCTCTTCCGCTTCCAGTCCTGGAAATGCACCCGGCGTATCTATAAGCGTAACAATCGGAATATTGAATTTTTCAGCAAGTTTGAAAAGACGCAAAGCTTTGCGATATCCTTCTGGATTTGGCATCCCGAAGTTTCTGTACTGACGCATTTTGGTGTTAATCCCTTTTTGCTGACCGACAAACATAACGGTTTGACCATCTAGCTGACCAAAACCACCAATCATTGCTTTATCATCCTTCACGCCTCTATCACCGTGCAATTCAATGAAAGTGTTATTACTCATTGTATTGATATACTCTAAAGTGTACGGTCTATCAGGGTGACGAGATAACTGCACGCGTTGCCATGGCGTTAGTTTCTCAAAAATATCTTTGGTGGTTTCTTTTAGTTTTTTCTCAAGATCCTTTACCATCTTGGTGGTATCCACGCCACTATTCTCTTCAATCTCTTTTGCTTTTTTGATTTCTTCTTCAATCTGCAAGATGGGTTCTTCAAAAGGGAGATAATTTGCCATGTGTTATGAATAATTTTGAATCGACAAATTTACAACTTTTTCAAGAGTCAGAAAAACAACTTTGTTTTAAACTTATATTAGCGCAAAGTTTTCTTTAATTGTAACCTTTCCCAACGTAAAAATCAATCTCGGACTGAACATTCTTAGTAAGCGTGAAGATGGCTATCATAATCTGCAAAGTATCTTCTATCCAGTGGATTGGTGCGATATTCTGGAAATTGTAAAGGCTGATTGTTTTCATTTTGAGATGACTGGACTTGAAATTCCGGGAGAATCCAAAGACAATTTAGTGGTAAAAGCTTATGAACTAATGAAATCGAGACATAAACTGGGCCCGGTTTCCATTCATTTGCATAAAACAATTCCCACCGGTGCCGGACTTGGAGCAGGTTCTTCAAACGGTGTTTTTGCCCTAAAAATGTTGAATGAAATATTCGATTTAAATCTGGACAAAACGACACTATTAAAGTATGCCGCTGAGCTTGGAAGTGATTGTTCATTCTTCATCGAAAATATTCCGTGTCATGTTTCTGGCAGAGGAGAAAATTTAGAAAAAATCGACTTCAGTTTGAGCAAGTATTGGATAAAAATCATTCATCCTGGACTTCATATCAGCACAAAAGAAGCATTTTCCAAAATCGTCCCGAAATCCGATGTAATTAATTTAAAATCAATCACAAAATTGACTGGATCAGATTTTTCAAAGCATTTTATAAACGATTTTGAAGAATCTTTAAAAGGATCATACCCGCAACTTCAACAATTAAAACAAGACCTTCTATCTGAAGGAGCAATCTATGCCAGCATGTCAGGCAGTGGATCAGCAATTTATGGTCTATTTGAGAGCGAACCGAAGCCAAAAGTTGGGGCTAAATTTGAATTTATTGGCAAACTGAAATAATCCAATTTTATGGCTGAACTTCTTAAAAATCTATTTTCAAAACAATTCGTTGAAGAACTTGCCACCGACTTAAAAAGGCATTCCAAAAATTTTGATGAGAAAACCTTTGTTAAAAATGTGCTGAACAAAGATTGGGTAAATCGTGAGTTAAAAGATCGATTGCATCATATTACTTTTCAGATTCATGAAAATCTACCATTAGATTACAGGGAGCAAATTTTGGTATTAAATAAATCTGTTTCTAAATTTTCTGGTTTTACTGGAACCATATTTCCAAATTTTGTGGAACAATTTGGAAAATCGGAAGAAAAAATTTCTCTGGAAGCACTGAAAAATTATACCCAATACTCTACCAGCGAATTTGCAATTCGACCTTTTCTAAAACAAAATCCAAAAATTATTGAGGTGATGTACGACTGGAGTAAAGACAAAAATCATCATGTGCGTCGTTTATCCAGTGAAGGCTGCAGACCTTTACTCCCTTGGGCTATGAAGCTTGAGCAATATGTCAAAGATCCTAAACCTATTCTTCCTATACTTGAAAGATTAAACAATGACAAGGAGGATTATGTTTATCGAAGTGTTGCAAATAACCTGAATGACATTTCAAAAAATCACCCAGAACTTGTTTTGGACCTGGGAAAAAAATGGACTGGAAAATCAGAAACGACAGAATGGGTTTTAAAACACGCCTTGCGAACATTACTTAAAAAAGGTGAACCAAAAGCTATGAAGTTGTTTGGTTTTGAATCATCAAAATCGCTCGATATTATTGACTTTTCACTTGCTAAGACAAAATTGGAAATTGGAGAATTTACATCTCTGAACATCAAAATAAAGAACACCGGCGCTGCTGCTAAATTCAGATTAGAATATGCTGTTTCTTATTTAAAAAAGAATGGATCACACAATGATAAAGTCTTTCAGATTTCTGAAAAAGAATTTGCAAAAAATCAAGAAGAAACAATCGTCAAAAAAGTAGATTTTAAAGATTTATCTACACGAAAACATCACGCTGGAAAACATTTTATTTCACTCAAAATAAACGGTGTTGTTCAAAAGAAAATTGAGTTCGCATTGAAGTAGATTTTCACCCCCTAAAAGAGCCAGATGTTTTTGCCAAAAACAAAACCTCTTGAATCAATAAATTTCTTTACTTCAATTCTCAACCCTTCATCAACAGGCCAATTTGTTAAGATTGTTTTGAACTGAGACGAAAGATTCTGAACAGATAAAACACCGTTGATTTCTTCCTTTTTCTGATAGTCAAACCAAGCAAATGGAATTGAATTTTCTTTGAGAATTTTGGCAACCAATTTTCCCTTTTTTCCGGCACCAATTAGTTGAATTTTTTCATTTGCTTTTAATTCAAGTTTGATAAAGTAGTTTGTCTTTAATCTGAAGAAAGAATCCTGCTGATAAATTTCTGAATTGCGAGATGTCCTCCCAGGATGCTCTCTCCACAAATGAGTTAGAACCGGGGTTCCTATAAATTTAAATCCTTTTTGATACCATTTAAAAACCAAATCGTAATCTTCAGGATAATTCAGCGATGCCAGATTAATTTCAACATCAAAACAGGATCTGTGTACCATCCAGTTTGGCGATGCAACTATGCATTCACGGTAAATATTTTCAGTGAAGGTTTTTTCAGCCAAAACCTCATTCAACCAATCTTGATAACGCTGATACCCCTCGGTGACTTGCGATTCGGAGAAATACTGAACTTGTCCCGTTGAAATTGTTTTTGGGCTGAACTGCGCTATCTTGTATAGATCAGTGAGTTTTGAAGAAGGCATTATGTCGTCAGCATCCATTCTCGTTATGAACTGTCCACTCGCTTCTGAAAAAGCCAGTGCGATTGCTGGGATGATACCTTTCGAAGTATTTCGGAACAAATGAATTCTTGAATCTTGCTTTGCAAATTCCAGCAGAATATGAAACGTTCTGTCTGTTGAAAAATCATCTACAACAATCAATTCCCAATCTAAAAAATCTTGTGCAATAATTGACTGAATACATTCCGCAATGTAGCGTTCTGCATTGCAGGCAGTCATGAGAATAGAAACCTTAGCTTGTTTCATGATTAGAATCAGTCTCGCAGCATTGATCATTCAATCTGCTCAATACTTTGTTCAGATTTATATATTTACGTAAAATTAGTACTCTCATGAAAACAATCTCTTCAATTTTCACAGCTATTTTGATCTTAGCATTCTTGGCTTCTTGCAATGGAATCCCTGTTAGTGAAAATGAAGAGACAAAAGATTCACCTTCATTTGTAGAACCGGCAGGCGAAAATAATCTTGCCTACAAATGGTGCAAACTTGCACTAACCGCTACAGCCAATGACACAGAGCGATTCAGACCACGCCCTACTGTAACGAGCAGGATGTTAGCGTTAGTTTTTGTTTCGATATTTGATGCTTGGTCTGCCTATGATAAAGATGCTATCCCCATGTATATGACCGGCGTCGAAAAAGGCCAGAAGGAGAACACAACCTTGAGAATAAAGAAAAAGCAATTTCATATGCAGCCTACGTTTCCTTGAATGAGTATTTCTTTTCTGATTCGGTTTTGTTTGACTTTTTTATGGATTCACTAGGTTACGATCCAAATTCAGTTTCAACCGATCTTACGCAAGCAGATGGTATCGGAATTAAAGCAGCGAAAGATGTAATTGAGGCTAGAAAAAATGACGGATCGAATCAGTATGGAGAGAATCCAAATGCGCCAACCCCTTATGGCGATTATACGAATTACAATCCTAAAAACACCGCGGATAAAAATGTGAGTCTTTTAAATTGGCAACCAAAATATTTCGCAGATGGAAGAGGCGGCAAATTTTGTCCATCTTGCCTGACACCTTTTTGGGGAAATGTAAAAACGCTGGCGCTTGATTCGTCCAGTGAATTTCGTTCTCCTCCTCCTCCAGCAATAGGCTCAGAGCAATTAAAGCAAGAATTGGAAGAAGTCATTCAACTTCAGGCAAATCTGTCAAATGAAGAGAAAGCTCTGGTTGAATTTATGCGTGATGGCCCCAAATCAGTTCAGCAGACTGGGCACTGGTTAATCTTTGCACAAGATGTTTCGAGACGCGACAAACACACTTTAGATCAAGACGTCAAACTCTATTTCCTTTTAACTATGGCAGCAATGGACGCCTTCATAGCCTGCTGGGAAACTAAAATGTATTATGATTATGCTCGCCCCTATTCATTAATCAGAAGTCAATATAAAGGAAAAGACATTCAGGCCTGGGGAGGTCCAAACAAAGGAACTGTAACAATGAAAGGAGAAAACTGGATTCCTTATTCGCCAGAAACATTCGTGTGTCCACCTTTTCCGAGTTATATCTCTGGGCATAGCACAGTGAGTGGTGCTTGTTCAAAAGTACTGGAATTATTTACGGGAAGTGATGAGTTCGGAGAAGAAGTCACATTGCTTCCAGGGGCAATGACTGAACCAGGAATAACACAAGATTCAATTATTCTAAAATTCACTACTTTTTCAGAGACTGCTGAAATGGCTGGACAATCAAGAGTTTTGGGAGGCTACCATATTCAATGTGAAAATCAAGAAGGTCTTTCAATGGGTAGAAAAGTTGGTGAGAAAGCATGGCAGAAATACCTGCATCACATCGGTGCAAAACCTTAATTCTGAATTAATATTTTGAATATTTTCTTTCAACGCTAGATCTATAATCCTTAATGTTTTAGTGGATTTAGGAGCAGTCTGTTTTTCCAAAGTGAAATTTATTTTGAAGAAAAAGCAATCCTTTTTTACATTTCTTACGTATCTTAGTTTACCCTACCTCTAATCTACCTGATTTATCCTTTATTTTATTACAAATTTATAGCCTATGAAAAAATGGTTTACTGCACTTACTCTGCTTAGTATTTTTCAAATTTCTTTAGCACAGAATGATGCCATTCTAGCAGCACCCCTTGGAACGATCATCGCTCCATCAACAGGATGCGCCTTAACAGCAACGGAAACTGTAACAGTTCGGATTTTTAATTCGGGTCCAGGAACCATTAATGCTCCATTCGACGTTTCGTTTAATATTACAGGTCCAATAAACTCATCTGCAACGGAAACAGTTTTGGTTGGCTCAATTCCAATGAACAGCACCTTGACCTATACGTTTACAGCAACCGCAGATTTAAGCACTGCCGGTTCATATAGTATGGACGCAAATGTAACTGTTGCTGGTGATCCAAATCTTACAAACGATACGTATGTAGGTTATTCTATCGTAAATAACGCAGCATCAAACGGAGGCACGGCTACAGGTAGCACGACCGTTTGTAATGGAACAAACTCTGGTAACGTTACCCTCGCAGGAAATGTTGGTAGTGTCTTGAACTGGGAGTACTCAGATGATTTAGGAATCACCTGGTTTAATATTTCAAATACGACAATAACACAATCTTATGACGACCTGACAACTGAAACTTGGTATCGTGCAAATGTGCAGAATGCTAGTTGTGCTGTTGCAACATCTACTATCGGAATTATACAAATTGATCCAGTCTCTGTTGGTGGAACAACTTCTGGAGGAGCAACACCAGCTTGTGCAAGTGCTAATTCTGGAACCATAAGCTTAGCTGGAAAAGTTGGTAACGTGATTCAGTGGGAATCTTCACCTGATGGTGTAACCTGGACAGTGATTGCAAATACTGCAACAACCAACCCATATTTAAATCTTCCTGTTACTACCCGATTCCGCGCATTGGTTCAGAGTGGTGTATGCGCACCTGCATATTCGTCTCAAAGAATTATTACAATTAACCCGGCAACAGTTGGAGGAACAGTGACATCTGACGCTACCGAATGCTCAGGCACAAATGGCGCAACGTTAACTTTAGGTGGGCAGACGGGGACAATTCAAGCATGGCAGTTTTCAACCGATGGTGGAACCCTCTGGACACCTATAGTTAATACTACTGCATCTCAGACCTATACCAACCTTACAGCATCAACGATGTACCGTGCGCAGGTGAAGAGCGGCGCCTGTCCTGTTGGATTCTCTAATCCTGCAACGATAACAGTAGTCGCCAATTCAGATGGAGGTACCATCAATTCAAGTATGACTGTTTGTGATGGCGCCAACGATGACACGCTGGTATTAACAGGATTTGTCGGAACAATTCTTGATTGGGAACAATCAACCGACGGAGGATTCACTTTTGCATCCGCAGGTACAAATAATGACTCTTTGTTTTTTACAAATCTCACGACACAAACTATTTACAGAGCAGTGGTTCAGGCAGGAACATGCGCGACTGATAATTCATCAACAGTAACTATTAACATTGACTTAGCTTCGGTTGGCGGAACTTTGACCTCGGATGCCACGGTTTGCGCTTCTGGCAATTCTGGCAACATTGATTTGCTCGGTCAAGTTGGAACACCAACTAGTTGGGAATCTTCTACAGATGCAGGCTTAACATGGAATACGATTTCTAACACCAGCCTATCTCAATCTTATTTAAATTTGTCAGACACGACACTATACCGCGCCGTTGTGACGAACGGTGCATGCCCGCTAGATTATTCGGATACAGTGACGATCACTGTTGATCCCGTTACAGTTGGAGGGACTATTAACTCCAACACAACCGTTTGTCAGGGAAACAACTCTGGAACACTCACATTGACAGGCGAGACAGGAAGCGTTTTAAATTGGGAAAACTCAATTGATGGAGGATTTACCTGGGTTAGTATTGCAAATACAACAGCATCTCAAGGCTATTTAAATCTTGCGAACAATACTCTTTATCGTGCAAATCTACAAAGCGGTATTTGCCCTAGCACGCTTTCTGGAATCGTAACCATTACAGTGGATCAGGCCGTTGATGCAGGAAGTATTTTAGGTGCTACCACCGTTTGTGAAGGAGCTAACTCTGGTTCTTTAACATTGGTAGGAACTTCCGGAACTATTCTAGACTGGGAAACTTCAACAGATGGCGGAATTATTTGGACACCTGTTGGAAACACCACTACAATTGAAAACTTTACAAACCTTGTCACATCAACTTCCTACAGAGCTATTGGTTCTTCCGGGGTTTGTCCGAATGATACATCTGCAATTGCAACGATTACGGTTGATGCATTGACGGTGGGCGGAGCAGTAACATCTGATGACATTGTTTGCGAACTCGCAAACAATGGTATACTACTACTTTCAGGTCATACAGGTAGCGTATTGAATTGGGAAATGTCAACGGATGGAGGAAGTACTTGGTTACTCCTAGCCAATTCAACAACACTTCAAAACTACATTGACTTGAACACAACAACATCGTTCAGAGCAAATGTAAAGAATGGTGTTTGTCCGAATGTCGGATCTGCACCAGCAACAATAAGTGTATTTCCACAAACTGTGCCTGGTGCAGTAAGCAGCAGTACTACCGTTTGTCAAGGTCTCAACTTTGGAGTATTAACGCTTACAGCATTTGAGGGAACGGTGCTTGACTGGGAAATGTCGACAGATAGCGGTGCTACCTGGGTGAATCTATCAAACAATGGTCTGACTCAAAATTATCAGGATCTGCTTGATACAACCTGGTATCGCGTAATTGTTCAGAATGGCATTTGTCCACAGGATACTTCTGCTATTGCATTTATCAACTTGTACCCTGCTCCACAAGCAGACTTCGTGCAGGATACGGTATGCAGTGGTCTTCCAACGACATTTACTAACACAACATCAAACTCTTCTGGCTTTGTTACAATTTACTCATGGGATTTTGGTGACGGTTACTCTTCAACATCCGCAAATCCGTCACATACTTATTCCGTTCCTGGGTCTTTCAACACTATTCTATTTGTAATGAACAACTTTGGCTGCAGCGATACTATTTCGCATCCAATTCAAGTAGATGCGAGTCCAATCATAGATGTCGTTGCACTTACGCCGACAAGTTTCTGTGAAGGTGACAGCGTCACAATTGGAAGTGCTTTAGATCCATCATACAATTACCTATGGTCAAATGGAGTAACTACAAATTCACAAGTCGTAGATAGCTCATTTAATTATGTGCTTTTTGTCATGAATACGGCGACTGGATGTATGAATTCAGATTCGATCGAAGTAATTGTTTTTGATGCGCCAATTGCGGACGCAGGCCTTGACACCACCATTGATTTGGGATTCTCAGTGGTACTTTCAGGATCAGGTGGAATTAACTATGCATGGTCACCTTCTATCGGTTTGAATGATGCCTTCAGCCCAACTCCAACATGTACAACAGACTCAACAAGAACGTATGTTCTAACGGTAACTGACCTGAATGGATGTACCGATACAGACTCTGTTGTTGTCACGCTGAGTGGTGAGCAAATCATCACAATCTACAATATCATTACGCCTAATGGTGATGGATTCAACGATACCTGGTACATCGAAAACATCTTAAATTTCCCGAATAACAACATTTCCATATTTAACCGATACGGGCAAATTGTTCATGAAGCAACCGCTTATGCCAATGACTGGGATGGAACGCGCAATGGCGATGCATTACCTGACGGCTCATACTATTATGTAATTGAAATGACAGACACCGGCGAGATTTTTAAAGGAACGCTGAATATTGTTAAATCAGAAAATTAATTCGTGCAGACTATGAAAAAGACATTAATCACTTTCGCATTAGCTGTAGCAGCTTCTGCAGGAATTAAGGCTCAGCAATTACCATTGTTCAGCCAATACTATTACAATCGTTTCATTTATAATCCGGCATTTACAGGAGTTGAAGATCAGGCAAATGCTTTTCTCATCCACCGTTCACAGTGGAAAGACATTGCAGGCGCACCGGTCACCTACGCATTAACAGTAGATGGCCCAGTTTCAAAAAACAAAATCGGACTTGGACTCAGTTTATTCAACGACCAGATGGATATTTTTAACCGCACTGGTTTGTACTCTTCTTACTCTTATCGTTTCACATTAACAGATGGGCATGATTTGACCTTAGGTCTTTCAGCGGGTGTAATCGACAATAAAATTGATTTCACGAACGTTAGCGCACACGATGCAAACGATCCAACCCTCTATAATCAAACGCAGCGTAAGGTTACTGTTGATGCAAATTTCGGTATAGCTTATATGTGGCAAGATTTAAAAGTTGGTGTAAGTATGCCGCAAATTCTAGGAAATAAGATAAATTATCTGGAGACAAACACCAATGTATATACGACTTTGAAGCGTCACTTAATAGCTGGCGTTTCTTATGATCTTACTTTGAGTGAATCAGCGGAAATTGATTTTTATCCATCTGTCATGATGCGCTATGTAAAAGGTGCGCCAGTGCAATTTGATATCAATGCAAACTTTGCATGGAAAGATATGCTGCGTGCCGGAGTGTCATACCGTTTTGGTTATGCGGTAGGTTTTAATATTGGTGCTAAACTGAATAAGAACCTGATTGCAGGATATACTTATGAACTAGTTGTTTCTCCAATTGGAAATTATTCAGGCGGAGGGCATGAAGTCATGTTAGGATTTACGTTCGGTGGCAACAATGGAGGATTGAGTGCAGAAGAATTAGACGCATTGAATTCAAGACTTGATAATGCAGAAAACACGACTGACAGCCTTGCTAATGAGTTGAACAAAAAAGATCAGCAACATGACGAAGAGATTGAGAAGTTGCATGAAGAGATTGAAATTCTCAAACTGGAAAACGACGGCGCAGGTAATCCAAATGATCTAAACGGAAATCAAGATAACTCTGAAGTGCGAATCGAAAATGCGGCAGATTTTGTGGATGAAGCAGGACAAACTCTGATACCTGGATTTTACGTGATCATGGGTGCATTCAAAAATAAAGACAACGCCCTTAATGCTAAAAAACAATTTCAGGCAAAATATCCTGCAGTGATAATTCATAAGCAAGGTGAATTCTACTATGTCAATGTCTTTTATACGGTCAATGAAGCTGCAGCACTTCAATATGCTGAAGAGCAAAGAAAAATTCAACCCGATGTCTGGGTCTTCCAACTAAAGTAATAATAAAAACTCTCCGTTCGCGGGGAGTTTTTTTTTGCTTTGCTTCTATTTTTTCCATTCGTCCAAATTCAATTAACTGAATCAAACAGAATGTTTACCTTTATTTTTCAAATCTCTGACCATGAAAAAATTAAGTTCGATCCTGCTTATTCTAGCATTGAATGCTTCCTTTGCTCAGCAACTCTGGATGCGCTATCCTACTATCTCGCCAAAGGGAGACAAAATTGCCTTCTCGTATCAGGGTGATGTATTTGTTGTAGATTCTAAAGGAGGAACAGCAACACAGATCACCAGTCACAGCGCTCATGATTTTAAACCAGTTTGGAATCCTGACGGAACACAACTTGCTTTTGCATCTAATCGATTTGGAAATTTCGATATATTCGTTGTTTCTGCCGAAGGTGGCACCCCTACCCGATTAACGTATCACTCAGCTCAGGATTTTCCGAGCACCTTTACAAGGGATGGCAAATCAGTATTGTTTCAAAGCGCCCGATTGGATGACTCAAAATCAGTCCAGTTCCCCTATGCAGGACTAACCGAACTTTATTCTGTTTCAACAACAGGCGGCCGTGAGAAACAATATTTGACAATTGCTGCTGAAGATGTACAATTTAATGCGGCCGGAACACTAATGCTTTTTCAAAACCGAAAAGGGTATGAAGATCCATGGAGAAAACATCATACTTCATCTGTGACGCGTGATATCGTAGCATACAATTCAGAAACAAAAAAATTCACGCAAATTACTGATTGGAAAGGCGAAGACAGAAATCCGGTATGGGGTGAAACTGACGAATTCTATTTCTTGAGCGAAAAATCGGGTTGCTTCAATATCTGGAAAGGAACAACTTCAAATCCTTACGGTTCTCAAATCACAAACTACACGGTTAATCCTGTTCGCTTCCTGAGTTATTCTGCGACAACAAAATCCCTCTGTTATGGTTACGACGGTGAAATTTATTTATATGCCAACGGACAATCGCAAAAAGTAAACATCACGATCAACAAAGACAACTCACAAAACGAAGCAAAATATTTGCAAGTGACTAGCGCAAGTGAATTTGCGATCTCACCAAACAACAAAGAGATTGCATTTATTTTCAGAGGCGAAGTATTTGTAACATCAATTGAATTCAGCACAACAAAACAAATCACATACACAGCTGATCAGGAACGCAATGTAAGCTTCAGCCCGGATGGAAACAAAATTCTTTTTGCAGGAGAACGCAATGAGAGCTGGAACATTTATGAAGTATCCCGAAAAAATAAAGACGAAAAATATTTTTACAATTCTACTTTACTTGAAGAAAAAACGTTGGTCAATAACGGTGAAGAAACATTTGATCCAAAATATTCACCTGACGGTAAAGAAGTAGCCTTTTTAGAAAATAGAACAACGCTGAAAGTCTTAAATCTTGAAACAAAAAAGGAACGCATTGTTTTGCCAGCAACTTATAACTACTCTTACTCTGACGGTGATCAATATTACACCTGGTCACCTGATTCAAAATGGTTGTTGGTACAATTTTTTGAATTTGAAAGATGGTCGACGGATGTTGGTTTAGTGAATGCGAATGGTAAAGAAAAGCCAATCAATCTGACAGAAAGTGGATACGCCAACGGTGCACCTAAATTTGCAATGGATGGCCAAATGGTTTACTATACTACGGATAGATATGGTTTCCGCTCTCATGGAAGCTGGGGTGCACAAGAAGATGTTGAAGCTATTTTCCTGACAGAAGATGCGCACAAAAAATTCAAACTCTCCAAAGAAGAATATGCACTTTGGAAAGAGGAAGAAACAGATTTGAAAGCTGATGAGAAGAAAAAGCCAGAATCAACACTTGAAAAATCAGAGAAAGACTCTACAGAAACCGTGAAGCCAATTGAAGTAGAATTGGAAGGTTTGGAAGATCGACGAGAAAGATTAACGATTCACTCTTCAGGTTTAGCCGATTTTGTTGTAGATAAAGACGGTGAAAATATTTATTACATGTGTACATTCGAAGAAGGATTCAACATTTGGAAAACAAATTTCAGAGAGAATGAAACCAAAATTCTCGCAGAAGTTAAAAGCAGTCCTTCGCAATTGATTTTCAATAAGGCGCAAGACAAATTGTATTTCAGTAATGCAGGTAAACTTCTGGAACTTGACATCAAGACGGGTGCTCCTAAACCGGTAACATTTGATGCTGAAATGCTACACAATGCTTCAGCAGAAAGAACATATATGTTTAATCACGCCTGGAGACAAGTACGTGAAAAGTTCTACGTTGAAGATTTACATGGTGTTGACTGGGATTTATACAAAAAAGAATACGCTAAATTTTTACCTTATATCAACAATGGATTTGACTTTGCTGAAATGCTGAGCGAATTATTGGGAGAGATTAATGCTTCGCACACCGGTGCGCGTTACAATGAATCAACACCAGATGGAGATCAAACCGCAACGTTTGGCTGCTATTATGATGAAACTTATGCTGGAAAAGGAATCAAGATTCTTGAAATCATGGATCAAAGTCCACTAGACACCAAATCAGACAAGATAGTAGCTGGTGTGATCATTGAAAAAATTGATGGTGTTGAGATTACAGAAAACATGAACTACTACCCTCTACTCAATCGCAAGGTTGGTGAAAAAGTATTGTTGAGTTTATATAATCCACAAACAAAAGAAAGATGGGATGAAGTGATCAAAACAATCTCTTTAGGTGAAGAAAACTCACTGGCTTACGAACGCTGGATCAAACGCTGCGAAGAGTCAGTAGAAAAATTATCTGAAGGTCGCTTGGGATACGTTCACATCCGTGGAATGGACTCTCAAAGTTTCCGCGAATTATTTGACAGAGCGCTGGGCAAGCTGCACACAAAAGAAGCACTTGTTATTGATACCCGGTTTAACGGTGGTGGCTGGTTGCACGATGATCTTGCAACTTTTCTAAGCGGTAAAATGTACATGAGTTTTGAACCAAGAGGACAAAAAAATATGGGCGGTGAACCCATCTGGAAATGGCAAAAACCATCTTGTGTGTTGATGAGCGAAGGAAATTATTCGGACGCTCATTTATTCCCGTACACGTACAAATCACTTGGCATCGGCAAACTCATCGGCATGCCTGTACCGGGCACTGGAACTGCAGTTTGGTGGGAACGAATGATAGATGGAAAAACCGTTTTTGGTATTCCTCAAATTGGAATGCGCAGCACCACTGAAGGATTTTTAGTAGAGAATCATGATCTAGAACCAGACATCAAAGTCAATAATGACTATGAAAAATTCATGGCTGGAGAAGATCAACAACTGCGTGCTGCAGTGGAAGAACTTTTAAAATAATTACTGATCCAAGAACATGATAACCGGAAAACATTTCGCAAAATGGAAATGGATTCCGGTTATTTTTTTTTCTTCTCTTTTATTGTCATCGTGCGGTTTTTATTCGTCCGGTTCAGCACTTAAATCATCACGAAACGGTAAACTGGACTTGAGTAAATCAGGCCTGACAGAAATACCTGATTATGTTTTCAACCTGACTGAACTTCGTGTACTTAATCTTCATGATAATAAAATCACAAAAATTCCAGATGGCATTGGAAACCTTGTCAATCTTGAGAAATTGATCGTTAGCAGAAATGATCTAACCTATATCTCACCTGAAATTGGAAAACTGATTAATCTCAAAAAACTTTCACTCAAGGCAAATAAACTTAGTATACTTCCTGCTGAAATTGGCCAATTAAAAAATCTGGAAGAGTTGTGGTTAAATTTTAACACGCTAAAAACCTTACCAAAAGAAATTGGCAACCTTTCAAATCTGTCTCATCTTTATCTTGATTACAATCAACTGGACAGTTTACCTGCTGAAATTGGCTTGTTGGAGAAACTTGATCAATTAGGTTTAAGCAGAAATAATCTCACCAAATTACCCGATGAATTCTACAATTTAACAGGACTCATTTATTTAGACGTTTCGTACGCCGGACCACTTTTTAAACTCGATCCAAAAATCTGCAACTTTCGTCTTTTAGAAACTCTTGTCATTGATCAGGGAACCCTAAGTTTTTCACCACGATGCCTTGAAATCAGAGCTAGCTCAATGGGCCGTTTCAGCATAATTCTGAGATGAATCATTTGATGTTCCCGGACTGGGATTTTTCATTTTATTCCATGAAATCTGACCATCAGTTTCTCTGCCATAACTAAATTTCTTTTTTAAATCTTCTGTGCAAATAATTTCATCTTCCAGTTCTGAATCATGATACAGACTAATTGTTTCATTGTCTGAAGAGATTTTAAAATTAGCATGGATATATTTTTCTGAGCTTTCTTTCCCATCACATAAAACAAGAACAAAGCCATGTGGCTCGATGGTCATTTCAGGTAACGCAAACTTATCAGTTTCATTTTCATCGTCCGTTAAAAACCATTCGTTGCTGCCTATTGTTAAACTAGAGTCCGAATTATTATACAATTCAATCCAATCAGTTTCTTCGCCTTTTTCGTTCAGAAAAATACCTTTGGGTGAATATTCATTGATTACCAATTGTGGAACCTTCTGCATTGTTTCAGCTTGTACCTCAGGGACAGCTTTCAATTCACTTTTCTCTACCGAAGTACAAGCCATCAGATTGATCGTTAAAAATATTGCAACAATTCGCATAACATTCATATTAGATATACAAATGTCTGGCCTTAATCTTATGTTAACATTAACCTGTCTTTATGAAATTAATAATCAATTGTGTAAACATAATCTGCGCCAGGCTCTATAGTTACAGTGTCTGAGTAGTCTACCCAGGGTGCGCCGGTACTTGTTTTTTTCTGATAAGTAACAATCCATGATCCGCTAATGACCTCTGATGAGTTCATATTTGAACCACAAGTTGGAGAGGCGATGAACTGCGATTGTGCTTGCCAGGCGTCTTGAATACTTGGTTCTGGTGTAAAAGGATAAAGAAATTCACGCTGAACATTTTGTATATATCCCGAGCCAAAAGAACAATTGAAATTATAAGCGAAATTGCCAAATTGAATTAGCTCAAGCTTCACTTCTGTATTAGTTCCTCCTATTACTTGTCCTGTTGTTTTACCAATCAGATAGTCGTAAGAACTTAAGGGCAAGCAATCAAAATTAGTTTCCTGCTCATGTGTAAATATGGTATCAAATCGACCATAATCATTTGTGACTTGATTGAAATTGCTACTTGATGAATAGACGCCCGAAAATCTAAATGGAAAATTTGGCATTGAATCGCCGCTAAAATAATCCGTGACTTCTAATTGAAATGAGGTTACGTGAGGCTCAGCTGTTTTTTTGCAACTCACCATGAGCAATGTTGTTGCATAAAGATAAAAGATTGAATTTTTCATACGTTTTTTTTTCAAAGTTAGATCTGATAAAAAGGGTATGAAAATTGAAAACCGCAAGTATTGATTTATTTTGCGATATTCGCAAAAGCTTTATTTTGCAGTATCTTTCAGCATGGGAACAAAGCTGAAGACACCCAATTTTTCCTGAGTGATTTGATTGCCTTTTTTCTGAATGAGTATCATCTCCTGATTTTTTCCTTCGCCAATCGGTATGACCATGCGACCATTATCTGCCAGCTGCAAAACCAAATCTTCGGGAACGAAAGGGGCCCCGCAAGTTACAATGATACTATTAAATGGCGCAAAGGCAGGCCAGCCTTTATAACCATCACCGAATTTCAATTTCGGAGAAAATCTGAAGTGATCCAAAATCGGTTGCGATTTCATGAACAATTCTTTTTGGCGCTCAATGGAAAAAACCTTTGCCCCTAGTTGGCATAAAATTGCAGTTTGAAAGCCTGAGCCTGTTCCGATTTCTAATACCTTATCTCCCTTCTGAATTCTGAGTAATTCGGTTTGAAAGGCCACTGTGAATGGATGCGAGATAGTTTGCCCTGCGCCAATTTGAAATGCCATGTTAGAATATGCTTGTTCAGTAAAAACTTTGTCCAGAAAAAAGTGGCGCGGAATTGTATTCATGGCATTCAAAACCTGCTCATCTTTAATACCTTTTAATCGCAATTCGTCAACTAACTGACGACGCATTCCTTTATGTTTATATGAATCAAGCATGGAGCAGCAAAATTAATCGATTGTCACTCCCCTTCCGTCTGACAATCCAGAAACTAATCAACAGCTAAATCTTGGTTATTCAGGTTCAAATTGATGTCCTGCTCTCGGAATTAGGGATATTTTAGTTACTTTAGGCTTACTCAATGTTTAACTGTTTGAACTACAAATATCATATAGCGTTATTTATCAGTCTGCTTCTTGTCTCCTGTCATCAGGTGCACAAGTCAGATAACGATGGTACTATAGTAAATTCAGATGGGATCGTTGAAGCAATCGATACCTTGACTACCGGCCGCCCAATTGCATGCGAACTCAAACTGATTCAGTCAGACACGCTTGCCAAACCTGTTGTTATTTTAGCTACAGCTCCATTTGTAGACAGTGCAAACCAGAACGTTCACCGAATTTCACCTCCTGATATAAAGCTAGTCAATACTGACTTGCCACATTTTATTCCCGGAGATGGTTCCACAGCGCTTCCAACGGAAAAAGTTGCAGAAGGAACTGAAGTCGACTATCGCCATACAGCACCTGTGCAGGCGCTTGCCCCTAATTTTAAAGATGCCGCCTCTTACAATGTTCAGTACCTGGACGTTGATCAGGGATTAAGTTCCAGTTATGTCATGAACATTGTTGAGGATTCCCGAGGAAATCTTTGGTTTGCAAACTGGACCTCTGGCGTATCGATGTATGATGGAAAATCATTTGTTCACTTCGTTGAACAAAATGGTTTATTGAGTAATTACATCTGGACTATTCATGAAGACAGCAAAGGTAACATGTGGTTTGGGTCAGATGGTTTTGGCGTGGGCAAATACGATGGTAGTGTTTTTACCAACTATGATGAAGTGGATGGATTAGGAAATAATCTGGTGCTGGATATCGATGAAGACGCAGACGGAAATTTATGGTTTGCCACAGCTGGTGGCATCAGTAAATTTGACGGAAAAACATTTACAAATTATACAACCGCACAAGGCCTGAGTCACAACTTTGCAACCTCAATCATGTTTGATCACAACGGTGATTTGTGGATTGCAACAGATGGTGGTGGTATAAATAAATTTCACGGCAATCAGAAAAAAGGATTCACACATTATACCGTAAATGAAGGCATGCCAAGCAATAACATCAATGTCATTTTTGAAGACACCAATGAAAATATCTGGATCGGAACGGTCGAAAATGGAGTTTGTCTTTTTGATGGTTATTCGTTCTTCACCTACACAACTGCCCAAGGTTTAAGCAGCAATTACATCTATGCCATTTCAGAAGATCATTACAGCAATATTTGGTTTGGAACCGATGGAGGCGGCGCATGTATGTATAACCGTTCTGAGTTTGTTCACTTTACTGAACGAGAAGGTGTCAGTAATAACATTGTACGGTCTGTTGTTCCAGATTCAGATGGCAACGTTTGGTTTGGAACTTATGGCGCCGGTGTAAATAAGTACAATGAAAAATCATTTGAGAATTTCACAGAAAATCAGGGATTAAGTAGCGCAATAGTGCGTGACATTATTGAAGACCGGGAAGGAAATTTGTGGTTTGCACAAAATTACGGTGTAAGCAAATACGACGGTAAAACTTATCAGCATTATACCACTGAACAAGGACTTAGTCACAATGTGGTGCGCGCAGCTCTCGAAGATCATGAAGGTAATTTATGGTTTGCAACAGACGGCGGTGGAGTTAATAAATTTGATGGAAAAACATTTACACATTTTACGACAAGTAATGGAATGAGTAGTGACATTATACTTTGTTTGTATGAAGATTCAAAAAACAATCTCTGGTTTGGAACCAACGGCGCCGGTATTACCAAGTATGATGGAACCAACTTTTATCATCTCACAAGACAACAAGGCCTGGGCGATAATGTAATCCGGTCTATAATAGAAGATAAAAACGGGATGATTTGGATTGGTACAAATGGTGGCGGCCTTGATAAATTTGATGGAAAAACAATAACACATTACACCCAACATGAAGGCATGTCCGGCAACTACATCCTTTCTATTCTAGAAGACAGCAAAGGACATCTTTGGGTTGGGACAGAAGATGATGGTTTAACCAAAATAGAAGAAGACACCATGATTACCATTGATATCAGCAATGGGTTAAGCAATAATATAATCTGGTCTATTGTAGAAGATTTTGACAACAACTTCTGGGTGAGTACTGAAAAAGGTTTGAACTTGATTTCAGTAACGGATAGTGCGACCTATCACATTACAACATTTGGAAAATTGGACGGATTAAAAGGAGTAGATTTTTATCCGAATTCAGTTTGCCTTGACGGACAAAACAGAATCTGGTGGGGAAGCGGAAAAGCGCTCACGATGCTTGATTTGAACAAGTATGAACGTGTGACCAATGCTCCCGTTCTCAACATCAATGATGTTGCAATTGAGCAAACTTTTGTAGATTATCGAAAATTAAAAGACAGTGTTGCAAATGGGCATCGTGTCTTTTTAAATGAAACTTCCACTATCCCATTGAATGCAATAACATTCGGCGAAGTACGACCATTTTCAAATTGTCCTGAGAATCTAGAATTGCCATATAACCTCAATCACCTCACCTTCCACTTCTCTGCAATTGATTGGTCAGCTCCGCATAAATTGCGATACAAATACATGCTGGAAGGTTTGGATAAAGACTGGAGTCCATTGCTTGAAGACAACCGGGCCATATACTCAAACTTACCATGGGGAACTTATACTTTCAAGGTAAAAGCAATTGGTGAAGCTCAAATATGGAGTGATATTTTAGAATATCCGATTGTTATACATCCACCATGGTGGTTCAGTTGGTGGGCCAATGCAATTTATTTCATCGTTGGAATAGTTTCAATTTTCTTAATTATTCGCTGGCGAACGCATCGTTTGGTACAGCACAAAAAAAATCTGGAGTTGATTGTTTCAGAGCGCACAGTTGAAGTTGTACAACAAAAAGAATTGGTGGAAATGAAGAACAAAGAAATCACCGATTCTATTACTTACGCCAAACGAATTCAGGAAGCTATTTTACCTGCAGGCAGTTTACTATTAAGTTCGTTGAAAGATGCTTTTGTCTTGTACAAACCAAAAGATATTGTTGCAGGAGATTTTTACTGGCTGGAAGAAAAAAACGACAAAATATTATTAGCCGCTGCAGATTGCACCGGACATGGCGTTCCGGGTGCTATGGTGAGCGTGGTATGTAACAACGCGCTTAACAGAGCTGTGCGCGAATTTGACTTGCAACAGCCAGGGCAGATTCTGAATAAAGTACGCGACATAGTCATTGAAACGTTTAATAAATCTGGTGAAGATGTAAAAGACGGAATGGACATTGCGCTCGTATCACTAAAATTTTATCAAGACAAAGCACTGATTGAATTTTCAGGAGCAAACAACTCACTCTTTATCATGTCAAATGGTGCCTTAAGTGTAATTGCTGCTGACAAACAACCAATTGGAAAGTATGCACTCACGGAAAGTTTTACCAATCATTCTGTTGAATTAAAAAAAGGTGACACCTTCTATATTTTCACAGATGGTTACATCGATCAATTTGGTGGCGAAAAAGGAAAAAAATTAAAATTCCAGGGCTTCATTGAAATTCTCAACGAAATCAAAAATGATTCCATGAAAGAACAAAAGAAAAAAATGGATGACTACTTCAATGCCTGGCGCGGTGAGTTGGAACAGGTAGATGATGTTTGTGTGATTGGAGTCAGGATTTAATTTTTTTAGATTTTTGTTACACGAAATTTCACCGCATATCTGCTGAAACAATTTCAGGCAGGAAATAATTAATCACACGAATCTCCAACGACTGAGTTCCAGATTACGTGATTATTAATCATGAAAGTAAATCCATGAAATCAATTACACTAATTTGCTTTGTATTGCTGACTGGTCTGTCCTTCGTATCGTGCAAAAAGAATTCAAAAAAATGGATAACCGGGGAGTTTCAAATTATTGATCGTGTGACGAAAGAACCTGTTAAGGCAACACTTGAACTTAACTATTTTGCCGGATATTTATTTGGTTCAGAGGAAGTGACAGAGCAGTTAGGAAGCACGACCGACAACGGTTTTTTTGAGTTTGAAAAAAAAATTCACCGAAAGGACCGTAATTTTAAGCTCAATATTGATGCCGTTGGTTATTATGGATCCTACCAATCTTCTTATCCCGACGCCAGTCAGGAATTAAGCATCGCAAATCACAACGTAATGATCATCGAAGTATCGCCACTTTATATTATGAGTCTCACCCTCAATAACATTTCTTGTTTTGATGCAACTGATTCAATCTGGATTAATCGTACCGTTACGCCTGAGCACTCAAGAATCTTCACTGGATGTTTGAATGATTACAAGACAGGAGAAGTTTTTTACCGGGCACAAGAAGACACTGTTAGCTTTCGCAGTATTTCAAAGAAAAACGGCGTTTATGATACGCTAGTTCATTTCTACACCATGCAGCACGGAATTGAAAATAATTTCGACTTGAATTATTGAACAAAAAGGCACTAACGGAACAATCATTTTTTCCTTTTAATCCATACTTTCTGTGCCTCAATAGTTCTCTTTTTTTTATTTGACATTGAGCTGCGATCAAATTCTTCTTTCTTCACTTACCTTTGCAAAAACAATTTGTGTACAAAGGCGTCTTATATCTGCTAGCTGCAACTTTCACATTTTCACTCGTCAATTTTGGTGTAAAAATTTTGAGCGGACCAAATTGGATTCTGCCAGATGCTCAAGTTTACCCGGTGCACGAAATGGTTTTTTTCAGATCGGTCATCACACTTTCAATTTGTATTGCCGTTATTAAAATGAAAGGTATTCCGTTTTTTGGTCACAACAAATTATGGCTGATCATCAGAGGAACGACCGGCGCAACGGGCTTGTTTTTATTTTTCATGACCATCCAGAATCTGCCGCTTGCAGTAGCTACAACAGTGCAGTACCTCTCCCCTGTTTTTACAATTATTATGGCGATTTTTTTACTGAAAGAAAAAGTCAAACCCATTCAATGGTTGTTCTTTGCAATTTCGTTAGCAGGCGTTTTTGTTATCGGATACGAACCCGCCGAAGGTGAAGAAATAAAATTCGGTTGGTTGATTTTAGGTGTGATCTCCGCATTTTTTTCAGGCATCGCCTACAATGCAATTATGAAATGTAGAAATACGGATGCGCCGATCACGGTGGTCATGTATTTCCCTTTGATAGCTGCGCCGGTCACCTTGATTTGGTGCCTTCTTGGAGGTTTTATTATTCCTCAAGGTGGTGAATGGATTGTGATTTTATGCATCGGTGTTTTAACTCAAATTGCGCAAGTATGCATGACCCGAGCTTTTAATGCAGACAGCGCATCAACCGTAGCACCGCTCAAATACATTGGCGCCATTTATGCTTCGCTCATGGGGTTCTTTTTCTTTGACGAAACGTTGGGCATGATTGCCGGACTTGGAATTTCACTAATTATTCTGGGTGTGCTTTTGAATACCTGGTTTAAAAAAAGGAAATCAGTTACGGTACTTTAACCTAAAAAATCAGAAACGTCAGATCCACGGGCCCGCGAACATCAACACTATCTGTGAGAAAAATAGGCTCACAGATGACACAGATAAAGCACAGATATTAGTTTTGATGTAAAAAATACAGAGAAAGAATCTATTAACTAAAATTCAAATCGTACAAACGTTTGTACTGACCGTCTTTTTGAATAAGTTCCTGATGGGTGCCGCGTTCTTTTATATGACCATCTTCGATCACTAAAATTTCATCCGAGTTAACAATTGTTGACAATCGATGTGCAATGACAATAGAAGTTCTGCCGCGCTGTAATTCTTTCGTTGCGTTTTGAATAAGTGCTTCTGATTCTGAATCAACACTTGCTGTAGCTTCGTCAAGAATTAAAATTTTAGGATTGTAAACGAAGGCACGAATAAACGAAATCAATTGTTTTTGACCAACAGATAAAGCCCCACCACGTTCACCAACATTGTATTGATATTCGCCTGGCAACTGCATAATAAAGTCATGCGCCCCTACTTTTTTGGCAGCAGCAATTACCTGATCAAGAGAAATCGATTCATCACCCAACGTAATGTTGTTCATGATTGAATCTGAAAACAGAAATACATCTTGCTGCACAATACCAATGTTTTTTCGAAGTGCGCTTAGTTCAAAATCGCGAATTGAATTTTTTCCAATTAAGATTTCCCCTTTTTGGAATTCGTAGAAACGTGTAAGCAAATTGATGATTGTAGATTTACCAGCACCCGTAGTACCAACAAGTGCTACAGATTTTCCTGGTTCAACCTTAAAATCGATGCCTTTCAGAACCCACTCTTCATCTTTATAAGCAAACCAAACATTATCAAAATTTACAGCCTGATTGGTATCTAGTATCGATATAGTTCCGTTATCATCAATATGTTCCTTTTGATCCAAAACTTCAAACACACGTTCTGCACGAACCATTCCACGTTGCAGAATATTAAAACGATCAGCCAGTTGACGAATAGGGCGATACAACATGTGAACCCATAAAATAAAACCAAACATCAAACTACCGGATGATTGAATCATTGCATGTGAAGCGTTTGACTGCCACATCACCCAAAGTATCAATCCTGCTATTGAAAGTGAGCTGAGGAGTTCTACAACGGGAAAGAAAATAGAAAAAGCCCAGACGGCATCCACGTGTGCTTTGCGATGGTCTTTATTTATTGCTTCAAATTTTCGGTATTCACGATCTTGTCTGTTGAATAATTGAACAATACTCATTCCCGACAAATGCTCTTGCACAAATGTATTGAGCTTGTTTACCTGAACTCGTTCGGTCTGAAATGAATTCTTCATCGCTCGTGCAAAAATTCGTGTAGCAACAATCAGCAACGGAATTGGCAGAAGGACAATTAAAGACAATTGCCAGCTTTCAGAAAACATCAGAATGATGATGACAAAAAGCTTTAGCAAGTCACCTAAAATCGTCAAGAGTCCGGTAGAAAAAACTTCGGCAATGGCTTCAATATCTGAAATCATGCGCGTGACAATTGTGCCATTGGGTGTGCGATCAAAATAACTAAGCTTAAACGTGTTGAAGTGTTTGTACAAGTTTATTCGGATATCTCGGATAATTCGCTGACCAAGCAGATTCGAATAATAGGTAGAGATAAATAAAATGATAGACTCAATTACCAACAGCACAATAAGCAGAATAGTCCAGGAAAGCAGAAATGTTTGAACAGTTGCTTCTTCTGGATTCTTAATAAAAAAACTCAAAAAATGTTGAACAGCGTTACCAAATTCGGATGCACCTCCATCTTTTGGAATTACAAAAAGATCAATCATTTCTTTGATCAGCTTTGGCCTGTAAGGACCTATTAAAGCCAACAAAATAATTGAGATCAATGAAAAATAAAAGATAGCACGATACGGTTTTACCAACCGGAATAAACGAGAAAACAAACGACGATCGAATTTTGCTTCTTCAGACATGCGGTGCAAAATTAATCAATCTCGCCTGATGATTCTCTGAAATTGAAAGAATGATTTCTTATCTGCAAAAACGATCCACCATGATTTCTTTTTTGTCATTCAGAATCTGTATGACCTGGCCTTGCTCGTTGTAAATGTAGAAGAAGGTTAAGTCAACCACCCATTCTTTGCCAGACCAGGACAGATGAATCTCTGTATCTGTTTGATCCTTATCATTGAGTTTCATCACATAATAGGATTGATTATCCCATCCACGCTTGGCTCCGTTCCATTTTTGAACGATTACACCCTTTAGGGCTTGTGTTGAATCCAGTCCATAGTATGTACGCGTATCTGGAATCCAGGCATAATTTTCAAATCGGTAACTTACTGTTTCAAGCAAGGTCTTGTTGGTGTCATAGACGTAATCAGAACGCCACTTTGCTTTCCAATCCTGACTTGAACTATCCCAGTCAGAAGTTGTACTTTCTGTCATCAGGCCATTCTTATACTCATACGCAACATACGATTCGCCAACCCAGCTATTTGTTGTACTGTTCCATCGGCTCAACAGATTTGAAATGAGATCACCTGTTTTGGTATATCTAAAATCAATTTTTGTATCAAGGTTAGCGGGATTTGGTTCAGCAGCAAGGTCATCATGCACTTCTGAAAGTAAAAGTCCGTTCTTTGAATAAGTCCGTGTGACTTTTACAACCGGTTTAAAAATTGCGCGTTCAGCAACCCACTTACAATTTTCATATGCAATGACTGTGTTGCCTTTTAACTTTGAATAGGAATATTTATTTTCATAAAGCGGAAAAGCCTTCCCGTTTTGATACTCAATCAATCTGTTGGTCAGAAGTGAATCCTTTAAATCATAGGTAAAATATTCGACGCTGGCAATCACACGAGTTTCTCCTACCACCTGATAGGTTACTACAGAATCAGATTTACATTGAGCCGTCGAAGTGTTTGATCCAAAAAGAATGATCCATCCAAAAACAAAGAGAATCCCTTTACCTGTTGACAGTATCAAATTTTTGAAGTTCAGTCTTTTAAGTTTGAGATGCTCGCTTTTAATGTGTTTTCTGTACTTTGTATTCATCGAATTAGAAAATGGGTTACACGAATTTAATCACATAAACAATATCTTTAGCATCTTGAATGATTAAGTTGAAACAGATATTTGTTTATAAATGTCTGACCTTATTTGTGGTCAGTTTCATTCCATTTTCAGCTACTCTTGCAGCAGACTTTAATATCGAAGGATTAATAAGCCTGACGCAATCTGCACTTACGCAAAGCAAGAACGACAGTGCCCAGTTCTATATTTCAAAAGCTGAGGAATTGGTTACTGATGAAGTAAATCCGGATTTAAAGTCAAAAGTAGTCTATTGGTCTGGCCGAACATTTTATGCCTTGAACAAGTACCTGGAGGCAGATCATAAATTCGAAGAAGCCATTGATCTTGCAATGATGACAGGCGACACACTATTACTTGCAGATGCCTATAATGATCTTGGACGCACGTATAAAAAACGATCCGAATTTTCAAAAGCGCTGAGTGCATTTAATCTTGCGCGTCAATATTATTTTGTGCTGAACAACGAAAGAGGACTTGCGCAAGTGCATTTGAATGTTGGCAATGTTTTAAAAAGTGTTGGACATAACGATTTAGCTAAAGCAGAATATTGGAAAGCATTAAAAATCTTCCAAAAAAATGGCGATAAAAATAATGAAGCGGGCTGCTACAACAACCTGGGAAATATCTACAAAAATGAAAAAATCTACGACTCTGCATTTTTTTACATGTACAGAACGCTTGCTATTCGCGAGCAAGGCGGATCACTCACAACACGTGCATATATTTACCATAATCTGGCAAACCTTCATTTGGCATTGCACAATACAGACAGCGCTCTCTGTTATATCTCCAAATCTTTCGAAATAAATTCGAGCATCAATTCAGAAACGGATTTGGCTTATGACTATAATGTATTTGGTTCGATCTACATTGAACTTAATAACTGGAAAGATGCCATTGTCAATCTTGAGAAAGCATATGAACTAGTTGAAAAAGATATCCTGTCAGAAAATCGATTGGATATTCTAAGACAGTTGGGATACGCCTATCATGAAAATGGTGATCACGAAAAGTCAGCTGATTATTTCATGGAGTTCTTTACACAAAATGACTCTTTCAAAATATCAAATCAAAACAGCTTTATTGAAAATGAGCTGATACGGTATGAGCTTTTTGCAGACAGCATCAAAGTAGCGCAACTTAGGCTAGAAAAAGATCTTGAAACAGTAAAAAAAGAAAATACCGCGCTTTCTAATCAAATCAATTTCAGGAACTATACTTATGCGATTGTAATTCTTCTCTTGCTCATTTCATTAATCGCAATTCTGTTCATTTCTGCAAGACGAAGACTATCACAAACGATGCAACATGAGGCGGTACTGCAAGTTCAGAATGAAGAGTTAAAACGCACACTGATTTCAAAAGAGGAAAAAGAAGTACTCTTAAAAGAAGTTCATCATCGGGTAAAAAATAATTTGCAGATCATTAACAGTTTGATCCGACTGCAGTCGAATTTCATGAATGCAAAAAATTTCAAAGAGAAATTGGTTGAGACCGAAAACAGAATTCGGAGTATGGCACTGATCCACGAGAAACTTTATAAAACCGGCAATCTTGCTAGTTTGAGTGTCCGCAATTATATTGAAGAATTGGCAATCAACATTCTTGAATCTTACGAAAATCACAACGTGAACATCAAACTTAAATTTGATTTAGAGGATCGTGAATATGGAATTGACACCTTGATTCCGCTAGGATTAATTATCAATGAAGCGCTGTCAAATGCGATCAAACACGCTTTTTACGAACGCACCGAAGGTAATATTTGGATCAGCATCCATTCCAACGGACCTATTTCGCACATGAAAATCAAAGATGACGGAATTGGAGCAGATCTGACTTTTGATGAATTGAAGGAAGACTCACTGGGACTTGAATTGATTGACTCACTGACCGATCAATTAGACGGAAAATTAGAGTTAAATACTGAAACCGGATTTGAATATTCGTTTGAATTCAGAATTCTCAAGTAGAAAAAAAATAAATAAAACTTTGAATCTGCCGAATCTCCTTATTTTTGAAAAAAATTAACGTGTATGCCATCGATTTCTAAGAAAGGTATTGAAATGCCTCAGTCACCCATTCGTAAACTGGTTCCTTATGCTGAAAAAGCAAAGAGTTTAGGTAAAACCGTTTACTACCTTAATATCGGTCAACCGGACATTAAAACCCCAGAAGTGGCAATGAATGCAATCCGCAACACAGATAAAACAGTCATTGAATATAGTCACTCGGCGGGTTATGAATCTTACCGCAGAGGTTTGGCAGATTATTATAAAAAGACGGGTATCAATATCAATTTTGATGAAATCATGATTACAACCGGTGGTTCAGAAGCATTGGTATTTGCCTTCATGACGTGCTGTAATCCTGGCGATGAAGTGATTATTCCAGAACCGTTCTATGCAAACTACAACAGCTTTGCTATGACAGCAGGCTTAAGTGTTGTACCCGTTACTTCTAAAATTGACGATGGCTTTGCACTGCCTCCGGTTTCTGAGATTGAAAAATTAATCACTCCAAAAACCAAAGTGATTGTAATCTGTAATCCAGGCAACCCAACTGGATATCTTTACTCAAAAGAGGAATTAGAGAAATTGCGTGATCTTGTAAAAAAACATGATTTATTTCTTTTTGCAGATGAAGTTTACCGTGAGTTCTGCTACGATGGCGCACAACCTTTTTCTGTAATGAATCTTTCAGGTATTGACGAAAATGTTGTTTTGATTGACTCTGTTTCGAAACGTTACAGCATGTGTGGAGCTCGTATTGGCGCATTGATTTCACGAAACAAAGAAGTGATGTCAACGGCTCTAAAATTTGGTCAGGCACGTTTATCACCGCCTACTTTTGGTCAAATTGCAGGAGAAGCAGCTTTGCAAACACCACAATCTTATTTTGATGAAGTGATTGCAGAATATGTGGATCGTAGAAATATTCTGGTCGATGGTTTGAATAAAATTCCGGGTGTATTTTGTCCAAAACCAAAAGGCGCTTTTTATTGTGTTGCTAAATTTCCGGTTGATGATGCTGATAAGTTCTGTCAATGGTTATTGGAAGATTTTAGTTTTGAAAATCAAACCGTGATGATGGCGCCTGCCAGTGGGTTTTATGCAACTAAAGGACTTGGAAAAAACGAAGCTAGAATTGCTTATGTTTTGGAGAAATCAGCTTTGAAAAATGCTGTAAAATGTCTGGAAGAAGCACTGAAAGTTTACCCGGGCAGAACCAACTAAGGATGAGTTTGGAAGAATTTCGCTAATTTTCTTCTGAATTTACCGTTATCCTAACATGAAAATCTGGTTGCCGCTTTTGGCACTATTTCTTGGCACTTCACTCTTTTCTCAACGGGAAACGACTTTGTATTTTCATGTTGATAAAATAACTGTAAAGAATAAAATTGTACTTGACAGTACATTTGCAAAGCGTTATAAAGAAAAGGCGCTGACTCAATTCAAACTTCAGGGTTATACAGGTTTGTATTTAAAAGATTCAACCGTCAAATCGAATGTGATTCACTATTATTATGGCTATGAAAATCACTTTGAAAAAATTATTCTCACGCAGGAATCTGATTCGCTAAGCAAAAAGAACAAACTTTATAAACACAAAGATTACCTTGCTGTTTTAAAGACAATCAACCGTGAAATTACGCTGCTGGAAAATTCAGGATTTCCTTTTGCCCGAATTCAAATTACGGAACAAACGGAAGACAAAAATAAATTGCTTTTAACCTATAGGATAGACTCAGGTTTGTTTTTTACAATTGACAAAATCACCATCAAAAGCAAAAGTAAATTTCACGAGCAAACTATTTTGAATCTCACGGCACTTAAAGTTGGCGAGCCCTATAACGAATCAAAAATAAGAGCCATTGATCAGCTCATCCGATCATCTGCCCTATACAAACTCATGCGCCCGGTAGAAGTTTTATTCAGGCCTGGCAAGGCAGAACTATTTATTTTCATCGAAAAAGAAAACTCAAGTGATGCAGATGGCTATGTTGGATTTCAACAAGATAAAACAACCGAAAAATTAGTTCTCAACGGATTTTTTAATCTGTCACTACACAATGCGTTTAATCGCGCAGAAGTTTTTCAGGTTAATTGGAAAAACAATCCAAACAATACACAAAATCTCAAGCTGAATCTGGAAGTACCGTACATTCTGCAAACGCCTATTGGGCTTGGTACACGCCTGAATCTTCAAAAACAAGACAGTTCTTTTGTTCGGGCAGATGCTTTTTTTGACGTTTCCTATCTGAATCCATTTTATCGGATTGGTATTTACTATCAACTGGAAAGTTCTACCACTTTACTTAAAACTATTCCGACTGACTTGAGAGATTATAAAAAAAATACAATTGGGCTATCTGTAAAATTCAAACCATTGTTGCCAGAATCTTACCGATTTTACCATCCGATTATTTCAATGAATGGCGGATTTTTCAAATATCGCGCAGATAGCATTGATGTGAATGCCAGTGATGAATCAAATAGTAAATACATGTTGCGTTATGAGCACGTGATTGACTTCTTAAAATACTTTCACCTGAACAATTCCATTCAGTATGACGGACTCACCTCTTCCCAAAATCTTTCCAGAAATGAACTCATCTTTTTCGGAGGGTTAAAAAGTATTCGCGGATTTTACGAATTAGAATTAATTGGAAATGATGTTGTAGTGGTGAATAATGAAATTGAATTTGCCCCCGTTGAAGTATTATCCTTCAAAATTCTTTACGATTACGCGCAATATCATTACGGTGATTTTAACATTGCACAGGCTATTGGATTTGGTTTTACTTTTTCAACCGGCAATATCAAACTTGAAATTATTTTGGCTAACGGCTGGGAGAATAAAAATCCAATCGAGTTTTCAAATTCTAAAATCCACTTAGGGTTTAAAAGCAGCTTTTAGAATTTAGCGATAACGGGCGCCGCAGATGTATAAGCTAAAGCCAGCATTCGGGCACCTGTTGCACCATCCTGAGCAAGATCAAAATTGCCTTTAGCCTCATCGAAAATTATTTTACCGGCAGAAACAGAAATTCCAGTTTCCATTTCAGATCCAGAATTATTCAATTTCAAGTGAATGTTTAGAAAATAAGACATCTCCATCGGTGTATTGGTGTCAATAATCAAGCGTGTTGCAGGATGACCTTCTTTCTGGAAATGGAGCATATACCGTTGATTCAGCGGAAGTGTACAATGATAAAGATTACTTACTACATCCCGTTGAACAAGGTCTTTTGTTGCAAGATCCAGAACTGATATCTGAAGATCGCGTTTTTCATTTGCTGATTCAATTTCGGCCTTTAAGGTAACTTTGCCAGATCCTTGAGCGTGTGCAGAAAATGCACCACTGATTATGGCTAACGCCAGAATAGTTGTTTTGAATTTCATAAGGTTGTTGTTTTTGTCGTGTGCCTTTTTTACTGATTGATTCAGCATTAGGTTACATTTGTCCTGGATTTCTCACTCAATCAACCTATCCTTTCACTCAATAGATACGTTATAAACAAAGAGATTTGACTATTTTTGACTTATGATGAAACTTCTGAAAAATATTTTATTGGTCGTCGGATTAATGAATTCGATAAACGGACTTGCGCAAAAAAATGATTTTGTCAAAGGTGAACTACTGATTCAAATAAACCCGTCAAGTTCAAGTCTTGAAATTTTTCGTCAGATGGAGCAAGATCTTTTTTTGACGATTGAATCATCGGCATGCATTAGTCCGGTCATGAATATTTATCAATTGCGTTTTTCAGATTCATCTTTAGATTTAAACAGAATTATCAGCTATTGTAATAGCACAACTGGAATAATGGTTGCACAAAAAAATCATTATGTCTACGAACGTGAAACAATTCCTTCCGATACTTTATTTGATGAACAGTGGCATCACAAAAATACCGGCCAAACAGGCGGAACAGTTGATGCGGATATTGATTCACCGGAAGCCTGGGACATTACAACCGGCGGATTAACCACACATGGCGACACCATTGTAGTTTGCATCATTGAAGGATCTGGAGTAGATATTAATCACATTGATTTAAAAGATAATATCTGGAAAAATTATGCAGAGATTCCCGACAACGGAATTGACGATGATAACAACGGCTACGTTGATGATTACTTGGGATGGCATGTTATCACCCTCAATGATGTGATTACGGCAGGCACTCACGGAACACGTGTCGCTGGAATGATTGGCGCTACCGGAGACAACATTACAGGTGTTAGTGGAGTCAATTGGGATGTTAAAATGATGATCGTTCAGGGGCAGCAAGCTTCGAATGAAGCAACAGTTATTGCGGCATATAGTTATCCACTCAGCATGCGCAAACGCTACAACGATTCACAAGGACAGGAAGGCGCTTTTGTCGTTGCAACCAGTTCGTCCTGGGGTATTGACGGCGGCAGTCCGGCAGATTCACCACTGTGGTGTGCCATGTATGACAGCCTTGGATATTATGGTGTTTTAAGTATTGGAGCAACCACGAATGACAATGCTAACGTAGATGTTGTGGGTGATCTTCCTACAACTTGTCCTAGTGAATATTTAGTTGCTGTAACGATGACCAACAGTCAGGATTTAAGAGCAAGCTCTGGCTACGGAACTACAAATGTTGATTTAGGTGCACCGGGAAGCAGCGTGCGAACGACATCTATTTCAAACGCATATTCAACAACCAGCGGAACCTCTTTTGCAACGCCATTAGTTACGGGATGTGTTGCACTTGCCTATTCAGTGCCTTGCGCAGACTTTATCAATTTCGTAAAATCAAATCCTGCAGATGCAGCACTTGACATGAAAGATTATTTGTTAGAAAGCGTAGACCAAACAGCAGGATTAATGACAGAAGTTTCAAGCGGCGGTCGCGCCAACGTAAAAAAATATATTGATAGTTTACTTGCTGCATGTGATCCGGCAACTTGCATTACACCCTACTATTTGAACACGCCTGTTGTATCTGACACTTCAGTTGAAATTACGTGGGATGGTTTTGCGACAGATTATATCGTTTGGTTTTCATTGTCAGGTTCACCTGCCGTACCTACGAATATTGTTGCCGGAAACTCACTCCTCATAGACACCCTGCAACCATGCTCTTACTACACTTTTTATCTCCAGGCAAATTGCGGTGTAGATTCAAGCTCACTTTCCAACCCTTTCACCTTTCAGACTGATGGTTGCTGTACAAATCCTGCGCTGACAGTTGTCTCAAAAAATTCAAATTCAATCACCTTAGATTGGGCAGATGTTCTGTCTGCAACGTCTTATGATCTCCGTTACAAAATAAGTACCGATGCTGTTTGGACAGAGATAACAAACGTTGCAGCGCCTTATGCATTTACAGGATTATCAGGTTGTGCGACATACGATTTTCAAATTCATACACAATGCGCAGACAGTACGCAAGGATATGGTTCTACCCATACTATTGCCACGCTCGGTTGCGGTGCATGTACTGAGCAAAACTACTGTGATGTATCCGGATATAATGCAAACCTTGAGTGGATTCAGAGTATCTCCATCAATGGCTTTACAAACAGCACTGGTTCAAATGGCGGCTGGTTGCAATCAAATCAAATTATTACAGCGCTTACACCAGGTGTTGTTTATAATATTAATCTTACGCCCGGATATTCTGGCAGTGCATTTACAGAAGGATTTTCAATTTGGATTGACTTCAACTACAACGGCATTTTTGAAACCACAGAGAACATTTTGAATAACGTAACTACCAATACAACCTTGAATACAATTATCACTATTCCATTAAGCGCTACGCCTGGAATTACAAAAATGCGAATTGGAATGCGCGCATTATCTGCTCCCGAAATTTGTCCGATCAGCTCGTTCTTTGGTGAGTATGAAGATTACTGTGTTTATATTGGTCCACAAACCGGTATTGATGAATCAGCAATTACTTTGCTGAGTGTTTATCCAAACCCGGCTACGAACCAAATTCAAATTACCTGCAGTGAACCAATCCAGTCGATACAGATTTTGGATTATTCTGGCAAACACATCTTGCATGCCTCACCATCTGAAACCAATTTAGTTTCAATTGACGGATTGGCTCGTGGGATTTACTTTGTGAGAGTTGAAACAGCAAGTGGAATTTATCTGGCCAAATTCATTAAACAGTAATGGGCGATTTTTCAAAACCATCACAGCTTGAGCCTGAAGACTTCTATAAAACGCCAGAAGGCTACATTATTTTCACCGAAAAATATCATCTCAAAAGAGGATATTGTTGCAAAAGCGGATGCAAACATTGCCCGTACGGCTTTGACAAAAAGACTGGAAAAATCAATCCAAAATCAAAGTCTTAATCAGCAAAGATCCTTTGCTAACGAGGCATTTAAAATGTAACAACATTGTTACTAACATACTTGTTACTAACTAATGTGTTACTAACAATATTGTTACCTCCAAAAAATTTTATATCTTTGAGGAAAATAATTGAATGATTATTCCCTTTAAATATGGAAAAGTAATTGAGCCCGTGTTTTTGTAAACAGAGAACGGAACTGCTTTTTCTTCAGCGGAACTTCAACTCAAAAATCAACACAATCCTTATTTCACCGCGTAGGTGGGGTAAATCTTCTCTTGTAAAAAAAGCCGCTGGTGAACTTGCATTGAGCAACAAAAAGATTGTACCCGTGTATGTCGATCTGTTTAACGTGCGCGATGAAAAAGAATTTTATGAGATGTTCTCCAGCAGAATTTTGCAGGCAACTTATACTAAACTTGAAGAGAGACTAAAAATACTCAAGACACTTTTCAAACTTGTTACCCCAAAAATAACGGTTGGAATTGATCAGAACAATGAATTTCAATTAGGTTTTGACATTCAGGATCTAAGAAAACATCCGGATGAAATTCTAAATCTGCCTGAAAAAATCTGCAAACTCAAAAACATTGAATTAGTTGTTTGCATTGATGAGTTTCAAAACATTTCGCACTTTGACAATCCACTTGCTTTTCAAAAAAAACTCAGGGCTCAGTGGCAGCACCACAACCTAACATGCTATTGCCTTTATGGAAGTAAACGCAATATGCTTTCAGAAATATTCGAACACAAATCAATGCCCTTTTACAAATTCGGCGATTTGTTTTTTCTTTCAAAAATTGAAAAAGATCATTGGATCAAATACATTCAGAAACAATTTAAAAAGACAAAAAAAGAAGCGGATCCAAAAGCTGCTGCGCTCATTGCGGATCTGATGGAGAATCACCCTTACTTTGTTCAGCAACTATCCGCCATTTGTTGGGAAAACACAACCAAGATCTGTAATGAAAAAACGGTGCTCAAATCTTTAGAGGAGCTTTTATTGATGAATGATCTGCTTTTTCAAAAAGAAACCGATCTGCTCAGCAACAAACAGCTTAACTTTTTACGTGCCATGGTAGATGAAGTGCAACAATTCAGTACAGCTGACGTCATTCGCAAATACAATTTGGGTAGTTCTGCCAACGTAGTGCGCGTGCGCAAAGCCCTTGTTGACAAAGAAGTCATTGACATCTACGGAAATACGATGGAGTTTATTGACCCACTTTTCAAACAATGGATGAAACGTGTATACATGCGTTGATTTTCTTATCTTTGAAATAACCTTATGCTCTATAAAATTTATCCTAATAGTCCTGATCAACAAAAAATCAAACAGATTGTTGACATCCTTGAGAAAGGCGGAGTGATTATTTACCCAACAGATACGGTATATGCATTCGGCTGCAGCCTGCTCAACAAACGCGCAATTGAACGCCTTGCCAAGCTGAAAGACACAAAAATGAAAAACGCCAACTTCTCAATCTTGTTTTATGATTTGAGCTCACTGGCGGATTATACCAAAGCGATTGATCGCGCAACCTATAAAATTCTGAATAAGAACTTACCGGGTCCATTTACATTCATTTTAAATGCATCTGCGAGAATTCCAAAACTTTTTGAAACCAATAAAAAAACTGTTGGAATCAGAATTCCGGACAACGCTGTTGCACTTGAAATTGTTAAACATTTAGGACATCCTTTGGTTACAGGATCCTTGCATGATGAAGATGCCATTTTAGAATATTCTACAGATCCGGATGCTATTTTTGAAAAATGGAACAACATGGTTGATGCCATCATTGATGGTGGATACGGAAAGAAAGAACCTTCAACAGTAGTCGATTTATCAGGAGACGAAATGGTTATCATCAGACAAGGAATTGGCGAATTGGAATTATAAAATTATGGTCACCATCATTAACTTAGGCAGCACAAAAACGCCACAGATTTCTGAAGTATTAACTGCTAAAGGAATTCTCAACAAAATTGTATCTGAGAATAATTTTTCAATTGAAGAAATTCTGAATTCAAAAGCATTGATTCTCTCCGGATCACCTGTTTTACTCTCTGAAATCCCCGGTCAGCAATACAATGAATACCTGATCAAATATGATTTTATAAAATCAATTAAAATTCCGGTTTTAGGAATTTGTTTTGGTCATCAACTAATAGGAATCCTTCACGGCGGACGAATTGGAAAATGTACACCAGATCGTGATTGGCAAACAATCCAAGTAGTCAATCCTCATTATGTTTTTTCTGATTTTGACCGTGAATTTAAAATGAAACAAGATCATCAGGAACATGTTACTGTTCCGCCCCACTTCATTCATTTGGGAACTTCAGTAATCTGTGAAAACGAAGCCATGTGTCATCCTTCCAAAAAGATGATCAGTGTCCAGTTTCACCCCGAGGTTTCAGAAGAAAATGGAAGCAAATTCTTTGACCGTGTGATCCGCGACTTTGGTTTAATTAACAATTGAATTGGATAACTTCAATTCAAAAAGTCTCTGATCCGTTCCATTTCCTAGTAATTTAGTATCAAAATAAATCACTGTGATTTTAAATTACATCTGGATAGCCTTTTTTCTCATTGCGCTGGTTGTTGCAATTATCAAAACCTTCAACGGGGATCTTGAGATTTTTTCAATCATGGTGAATAGTACCTTTGAAAGTGCTAAAACATCGTTTGAAATTTCAATCGGACTTACCGGTGTACTTTGTCTTTGGCTTGGAATAATGAAGATTGGTGAAATGGGTGGATCTGTTCAGGTGATGTCCAGAATTGTTGGTCCTTTTTTCAGTAAATTATTTCCGGATGTTCCGGCAAATCATCCTGCGCGAGGCTCTATGCTGATGAATTTTTCAGCCAACATGCTGGGACTTGACAACGCTGCAACACCGGTTGGCCTAAAAGCCATGAACGAATTACAAGAACTGAATCCAACAAAAGATACGGCTTCTAATTCGCAAATCATGTTTTTGGTTTTGAATACATCTGGATTGACATTGATTCCGGTAACAATCATGAATTACCGCAGCATTTACGGTGCAGAAAATCCTTCCGATGTTTTTATTCCAATTTTGATTGCAACTTTTTTTTCTACGCTTATTGGTTTGATTACTGTTGCGATTTACCAGCGCATTAATCTGCTGAACAAAGTTGTGCTTCTATATTTAGGAGCCATGACCGCAGTGATCATTGGTATGATGTGGTATTTTGGATCCCTTCCTGCTGAAGACCTTCAGAAACAATCTGCGTTTTTAAGCAGCGTGATATTATATGGTATCATTTGTATTTTTATCATCATGGCTGTGCGCAAAAAAGTAAATGTGTATGAAGCATTTATTGAAGGCGCCAAAGACGGATTTTCAATTGCGATCAAAATCATTCCTTTCCTTGTTGCTATCATTGTTTCGATTGGAGTTTTCAGAGCATCAGGTGCCATGGATTATTTACTGATGGGTTTTGCCGGATTCTTTGCTATGTTTTTTTCTAACGTTGATTTTGTTCACGCTTTTCCAACGGCATTGATGAAACCTTTAAGCGGAAGCGGCGCACGAGGCATGATGCTTGAATCGTTCAGCACATATGGTGTAGATAGTTTTATTGGAAGACTGAATGCTATCATGCAAGGCGCTTGTGATACCACTTTTTATATTGTTGCGGTTTATTTTGGATCAGTTGGAATTCGTAAAACACGCTATGCTATCAAAGCAGGTTTGTTAGCTGATCTTGCAGGTGTTATTACCGCTATCATTGTAGCTTACATGTGGTTTGGTTCAGACACCAATGTTGCTGTTTTGAAGCCAATTGAAACGGTAAGTACCTTCAATCAAAAATGGTCAGATCATCAACCTTATCAAGCAAGCCTGCTGCTTGATAACGATTGCTTCGTATACGATCAAATCTACGATACGCTTTACGTTGGTAAAGCAGAAATTCATACTAAAATGCTGGTTCCAGATTCTGTCTCACAAACCAAACAAACCATTCTAAGTATCAAGGAGGTTGAAGATGAAAGTGGGAAACACATATTTACGAAACAAAACTTTTTAAAAGACTCTGTTACTTTTACGCGATCTTATGATTTTAATGTTGTCAACGGCAAGATAAAATCAATCCGATACCTTGGAATTTTTGACTAGTCCTGTTTTATGTTCTGGAGAAAAAAGAAGAAAGAAGAATTCAGTTTTGAAGGCGGAATAAAACTCAAGCCTCTGAAATATCATCCTAAAATTCTAATCGGATGGGCTGAAGCTATAGGAGGCAATAAAGATCTGCTTGAGTGGTTTTTGGCAAGTCCAGAATTTAAAGAACTGGGGATATTTGTGTATGCACTTCATCTCAAACCTGACGCACGCGAGTGGTTATTAAAAAATGGTTATGCTCATCTCATGGCAATGATCAACGGTGTCGAAGGAAATCAGGTAGCACTGCAGTGGCTGGAGAAAAACAATTTCCACGTTTTAAAACACGTTGCTTTAAGTGGTGATGGAAATGCAGAGTCATTCAAATGGCTGACAGATAATGGTCATCAGGAATTTGCAATGATTTCAAAAAAAATAGAGCAGATTAAAAATGACATCGAAGAAAGCCACAACGATGTCCACAAATTTGGTTTAGATTAATCTCTTAATAGATTGTACTCATAACGAGTTGTGTCGTCCACAAAATCCAAGGTGAAATTCTTATTGTCGAAGGTATAGGTATAAGTCGTATCCAACAAATAATGTGGCTGAAACCCGACATCAAAACTGGTAGTGTTCGTAAATGTAATTTGAGTACTGTTATTGATTATGTAAGTACCGGCGCAAGGATAAGGAGCTCCGGTATTTGTATCTCCACTCATTTGAAACGAACTATTACCATCATTTAAGGATAAGTATGCAATTCCCTGAGCGTTAGTATCACCGTTATCATAAATTTGAAAAAATGACCCTCGATATAAACCCGAGTTGGGTTGTGTAATAGGCTTCTTACAAGATGCCAACGCTATTAATATCAATCCAAAAAATGGTACTGCTTTTTTCATAATCAGATACAAATATAAGTAAAAGAAAAAACGCAGTAAAGACCCTGATATTGTTAATAGAGAATTAACAATCGCCAAAATTTTATCAGTCCTCTCAAATAATTCACAAAAATCATTACCTTTTCACTCAAATCTTAAAACTCATGGCAACATTCCCTTCAGACATTGAAATCGCGCAAGCGGCAAAACTTCAGCACATTCGTGAAATTGCTAAAAAACTAAATATCACAGAAGATGATTTAGACATGTATGGTAAGTTCAAAGCAAAATTACCCCTTTCGCTAATCGATCCAAAAAAAATTGCACAACATAATTTAGTATTGGTGACTGCGCTCACTCCCACTCCAGCAGGGGAAGGAAAAACAACTACCTCAATCGGACTAACTGAAGGATTAAATAAAATTGGAAAAAAAGCTACCGTTGTTTTACGTGAACCTTCTTTAGGTCCAGTGTTTGGAATTAAAGGTGGTGCAGCAGGGGGCGGATATGCGCAAGTTGTTCCAATGGAAGATATCAATCTACATTTCACTGGAGATTTTTCTGCGATTGAAAAAGCGAACAATCTTTTATCTGCCTTGATTGATAATAACATTCAGAATAAGACAAATAATTTAGGAATAGATCCACGCACCATTAAATGGAAGCGAGTGATGGATATGAACGACCGTTCGCTGCGTGATATCGTGATTGGACTTGGCGGAACTGGAAACGGCGTTCCAAGACAAGATGGCTTCAATATCACCCCTGCTTCAGAAGTGATGGCGATACTTTGTATGTCAGAGAATTTTGAAGATCTCAAAAACAGACTTGGAAATATTTATGTAGGAACTACGCATGATAAAAAGCCAGTTTATGCACGCGATTTAAAAGCAGAAAACGCAATGGCTATTTTATTGAAAGATGCCATTCGCCCAAATTTAGTGCAGACTTTAGAAGGAAATCCTGCAATCATTCACGGCGGTCCTTTTGCAAATATTGCACAAGGAACCAATACAATTCTTGCAACAAAAATGGGATTAACCCTTTCAGACTATGTTGTAACCGAAGCAGGATTTGGTGCTGATTTAGGAGCTGAAAAATTCCTTGATATCAAATGTGTTTCTGGTGGATTAAAACCAAAAGCGGCTGTACTTGTGGCTACTATTCGCGCATTGCGTCACCACGGCGGTGCGTTGAAAGAAGAGTATAATACCGCAAGCGTTGAACGCGTTTCAAAAGGATTAGGAAATCTTGAAAAGCATATTGAAAACATGCAAAAATTTGGATTGAATCCAGTTGTTGCAATCAATGCTTTTCCATCAGACACAGATGAAGAAGTAAAATTAATTCAGGAACGTTGCGCCGCAAAAGGTGTGAAAGCGATTGTTGCGAGAGGTTTTGCAAAAGGCGGAGAGGGAATGACTGATTTAGCGACAGCCGTTGTTGCTGAAGTTGAAGCTGGTAAAAATAATTTCAAACCGCTTTACGATTGGAAGTCTCCCGTTAAAACAAAAATTGAAACCATTGCCAAAGAAATTTATGGAGCAGATGGCGTTGAGTATAGTCAACAAGCTATATCTGATCTTAAAAAAATTGAAGAACTTGGTTTATCCGGTTTACCAATTTGTATGGCAAAAACACAAAAGTCATTTACGGATAACGAAAAAATTCTCGGTCGTCCAACAGGATTCACCGTGAGTATTCGCGAATTTGAATTTGCGGCTGGCGCAGGATTTATTATTCCAATTTTAGGAGCGATGATGCGTATGCCAGGTTTACCGGTAAATCCAGCATCAGAAGGAATGACAATTGATAATAATGGAGTAATATCAGGATTGTCATAATTAATTAAATAAACACCCTACGCTAGCGCTCAGGGCAGGCATAGGCACATAGTAAAACATAGAATCATAGAAAAAGATCTAATGGACTATTAAACCTCGAACACCGTGTGCTAAAAAACTACAAATGGGATCATCATTAAATTACGAAGGATTAAAATTTGAAAAAGGGTCGGTTGCTAAAGTAACCGACCCTTTAGCTGTTGAGCAGGCACTTCAGATTAACATTAATGGCAAATCATTCACTGTCGTGATGCAAACGCCTGGTGCAGAAAAAGAACTTACGTTTGGTTTACTTTACTCTGAGGATGTTCTCAAAAAAGATTCTGTTTTCAAACTTGAAGAGAAGAAAAATAAAGCCGGTGTCATTGAAGAAATAAATCTACTGATTGATGAAAAAGATTTAGGGAAAGGTTATCTCAGCGCCCGCAGTTTGCTTTCAGTTTCATCCTGCGGTATTTGTGGTAAACAAGAGTTGAATGATGTTATGCCGAACGAAAATGCAATTGAAAATTCTGAAGATCGTTTTGAAATTGGTAGTGTTTTACGCATGCACAAAAAACTTTTTGACAACCAAAAACTCTTTATTGAAACCGGTGGTTGTCATGGTGTAGCCGCATTTGACAAAGATGAAAACCTCTTGTCGTTGCATGAAGATATTGGTCGTCACAATGCCCTTGACAAAGTAATAGGCGAATTACTTTTTACAAAAAAATTAAGCCATGCCAAAGTGATTGCATTTAGTGGAAGAGTTTCTTACGAAATTGTCTCGAAATCATTCCGCGCAAAAATTCCAATCATTGTTGCTGTGTCTGCCGCGTCAACATTGGCGGTTGATTTTGCGAAAGAATATGGCCTGACGCTTTTGTCGTACGCAAGAAATGGCAAGGCCACTTGTTATGCTAATCCGGAACGAATCAAGTAAGTTGGCTTCGAGAAAAGAATTCTCGTTCAATTGATCTGATTTAAATGCTTTCATCGTAACTTTATAATACGATTTAAAATCACATACTATGGCAATCAAAGTTGGCATTAACGGATTTGGCCGCATTGGCAGATACTTCACACGCGTTGCTCTTCAAAATAAAAATATTGAAATTGTAGCTATCAACGATTTGGCTCCGGTCAAAACATTAGCTCATCTTTTAAAGTACGATTCTGTTCATGGGAGATTCCAAGGAACAATATCAACCACTGAAACAGACATTGTTGCCAATGGACAATCAATCCGAATCACATCGCATAAAAACCCTGCTGAGATTCCATGGAAAGCATTGGGCGTAGATATTGTCGTAGAATCAACTGGATTATTTCTTACACGTGAAACGGCATCTGCCCATTTAGTAGCAGGTGCAAAAAAAGTAGTGCTAAGTGCTCCACCAAATTCATCGGATATAAAATCGATTGTAATGGGTGTGAATGATTCCATTTTAGATGGATCAGAAGATATTGTTTCAAATGCATCCTGCACAACTAACTCTGCCGCGCCATTGGTTGCAGTAATGAAAAAATTGGGAAAAATCGAAAGTTGTTATATCACTACAATTCACTCCTACACAACTGATCAAAAACTACATGATGCACCGCACAAAGATTTAAGAAGAGCCAGAGCGGCGGCTGTTTCAATTGTTCCGACTTCTACCGGAGCAGCAAAGGCAATTACTAAAATTTTCCCTGAACTGGAAGGACACATGGGAGGTTGTGGAATGCGCGTTCCAGTTCCGGATGGATCATTGACAGACATGACTTTTATTATGGATCACGACGTAACAGTTGATGAAATTAATAAGGCATTCAAACTTGCATCTGAAAATGAACTCAAAGGAATTTTGGAATATACGCATGACCCAATCGTTTCTGTTGACATTATTGGATCACCCTACTCCGCAACTTTTGATGCTGACTTAACTTCGACTATTGGCAAAATGATTAAAGTCGTAAGTTGGTATGACAATGAGGCAGGTTACTCAAACAGATTAGTTGATTTGATTTTGAAGATTGGAAAGTAATTTAATTACCTGTTAGCCTATTCTCTTATTCAAGTTGTTTCTGATTTATTTTGAATAAAAGATGAAGAATTCTTTTTTCATCATACATTTGATCCGGTAAATATTCCAATATGATTCGTGGATTATTCATTTTCTTCAGTAGTTTAATTCTTTTGAGTTCAACTCAGTTCAAGCTTTCGTGGATTGAAAATGAAACGCAGATTATTGGGAAATCCTATAAGGGAGATATTTGCTGCCGACCAACTCACATTCGAATCCGTTGAGCATCCCGGTCAACTTGGTGACATTCGTCTTCTAAAGCAAAAGACAACCAAACTCAGAACAACCAATTCCAATTGCTGGTTCATCACTGAAAGCATTTCAAATCAATTTTGTTTTGGAAGATTATTCCAACAGGCTCCGATTGCAAAGAATCGGACAGGTCACGTGAAATATGCAGGCGCACTTCCGTTGTACCTTGAGTTGAATAAGATCATAATCTAGTATACTTCTTTTCGGAATTTCATTCTGTCTGATCGTTTCGGTCTTGATTGATATTTTCATTTCAACCCAACTCTGCGCACAATTTCTTTTTCGATTAAATCTTCGAATCAGGTTGTCTTTTGATTTCAAGTTGATTTAGAAAATTTTTCATGATTCACTCTACCATTTTGCATAATGGATTTCAGCATTCCAAAAAAAAAATGGTTGTTCAATTTTAGAACATCCAAAATTCTTGCACCTTAAAATTGTAGGGATTTTAGTGCAGGAGCATGAACGGATGAGGAAGAAAATTTCTTTCTCATCTGTTTTTTTTTGTTAGTCTCGTTTTCTATAAAATTCACTATATACAAGTCACTAAATTTTGTACATTTACCTGACTACGTTCTACTCAAAGAATCTATGAAAAAAATTTTTGCTTCTCTATTTGTTTTTGCAAGTGCACTTTCATTTTCACAGACTTGTAATCTTCTTAATCACAGCTGCAACAATACGACTGGCCTTTACACATCTGGCATTACAGCAAACGCAGGATCAATTCTGGCCTGCACCACTGGAAACTATGTGCTCTATTCAAGCAGCAGCGGAAACCCTTATATTGCTACCGACGATTTATTAATTAATCAGGGCAACGCCGCAACATTACATTTTACGGCGAAAAAAAACAGCACATACACAGGTACCGCCGAAATTTGGGTTCACGTGGGTGGTTATTGCAACTTCAATGTTTACACAACTCCTTTTAACACGAACGGCTGGGTACAAATTGCAACATTTAGTCCAACTACAACTTGTACAAATTTTGGCCCCTATACAGTTCCAAGTGATGTGATTGGAGGAAATTTAATCTCATATTGTATCGTACTCAAAAATGCATCTGCAACAAACTGGGTTAGTATAGATGACATCTGTGTGTCGCAAATTGCAGGATCAGCAGTTCCCACAACGTATACTGAAACATTCGGAACCAGCTCAACAGGTTGGTACCCTTCTGCAGGTTATATTGGTGTTCCGTATCACACGTATAAAAACGCATCCGATGCATATGTAATTCTTGGAGCAGGACAAGGTGGCGGACTAGATAAAGCAGCCTATTTTTATACAGGTTTTGATTTTTGCAGCACCGTTTCAGGAACAGGAATTGTGACGAAAGAAATCAATACAGCTGGTTATACTAATGGTGAAGTGCGCATTTCTTTTAAATCGCGTTACCCTTGCAGTGGAACCTTGAGTTATACTTTTGATGAAGATTATACGAGCTATTCACCAGAGGTATTTATCATGGAGGGGCCTGATGATGGAACCAATTCATGGATTCCATTACCAGTGAATTATTATTTTGCGGATTATACCTGGCGCGTTGCGTCGTATGATATATCTGCCTACAAAAATTCTAATATTCGAATAAAAGTAGAACGCGGCGGATTTTGTGGAACAGCCATGGAAGCCGTCGATAATATAAAAGTATTGGACCGCAATTGTGCTATCTCTTTACTTTCTTGTGGAACCATTTCAGGAGAAACATCGCCTTTAGCCAGTACTGATTATTCCTATACTGTACCTGCTGTTGTTGGTGCAACTTATTATAAATGGTTTGTACGAAGTGAAGGGAATTTATATGATGCTTCACCATATATTGTTAGTGGACAGGGGACTCAAAATGTAACTATCAATTTTGGAAGTTTACCATCAACCGGTTTGCGTGTTTTGTGTATTCCGTATGATGCAAATCCAGCGGTGGTGGCAGATGCTTGTTATGCTCGGATTGGTTATTTAGGTGTTTCCATTTCTACTTCTGTCCCACTCACGCTTGACAATGTGGTGAGTCAAAACTTATCTTGCAACGGATCAAATGATGGATCAATTACACTTTCAGTTTCCGGCGGAAATCCTGCTTACTCCTATTCCTGGTTGCCAAACGTAAGTACTACAAATTCGGCTACAAATCTCGCTCCCGGCACTTATGAAATTACCGTCACCGATCAAAATAGTGATCAGCTTATTGAGACAGTTGTCATAACTGAACCTGCTGCAATTGTAGTTGCAGGATTGCCGGATGAAACAATTTGTGAAGGTGAAACTTTGACGACAGCAGCTTCTGTCACTGGAGGCAACAGTGTTTACACCTACGCGTGGTCGCCGGCTCCTTCAATTCCAACAATACTTAATCCAGATTTTTCGCCAGCATTCACTACTACGTATACGTTGAATATTGAAGATGGTAATGGATGTTTGGGAAGCGGTCAATTTGAAATTATTGTTAATGATCTGCCTATTGTTGATTTAGGAGTTGATCAAACCATTTGTATTGGTGATAATTTAATTTTAAGTGCCGGAATTGACTTGACAAATTCCTACGCATGGAGCACAACAGAAAATTCAAATACAATTTCTGTTTCAAATCCCGGAATTTATACCGTGACTGTTACCACTCCAGCATTTTGCAGCTCTTTTGATGAAATTGAAATCTTCAACTTCGCTAATCCAGCGTTAGATTTAGGTGGTCCCTATACCATCTGTGACGGTGATTCTATTTTACTGAATGCAGGATCAGGCTTTACAAGCTATAACTGGAGCACTTCAGATGTCACACAAGAAATTTATGCTCTGGCAAGTGGTGTTTATCAGGTTGATGTTATAGACGCAAATGGTTGTTCGGGATCTGATGATGCAAGCGTGAATGCAGTTGAACCTCCTTCTGTTTTTCTGGGTAACGATGTCATAACATGTGATGACAATGTTTTAATTGATGCTGGAGCAGGATACGATTCGTATCTCTGGTCAACAACTGAAACAACACAATCAATCACGGTGAATTCTGACGGAATTTATTGGGTCGAAATCACATCTGGTCCATGTACCAATTCAGATACGATTCAAGTTGATATTCGCGAATGTCTGGAAATTTCTGAGACAGATTATGACGGCATACTTGTTTATCCGAATCCGATGACAGACATTTTATCCATTCAAAATCTCCCTACAAATGCAGAACTTATTTTGTATGATATTAATGGAAAAGAGCTGATGAGATCACAATCTCAAAACTCTTCTTCTACTTTTAATACAGAAGATTTTGTTCACGGAACGTACGTTCTGGTAATTAAATCAGAAGACAAAATCTATCATTGGAAATTGGTAAAATAATTTTGATGATTATACGCGGTGATAATCTCCACGCCAATTTTTGATGGCTTGTTTAATCTCTTTTGATTTGAGATTTTCGTTTTCAGCCCGTGCTGCAAGAGCCACAAATTCTTCGTCTGAAGCGAAACGTAAGGCAATGATTTGACCCAATCTTAAATTTTTACTGATTGGTTTTCCTGTTAAAATAAAATAGCGCAAACTTTCTTCAGCGCGTATTGCTCTGTCCTGTGCTTTGAGACCAAACATGCGTGCTAGTACACCAATGAGCAGAATGTTAAAAGCGATTAGAACCGTCAAAGCTCCTTCAATCAATTATTACCGGTTGTCAACAAACTGATACCTCCAAACCAGAACCAATAAGGCTGCCGGATAAAAAACGAAGTGAAAGAGAGGTTGCCATTGTCTATGATTGCTGAAATTCTGATTTTCTTTTGCCATTATTTTAGTGTTAATTGGTTATTTGGTGATACTTGTTATTTTTGAAGACGTATGAATTTAAAAAGTATTTTAAAGAATCTTCTTTCTCTAACACTTTTCGCAATGTTATTGTTTCAAATAACGAGCTGCAGTCATGTCAATCACCAGAATTTTCAGAAACAAAAATATCTCAAAGGAAAACTAAAATCCGTTTCCAGCGAAAACAAATCTGAAGGAAAATCGATAGAATATTCTGACGAAGCCATTGCAACACCAATCAATCAGGACAACCCTGATTTGACAGATGATCAAATTAAAAATGAAGATGATGAGATGACGAATATCGAGTCTGATAAAAACGTCTCTTCAGGCAATAGTATAGAGCAAGGTGTCGTCGATGAACCGACAAAACGAGAACGTTTTCTAAAACAAGATCGTAAAAAAAATCGCTTCGCTAAATACATAACAAGAATCAAGGAGAGCATCAAATCTCCTGCAGATTTCGACATTTCCTTGACCTGGTTTGTTATACTCCTGGTGCTTGGGTTGATTGCTCTTCCTTTTGCATTTTTAATTGGATTTTGGGCCTTCATAATTGCCGGGGTTTTCATTATAGCAGCCGGAGTTGTAATATTAACTTCAGATTATGGTAGCAATATTCTCGAGGCAGTGATTTTTGTGATAATATTAGGAGCATTATTGGTAATCTTATGCATTGCTTTAGCCATTGCACTGGTCTGGTTTATTATCTGGGGCATCATTCAACTTGTAAACTAATAACTATGAAATTAGAACTTCTTCCTGACGAAAAAAAAATTGACACCTGGACCATTCTCTACAACAGTCCTAAAGGAGATAAATACAATGGTAAACTAACCGTAACAAATCAACGGCTCATTTACGACGCTCAATTTGATGTATCTGCGAGCGGAATAATTGAGGAATCTCTTTTTATGAAATTTGGAAGTGAGGCCTATATTGTCATTCCAAAATCACGCATTAAATCTGTTGAAGCCGAAAAAAGTTTCTTTGCAAAAAAGGCAGTTATCACATTAGACAATGGTGAAAAACATGTTTTCAATTATGGCATGTTGAATATTGATCCTGTTATCAAAGCTATTCAATCTTAAGCTCTTAACGATTCAAAACCTAATGCCAGTGAGGTTTTGAATTTTACTCTACTAAATTGGTAGATTTAATAGATTTGTGATTATATTTGTCGCCGAAAATGAAATTTGGCTTAGGCATATTAATCACAATTCTGCTCACCGCGATCTCGTTCAAGAGAAATCATGCGCAGGAAAGTAAAACTATTACCAATCAAAACCTGATCTGGTATGGCTATTTCAATACTCTTCATTTTTCAGATAAACTTTTTCTTACAACCGAATTTCAAGAGAGACATTTTATCAGGCCTTTTGCTCAAAGTCAGTTTGTAACACGAACCCATTTACATGTTCAACTCAGCTCTGGTTGGGATGTTGCCGCAGGCATGTGTCTTTTTTTACAAGGCACCAATGATCCTCTCAAAAATTCTATCAATGTTCCTGAGCTGCGCCCACACATTGAATTCAACTATAGACAAAAATTAAACAAGCTTACTTTTGAGCATCGATACAAAATCGAGTCTCGTTTTTTTCATAACGTTAATTCTGACCGCAGTGATTTGGAAGATGGTTATTTCTTTGGCAATTTCAGATTTCGCTATCGTATCCAGGCCACAATTCCATTTGCAACTTTCAGAAATGGTGGAAAAGTAAAACTGAAGGTAAGTGATGAAATACACATCAATGCAGGTCATTCTATTGTCCTGAACACATTTGATCAAAACAGAATTTACGTTGGAATCAACACAGATATTACTAAAAATTTATCCTTTGAAATTGGTTATCTGAATTGGTTTCAAAAGGATTACAGATGCAGATTATTATAACCGACACATTTTGAGATTTACATTTTCACAGCGTCTCAATCTCTCAAAAAAATAACCAATGGCTGAGAACATCATCAATACACGCAAATTTCTTTTCGATTACTTGAAGATCTTTTTGATTATTGCGGGAAGCTGCGCAATCGTGGTTGGCATTTTTTATTTAATCTCACCAAAACTCTATTTTGAATTTGAAGAAACCATTGGCTGGACAACTATTTTCACGTTTGTTGCCGTTGGATTTGCAGCACAAATGATTGATGGATCATTAGGAATGGCATACGGAATAAGCTGCTCCAGCTTTCTGATGGCAACAGGTGTAACCCCCGTTTTAGCAAGCGCAAGTGTACACGTGGCCGAAGTTTTCACAACCGCATCTTCTGGATTTTTTCATTGGAAACTTGGAAATTTTGACAAAAAATTATTTCGCCGAATAGCGATTCCAGGTGTATTGGGTGCAATCGGTGGAGCTTATTTACTTTCGAATTTTGACGGAAAAATAATTCAGCCTTACATATCTGCCTATCTCATTTTAATGGGATTAGTACTCATTCAAAAATCATTCAAACCAATTAAAGCATGGAAGTTTAAACGGCCAGCTATTCTAGCCGCATTTGGAGGATTCATGGACGCATCCGGTGGCGGCGGCTGGGGACCAATTGTTTCTACAACCTTAATGGCCGGTGGAAATCACCCCACCAAAATTATTGGAACAGTGAATGCTACAGAATTTTTTGTAGCCTTTGCCGCAGGTGGTGTGTTTTCACTTTTTGTCGGAATTGAAAGTATCGAAATTGTTGTTGGTTTAGTTGTAGGAGGAATGCTTGCATCACCTTTTGGGGCCTTGCTTGCTAATAAGATCAACAAGCGGTACGCAATGGTTTTGGTTGGAGTGCTGATCATTTTTCTAAGCGCAAGAACGATTATGAAAAGTATGGGAATGTTCTGATTCCTTTTTTGAACCTGAAGTTTCTTCTATCTTTGAAGTATAATTTTGGTTCATGCGTCTTCTACTTTTTTTTGGATTTCTAGGTGGCAATATTCTTCGCTCACAAGTCACAAACACAGCAACGCTTGATACGACAGGTGGTCAGCAAATCGGCAATACTTCCATTGGTGGTTATCTTGATTTATATTACGGTTACAATCTCAATCAACCTTCAGGAAATGCAATTCCCTATTATGTTTCCTCAAACCGCCACAATGAATTAAATGTAAATTTGGCATTCGTTGATTTGCGCTATCAGTCTGAATCCATTCGCGCGCGCATTGTTCCCGGATTTGGAACTTATATGAATGAAAACTATGCTGCGGAACCAGGAAGCCTTCGCAATCTGCTAGAAGCAAGTGCCGGATTCAAAATCAGCAAGAAAAAAAATATCTGGTTAGATGCAGGTATCCTTGGATCACCTTATACAAATGAAAGCGCAATCAGCAAAGATCATTTGATGTATACCCGATCGCTTGCTCCCGAATACGTACCTTATTATTTATCGGGATTAAAACTCTCTGTTCCGCTCAGTGAAAAGGTAAATTTCTATTTATATATACTGAATGGCTGGCAGCAAATCAAAGATCAAAACAATGGTAAATCAATTGGAACGCAATTTGAATGGCGACCCAATGCAAACAATCTCATTAACTGGAATACCTATTCTGGTGATGAACGCAGCCTAAGCGCAAGTACCTACCGCATGCGTTATTTCACAGATATTTATTGGCTTTATAATGCCGGAAAAAACTGGAGTTTTACTTCATGCGTGTATGCAGGAAGACAAGACCAGAAAACAAATCAAAATGTCCGTTCATCACATTATTGGTGGCAAGCAAATTTCATTGCGTCGCGGATGATTACGCAAAAACTTTCATTAGCAGGCAGAGTGGAATATTTTAGCGATCCTGATAAAATCATGCTCAATTCTTTAAATACAATTGGATTCAGTGGAGCAAGTGGCGGACTTTGTCTTAACTATAAGTTTACTGAAAAATCACTTTTCAGATTAGAAGGCCGACATTTTTTTACAACAGAAAATCAATTTCAAAAAAACGCCACAACCGTTTCAAATCAGATGACATGGCTGATTGGTAACATTACCATTTGGTTCTGATTCTAAAAGTTTTCAACGTCACGCCTTTATCCAAGATTAGCGTATTAAAAAAATTCTATCTTTAGTGCATGGAATTTTTTGAAAGCATGGAGCCGTTGCTCCGAACCTTCTGGTACATTGCCTTGCCGGCTAGTTTATTTTTTATCATTCAAAGCATCATGACTTTTGTAGGAATGGATGCACATGACGGTGTTGATGCTGATTTCAACTCAGATTTTTCGGGCGAATCTGCACCCTTCCAATTATTTTCGCTTCGAAACTTAGTCAATTTCCTTTTGGGACTTGGCTGGGGTGGAATTTGTTTCTATAGCGTAATTGAAAATAAAGTAATTCTGACCGGAGTCGCTTTATTGTCGGAATTATTTTTGTTGCACTTTTCTTTTTAGCCATCAGACAAATTCAAAAACTGGCAGAAGACAACACCTTTAAAATTACTGAAACAATCAATAAAACAGCGTCTGTTTATTTAACGATTCCGGCTTCAAAAAGCGGTACGGGTAAAATACAGATTTCGATCAGAGGATCGATGCACGAACTTAACGCCATGACCGAGGGCGATAAAATAGAAACCGGTTCACCAGTAAAAGTTGTTCGGGTAGAAGGTTCGAACTTAGTATTTGTAGAAAAAATTTAATTCAATTAATTTATGGAAATTGTATCCAATCCTTTATTTCTGATCGGTATAGCAGTTGTTGTGCTGTTCATTATAATCTCTGCATTGATATCGCGTTACAAGCGTTGTCCGTCAGATAAAATTCTAGTTGTTTATGGAAGAACTGGCGGCGCGTCTGCAAAATGTATTCACGGAGGTGGTGCATTTATCTGGCCGGTGATTCAAGATTACGCTTACCTGGATTTAAAACCAATTTCAATTGAAGCCAATTTAACAAATGCGCTTTCTCGTCAAAACATTCGTGTGGATGTTCCATGCAGATTTACAATTGCAATTTCAACAGAATCTGAAAGCATGGGTAACGCCGCTGAACGTTTGTTGGGTTTGCACCACGAGCAAATTCAGGAACTTTCTAAAGATATTCTATTTGGTCAGTTACGTTTGGTTATTGCAACGATGACCATTGAAGAAATCAACTCAGACCGCGATAAATTTTTGGACAATATTTCTAAAAACGTAGATACCGAGCTGAAAAAAATCGGTTTGAAGTTGATCAACGTAAACGTTACCGATATCCGCGACGAATCTGGTTACATTGAAGCATTAGGAAAAGAAGCTGCATCCAAAGCAATCAACGAAGCAAAAATTTCAGTTGCTGAACAAGATAAAATTGGTGAAACCGGAAAAGCATTAGCAGACAGAGAACGTGAAACTCAGATTGCAGAAACGCATAGAGATCGTGACGTTAAAATTGCCAACACACATAAAGATCGAGAAGTAAGTATCGCAATTGCCGCAAAAGATGAAGCCATTGGTCGCGCGGATGCTGAAAGAGATACACGTATCAAAACATCTGAAGCAAATGCAATCGCTGTTAAAGGAGAGAACACTGCAAAAATTGAAATTGCCGCATCCGATGCTTTAAGAAGAGAAAAAGTAGCAGAGGCTTTGCGTATTGCCATTGCTGCAGAAAAAGTTCAACAGGCAAAAGCACTCGAAGAATCTTATCTGGCAGAGCAAAAAGCGGAGTTGGCACGTTCTGAAAGAGAGCGTTCAACACAAATTGCAAACGTGATCATTCCTGCTGAAATCGCGAAACAACAAGCCATCATTCACGCGCAGGCGGATGCAGAAACCTTGCGTGAAAATGCAAAAGGTGAAGCGGATGCAATCTTCGCAAAAATGGAGGCTGAAGCGAAAGGTTTATTTGAGATTTTGACAAAACAGGCAATGGGTTACGAACAAGTTGTGAAAGCTGCGGGTGGTGATCCAACCAAAGCGTTCCAGTTATTGTTGATTGAGAAACTTCCTGAGTTAGTTAAAACACAAGTTGAAGCTGTTAAAAATATTAAGATTGATAAAATCACAGTTTGGGATTCTGGTGCGAACGGAAGTGATGGCGGAAGCTCCACTTCAAACTTTGTTTCGAACATGATGAAAACTGTGCCGCCGTTGAATGACTTATTTAACATGGCTGGATTGAATCTTCCAACGTATTTAAAAGGCGCAGACGGAACAACGATTGAAGAAGCAAAACCATCTTCAGCAGATGATCAGAAAGCATAATTTGTAAAATCTATTTTCTTGAAAATCTCCAGTCAAAAATGATTGGAGATTTTTTTTGAGCGAAAAATTAAATTCAAATCATGAGACTTACTTATTCTTGCAGGCAATGCAATCATTCAAACAAAATGTCTGCACTACTCTACGCTGATCGGATTGAAATGGCCAAGAAAAAAGGAGTAAGGTTTGATCTGAGATGCAAACAATGCGGCTCCAATAACTTAGTTCATGTGGATGATGTGATGGCTGAAAATGATTTAACGATTCCATTAGTTGCCATAATATCCATACTAGCCAGTGCATTATTAACCTGGTTAATTTGGGACAAAGGATTTATAGAAAAATTAAGTCTATTTCTTCCCTTCATTGCTGTTGCAGCCATCACTAAACAAGAACGAACCAAAATCCAAATCTTCAATTTTGCGAAATATGATTCAAAGCGCAAACTATGATCTGTTTCATTGAACAGCCATGCCAGACATTTCTGCTCAAAAATCGAAATTTGATCCTGAAAAAATTTCATACTTTTAAATAATGAAAACATTGTTGCTACTTTTTTCTTTTTCTATTTACCTGAACTTTTTTGCGCAGGATATCAAAGTCTATTTTAACCAATCTGTTGACAATTCAATCTCCATTTACACCGACGCACAAACATCTGCACATCTGGATGACACCATTTGCAAGTTGATTGACATGGCAAATACCACACTTGACATTGCTGTTTGGGATAATGGAAATGATCAGATAGTTGCGTGTATTAATGATGCGTATGATCGCGGTGTGCAGGTGAGATACATTACTTCTTCCAATGCCATCAACTCTGCTTTATCTGGGTTGAATTCGGGCATTCCGGTTCTTGAACGCAACTCTGGTTTAACATCTGATGTCATGCACAATAAATTTATTGTTGTTGATGACGCTTACGTTTTGACCGGTTCCATGAATTTTGGTGATGGTGCGATCTTTGATGATTATAATAATATCGTTTGGATTCACGATGCAAGTATAGCTTTAGCCTATACGATCGAATTTAATGAAATGTGGGGATCAACCGGTGCAACTTACAATTTGAGCAACAGTAAATTTGGTCCTGATAAATCTGACAATACACCGCACGTTATGGTCATTGGTGGCGTTGAAGTGGAAAGCTACTTCTCACCTACCGATCAAACCACAGCACAAATTATTCAGGAGATTGACAGCGCAGAATATACGCTGGATATTGCGATGTTTACGTTCCTTAATAACGATATCAGCGATGCCGTTATTGCTGCGCATAACCGGGGTGTTATTGTACGATGTATTATTGAAAATGTAGGCTACTTTGGTTCCGAATACAACAACCTGCTCGATGCAGGAATTACAGTTTTATCACATGATGGTGTTCAATATGATTTTCACCACAAGTATTGTATTATCGATGCAAAACACGGTGCTTCAAATCCAACATTTATTACTGGGTCACACAACTGGACTAATTCTGCAGAAGAGGAATACGATGAAAATACATTAGTCATTCATGACCCATTATTATGCTGGCAATTTCTTGAAGAATTTGGAAAGAGATGGACCGAATTAGGCGGTGTACTCGACGTTGAAAACGAAAAGCAAAATAGAGTTTCAGTCTTACCAAATCCATCTTCAGGTCATTTCAGAATTGAAACGAATACAAATGAAAACTTTAGTTTTGAAATTTTTGCAGTGGACGGAAAACAAATTGCCACTCAACAAAATTTGCAAGCCGGAACTTTGATAGAAGTGAATTTAGCCGCTGGTATTTATTTGCTAAAAATTTATACGGCAACGATTACAGAAGAACAGAAACTAATTGTTGAGTGATGAGCAATTATCAAAAGTTTGATCTTGCGGATGGTTATTGTTACATTTTGCCACAATATCTTGTCATTACAGATCATTCTGATCCAACAGAAATTTTAAGAAGAAAAGAACGAAATACCCTGGGAGCTTTTCGCGCAGTTCTCCTTATTCTTTCAATCGGTTTTATAGCGACTGCGGCATACATGATTACGATAGGCCGCCAGAACGACGGATACATATTATTGGGCGCAGGTGTTTTTGGAATTGCAATTAGTACGAAGTGGCGAAACCGCTCCAATGTCAAAGTAATTGATCGATCACAAATAAGAAGTATTCAATTGAAAAAGTCAATGTTCAATCCAGCCTTCTTTATATTATTTAAAGATTCAAAAGGAAAATTTAAAGAGCGACTGTTGGTGATGAAGGCAAATAACTTACCAAAGATTGATGCGGCAATCCGCATTTTAAGATCACATCACTTAATGAGTGAACGCTCAATTAATCAGCAACCACAATCAAATCCGAACACTGAATCAAAAAATCTCAAAACGATTATCAGTGAAAAACCGAATTCAAAAAATACACAAAAATCAGAGCCTGAAAAAAAAATCACGAAAGATTATAACCGTGATGCTGATGGATATATCAAGAATTACTAGTTAGTTTGCAGTCTTTAAACAATTCAATCGAATAAAAAACATGGAACTTGTCTCAAAAATATTTATTGGAATTGTAGCCTTTGAGCATCTCTACTTTTTATGGCTGGAAATGTTTGCCTGGGAAACTGCCGGCAAAAAAGCATTCAAGGGAGCAATACCGGATGAACTTTTTAAACCCACAAAAACATTGGCAGCAAATCAAGGTTTGTACAATGGGTTTTTAGCTGCAGGTTTACTCTGGACTTATTTCATTTCGGATCCTGTTTGGAGTCAGAACATCGCCATGTTCTTTTTGACGTGTGTTATCGCAGCGGCACTCTATGGTGCATACAGTGCATCAAAAAAAATCTTGTTCATTCAAGGTGTTCCAGCCATATTAGCGCTTCTGTTTGTAGCGTTAAGCTACTAAAGGCATAGAGGGAAATCTCCCATCAATGTGCAAAAGAACGCCTTTTTATTCAGCATCAGATGTGACCAATATCACATCACGCTTTGATAATTCAGCCGATCCTTGTGAGATGGAACAACGTTCAAGACAATTCAATCAAGCCTTTCCAATTTATTTAATCGGAATTTTTACGCTCTTCTTTTTTAATTCATGCGAAGACGCATTTGAATCGAAAGTGAGTTCACACAACAGTCAAGGCAGCCACAATGTTGGATTGAATTGTATGGAGTGTCATTCCAAAGGCGGAGAAGGCGAAGGCGTTTTTAATATCGCCGGAACAGTTTATCAGCAAGACACGCTCTTAATCTTTCCAAATACTACCATAGAATTGTATACGGGTTTACACGGCACTGGTAAACTGAAATACACTCTTGAAGGAGATGCATACGGAAATTTCTACTCTACCAAAAACATTCGATACGGTGATGGTCTCTTTCCTGCAATTAAAGGTATCAACGGAACTACATACATGGCTGATCGCATTACAACGGGAGCATGTAATTCTTGTCACGGTGTAACAACAGATCTCCTGACAACATTTTAAGGCTAAGTTATTCTGCCAAAAAACACGTTACTGGTACGATTCTTGTTACAAAAATTTGCGCAACAAAAAATATACTTCTATTAACTGCGTTAAACACTAAAAAAAATCAATTATGACAAGAATAATCATCTTGAGTTTTGCTTTACTTACTTCTATTATTTCAAACGCACAAATTGAATCAGGTCGCAAATTTATCGGAAGTACGCTTTCGATTTCAGGATATCAATACACACTTCCAAATAATTCATTCTACAAGTCAAGTGCGTTTAATGTTAACTTAAATCCACGGTTTGGCAAATTTATTCGTCAGAATGTAGCGATGGGCGGTGGCTTGATAATGGGCTATTCAAGAGAGATTTTTAACACCAATTCAAATCCGTCCTCCTATGAAACGCAAAGCATTAGAGATAATACATTCCACTTTGGCGCTGAATTTTTCACAAGACTTTACCAACCGCTGACAGAAAAATTGTACATACACCTGGATGCCAATATCGGAGTCCGGCATGCATTAAACTATAGCAAAAATACATATACATATACCAACGGACCTTCAACTGAAGGCAAGGGTCAATCGGGTATTCTGTATAGTCGTATTGCTCTGGTTCCAGGGCTCACTTATTTTGCAAAACCGAACTTTGCGCTCGAATTAAATTACGGACTTTTACATTTTTCAAATGCGCTGTATATCAACGATAGTTTCAGCAATTTAGGATCAGTCCAAAACAACTATGGATTTTCATTTCATAGTTCTACCGTTTCTGTCGGTGCAAACTTTTTCTTTTAAATTAGATTGCGGACTCTGGCTTCCTGATATGTCTTTCCTTAAAGCAGAATGGAGAAAATTAGCCATTGCTAATTGTGCAATAAATTCTGCCATTCTGCAAAAATAGCTGTCTGCAAAAACAAAACTTGATTTATGTAATAACACTTGTTATGTAAGTCTCGTTGGATTTATGTTTACGAATGTGCGAGTGCTTGGTGTGCCGGTTAAGCCTTTTCTGCGTAATTAATGAAGGCTCTGAAATAAGTTTGGAAAACAAAAGAAATTTGTAATTTCATTCTCTTTAGGAATACGTTAGTGTTAATTGAAATCTACCCGTAAACCATGATCAGAAACCTTTTCTTCTTTTTGTCTTTTACTATCCTCTTAGGAGCATGCTCGACATCAAAAGAATCTACTGGTGTTGCTATCCCAATAACCGATGTGGTAAAAACAAGTAACAATCCTATTTGTTTCAATCATTCCGTACTTGTTTTGGATTCAGCAACTTATTTTGCGGTAGTTCATTCTGAATTAATTAAACGACTCGCTTTTTCGCAAGAAAGACAACTTAATGGTTACAAGGGGTTTTATCTGTTCGGAAAAACGAATTACATAGAGCTATTCCATCCCAAAAGTTTTGACGGTTACGAAGAGGAAGAGGGAGGAATGTGGATAAATCTTGCTCCGCTCAAAGCAAATTATATCACGAATCTGAATTGGGAAAAACTGGATTTTGTCACATATGAATCGAATGATCATTACTATGACTTGTCATTGATTGTAGGTGATTCAATTAGCCCCATCGCAACTTGGGAAATGACAAAAGCACACTATGAGAGCTGGACAAAAAAAGAATACAACGACTCAATGGATTTCTTGCCTGTTGACTACAATAGTCTACAAGATTCAGATTCGTCTGATAACTACTTAATGAGTGATGTCATAGGAATCGGTCTACGCCTAAATCCTGATGACAGTCTTGCCATGGTTAGTTATTTAAACGCTGTTGGTTTTGCAGCAGTCTCAGAGCTAAATGGACTGACCAGGATTTCAAATAATGATCAATTCTTTGAGCTACATTTCTCTAGAAATAAGAAGTTACCAACTATAAATAGATTCTATATTCGATTAAGTAAACCAGTTGAACCAATCATTGAAATCATTGGTAATTCCAGAATTCAATGCGACGGAAAATTGGCAATTTGGTATTTTGAAAAGTAATTCTAACACGTGCTAAAAAATAGAGCTACAATTATGTCCGAGAAAAGCCCTACTTTTCCTAGCACCAAACGATACACTTATTCATATGATTGTTTTTAAATCTGTCTTTCTGTTTTTTTGCCTCTTATATACGGCTAGTATCATAGGTCAAACTCCACCCTGCGGCAATGATTACGGTTCATCAACAGATGAAACCAACATCATCACACAAATGCGTTACGGCTCCATTACAGATGTTGCCAACGCAATCAATCAGGGAAAAAACACACGCGGCACTTCACTCGGTTGTCCGCAAGAAGTGGTGACTTATCAAGTTGCAGATTTTACCGAACCACTTTTGAGTGAAATAGAAAACATCTGGACAACTGTTCACAAACCAGCCATCGAAAGTATTTCTATTTCGTGTCCTAAGATTGGACGTTATGAAAGCAACGCTGCACTTGGCGCATACTATGCAATACTTGCCGGTTATCCGGTAAATTTAAATGGACTTGCCAACGTTGGAGAAATGATGACAGCGCAACAATATTCTGCTTTAAATGTTGCAACTGTTTTACCAGAAGATGAAGGCGTATTTGGGTACATTCATGTCGGAAGTTTAAACCCATGTTATCCGGGCGGTGTGGTTGGCACTTCTGTTGACAATGTTTGCAGCAATGCACCATCACTTTGTATTACCTATGATTTTGGCGATTTTTCAGGTGAAGAATTTTTAGTCGGCGATCAATATGTTCCACTCAATTTCTATGATGGCGGTCTTGCCTATGACCACGGCTGGATTGGCATTCACATGATTGAAGCCGCTATTCAGCAAGATGATTCGGTACTAAAAAGTAAATTTAAAAGCGCAGCTGTTCTTGCAAGCAATTGGGCGATTAACGAATACGCTGTAAAAAATCACAACTACACTGCTAAACTTATTTGGTTGTTGGCAGAATTATACGCCTGGTCCGGCGAAACAATTTATAAAGATGCATTGAATGAAAAACTGAATCGCAATTTAATTCCGGGAATTTTAATGGATTCCAATACCGATGGTTTTGTTGACGGTACCTCTCCAGCTATTGCATTTTCATCACTCTATACAACTGCTCAAACACCTGGCCGAATGTGGATGGTCACAATTCGCTGCCATGGTACAATGCTATGAATGCATGGGCAATGACTGAAGCCTATGTAGCATTTCGTGATCAGGGAGAGACAACACGTGCTACAGAATTAAAGCCTTATATGATTGCGATGCTGGATAATCTGGCGTTGGAAATTTCAACGTTGGGTGTGATTGATCCAGCGTATTTGGGTGTGCGCGATCTCGCGTATGCTTTTTTGACTGCAATATGGAAAGTATCTCAATATGAAAATGAAGCCCATCCAACATGGGAAAACGCAGCATGGGCAATTTGGAATTCGGGTGCTTTTGACACGTACAATACCAATTCAGTTTGTGTTGGACTATACTTGTTGATTCAATCTGATACGCCTTATGAACCTCTTGCTTCAAGGCAAGATTTTAATTCGATTGCAGATTATGATGCTATAGGTGGACTAAAAGTATTTCCAAATCCAGCGCACGAATCTGTTGTTTTAAAATTTGACAATTCAAAAAATGAAACAGCTGAAATAAAAATTTATGATCGTGCAGGAAAAATTGTATTCGAACAAACCACTACGCTTTCACAGATTGAACTTAATGTTGCTGGATTCGGCGAGGGTGCTTATGTAATCAAAGTATTTCTGGACAATGAAATTATTACCTCACAGTTTGTCAAATCATAATTGCGGATGTAAAATCATCATCCTTGTTTACCTCATTAATTATGACTTGAATTTTTTACACATGACACTCATTGATACTGTTCTTCAATTTCAAAAACTAAGTCCTGATTCACTTTCCAGACTTGAGGCAATTATTTTTAAGCAAGATCTACCCAAAGGCTCCAGCCTTCTTCGTATTGGTGAAATCGATCGCTATTTTCATTTTATCGTCAAAGGATCTGGCCGTGTTTATTATCTGAAAGATGATTTGGACGTGACAGACTACATTGCTTTGGACGGCCAATTTTTAGGAGGCGTGGAAAGTTTGTTTACACAGCAACCGTCACATAAGGGAATCGAGTTAACAGAAAATTCGATCCTCGAATCTTTTTTATTTCATGATTTCGAAAAACTCTGCGGCGAAATTCATGAGGTAGAATCTGTTGGAAGAAAACTTTCAACTTTTGCTTTTCTGGAAGCACAACGACGCATTGAATCAATCCACTTTCTCAGCGCTGCTGAACGATATGAGGAACTATGTCTCAAATATCCGGGCATTGCCAATCGGATTCCGCTTAAACATCTTGCAAGTTATTTGGGAACCACGCCGGTGAGTTTAAGTCGCATTCGAGGAGGAAATCAATAACTCGTTTCATTTCTTAACATATGTAAATTTTTGAATTCAAAATTCAATCGAACTTTGTGCGAATAAATTACAAAGCAAGATGAAAAAAGACATAGTGATTTTAGGCGGAGGTATTGCAGGACTGACAACAGCCCTTGCATTGAAAAAAATTGGAATGGAGGCCACAATCGTCGAAGCTGCCCCTGTTTTTAAACCTGTTGGCGCAGGAATTACGCTGGCTGCAAATGCCATGCAAGTTTATTCTTTGCTGGGTATTTATGATAAACTATTGACTGAAGGAAACTCGTTGGGCGAACTAAAAGTGCTTGCGCAAAAAGGAAAAAAAATTAGTCAGGCTAATGCAGATAGACTAAAAAACGGATTCACGAATCTGGCTATTTCACGTCACACTCTTCACAATATTTTGCTGAACGAGATCGATCAAAAAAATATTATCTCGGGAAAAAAGTCGATTCGCATGGTTCAGGAAGAGGAAAAAGTGAAAGTCTGGTTTGATGATCAATCCTTCATGACATGCGACGCGCTCATTGTAGCCGAAGGAATCCACTCAACTATCCGAAAACAGTTATTGCCTTCAAGTACGATACGCTATTCGGGATACACCTGCTGGCGTGGGTTGACTACCAACACCAATCTGAACATTCAGGAAACATCTGAAACCTGGGGTAAGAATGGGCGCTTTGGAATTGTTCCTATTGGAGACAATCAGATCTATTGGTTTGCTTGCAAAAATGCATCGTCTCAAAATCAAGAGATGAAAGCCTGGAAACAAAAAGAGCTCCTGCAAAATTTTCAAGATTATCATGAGGATATAAAAGATGTCCTGAAAAACACTCCTGATAATCATATTATCTGGAATGACATCATCGACCTCAAACCAATTTCAACTTATGCATTTGGATCGGTTTTATTAATTGGAGACGCCGCACACGCCACAACTCCAAACATGGGTCAGGGAGCATGTCAGGCAATCGAAGACGCCTTTTTTCTTGCGCACGAACTTCAACGCAACCAGTCAATCCAGACAGCATTTATTCAGTTTGAACAAAAGCGATTAAGGCGTACTCAAACAATCGTAAATCAATCTTAACGCCTTGGAAAAATTGCGCAGCTGGAAAATCCGATTCTTGCATGGGTCCGAAATACATTACTGAGATTAACTCCATCGCGCGTCCTTGAAAAACAATTAGCACAGATTTATACTATTGATTTAAAGCCATTGAAAGAACAAAGTTGAGTGCTCGCTTTTAATGCTTACCAATCAAATGTGAATAGTTTCTTTCCAGCTTAATTGCTCCATTTGCTGATCCAAGGATTTATTTTCAGATCCTGCGTAGATAACAATTCCTCCTTCCTGTCTGAAAAATTTATTGAACCATTTAATGCCTCGTTGGTCGTCTTTGTGAATTTTTTTTGATGATTTAATTTCAACCGGAATCAATTCATCTCCTTTATCAATGATCAGATCAACTTCATTTCCAGAACTGTCTCTAAAGAAATACAGATCGCCGTACTGCTCTTTGTTCATACGGTTTTTCTTAATCTCCGAAACAATGAAATTTTCAAAAATGGCTCCATAATCCTTTCTTCTGGAAAGTGCTGTAACACTTTTAATACCTAACAAATGGCAAAGTACTCCGGTGTCGTGGAAATACAATTTGGGAGATTTAATGACACGTTTATTGAAATTAGTATGATACGGTGCCAAACGAAAAACAATATAACTGCTTTCCAAGACACTGATCCAGGAGTCTATTGTTTTGACATCAACTCCTACTTCATTGGCGATTGAGGTAAGATTAATAATCTGTGCCGCACGCCCTGCACAAATTTTTAGAAATTTATTAAACAATAAAAGATTCCCGACGTTTCGAAGCAAGCGCACATCACGTTCCACATACGTTCGAATATAGTTCTCCACCCATCTGACAGAATCTGTCTTTCCGGCAACAACAGCAGGATAAGAACCACGAAAAATGAGTTTATTCAGATCATCACATTGTTTCTTGTTGTATTTAAGTTCTCCCACACTAAAAGGCAGTAACTCAATGTAGCCAACTCTTCCGGCAAGTGATTGTGAAATATTTTGCTGCATCAAAAAATTGTTGCTTCCCGATAAAACGTATTGTTTGCTTTTGCCACGTTTGTCAACGATGCCTTGCATGTAATTGAATAATTCGGGTACGCGTTGGACTTCATCCAGTATTGCTCCCTGATTAAATTGCATTAAAAATTTTTTGGGTTCTGTTTTTGCGTAGAGTGCCACATCAGGGTCTTCCAGATTCACATATTTCATTCCTCTGAAAACCTGTTGACATAAGGTTGTTTTGCCAGACTGTCGAGGACCTGTGACACAAACAACTTTAAACTCCTTAGCCGTTTGAGATGTTTCTTTCCATAATGAGCGTCGCAATGCCTTTGCCAGCATAAAATTCCCTATCTAAATTTCCAACAAATTTATAAATATATTCCATATTTTCCATTTTTTGTCAAATCATACTCCAATTCCATATATTCATTTTTTTGCAAATATGGAATTCAATTCCATATTTACAATATTTTGCAAATATGGATTCGTTATAAAACATGAGTCGATATAAAAACTTCAACGGTTATTGAATTTCGCTATATTAGCAGCATAAATCAACCCTATGAATTTCATACTTCGTCCCTGGAAAATTGATGACCTAAACACACTGGTCAAATATGCCAACAATCCCAACGTGGCAAAAAATATGATGGATGGATTTCCAAATCCATACACAGCGGAAAAAGGAATCGCATTTATTGAAAATGCAATGCAAGAACACATTCATTTATTTGCGATTGACGTGAATGGAGAAGCAGTTGGCGGAATTGGAATTCACCCATTAGCAGATATTCAGCGCAAGAATGCAGAACTGGGCTATTGGCTTGCCGAGCCATTTTGGAACAACGGAATAATCACAAAAGCCATCAAACAGATGATCCCCATTGGATTTAAATTGTATGATATCAACCGTATTTTTGCGCGGCCGTTTGGAACCAATAAAGGATCGCAGAAAGCGCTGGAAAAAGCAGGCTTTCAATTTGAAGCCCGCTTTGAAAAAACTTTTTTTAAGAACGGTGAATTTGTAGATGAACTTTATTATGTAATCAGAAAAACAGATTGAGGTTTATTGGTTCAATTTGTGAGCAGTTCAAAATCTTCAAAAAATGCGGGATACGATTTTGCCACTGCCTCTGCCCCATCAATCTCAACAACATTTTCACTGACCAAACCTAAAACAGCAAGTGCCATAGCCATGCGGTGATCGTTGTGTGAATGAACAATTCCTCCCGTTACTTTTCCTCCATGAATGAGCATGACATCATTTGTGATCTCAACATCAATTCCCAATTTTTTAAATTCAGATTGAATTGAAATTCCGCGATCACTTTCTTTGTTTTTTAATCTGAATACACCCTTCACTTCAGAAACACCTTTGCAACAAGCGGCCAATGCAGCAAGTGGAGGAAAGAGATCCGGACAGTGTGTGGCATCAAACTGAAAAGCATTCAACTGATTTTTACAAACAGAAATTCCGTTTTCTACTTCTTCCAATTTTGCACCACAACTTTCAAGTGCAGTAATAATTTCGCGATCCGCTTGTGATGATTTCAAATTTAAATTCAGTAAAGTAACCTCACCGGTAATCGCAGCAGCAACCAGATGAAAGGAAGTTCCACTCCAATCACCTTCTGCTCTATAATTTGCGGGCTTTACTTTTTGTCTCGCAGCCATTCGATAGATGGAGTAATTTTCATGCGATACATGAATTCCAAAATCCGCCAAAATATCCAAGGTCATTTGAATGTATGGAATGCTGGTTGGATTCATCACATGCAGTTCTGAATCTGTTTTCAATAAAGGCAAAGCAATCAACAAACCAGTAATGAGTTGTGAACTTTCAGAACCGTCTACTATAATTTTTCCGGATTTTAAATCCCCCTTGAATGTGATGGGTAATTTTCCATTTGTGGTTTGAACGTGTTTGCCCAATTTGGTCAGCGCATCTTCAATCATGAGCATAGGTCTGTTCAACAGAGATCCTTCACCGGTAATAACAACCTCTTGATTTGAAATGGCTGCAATGGGACTAAACATGCGTGTACTCAAACCCGATTCACCGCAATTCAAAACCATTTTTTTTGTTGGCAAACCTACTCCTTCAATTGTGAGTTGATTAGCTTCAATTAAAACACGCGCGCCCATTTCACGAATAATGCGAATGGCTGCATCTACATCTTTGCTTGGAGTATAACCTTGAATTATGGAGACACCCTCGGCCAGACAAGCCAAAGCAATGGCGCGCTGCAGATAACTTTTAGAAGCAGGGGCTTGTAAAGTTCCATGATAGTGTGCCGGATGAATGATTCTTTTCACGCTATAAAAGTATGAAAAAAGAAGGGCTATTATGGAAAACTCATTCAGAGAAATGTTCTCGCTGATTTTCGCAGATAAAATTCGCAGAGTTTCGCAGATTATGAAATGAAGACGCTGACACTAATATTGGTATTTATTTACCTGCGTAAATCGGCGTCAAACTCTGCGAACCTCTGCGAGAAACATTTAGAATAGAGTATTTCGATGGGATGCTAATTAACTAATGACCAATATCTGCAACAATCATTTACATCTTAGCAGCAATCCGTTAAAAATCCCAGAATTGAGAGAATCACAAGTAGGCCCTGATTTGACGTCAGAAATATTTATACATTTGTTTATTCAAAATAATCAACAGAAAACATGAAAAACACTGCATTAACAGACAAACACATAGCTCTTGGAGCAAAGATGGTTCCTTTTGCCGGATACAATATGCCGGTTCAATACGAAGGCGTAAAAGCTGAACACGATACGGTGCGCAATGCGGTTGGAGTATTTGATGTATCTCACATGGGTGAATTTAAATTAAAAGGTGAAAAAGCATTGGATTTAATTCAGGCAGTTACTTCTAACGATGCTTCTAAATTAGTTGCAGGTCAGGCACAATATTCATGTCTTCCAAACAACGAAGGTGGAATTGTAGATGATTTATTGATTTACAAAGTCAATGAAACAGAATATTATTTGGTTGTAAACGCATCCAACATTGAAAAAGACTGGAACTGGATTTCTAAACACAACAAGTTTGGAGTTGAGATGACCAATCAGTCAGACAACACATCTTTGCTTGCCGTTCAAGGACCAAAAGCAGCAGCTGCTTTGCAGAGTTTAACAGATGTTGATTTGGCAGCAATGAAATATTATACCTTCACTATGGGTACTTTTGCAGGTGTTCCAAACGTGGTGATTTCAGCAACTGGTTATACCGGTGCAGGCGGATTTGAATTGTATTTCAACAACGAACATGCAAACAAAATCTGGGATGCAATTTTTGCAGCAGGCGCTTCATTCGGAATTAAACCAATTGGTTTGGCTGCGCGTGATACATTAAGATTAGAAATGGGTTTCTGTTTGTATGGAAACGATATCAACGACACCACTTCACCACTTGAAGCAGGTTTAGGTTGGATCACTAAATTCACTAAAGAATTTACAAACTCAGCTAATCTGAAAGCGCAAAAAGAAGCCGGTGTAAAAAAGAAATTAGTTGCCTTTGAATTAGTCGACAAAGGAATTCCGCGTCACGATTACGAAATTCACGACGCAAACGGAAACAAAATTGGTGTTGTTACTTCAGGTACAATGTCTCCATCGTTGAACATTGCAATTGGTTTAGGTTATGTGCCAACTGAATATTCAGCAGTAGGAAGTGAAATTTACATTTCTGTTCGCGACAAAGGATTAAAAGCGAAAGTTGTTGCTTTGCCTTTTTATAAGAATAAATAGATTCTAATTATTGAAAATTTGAAAAAGCCGATCCGCAAGGGTTGGCTTTTTTTTGTGCTGGTTTAGATGGAAGATTCTCTTGAGACTTGTGAAACTCTGACTTTGGTAGCAAGTGCCTCGCTCCAATTCAGTTTTTCACATATTTCGTTCCATACTTATCTATGAAATAGTAATCACGTGAACTGGAAATAATTCTATATAATCCAGGCGTAGGTTCTTCTACAGGTCTATTACTTACTGCATCAATCAGAACCTTTCCCTGTATATTTATTAATCCATATTCCCGCTTATTTGAATTCATTTGAAAAATAAAAGCATATTGATCTAAGCTGTATAAGTGGTCGTAAATGGGATGAATGACTTCATTTCCCTTCTCATCAATTAAACCCATTTTATCGTTAAGCAGCACAATGGCGCAGTTGTTATCAAATGACCAAATATCATCATACTTTACGGCCGTAATTGCGTTGCCATTCTTATCCAGAACACCAAATTTTTCATTGATCCGAACGCGCACCAAACCATTATGAAAAGATGAATAGCGTTCCCCCTGCCAAAAATCATAAATAAGCGGTATAATTTCTTCACCTTCTAAATTAATATAACCACACTTTCCATTCTGTATTACTTGCGCCATTCCGTCATAAAAATAGCAGACTTGATCGTATTTTATTTCTCCAATTACCTGCCCTTGTTGGTCAATAAAACCATATTTCCCATCCAGTTTCACCTTGGCGCGACCTTCTTTGAAGTTGAAAGCAACATCAAAAACAGTATCAATCACTAAATGACCGTTTAAGTCAATGTATCCTTGGCCTTTTTTCCCACTTACAATAGCTCTGCTTTCATAGAAATGCCTGAATGTTTGATCGTAACTATCAGAAGTACTATAGCATTCCGAATAATAAGGATACTTGTATTCAGAAGAGCTAATGGTGTCGCCGTCTGCCGTCATATAGCCTTCGGTATCGTTATTCCCTCTATAGAAGTAACGACCTTCCTTTATTGGACCGACAGCTTCTTTTCTATACCACATATCCTCTGAAGGTTGCTCTAAATTCTCCTCAGGGTTTGAAACAAACTCTCCATTACGATTAATGTATTTGGTTTCTCCCGCAGAGGTTTGGACAATAGCAACACCTTCTGAGAACGGATAGGCATATCGATACCTACAGGGTACGATCTGATTTCCTTTGTTGTCTATAAATCCATACAAATTATTGAGTACAACTATCGCTCTATTTTCTGCAAATGGATAGGCTCTTTGATATTGAGCTTTAATTATGACGTTTAAATTACTATCACAATAGCCATATAGATTTTTATCTTTTAACGGAATTAAGTCAGGTAATTTTTGAGCGGACGCAAAAGAATGACTAATCAGTAAAAGCACAATTGCAAATTGATTTATGATGGTAAATTTCTTCATCGTTTACTCTTCAAATAATGGAATTCCGTCTGGCGTAAAGTATACCGTGTATTGACGGTATTTCGCTGAATAATAACCACTCGATAATCGTTTGTATTCTCTTAATCCTTCTCGCTCAATGTCCTTATATGGAGAATCTATTTTTTGTCCGTTTCGATCATAATACGAGTAATTATTTTTGAACGCGTATTTGGAAACCACGAATACTTCTTCGTTTTCGAGCCACCAAATATTATTTTGATAGACGGGCACAATAACGTTCCCGTCTTGATCGATCAAACCATAACTATCGCCGTCGTGATCATGATTCCTCAGCGACACTTTGAATAATCCTCCAACTTGTTCTTCAATGGTCATATATTTAAACGGAAACAATTGAACACCATTTGTATCTATTAATGTGGTACTCGCCCACCCAAATCCGGGCAACTGTTTAGAGGTTTTAGCCTTTCCATTTTCAAAAACTAACCCAGAGTATCCACCGAATTGATCGGTTTCATGGCTAGCGTATTTATATTCAAAATATTTCGCTGGAATAATCTCGCCACCATTTAAATCAAGTAATCCCCAACGTTTACCAAGGCGAAAAGCATACCGGTTTTCACCAGCATAGTATAGTTGATCGTATTTATAGTCGGTTAGCAATTCTCCTTTTTTATTAATTAACGCCCATTTATCACCCAGCCTGACTGGAGCGCGATTTCGATTAAATGCAAAAGCGCCGTTATAGTTTAGTGGAAGAATCATTCCCGCTGTGCTATCCATAAAACCAAATTTGAATTGATTGTAGTGGTCAATCATTTCATTTCCATCATCTGCAGAATCAAGTAAAACTTCACTCCCATTTTCTTCGGCTCGAACTTTAACCAAAATTAAGCCTTCCTTTATTTCATCCACCTGCTCAAATAAGAGGAGTGAGGCTTGTTTCCCATTTTTATTGAAAATCGTGACCCCATCGTCCGTTCTCACTTGAATGAAATGTTTGTTAAGACTGATTTCGCCAAATTGTGCGGGAATGATAATTTGACCTTGTTCGCTTATTAAAGAGTATAAAATTCTGATTTCGTTACGATCATTGAAGTCAATACCCCTTGATTCTAATTGGTCCTTCTCTTCCCTAGTCATTAAATAGTAGACGATTTTATTTTTATCATCATATTCTTTTTCTATTTCAGCATTCCATCTCGGTGCCATGGAAACTTCTTGCTCTATAAGCTTCATCCGGACTTCGTAGGCTATTTCTTGTTCAGCAATAATATATTGACCTTCTTTTTTGAAGTCAGTGTAATCAAAGGGAGCGATAATATCACCTTTTGAATTAACGAGTCCGGATTTATCGTTCTTTTTCGCTTCGAAAAGGCTATCACTCAGAAAACGCAGTGATTGATATTGCGGAGTTATATGTTCTTTAAATTTGCCATTCCTCTCCATTTCAATTAAACCAAATTGCTGATCAAGTTCGGTTATAATTAGATGTGAAGAATTGAATGATGATTCGGGGAATCTGAAATTATTATACTTAAAATCAACAATTTTTTTTCCGCTAAGATCGAGTAATGCCGCTTGATTTTGCGAATTAGTGACTGCAATAAAATTGAACTTTATGTCTACCATGGTATATTCTCGAGGAACCACCCAATCGCCTTTTGTGTTAATTACTCCGGACTTATTCTCCACAATTACCTCAGCCAGGCCATTTGAATCGAAGGGGGAAATCTGTTTCGCTATTGGTTCAAATAAAACCTGACCATTTTGTTTTATTAATCCCCATTTATTATCTAATCTAACCATCGCATAACCGTTTTCAAAAAGCAAAACGTAATCATATTTTGGCTCAATAACTATTTCGCCTTTTGAATTGCCGTAACCGTACATGTCGCCTTTTAAATAAGGCATTGCAATCTCATTTTCCTGACTAAAAATAAAACTAGTCTTAAACAAGAGGATTGCAATTACAAAAAACAACTTAACAGAAACGAGTTTCATAATGGGATTGACTTCAAACAAATTTAAGCATTTAACCATATTGAAATTCAAAGGAATAGTAATAAAAATGATGGAATTAGTCAAAAAAGGGATGAACAACTTTACATATTTGAATGTAACTCAGTTCTGATCAATATTCGTTTCGCTCGCATCCTATTTTCATAAACTACTCAAAAAAATTCTTCACTAATCTGATCGAAAAAAGAGGAAAAAAAATCTATCAACGAACGTTATCCGAAGAATTAATTTAGATTCGTAGAAACGCTAGCAGCATAGTGATATTTGAGGCAGCGCATAACAACAAATAAACATAATCTGCAAAAGCGCGATATTTGAAAGGCCGTCTGTACCTATTTACATATTGTTAGTTCACCCCAAATGACAAAACAAAACCTAATAACCAACATAAAAAACGCATTTCAATTTGTTCAGTTGGAAGATGGTATAGGCCTTTGGGAGGCGCAAGGAATAGATGATTACGCCGATTCAAAAACATTAGCGCAGTTAAGAAAAAAAGACGAACGAATTAATTGGGAAAATATTCCATTCAAAGATTTGGTTGATTGCCAAAGTTCCTTGTCTTTTTTTGACGCAAAGGGCATGCGATTTTGTTTACCTCGATTTTTAATCTTTGATCTTTTAGCAGATGAGATCAATGAAGCGCAAAGCATCAATGCACCCGATGTATTATTTACACTGAGCTATAAATTAAATGAAGATTATCAGAAAAGCAGATTCTCATTGTTTAATAGGCAACAAATAGAAAGTATCATTTATTTTCTGAAATATAAACTCGATGAAATTAAGTTGACAAGTAAAAATTCCACCAGCGGGGACAATACAATTGGTCGTGAATATTTGGAGAATGAGTACAATTCAATTCATGAAGCACTAACGAGCTGGAAACAAATGCTGACACCTGTCCTACTTGAAAAGGTAGCTCCAAATGAGGTTGAACAATTACAAAAAATCAGTCGACAAACATTTTACGAAACCTTTGCTGAAGTCAACACAGCAGAGAATATGGAAAAATATCTGAACAACGAATTCTCTTTAGAAAAACTGACCCGCGAACTAAATAACAAGGACACTGAATTTTACTTTGCAGAAGATGACAACAAAGTAATTGGTTATATGAAATTAAATACCCGACAAGCTCAAACCGAACAACAGTCTGAAAACGCACTTGAAATTGAGCGCATTTATGTTTTAAAAGATTTTCACGGAAAAAATATTGGCCAGTTACTTTATGAAAAAGCACTAGCTAAGGCCAGACAAATACGGGCTGATTACATTTGGTTAGGTGTCTGGGAAGAAAACCTGAGAGCCATAAAGTTTTATCAAAAAAATGGGTTTGTAGCATTTGACAAACATATTTTCAAATTAGGAGATGATGAACAGACAGATATTCTGATGCGGCTTAAACTAACTCCATAATTTCAGTTATATCACAAAAGAAACAGGAAAATCAGCCGAATTGATTGCGACACAATTTGTTTTACTCAAGAAATATTGAACCCTTTATAAACAAGATTGTACTAAGGAAAAAAGCACTTATGATTCGAATCGTTTTAATTCTGTTGGTTGTTCTATTTCATGCAATTCAACTTAATGCACAAAAGGATAAACATATCGACAAGAAAAAATCGCATAAGGAAGACTCTCCTCAAGCAGAATCAGCTCAGATTCTCAGCGGGCCTAATATTTCAATTTATTTCACGCACTATTATCCATACTGCGGTGGCGCGGCTCCTGATGAAAGCCAGATGAACAATTTTCAACCGCTGTGCAACACACCTTTTTTACTCATGAACTTGATAACAAATACTGACACACTTGTAAAAACAGATTCAACAGGAAGACTCAATCTAAATTTAGCGCCGGGCAAATACGGCATCAAAGAGCTTTATAAGGATATTCCTTTTGACGAATTCTATCAGAAGTATAATATTGGCGCTGATATGTACACGCAAAACATGGGTAAGGAATGTTATCAGGACTGGTGGTCAAGACTTATGCTTGAGTTTGTCATTACAGATGAAACCACAACAATTCAGCTCGAAGCTTCAACTTCGGATGCCTGCTTTACCGGGAATAATCCTTGTCTCATTTATACAGGACCTTATCCACCTTAGTTATTTGAACGCTACAAACTAAACTGATCTTTAAATCGAATCGTTTGTCTGCGAGATATTTCTACTTTTGTTCCACAAGTGAGCTCTATTTGAAGACCACCGTTGAACCAGTTTTCGATATTCACAACATGTTGTAGATTGATAATGAATTTACGGTTTGCTCTGAAAAACATTTTTTCATCCATACGCTCTTCCAAACTATTCAGGGATCTTAAAATAAGAGGTCTGAATTTTTCAAAATGAACTTTGACATAATTGCCTTCTGATTCAAAATAGCGGATATCATCTACTTTAATAAACCATACTTTTTCACCATCTTTAATCAAGATGCGCTCACCTGCCTTTAGTTTATCGTTGTTAACGACACTAGCCGGAGTTTGATTTTCTTCAGATAATCTTTTGTAAACTTCTGATAAACGCTCCGGATCTATTGGCTTCATCAGATAATCGTAAGCTTTCAACTCAAATGCTTTGATTGCATATTCATCATATGCAGTTACAAAAATAGTACGTGGCGGATTTTTAATTTTCTCCAGTAATTCCAATCCGGTTTCACCGGGCATTTGAATATCCATGAAGACTAAATCCGGTGCGTCGTTTTCGATCGCTGCACGCGCCTCAATAGTATTTTTGTACTCACCTATAATTTCAATCTCCGGATAATCTGCAAGCAATGTTTTTAATTCTTCACGTGCAAGTCGTTCATCATCTACAATAATCGTTCTCATACATACTTGATTTTAAAGGATGCTTTCACAAAATTTCCATCTTGAAATAATTTGAATTCAGCGTTATCAGCAAATAAAATTGCCAACCTTTTTTTTGTATTTGCAACTCCTACCCCATTCTCTGAGTCCGTTGCATCAATTTTTCCGGTATTCTCAACTGTTAAAAGTAATTCCGAATTTTTGTATGTGGCATGTATAATAATTTCGCCACCACCGATAGATTTTGAAATTCCGTGTTTGATTGAGTTCTCCACAATTGTCTGCACCATTAACGGCGGAATCTGACAGTTTTTTGCTGCGTCTTCAATTTGCATTTTGACATTCAATCTTTCTTCAAAACGAATTTGTTCCAGCTTTAGATAATTATCAACTAGCTCCAATTCGTCTTTTAATGGAATGAGTCTGAGTTTTCCTAAGTTGATAGAGTTGCGCAGTAGTCCTGATAATTGTGTGATGGCAGATTTAGCCTGATCAGGATTAATACCTACCAATGCACGAATAGAGTTTAACGAGTTAAACAGAAAGTGCGGATTCAGTTGCGCCCTTAAATTTTTCAATTCAATTTCATTTTTGGAAGCTTGCCATTGAAGATTTAATAGTTCTTGTTTTCTTGATTTTTCAATGATCACAAACACATAATAGAATCCGCTCCAAAGTAAAAATAGAATGAGTGATCTGGAAGTTGCCAATAAGAAGATTGCCCAACTAAAAGGTTGTTCCTCTTGCTCTACTAAAAAATCAAGTTCAATGGTTGTATCTAAAAAATACTGAAACCATTCGAGGATAAAAGCAGCCAGCACTGCAAAGAGTATCGTATAAGCTAACAGTTCAGGCAATTTTTTTCCAAGCAAATCGAGTCTTAGAATTACCCAACGCAAACCATGAGAAAGTAAAATTGAAAACAAAATACACGAGATCACCCAAAGCAATAAATTGAGTGTAGAAGTAAAATCGTTGGTTGATAGCAATAATAGAATTGAAAACACATAATACGCTCCCCAGCCACCAAGTTGCGCTAACCAGTACAGTACTACTTTTCTTTCCATTTAACAAACATACCAAAATACGAGATGCGTTCCGCTACGATTGGTATTGAAGGGTTAGAATAAAATTAAAAGAAAGGAATTGATGATAAAAGGAAATGAGAATCGGATAAAAGGTGAGTCTTTGATTCAATTAAACATTGAAACGGAAGTGCATGATATCACCATCTTCCACTACGTATGCTTTACCTTCAACTCCAAGTTTACCAGCTTCTTTAATTGCAACTTCTGATTTGTAAGTTATGAAATCCTGAAACTTCATTACCTCAGCACGTATAAATCCTTTTTCAAAGTCAGTATGAATTACCCCTGCTGCCTGAGGAGCAGTAGCGCCAACCGGAACCGTCCACGCGCGAACTTCTTTTACGCCTGCTGTGAAATATGTTTGAAGATTTAAAAGTTTGTACGCTGATCTGATTAATCGATTCACACCTGCTTCTTCCAATCCAAGCTCTTCCAAAAACATTTGACGTTCTTCGAAAGTTTCACGTTCAGCTATGTCGGATTCAATTTTTGTTCCGATGACCAGTACTTCTGCATTTTCATCTTTCACGCCTTCTTTCACCTGATCCACATATGCATTGCCTGTTTTTACAGATCCTTCATCAACATTACACAAATACAAAACTGGTTTTGCCGTTAAGAGTTGAAGGTCTTTCAGGATTTTTTCTTCGGCATCATTTGAAGCAGGAACAGTTCTGGCAGATTTACCTTTTTCTAACGTTGCCTTTAAAGTCTGACAATACTCGAGTTGTTTGAGTACTTCTTTGTCACCTGATTTTGCAGCCTTACCTAACGAATTTATTTTTGATTCTACCGATTCAAGATCTTTTAACTGAAGTTCAAAATCAACCACCTCTTTATCTCTGATCGGATTAACACTTCCATCCACGTGAATTATGTTTGGGTCATCAAAGCATCTCAATACATGAATCACAGCATCCGTCTCACGAATATTGGCAAGAAATTTATTTCCCAATCCTTCACCTTTTGAAGCGCCTTTAACCAAACCAGCAATGTCAACTATTTCAATAGTAGTAGGAACAACGCGTTCAGGATTTACAATCTTTTCAAGCTCCGTCAATCGCGGATCAGGAACTGTGATTACGCCCACATTTGGTTCAATTGTACAAAAAGGAAAATTTGCTGCTTGCGCTTTTGCATTTGAAAGACAATTAAACAAGGTAGATTTTCCAACATTGGGCAATCCCACGATACCGCATTTTAAAGACATGGTGAATTATTTTTTTTTGCAAAGATAGCACATTGTAAAAAGAAAAAAGGGATAACCGAAATGATTATCCCTTTTAATACTTGTTTTGTTAAATCTTAGTTTCCTCTGATCAAGGTAACTGTGCCCTGACCTTCAAACTCTGTGCGATTCGATGCAGTAGCTTTATACGTATAGAAATAGACACCGTCTGTTGCCGGTCTTCCTCCTTTTGTTGTTCCATCCCACTTATCCGTAATTGATGTAAAAACAAACATCTCTTTACCCCAACGATCGTAAATAGTACATTCAAATTCTACGATTGCTGTTTGTTTCGAATCAAACTCAAAGAACATATTTATAACATCACCTTCACCCGGCGTAAATACGTTAGGTGCTACCAAAACTGGATAGTCATAGATTGTAAGAATTTTACAAGCCGTATCGGAACATCCGTTTTTATTTATGGCTACCAAACAAACTTCATATTGGGCTTCTGAATAATAACACGTATCAAATTTCTCTTCAACGTCATGACTAATTTGCCAAGACAAGTTGTAACCAAGCTCCCAAAAGAAAGTTGTATCAGCGTTTGGATCATTAATATTAGCAAAGAACTGAGAGTTATTATCAAACTCAGCGCATACAATTGCTGTTCCTGCTAAGTTAGCATCCAACTGTGCTGAGATCACTTCGAAATCTGCAATCGGACTAACTGAATCCAGTTGAATTGTTTGTACCATTTCACAACCAACATTATCGGTCACAGTCATTTGATATGAGCCTGGATTTAATCCTCCCCAGGTTGTATTATCTGTACTTGCGCCTGTTCCTAAATTAATCCATTCATATTCGTAGTCAGGCACACCACCGGTTGCCGAAGCAAATACAACTCCGTTTCCGGATTGATATGAGAACAATCTACAGAAAGCAGGCTCACTTCCAAATTCTGCAAAAACGATTTGCGGATTTTGTACCAACGTAAATTCATATTGGTTGTAACATAATGTATCCTGAATATTCAACACATAAGTTCCAATTGGCAAACCATTTGCAATATTTGAAGTTGCTGGTGGATTTGGAACTACTCCTGAAAGATTCCAGAAATAACTCACAGTTCCAATTGCATTTGAAACGCTGTCAACAATAATTGCTCCAGTGCTGTCACCAAAACACAAGATATCTTTAATTGTAAAGTGACCTTGCAATGAATCTGGCTGGCCTAAATCAATCTCGATTGAATCTATACATCCATTAACATCTGTCACATAAGCCATATAAACACCAGCAGTCAGGTTATTGAATGTGTTTCCTGGTACTGGATTTGTTGGATCCCATGTATAAACTAAACCTCCAGATCCACCAGTGCTTGCAACAGTAATAGATCCGTCAGAATAAGCAAAACAAGTAGGTTCGTTAGAATTGGCAAGATAAATATCCAATGCTTGCGGCGAAGTAATAACTACCGGAATAGTTACTTCACAACCTGTGTTATCTAGTACCGTTACAGACCAATTTCCAGGCTCTAAACCTGATTGGCTATTGTTTGCTGGACCACCTGGGTTTCCACCTGGATGTTGTCCAGAAGGACCGTTCCACGTAATTTCTTCAACAATACCAGCAGGCGTAGGCACAGCAGAGATAGTTGCCGCGCCGTTTCCATCGTTAAAGCATAATTCACCTTGAATTGACGTAATTTGAACATCGATGAAGTGACCTGCTGAAGTAATTGTCACCAATGAATCAGAAATACAACCTTCATCATCAGAAACGACAATATTAACTAAAGTACCAGGTAAGTTGCTATAAGTATCAGATGTACCAACTGTTGGCGGATCCGAAGCCATAACGATAGCATAAGGAGCACCGTTTCCAGAAGTACCATTTACTGTTACGTTCACTGTGCCGTTTCCGCCAAGTGGGCAAGTAAGTGCAGGTATGATTGTAATATTTGAAATTACCGGAGCAGCAAAAACACCAGAAGCCGTAGTTGTACAACCTTCTCCGTCAGTGATGTCAATTTCCCAACCGGCGTTATTATATAGGTTGTTGATATTAGCTGTTCCAGGATTTGGAACTGAGGTTGAAGTCAAATTTCCTGCGCCTTGATTAACAACACTGTATGTACCTGAACCACCAGTAATGGCAATATCCATTCCATTAATTGTTGTGGGGGGGTTACAATCAAGAGTTGCCGTTGTATTTATTTCACAGGCATACGTAACTTGTAATGGCTCACCTAACAGATAACAGTCGTTGTTGTTTTTATCCCAATGTAAACCACCGTTATCGTTTGTACCGTTTGCCACATTGTTATTTCCACCAACTCCATCATCACCAGCAACCGGAACAAACCAATAGGTTCCGCAACCAAATGCCTGAATAATTGGACTTGAACCATTATTAACATCAGTCAAATCCTCATCCGGAATGATCACGTTCAAAAAGTTTGGATCCAATGAAGGATCCGCATTTGTTGGAGCAGCATCATAAACTAACCACATCAATTGTGCTGAATAAACACCATCACCTACTGGTTGATCTAGCGTATCATTTGGCAGAATAAAGTTTCCGTTTGAATTGGCTTCAAATGAATCGCCTTCGCACAAATAGATTGAACCTGTAGTTAAAACGTTATTTTTTTCAATGGTATACGTTCCAGGGTTCGAAACGCAAGGATCAGGAATAACGATGTTACAATTTGTTGCACCGGTAGAAGTGCCAAGGGCGGTCAGGGTGACATCCTGCACGACAGAAGCATAGTTAGTGATCAACATCACATATACATCTCCAACCTGCGCAGATGGAATTACTGGAAACTCATCATTAGTTCCTGAATAACTACAGTCAACTTCGGGAGCCTGCGAACTCACTCCCATCTGACCGCAAAGCGAGGTTGCTTCAGCTAAATCATCAAATGGTCCCCAGATAATAAAGTCAATATCTGAAATGGCATATAATTCCATGTTTATGGTTCCAGCAACTCCTATTTCAAAATAATACCACGTTGGATTGGGCTGTGAAAACAAACATCCGTAATCATTCCCTGGCTCAATAGTTACACCAGTTTGGGCAGTAAAACTCAAGCCGGCATCCGTACAGATTGGTTCCATTTGATCACAATCTTCGTTTCCTTGTGCAGAAACGGCTTGTGATGCAATCATCATCAAGAAAAGTCCTGCTATTTTTTAAATTGTTTCATGTCTTAGAAATTTCAACTTTGAGATTCTTAATTTACACCAAGTTCTTTTAATCTTGCCTGAAGTCTTGCACGAGTAACGGCAGCATCTTCAAACCAACCAGCATCTTCAGCCTTTTTTAATTCTTCTGGATTTGAACGAAGCCATGCTTCTTTTGTATCCAATGCTTCCAAATGGTCTTTGCATTGTTTAATCTCTTGTTCTTTTGTCAGCTCTGTTTTTTCGACAGGAGCGGAAGTTGTCTCCATCCTATAAATACGCATTGGAGATACTGGTGTTCCTGTAGGTTGAGCAAATCCCGAAATTCCGACTACTGTCAGAAAAGTTAAAGTGAAAATTGACTTTTTCATTATTGAATAGTTTTATAGTTCATTAACGCACACGTTTCAAACTAAGTTGCATGGCTTTTGCAAATTTGTGATTTTTTTTTCAGTTGACAGTCTTAATCGTTAATAAACAACGAATCTGTGCAAAACTTTGGGGATAACTATTTGCTTAAACGCGGCCACAAAGATTGGAATTGACCTAATTTCGCACGCAAATTCAGATACCATGAGCGATTATAAAATTGAAGATATTACCTCACAAGTTCGCAGAGACATTATTAGAATGGTAACGGATGTTCAATCTGGACATCCAGGTGGATCATTAGGCTGTACTGACTTTTTAAGTGTTTTATACTTTGAACAAATGGAGATTAATCCTTCGACGTTTAGCATGGATGGAGCGAATGAAGATTTGTTTTTCCTTTCAAACGGACACATCTCACCCGTATTCTACAGCGTTTTAGCTCACCGTGGTTATTTTGATAAAAAAGAACTGGCAACATTCAGAAAGTTGGGATCCAGATTACAAGGGCATCCAAGTCCTGATAAAAAATTGCCAGGAGTGCGAATTGCAAGTGGATCGCTCGGTCAAGGATTATCTGTAGCGATTGGAGCCGCGCTGACAAAAAAATTGAACGGCGATTCAAAACTCGTTTACACCCTTGCACGGTGATGGTGAATTGCAAGAAGGTCAAATTTGGGAAGCAGCAATGTATGCAGCAGGAAACAAAGTTGATAATATCATTGCAACCGTTGATTATAACCACAAACAGATCGATGGTGATATCGACGAAGTACTGCCAATGGGTGACCTTGTGAAAAAGTGGCAAGCTTTTGGCTGGGATGTTCTTGAAATGAATGGACACGATCTTGAATCACTGAGATCAACCTTGAAAAAAGCAAATACAATGACTGGCAAAGGAAAACCTGTAATAATTATCATGACTACCGTTATGGGACAAGGTGTTGACTTTATGATGGGCACGCATAAATGGCATGGATCAGCTCCAAGCAAAGAACAGGCGGCAAATGCATTGACGCAGTTGCAAGAAACTTTAGGCGATTATTAATTTGAAAAAACTTCTTACCATATTATTCTTTTCGCTGCTGGTATCTCATAGTGATGCTCAGCAGTTGACGCGTATACTTTTTGTTTTTGATGCATCCAATTCAATGAATGGAAAATGGGAAGGTGCTACCAAAATTGATCACGCCCGTAGAATATTTGCTTCTACTATTTCAGAGCTTGAAGGCGTTCCCAATCTCGAAGTGGCATTAAGAGTTTATGGTCACCAATCACCTATCACTCCTACCTTTCAGGATTGCAATGACACTAAATTAGAAGTTCCTTTTGGACCTGATAATTTTGCGGCGGTCAAAGGATTTATTAATACCGTTGAATGTAAAGGAACCACTCCAATTGCGCGATCACTTGAAGCAGCTGCTGATGATTTTCCAGATGCAAAGTCAAGAAATATATTAATTCTGATTACAGACGGATTAGAAGCTTGTGATGAGTTTCCGTGCGAATCTGCGCGAAAACTGAAAGCCAAAGGAATCAACGTAACCCCATTTGTTGTGGGCTTAGGGATTGATCTGGAATATCTCAAAAATTTTGATTGCATTGGCCGCGTTTATGAAGCATCCAATCTTCAGTCCTTTGAAAAAGTAATGAAGTCGGTTGTGACAGATGCCTTGCTTGCAACATCAGTCCAAATTAATTTGAATGACATCTATGGTAAGCCCACAGAGACCAATGTTACTGTATTTCTATATGAAGCGGGTACAAAAAATCTCAAACATACCTTCATGCATACGCTCAATATTAAAGGTAATCCTGATACCATTGTCGTCATTGATCCGGCAATGAAATATGATATGGTTGTAAACACGTTACCACGCGTTGAAGTAAAAGGGATCACGATTTACAAGGGCATGCACAACACAATAAAGGCAGATTGTCCTCAAGGCTCCCTGACTATTCGAATTAAAGGTCCTACCAAGACCGAGAATGTTTGGGTCAGGATCACACAAAACGGTCAAACCACTACACTCAATGTTCAGACAATATCTGACATTCAAAATTATATAGTAGGTACCTACGACATTGAAATCTTGACCTTACCAAGAATTTATTACGATGACGTAAAAATTGAACAAAGCAACTTCACGTACATTGACATTCCAGGATCTGGAATGCTTAAATACACAACATCGAAAGCAATCGTCGGTCAACTTTTTTTGGTGAAGGAAGGCAGCAAAGACGAATGGGTTTGTGATTTTGATTCATCCAAACTTACCGAACAATTTTTCATTCAGCCCGGCAGTTACAAAATTGTGTATCGCTTAAAAGGAGCGGTTTCTACCGACTATACTTCAACTAAATCATTCATTATTATTTCCGGCGAGAATACGCTGTTAACCCTTTAATTCATGAAAGACATAAAAGTTATTGACGAAAAAGACACACGCTCAGGTTTTGGAGCAGGCTTGTCAGAATTAGGAAAATCAAATAAAAATGTTGTCGCTTTATGCGCAGATCTTACTGGGTCTCTGAAAATGGATGACTTCCAGAAAAATCATCCGGAGCGTTTTTTTCAAGTTGGTATTGCTGAAGCAAACATGATTGGAATAGCGGCTGGATTAACCATTGGAGGTAAAATTCCTTTTACTGGAACCTTTGCAAATTTTTCTACAGGAAGAGTCTATGATCAGATTCGTCAATCGGTTGCATATTCCAATAAAAACGTAAAAATCTGTGCATCTCATGCTGGTTTAACTTTAGGTGAAGATGGTGCAACACATCAGATTTTGGAAGATATAGGATTAATGAAGATGCTACCAAACATGACGGTCATCTCACCTTGTGACTACAACGAAACAAAAGCGGCAACCATTGCAATCGCTGAGCATGTAGGCCCAGTTTACCTGCGATTCGGACGTCCAAAAGTTCCAAACTTTACCGATCCAAACAAAAAATTTGTGATTGGTAAAGCCGATATTTTGAGTGAAGGAAAAGATGTCACCATCATTGCTACAGGCCATTTAGTGTGGAAAGCCATTGAAGCTGGAAGAATTTTAGCAGAAAAAGGAATCGATGCCGAAATAATAAATATGCACACGATTAAACCTTTGGATGAAGCCGCAGTCTTAAAGTCAATTGGCAAGACAAAATGCGTTGTTACAGCTGAAGAGCATATGATGAATGGAGGATTAGGAGATTCAATTGCGCAACTGATTGTTCGCAACACACCTGCTCCGCTTGAAATGGTTGCAGTGAATGATACATTTGGTGAAAGCGGAACTGGCGAAGAACTTCTGACCAAATATCATATCAACATTCGGGACATCGTTGCAGCAGTTGAAAGAGTTGTAAAACGCAAATAGATTGTCTGCCTGAAAACACGTGACATTGCGCATGGTATCAGACAAAGAACTTTTAGACAATTACAAAGTCAATCCTGAATCAGGATTTCAAAAGATCGTTGAAAAATTTCAAGAGCGCATCTATTGGCAAATTCGTCGTCTTGTAAAAAATCACGAAGATTCTGCAGACGTCATGCAAAACGTCTTTATAAAAGTTTGGAAAGCCTTACCTGAATTCAGAGAAGAAGCAGCTCTCTATACGTGGATTTATCGAATTGCATTCAACGAAACACATACCTTCTTAACGAAAGAATCCAAGAAAAAAACAGTTGATTTGGATCCTCCACTTTTTGAGAATGCTGTTGAAGTGAACGGTCAGAATTACTCACCGGAAGAAATTGAAAACTTATTCAATCAGGCAATCGAAACTTTGCCAGAAAAACAAAAACTTGTTTTTAATCTCAAATACTTTGACGAACTTAAATTTACTGAGATTGAAGAAATGCTAGGCACCAGCGTTGGAGCGCTGAAAGCCTCCTATCATCTGGCTGTAAAAAAGATTGAAGAATATTTAAAGAATCATTAAACCATAGGCACTTTTCGAAGTCTAAGCAACAAATGGAAGAACATTTTGACATATTTTCAAAATTGATCAAACGAAGAAAACCAGATCTTCCTGAAAACTTTTTTACGAATTTTCAGAGCAACTTCATTCAGAATCTTTCAAATCTGGATGAATCAGAAGATTTTGTTTTGCCAAAAACCAAAACGCCAGAAGTTCCTGCCGAATTTTTCAAAAACTTTCACGCAAATCTTCAAGCTGAGATTGAAGGTGAATCTGCATTTGCAGAATTGAAATTGAAAAAGACAGCTAAACCAACTGTTCCATTAAATTTTGAAAGTGAATTCACGGAATCTTTAATGAAAAAAATCCGTCAAAAGCCATCTAAAGGACGAATTCTTAAAATCACATTTTGGTCAACCGCAGCGGCTGTTGCAGCAGGATTTACTTTGCTATTTACAATTAATCCTGAACCAGTAACAAATCAACCTGAGACACTCACTGAAACCAATTTTGAATTGTCAGAAGAAGAATCATTAGATACCTATGTCGCCTATCTGGATGAAGAAGCACTGGTTGATTACATCATTGAAAATGACATTGACATGGGACAGACAGAATCTGAATCAGACGAAGTTTACGATTATGTTTCTGGTGACATTGAAGACATTTATTTAGACCTTTAAATTAACAGTTATGAAAAAGTATATTCTATTTCTGACCACACTATTTGCAATCAACTTGGCTGCTCTTGCACAACCAAAAGACGGACCAAAACAAGACAAACAAGAATACATCCGAACTCAAAAAATTGCATTTATCTCAACCGAGCTTGCACTCACTCCAGAAGAAGCTGAAAAGTTCTGGCCGATCTATAATGAGTATGACGCCAAGATGGAAGAAGTAAGAAAAGAAAGAAAGGGTTATCACAAGGAATTGAAAACTATCAATGAACTCAGTGATGACAAAGCTTATGAACTCACTGAAAAAATATTGGACTGTGACACAAAAGAAGCGTCCATACGAAAAGAGTATTTAGCTAAATTTGCTGAAGTACTTGGAAAAAAGAAAGCAGCAAAAGTTTTTTATGCTGAAGAAAAATTCAAGCGCGAATTACTAAAAGAAATTCACCACCACGATAAACCACATGACGGACCAAATCCGCACGACTGATTTTAAAAATCTGCAGGGGCAAACAAACAAGTTCCCTTACCTCATTGATGTAGACCGGGCAGAAGGTATTTACATCTGGGACAAATCCGGCAAAAAATATATTGACATGATTGCAGGTGTTGCTGTGACAAATATTGGTCATAGAAATCCACTCGTCCTGGATGCGATCAGACAGCAACTCGACAAACATCTGCATGTGATGGTTTATGGTGAATATATTCAAGATTCACAACTCGCGCTTGCAAAAAATCTGGCAAGTCTGCTGCCTGAAAACCTGCACTGTTCATACATCGTTAACTCAGGTACAGAAGCAAACGAAGCCGCTCTCAAATTAGCCAAAAGATATACCGGAAGGCATGAATTAATTTCATGTAAAGGATCTTATCACGGCAATACGCACGGTTCAATGAGTGTATCCTATAACGAAGTAAAAAAATCTCCGTTCAGACCCTTATTGCCAGCTGTAAAATTTATTGAATTCAATAATATTGCTTCTTTGGAAATCATCACCAAAGAAACTGCAGGTGTTATTCTGGAAACCATTCAGGGAGATGCCGGAGTGCGGGTGCCGACAAAAGAGTTCATGATTGCTTTGCGAAAAAAATGTACCGAAACAGGTGCTCTTTTAATTTTTGATGAAGTACAGGTTGGCATTGGTAGAACGGGATCTATGTTCGCATTTGAACGATTTAATGTGGTTCCAGATGTGTTAACTCTCGGAAAAGCTTTAGGCGGCGGAATGCCAATTGGAGCCTTCATCTCGTCAACAGAAATTATGGAATGTTTGACACATGATCCCATGCTAGGACATATCACAACATTTGGAGGGCACCCTGTTATTTGCGCTGCTGCAGATGCATGTCTGACAGTTTTAAAAACAGAAAACTGGATTCATGAATGTGAAACAAAAGGTCACATTTTAGAAACCATGTTAAAACAAAATAACGAGATTGTTGAGATCAGACGTGCCGGACTTTTATTTGCGATTGAATTAAAATCTGCAGAAAGGGTTCAACAAATTGTCGAGCGATGTCTTGAAAAAGGGCTGATTGGTTTTTGGTTTTTGTCATGTCCGGACAGTTTCAGACTCTCTCCCCCTCTATCCATCACAGTTGACGAGATAGAACTTGCTGGCAACATTATTCTTGAGGCGTTGCGCGAAACCAGCACTGAAACAAACTAATCACGCTTGACGCACAACCAAAGATTGCGTATATTCGTCTTATCAAAAAATCTACGCACATGAAAACCAAAATCTTTCTTCTAACTCTGATTTTGTTACCGATTCTTGGTACTGCACAGACAGTATCGGAAAAAATTTCAAAAAATCTGAAAATTGAAGGTAATTGGTGCACAGGTTCGTATATGCTTATGGCAGATTTTGGCAAAAAAGAAGGAACCTGGCAATGGGCAAAAGACGGAGTTGTGTTGGAATCAGAAAAAACTTCTTCTATCAACCTGGCGACTTATGGTAATGGAAAATATACTGTAATGTTCAAACTTGCAAATAACAAAATAATCTACGGTGACGACTACGAATTTAAAACACTACCAGGTGTTAAAGCGGAGTACGCGTACACTTATCTCTATGCTGCAAGTGCAATTCAGTTTAAAAATAATACAACAGGAAACACCGCAAACTATGCCTGGCTTTGGAATTTTGGAGATGGGACTACTTCAACTGAAATGAGTCCCGTTCATTTATACAAAGAAGAAAAAACTTACGTCGTGACGCTTACGGTTACTGATGAAGGTGGATGTTCTAATACAATGACACTAAACATTGTTTGGGATTTCCCTGGGTAATAAGTTTAATCTGAACAGATGTCTTTGTGCAACTTTGTGACAAAGCTATTACACAAAGAGCACCAAGAAGTCACAAAGGTACAAAAAGATCTCCATCACTAGAGAAATATTCTTGTTTACTGCCTTTGTCGCAAAGCCTCAAAAATCAAAATCGCGGCTGCATTCGAAACATTCATTGAATCAATTTTTCCTCGCATGGGAATGATGATTTGCTCATCTGCATTCTTTAACCAGAAATCAGATAAGCCATCTGATTCAGATCCCATCAAAATGGCAGAAGCATTTTTATAGTCAACTTTGTCGTATGATTTTTTAGCGGTCAAGGCAGCTGCGAACGATTGGGTTTTATTTTTTTTCATCCACGCAAATACTTCATCATTGGTTGCAGATGCAATTGGAACTGTAAACAAACATCCAACACTTGATCGCACCACATTCGGATTAAAAAAATCGGTAGCCGGATCACAGACAATCACCCCATCAATTCCGGCTGCATCCGCGGTACGTAGCATGGCTCCAATGTTTCCAGGCTTTTCTACTTTTTCTAAAATCAGATACAAACCATTTTCAATTTGATTGAGATTTTCAAGCGAGGTTGATTTTGTTTTGGCTGAAGCGATAATACCTCCCGTGTTTTCACGATAGGCAACTTTTGAAAAAATGGCAGCAGGTAAATGCAAAACATCTTTTCCGTCAATATGGATTGGATAATTTTTGTCTTGCTTAAAAATTTCAGGGCAGATATAAAAGGTCTCAATCTCAAATCCACTTTGTTGCGCCAGTGAGATTTCACGAATGCCTTCAATCACAAATAAACCCAACTCTCTTCTGTCTTTTGATTTCTCAAGCGATGCAAGAAGTTTTAAACGCGGATTTTTAAGACTGGTGATTTCGAGTGCCATGAACTTGTATGAAGCACGAAATTAATTATTATACCGATTGTATTTATTTTTTCGCCCCGCTAAAAAATAAATTTACAATGGTAAATGCCGATGAAACATGAAAATAGGACAATGAGGCGGCAGCCGATATTGCCCTATATTGAATGTTCTATCGGTATTAATTCCTAATTTTACCGCACTATGCAATTGCTCTCACCTCTTCATTGGAAAGATTACGAATTGATTGATTCCGGCGATTTTGAAAAACTGGAAAAATTTGGCGAGTATATTTTGATTCGGCCAGAACCTCAAGCCATTTGGAAAAAGAAACTCAAAAATGAAGAATGGCAACGTATGGCGGCAGCTCGTTTTGTACGTGACTCTTCCAAATCGCGCCAGCGAACTGGCAATAATGATGGCTGGAAATTTAATACCAAAGCAAAAGAAAATTGGTGGATCAATTATAAATATGATTCCATTTCAATTAAGATGAAATTGAATTTTACCTCTTTTGGTCACATTGGAGTTTTTCCAGAACAAGCCAATAACTGGGATTTTATTGCTGAGACGATTCAAAGCTGGGATCAACCCGGAACCGTTTTAAATCTTTTTGCATACACTGGTGGAGCATCACTTGTCGCCAAAGCTGCTGGTGCAGATGTTACACACGTGGATGCCGTAAAAAACATGATCACATGGGGTCGTGAAAATGAAACCGAAAGTAAACTCTCAGGCATTCGTTGGGTGGTTGAAGATGCTTTGAAATTTGTAAAGCGTGAAGTGAAACGCGGAAAAAAATACAACGGAATTATTCTAGATCCTCCAGCCTATGGCCGCGGACCGGATGGTGAGAAATGGGTTTTAGAAGAAGGACTCACAGAACTTTTGGAACAATGCAGTTTGCTCTTAGCTCCGAAACAAAGTTTCTTGGTTCTGAATTTATATTCAATGGGTTTGTCTTCAGTAGTTTCTGCAAATCTTGCTGATGCCTTTTTCAAACCAGAGAAAATGGAATACGGTGAGTTTTTCTTGAACAGCAGAGGAAATCAGAAATTACCGTTGGGGACGTTTTTGCGATTCCGTCGTTAGTTGATAGGTTGAGAAAAGGTTGATGGATTGAAAGGTTTAGAGTTTGAAGCTACTCACAACGAAATAAGACTGACTGGAAAGCCCCCTCACTTTACAATACATTTATGAAAAACCAAAACTAATGTCATTTTAATTAAATTGGGAACCACTTAAACAACTTTCAACGGACCAGTGAAAACAAAACTCCTTAAACCTATCAACTTATAAACCTATCAACCATCAATCGCTTCCCAACAAAAGACAAATGAAATACCACGTTAAAAAAAATTCCTCGCTGCTTGATTTTTTAAAGATTCATTATGCCGGAGCATCCAACTCTACTATCAAATCTTATTTCAAAAATGAGCAGATAAAGATCAATAATGTTTTAGCCAAATCGCAGGAAGATCAACTGAAACAAGGTGATGTGGTTGAAGTTTTGAAAGAGGGTGAAAAGTCAAAAGTAAAACTTCCCTTTAAGTTGGTTTATGAAGATGATGCTATTTTAGTTGTAGAAAAAGTAGCGGGAGTTTTAACATCCGGTGAAGGAATTACTAAACGTCCTACACTGCATAAATTGGTTGATACTTATCTTCAGGCTAAATCAAAAGGAAAAATCAAAGCACATGTTGTTCATCGATTAGACAAAGAAGTAATAGGTCTTGTGTTGTTTGCTAAATCTGAAAAAATTGTAGAGGTTCTGCAAACCAACTGGAAAAAATATACAAAAAAATATTTAGCACTCACACGCACTAAACCAGAAAAGCCAAGCGGAACAATTGACACCTGGTTGATTGAACGAAGTTTGAAAATGAACGTGATTCCTGCCGAAATTCCAGGAGCAGTTCATGCCATCACGCATTACAAATGGTTACGATTTGAAAAGAAAAACTCATTAATCGAAGTCACACTCGACACGGGTAAGAAGAATCAGATTCGTGTACATCTGTCACACATTGGCTGCCCGATTATCGGAGATGAAAAATACGGCGACACTACAAAATCCCAAGTCAGATTGATGGGATTCTTTCTAGAAATTCTACACCCGGTAACTGGTAAAAAAGTGAGTTGGAAATTAGAACCCGAAAGGAGTTTTTTATTAGCCTAGTGAACGCTAATCACACTCAATCAACTCATCATCTGCAACATCTTTGTAGCCATTTCTTCTGAGCTCAATCCAAGGATAGGAATCGTCGCCCGGAGATCGTTGAATACTTGACTGTACAATGCCATATTGCGTTTTCTCTTCCCAAACATATCCTGTGGCTCCCCACTTCTTTTGAAAACATTTTGCCTAGATATTTTGCAATTCAAGCGCACCACTGTACCAGACTTTTAATTCTTCTATGAAAGCAGATTTTAAATCTTCTTGTACATTTATAATAATATGTCGATACGTTGAGTACTCGCCATCAGAAGAATATTCGAAATGAAAAGCGCACGACGCATCTTCATTGGTTGATCGAATTTCAAAGTCAATGTTGTAATGACTCTCTTCTTCACTATAAGCAGAAGACACCTCTAGCCCTTCATCAGATAACCATTCCATGGCTTCATCATAAGTAGAAGTCAAGTTTGCATCAAAAGAATATTCCGATATGATTTCCAATAAATGACTGTAACCAGACACACCGTAATCGATAGCTGAATCCTGAACAGGTAGTTCAGGTTGAATAGAATCAAACGTAACTGTATCATTCTGACCAGCTACATCAGTATTTTGTGATGAATTACAAGAACAAAAGAGAATGACAGAAAATGGAATAAGAAATTTCATCGACCTTGAATTAACAAGACCAAGTTAAACTATTTTCTCAATTACCACTTTCCATTCCAGCCCTTTTCCTGAAAGGCATCAAATCTTGAAGGAATTGCTTTTCTAGGCCAGTTGTTATTTTCAACTTCACAGTCTGCTGTTTCCAGATATGGATCCATTGCTACTGAGGCAACTTCTTTCTTGAAAATAAAAACTTTTGAAATAGAGTAGTTATTATAACGCCATACCTCAGCCGGAATTCTCACAAGTTCTGTAGTTCCATCATTGAAAGTAAAAAGTAAAATAATTGGCATCACCAAACCACCTTTGTTTTCAAAATCGATTTGATAAAACTGATATCCTGCTTCCAGCAATTTTTTGTCACTCTCTGAAAGTTCACCTAAAAATTTAGCATAGTTCTGCTTGTCTTCTTCAGTTACTGCAAAAGGATCGGCAGTGTTGTACTGATCATTCAAGGCTGGATTTTTTTCGTTCTCCGTTTGTTTTATTTCTTCTTTATTACGGATATCCGAAATGTTTTTGTCAGATTCTTCCATTTGCGTTTTTGCAAATTGATTTTCTGTTTCAGGATTATGGGTATTAAGTTGATACCATTTTACATTGTTGATTGAAATATCAACATAATCAGTTGTGTAGAACCAACCTCTCCAAAACCAATCCAAATTAGCATCTTCCATAGTTCTGAAAAAATCTTCCGGTGTTGGGTGTTTAAACATCCAGCGATTTGCATAGGTCTTAAAAGCAAAATCAAAAAGTTCTCTGCCTAAAATTGTTTCTCTCAAAATATTCAAAGCCGTTGCTGGTTTGCCGTAAGCATTATTTCCAAACTGAACCAGTTGCTCTGAGTTGGTCATGATTGGAACTTGGTGTGTGTTGCTGCCATTCATATAATCCACAATCAGATGCGCAGGCCCTCTTCTTGACGGATAATCACGTTGCCATTCCTGTTCGGTAAGATATTGCAAGAATGTATTTAATCCTTCATCCATCCAGGTCCATTGTCTTTCATCTGAATTGATAATCATTGGAAAATAATTGTGCCCTACTTCGTGAATGATCACTGACATCATTCCATATTTAGTGCGCTCGTTGTACGTGCCATCTTCATCAGGTCTTCCGCCGTTGAAACAAATCATTGGGTACTCCATTCCTATCGATGCAGCGTGCACAGAAATTGCAACCGGATATGGATAATCAAATGTAAATTTTGAGTAAGTCTTTAGAGTTTGTGCTACAACGCGTGTCGAATATTTTTCCCACAAAGGATTTCCCTCTTTTGGATAGTAAGACATTGCCATCACGTTTTTAGTTTCTTGTTTTACTACTTGCGCATCCCACATAAATTTACGGGAGGAAGCAAAAGCAAAATCACGTACGTTGGTTGCTTTAAAATGCCAGGTTTTTGTTCCCTTGGATTTTTCCTTTTCATTTTCAATTGCCTCGTCTTGCGTTACAATTAATACAGGCTCTTCAGATACCAATGCTTTTTTCCAGCGCTCTTGCTGTTCTTTCGTTAATACCTTGGTTCCGTTTTGTAACTCACCTGTAGCAGCAACAATGTGATCATCTGGAACAGTAATCATCACCTCATAGTTTCCAAAAGGCAAGGTGAATTCTCCTGAACCTAAAAACTGTTTATTCTGCCAGCCTTCTACATCATTGTACACACACATGCGCGGAAAAAATTGGGCAAGCGTGTAGAGATAATTATCTTCTTCAGCAAAATATTCGTATCCGGATCTTCCACCCAATTCCATGCGATTGTTTATGTTGAACCACCATTTTACTTTGAATGAAAAAGAAGCACCATTTAAAAGTGGTTTTGCTAAATCAATGCGCATCATTGTTCCAACAATGGTGAACGGCAATTTGGCACCGGCCACGTCTGTCACTTCAATATCTTTATAGCCCCCGTCAAATTCCATTGATTTAATCTGACCTGAAAGCGCCCACGGACTTGAAACCGAATTGATATCACCTGTTTCTGTAAGATTTCTATCTGAATCTGGTTTCTGAATATTCTGATCCAATTGAAGCCAGAGATAAGTTAAAGGATCAGGAGAATTATTAATGTAGGTTACAGTTTCTTCCCCTTTAATTTGTTGTTTGTCATCATCCAGCGTTACCTGAATCATGTAGTTGGCCTGCTGCTGATAATATTGCGGACCGGGTGCACCAGCGGCATTTCTATAAACATTGGGAGTTGCAAATTCTTCGTAGAGTTGTGCAAATTTATCTTGTGTAAAAGAGATTGCGGGAACCAAAAATGTTCCTGCTAACAAGTACTTAAGTTTGATCATGGGGTTATTCAAATTTTATTTCTGATTCGGGTTTTGACGCCACTAAAGTTACGCTTTTTGACAAATCACCCAACTTGTAGTGAACGATATTCTGTTGTTGGGTAAATTCTGTGAAGAGCAGCGTATTTTTTATTTGAATGGTTTTAGGATTTTTTAGCCCTGAGAATGAAATGAAGAAGAACAGTTCATCTCTTAAGGTGACCTCTTTACCAATGTATTTCATTGTGGCTTGAACGTCATTTGATTTTATAGTGAAATTTTCAGTCAGATAAGTTTGAATGTATAAACCAATTTCAGAAGAATCAGCAATCGTTTCAATGTGTATTCTCAGATTATATTTTGTCTCCAGAATATGTTCAAAATCGTGTGCCGTTGTTTTTATTGAGACATCGATTGTTTCTGTCTGCGCATTATATTCCATGTTTGATGTAGAAACATAATAGCTATGTGCAAATAATGAACCGGTTGATAGCAGGAATGTGAAAAGTGAAAGTAGATTTTTCATATTATTCATTTGTTAGAAATTTTTGTGGTACAATTTTGATGTATTGAAATTTCCGGAACTGCAAAATTGGAATTGTTCCATCATAAACCGGCCCTTGAATCAAATAACGTTCTTCAGTAAAAATAATACGATTATCGTCAACTAATTTCTTTTTGAGATATTGACGCAGTCTTTTTTCACTCTCATGGGCTCTTGAGTAAACAAGATAATCATTTGGAAGATCATGTTCTACAGGAACCTTGGAGATACTGGATTCAATGCGCAATTCAATGTACCCATCTTGTTCTACAGCTGCTGCAACGTAATTGGCAAACTTGTCAAACATCCATGAGGAGGTATCAACCCCATTAAAATAATAATCAAAATTTACCTGATACGGCTGCGGATTTAAATCTCTGTTATTTCCATTTGAATGCGTTGTTGGAATTAAATTTACATACTCGTATTGTGCATAATCAACTAGTTTTTTCAGGCTTGGTTTGTATTCAGGACCATGCACGACAGGCTTTAAAATGAATGAAATTTCACCACCTGTTTGCGCTTTAAACATCCGATTCAATGTTTCGCTGATTTCATTTGCCCGCTTTCTGGCAATCACTAAATTTTCATCTCCTTCATTACGCGGAATTTGAGAGACAGAAGTTTCGATGACTAGTTGAATATCATGTCCTGCTTTTTTATTCATGACCAGATTTTTCCAGAATCGTTTGAAGTCAATGTTGTTTGTGTCGATTGTTGTTCTTGTTAAAAGCGATTGTTTGTAAGTTGGTAAAAGCGGCGGTACAATGCTGTCTTTCTTAACTTCAAATCTGAAAATCTGCTGATCTTGTTCGTCATCTTTATCCCACAAAACAAATCGGTATTTATTCTCAGGATGCACGCCTATAGAATCAAATTCAATTGTGAAATCATCCTTTGAAATTCCAGTTAGTGTTTTCAATTCCTTGTAAATCTCTTTGGATAATTTTTGACTGATCTCAAGTCGTTCTTCATTACTCACCCCGGGAGGTGTTAAAATGATACCGCGCAAATTCAAACTTGTATTCATAAATAACTTTCCTTCCAGCATTTCAAAATTGACCTGAGATAAAATATCTTCATATTCAGGCATGCTGAATCGCTGGTAATCTAGTGCAAGATCAATATTCTCAACAAAGTCTTTCGAAGAAACTGTGATGATACTTTCTTCTGAAATTTCAGTATTAAAATTTGACGAATAAACTTTGATTCTGGCAGCAGACCAAACCGGAATTTCATCCACAACAAATACCGGTTCATCAAAAAACACAGTGGTTCCAAAAAATCCGCGCCGCTTAAATTCACGTAACAATTTTGATCTCGAAAAATTAAGGAGATATTCAATTTCCGGAATGTACTTTTTGTCGATCACTGCTATTTCAAATCCAATGGTTGTGAATTGATAGAAGTCGATTTCATAGGTCAAATCGTTCACAAAGGAAATGATATAACTGAAATCAAGATACGAAGTATCATAAGCAGTTATTGGATAAAAATAGATTGGCACTACCTTGTAGTTGAGCAATTGGGTGTTCTCTGGCCGAACCTGAACACTTTCAGAAATTACATTTCCGGTAATGTTGAGATAGGTTGTACTCAGATTTGATTTACCCGTGAGCGAAACCACAGCAATACTTTTTACAAACAAGCCTAAACGCCCTTTTGGATCATAGGAAACTTCCAGTTCAAGGGTTGAGCCTGGCAATATCAGCGTGTCTTGGGTCAAAATAACCGTGCAGCCGCAAGACGTTTCAATATTCAAAATGTGAATGGTGTCTTTTTGATACGGATTTGTCAGTGTAAAAAAAGTGGTGACTCTTCCTCTGTTTTCAAATATCTCACCCAGATCTTTTGATGGTTCTGAAACCATTACCTGTGCCAGTGAGGAAAATGATGCAGAAACTAAAACTGAAAAAATTAAAACTGAAAGGAGATTTTGAATTGACGAAAATTGCGTCCAAAATAATTTACGCATGCCTTCTGAAAACAAATTCAAAATCTCGATTAACAAAGAAGCCTGGAACTTACGCATAAACTAATAAGGGCCTGCAATACAAGCAAGAATAGTAAGCGTAATTTCAGCATTCAGACCTGTAACAGTAAAGAGCACATCACTCGAAAAATTTGAATCACCCATGTAGATTTTATTGTCATCCAATGTCAAAATACAGTTAGTAGAAAAGTAGTATTGCCTCTGTAAACCTTGCCCTGATCAATCGTATAAATCAAATCTGAACTAAACTTGGATTCACCACGGTAAACTTGTGTATCAGTGCATGTGTATAAACAATCAAAGGATGAACTAGATTGGCCCAGATAAATTTTATTATTGGAAATCGTGTAAATAACTTTTCTGTTGAAAGTCATATCACCATGATAAACAAAGCCGTTTTGAATAGTATAAGCAATGTCAGAATCAAAAGTTGAATCACCCCGATAAAGTTTCACCTGTGCCGAAACACCAAGTGTCGCAATTAACAAGAAAGTTGCAATGAAATATCTCATAATCTCAAAAGTAGCAAAAATTGAACCAGAGTGATTTTACAAGTTTTACACAATTGATGCGCCAGGGCATTACTGAAGACTATTCAAAAAAATTCACTCAAACCTTTTCGCCCTTGACACTTCCCTTAATCCAACTATATTTGCAAAAAAAATACGCACATGGAAAAAATAATTTCAGGAATTCAGCAGATGGGTATTGGTGTTCCGGATGTTCAAAAAATCTGGAAATGGTATCGCGAAATGTTTGGTGTAGATGTTCGTATTTTTGAAGAGGCCGCTGAAGCTCCATTAATGACACGCTATACAGGCGGTGTCGTTCACAGCAGAACCGCAACCCTTGCCTTAAGCATGGAAAGTGGTGGTGGTTTCGAAATCTGGCAATTTACCAGTCGCCCAACAAACAAAGCAGAATTTGATATTCAATTAGGCGACTTAGGTACATATTCTTGTCGCATCAAGTCAAAAGATGTAAAAGCAAGTTTTGAATATCATAAATCAAAAGGCGTTAAAATTTTAGGCGATTTAAGAACCACTCCAACCGGTGAATTCAATTATTTTTTAGAAGATCCGAACGGAAATATTTTCAACGTTGTGCAAGGAACGGGTTGGTTTAAAGATACTAAACACCCTTCTAAATGTGGCGGTGTTGCAGGTGCTTTAATTGGTGTCAGTGATATTGACAAAGCACTAAAACTCTACAAAGATATTTTAGAGTATGACGTCATTGAATATGACGAAACAGCTTCATTTGCCTGCTTCAGCGGATTACCATCAGGCAATCAAAAATTCAGACGTGTTTTATTGAGTCATAAAAAAGAAAGGTTAGGTCCTTTCTCAAAATTACTGGGTCCCACTAAAATTGAACTTGTTCAGGCTTTAGAAAGATCTCCCCGCAAAATATTTGAAAACAGATTCTGGGGAGATTGGGGTTTCATTCACTTGTGTTTTGATGTACAAGGAATGGATCAACTGAAAGAAGAATGTGAAGCTGCAGGATTCCCTTTTACCGTGGATAGCGGAAGTACTTTTGACATGGGTGAAGCCGGTGGAAGATTCTCTTACATTGAAGATCCGGATGGTAATTGGATTGAGTTTGTTGAAACCCACAAAGTTCCGGTTATGAAAAAATGGGGCTGGTACATCAATCTCAAAAAACGCAAAGCCGGAAAACGACTTCCAAATTGGATGCTCAGGGCGATGGGCATGAACCGGGTGAAATAATTATCAACAAGTTTGTAACTGACCGAGTTCAGGTTAGAACTTTTTCTGCCTGCACTCCGCAAATAAAAACATCAAGCAAAGATCCTTAAAAATAGGCACTTGCTGCTATATCTCCAGTTAGTTTGTGTATTCTTTGTGATGCATTCTGACCACGGCCAATAAATAGATAAGGCAACCACTCATCAAATTAGTTAACCAACTTTAATGAATTATATTTAACTTTAACTTGAACGTATTGTTAAATTTTTAGCGATGAAATATTTATTCACGCTCGTATTCATTCTAATTGCTCTTCTACCAGCCCTCAATGGTTATAGTATTTCAGCGACTTCAAACGTGGTTTCACAAGTTGAAACAAAGTTTGTAATCATTGAATTTCCGAAATACGAAAAAGCCAAATTACAAGAGCTGGTTGCAGAACTGAATTCGTATGTTGGAAAAATTGCAGACGTTCAATTTGTGGAATCCACACAGCAATTGACAGTCCTTTATTATTCTACCGTTACACTTGATGACATTTTTCAAATCGTCGGTAAATATTTTCCAGACTTCAATAAAATTTCTGGCAGCGAGATTCAATGAAAAAATCGTTTAAACATATTCTGCTCGTTGCTTGTATAGCAATTTATCAATTGTCTTTCGGACAAGGAACGAATACTCCTTGTGCTTCCGGTTCACCAGTAGCCACTGTGCTGACTCCCGGAACGACATGTACCTATGTGGCTGGAACAACAGTGGGGGCCACCTACCAAACCGATGCGGCAAATGCCGGTACACCTTCGTGTGCATCCCCAGGCGCTGCAGATGTATGGTTTCAGTTCACGGCTCCTGCTGGTGGAAATGTCACTATAGATCTTGGATCTGGAACAATCACAGACAGTGGAATGGAACTCTATACCGGTTCTTGCGGATCCTGGACATCGGTAGATTGTGATGATGATGGTGGAACCGGAGCCATGTCGCAGATTACCGCAACCGGATTGGTGGCAGGTCAAGTCTATATTATTCGCGTTTGGGAGTACAGTTCTGGAACAGGAACATTTACAATTTGTGTTCAGGATAATATTGGCGGCGGTGGCGGCGGTCCTGCAAATGACAATCCTTGCACTGCAACAGCAGTTCCTGTAAATGGCACTTGTACTTATGCTTCTTACACAAATGCAGGAGCAACTGATTCGGGATTAGCCGATCCGGGTTGTGCAAATTATTCCGGAGGTGACGTTTGGTTTACTGCTACAGTTCCAGCTTCAGGAAATTTAATATTCGATACAAACACAGGCGGAGTAACAGATGGCGGAATGGCAATCTATACTGGAACCTGTGGTTCATTAACCTTGCTCAGTTGCAATGACGATGGGTCTGCAAATGGATTGATGCCAATGATTTCGCAACCAGGACTTACCCCGGGCTCAACTGTTTGGATTCAGGTTTGGGAATATGGCAATGATAATAACGGAACTTTTAGTTTGTGTGTTCAGGATGCTGGAGGTGGTGCTCTCACCAATGATGATCCTTGCGCAGCGACCACTATTGCCGTGAACAGCACGTGTAGCTATAACACCTATACAACGAGCGGTGCTACCGATTCAGGCTTGCCTGATCCTGGATGCTCATGGTATAACGGTGGTGACGTATGGTTTCAACTCACCGTTCCTGCTTCAGGTGCAATCACATTTGATTCGGATAATACTTCGTTTACAGACGGAGGGATGGCTATTTATTCAGGCACCTGTGGTTCACTCACACTCATCGACTGCGATGATGACGCCAGTGCAAATGGCGCCATGCCCATGATTGCTGCAACAGGACTAACCCCTGGTTCTACAATTTTTGTTCAATTCTGGGAATATGGGAATGATCTTAATGGCACTTTTCAGTTGTGTGTATATGAAACAGCACCGCCACCGCCTCCTCCAGGAAACATAAGCTGCACGGGAATGGAACCAATCTGTTCAGATACTCCAATTACATTTACAGCATCTACCAGTGATGATGACGCTGACGTTGTTAATCCGGGCAACGATTATGGCTGTCTTTTTACCTCACCAAATCCAACATGGTTTTATCTGGAACTATTGACTGGCGGTGTTGTATCCATTAACATGTCAGCAGGATCAGATATCGATTTTGCCTTATGGGGACCATATTCAAACCTAGCCGCTGCTCAGGCTGATTGTGACTCATATCCAGTACCATTTGATTGCAGTTATTCGACTTCAGGAACTGAACAGGCTAATGTACCTGCTGCAGTAGCAAATGAAGTTTATGTTTTATTGGTAACAAATTATGCCGATGTTACTCAAGTGATTGACCTTAATTCAGGTGCTGGAAACACAGCACTAACCGACTGTTCAATCATTCTGCCAATCGAACTAGAATCAATTTTTGCGACTGCAGAAATGCAAACAAATACAATACATTGGGCCACACTTTCTGAATTAGCTAATGATCATTTTGTTGTTGAACGTTCAATTGACGGAACTCACTTTACACAAATCGGAATTGTAGACGGAGCTGGAAATTCGAGTGAAGTAAAACAATATGAATTTGCTGATCGTGAAATCTCAAATGACATCATTTATTACCGTTTAAAACAAGTAGATTTTGATGGAGATTACCATTACTCGACTATTGTCTCAGTGAATCGCAAAACGGATGTTGTGATCGTCTATCCGAATCCTTCAAGCGGAAATATTACTATTGATTTTCCAAAAACATGTGATGGAACTTATACCATAAAATACAAAGACAGCTTAGGTAAAGAGTTTTCAGAAAAAGCAGAAATCAGTTCTGAAATACTTTCTTACAGTTCGTCTCTTTTTGAATCGTTGCCATCCGGAATTTATTTTGTGGAGATTGCAGATGAAAATGGAAACCTGATCAGCATCCAAAAAGTGATTAAGTCGAAACTATATTAGACTTATCTTAAAATTTTTCTCACAAACGCTACCGTAAAATAGGACATCAGGAACACTCCTGTCCAGCCTTCCAGCGCTGAAATCAATCTGCTGAAACTTGTTGGATAAAAATCTCCATAACCGATTGTAAAAAATGTAATTGCAGAATGGTAGAGCGATTTGTCAATCACGTCTAATTTATCAGATGCATCTACAGAATTTATAATATGTCCGATGCCCAACAGGTGAAATAAAATATAAACCGAAGCAAAAAAGAAAATTGCAACAATCATACTCACCATTACCCTTGATGGATTGGTAGCATAAAGTCCCATCTTATCAAAAACCAAAAGTCGCATAGCATAACCTAAATGAACAAATGGTTTTAACAATGGTGAAGCCTGATCCAGCGCTTTCTTTTTTAGGTCGCGATGCTCATGCCGCTTAAAATAAACATAAGCATGATCTTCATCGTTATACTGACCATTCGTAGAAAAATTAGACTTTAGGATATTGTATTGATTGGCCATTTCTTCATCAGACACATTGCTGCGTTCAATGAGATCTTTGACGTTATTTTGTTTCCAGTTGATGATTATCTTACCCAAATTTCTAACACCTGAAAGTGAAAGAACATGCAATGATTCTTGTTTGAGAAAATTAAGATCTGTTATTGAATACAAATACGAATGACTCAAATCAATTTTATCGGCCTTCTTAATTCGCAGGTCAAGATTTCCTCTGACGAATGAATTTGAAATTGAAATTGTACTTGCTGTCACGCCCTCAAAAGTAATTGAGCGATTATTAAAATCTGCATGATCAAAGTTGGCTTCATCTTTTCCAAAATCAGTTCGTCTGAATGAAAGATCGCCCCCTTCAAAGTGTGCCATGCGAAAAGTGAGCTTACCCTCTTTGATCTCTGATTCTTCAAAAGTGACAAATCCTGATCCAAAAAGTGCGCGGCGAAAATCTACTTTACCAGAACCAAACATCACCCGTCGGAAATCAAAGAGAGCTCCATTTACATGAATGCGCTCAAACAGTTTCGCTCCATCTCCAAATTCGGCAAAATTGAACTTCACCTTTGCCCGTCCAAAATTGACGCGCTTAAAATTTACTTCATCTGCTCTGAATGCTGCATTTACAAATGAAACTCCGGCACCATTAAATCTTGCATGCTCAAAATTCACTTCTGAACCTACGAAAGAGGCGTGCTCAAAAGTTGTTTTGTGCGAATGAAATCTGCATTCTGAAAAATCAATTGAAGAAGCATTGAATTCAGCATAAAGAAAACTGAGTGTGCCGTGAGAAAAAATACTCTCTTTAAAATTTACTTCATCTTTAAAATTCCCGTAGGAAAAATCAATAGAAGAATCACAATCAAAAAAAGCAAAACGGCTTGACATACCAGCAATAGTTATCCTTTCATTCACCGCTAAATTCCTTGTAGCACGATAATCTGGCAGCGAAAAATCTTTTATATAAGCCTGATCAACATTGATTGCCTGGCCACGATCAATTTTAAAATAGAGATCTTCCTTGGTGAGATAACCAAGCTTATGTTCACCGATTTTTTTTTGTGCCGCGTATTCCGATAATTTTACTGAATTCAGATACGAGATTGTACCAAAGCTGATGGGCTCATTTAAAATCTCTACAGTATAAAAACGGTCTGACATGAAGTATGAAAATCAGAAGGAAAGATAGAATTTTAGACGAATTCTTATACCTGACTTGCTTTTTGTCTTAGCAACTGATCCAAAACAACCAGTGCAGCCATAGCCTCAACGATAGGAACCGCTCGTGGAACAACACAAGGATCGTGTCTTCCTTTTGCGGCTAAAACCACTTCGTTGTTATTTTTATCGATTGTATTTTGTTTTTGAGAGATTGTAGCGACAGGTTTAAACGCGACATTGAAATAAATATCTTGCCCGTTAGAAATGCCGCCCTGAATGCCTCCGGAATTATTTGAACTTGTTTGTCCTCCCGGCAGAAATTCATCGTTGTGTTCGCTTCCCAACATTTCGACAGCGCTAAAACCACTTCCAATTTCAAATCCTTTTACTGCGTTAATTCCCATCATAGCTTTTGCCAGATCGGCATGCAATTTATCAAAGACAGGTTCACCAACGCCCGCAGGCATTCCAATTATGGTGCATTTTATTTTGCCACCCAAACTATCTCCTTTTGATCTAACTTCTTCAATCAATTGAATCATTTTTGCTGAAGTATTTTTTTCAGGACAGCGAACCAAACTTGCCTCAATATCGAGTTCGGAAAATTTTAAATCTGACTCTTCAATTCTCACTTGACCGATCTGTGATACAAAAGCACAAATATGAATTCCGGTTTTTGCCAAAATTTGTTTGGCAATTGCACCCGCAACAACACGGGCGGCCGTCTCTCTTGCGCTGCTTCTTCCTCCACCCCGGTGATCACGAATTTTATATTTTTCCTGATAGGTAAAATCTGCATGTGAAGGCCTGAAAACATCTTTCAACGAATCGTAATCTTCACTCTTTTGATCCTGATTTTTTATCTGAAATGCAATTGGAGTTCCTAATGTTTTACCTTCAAAAATTCCGGAAAGAAATTCTACCTCATCGGCTTCATCGCGCTGCGTGGTGATAGAAGATTGCCCCGGTTTTCTGCGATTTAATTCGTATTGGATTTTTTTGAAATTGATTTCTACATTCGAAGGACATCCGTCAATTATTCCACCAATTGCTTTGCCGTGTGACTCACCAAAACTAGTAAGTCTGAAAATATGTCCAAAGGTATTTCCAGCCATCAGGCGCCAATTGTCAATTTACAGGTATCCAAAATTGTTCTTACTTCAGATAACGTCGGTGCCTCTGCATACGTTCTCAATACCGGTTCGGTGCCTGAAGGGCGAATCATCAACCAGCGGTTTTCATCAAAAATGTATTTGAATCCATCCATGGTTTCAGTTGATTGCACTTTATATTTTCCAAACATGGTGAAGGATCCTTTTTTACATTCAGCAATGATCTGCTGTTTTTTGGATTCTTCAATGTGCATGTCGTTGCGCTCAAAAGCAAATGGCCCAACAATCGCATACACTTCATCAATTAATTGTTCCAAAGATTTTCCAGTTTTTGCCATGAATTCCCAAATGGTCAATCCCATCCATATTCCATCACGTTCAGGAATATGCGTTTTCAATGCAATTCCACCAGATTCTTCACCACCCAGCAAAACATCTTGCTCTGGATCTGACATTAAACCAGCGATGTATTTAAATCCAATTGGTACTTCAACGTGTTCCAGCTTATAGTGTGCACAAAGCTTTTTGATACGCGGTGTGCTTGAAAATCCAGTAACAACTTTTCCACGAAGACCTTTGTACTTTACTAAATAGTGAATCGTCAAAAGTATGATGTGGTGCGAATCCACGAATTCACCTTTGGAATTGTAAAGACCAATTCTGTCTGCATCACCATCAGTAGCTAAACCACATTTAAGCGACTGATCGTTTTTGATCAGAGTAGCGAATTCCTGTAGATTTTTATCAATAGGTTCTGGAGCTTGCCCCATGAAGGATGGGTTATAATCACAATGCAAAAACGTAATTTCTGGCATTAATTTTTTCAGTACGTTTTGACCGGCGCCATACATGGCATCATAAGCCAAACCAATATTTGCTTTGCGAATCAGTTCCAAATCAAAAACAGATTCGACTCTGTCACAATACATTTTTTCAAAATCGTGATATTCAATTAAACCGGATGCTTTTGCTTTGTCCAACGAAACGGCCTTCAAGTCAAGCGGATTTACATCGGGAATTATTTTTTCTATTTCATCTACCTCTTCGGGTGAAAGTGGGCCACCAAAATGTCCTTTCAATTTATACCCATTGTAGGACGGCGGATTGTGACTTGCTGTAATCACCACACCAAGTGATGCTTTCAATTCACGTGTTGCAAGTGAAATCATAGGTGTTGATACAAAACCTTTATCGGTTGTATAGACTTTGATTCCGTTACTTACAAAAACTTTAATCGCTGTCTCCACAAAAAGGGCTCCGCCAAAACGGCAATCGTGACCAATTACGATGGATGCATCTTTAAATTTTTTCTTTACCCAAACTGCCGTTGCATGCGAAACACGCGCAACATTTTCAGTAGTATAGTCTTCTGCAATGATAGCTCTCCAGCCATCTGTTCCAAATTTGATTTTTGTCATTTGAAATTCTTTGATCTGATTTTATCTTACGAAAATAGGAAATTGTTGGGGGATTATGACGATTAACCTTTTCAAATCAGCATAAATATTAAAGTTGTTGACTCAACTGGATTCATTAGTCTTTTGGATAATGAAAGCTTTTAACCACAAAGGACACCAAGGAGGCACGAAGTTCACAAAGAAGAACATGTATTGATTAGCTGTACCTTATGACTCTCCCATGTTCCACTAATAATTGTTTAGCAGATTTCCAGTCAGGAAGAGATGCTGCGTCGTAGGTATAAGTTCTGATTTCCTTGGCCATTTCTTTGCTGGTTTTCATTGCTTCAAGATGTGCACCAATTGTAGAAAAGGTTCTCAAATCTTGTTCTGAATTCCAAAGTGACATGGTATAATGTTTTGTCCAGATACCTTGTTTTTTGAATTTTATACAATTCGCTGTTTTAAGTTGCCTCACAATTTTCATTGCCTTGTATGAAAGCGCAAAAAATTTGAGCGGACCTTTTAATTCAAGTGATGTGATTGTGACCTTCATATCTACTAACTTAATTCTGTCAAAAATTTCATGGTATCTACCCCATCTGCATAATCGGTCAAACCAGGCTTTTGTGACATTCCAAAAGGAATATAATTTTTGCCAACAATCACCTGAATTTTATCTTTATTCTCTTGCAAAAAATGTTCAGCGTCAATTGAGTCTTTGTAACGCACGTAATGCAACATACCTAGCGGAGAATTCAAAGCAAAATCTTCTTTCAGTAATAAAAACCCGTTATCTAATAGATTGGCTTTGTTCATCAGGTAAACAGCCTTGTTATAATCGTAATTGTTGGCGTATTTGTTGTGATTGGCAATTGGATTAAATTCATAGATCGCTTCAAAAAAACGATTCAATTCAAAATCCATTGGAATCCATAACTGAGATACATTGCGGCATCCCATACCGAAATAGGTAAAAATATCTTTTCCAAGTTCTGTCAATTCTTCTTTGGTTTCGCTGCCGTCAATAACGGCAACTGAAGTTCTGTTTTTACGAATGATGTGCGGATGTTTTCCAAAATACGATTCAAAATAATTGGATGAGTTATCACTACCAGTAGCAATGACGGCATCAAACTCACCTAAAAAACGTTCACGAATTTCTACAAAATCCAAAACGCGGTTATCAATAATCGATAAATAATGAATCAAAGCCTTAAACAGATGCTGATCACTCGAAGACAATTTAATGACTGCCTTATGTCCGCTCAAAAAAACAGAAAGAAAATCATGAAATCCGACAAGTGGAATGTTCCCTGCCATGACGATAGCCACCTTCTTGGGCTTCACTTCTTGAATGTGATACGATTTTACCCAGTTATTGAGATTCTCTTCCGTAAGCCAGGCAGCAATTCCTTTAAAGGCTGTTTGAACAGAGCTTTTTGTAAACCATCCATTGTGAATGTGAACGCGCTCCATCAATTCAACAAAGCCATCATACTCTGATTTACTGAGTCCTATCTCAAATCCCGGCCATTCTTTTCCTTCTCCAAGTTTATCGAGAATTCCGCCGAGTTTTGACAATAATTTAATTTTTTCGCTGATTATCATTGTGAGACCTTCTATATTTGCAAAATTAATCAATGATTAGATAGAAACAATGGCAATTATCATAACTGACGAATGCATTAACTGCGGGGCTTGCGAGCCAGAATGTCCAAACAATGCAATTTATGAAGGTGGTGCCGAGTGGCGTTATTCAGACGGCACATCACTTACAGGGCTTTTCAAACTACTTGATGGCACTGAGAAAGATGCAGGAAAAAATAATACTCCTGTGAACATGGATGTATATTTCATTGTACCTGATAAATGTACTGAGTGCAAAGGTTTTCATGATGAGCCTCAATGCGCTGCTGTTTGCCCTGTTGATTGTTGTGTAGACGATCAGGATAACAGAGAATCTTTAGATACGCTTTTGGCTAAGAAAGATTTGATGCATTTATAGTCGCAGCCACTTGTCCCGATACAAAATGGGCAATCCTTTTATATTCTAAACTTTTTCCTAATTTCGTTGCATGGAAGGACAAGCCTATATTGATCCGGACGAAACGCGTAAACGTGTTGAAGTCTGTTTTTCACCCTATTTATTTCCTCTTTACAAAGAAGAGTTTGAGATTATCGTTGTGATTGATGTCTTGCGTGCAACCTCTGCAATCTGCGCAGCATTCCATTATGGCGTAAAAGAAATTATTCCGGTTTCTACAGTTGAAGAAGCAATTGAATATCAGAAAAAAGGTTTTTTAGTTGGAGCTGAACGCGGCGGAAACATAGTAGAAGGATTCAATTTTGGGAACTCACCATACGCCTATATGGTTCCTGAAGTAATGAACCAAACTGTTGTATTAACTACGACCAACGGTACCAAAGCCATCAATCTTGCCAAAGAATCTGGTCAGGTTGTTATTGGTGCACTATCAAATCTGGAAGTGCTTCAGGAATTTTTAGAAAAACAAGACAAGAACATTCTATTGCTATGTTCAGGCTGGCAAAATAAATTTAATCTGGAAGATACTATTTGCGCAGGCGCTATTTGCGATTACTTGCTAGGCACAAATAAATTTCATTCTGTAGAAGATGCTTCTATTGCTTCTAAATTTTTATTCCTGAGTGCAAAGGATAATATTCTTGGATATCTGAAAGCATCGTCTCATCGCCGTCGTTTGAAAAACTTGAATCTGAACATTGATATCAAATATTGTTTGAATCCAAATCAGGCTCCGGTAATCCCAATTCTGCAGGGGAATAAACTTGTTGCTATTAGTCCGGACACATTGATTTGAACCAATTCATTTCAGAGTTGTAGTTCAGGTTGTGTTTGATAAAAAATGCAGCTATGAAAAATACACTCTTCTACCCGATTGCTATTTCTCTTTTAATTTTTGCCTGCTCTGGTGAAGGCGGCGGAAGTATTTTTAATGGCTCTGAACTTCCTGCGAATCCTGAAAAACTTACAATTGAATGGTCAGATGGCGGTGGAATGCTGCCTGAAGGTGAAAATATTTTTATCTCTGAAGATAGTTCCTACTGGAGCATGTGGCGATTGGATTATGAACAGAAAATTTATTTTACAACTTCATCTGAAGAACTGAATCAACTCTATCAGGTTTTTCTTGAAAATGATTTTGATCAAATTAAATTAATTGAAGAGCAAGAAGTATATGACCGAGGCGGAACGTCGATTCGACTGATAACAGACGGGAAATATTTTGACAAAAATAATTCAGGAATGACTTTCGTTCACGACAATAGTTGTGATAACTATGCAGCAGTGAGTGATGCCATTTGTTCTTTTGCAAAAGAGAAAACGGAGTCGAGTAAAATTCCAGTAAAAGTTAAACTGTCAAATTCACTTTTGAAATCAAATTATCTGATTTATATCAATGTCAACGATCACACGATTTATAATTCAGATCGAGATTCAGCGCTTACTGAAAAAGACACTGTAGTGTATGCCGCTCCTAACGGTTTTGATGTGATGCTTTATAGAAAAGATTCGACAGACTCTTATGGAAATGAAGCCTTTCTCAAATCATTTCAATTTGTAAAAACATTTTCAGCAACAGACAATGTAGTTGAATTTGGAATTACAACAGAAGGAGATTTGACAGGAAAATGAGGCTGGCCACCAGTGATAATTTTCTCGCAGATTTTAAGGGCACAGATTTCTGCTGAAACTAAGGAATAACAATTTTGATTTAGCCAAAAAAATCTGCGTAAATCTGTGTTTTGTTTTTGTCAGCGATCCCGATAACTATCGGAACTGCGGAAAAAAAAACTATTTCACAAACTTCATTGAATACTCATATTGCTGAACTTGCAAAACATACATTCCAGAATCCAGATCAGAAACATTGAGTGAATTTTCTCCGTCCAGGTGATCAAACGATTTCACCACTCTGCCCGACAAATCAACAATCATAAAATTGCCAGCCAGCTTGATTGGATTTTCGAACGTGAACATAAGTTTTTCAGAATCTGAACTATACCAAACCTTCATTCCAGTGAGTGCTTCAGGAACAGAGTTCGCATAAGTGCTAACGGAGATTTTTAAAAACACCGGTAAGTGATCAGACATGTTATACAGATTATGCAAAACATTAAATGGAACTGACGTGTTTAAAGGCGCATCAATTAAGGCATCATTATAATGCAAACCGTCTTGTCCTATTGCTTTGTAAGAACCCGGAACATATTTTGCCTGATTGACATAACTATTCAAATCAGGTGAAATAAAAATCAAATCAAAACGATCATCCATCCCGCCCGTGCTTCCTCCGTCAAAACTTGCAGTTCGTGTACTTTGTGTGTGAATGGATGAAAAAGTTGAGTTAGAATTCCAATGGCCGGGTGTATTAATAGGATCAACGATCGTAACGCCTGAACCACTTAAAATCGTATTCCAGGCCGGTTCAGTATCGCTGCCATAGAAGTTAAAATCCCCTCCAATTAAAATATTTTGACGATTCGTTCTTGTAGCCAGATAAGTCTTAAGTTGCTGCGCTTCAGCATTACGCTCAGCCTCAAAACCTGAGCTCGCTTTCAGGTGACAAACATAGATATAAAAGAAAGTTGTATCCGTTGTTGTCGCAATATCAATGCTCTTATAATATAGCACGTATTCATTAATATCACGTAACGCTGTTGTTATTACATTTTGCTCTTTCAACGCAAGCTTATCTGAATTGTAATAGAGTAAATTATCGGTATCAGGACCATTCGAAAAAGCAGCAGATTCATAACTTGTCACGCCTCCAACATTCAGAGCGTTAAACAAAATATCGTCTCCACCAGCTGCGCTGGTCAATTCACAAACCATCAAAATATCTGGTTTTACGTAATCCAGAATTCCTTTTAGCGTATCAATCCGATTGGGATTCACATTAGGAAAATTGAGCAAATTATAGGACATCACCTTAAGCGTATCAGTGAGCTGTGCATTAGCCTGAATGGTAAACAATAGCAAAAATAAAATTGTAGTTTTTTTCGTAATTCTCATGGTATTCAAAGGTAAGTTCATTTTTTTGATCCTCCAATAATTTGTGAGGCTGCGAAAACAAATTAAGTCATTCGTGTTGATAATTGAAAGCACTGAAGTATTAATTCAGAATCAATTGATCTTAACTTTACACCAAATTCTCAATCATGCTAAAAATAGGCCTCTTTGGTGTTGGACACCTTGGCAAAATTCACGCCAGACTCATTAAAGAACTCTCAGATGTTTATGAATTTGTTGGATTTTACGATCCTTCAGAATCGAATGCAAGCTTTGCTCAAAATGATTTGGGTTTAAAAAGATATACGAGCATTGAAGATTTGATTTCTAAAGTTGATTGTATTGATATTGTGACTCCTACCCTTTCACATTTTGAAATTGCTCAGGTAGCTTTGCGGAATTCAAAACATGTGTTCATCGAAAAACCGATTACAGAAACTTTTGAAGAAGCGTCTAAACTGCAGAAACTAGCCCAAGAAGCTGAAGTAAAAGTGCAGGTTGGTCATGTGGAGCGCTTCAACCCGGCGTTTAAACAAGCACTTCCATTTTTGAATGACCCGATGTTTATCGAAACACATCGTCTTGCGCAGTACAATCCTCGCGGCACAGATGTTCCGGTTGTTTTGGATCTGATGATTCACGATTTGGATATTATTCTAAGTGTTGTAAAGGCTAAGATCAAGCGTATTTCAGCGAGCGGAGTATCTGTAGTAAGCGATACGCCTGATATTACAAATGCACGCATTGAATTTGAAAATGGTTGTGTAGCAAACCTGACAGCGTCCAGAATCTCCCTTAAAAACATGCGTAAAACGCGCTTCTTTCAGCGGGATGCTTATATCTCGGTAGATTTTTTGACCAAAGAAACTGAAATAGTAAAGATGTCAACCGTTAACGGTGAACCTGATCCATTTGATATTGTTCTTGACTTGGGTGAAGGTAAGGCTAAAAAGAAAATTGAAATTTTTAAACCCGATGTTGTTACATCAAATGCCATTAAAGAAGAACTCTTGACATTTGCGCAATCCATTGAAAACAATACAGTTCCAATCGTTTCAATCGAGGCTGGATCCTATGCGCTGGAGGTAGCACTCCAAATCATGGATAAATTAAAAGCCAACGGAAACTTGATTAAAGAAAATATTTAGACTTTTTTTGCGTTTTAATACGATACAACCATTGCATGATCAAAAGTTTACTTATCGTTTTTTCAGCCTTCCTCTTATTTTCCTGCAAAGAAGATATAACTCCCTCGTGGCTTGAAATACCTGCTATGAACTTTACCACGGATGAACCGATAGAGGGCGCCAATTCGCAATCTATCGATGACGCGTGGGTTTATATGGATGGTAAAGCAATTGGTGTATTTGAACTCCCTTGCAAAATTCCAATACTTGATGAAGGAGAGCACACATTCATCATCTACGCAGGCATTCGTCAAAACGGTATCAATTATTATCGTGTGAAATACCCTTTTTATGAGCGTTATGAAACAACCCTGACCTTAGTCAAAGGTGAAACGGTTTCCGTCACACCTCAAATCACTTACAAAAGCAACCTTCATTTTGAAATGATTGAAGATTTTGAAGCCCTGGTATGTATTTAGAAGACGCATTTAATTCGCTGACCAATCTGGTTTTTGTATCTGAGGCCGCAGCTCCTGACACGGTTAAATACGGTTTTCGCTGCGGTGCCATTCATTTAACTGAAACAGATAGTATGTACAAAGGAGTTACCTCGCAATTTCTGGACCTGCCTAAAAATGAAGATGTCTACCTTGAAGTGGACTACATGAATAATAATTCTATGGTGATGAGTACCATTGCGCAAAACTCAGCTGATTTTATTGAAGAGCCACCTTATGCGCAGTTCAATCCAATGAAAGAAAACGAAAATCTCAAGTGGAAGAAGATGTATATTCCTCTCATTGAAAATGTGTCTTTTCATACCAACGCCACGAGCTATGAAATTTATTTTCTGGCCTTATTAGATCCTGATCAAACTACAGGATTTATCTATATCGACAACATCAAAGTAATCTGTTACGAATGAAACAAAGTCAGTTGCTCGTTCTGAGTCTGATCTTTGATTACCTGGCGGCATTGGCAGCCTGGTTTTTATTCTACTTTTACCGCGTCACGCAAATTGAAAATTCACCGCTTGTTATTAAAGGCACTTTTATAACCGGTATGATCGTGATTCCGCTTTGCTGGATGTTCCTTTATACCTTGCAAGGAAGATACCAGAATCTGGAAAGATCGTATCGCATCAAAACAATCAAACAAACTTTTTTTGGAACCATGCTTGGAACAATACTTGTGTTTTTTGCACTGGTATTGAATGATTACGTTTATTCGTACACACAATTTTATGCAATGATTCTGATTCTGTTTTCAGTTCAGTTTTTCATTACCGTGATTCCGCGACTGATTATCATTACCATTCATGTCAAGCGTATTCACAAGGGCCAATATGGTTTCAAAACAATCATCATCGGTGGGAGTTCCAAGGCCATTGATATTTTAGATGAGATTCAAAAACAGAAACAAAGTTCAGGTCATTTATTTGAAGGATTTGTAAACATTAATGGAAATGATTTTGCCTTGAAGGAAAAATTGCCGCTATTAGGAAATCTGAATGACGTGGATGAAATTATCCGCACACATAAAATCCAGGAAGTTATTATTGCGGTAGAAAGTAACGATCACGAAAAATTAAAACGAATCATCACAAGCCTCGCGGGTCACAACGTTCGTATTAGTTTGATTCCGGATGCTTACGATATTCTCTCCGGGCAGGTGCAAATGAACAGCATTTTTGGAGCGCTCTTATTTCGTGTCAACGAAAATGTGATGCCCGAGTGGCAAATTTCTACAAAGCGTATTTTGGATATCGGTATTTCATTCTTAGCCCTGATCCTTTTGCTTCCGCTCTATTTAATTCTGGCGATTCTGGTTAAATCATCCTCCAAAGGCCCCGTCTTTTTTATGCAAGAACGCATTGGCCTGCATCAAAAACCATTTCAGATCATCAAGTTCAGAACAATGTATACTGACTCTGAAAAAAGTGGTCCACAACTTTCAAGTTCAAACGACAAACGAATTACGCGAATCGGAAAATTTTTGCGCAAAACCAGGCTAGATGAATTTCCACAATTCCTGAATGTGCTCAAAGGTGAAATGTCTTTGGTTGGTCCGCGTCCAGAGCGCAGATATTACATAGATCAGATTGCTCAACACGATCCGCAATATTTGTATTTGCATCAAGTTCGTCCCGGCATCACCAGCTGGGGACAAGTAAAATTTGGCTATGCTGAAAATGTAGAACAGATGGTAGAACGCATGAAATATGATTTACTTTATATCCGTAATATGTCTCTTGCGCTTGATATAAAAATCATGTTCTATACAGTAGCAATTATTTTTAAGGGCAAGGGGAAATAAGGATTATTTCAATCTCTGAAATTTTCAGTAGCTTCACTGTAAATTATTCAACCACGATGGCTACCGAAGTATTAGATTCTAATTTCTTCGCTAAACGCGATTTCAAAGAATTCACTTTTCCAATCACATTCAAATTCAAAATTTCAACACTTGCCAATGACTTCACTGCATTGGACGAAAGCGGAGCAACAATTGCCTATGTGCGACAAAAGATGTTTAAATTCAAGGAAGCTATTTTGATTTACTCAAACGAAAACAAAACAGACGTCCTTTACAAAATTGATGCAGATCGGATCATTGACTTTAATGCCTGTTATTCTTTTAAGGACAACAACGAGAATCTGGTAGGAAAATTGGGGCGAAAAGGAATGCGTTCTCTTTTAAAAGCACATTACGAAATCTTTGACAACGAAAACAAACAAGAATATTCGATTCGGGAAGAAAATCCGTGGGCAAAAGTAGGTGATGCTTTATTATGCGAAGTTCCTTTGCTTGGCCTTTTCAGCGGCTACTTATTTAATCCGCGATACATTGTTCAAAAAGCAGATGGCACAATTGTAGCAAGATTATCAAAACAAAAATCTTTTTTTGGAAGAACTTTCAAATTGGATAAATTGGTTGATCTTGAGCCGGGTGACGGTGAACGCATGATGCTTGCCTTGATGATGATGGTTCTGCTGGAAAGACGACGTGGATAGCAAAATGATTTCAAAGAAATTTTAACCACACCTAAATAAATTCAGCATGCTTGACAAACTCTTAAAAGCAAAACATTGGCAACTCTTTATAATTGTAGTTGGAGTCCCCGTGATTGCTCAGTCCATTTTTATGGCAACTGTTTTTAGTCAGATTTCTGCGCATAATCCGCCGAATCCATTTGCACTTTTCTCAATCATGCCCTGGATGTTTGTGTTCTATCTGATATCGATGCTAGTGCTCTTTGGATGGTTCTATGCAATTGTTATAAAAATGGATGCGCGGATTCCTGCCGAATTGAAATTGAATATGCGACGTTTTAAAATTTTCTTCTTCATTCCGCTGATCTATTTTGCAATTATTTTTTCTATCCTGATTTTTGTGATGACGAATATCGAAACGATGCGTCCGCCTGAAAACATAGGCTTCATTGTCTCAATGGTATTTCTGATAATACCTGTTCACCTCTTCTCCATTTTTTGTATTGGACATACATTCTATTGTGTTGGAAAATCAATCAAATTAGCTGAAGTTCAGCGTGCAGTTAAATTTGAGGACTTTGTGGGCGAGTTTTTTCTCGCTTGGTTTTATCTGGTAGGATTTTGGATACTTCAACCCAGACTCAACAAACTTGCAAATGAAGAATCAAAGCCAGAGATTATCTACAAAAACAACAGTGACATAATTTGATATTGATGTCGGATAAAACCAATATCTCTTCTGCACAAATACTCAAACGGGCATTTGATCCTTACTTCCCTGCACCTATTGAAGCCTGGCTGGATTTTGCAGCCTGCTGTACCGAAATCAAAATCAAAAAAGGTGAGATTCTGAAAAAAGCCAATTCACCTGAACGCTACATGTATTTCATTGTCACTGGCAGCGCAGGTGTTTTTATTGAAAAAGAAAATAACGAAGTGTGTCTTGATTTGGGTTTTGAAAATCATTTTTTTGCTGATTACATGTCCATATTAACGGGCGCACCCAGTCCGCTTCAAACAATTGTTCTGGAAAATTCAACCTTGCTGAGATTAACCAGAGAAGACTATATTAAACTCGGTCAGACAGAAATGGGAATGATTCTGATGCGCGCCGCTGCTGAGTCTTCTTACATGGGCAAACAGCAACAACAAATTGATTTACTCACAAAAACTGCTGAAACACGTTATCTGGAACTCTTGCAAGTTCAGCCTACCATTATCAATCGTGTAGCACAAAAGCACCTTGCTTCTTATCTTGGAATTACGCCTCAGAGTTTTAGCAGAATCCGTGCAAAAATCAGGTAACATTTTTTACCCTATGGTAATTTTTATCCTGAAAAAGTACCAGACCTTTGTTTCAACTAAATCAATCAAAAGAAATGAAATCAATTGTCCTCACCCTCCTTCTGATATCTGTTTTATCTATAGCAACAAGTCAGGTTAGTCTTCAAAATCAGATTCAGAAATTCACAAATGATGCAGTAGACAACAAATTGATAGTGGGTGCAACAATTGCTGTTTCAAAAGGAGACAGCACATGGCACGCTGCGGCAGGCAATATCAAAAGTGATTCACACTACTTCATTGCAAGTGTCACCAAAATATATGTTACGGCAATTGTTTTAAAACTGGAACAGGAAGGAAAACTATCCTTGAATGATCCCATAAAAAATTATCTGGACGCATCCATCATGAAGGATTTACTGATTTTTGAAGGTGTAGATTACTCAGCTCAAATCACGATTAAACATTTACTTTCTCAAACATCCGGAATCCCTGACTATTTTGAAGATAAAGGTGAAAGTAACAAAAGTTTACTCGACGAACTGACTGCAGGAAAAGATCAAACATGGACGGCTGAGCAATCCATTGCAATGAGTAAAAAAATGAAACCAAGATTCAGTCCGGGCGATAAAGACTATGCGCATTACTCAGATACCAATTTCCAATTATTGGATCTCATCCTGGAAAAAATCACCGGAAAAAAAATAGACGTATTGATGAGTGAATTGCTTTTTCAACCTCTTGGATTAAAAGAAACCTGGTTATATGCTGACCCTTTGGATAAACGTCCCATTGATTTGAATTTCAAAAAAGAACCGCTGCTTATTCCAAATGCAATGACCTGCTTCAACGGAGACGGTGGAATTGTGTCAACAGCAACCGAGACCATGACTTTTTTAAAAGCTTTTATGAGCGGATATTTTTTTCAAGAAGCTAAACTGAAAGAAATGGCTGTCTGGAAAAAAGTAATGTTTCCTTTAGAATATGGCGTTGGAATAATGCGCTTCAAATTACCAAAATCAATGACAGGCGGAAAAGACTATCCTGAGCTCATAGGCCATTCAGGACTTTCGGGTGCTTTCTCCTATTATTGTCCAGAAAAGGATTTGTTCATGACTGGGACCGTTAATCAAATTCACAAGCCGGGTCTATCTTACAGATTAATGATTAAAGTGATGGACCTTTTCTAAAATAAAAAAACTCCGAAGCGGCCTTCGAAGTTTTTCTTTCATTTTTTTGGGTTAAATGAAAAGCAATTACGCGATTCAAAGGTGATTGATTTTCAAACGAAAGGCAAATTGGATTTGCAGACAGCACACTTCAGTTTGTAAGTGGTTAAATAGATGTAATTTTCTTATTAATAATCCACATCGGTTAAATATTTTTCAGAAATGAAAATTAAAGAATGCCAGCAACAGCAAAAAAATCTTCTCTTCGATCTCTTGCCAAATCAATTTCTTTACCACTCTTCATCACAATAGTACCTCTGCCTGTGCGGCTGAAAGCTTTCATTTGATCCAGATTAATTAAAAATGACCGGTGCACCCGAATGAAGCGATCTTGATCAAGCAAGGCATTTTCAAAATATTTTAAATTTTTCGAAACGGTTTTTGTTTTACCATCTACGCACATTATCTTGGTGTACGAACCATCTGCTTCAATGTGTTCGATTTCATCCAGCCTCAAGTATTCATATCCACTCATGACAGGAATGCAGAGCACTTTTTCTTTTTCTGAATTCAGGTTAGCAGTTAAAGCATCCAATCTGCTTTTCAATTCTTTTTGATCTTTGCGATCTCGCAAACGATCAAGTGCTTCAACCAAATCTTTTTCCGGAATAGGCTTGAGCAAGTAATCAATTGCAGAAAGTCTGAATGCCTTTAACGCGTAATCATTAAACGCAGTTGTAAAAATAATCTCGTAGTGTACTTCATCTCTTGGCAATTCATCCAATAATTGCAAACCAGACTTGCCGGGCATTTCAATATCTAAAAAAACAACATCCGGCTTTAGTTTTCGAATTAAATCCACAGCCGAACTGACATCAGCCGCTTCGCCGGCAACCAAAATATCAGGTGCAAGTTCTTTGAGCATCAAACGCAACAACTTTCGCGCCTGTTCTGAATCATCCACCAACACTGCCTTTATTTTCTTAAGCTCAGTCATTTACATGTATTTTTATAATCACCCTCGTACCCGTTGAGTTGCCTTTTTCATCCTCCAGATCCTGAATCTCCACACCAACCAATCCGGATTTTTCTTCATTGATTAGCGCAATCCTTTTCGATGAAGATTCAACGGCAAATGATTTGTGATTTTGTTTTGAAATTGAATTGAGTTCTGCTGACTTCTTGCGGCCGATTCCATTGTCTGAGATTTCAATAACCAGAATGGATTGATCTGACTCATAATAAACACTCAGACTCAGTTTTTTTTCACCGGATTTATGTCTCAATCCATGCTGGAATGCATTTTCAACAAAAGGTTGAATCAATAAAACCGGAATTCGGATTCCGGCAGAATCAACTTCATATGAAACCTTTTCTTCGTAAATAAAATCTCCATCCAGCATCATTTGTTCCAACCTAATATATGCTGCAAGTGTTTCAAGTTCTTCACTTAGACGAATATTTGGCTGCGCACTCATGGTTAAAATTCGGCGCACCAGATCAGAAAAATCGCTCAAATATGCCGCTGCTTTTTTCTTATCATTTTCATAAATATACCCTTTGATTGAATTGAGCACATTAAAAATAAAATGTGGATTCATTTGCGCCTTCAATGCAATTTGCTGAGACAATCGCAACTCATTTTCCAATCTCATTTTATGTAATTCAGCAAGCTGTTTTGCCTTCAATTTTGCAATTCGCATTCGTGAGAGTAAATAAGCAAGTAAAACTCCTATCAAGCCAATCAACATATAAAACCACCAGCGTTGCCAGAACGGTGGAATAACTTTACCATGGAGCCGAATAATATTTTCAGAATCATTGCCGAGATAATCAATGAATTTAATTTCAATACTAAAATCTCCCGGAGGAATAGATGGTATACTAATTTTTTTGCTCGTTGCCGGAACAATGTTCCAGGTTGAATCCATCATTGGCAAACGATATGCATATCTGAATTTCTCATTTGAAGTATAGTGCGCAGCTTCTAAAATAAAACTAAGTGACTGATCAAAATTCAAAATCAAATCAGCATTCGGATTTAACTTTTCACCATCGCGGTAAAGCGTCTTCAGATATATTTTTCCCGTTTTTCTTTTTTCAGACAAGCCTCGCGGTATAGCCTGAAGGCCCTTTCCAGTTGCCAGCCACAATTGTTCACCGTCTTCGATAATTGCGCGAACATCATCTGAGGCAAGTCCTGAATAACGACTTAAACTCGTCCACTTTCCTGTTAGTAGTTCATACTTAAACAGACCTGAGTTTGTGCCAACGTAGAGCATTCCACCAGAAACCAAAAGATCATTTGGAATGACTCTTTTTGGAACCTGAGTGACCGCGTTCAATGAAAAATCTGAATCTATCTGATATATTTTTCCTTCGAAGGTCAAGGCGTATACTGGAAAATTATCAGATGATTTTGCAATTGAAATAATCTGAATGCTATCTAAAAAATGATTCGTTTTTACCCATTGACCTGTATCAAACTGAAAAGTAAGAAGTCCCTTGATTGGTTGCCGAAAAAAGAGTCTTTGATTTATTTTCAAAGGCAAGTTCACGCGACCAGAAATTGTCCAGAACCTGAACTTGCTGCTCATTCAACAGATCCTTGTAAAAATAAGTACCGGCTGAAGTAGCCAAAACAAAACCTTGCGGTACGCGAATTAAATCTTTAACGGGTGGAAAAACTAATTCCAGTTGCTCAAGTTTGTTATTTGAAAATACGTGTAAATGATTGTTGGTATAGAGATACAAAACCTGGTCAATTGAATCAAAATAGACAGATTGAATATCTGCATTTAAAGATGTTGAAAAAAGATTGAGTTCACTTTTCTGCAAGTCAAAAGTACCAAAGTTGCCAAGTGTCGAAATAAAATAAAGCACCTGCTTGTTTTTGATTAATTTAATCGGTGTATCGTTCTGCTCTCTGTTTAATGAAAAATTCCAAACGGGTGTATTAAGCTGTGGCACCCGAATCAAGCCCTGATGCAGCGATGACAACCAGCAGTTACCTTCATGATCAAACAGGACATCTGACAAAACAAAACCTTCAAAAAGAATCTCAGCGCGATCATTGACAAAATCATAAATTACTAATCCATCATAGGTACAAATCCAGATTTTCTGGTCATCAAATTTTCGAATATTATTTACCTTTTTATGTTTTAAAGCAGATGTAAGTTCAGGCGATTTAACAATTTCATAATGGGTTACCATTGGCCGGTAGACCAGCTCGTCCTGCACACTAATAATCCAGGGCAAATCTGAACTTTGCTCTACAACGTAAAGTCCCGACAATCTATCAAATGGTTGATCTGTTGGATAATGATAAAACTCACCTTTTGAAATGCCGGACAAGCCGGATTCAAACAAACTAAAAATGGTATCTTTTTTTGCAGAAATGCCGCACGCTATCGGATCCTTGCTATTCTCCGGAAAAAAAGGTCCGGCAAATTTATCACTTCCCTGATCGTATGAATAAAGCCCATCCCACGTTGCTATCCAAAGTAATCCTGAGGCATCATAAGTGAGATTGGTAGTTTTCTTTTTCCAATTTTTCAACTCATATAACGAGTCATTTTCAGCATAGAATATTTGCCCGTTAAAACTATAGCAATAAATTCGCCCATCAGGAGATGCACATAAACCACTCAATGATTTAGTGCGTTGCGACGGGCTCGAATAAGTAATAAAATTTACACCATCATATTTGCAAATTCCTGCATCAGTTCCAGCCCAAAGAAATCCTTCTGTATCAATTAAAATTGAATATACTTCGTTACTTGGCAAACCGTCTTCTGTTGTAATCTGAAAGCTGGCCGGATTTTGAGCGCTCAGCGTTTCACTGAAAAAAAACAGAATAAATATTATTCCAATCAGGGAATAAGATTGATTACACTGGATATGAAACCGATTGCTCAACAGGTGATTTTATGCCCTAAAATAAACCAAATTGGGACACAAAACCATGCCGACTATAACGCAATGGAAACCAAGGGTGTAAAACCAAATTTTAATTTAAAGCGGCGATAAAAACAGAAAAAAAGCAGAACTTGATTGATCACAAGCCGCTCTTTGGATTTCAAAAACAAAACCAGAATCTTCGATTTGAGATGTACTATTAAACTTCTAATTACATTTTAAAAAAAGTTATCTTGATTGTTAAAATGAAAAATCAGGCGACAAAAAATCAGGTTCAATTTTCCCAACGCAGGCTGACTGAAAATAATTATCTAAAGTCTTCCTCAAACGTTCTAATTTAATTCTTTTGATTAGATTTGCAGCGCATTTTACTGAACCCAAACTCATTATGCTCAAGCACATTCTATTTTTACAGATAGTATTCATTACTATTTTCGGATATTCACAATCTCCAGTTTCAATTAATTATGACGCAAGTAAAGGCTTAAAATCGGATGTTTCCTATGTGATTTTTTCAGATAGCCGTGGATTAATCTGGGCTGCTCCCGAAGGGGCAGGTGTCGCATACTTTGATGGCAGTGGTCAAAACGGATTTAGACATTTCACACAAAAAGACGGTCTCTGCGGAAACACCATTATGGGTATCGGAGAAGACAAAAATGGTAATATGTGGTTCGGCAGTCAGGGTTATGGAATCTCGATGTTTGACGGAAAAAAATTCACTAATTACTCCGTTAAAGATTCGGTTGGATTAACAAACGATATCAGTCCAGCTTTTTTACAACATTCAAACGGAGACTTTTTTGTAAGTGTTTATAATGGAGGATTAATGCGATTCAGAAATGGTTTTTTTGAACCAATTGGCGATTCAACTTTTAGCTCCATCACTATCTGGACAATGCTGGAAGATAAAGATGGCGTTGTTTGGTGCTCTACCCACGGACACGGCTTGGTTAAATTTGATGGAACAAAAATGGAGTTCATGAATGAGTCACTTGGAATTCCGGTTTCGATTGGTTTAGATTTGGCATTTGACTTAAATGGTGATTTAATTCTTGGAACCGGAACTGGTCCCGTGCGCATCAGAGATAATAAAGTCATCACTGTTTACAATGAAAGTCATGGATTACTGCCCGGCGCAACCAGAAATAGCATTCGTTGCATTTACACAAAAAAAAATGGAGACATTTTACTTGGCTACTGGAATCGGATTTGGATTTTGCGCGGCGAAAAAGTTCTATCTGTTCCACTTAATGGAGATTTGCAAAAAGCACCCGCAAGATTCATCGAAGACAAAAATGGCAAAGTGTGGCCGACTTAGCGGTGGAATTGTTCAACTGCTTGACAATGGAATCGAAGTAATTTCATCACCAAAAGCAGAACGAGATTTGGCGGCGCTTACGTATGGAGATGACAACGTGCTGTATGGTGCACTGACCAATGGAATTTACAGAGAAAGCAATGGTACTTTTTATCAGCTTGGAAAAGACTTTTACGGAACCTTATCCGATGTTCAAGGTGTCATTGTGCGCGACACCAATAATATATTTTTATTAAGTTCTGCGCATGGTATTAACCACCTGAAGCGCGAAAATGAATTTGATCTGAATCAAGTTGGTACCTGGGGCATGTATGATTACGAAAGAATTTCAGACAGCCTTGTACTTGTGCTGGGAAAAGGGAGCGTCTATACTTTCAATTTGTACACGTACGAAACAATCTTCACTTTTGATTTCTATCAAGACAACGGAGAATATGGCGTGATCTATTCCATGCAAAGGATTTGAACAATAACATCTGGCTGGGACGTTATGACGATGGAGCCATTATAAAAATCACCAGTACAGATACGATTCAATACAATTCTGAAAATGGATTGCCCGATGGAGCCATTGTTGATTTGCAACTGGACAATGAAGGTGACCTGTGGTTCCTTACTACGGACGGGCATCTTGGATATGAAAAAGATGGTCACTTTACCTGGTTTCCTTCTTTAGTTGAAACTACTGCCGGCGCCTTCACCTTTGATAAAAACGGAAATGTTTGGATTGGGAATGCTTACGGTGTTTTATTCTTAGAAATTAAAAATGACCTGATCATTTCGTCAAGACAGTTCAATAAATATGATGGAATTGACGAAACCGAAACGCCTGACAAAAAAATTCAACTGACACCTGATAACCGTATTTTGGTGACAAAGAACAGTACAAACGCATACTTTATTGATCCGGATAAAATAATTGCCAACGATGAAAAACCGTTGTTGCTTATCTCCGACATTACAGGAAAAGATAATGCAACGCTGGATTCTTCATGGTACTCCAAAACATCAGGATTTTTTCACACCCCTGAAGATTTAATTCTTCCTTACAAAAACAATAATCTCACGATAACCTTAAAGACAATTTATTTTTCACAGCCAGACAGTATTCGCTACAGCTATCAGCTCATTGGATCAGACGAAAATTGGAGTAAACCTCAATACACAAAGTTCATTGTATTCACAAACTTACCAGCTGGTGAATATACGCTCAACTGCAAAGCTATTAGCGTGAATCAAAATGAAAGTGAAATCGTCTCCTTTCAATTCACTATCCAAACACCTTGGTTTCAAACGTGGTGGTTTTATACTTTGACTGTACTATTTATTCTGATCGCGATTTACCTTTTTGTAAAATGGCGACTGCTTGTTCTTCAAAAAGACAAAGACAGATTAGAACATATTGTAGAAACGCGCACACGGGAAGTTGTTCTGGAAAAAGAAATTGTGCAAGAAAAAAATCGCGAAATAATGGATTCTATCACTTACGCTAAAAGAATTCAGGCTGCAATTCTACCATCTTATAAATTGGTAAAAGAATATCTTGAAGATAGTTTTATTCTGTATGTTCCAAAAGATATTGTTGCGGGAGATTTTTATTGGCTGGAAACAATTCAAAATACCGCTGATCCTAAATCAGAAACCATTTTATTTGCAGCAGCCGATTGCACCGGTCATGGTGTTCCAGGAGCAATGGTAAGTGTTGTCTGCAACAACGCATTAAACCGAAGCGTTCGCGAATATGGCTTAGGCAAACCGGGAGATATCCTAAACAAAACGAGAGAGATTGTTATTTCTGAATTTGAAAAATCAGAAGAAGAGGTTAAAGACGGAATGGACATTTCGCTCTGTGCTTTAAACTTGAATAATCTCGAACTCGAATGGGCTGGTGCAAACAACCCGCTTTGGATTGTTCAAACACGAGGAGGTAAAACAGAATTACTCGAAGTAAAAGCAGACAAACAACCAATAGGTAAATTTGCCAATTCAACACCATTTGCCACGCATCACTTTCAGCTTGAAAAAAATGATGTGATCTACATTTTTACAGATGGTTATCAAGATCAGTTCGGTGGTGACAAAGGAAAAAAATTCAAGGCATCAAACTTAAAACAACTGATTCTTTCACTCGCTCATCTTCCACTTGAAAAGCAAGGAGATGAATTAGCAAAAGTGATCAATGATTGGCGCGGAAACCTGGAGCAAATTGACGATATTTGTGTTATTGGTGTGCGGGTTTAATTACCGCCATACCAAACTAAATTTTTGGACCTATGAAATCAGAAAAATTAATTGTCACAAATATTAAATGCAGCGGATGTGTAAACACCATCGTTGAAAAGCTTTCTGCGCTTAAAGGAGTGGATCACGTAAACGTGGATCAGGTAGATAAATCCGTTACTGTTTTTTTTGAAGGAGATCTCAAACGGGAAGCATTGATCAACCGTTTGCAGGAAATTGGGTATCCTGCTGCAGACTGAAAGTAACTTCATTTTTGTAACTTGAAGAAAATTTAAACTCATGAGTTTTTCAGGATTCGTTTCTTCAATGATTAGTTCGATGAAACAAAATCGAAATAGTCTAAACAACAAAAAACATAATCCTTTTGACAAAGACAGTGCGGGCTCCGTCAAAGTAAAAAAAGAGTCAGCGAAAAGAATTACTTTTTGTTCTAATTGTAGCGGGAATCGGAGTTGCACTTTTTATTTATATTACCGTTAAATGGGTCATCTAACTAAAAGCAAAGAAGCAGAAGCTCACTAACCGCCGTTCATCATTTCATTCACAGCAGCCGGTAAAACAAAGAAAATATAGAATATTATTACAGAATAAATCAAAATCAAAATAATATTCGCAACCAGTAATAAAATCAAAAACGGTGAACTCTTTTCACCCTTTACAAGAAGTGTTGCTATACTTATTAGCGCTACTGTTGATGCGATTCCTGCAATGACAATTGCGACTATAAATCCAGCATCTTCCAGAGCAAAAGAAGAAATCACAGCATAGATTAATGCCAAAAATGAAATTCCTGAACCTGTTTTTCCGATTGAACTCAACGAAGATTTAATGGATGCCATAATTTAAATTTCCCACAATCTACTTATAAATCATGCAATAACAAGTTGCTTTTTGTAAGAATTAATTTTTTTGAAAAAAGTAATCTCTGTAAATCAGAAATCAAATAATCTCCCTTAAGTTTGGAGTGATCAAGCGATTGTACGATGAAGCCAAAGACCGTTGATGAATATATAGACCTGCAGGATGAAGACAAAAAAGAACAACTTCAGCAAATTCGGGAATTGATTCTAAGCACCGTTCCCAAGGCTGAAGAACAGGTTAGTTATATGGTTCCTTATTACAAATACTACTTTGGTTTGGTAGGATTTGGTGCTCAGAAAAAAGGATGCAGTTTTTACACCATGAATTCCAAAATGCCTGAAGCCTTTAAATCTGAATTGACCGGCTACAAATTTTCAGCAAGTACCATTCACATCAATTCAGATCAAAAATTACCAAAAACGGTGCTCAAAAAAATCATCAAGGCGCGAATGAAAGAAAATGAATATAAAGCTGCATTGAAAAAAAAGAAATCATAAAAGACAATATGAAAACAAAAATAACAGTCGAAACCATTGTAAAAGTTCCCGTTCAGAAAGCATGGGAAGTCTGGTCACAACCACATCACATTATAAATTGGAACTTTGCATCTCCAGACTGGCATTGTCCAAAGGCAGAAAATGATTTGCAGGCCGGAGGCAACTATTCATGGACCATGGCAGCAAAAGACGGCAGCATGAGTTTTGATTTTGGCGGAACCTATTCAAAAGTAGAACTGCACAAAAAAATAGAATCTGTTCTTGAAGACAAGCGAACCGTGCAAGTTGAGTTTTTAGATCAGGGACAGGAAACGCGTGTTATTGAAACTTTTGAAGCAGAAGATCAAAATCCAATTGATATGCAGCGAATGGGCTGGCAAGCGATACTTGATAATTATAAAAACTATGCTGAATCCTTGGTTCAACTGACTAAAATGAAATTTGATATTTCGATCAACGCATCTGTTGAAAAAGTATATCAAACCATGCTGGCAGATGAACACTACAGAGTATGGACTGCTCCATTTCATCCTGGTTCATACTTCAAAGGCTCATGGGAGAAAGGTTCTAAAATGCTTTTCCTGGGCCCTGATGGCAAAGGGAGTGAAGGCGGAATGGTGAGCCGAATTGAAGAAAATATTCCAAACAAATTTATTTCCATTGAACATTTGGGACTTGTTCAGGGTGATAAAGAAATCACTAGCGGACCCGAAGTTGCAGCCTGGGCAGGGTCACATGAAAATTATTCATTTGAGTCAAAGAATAGCAGCACTGTTGTATCAGTTGAATTAGACATGCAAAATGAATTCAAAGAAATGTTTGAAGGGATGTGGCCAAAGGCCATTCAAATTCTAAAAGACATTTGTGAGAAATAGCAGGTGGTTAAAGGATGATGAAAACAAAAAGAAACTGTAAAAACGGTCACACCTTTTTTAAAAGCAGTGATTGCCCAACGTGTCCTTTTTGTGAGGCAGAGCGCAAACCAAAAGATAGTTTTCTGACAACACTTGCAGCACCGGCAAGAAGAGCAATGGAAAACAATGGAATCCTTACATTGAAAAAATTGGCTTCGTTTAGTGAAAAAGAGCTTTTGCAATTCCATGGATTAGGAAAATCATCGATTCCCAAATTGAAAGAAGCTTTGAATGAAGCTGGGTTACAGTTTCGGAAATAGTTTTTTGTTGAGCCCCCATTCCTATACACATTAACCTCTTTGATACTAAGAGGAACACCAGTTAATAACAGATAAGGGCGGAGATTAATCCCTGTTCCTGAAGAAAAAAGTTGCCTCAAAAATTAATTAACCTAGCACTAAAATATTCTCTCAGGCCAAACGTCATAAAATTATGACCCCAACTCAAATTGAAATATTTAAGACCAATGTCTCCAGTGAGATCGCAGCTTTGAACCTGATTACGAAACTGGTTTCGCAGCATGAAAATGTGCGGTTTAATTTTGATTTGGATGATTGTGATCGGATATTACGTGCCGAGGGAACCGAATTAAAACTGAAAGATATTCAAGAACAGCTTACCTTAGCTGGATTCAATTGCGAACTTATTCTTGATTAAAAATGACAACAAGTCCTTTCGAAAAATGTAAAAATTGGTTGCGGCATGCATCCTATTTGACTGAGGAAGATTGTGACTTGTTCGAAGATTATCTGACCGCACGTCAATATAAAGCCGGAGACTATATTTTACAAAATGGCAATGTCTGTCATGAAATGGGTTTTGTCAATTCAGGGGCTTTTCGAATTTATTATTTGTCTGACGATAAAGAAATCAATACACGATTTTGTTTTGAAGGAGAGTTTGTAGTAGACTATGACAGTTTTTTGGAGCAGAAACCAAGTCGCTATTTTATTCAGGCTTTGGAAGATTCTGAAATGGTCACTTTTACTTTACCAACGCTACTTGAAGCCTATAAATCATCTCAGAACTGGGAGCGTTTTGGTCGCATGATGGCCGAAGAATCTTTCAAAATGGTGACGCGTCGGGTGGAGAGTTTTATGTTTATGACCGGCGAACAGCGCTATCTGCAGTTCCTAGAAAATCAACCTGAAATTTTTCAGAAACTTCCACTCTATCACATTGCATCTTATCTTGGCTTAGAAAGAGAAAGTCTGAGCCGCATCCGAAAAAAAATGGCGGGCAAATAACGAATGTAACATTTGTTAATTTTTAATTCAGTCTGATCGTTCAATTTTGTATCACACAAAACGAACACTGAAATGAAAAATATTCTAATTATTAACGGTCATCCAAGCGCAGAAAGTTTTAATACTGCGCTGGTCGAATCATATAAAAAAGGCGCATTAAAATCAGGCGCAAAAATTTCTGAAATTAATATTCGCGATCTCAAATTCAATCCAAATTTGGAACATGGTTATTCTAAGCGAATGGAATTAGAACCAGATCTTTTAGAGGCCTGGAAAAAAATGAATGAAGCCAATCACATTATCTTTGTATTCCCCATGTGGTGGGGTTTTACACCTGCTATGCTAAAAGGTTTTTTTGATAGAATGCTGCTTCCCGGTTTTGCATTTAAATATCGTGAAAATTCACAACTTTGGGATAAATTATTAAAAGGTAAAACGGCCCACATTATCTGTACGACTGATTATCCGATCTTCTATTACAAATGGATTTTAGGGGAGCCCGGTATCAAAACAATCCGAAAAATGATTCTTGGTTTTTGTGGAATCAAAACTACTAAGACAACTTACATTGGACCTGTTCGAAATTCATCGATCGAATACAGAACAAGTGCCTTGCAGAAGACAGAAGGTTTAGGACTAAAACTCCTTTAGACATAGCCTTTTTCAATCTCTCTTACAGGAATTGGTTGCGCACCAAAATCTATGTACATTTGTAAAAATTATCTCACAAATGTCAAAAGAATTCAACCCCAACTCTGCTGCGCAAGATGACGCAGGAATTTTTGGTCTGCCTTTTTCTGCAGATGAATCACATATCATCATTATTCCTGTACCATGGGAAGTAACGGTGAGTTATGGCGGCGGCACGGCTGGAGGTCCTGAAGAAGTATTAAACGCTTCGATGCAGGTTGATTTATATCATCATGATTTTCCAGAATTGTGGAAAAAAGGAATTTACATGGATGAGATTCCGCAAGAACTTGTGACCTTAAGTGAAAGCCTTAGACCTGAAGCTGAAAAAATTATTGACGCAATTGGACAAGGTGTCGATACTGCAAATGACTTAGGCTTGAAAGTTTCATACAAAGCCGTAAATCAAGGCTGTGAAAAGATGATTGCCTGGGTAAAAGAACGTTCTGCTTATTGGAAATCAAAAGGAAAAATTGTTGGATTATTAGGCGGCGATCACAGCACACCACTTGGTTATTTAAAATATCTTGGAGAAAACAATTCTGATTTTGGTGTATTGGTTTTGGATGCACATTATGATTTGAGAAATGCTTACGAAGGATTTAAATATTCACACGCATCTATCTTTTACAACGCCTTACAAGAGGTTCCGCAAATCAGTAAATTAGTTCAGGTTGGTATTCGGGATTATTGTGAAGAAGAAAAAAATTATGCCGTGAGTCAGGGTAATCGTGTTCAAACTTATTTTGATCGTGAGATACGCAAAAGTCAATTCACCGGAAAAAACTGGGATCAGATTTGCAAAGAAATTGTTGCAGCACTTCCACAAAAAGTATATGTATCCGTTGACATCGATGGCTTTGATCCAAAACTTTGCCCTAACACCGGAACGCCAGTAGCGGGTGGATTAGAATATGAAGAAGGCATGCACCTTTTCAACGTTCTAAAGGCAAGCGGGAAAGAAATTATTGGCTTTGATTTGAATGAAGTGTCGCCGGGTGATTCAGATTGGGATGGAAATGTAGGCGCGCGCGTTTTGTTTCATTTGTGTGGATTAGCTTCAAAATAATAAATCTGAAATTATGAGATTCAAAAGATTTCTGCTGCCGCTTTTCTTGCTGCTTTCATCATTCAGTTTTGCACAAAACGACACTGTCTATTATGATACCGGTGATAAATATATTGGTGATCAGGTAAACGGACTTTGTGAAGGAACCGGAACCATGATTTGGGCTGAAGGAGATGTTTATTCCGGCCAGTGGAAACAAAACGTCATTCATGGTAAAGGCCACATGGAATGGGCTAATGGAGATATTTATGATGGACACTGGTTGAATGGAAAAAAATCAGGTTACGGAATTCAAACCTGGCCCAGCGGTCAATCATATGAAGGTTATTGGCTAAATGATTTCATACATGGTCAGGGAACTTATACATGGACAGAGGGAGAAACTTATGTTGGTGAATGGAAAAATGGTCTGATGTCAGGATCTGGAAAATATACGTGGGCCAATGGAAATTTTTACACCGGCACCTGGGCTAATGACAGCCGCAATGGAAAAGGCGCTATGACTTTTTATAATGGAACAAAATACTATGGTGACTGGAAAGACGGAAAGCAAAACGGCAAAGGAACCATGAACTATTCAAATGGTGATAAATATGTTGGTGAATGGTTGAACGATAAAGAACACGGCAAAGGAAAATACTGGTGGGCCACGGGTGATTATTATTCAGGTGAATGGGAATTTGGAATCAGAACCGGCAAAGGGAAATTAACCTGGGCAAATGGTAATTCTTACAATGGTTACTTTAAAAATAATCTATGCGATGGTGTTGGAAAAATGAAATACTCCAACGGTAGCAAATCCAAAGGTGTTTGGAAAGAAAATGTTTTTGTTGAGTAAAATTGGGAGCTGGAATTTAAACACAGAGTTTAAATGGAGTAAAAAATTTGAGTTTCACAGAGTTTAAGGTTCACTTACTCTACACTAAAACCTCGGTGAAACAACTTCAGTGCCTCTGTGGTAAAAAACGTTAGAGCATTATCAATTCACCGCAAAGCCGCAGAGGACGCAAAGAGATAAAACAAGGGTATAAGTTTTGATTTCAACAAACAGTTCTATCCATCCGAAAAAATAAATCTCTGCGTCTCCTCCTTTTTCTTTGCGGTAAAATAAACAATACTTTCCCTCGCCGAATAGAGTTCTACGAGACATTTTCGAAATAAAAAAAGCCCCGTCTCTTTTCAGAAACGAGGCTTCAAAAAAAAAAAACAAATTATTTTTTCTGATTTGCTAATTGATCTTCCGGATTCATCACGATTGAATTTTTTTCCAAACGTAATTTAGTTCCTTCTGATGAAATCACAACGGTTGTATCGTTAAGCTCAAGAACTTTTCCATGAATTCCTCCGGCTGTGATAATTTTATCTCCTACCGCAAGTGACTCACGAAATTTACGAGTCTCTTTATTTTTTTTCATCTGTGGACGAATCATAAAGAAATAAAATACAATGGCAATTAATCCAAACATAATGAGTGTTTGCATTCCGCCACCTTGTGGTGCTGCAGCAGCGCCGCCTTCTTGTAATAAAATGATTGAGTTATTCATTGGTTATAATTGATTTGTTAATTGATTATTCGGTTACCTCACCAGTCAGATTTAAAATCGACATTGTAGGATTTGTGTTTGCTTCTACGCGTACATTTTTACGCACTTTTCCAACGCGACCGCTTGAGTCAAATTGAACTTTTATTTCGCCGGTTCCTCCTGGTTCAATTGGATACTGAGGCCACTCTTGCGGAACTGTGCAACCACAAGATCCGGTAACATTGATCAGAATTAAAGTTTGATCACCTGTGTTTTTAAACTTGAACGTGTGCTCAACCACCTCTCCATCTTTCACTTTTCCAAAATCAAAATTCATGGATTCAAATGAAAGTTCAGTTGGATTATCGATGAACTGTGCATATTCAATTTTACGCTCTTCAGCATCAACGTTACTTTGGCCGGTATTGCACGCGCTTAATACAAACGCGGTTAAACCCAGAATGAATGCGTATTTCATAATCGTATTAATTTATTAAACCTCTTCCTGTTTTCTTTACTTGACCTTCTTTATCAAGCATGGCTACAGCTTTGTCCAAAATTCCATTAATAAACTGCTGACTTTTTGGTGTGCTGTAAAATTTGGAAATTTCAATATACTCGTTCAGTGTTACTTTTTTTGGAACCGACGTCATTGCCGTAAACTCTGTCAATGCCATTTTTAAAAGTATGATATCCATTTTCGCAATACGATCGAGCTCCCAGTTCTCAGTCAATTTCTGAATCAAAACATCATTTTTTGCATCATCCTGAATTGTTTTTCTGAAAAGCGTTTCTGTAAATGCACGTTCATCTTCTTCATCTTTATATAAAGTGAGAATTGGGGCATTGATACTGCCATTTTCAGGAATGAGTTTAATTGTTTTCAAAACCATTGAGCAAACCAAATCAATATCATCGATCCAATAAATACTTTGGTTTTCAAAAAAATCATGGAGTAATTCAAAATTTGCAATTTCAGTTTTGAAAATATTCAGTGCAAATTGTTTATCATCTTCAAAGCTGTGTACACCATTATTCATGTACTCCTGATAGATTTCAGTTTCTGTCAGATTCAGAAAAAGTTTCTTCATCAAATCATTTTCAACTGCACCTACCCAATTAATTTTATGAGCTTCAGATTGTCTCTTCAAATCGGTATTCAATGCAAAATGTTTGAAGATCTGGTTATTTGCAAACTTGCGATTTGGATTTAAATCATCTTGCGTTGGGCGAACTTTATTCAAGCGCTCATCAATTCGTCTGTCTGCGAAAATGGTTTGTTCTTCAAACACCAGCAAATAATACAAATACATGTCATACATCTTTTCAATCGATCGCATCAATTCTTTTTCAAAACGATAACCATCGCGGTCTTCCGTTTGAAAATAGGCGTAAAGAATTTGAAGAACTTTTATTCGAAGATGACGACGGTTGAGCATCAGATTACATTGGTAGTTTAATGTTACCGATAGCGTTTATTCGCTCTTCGGCCATTGTATTTGCAATTTTATAAGTTGGCATTTTACTTTCATTTGAGCGATTAACAATGCTCAATGTACGGTTGTAAATTTCTTCTGCTTTGCTCATTGCCCACTCTGCAGTGAAACCTTTTACTTCAGCATAACAGTTGATTACACCACCTGCGTTAATCATAAAATCAGGAATGTAAAGAATGCCTTTGTCACGAACAACTTCACCGTGAACAGCTTCATTTTTCAATTGATTGTTTGCAGCACCGGCAATGATTGAACATTTTAGTTTTGCCAGGGTATCATCATTTACGGTTGCTCCTAAAGCACATGGAGCATAAATATCCATGTCTATGGTATAAATATCATCCAAACCAACAACTTCTGCTTTATAGGTAGAGGCCACTCGTTTTAATGTATCTTCATGAATATCTGAAATAAAAACTTTAGCACCTTCTTTTGCAAGATGAGCAACAAGGTATTCACCCACATGACCAACACCCTGAACAGCAATTTTTTTACCAGCAAGAGAATCAGAACCAAACTGAACTTTAGCCGCAGCTTTCATTCCCATGTAAACACCATAAGCCGTTACAGGTGAAGGATCACCACTTTTGCCTGGCAAACCAACTACGTGATTTGTTTCCATGTTTACCCAGCTCATATCAGCTGTAGAAATTCCAACATCTTCAGCAGTAATATATTTACCACCCAAACTGTTTACAAATTTCCCAAAACGACGCATCAAAGCCTCATTTTTATTTTTTCTGGCATCACCGATGATTACAGCTTTACCACCACCAAGATTTAAACCTGAGATTGAATTTTTATAAGTCATACCGCGTGAAAGACGCAATACATCATTCAACGCTTCAAGCTCATTATTATAAGCCCACATACGAGTTCCGCCTAACGCTGGTCCAAGTGTTGTGTTGTGTACAGCGATGATTGCTTTTAACCCTGTAGCGTTGTCATTACAAAATAATAATTGCTCGTGATTGTACTGTGACATTCTTTCTATCACTGGATTTTCACCAAGAGCAGTTTCGCGGATATCTTTTACTTCGAACATAGTCGGCACTTTTTTATTAGTCCTATAATCAATCTTAATACTAAATTTGCCTCGTTTTAGGCGCTACAAAAGTACGAAATTTTAAATGTCCGCTTTATTCTATCTAAATAAATATTTGGTTCGCTATAAATGGCGATTGCTGCTTGGATCATTGTTTTTACTCCTTAAAAACGTGTTTCAGATAGAAATGCCACTTGTGGTAGGTGAGACGGTGAACGACATTGTCAAGATTTCAAAGGAAGGTTTAGCAGCCAACTTAGATGAATTTTTCAAGCTCGGATTGATTGCAGCAGGCATGTACATTCTTCTGTCACTAATCTCCGGATTCTTTCTGTTTATGACACGACAGACAATCATTATCATGTCACGCCTGATTGAATTTGATCTCAAAAATGAAATTTACAAACACTATCAGAAACTAAGTTTTACTTTTTATAAGAAGAATGCAACCGGTGATCTGATGAACCGAATCAGTGAAGATGTTTCTCAGGTGCGCATGTATCTTGGCCCGGGAATCATGTATACGGTTGATTTATTTTTCCTTTTTGGATTGTTGTTATACAGAATGCTTTCTACGAATCCAGAACTGACCATTTATGTTCTGCTTCCTCTGCCACTCATGTCTTTCCTGATTTATTTTGTGAGCAGTACGCTGAATAAAAAGAGTGCTAAAGTTCAAGTAAGTCAATCTAAACTTTCAACAATAGTTCAGGAATCCTTTTCAGGCATCCGGATTATAAAATCATATGCAACCGAAAAAGTTGCAGAAAAACGCTTTGATGCTGAGGCCGAAAATTATCAGAAAGAGTCTATGAGTCTGGCTTTGACGAATGCCTTTTTTATGCCTACGATCATTTTGCTGATTGGAATAAGTACAATTCTGACAATCTATGTTGGAGGGTTACAAGCAGCAAATGGAGAAATTAATCCCGGTGAAATTGCAGAGTTTGTCATTTATGTAAATATGCTCACCTGGCCTTTTGCCTCTGTGGGTTGGGTAACCTCGATTATTCAACGCGCAGCTGCATCGCAAGCACGTATCAATGAATTTTTAAAAGTTGATCCTGAAATAAAATCTACGAATACTCAAGCGCTTGCATTCGAAAAATCGATTCGCTTTGAACATGTCAATCTAAAATATGAAAATACCGGTTTTGAAGCGCTGAAAGATGTTTCGTTTGAATTGCCCAAAGGTAAAACGCTTGGTGTTATTGGCAGAACAGGCTCAGGAAAATCATCGATTGCTTATTTGGTTATGCGATTATTGGATCCTACATCCGGTAAAATAACCATTGATGGTCACGATTTAAAATCTGAAAACATCGACGCCTGGCGAAAAAAAATAGGCTATGTTCCTCAAGAACATTTTCTTTTTTCTGACACGATTAAAAACAACATTTTATTTGGTTTAGACCGCGAATATTCTGAAAAGGATCTGAGTCCTGAAATTGAAGCCCAACTCATTAAAGTAGCCAAGGATGCAGGTATCCATGATACCATCATGTCATTTCCTCAAGGGTATGATACGATATTAGGAGAACGCGGTATTAACCTGTCTGGCGGACAAAAGCAGCGTGTATCAATTGCGCGTGCACTCATGAAAAATCCTGAAATATTGGTTTTGGATGATTGTCTGTCAGCAGTGGATAACGAAACTGAAGAGCAAATCTTACAAGCTTTAAAGACCGGCCTGGCCAGCAAAACCGCCATTATTATCAGTCACAGAATATCCTCTATTAAATATGCAGATTCGATTTTGGTTGTCGAAGATGGAAAAGTGATTGAAGAAGGTACTCATGAGGATTTATTGAAATCCAATGGTGCTTATACAGATATTTATCGTCAGCAACAATTGCAACAAGATCAGCCTTAAGATGAAACAAAAGTGGGACCGCACTGAAGAACGTTTTTTTGGCATCGGAATTTATCAGCCAAAAACAGAACACAATATTGGAACGTTGTGGCGTTCAGCATTCATTCTTGGAGCTCAATTCATTTTTATTGTAGATGGCAAATACAATGGGCAGACATCTGATACCATGAAAACCTGGTCTAAAATTCCGTTCTATCGTTATGATGATTTTGACCATTTATACAAGTCGCTTCCCTACTCCACACAATTGGTAGGAATCGAAATGAATGAAAATTCAACACCAATCACTACCTTTGTGCATCCGCATCGGGCAGTTTATTTGCTTGGAGCCGAGAATAATGGAATGCCTGAAAAAGTGATTTCACGATGTCATCACCTGATCAGCCTTCCCGGAGAAACCTCTCTGAACGTCTCAGTTTGCGGTAGTATTGTAATGTATGACCGATTGTCAAAAACGGAACTTAAATGAGTGAGGAATTTGTGAAAGAGAATCAAATTGAAAAAGAAATTGACCTGGCAGATGCAGAAGAAAAACTGAATCGCAAGATCAAAAAAACGGTATGGAATGCCATCAACGAATTCAATATGATTGAAAACGGTGATCGCATGATGGTTTGCCTTTCTGGAGGCAAAGACAGTTATACTATGCTGGATATTCTGATGCAAATTCAAAAAGCATCTGTCTTTAATTTTGAGATTATTGCCGTTAATCTGGATCAAAAACAACCGGGTTTTCCAGAACATATTTTACCAGAATATCTGACAAAAGTGGGCGCTCATTTTCACATCGTTGAACGCGATACCTACAGCATTGTAAAAGAAAAAACACCTGAGGGAAAAACTACCTGCAGCCTTTGTTCGCGCTTGCGCAGAGGAACCTTGTATACTGCAGCCGAAGAACTTGGATGTAATAAAATTGCATTAGGTCATCACCGTGAAGACATTCTTGAGACATTTTTCCTCAATTTATTTTTTGCAGGAAAAATTGAAACGATGCCTGCAAAATATATCACCAATGACAGCCGCTTTGTTGTATTGCGTCCTCTGGCATTTGTAAAAGAGTCTGAAATTATTGAACTTGCTTCTTATCGGAATTATCCAATCATTCCGTGCAACTTATGCGGTGCACAGCCAAATCTGCAACGTCAGGTTGTGAAAAAAATGATGGAGAAGTGGAATGAAACCTATCCTGGACGTTCCGAAATCATGTTTACCGCTTTGAAAAATATCTCACCAACACACATGTTCGATACTGATTTGTATGATTTCCAAAATCTGCAATCCAAACTGGTTGGTGAGTTGAAGACGGGTGCTGAGTTTGAAATGTTGTAGGCTCAGAGCCTCCCTAAATCCCTCCGGGGGAGGGGCTTATATTGTTTCTTAATAAAGAATTCAACTTCAGCTTAAACTTGAAACTTTTTGCTCAAATGGTATTATAAAGATCTCTTTATGGGTACTATGCCCTTCCGACAAAATATGGATCTTAAAAATTTGCTATTGTTAAGTCTTTTCCTGATTGGTTTTTCGAATTCGATAGGTCAGATAAATTGTGATTCGGAATGGGTAAAACAGAAAGGAATTCGCTCTGTTACAATCGAGCCTAAGATTTTGAATCGGAAGAATTTTGGTGGACATACTTCAGAATATTTCGAATACGCTCTGATGAACATATTTACTACGAAAATCCATGACAATGATAAATTTGTGATGCAATTTAATTACGAACCTTATCACTGAAATTTACTTCAAAAGCCGGACACGCAACAACTAAGTGGGATACCTCAAAGGTATATCAGTATTCATATGATTCCTCAAACAATTTAAAAACATGGACCTAATAAGCTATGACGTTAAAAGACGAGCTAGTGCATTTCATTCCTCTTCACATTTATTATGAGTACAGCGACTCATTAATAATTATTACCGGAAGATTACAATGAATTTACCAAGTAGCCTGAAATTTTGGTAGAACAAAAAATTTTAAACCGACTAGGGCAGGATTCAATCGTTGTTATAATGACTGGGCATCGTGACGCACCTCTGGATACCTCTTCAGTCTCAAAATTAACCTATGATAATCTTGGCAGAAAAGAAAAAATTGAAACAATTTCAATTACGTTAATCGAAATCACTGATTTTGTTTACGACCAGAAAACTGATTTTAAATTATGACCAAAACCACTACAACCACAGATCTGAACGGCGTCTTTCAGAAAAAAAAAGTAACAGGATACTATCCCAGATCAAATGAGCTAAGGCGAACGACGGTAACAGATTCAAAAAATAATATTGAAATACGAAACTTTGACAAGGACAAAATTTCCTGTGGATTAAAATTTCAATTAAAAAGCCAAATCCTCTAATGCAAAAGTTACGATTGAATACTATTAAAATCAGAGAGCAGTGGGGATTATTTCAAAATATGATTTTCAGTATGAACATGTGCTCGTTTAAATCTTTAGTTACGATTTACAGTCGTTTCTCCCCTAAATCCCTCCAAGGAGGGACTTTCTTGTGGTTGCTGAAATTATTATTTTAGTATATTTGATCATTTTAAAATTGAGGATTAATGAGAGAAGATGAGGATAAATCAAGTGAGTTCAACGGTCAGCCTATCAATAATATAGGGATTTCGAGACCGCGTTATCAAACCGGAAATCCATTTAATTATAAATATTTAAAAGTCTTTCAGAAGAATTTGAAAAAGAATTCAACTGAAGCAGAGCGATTACTTTGGAAAGAATTGCAAAATAAAAAAACTGGATTCAAGTTCAGACGTCAGCATGTCATCTCAGATTTGATTGTTGATTTTATATGCATACGAAAAAAATTAGTCGTAGAAGTAGATGGTAAAATTCACCTCAATCAAATTGATGAAGATACTATAAGAACACTGCGATTAAACACGAAGGGTTATCGAGTAATTAGGTTCACCAACAATGAGGTCATTCAAAGTCCTGAAACCGTAGCAAAAAAAATACGACACATTTTAGAATCCAGCGAAGCGTAGATTCAACGACCAATTGAAAGTCCCTCCCCCGGAGGGATTTAGGGAGGCTTGACGCCATAAATTGCACCTCACTCTCTCATCTTAGCTTAATCGACTCAAAACCTTTATCAATACTCTATTTCCCTCTCTTAATCTTTATTTTGCTGATTTCGAATTGGTATTTGGTTAGATAATCTAACTTTGACCTGATTTATAAGAGCTAACCAGCAATGTCAGATCAACAAGGCAGTTTGCAAAAACAGTCAACACATAATCACGCAACGGATTCCTCAAAACTCCGTATAAGCTAAGCAATGGGAACACTTCTCCTCAAAAAAATTCCATTCTGGGTTAGCTTCCTTGCTTTAGGAGCAATTATCTATGACCTTGGATTCGACCAGTCAGAATCCATGCAGCGCATTCTTTCAAGTGTCTACGGAACTAACTTTACATTAGCATTCGTGGGTCTGGTCATACTTTACTTTAAAAAAGAAGACAGACCAAAATTCAAAGTTTGGGTTTTCGATTTCATTTATGTCGTCTTTGTCTTTTTTGCATTGCGCGTTGTGTTGGGTTGGCAAATACCTTTCTTTGATCATCCGAATACGTGGATTTATCTCACCACCATCTTTGTTTTTGTGCGTGAATTTTCGGCTATTAAAATAAACTTCAGCCGTCAGTACCTGAATCCAGCGCAACTTTTTATTATTAGTTTTTTACTGATCATCATTGCGGGTATGCTTTTGCTTATGTTGCCAAACGCAACCTATTCGGGCATAAAACCAATTGATGCACTTTTCACCTCTACCAGTGCAGTTTGTGTAACTGGTCTGGCGGTAGTCGATACAGGAACTTTCTATACAACTTTTGGGCAAATAATCATTGTTTGTCTGATTCAAATTGGCGGAATAGGTATTATGACATTCACCAGTTATTTCAGTTATTTTTTCAGAGGAGGATCCTCTTATGAAAACCAGCTTATGCTTCGTGAAATGACGAATTCAGAAAAAATTGCAGAAGTTTTTGGTACGCTAAAAAAAATCTTGTTACTCACTTTTTTTATTGAATTTGTAGGTGCAATTTTTATTTATACCTCACTTGACGCGGCAATTATTCCAAGCGTTTTAGACCGCATTTATTTCTCAGGATTTCATTCAGTATCAGCTTTTTGTAACGCTGGTTTTTCAACACTTTCTGCCGGATTTTATGATATTGGTTTCCGGTTTAATTATTCTATTCAAATCTATGTTTCATTTCTCATCATCATGGGTGGAATTGGATTTCCCATTTTATTCAACTTTCTCACATACTTCAAACACTTATTGGTAAATAGTCTTAAAGCGATTGGTAAAAATAATTTCTACGTTTACAAGCCCTGGATCATCAACATGAATACACGTATTGTGGTTATTACAACTGGTATATTATTGATCATCGGTACCGTCGCTTTTTATGCACTCGAGTATAACAACACGCTTTCTGAGCATAGCGGATTTGGAAAAATTGTAGTTGCATTCTTCAATTCTGTTACGCCCCGAACAGCGGGATTTAACAACATTGATATGAGTGCGCTCACATTTGCTGCAACGATGATTATCATCTTCCTCATGTGGGTTGGGGCCTCTCCTGGTGGAACAGGTGGTGGTATAAAAACCAGTACGCTTGCTATTGCAACTTTAAACTTCTTCAGCATTGCCAGAGGAAAAAATCGTGTGGAAGTGTTTAAACGTGAAATCTCAAATAATACAATCAACAGGGCATTTGCTGCTATTTCACTTTCACTTATTGTCATTGGAATGGCAGTTTTTGCCATTACCATATTCGATCGGAAAACAGGTTTGCTGGAAATTGCGTTCGAATGCTTTTCAGCATACACTACTACCGGGTTGAGTTTGGGTATTACAGCAGGTCTGTCACCTGAAAGTAAGGCGGTTTTGATTGTCTGCATGTTCATTGGACGCGTAAGTATGCTATCTATTCTCATTGCTTTTTTCAGACAGGTAAAGAATTTAAAGTACCGTTATCCATCAGAAGAAATTTCGATTAACTAATATTTATAAAAAATGAAATACATTATTGTCGGTTTAGGAAATTTTGGATCATCGCTTGCTGAGCGCTTGACGAAAAAGGGACACGAAGTAATTGGTGTCGACAGTAAAATGGACAAAGTTGAAGCGTTGAAGGAAAAAATCACGCACACTATTTGTCTGGACTGCACTGATCCGCAAGCCGTGACCCATTTGCCTTTTGGAGATACTGATATCGTTTTTGTAGCCATTGGAGAGAATGAAGGAGCCAATATTATGGCAACCGCATTAATGAAACAACTTAAAATTAAACGTCTCATCAGTCGTGCTATTTCGCCCTTGCACCAAACGGTTTTAGAGGCAATGGGTGTTGATGAAATTGTCCACCCCGAAGAAGAAACTGCTGAGCGCTGGGCAAAAAAACTCCACATGCGCGGTGTTGTTGATTCGTTTGAGTTAACAACAAACTACAATATTATTGAAGCAACTACACCAGCGGCTTTTATTGGTAAAACCATTCAGGAGATTGCTTTCCGCAAAAATTACAACATCGTTCTGTTAACCATTATCAAAATGGTAGACCAGAAAAATATTTTTGGTACCATGCGGAAAGAACAAGAAGTTCAAGGCGTTGTCTCAACACGCACGGTTGTTGAAGAAGGCGATATCCTTGTAATGTATGGAAATATTAAAGACATTCAGGCGGTATTGAAAGATAATTAAGAATTCCACTGCTCCATTCTTCTCCAAGGTTTGCTGGCTGTTTGTCTCATGCCTGACATAGGCATCATTTTTGTAAAGAATATTTTATTAATTTTCTGTAATCAAAAATAGTAGCCATGAAAAAAATCTTACGCTTTATAGTTTTTGCATTCCTCATCAGCGCGACTCATTCTTTTGCGCAAACGCTTGTTTTTGAAGATAACTTTACAGACAATAAAAATAATTGGCCACAGGCTAAAAAAACTAACTCAGACATTCGGCTTATTCCGGGGCGAGAAATGTACATGATCAAATACAAACTGAAAGAGACGGCAGATGCATGTACATCATGGATAGACATTGACCTGAATGAAAATAAAAACTTTCGTATCTCAGCTTTATTATACAAAGAAGGTGGTGTAAAAAATTACGGATATGGCTTGCTTTGGGGAGGAAAAGAAGACAATTACTATTCATTCTTGGTTTCACCAGGAGGATTTTACAGCATAGGTAAAGTTGTGGATGGAATCTGGCAAGATCTCACGCCGGACTGGGTAGCGTGTGATGCAGTTGAACAAGGCAGAAAAGGTCATAATAAACTTGCGTTGAGTAAAATTGGAGACACTTATCATTTTGAAATCAACAATCAAAAAGTTGCGACGATGAAATTGGGGCCATTTTTTGGAAACAAAATTGGATTCAATGTCAACAACAAACAAAAAATAATGGTTGACTGGATTAAGGTGGAGTATTTATAGGACATCCCTAAATCCCTCCAAAGGAGGGACTTTAAGGTGAGCAGTCAATTATCAAATTTTATACATTTGCAGAAATTTATTTCATCCTTTGCCAAAAGTTGAGAACATATCTAAACAGGATTCGAGTTCAGATTATTTGCAAAATGAACATTTGAAACACGGTTATAATACCGCTAATCCTTATAATTATAAGTTAATAAAAACCTATCGGGATGAGCTAAAAAAGAATCCCACTGCAGCGGAGAATGCTTTATGGAAAGAACTTCAGAATAAGAAGATTGGTCATAAGTTCAGGAGGCAACATATAATCTCAAGTTCAATTGTAGATTTTGTTTGTCTCAAACAAAAACTAGTTGTAGAGGTGGATGGAGAAATTCATCTGCAGCAAATAGATGAAGACTTGGCAAGAACGCAACACTTGAATACAAAAGGTTATAGAGTTATACGATTCACAAACAAGGAAGTTTTGGAAAATCCAGAAGCAATAGCGCAAGAAATAAAAACTTTCATTGAAGTAAACAATGTATGACGTTGACAAAAAAAGCAGAATAAAACCTAATAAGAAAAGTCCCTCCCTTGGAGGGATTTAGGGAGGTCTACCCCACCACCAAATTTCCCCCGACCCCATAACAAGCCCACTCATCCAGATCTCCATTTTTATCAAAGTAGAAATCGATTCTGCCCAATACCAAACCAGCCCAACCTACTTGATTGATCAACACTTTTTTTCCAGATTTGTTTTTGAGTTCTTCAGGTTTATCCATGAAGGTGTGTGAGTGCCCGCCAATAATGAGATTGATATTTTCAGTTTCTGCAGCAAGAACGGGATCACACATTTTATTTAAACGTGGTTTATATCCCAGATGAGAAAGACAAATTACAAGATCACATTTCTCATCTATCTTTAAAATGTTTGCCTGTTTTTGTGCTTGCGAAACCGGATCAAGATATTTCGTTTCACCAAAAAGTTTTTGCGGTACTAATCCATCTAGCTCAACTCCAATTCCAAAAACACCAATCTTCAAATCTCCTTTCATGAAAATTTTTCGGTCAAGCGTTTTGTCTTTTAAGATTGTATTTGAAAAATCATAGTTCGAACATAGAAAAGGAAAATCAGCATGTGGTAATGCTTTATCAAAACCATCCATTCCTCCATCAAAATCATGATTGCCCATGGTGGCTGCATCATACTTCATCGCAGACATCATCTTAAATTCAACTTCACCACCGTATAAATTAAAGTAAGGTGTTCCCTGAAAAATATCGCCTGCATCTAAAAGTAAAACCTGATCTTCTTCATAGCGCGAATCTGATCGACCAAGGTCATGCGTCTTGCTACACCTCCTAATCCAGGATATTTTGAATCATCTGCAGGAAAAGGATCAATACGTGAATGCGTATCATTGGTATGAAGAATGGTGATTTTACGCTGATTGTTTTTTGAAAACGTCAACGACGGAAGCGCCAGTAAACCAGCAGATCCTAATCCGATTGTCTGTATGAATTTCCTTCTTTCCATCTTACGGAAAATACATTCTGTTTTGAACGGGTGTGTATGGAATCACTTTTTTATTTTGAATAAACGCAATCAGCGCGTCGCGAATTAAAATTCCGGTATTCCAAATTTGAATTGGATCTTTTAGAAAATCCATTTTATCACCACCACCTGATAAATAATCTGAAGTGATAACGTAGTACTCACCTATTTTTTCTGAAGTGTTTTTACCAACCACAAAACCACGCAACCCCTGACCAAAAACAAAAGACACATTGGACACCGGCTGACCATTCATGCTCTCCAGATAATCAATAATTGCGTTCATTTTTGAAGCCTCAATTTTCACAATAACGATCGTATTATCAAAAGGCATTAATTCATAAATATCGCTGCGTGTTATTTCTCCCTGTCCAATTGGTTTTCGTAATCCACCAAAATTTAGAATTGAAAATATAGCGTGCGGATTGTCACAAATCTGATTGTTTTTTGAGAATTCAAAACCTGTCTCAAAAATGACATCTGCTACAAAATTGCCAAGCGGACTTTCAGGAGCATAAGACAGTAAAGTAGAATCTGAATATCCAATCACCTCAGCCATCTCAGCTTGCATTTGATTGCGGTATGGCAGCGCTATGGAATCAATTGCGTGCGTTTGAACATCAGAATTAATTTTTGTGTTTTCTGATGTATAAGATGAAATTGGTTTAGAAACGCATCCTAAAATGAGTAAAGAAAAAAATATGCTTCCGAAGAAAACAAGACGCATCTATTTCACTTCTTTTTTGAGAACCATGTACACCGGAAAGTGATCAGCATACCCATTCAGATAAACGCCACCGGCATGAGTTCTTAATGGATAGCCTTTATAATTTCCTTCCTGCTGAATGATGTAATCTTTTTTGTAGACATATGATTTGTGAAAGATATACGTGGAAGCATCTGTTGAAACAAATGACTCACTCACAATCATCTGATCAAACAAATTCCAGGCATCATTCCATGCCAATGTTCCATTTCCAGATTTAAAATGATCATACATGACATTATACATATCACCGGATTTCATTTTTGCTATTTTTCCTTTTGCTCGAATATATTCCATGACACTCACATTGATTGGATCATCATTTAAATCTCCCATCAGAATGATTTTTGCAGATGGATTTGCAGACAATAAAGAATCTATAATTTTTCTTCCAAGTTTTGCTGCTTCAATACGATTCGGTTCTGAAGCTGCCTGTCCACCGCGGCGCGATGGCCAATGCGCAACAATGACACTTACATCTTCACCATCCATTTCACCAGTCGCAATTAATTGGTCACGTGTAAAATAATCTGGCTCATTTGGAAATACCAAACGATACGACGCACTGTGCTTTAATTTGAAATATTTTTCCTGATAAATCATTCCTACATCCACTCCTCTTCTGTCAGGCGAATCAAAGTGCGCAATTTTATATTTGCGATCTTTCAAAGCAGGCATCGCAACAAGATCTTCCAGCACTCGCCTGTTTTCAACTTCAGCAACCCCCAACACAGCAACACCATCCGGTGAAATTTCAGTTGCAATGTCTGCGATTACAGTTGACATGTTTAGTAGTTTATTGGCATACTTGGTAGAATCCCATTTATTGGCGCCATCGGGCAAATACTCAGCATCATTTGTTAAAGGATCATCATAGATATCAAAGAGATTTTCGACATTATAGAAACCGACACAGGCTACTTTGTAATTGATCTTTTCCTGTGCGGAGCCTGAAAATGACAGAAACGAAAGAAAAAGAAGAATGAGTTGATATTGAAAACGTAAATGCTTCATGAAGGCTTGATTTAATGGTTCAAAGTTAGCCAGATAATCAAAAAGCGCGCCGTTACTGAATCATGAGAATGTTAACAAAAGATCAAGTTATCCACAAATCGTTCAATTTCAGTTTTATGCTCGATCTAATTTATGTAGCTTTGTCGGGCTTTTTTTAAGAGCTACAATATCAACTAATTATTGCGCAACTAACCAATGATCCGATATCTATCCGCGACCTGTCTGTTCCTTTGCCTCAATGGCACACTTACAGCACAAATCACAACCGAAACTGAACCAAAAGAAAAAGAAGACAGCCTCTCACCTAATGAGGCTGTTTTTATCACGTCACTAGACGAATTGGATAATAACGGAGGTGATCAAAACACTTCTGGTTTGCTTCAATCATCTCGTGATGTGTTTGCATCAGCAGCAGGATTCAACTTCAGTGCAGCACGATTCCGCATTCGTGGATACAACTCAGATCAAACTGCAATCCTAATTAACGGTGTTCCAATGAACGATCCGGAAAGTGGCTGGGGCGAATGGTTTATGTGGGGCGGATTAAATGACGTAACCCGTTATTCTGAAACTAAAAACTGGCTAACCAGCAATCAATATCACTTTGGTGGCATTGGTGGTTATTCAAATATAAATATGCGCGCCACCAATATTCGTGCAGGCCATAGATTGTCTTATGCAATGACTAACCGTGCCTACCGTCACAGATTGATGTACACCTATGGAACCGGTATGCAAAGTAACGGATGGGCTTTTGCTATTTCTGTTTCTGCGCGCTATGCACAGGAGGGATATATTGACGGAACTTTCTATGAAGCCTTCAGTTATTATCTGGCTGCTGAGAAAAAGATTAATGACAATCAATCTCTTTCATTCTCGGTGATTGGCGCACCAACCCGCCAGGGAAGACAGAATATTTCAATTCAAGAAGCGTACGATCTCTCTGGTGATATTTATTATAACTCAAATTGGGGTTATCAAACGTTAGCTGATGGTACGCGCATTAAACGCAACTCAAGAGTGCAAACAACGCACATGCCGATTGCTATTCTTACACATGATTGGAAAATCAGCTCAAATGCTAAATTGACTACCTCAGGTTATGTGACTTTTGGTAAATCTGGTCAAACCGCATTGAACTGGAACGATGACAAAGATCCGCGTCCGGATTATTACAAATACTTGCCTTCCTATTATGAGAACATTGGTGACTCTGTCAATGCTGACGTCATGTACAGCAACTGGCAATCTGAAGCTTCAAGACAAGTAGATTGGGATCAGTTATATTTTGCAAACAGTAAAAATATTCACACTGTTAAAGATGTAAATGGTGTTGCTGGAAATGATTTAGAAGGATTACGCGCTAAATACATTGTTGAAAATCTTTGGAACAATCAAATTTCAGGAGGTTTTGGTTCAACCTACAATCGCAAGATGAATAAGTTAAATTTGTCTATGGGTGTTTATGCTCAGATGCAACAAAACCATTATTTCAAAACTGTTGAAGATTTACTTGGTGCAGATTATTGGTTGGATGTAGATCAATTTGCTGAACAGGCATTTGTTGATCCGAATGCTGCTCAAAACGATCTTCAGACTCCAAATCGTGTAGTTTATAAAGGAGATATTTTTGGATACAATTACAACATTGTGAATATTAAATCAGAGTTGTTTGCACAAGCAGAATACAGCACTGAGAAATTTGATTTCTACGGTGCACTTGAGCTATCCAATAAAATGTTCTGGCGCGAAGGTTTGTATCAAACAGGACGATTCCCTGACAACTCACTTGGAAAATCTGAAACACATAATTTCTTCAACTACGCAGTAAAAGGTGGTGCAGTTTACAAACTTTCAGGACGTCAGTTTATCACAGTAAATGCAGCTTATCTTACACAAGCCCCATCTTCGAGAAACGCTTACTTATCTCCAAGAACAAGAGATTTTGTTGCAGGAAATTTAAAGAATGAAACCATCTATACTGGAGATGTAAACTACATTGTTCGTTATCCAAAATTGAGAATGCGTTTAACCTATTATTATACTGAACGCAAAGATGCAATCTTGCTAAGAAGTTTTTATCATGATGATTACAACGCGCTTGTAAACTACATGATGGAAGGTGTTGATTATTTAGATCATGGAATTGAGTTTGGAATTGATGCAAACGTCATTGGAGGATTCTCAGTAAACGCTGTTGCTGCCTATGGTCAGCATCTATATAACTCACGACCAACTGCAACTATTTCTGTAGACAACTCTGCTGAAGTTTTAGCAACTGATCGCGTGATTTATCTGACTAATTATAAAATTGGCGGTATGCCACAATCTGCTTATTCATTAGGTGTAAAATATACGGGAAAAAAATATTGGTTTGCTGGTGCTAACTTTAATTACTATGCTGATATCTATTTAGATCCAAATCCTGATCGCAGAACAGAAGAAGCACTTGAAGGATATGTTGATACGGATCCACAAGTAAACGAAGTATTGGATCAGACTAAATTAGATAATGGTTATTCAGTAAGTATGTTTGCTGGTAAGTCTTTTAAAATTTCCAACTACTTTCTGAACGTTAACGTTAACATCAGTAACCTGACAAACAATCAATCTTTTGTTACGGGTGGTTTTGAACAGCTGCGTTACGATACTCAAAACATTGGAAAATTCCCGCCAAAATTGGGCTATATGTACGGGCTAAATTATTTTGTAATGGCAACATTGCGCTTTTAATATTGAGATCATGAAAAAATTATTCATCATACTTCCGCTTGCATTGATCGTTCTGGCTTCCTGTAAAAAAGAACCAGATTCTCCGCCAATAGATACTATTCAGCCTTCGCAAATTATTACGATTGATAGTTTAAGAAATTGGGAAACAATGATGGGTCCCACTTCAATAACTGAAGATTTATCTGTTTATGGAATTGTGACCATGGATGAATCCAGCGGAAACATTTACAAACAACTTTATATTCAAGATCACACGGGTGCAATTCAGGTTAGACTCTCTTCCTCGTCTGATTTTAAAGTGGGTGATTCTGTTCGTATTGCGCTGAACGGTGCGTATCTTTCAGACTACGCAGGCGTGATTCAGTTAGATTCAATTGATCCAACCACCGACATCATTAAACAATCATCAAACAATGTAAAAAATCCAGAAGTAAAAACATTTGCAGAAATTACACTTGCAGATGAAGGTCGTTTGGTCAAATTAGAAAACGTTCAATTTCAAAATTCACAATTGGGAACAACCTTTGCAGATGCAATTAACCAGTCATCTGAAAATAGATTGATTGAGGATTGCAATGGTAACGTCATGATTGTGCGCACAAGCGGATTTGCAAATTATGCCGGAACAGAACTTCCAACCGGCAACGGTTCGATGGTTTGCATCGTGAATCAATTCAACGGTGAGTTGCAATTAATTCTTCGTTCGTTTAATGAAATTATGCTGACTGGCACAAGATGTTCAGGACAACTGTTATTTAAAGATTTTGATGACAACAGTGTTACTTCGGGTGGATGGATTGTACAACAAGTAATAGGCGTTGAAACATGGACGACCAGTACAGCAGGTGGTGCACCAGATCCATATGGTGTGATTGATAACTTCAACGGTTCAAACTCACAAACTGAAAGTTGGTTAATCTCTCCATCACTAGATTTAAGTAGTTCTACGGCTGCCAGCTTATCATTTGAAAATGCATGTAATTATACAGGAGCCGCACTTCAGGTTTTAATCTCTACAAACTACTCAGGAACTGGCGATCCAAACGGATCAATCTGGACTGCCTTGACAGCTACGCTATCATCTGGATCATGGGCATGGGTCAATTCTGGCGTGATTGATCTTTCTGCTTACCTGCAAAGTAATGTGCGCATTGCATTCAAATACACCGGATCAAATTCGGATGGAAAGACCTGGGAAATTGACGACATTGAAATTAACGGATAAGAAATAAACCGCATGAAAAAAATTGGATTAATTATCGGCGCAATTGTAGTATTAGTTTCTTGTAAAAAAGAATATGATACACCTCCATTAACTCCCATTCCTGAGACACCTGCAATCACTATTGACAGCTTAAGAGATTGGCAGAATTCAATCGGCGGATTAATTTCTATCGATCAGGAATTATCTGTACACGGTATCATCACGATGGATGAAACCGATGGAAATATTTATAAAAATGTTTACTTGCAAGATGCTACAGGAGCTATTAACGTTCGCATTTTGAGTGGTGGTGGTTTGTATCAGGGCGATTCTGTTCGTGTTTATTTGAAAGGAACAGTCTTAAATAAGTACAACGGTATTCTGCAATTGGATTCAGTAGATGTAGATAATAACGTGGTAAAGTTAGACAGCGATGTTGATTTTGCTCCTCTTGTTACTACGATTGATCAAATAACACCAGCTATAGAATCGCAATTGGTGAAGTTAGAAAATGTTCAATTTGTTGCTTATGAAATTGGAAACACCTATGCAGATAAAGATGGTCTTCAATCGGTAAATATTTTACTGGAAGATTGTTCAGGCAACACCATCATTGTAAGAACGAGCGGCTATGCTAGTTTTGCAGATGAGCTGATTGCAAGTGGAAATGGAAGTCTGACTGCAATAGCTAGTCATTTTAACGGAACAGAATTACAACTTTACATTCGTGCTTTTGATGAGATTAATATGACTGGCGCACGCTGTCCTGGAATTGTTTTCACAAAAACCTTTGACGATGATTTATTGCTTTCAGGAGGTTGGCAAGAAATAAAAGTAACCGGCACTACCGCATGGGAAACTTCTTCAGCAGGAGGAGCAGCAACACCTTACGCAGCCATTTCAAACTGGAATGGAAGTGTGAATGTGTTAACTGAGAACTGGCTCATCTCACCATCCATTGATTTGACACCATACGGTGCTCCAACCTTATCTTTTGATAACGCAAAAAATTACAGCGGTCCCGGCTTTAGAAGTTTTGATCTCGACAAATTATGTTAGTGGTGCTCCGTCAACCGGAACGTGGACAAATCTCTCACCTGCCCTTTCAAGTGGTGCATGGGCATGGATTAATTCGGGTGAACTTTCACTTTCAGCTTATATCCAGTCCAACGTTCACATCGCCTTTAAATATACTGGTACAGCAAGTGATGGCAGCACCTGGGAAATTGACAACATCAAAATAAAAGGTTAATTTAATATCGGCTTGTTGACAAGCTAAAGAGTTAGTAGTAATTTTAAATCGAATACCAAAAACAAATAAATATGAAAAAAATCTTTACTCTAATAAGTGTTTTTGCTTTAGGAGCAACTTCGTTTTCGCAAGTTGTTTTTCAAAGTGATTTGAGTTCGTGGTCAGCGGGTGATCCTACTGATTGGATGGGTACAGCTACCCATACTGTTGACCTGGCAGTAACAGAAGTAACCGTTGGCGCTATGTATGGAACCAGCATGGCCTCTTTGATAACAACAACAGCAACTCATCGCAGATTCTCTACTCAATCAGTTACCGTTGTTCCTGGTACAGCATATGAAATTAAAATCTGGTGTGCCGGTGGTGCAGGAGAATTAAGAACCGGTTATTACTATAATAACGGTTCAGCTCAGTACATCCCTTACAATCCTTACATGGACGTATTTGCCTTAACAGGAGGAAACATGACAATGCTTACGCAAACAGTAACGGTACCTGCCAGTGCAACAACATCTGGTGAGTTTATTATCTCTGTGATTAACACAGACAATTTAGTTGGAATCATAATTGATTCGGTTTCGATATCATCAACTATTTTACCTCCGCCTACAATCACTTCTATTTATGACATCCAGTACACGATTGACGCATCAGGCGATTCTCCGGAAGCAGGGAACGTTGTAACAACTTCTGGAATTGTAACCGGGGTTATTGCATTTGGTGGTGATGTTGATCGCTTCTTTATTCAGGATGGTGACGGTGCATGGAATGGAATCTATGTTTACGAAAACGCATATCCTGTTGCACTAGGAGATAGTGTTGAAGTAACAGGAACAGTTACTGAATATTTTGGTTTGACTGAAATAACTTTTGTTACAAACGTAACGGTTGTTACTTCAGGAAATCCACAACCGAATCCGGTTGCTATCAATACAGGTGATGCCGCGCAAGAACAATATGAGTGCGTTTTAGTTCAGGTAACGGATGCAATTTGCAGTGTAGCTGATGATGGATTTGGAGGATTTACTGTAAGTGATGGTTCAGGTAATCGCGTAATTGATGATCAGGTTATTGATACTTACCCAATTGTTCCAACAGTGGAAATGCATATCAGGTAACGGGAATTCCTTTCCTTTCATTCAGTGAGGTTAAAATTCTTACCAAGAATTGCAGGTGATATCATTGTAACAGGTTTTGCTGGTTTAGAAGAAAACAATACGTTTACAATCTATCCAAATCCAGCTAATTCAGTAGTTGTATTAAATGTTCAGCCAGATGCAATCGTTCGTATTTATTCAACCAGTGGGACACTAGTTTATGAAGCCATTGGCGAAACAACGATTGATGTTTCAAATTTCGAAGCTGGAATTTATCAAATAACTGTTCTTCAAAATGAAACTACTTCAACTCAAAAATTGAGCGTGCAGTAATTATAAATTGACATAATTTTCTAAAATCCCGTTGAGAAAAATCTCAGCGGGATTTTTTTTTGAATGTGTTTCTGATGAACGGCATCTTTCTGTCGACGAATACAGCAGTGGGTTAAATGCGCTTCAAACTCATTTGTGGTCGTAAGACTTTTACTCAAACGATTTTATGAGTTTTCAACCTGTAAAAGTTGAAATACTTTTTTTTAGTTGTGTTGACTTCGGTTATAATTAGTCTTAACTTCAGTCAAACACAAACACCTACTCTATGAAAACTCTCACCACACTTTTACCCGTTTTTGCAATTAGCACCATTTCATTTTCTCAAGTCGTCTCGATACACGACATTCAATTCACACTGACTATTAATGGTGAATCACCTCAGATGAACAATGTAGTTACTACCTATGGTATTGTAACTGGTGTTTTTGACTTTGGTGAAGCCGGAACTTTTTTTATACAAGATGGTGATGGTGTCTGGAATGGAATTTATGTAAATGAATCGGCTTACCCTGTTGCACTTGGAGACAGTGTGGAAGTAACAGGCACGGTCACAGAATATTTTGGCCTGACAGAAATGAACGATGTCACAAACGTTACGGTGATCAATTCAGGAAACCCACAACCAAATCCAGTTTTAATTCCAACATCTGACATCTCACAAGAAAAATATGAAGGCATCCTGGTAACCGTAACAGATGCAATTTGCACAAATCCAAATGCCGGTTTTGGGCAGTTCATTGTAAATGACAGTTCGGGTAATTGTTTGATTGATGATCAGATTTATCAATATACGCCAACACTAAATCATGTTTATCAAATTACCGGTGCAAGACATTTTCTTTTGGGGGAATCTAAAATTTGCCCGCGTGTTACTGAAGATATTACTGTAATGTATGCTTTAGGCATTGAAGAGAATAATTCGTTTTCAATTTATCCTAATCCAGCCTCTGAGGTATTGGTACTTAATGTAGAGCCAAATTCATTTGTTCAGATTTATAGCATGAATGGCTCATTGGTGTTTGAAGGCACAGGTGAAACTACCCTTGATATTTCAGAATTTGAATCTGGAATTTATCAGGTGAGCGTTTTACAAAATGACCTGATTTCAACTCAGAAATTGATTGTCAACTAACAGTACGCCAACAAAAAAAAATCCCGCTTAGAAATTCTGAGCGGGATTTTTTTTCTTCTTAAGCTTCACTATTCTGCATCCAATTCAGCTCTGATTCGCTGACTTAATTGGCGGTTATACGTTTCTTTCAACCAGCTCAGATAAGCATCGGTTGTTTTAGTAATACATTTCGTATAATGTTTTAAACGACGCTCAACATCTTCTTGCAATTCTTCAAGAAGCATGATTCCATCATAAACATCTTCTGAATTTTCTGCGATGACTTCAAAGTGATTGTTCAGAGAAACATCAACTGCATCTTTTCCTTTTTTACCAGTTGCAATGCAATCCAGATACACATCACGCATCGAGAATGTTTCAAGTTTAGTTGGATCTTTTAATTTGTCTTTGAGATTACGCGGCAATTCATACTCTGCTTCAAACAACATATCATCTTCTTCACTTAGGCGTGATTCCAGAAATCTGTCAGGAAAATTGAACGCATCATTCCAGTCAATATAATCTTGCCAGTATCCAAAGCGTCTCACGTTGTTGCCCAAGTCAATTACCTGAAATGTACTTTTGTTTGAAAGCTTGCGCGATCCACGGCCGATCATCTGATGATAGAGCGTTAATGATCTGGTTGCTCTGTTCAAAATGATTGTTTCTACTGTAGGCTCATCAAATCCAGTTGTCAAAATTCCAACCGAAGTTAGTACAGCACCTTCTGTATGTTTAAACCACTCTAATATTTCTTTGCGGTCTCCTTCACTGAATGTGCTATCCAGGTGACGGATCGGATATTTATTCTTTTTGAAAAGATCATACACGGCGCGTGATGATTCAATTCCACTGTTAAAAATCAAAGTCTTTCTACCTACAGCAATCTCTTCATAAGCAAAAAGTAATTTTTCTTGCATGAAATAATTGCTGTACAATTTATCAGATGAGCTGACCGTAAAATCACCGTTGATACCAATCTTTAAACCATGAAGATTAACATCATAAGTATAGGTATCTGCATTCGAAAGATATCCGTTTTCAATCAGTGATTTAATACTCTCACCTACAATCAAACGATCGTAATTATCTTTTAATGGAAGCGCTTTGTTTGAACTTAACGGCGTTGCAGTAACACCCAAAATATTAATCTCTTTAAAATACTGGAAGATTTTGCGGAACGAGTTGTTGTGCGCTTCATCGACAATTACCAATCCAATGTTTTCAATGAAACTGGCATTTTCCTGCAATCGGTTGTTCAAGGTTTCAACCATTGCCGTGAATGATTGATATTCATTTTGATCTTCCAATAGCTTTACAACACTATTCACAACTTTATTTGCAACCCCAAGCGCTGTTAATTGTTTTGAAGTTTGAACACAAAGCTCAATTCGGTGTGTCAGGATCAAAACCTTCTTACCCGTTTTTTGAACGTATTGTTTGGCGATATTTGAGAAGATAACTGTCTTTCCACCACCGGTTGGGAGCTGAAATAACAAGTTGAAGTTCTGGCCGTTGCCTAATATCTCTTCGATAATTTGCTTGACGACTTTGTCCTGAAAAGGATAGAGTTCTTTTTTCTTAAAGAGACTTTCGTCGATCATGGATGGCCCGAATAAATTTTTGCAAAAATACCACCTTTAAATTGATTTAAGACTATTGTTCCCTGTTTCTTTTTTATTACAGCGTTTATAGACGATTCCAATGAACCAATAAATATTAATGATGGAAATCAGGTTCAAAAACTGATTGATTCACCCTATCTTTGACCCCATTATTTAAAACATCTCAACCCATGTCAGAAAACATTGAACGTATTAAGTGCCTGATCATTGGCTCAGGTCCTGCCGGATACACCGCAGCAATTTATGCAGCCAGAGCAAGTATGAATCCTGTTCTATATCAGGGATTACAACCAGGTGGTCAATTAACCACCACCAATGAAGTTGAAAATTTTCCGGGATATCCTGACGGAGTTACAGGTCCTGAAATGATGATTCAGCTTGAAGCTCAGGCAAAACGATTCAATACAGATGTACGAACAGGTTGGGTGACTAAAGTAGATTTTACCGGACCAATCCACAAAGTGTGGGTAGATGAGACAAAAGAAATTCATGCAGACACCGTGATTATTGCAACGGGAGCTTCTGCAAAATACTTAGGACTTGAATCAGAACAAAAATACTTAGCACTTGGCGGCGGCGTTTCTGCCTGCGCAATTTGTGACGGATTCTTTTACAGAAATCAGGAAGTTGTAATTGTAGGTGCCGGAGATTCAGCTTGTGAAGAGGCAACTTATCTTGCAAACATCTGTTCTAAAGTAACCATGTTGGTGCGCACAGATAAATTCCGCGCATCGGTAATCATGGAAAACCGTGTGAGAAATACTCCAAAAATTAATTTGCTGATGAACTCACAAATTGATGAAGTGTTAGGAGATGGAAGTGTTGTTAACGGTGTTCGCATCGTAAACAACAAAACTGGAGAAAAACATGAGATTCCGGTAACCGGCGTTTTCATTGCAATAGGTCACACACCAAACACAGCAGTCTTCAAAGACTATATTACACTCGACGAGACAGGTTACATTAAAAATGTACCCGGATCATCTAAAACAAATGTCGAAGGCGTTTTTGTTTGCGGAGATGCTGCAGATAAAACGTATCGTCAGGCCATCACTGCTGCAGGTACAGGCTGTATGGCTGCGTTGGATGCTGAACGTTATTTAGCGGCTAAAGGAGCACATTAAGATTTTACTTTCATAACTAAGAATCCCGTTTTGAGTTTATTTCAAAGCGGGATTTTTTTTTCGCTTCGACCCCTCGACAGGTTCAGGGCTCAGATTTTCAAATTCAACGGATGCCCTATTCTGGGAAGTGTCATCTCGACCGCAGGGAGAGATCTCATGCGGTTAACGTTCGATCTAAAAAAAATCTAACGCAAACTTTAGGAGATTTCTCACTCCACTTCGTTACGTTCGAAATGACATCTTCAGAAATAATGAATGTAGTAAATAGCAATCTGACCGAGACCTGAGCCCTGAGCTTGTCGAAGGCCTAAGTGCCGGCCACTACCGTTTCACCGGCGCCATATCAAACAGCGTACGATTCACGATCGAACGCCCCAGCGTCAATTCATCAGTATAATGAAGTTCCGTTCCAACAGAAACACCGCGAGACAACGTTGTGATAGTAATATTTGAGTCAATCAATTTGCGATAGAGATAGAAGTTTGTAGTATCTCCTTCCATGGTTGCATTAAGTGCCAGAATCACCTCTTCTGCTTCACCGGCGTTGACGCGTTCAAGCAGCGGTATAATGTTTAAATCGTTTGGACCAATTCCTTCTATGGGAGAAATCACGCCGCCAAGAACATGATAGACACCAAAATACTGTTGCGTATTTTCAATGGCCATGATGTCACGAATATCTTCAACCACACAAATCAATTTGTGATTGCGGCTATGTTGTGCACAAATACTGCACACTTCCGCATCCGATAAATTGCCGCATTTTTTGCAGGAACAAATTTTGGTTTTTATTCCGCCCAGTGATTTTGAAAAAGATTCAATCTCTTCTTCTTTTCGTTTCAATAAATTCAAAACAAGACGAAGCGCAGTCTTTCTGCCAATGCCCGGGAGCGAAGCAAAATGTTCTACTAAATCTTCAACGTGTTTGGAAGGAATATTCATGAACTCAAATTTAGCAGAAAGTTTGCCACGTCCGAATTCAGATTTCAGATAATATCAACAAGAATTTGAGAAAAAACTAACCTTACGAGAACATGTGTGTGCCGTAAAGGGCACCTATCAGGAAAGCTGCTAATCCAAATACGACACCAATCCAGGCTGATTTATGTTTTTTCAAAGCGGGAACAAGCGCAAGGACAACGGCCAGAATTCCGGCAAAGAAAACAACTATGCCTGTATCTGTTTTAAGACTCATTGCATCCAAATCGGCACTGTGATCAGGCGAACCATAATACGAATCACCAATAAGCATTGGCATATTATCAAAATTAGATTCAGCGATAGCAGCATTTTCTGCCACTACAAAATGCAAATAGATTCCTAGTGCAAGAGCAACTGTTCCGATGGCAACGCTGATATAGGCTAATACTTTCATAGATTCTGGTTTTGTTTATCAAATATAACATTCTTAAAGACGCGACATTGAATAAAAAACAAATCACTACCAACTGTCAATCAAATTCATTCGTTTGATATTAAAAGACCTGAAAAATGAAAAAGTGCTTTCTCATTTTCCTCTTACTCAAAATGTCATTTTCATTTGGTCAGAGCTACACACCCTTTCCAGATTCAAATGCGGTTTGGGTAGATCATTCGTACTTCTTTGAAATAGGATATCCAGGTTGGTTGGATCCACAATATCTATATTGGATAGGTAATTATTGTGTTAATGGAGAAGACACTGTAATAGGAACCGAAATTTATACACAAGTAAAAATTTGCGGTGGAGATTATTTTGGTGCGCTCAGAGACAATGGAGGTCAAGTATTTTATGTCCCTAAAGATTCAACTCTTGAGTTCATACTCTACGATTTTACGCTTGAAGTTGGAGATTCTATTGCTTATCCAATTGGTACATGGCAACCATTTTACGATACGCTTGTAGTTCATGCTGTAGATTCAATTCTAATTTCCGGAGAATATCGAACCCGTATTGAATTCCAGAACATACCAGATCGCTGGATTGAAGGAATTGGTTGCACTGCAGGATTATTTATCGAACCGTATGCAAATAATAACGTCTCTGGTGGATTAAGTGAAATGTTCTGTTTCAGCTATCAAGACACCATTTATGTTCATCACAGTTATGCCGGCAATTATGGTACAGGCGTGTGTGCGCTCCAATACGCAACGGTGGATAAAATTGACCAGACTTACTCAATCAGCGGATACCCCAATCCCACTTTCGGATCATTCTTCATTAAACGGGATTTCAATGCATCGTTTGAATCGATAGTCGTCACAAACAGTCTTGGTCAAATGGTCACTCCTGAAATAATACTTTCCGATTATGATCTTGAAATTGATCTATCAAAATTTCCAACTGGAATTTATTTCGTGACGTTGACAAACGAAGACGGAAAATTCACTCAAAAAATCTTCAAACAATAAGCTTGAGATTTCCTTATCTTTGACTTGTCTGTCTAAGGAAATTAATTCATGAGCAACTGGCTTGATAAACTCGGTTTGTCAGAAGATCTATCACTGAAATATTATGTTCGGCATGAAGATTTTGTGGAGCAGATGCAAAAGTTTACGGATTCAGATCAAGGCTTATTCAGCGGGGCATTTGATGCTTTCAGTTCTAGTAAAGTTGATTATCGCGGCACAATCAACATTTCAGAATTTTCGATTCGAAAAAAGAAGCGACTCTTTGACTCTTTGTCAGGTATTCCTTTGATCTCGGGAACAATTCAGAACGAAAAAAATGGAACTCGATTACTTGTGAATGTTTGCGCATTCACTGGAATATTGAAATACATGTTTTGGTTGCTCTGTTCTATTTATATAGCTGCAGCAATTTTTCTTGCCTTTAGCGGTCTTGCTGCAAAATTTGGATTTATGCCATTCGTGTTTTTGTTATTGCATGCTATCCTCATGTTTGGAGTCTTCTATTTTATGCTAAGACGAAGCGTTTCCAAAGTTTCAGAAAATTTAGATCGAGATTTTAAAATCATGATTCAATATTTACCTGAATTAGATCCAAAACAATCCTGAACAATGCTTCAATCAAAAATCCATAAACACACCCTAATCTTCAAACAAGCCAGCGGTACATCCCGCGGCGTGTTGCACACCAAGAACTCGTGGATTATTGAATTGTTCGATGAAGCTAATCCATCTGTCATTGGCAAAGGTGAAGCATCCATCATTGAGAACTTATCACCGGATTGGAATAACGATTACGAAAATCAACTGGCTGAAATTTGTAAAAATGTAAATGAACATGTTGCAACTAACTTTTCTAAAATCCACGATTTTCCATCGATTCGTTTTGCATTAGAATCTGCATTGCTTGATTTAAAAAATGGCGGAAAAGAAATTTATTTTCCATCCGAATTTACCGAGGGTAAAAAATCAATCTCAATTAACGGTTTGATTTGGATGGGCAGTAAAGAGTTCATGGAGCAGCAGATCAGAGAGAAAATTGAGGCGGGGTATTCATGCATAAAACTTAAAATCGGCACTTCGACTTCGCTCAGTGACCGGTCTTCTGGAAGTCCTATCACTTTTGAAGATGAATTAGATCTATTGAAATCAATCCGCGCTAAATTTTCAAGAGCAGAAATGGAATTACGGGTAGATGCCAACGGTGCTTTCTCGATAGATGAGGCTCCAAAAAAATTAGATCAGCTTGCAAAATTTGATTTGCATTCCATTGAACAACCGATTAAACAAGGGCAGTTTGAAGCCATGAAAAAATTATGTACTTCTACTCCACTTCCCATTGCTTTGGATGAGGAATTGATTGGCGTGAATTTACTTGATAAAAAATCAGAACTACTTTCATTCATCAAACCACAATACATCATTCTGAAACCAAGTTTGGTGGGTGGATTCCAAAGTTCAGATGAATGGATTTCAATCGCAGTAAAAAATAAAATTGATTGGTGGATTACCTCTGCCCTTGAAAGTAATATTGGATTAAATGCAATTGCGCAGTATACATTTACTAAAAATAATCCCATGCCGCAAGGTTTGGGAACGGGGCAACTTTATACCAATAATTTTCCGTCAGGGTTGAGAATTGAAAAAGGGAGATTGAGTTTAAGCAATTCTTGAATTGGTAAATTAAATGGGGCCAGTTGTCTTTTAGGTTATCTCCTAATGACATTTGCACAATTCGCTCACGCTTCATAAATAATAATACTACAAAAAGCTCATTCAACAGGAACAAAAATCATCTTATCGGTTGAGTTGTAATAAACAGTTAAAACATTGTGATTGATTTCAAATCGATCGACCTTTTTTAGTGTTCTATAATACCTGCGCTCGAAGTCCATTATTTCAGATGACTGATGACAAAGCTCAGTAGTATTAAAAATCCCCAATGCTAAATTATTCGCATAATCAAATTCGTAACTACCAGCGTAACTATTTACAGATGTGTTACCGCCATAAATGTATGGATAAGGATACATTTCGGGATTGTTATAATTGTGCATTGTGTCTTGAAATGAAATGTAAACACCGTAGTCCGCATTCACTTTTCCGTCTATTTCAACCCTATATCCTTCGCATGGAGGATAGTCAATTTTAGTCTTTGAAGTTTCTTTAAATCCAATTAATTTCCACCGAGTACTTGTTAGAGAATAAGAAGTAGAGCTATCAATTTTATAATCAATAATACATTCAGATTTATCAGAATCCTTTCGACACCCACAAAGAGTTATTAGTCCAATAAAAAAAATAATTCCTATTCTCATTGCAAATAATAACGCGAATTATTTGAAAGGGTTGGTTACGGATTTTATACATCAATACTTAATTATCTTTTGTCTTCCTGAATTCTCGTTGGAAAGAGTAACATAATAAATCCCAGAAGGAAGATTTGATAGGTCAATTGTGTTATAACTGTCTACAATAAAACAACAAATTACTTTGCCATGAGTATCATGAATCAATATTCGATGACTTTCCGGGGTGTTTGGAGGAGTCGAAATAGTTATTAATCCGTCTGTTGGATTAGGGAATATTCCAAAATAAAATTCCAAAACTGGTTGCTCCAAACCAACAGTAGTAATATTTCTGAAAATCTTAGCAACGGCATAGTTTGTTCGAACTCTGCCTGTAATAAAAACATCAATTCTGCCGTCCCCATTTACATCTGAAGAAGATAGACATCCATTTTCAACTTGATCAAAAGGAACAGGATTTACTTCTGAAAACACAACACCTCCAACATTCTTAAACATTGACGTTGAATTCACACCTCCGTCAGTTCCTGAAATTATAATGTCTGGTAAACCATCCTGATCGAAGTCATTAAATAAAATTGAAGAACTTTGCAATTGAGGCAAACTTGCCGATAATAATGATTCGGAAAAAATCCCACTACCATCATTTTTATAAAGTTTTGTTTGATTGAACACCCCATTATATCCTGAAACAATCAAATCTAGATCGTAGTCTAAATCAAAATCTGCAAATTGAGCGTCACTTTCACTCCAACCAACGAGTTCAGGATTTGATAATTCCGAGAAATTACCGATTCCATCATTTATATATATTTTTGCGACCCACACTGCAGGCATAGGCGAAACAGAGCTATATCCTGAAACAAAAATGTCTAATGCATTGTCGTTATTTATATCCACCAACTTAACTACGCCGTTATGAATGTCAATTATTCCGGCGTTAAAAAAAGAGAAATTTCCAAATCCATCATTTAAGTACACTTCTGTTTGAGAATCATTCGACATATTTCGACCACAAATTATAACATCAAGGTCACTATCATTGTCAATATCACCAACATCTAGGCTGGAAAAAATTACAGGCACAAATGGCAAACCGGTAATTTCGATAAACATTCCAGTGCCATCATTTTCATAAAATTTTGCTATGTGTCCACCAAAGGTACCTTCCCATCCGCAAATTATGACATCAAGGTCAGTATCTTCGTCAGCATCAAAAAACTTGACGTCACCCTGCATCACTCCATCAAACTGTACAAGTGTATCTCTAGTGAAATTACCAAAACCATCATTTATGTATAAGCCAGTTTTTCCTTGATCTGTAATCAACGAAGGGGCACCTAATAAAATAAGATCTTCATCGCCATCATTATCTATATCTCCAAAGTCTGAAGAACTATAATCTACGCCATCATCGAATACTCGTGAAGCCCACCGGAAATTTGCATTTCCATCATTAATATAAAGCCGAGTAAGGCTGTGATTAATTTCATTACGGCCAGTAATAATAACATCTGCATCACTATCTCCATCTATATCTGAAACAGAAATAGCACTATATGCTGCATTTTCGAACCAAATTGAATTATCCAAATCAAATCCACCAAAACCATCGTTAATGTATAATTCTGCAACTCTGTTGCCGGAAAAATAATCTTCACCGCACGAAATAAAGTCGTCATACCCATCCCCATTAAAATCGAACGCCTCTAACGCACCCAACCAAAGACCAGTAATCGAGATTCCCAAATCCTCGGTAAACACACCTGAACCGTTATTCTTGTATAACTTGGATACAGACTGGAAAGCCGATGTCCTTCCTGAGATTATTAAGTCTGGATCAGTATCATTTTCAACATCAATAAATGCAAGTGAACATTCATATAAACCGATGAATGAATTAACTAAATCAAGAGTGAAATTTCCTATTCCATCATTTAAATACAATTCAGTTAATTCTCCACTATTGCCTAACCCCGAAATAATCACGTCAAAATCAGAATCTCCATCAACATCATTAAACTGAACATCACCCGATTCTAAACCGGGAAATGAATTGGATACGTCAGTTAAAAAGTTGCCAATTCCGTCGTTCAAATAAAGCTTTGTCGTTCGAACACTTGACATATTAAGACCCGAAATTAAAACATCCAGATCATCGTCACCGTCAACATCAGCATAATCAACTGAGCTTAACGCAACAGTTTCGAATGGGTTAAGAAAAAGCGTAAAATTACCATTGCTGTCATTTTTGTATAATTCGGCTATGGCCCCAGAAGAACCGCCGTCAGTACTTTTGCCCTGTAATTAGTAGATCATCGTCTGAATCCCCATCAACATCAATAAAGTCTACAGTACCTAATCGCACACCTGTGAATGTCGCACTGTTGTCAAGAATAAAGTTTCCTACTCCATCATTTAAATACAATCGAGTAATTGTATTTAATGGACCAACATAACTAGTACTTCCAGAAATAATCAAATCAATATCACCGTCGCCGTCAACATCCGAAAATTCACTAGCACCTTGAGCCACATAGTCAAATTCAACCAAATTCACAGGCATTGGAGCTTGTGGAAGTATTTCCTCAAATTGAATACTTTGAGAAAATAAACTTAAACCGACCATACTTATTAGTAAAAGCGCAATATTTACAATTTTGATCATTAGAATAAACTGGGATGATTTATGTAACGACAATTTACATAAAATTATTACCAAAAATGAAAAGATATCCTAAACAGTATGATTAAAATTCGACCGCCCTTGTCAAAGATTTATTTTTTTGCTCTACCGTTGATACTCTCCAAATAAAGTTTTTGCAAAATTTCAACATACTGTGATTCATCTCTTTCGCTAACGCTTCAAATCAACGAGATTTCTCGTCGATCTGCGCAATTAAGCGCATACCTCTGTCGAAATGACACCTTCGAAAGAAAAGTAAAATGTCAACGCCATACCAAGACAAAAGTCTTCCCTTTGGGAAGATTTAGATGGGATAAAACCACTTATCAACCTTCCCTGTTCATAAATCATCAACCACTTAAAACCCTCATCACCAAAAGCATTTCACCTCACATAACATTGCCTTTACGATTCGTTAGTGATGTGTTTCTTTTCTGGTAAAGGCATGCATCTAATTTCGTTGTGAACCAAAAAGATAAATATGGCTGTACTTGGAACTGTTTTGAAAACCACTACGAAATATGCTTACAAATTAAATAATCTGGTAAAGCGTGAAGCTTCGGCTGCGCAAGAAAAACAGTTGCGAAAATTACTTGCCAAAGCAAAAAATACAGAGTTTGGTCAGCAATATCATTTTTCAGAAATTTTGAAATCAGATGATATTATGAAAGCGTATCAAGAGCAAGTTCCAATTTTCGATTACGATTATCTTTTCAAAAAATTCTGGCATAAAACTTTAAACGGAATTGGAAATGTAACCTGGCCTGGTCACATCAGCAACTTTGCTTTGACATCAGGAACAACGGGGGCTTCCAGCAAACGCATTCCGGTTTCAAAACAGATGGTTCAAACTATTCGCAAAACAAGTATCAAACAATTACTCTCACTTTCAAAAATAGATTTTGATTCTTCGTTCTATGAAAAAGACATTTTGTTTTTAGGAGGAAGTACGCAACTCACAAAAATCAACAATCAGTTTGAAGGTGACTTGAGTGGAATTATAACTGGAAAAGTTCCTTCATGGTTTAGCCCATTTTCAAAACCAGATAAAAAAACGAGAGCCTTAAATAATTGGGGAGAAAAAATTGAAGAGATTGTGAAACAAGCCCCCAAATGGGACATTGGAGCCATATGCGGTGTACCTGCGTGGGTTGAAATTTTGATTCAGCGTATTGTAGATTATTATGGTTTGGATTCTATTTTTCAAATGTGGCCAAACTTAAAAATCTATGTTCACGGCGGAGTAAGTTTTGAACCGTATATGATTCGTTTTAATCACATGTTAGACAATCAAGTTATTTATCTGGACACCTATTTAACCTCGGAAGGATTTTTTGCTTATCAGCCTGCAGATTCAGACTCACTGCATTTATTGATGAGCAATGATGTGTACTTTGAATTCATTCCTTTCAATGAAGAACACTTTGACAGTGACGGAAATTTGATTGACTATGAAACCAGTCTTACCATTAACGAAGTTGTTGAAGATGTTGACTACGCACTTTTGGTTTCTACCAATTCAGGCGCATGGCGTTATTTGATTGGAGATACCATTAAGTTCAAATGTCTCGATACCTACAAAATAAAAATCACGGGACGCACCAAACATTTCTTAAGTCTTTGTGGTGAGCATTTGTCTGTCGATAACATGACCGAAGCACTTACACAAATTGCCTACGAACTCAATTTAGACATTCGCGAATTTGCTGTAAGAGGTTTTACGAATGATCTTGGACACGGCCATCAATGGTACATTGCAAGTGACAGCAAAGTAATTGCAGAAGATGTGATTGCTTTAATCGATGAAAAACTTTCACAACTCAACGATGATTATCGCACCGAAAGAAGTTACGCGCTGACACAAATCAAACTAAAATGTTTGCCTACAAAAGCATTCTATGATTTTATGGAGATCAAGGGCATGTATGGTTCGCAGTATAAATTTCCGCGCGTATTAAAAGGTAAAATGGCAGATGATTGGGCAGAGTACGTTTCGATTTTGGAGCCTAAAAGCCACCCTTGGTTTTTGGTTGGGTAAGATTTATACTTCATGATCTCATCTCAACCGCCTGAAGCGTGTTGAGCATGAGCGAAGCAATCGTCATTGGACCAACTCCACCGGGCACTGGAGTAATGTACGAACATTTAGGAGCGACCTCGTCAAATTTAACATCTCCTAACAATCTGAATCCTGATTTTTTGGTTGGATCATCGACGCGAGTTATACCAACATCAACTACTACCGCTCCTTGTTTTACCATATCGGCAGTAAGGAATTCAGGTTTACCCAAAGCAGCAATAATGATATCCGCATTCTGACAAAGTTCTTTCAGATTTTTTGTTTTGGAATGAGTCAGCGTCACAGTGCAATTTCCAATTTTGGTATTACGCGCCATCAGAATACTCATAGGTGATCCCACAATGTGTGATCGACCAACCACTACACATGACTTACCCGATGTATCTACATTATAACGTTCTAACAGTTGTAAAATTCCTGCCGGAGTCGCTGGTAAAAAACAAGGCAAATTCAAAACCATTCTTCCTAAGTTTTCAGGATGAAATCCATCCACATCTTTAGAAGGTGCAACTGCTAAGGTCACTTTATGTTCATCAATATGTTTTGGTAAAGGAAGCTGTACAATGTATCCGTCAATTTTTGGATCGTTATTCAGTTCGGCTATTTTCGCCAGCAAATCTTTTTCAGAAATAGTTTCTGGTAAGGCAATCAAAGAAGATTCAAATCCGACTCTTTCGCAAGCCTTTACCTTTGCATTCACATAGGTTAGGCTTGCACCATTATTCCCAACAATCACGGCTGCCAGATGCGGAACTTTTTTTCCATCTGATTTCAATTGTTCAACGCGCTGAGCGATTTCCAATTTAATGTCATCTGAAGTTTTATTGCCGTCAAGAAGAATCATAGAATGGGTATTTGAGGTTTCTCTCAAAGCTAATTAAAAATGAAATTCAAAATACAAAATTCAAAAGTTATGAGCGATGTGGTTTCGGCTACGCTCAACCACCGGTTCTATTCATGAGTTCTGCCAACATTGCAGCGAAGACTCGCTAAGGGTCACTGAGCGGAGCCGAAGTGCCCGAGGAGAATCGTATAGTGTGAATTTGAATTTGTAATTTACTCCCTCTAACGCTGCGCCTTCACTTCTTCAAGTGTCACCTCACCTCCGTTATTCCCCCAGGAGTTCAGAATATAATTCATTACATCTCTGATCTCTTCATCGTTTACAGGTTGAGGCGGCATGATGCTGTTATAGGTTTCACCGTTAACAACCATTTCACCACTTGAACCATTGATGATTTGTTTGATTGCGCGATTTTTATCTGCAAGCAAATAATCTGATTTAGCCAAAGGTGGAAAAGCACCCTTTACTCCTTCGCCTTCTGATTGATGACAAGCAATACAATTCTTCGTATAGACTTCTTCACCAGCCGCGTATTTTTGTGAAGATTCTGAATCACCATATACATCGTTGATAGCATTGGGATCGCCTTCAGCGCAAGAAAAAATAAAAGAAGACAAAAGCAGAGAACAATAAAAGACTTTCATGTTGTGGAGTATTTCTAGAACAAAGCTACGCAAGTAGTGCGAAATGAAAACTGATTTTTATCAAATCTCCACATAAATCCCTTTATCCAATCGCATGTATTTTTTTCCGGCATGGAGTGTATCAAAAAGTTCGATGGTCTCTGATGAGCTCAGAACGGGATAATCAATAACTTCATAAAGATCCCCGTTGAGCGTGAGCTTGCCAAAATAGAGCGTATTCTCTTTCAGATACCAGGCGCGGGTTTCAGTATAACCGCTAGACTTACCATCAACGCCATACTCCATATTACCTTCACCGTTGTCAGAAATGATAATGGTATGCCATGTACCGGCAGCAGAATAATGTCTCCAAGTTCCAACCAAAGAAGGTGCCGCTGTGAGCACAGGTTCTTTTTTGCAGGAGATTGCAACCAATGAAATTATAAATAGGATGAAGAGGTTTCGCATCTATTCAAAGATAATAAAGTAAGGTTGCTTACACTCCATGGGCGAATGAAAATTCGCCCCTACCAATTCCGTCATCATTCAACAGATCCCGATCCAGGCTTCGCGATCGGGATGTTTTAGTTTGCCTTTGACAAAATAAAACAAAAAAGAGGCCACCTCCTCAGATGGCCTCTAACCCTTAACCTGTAATCGTATAATTGATCCGTTTACATCTACTTTAACGGGAAAGGTTCTAAAAGGTTTCATAAAAGTTCATACTTTTGAAGAGAACTCTTTTCTATCGTATTGAAAAAGCTACTGACAATCTGCTTTTTAACGCTTTTTTGCCTGACTGGATTTGGCACCAAATATTCGTTTGAACAGCAGGTTGATCTCCTGTATGAGGTTATTCCAGATGCCAATGCTGCTAAATTCAAAAAAGAACTCAAATCGTTTATCTATGAACTGAGAGAATTTGATTCACAAGCGGCGACCAAACGCGTAAAAAAAATCTACACGCTCACCAAAAAAAAATATCTTCAGAACTATTATCTCTATGCCTTTTTTCCGGAATTGAATTCAGATAACCACTTTAACTGTGTTACCGGAACAGCTTTGTTTGCTATCATTTTTGATCAACTCAATATTCCTTATTCCATTGTCGAAGTTCCGCAGCACGTCTATTTAGTAGCATATCCCGAATCGTATAAAATTGGAATTGAATCAACGAGTGAAAAAAACGGCGTCTATGTATGGACCGAGCACACAAAACTAGAAGCCGTCAGCTATCTCGTTAACATTGGCAAGGTATCGCAACAGGAAGTCAAATTAAAAGGGATTGATGTTATTATCACCGAATATTTTTACACCAATGAAGAATTGGATTTTGATGGTATCGTTGGGTTACAACTCATCAATCGCTCGCTTTATTTATCGGATCGAAAAAAACACAAAGAGGCGCTGGCCTGCCTGAAACGTGCGCGGCAATTCTATCAGGGACCGACACTTGATTTGATTGAAGGAAGTACACTTGCTGAATTGATTGCATCTACAGAACTTGACAATATTGACATGATTGATTACCTCACACGTTATTATGCAATTTGTGGTGAAAAATCAGAAAAACAACGAGCGCTCAATAACTTTGGATTCATTGTCAATGATGCATTGATTACACGCCGTGATTTAGTATTTGTAGATAGTTCTGAAGTTTTAGTCAAACTTAATCTCGACGAAAATTCTCAAAAATTATTTCAGGCATCGATTGAGAAAACGAAAGCAATCTGGCATCACAATCGTGGAAAATATGACGAGTCGTTAGCCGCCGCAGAAACCAGCTATGCATTAAATCCACTGGATAAAAGTGTAGAAGATTTATTGGCTACGTGCATTATTAACTCAATTGGAAAGTTTCAATTTGCAGAAGAATTGGTGGGCGAACAAGTTTTGGAATATGCCACCAAATACCCTTTCTTGCATGAGTCTCCCCGCTTTTTGAATTTTGAAATAGGATTGTACGCCGTGCTAGCCGGCGAATATTTTTCAGAAAGTGATTTTGAAAACGGTGAGAAATACCTTCGTTTAATGGAATCTCTTTTAACCAATCCAGAAGCTGATTTGGACGAAATTTCTGATTTTATAGCAGACGCCTACAGCGAATATTCTACTTACCTATATCGCAAAGGAAAATATACAGAAGCACTTAAATGGATCGATACTGCAATTGGTTTTGAACCTGATGCAGTGATTCATCAGTTAAGAAAAGAAAATATTATTGCTAAGCTTTAGGCTTATAATTCTGAATCAATTCCAGTTTGTCTCCGTCAAAAACGGCATAACTGAAATAGGTAATCCAATCTCCAATATTAATGTATTTTGAATTTGCTGAAAGCTCAAATTCGATTGGCAAATGACGGTGACCAAAGACAAAATAATCAAAATGTTTTTCGGTCAGTTTTGATTTACAAAATTGGATCAGCATTTCTTTGTCTTCACCGTAAAAGGTAGCATCTGCCTGTCCGGTTGATACCCGGCTTTTTCTGGACAAAAAATTTGCAAGACCAATTCCGAAGTTGGGATGAAGGCGTGCAAACATCCATTGACACACTTTATTTCTGAAAACTTTTTTAATGAATTTGTATCCTCTGTCTCCGGGGCCTAATCCATCACCGTGACCGATCATGAATTTTTTTCCAAAAAACTCGCGTTCAATTTCTGTTTTGTACATCTTCACGCCAAGCTCCTTTGGAATGTAATCAAAGATCCACATATCGTGATTGCCGATAAACCAATGAACCGGAATTCCGCTATCGGTAATTTCTGCAATCTTGCCTTGCAAACGAACAAAACCTTTTGGAATGGCGCGTTTGTATTCAAACCAAAAATCAAAGACATCACCAATTAAAAAAATTTCGGCAGCATCTACTCTCACCTCTTCTAACCAAGCCACAATACGCTTCTCTCTCTCCAAAGAAGATTCATACGAAGGAGCCCCCAGGTGGAAATCAGAAGCGAAATAAATTTTCTTTTGTTGCATTCAGCGCGCGACTAAAATCCAAAAATTTTGGCTAATTGATTTTGAAGATCAGCTCCACGCACGTTGGTAGAAATAATTTTTCCTTCACGATCAATGAGCACAGTGAAAGGAATACTTTTAACGGCATAATCAATTGCTGCAGCACATTGCCAGCCCTTTAAATCTGAAACGTGATTTGGCCAGATTAATCCATCTTGTGCTATGGCAGCTTTCCATTTTTCAGCATCCGTTGGTTTATCAAGTGAGACGCTGAAAACATCAAATCCAGATTCATTGTATTTCTTATACATAGCAACCACATTTGGATTTTCCCGACGACACGGTGCACACCACGATGCCCAGAAATCGAGTAAAACAACTTTTCCTTTTTGATCAGACAATTTTAGAATCTGACCATCCACACCAGGAAGTGCAATCTCCTTGGCAAAATTTCCGGCAGCCAGAAAATCCATGGCCTGCTTGTCTTTGATTAATTTATTCAAATGCGCAACGGCATTCTGAACAGAAGGTGATGTTGGAAAACTTTCAGCAAGCAATTCAATAATGCCTTTGTAGAGCTCCCATTCTTTTTCCTGATCAACTGCACTTAATGCAACAATGAGTGCCGGAGACTTAACATACGTATTAATGAAAGCATTTCGATAGCCATAAAACCGTTCTGCTTTTGGCTGATAAACCGCATCTGCAGCAGCTTGTTTTGTAGGATCTGCCCGCAAGACATTTTTAAGTGAATCTTCAAAATTCTTAAACGTATAAAAATTCTTTAAAAACTCATTCATCAAAACCGAGTGCGGTGAGTTGATAATGCTTGAGAAGTTTAATACATCACGCGAATCGGTATATACTGTAATTGAATCAGCACCAAAAAGAACCAGGTTTAAAATCTGACCATTTTCAAATCGTAAAAAATAATAATCCTGAAATGGAACCGGAGATGTGATTTTAAATTTTCCGGTTGAATCAGCTTGAACAATAGCAATCGGATTTGATGCTCCGCCCAAATTCTGATTTGCCAGCATGATGCGTTGATTTTTTCCATCAACCACTTGTCCTTTAATAAGGGCGTCACCAAGTGCTGGATATACAGCTTGTCCAATTGATAATTGACAAACAAGTAAAGCGATAATCGAAAAAATTTGTTTCATATCTTTCTAAATTAATCAAGTACCTGTTGCAACTTTTGTTCCAACTCAGGTCCTCTTAAATTTTTAGCAATAATATTTCCTTCTCTGTCCAATAAAAAAGTTGCCGGAATAGAAGTTACGCTGTATAAAGCAGCTGCAGACGACTGCCAGCCTTTCAAATCTGAGACGTGATTTGGCCAGGAAAGGTTGTCATCTTTAATCGCCTTAAGCCAGGCATCTTTACTTTCATCCAACGACACACTGTAAACCGTAAAACCTTTGTCTTTGTATTTATCATACATCCTTACAACATTTGGATTTTCCTGACGGCATGGCATACACCAGGATGCCCAGAAATCAATCAAGACAACTTTACCTTTCAACGAAGAAAGCGGAAGTGCTTTTCCATTGGTATCATTCAAATTTATCTCCGGCGCTTTTCCACCAGCATCTGTGTTTGCAGACAAACTCTGATATTGTGCGTTAATTCCGGCTATTTGATCATCAATGTATTGTGGATACTCTGAATCAGGATATTTAGAACGCATTCCGTTTGAAACCATGTGAAAATATTTAATGTCTGAAGAATCAAAACCAGCCATTCCATTTACCGGAAATAATTCATTCAACATTAACCAGCTCACCGGAGAGGTTGTGTCTTTCATAATATTTTCAACAGCATATGCACGTTGCACTACAAAAATGCTATCCAGTCTTGCCATCAAATATTCAACTTGTTTTTTATCGTCCGGATTGCAGGCATTCACTTCATTGATCAATGCAACTTCTTTATCGTAATCGTTTAGAATAAAGAGCATATACTCTTGTACACTCTCACTGAAACCAGAGCCGGTCACCTCATAATTTCTGCCTAAACCAGGCATTGAACCAGTCAGTGCAACATCTTGCGAAGTTGGATCCAGAAACAAGAGTACAAGTTCATTCTCAACATATAGAAGATACTGACGAAGTTCTTTCGTTCTTGTAGATAGTTCAAAAGCACCGTTGACAATGAGGCTAGAATCAATGGGTGTATTCACACCTCCTTCAAACACGACTAACTTTGCCTCCAGTCCTTCTGCTCCCTGAACATTTCCTTTGATAACATGACCGACTTCCATTTCCGGCAATGGGGTTACTTCCTCAGAGCCACCGCATGATACAAGTAGTGTAAATGCAAAAGCGGGTGCGATATATTGAATTAATTTTTTCATTGTGCTAACATTTCAGATAATAATTTTCCCGCTGATTTAGGATCAGCTTTTCCTTTGCTTTTTTTCATGAGCTGCCCCATGATGAAGCCCATTAATTTTGTTTCTCCTGCACGGTAACGTTCCACTTCTGCTGGATTTTCGGCAATTACTTCAGCAATCATTCCTTTGATTTCACCTTCATCAGATGTTTGAATCCAGTTGTTTGACTCTGCAATTTTTAGCGGAGCTTCATCGGACTTCAACATTTCAGGAAAAACTTTTGAGAGGCAAGCGAATGCGACAGCTTTCCATTGTCAATCAAACCAATTAAATCGGCGACATGCTTTGGTGTCAACTTCAACTCGGTAATATCCATTGCATTTGAATTGAGGTGAGATTTAATTTCACCCATTACCCAGTTGGCAGCAGATTTATAATTTTTTGTGTGTTTGATGATTTCTTCAAAATAGAGCGCCACTTCCTTTTGATCTGTGATAACACCTGCATCGTATTCAGATAAACCTAATTCAGTTGTGTATTTTGTGTGCAGATAATTTGGAAGCGGTGGCATGGCTTCTCTGATTTTCTGAATGTGATTTTCGGTAATGCGGATTGGTTGTAAATCAGGCTCCGGAAAATAACGGTAATCATTTGCCGCTTCTTTCGAACGCATGGCTGTTGTGGTTCCGTTCAATGCATTAAAGTTTCTAGTCTCTTGCGTCAGCTTTTCTCCGTTTTCAATAGCTTCAATCTGACGTTCGATTTCATATTCAATAGCGCGTTGAACGTTGCGCATGGAGTTCATATTCTTAACCTCTACCTTCACTCCATACTCTGTTGCATCTTTCAACATGACAGAAATATTTGCATCGCAACGCAAACTTCCTTCCTCCATATTTCCATCACAGATGTCTAAATAGCGCACCAGTTTTCGAACTTCGGTAACGTAATTGTATGCCTGTTGTGAAGATGTAATATCTGGCTCAGAAACAATTTCAATCAACGGAACACCCGCGCGATTCAAATCAATCAGTGTATTGAACGGATCAATATCATGTACACTTTTTCCGGCATCTTCTTCCATGTGAATGCGGGTAAGTGCGATTTTTTTATCCTTGCCATTTTCATCTTTGATCAAGACATAACCACCCGTGCAAATAGGCGTGGTATCTTGCGTGATCTGGTAGCCTTTTGGAAGATCGGGATAAAAATAATTCTTGCGGGCAAAATGCTGCACTTCGGTAATCTTACATTCACAAGCCACTCCCATGCGAATTGCAAAGTCAATTGTTTTTTTGTTCATGCGCGGCAGCGTACCGGGATGCCCAAGTGTAACCACACTGACATTGGTGTTGGGAGCTGAACCGTATTCGTTTTTGTCATTCGAATAGGCCTTTGATTTTGTAAGCATTTGCGCGTGAATTTCCAATCCAATAACTGGTTTGTATTTTGCGCGTATTTCGTCTGTAATCGCCATTAAATTCTTGAAATAAGTTCTTTCATAATGAATGTCATCTTTGGTTCTTGCTGACTTGCAACATCGATGACATCCTGAACACTGACTTTTTTAATTTTTCCTTTTACACCTAAGTCGGTCACAATTGAAACTGCAAAAACAGGAATATCCATGTGTCTTGCAACAATCACTTCTGGCACAGTTGACATTCCAACCGCATCAGCACCAATCACACGAATGTAATGATACTCAGCTGGTGTTTCCAAAGTTGGTCCGGTTAATCCTGCATAGATACCTTCTGAAACATCAATCCCGTTTTCTTTTGCAATTGTTTTTGCAAGTGCAATCAGATTTTTATCGTAGGTATCACTCATGTCCGGGAAACGTGGTCCTAATTGTTCCAGATTTTTTCCAATCAATGGATTGCCTGGAAACAAATTAATGTGATCATTCAAAATCATAATCTCACCAATTTTAAAATCAGGATTTACCCCACCCGATGCATTGCTCAGAAAAAGATTTTTAATGCCTAACATTTTCATCACACGAATCGGGAACGTCACTTCTTGCAAAGTATATCCTTCGTAATAATGGAAACGGCCTTGCATGGCAATTACACGCTTGCCTCCTAATTCACCAAAGATCAATTTACCTGAATGACTTTCTACCGTAGACAATGGAAAGTGCGGAATTTTACTGTAGTCAATCGAAAACTTGACATCAATTTCTTTTACCAAACCACCTAAACCTGTACCTAAAACTATTCCGATTTCAGGCGCAAACGGTGCGTGTTCATGAATGTATTCAACCGACTCAACTATTTTTTTCAGCATACTCTAAAATTAGTTTATCAAATTCCGCACTGTTGTCAAGTTCAACTTGAATTTCTTGATAATACCACGGATAATTTTTAAGTGTCTTCTCGAATTCTGATTTGATTAAACGCATGGCGTCTTTTTCAGTAGTAACCAAAATCGTCTGAGGACTGGCAAATTTATCAAATAAATTGTGAATTTCAGTGAGGTCTGACACTGAAAAGGTATGGTGATCACGGTAGTTAAAATGATGCAGGATTTCATTGTTGATTGAAAGTTGATCAACCAATGTTTTTGAATTTGCAATTCCTGTTACAAGGACAATTTGATTTCCACTACTATTTTCAAGGGCTGACGCATCCTTCAGTGAAATTAATTTACCATAATTAATACGTGAGAAAAAGAGTCTTTGAGCAGGCAAAAGTTTCAATCTGGCTGCAATTTCAGCTTTGTTAATTTTTCCAAAATCAGGGCATTTGGTTACAATCACAACATCTGCCCGTTTTTTTCCTGCTCTGAACTCTCGCAAATTCCCTAGCGGAACCATAAAATCAGTATAAAACGGCTCATTGTAAGACGTCAGCAAGATATTGAATCCGGCATGAATGGCGCGATGTTGATAAGCATCATCCAACAAAATCAAATTGGTTTCAGGTTTTTGAAGACAAATATCCATGACACCGTGCACTCGATTTGCTTCTACAGCAACCGTAATCTCATCTTTAAATTTGAGATGATATTGAAGTGGTTCATCACCCAGATTCAAAGCAGTAGCATGGTTATCTGCAATTCGAAAATCACGTTCTTTCCTGCCAAATCCTCTGCTTAAGGTTGCAACTTTGTATTTATCTTTTAAAAGACGAATGAGATATTCCGTATGCGGTGTTTTGCCGGTTCCGCCCATACTTAAGTTTCCAACACAGATGATTGGCATACTGAATCTGGAAGATTTGAAGAATCTGCTGTCGTAGAAGAAATTGCGCAAGAGCACAATAAATCCATAGATCAGCGCAAAGGGGAATAAGAGAAAACGGATTATTTGCATGTTTCAAAGTTAAATTAAATTAATCGTCATCTGCGCTATCAATGATATATACATCAAACTTTTGTAACCAGAAAGTGAGCGATCAAATCAAAAACATAAAAATCGTAAATTGCACAAAATCCAGTTTATGAGAAGATTAATGATCCGCTTAATTTTTATCCTTTCTGTTTTCTGTTTTGCGTCTTGTCAAAGTCATCAGGAAAGTCAAAATACTGCAGAATCTGAAAGTATAGAAATCAGCCTAGATAGTTCATCAACATTAGTAAGTACAGAGGAACCAAGTGAAGCCGGGTGGTTTTATTCGGATGATTATTTATACGGTTTAAAAAATTACAAAGGTGAAATTATTCTGAACCCACAATTCAAACTTGTGGGTTCCTTTCACAATGGCTTAGCTCCTGTTTGCAGTGATGATATTCATGGATTTTGTGATACAAACGGAACGATTTACAGCTTACCTGATGATGTTTACTTTTCGATATACATGAATGAAATGGCGGGCGGTTTTGTGTTTGATGGTTTTACTGAGGAGCGAATTGTTATTACGAATTCTGCTCAAAATAAATTTGGTTTTATCTCTACTGACAATAAAATTATTGCACCTTGTAAATATGATGTTGTATCAGAATTCAGCGAAGGTTATGCCTGCGTTGGCAGCAATGAAAAGTACGGTTATATTGATCTTCAAGGCAAAGAAGTGATTGAACTGCACTATAACGATGCAAAATCTTTTAGTGAAAGTAAAGCTGCGGTTCAACTTGAAAATGGCTTGTATGGCTTCATCAACAAACAAGGAGAAATAATAATTGAGGCTCTATTTGTACAAGTTGAGGAATTCCATAACGGACTGTGCATGGCGTATTATCCTGAAGGCGGTGGAATTTATTTCATTAATACCAAAGGAGAAACTGAAATTGAAGGACCTTTTGATGAGGCTTACTCATTTTACAGTGGAACAACATTGGTTCGCAGTGGTGAAAAATGCTATTATATAGACTTGAGCGGTGCTAAAACTGAAGACGCGGACTGCGATGGATTTCTTGGCTGTTAAAGCTCTTATCGCACCAACTCTTCAATCAACTTTGCAAAATTTGCATTCAACACTTCACGCATTTTGTTTGCTCGGCTGATGTCAAATTTTCGTTCTGAATCATCCATGTATAAATTTTTATTGCGTTCCAATTGCAAAGCATGAATATTGTTTGAAGGATCACCAAAATAACGTGTAATGTGGCCACCTTTGAATGGATCGTTGTGGTTGACCTGATAAATTTTGCCAAGTTCTGAAAGGGTAATATCAATTAATTTTTTGTCTGCTGATTTTTCATCATTATCTCCTAAAATCATTTCCGGAAAAGCTTCTTTTCGAATTGTCGGAACCATTCTTCTGATTGAATGCGCATCCCACAAAAGTGCTTTACCAAATTCTCTTTTGCGATCTTCCAATAACTGCTGCAGCTTTTGATAATAGGGCCAGAAATAGACTTTTAACCTGCGTTCAACTTCTGTTTGATCAGGTTCCTTTCCAGTTTTGTAAATTGGATTTCCAATAAAATCAGTGGTCGTTGTTAAGCCTGTAATTAAACGTCCATCATTATATAAAGGCGCACTTTGTGGATCACGATTTAAATCAATCACCCATCGGCTGTATTTCGCGTACACCACTGTAATTCCCATAGACGATGCAAAGTCATTTAAATCTTGTAAAAACCAGTCCGTGTCATCAATTGAAGCTACTTGCTCAGGCAAATAATCATTGATCAACTCATCCGGGAATTCAGTTCCGCAATGAGGAATACTGATGATGATCGGAACTTTGGACGATGATGGTTCTATGATCTGGAACGGTGTCATATTATTTCATTTTGTTGATCAAATTTACTTTTTCTTATTGACGTGAAAAAAATTAATTGCTGTCACGTGAAGGGTAATGAGCGTCGCTTCAAAAAAGATAGTGCATTAGTGCGCAATTAGTTTTGTCAGAAGAAATACTACCTTTAAACGCAAAATTCTAATACCATCTTTACATGAGCAAAGCAAAAGAACCGGCAAAAATTGGTTTGTGGACCAGTACCTCCTTAGTCATTGGAAACATGATTGGTTCAGGTGTTTTTTTATTGCCTGCAGGAATTGCTGCCTTTGGTGGCATAGGTTTATTTGGCTGGGTGGGCTCATCACTCGGGGCTATTGTTTTGGCTTTACTTTTTAGTCGACTAAGTAAACTTCTTAAAAATTCGGTAGGTGGTCCGTATGCCTATACGCGCGAAGGGCTTGGTGATTTTGCAGCCTTTTTAGTTGCCTGGGGATATTGGATTTCAATTTGGTGCACCAACGCAGCTATTACTGTCGCAATGGTAAGTTACCTGACTGTTTTTTTTCCAATATTAGGTGAAGATCCTGTTGCGGCCGTAATGACCGGACTTTCGATAATCTGGTTTTTAACCTGGATCAATACGCGCGGTGTAAAAAACGCAGGCTATGTTCAGTTGATTACAACGATTCTAAAAATCATTCCATTGGTGGTGGTTTCATTTGCAGGTTTGTTCTATATAGACTTTGATAATTTCAGTCCGTTCAACATGACGGGTGGATCTAACTTTGCAGCCATCAGTGCGACGGTCACACTAACTCTTTTTGCATTTTTAGGATTGGAAAGTGCCACTATTCCTTCTGGTGATATTCACGAACCTGAGAAAACAATTCCGCGTGCAACGATGATTGGAACTCTCTTTACAATTCTACTTTATGTGGTTGGATCATTTGCTGTGATGGGTATGATTCCTGCTGCAACGCTGAAAGATTCAAATGCACCTTTTGCAGATGCTGCAGCAATTATGTGGGGTGAAGGTGCAAGATACTTAGTAGCCGCCGGTGCTGTAATTTCAACATTTGGTGCACTCAATGGCTGGATTCTTTTACAAGGTCAAATGCCAATGGCGGCTGCTCGTGATAAATTATTTCCGGGAATCTTCAAAAAGGAAAACAGCAAAAAAACTCCGGTGTGGGGAATTGTTATTTCAAGTATTCTGATCTCTGCTTTGATGATGATGAATTATCAGGAGGGACTTACAGACACCTTTACCTTCATGGCTTTGTTGACGACTCTGACAGTTCTAATTCCTTATCTGTTTTCAGCAACGGCTTACGGTATTTTATTATTGCAAGATAAATTGTGGAAAAAACATTCTATCACCAATCTGGTCATTGCCGGACTTGCTTTTATTTTTTCACTCTGGGCAATTTTAGGTTCGGGTGCTGAAACGGTGTATTGGGGCTTCATTGCAGTACTTGCGGGAATTCCATTTTACGTTTGGATGAGGCGGAATCAAGAGCAGAAATAAACATACATCTTTGAATACGCTATCCGTTTTTTGATTTCCGATTAACGATCACCGATTTATGATTTTCGAAGTGAGAACTGCACAAGAACAATCAACTTGACTTATTATGAAAAAAACGTGTCAATCTGAAATAGGAAAATTAAATTCTGTTTTCATCAAAAAGGCAGAAGATGCTTTTCAAAACGATGCTTTGATTTCTGGTCAATGGAAAGATCTTAATTATTTAGGTCAACCTGATTTCGAAAAATCAAAAGTCGAATATCAGAAATTCGAAAACCTCTTTTTAGAAAGTAAGATTGAAATTTTTCATTTCGAAAAAGATGATACCGTTTCGATAGACTCCATTTATTGTCGCGATGCTGCCATAGCAACTGACCACGGAATCATCATCTGCAACATGGGCAAAGCTGCGCGCAAAACAGAACCCAAAGCACAACAAAAAGTATTTGAAAAACATAAGTTCAAGATTCTTGGAATAATTGAATCACCGGGAACTGTTGAAGGAGGAGATGTCGCGTGGCTGGATGAAAAAACACTTGCTGTGGGTCACACCTATCGCACAAATGAAAATGGAATTCAGCAATTAAAAAATTTACTCAACCCGTTTGGAATTGAAATTATCACAGTTCCTCTTCCGCATCATAGAGGCCCATCAGATGTTTTTCATTTGATGTCGATATTGAGTCCGGTTGACAAAAATCTGGCTGTGGTTTATTCTCCACTCATGCCGATTATTTTTAGAAATGATTTATTGAATCGTGGATATGAATTGATTGAAGTTCCTGAATCTGAATTTGACAGCATGGGCTGTAATGTACTTGCTGTTGCTCCGCGAAAATGCATCATGGTAAAAGGGAATCCAATCACAAAATCACTTCTTGAAAAAGCGGGTTGTGAAGTTTTTGAATACGATGGAAATGAAATCAGTGTTAAAGGTGGTGGTGGTCCAACTTGTTTAACACGGCCTGTTTGGAGAGAGGTGTAGAAGTTTCTAACCGCAGAGGACGCGGAGAAGGCGCAGAGCTCCGCGGAGATTGTTTTTCCTCCATTCAGAATTTCAAAAAAGAACTGCTATTAGCCTCTTAAAATTTTATCCATCTTTTTTCCTTTTGCCAATTCATCGACAAGCTTATCCAGGTAGCGAACTTTTTGTGTCAATGGATTATCAATTTCTTCAATTCGATAGCCGCAAATTAAACCGGCAATGAGACGCGCATTTGAATTTAATTTAGCCCGTTGAAAGAAAATTTCAAAGGTGACTTTTTCATTTATGAGTTCTTGAATTTTTCATCATTAAAACCGGTTAACCAGGTAATGACTTGATGCAATTCTTCTTTTGTGCGGCCCTTTTTTTCAATCTTGATAATATACAATGGGTAAACCGAAGCAAAAGTCATTTTTGCCATACGCTCGTTATGGAGAGGAGTTGTGTTCATTGCTGCTAATTTTAGTTTTTCCCCGTTTAATTATTCATTCCATTTATACTCAAACTATCCTTCTTATAAGCAAATTTAGAAAATAGTATGCCCGCAATAATACTATACAATATCATTTCAGGTTGCATTTTTATAAAGCCCAGTGCTACAAACTCTGGCCTCATATAAACCAATCCTTCAATATTTGCCGGTGATGGCGCAGCAGCAGCCAAATGAGTTAAGACGAATAACAAACTACTCATGAACAAGAATTTTTTGAAGAATGTCCATGTTTTCAACGAACTAAATAAAGGTAAAAAAACCAAACCCATCAAGAGCGATCTCAACACCTGTCCGGGAATTTGCCAAATCATTGCAAAACCCCACAACTCTTCATTCCCGGGAGTTCGAAGATAAGATGCCAACAACGAGTCGGATCCTTCCCACAATGGTTTTGTTATAAATTGATATGCTATTCCACCAGAAAAAAGATATGCTATTGTATGCGCAATGATAACAACGATAACAAAACGTATGCGCGGTTTTACTGATTCCATTTTTGTATTTTTTTTCTGGCAAATATCAATCTACCCCAAATCCACATTATAAAATGCTCCCTTATTTTCAGAGCGCACCATGGATTGCGTAACAATCAAATAAGCAATCGTAATCAGATTACGCAACTCACAAAGTTGCGGCGAAATTTTAGTGGTCTTGTACAATTCTTCCGTTTCTTCGTAGTGAATTTTTAAGCGACTGAGCGCACGTTTCAATCGAATATTAGAACGCACAATGGCAACATAATCTGACATAATTGTCTGTAATTCTTTGCGCGAATGCGTGATCAAAATCAACTCTTCCGGATCCGTTGTTCCTTCAGCATTCCAGGCCGGAATGTTATCGTGAAACGAAATGGAATTAATTTTTGCAGTGACATCTTCAGCCGCATGATGTGCAAAAACCAAGGCTTCTAAAAGTGAGTTGGATGCCAACCGGTTTGCACCGTGCAAGCCTGTTCGGGAACATTCTCCAGCAGCATATAAATTCATAATGCTGGTTTCACTGTTCATGTTCACATTAATTCCGCCGCATGTATAGTGCGCAGCCGGAACAATCGGAATCCAATCTTTGGCAACATCAATTCCGATCTTTTTACAATAGTCTGTTATGTTGGGAAAGTGCTGATAAAAAGAATCCATTTCCAAATGCGTGCAATCTAAATAGACGTGATTTTCACCGGTCACTTTTAATTCTTTGTCAATAGCTTTTGAAACAATATCGCGCGATGCAAGTTCACCTCGTTCATCTGTTTTCAAAACAAAACGTTCACCTTTTTTGTTTCGGATGTAGGCACCAAAACCACGCACAGCTTCTGAAATTAAAAACGAAGGACTTTTTCCGGGTTCAAATAAAGCGGTTGGGTGAAACTGTACAAACTCCATATCACTCACCAAAGCTTTTGCACGATGCGCCATCGCAATTCCATCTCCAGTTGCAATGATTGGATTGGTGGTGTGTCCGTAAACCTGACCTGCTCCACCCGAGCACAGCATCGTAATTTTTGCAAGTACCCGCTCAATCTCTTTTGTCTTGCTGTTTAGAGCGTAAGCGCCATAACACGTTTTTTCAGTTCGACGTGTCACCAATTTTCCCAGGTGATGATCTGTTATTAAATCAATTGCAAAATGGTGTGTTAGTACCTTTACATTTCGACACTCCGCAATTTTTCAAGCAAAGCTCGTTCAATTTCAAAACCAGTAATGTCTTTATGATGTAAAATACGATTTGAAGAATGTCCTCCTTCTTTACCCAAATCATAATCACCGGAAGTGTCTTTATCAAATCGTGTTCCCCACGAAATAATTTCGCGCAATCTGTCGGGAGCTTCCTCTACTACTCTGCGAACAACGGCTTTGTCATTGATAAAATCACCTGCGCGTAAAGTATCGTCGATATGATTTTCAAACGAGTCATGCTCATCAAAAACGACAGCAATTCCTCCCTGTGCGTATTTGGTATTGGATTCACCTTTGTCTGCTTTGGTGATAATCGTAATTGATTTATCCGGATTCGCTTTTGCAATTTTTATCGCATAGGTCAAACCCGCAATTCCGGAACCGATAATTAAGAAGTCTGTTTTTAGCAAGAGGTGTTGTTTTAATTACTTACACAAATATCATAATTAGTGCGGATAAAATTGCAATTGTGTTCCTTTGACTTCGGCTCCGCTCAGTCGCCGGTTAAGGAGTTCTGTTAAAAAATTGCACAAAATTCACGCTAAGCAACTTTGACGTTGCTCAGCCTCCGGTTAAGGATATTTTGTGTTTTGATTTTCAAATTGATTTCAGACGCATTCCAAAAAGGCTGAGCGCTCAGGCCAACTAACCGTCAATACTCGGAACTAACCGGTCACTGAGCGGAGCCGAAGTGACCTCACTGATACTTATCCCCCCAAAGGTTCTTGATAGTTTCCCAAATCTCCTTTTCACGAGTTGCACTGCCGTGTTCATAAAAATTGGTGCCAACAATTTCAGAGGGAAGGAATTCCTGATTGACAAAATTGTTGGTGAAGTTGTGTGAGTATTTATATTCTTCGCCGTAGCCAAGTTCTTTCATCAGCTTTGTTGGAGCATTTCGCAGCGGCAAAGGCACGCTTAGGTTTCCGCTTTTTCTGACAAGATCTTGTGCTTTGTTAATTGCCATGTAGGCGGCATTTCCTTTTGGAGATGTTGCAAGATAGATAACACATTGTGCCAAAACTATTCTACCTTCAGGCCAACCGATTACATCAATTGCCTGAAATGCGGCATTAGCCATGATGATCCCATTTGGATTTGCCAGACCAATATCTTCAGAAGCTAAAATCACTAATCTCCGGGCAATAAATTTTGGATCTTCTCCTCCTTCGATCATACGCGCCAACCAATAGATTGCGGCATTTGGATCACTTCCTCGGACAGATTTTATAAATGCAGAAATAATATCGTAATGCATCTCGCCATCCTTGTCATAGTTTGGAAGATTTTCTTGCAGAATTTGAGTTACTACATCATTTGTAATGATAACCGGATCCGTTTCGGTTTGTGTGACTACCATTTCCAGTGCATTCAAAAGTTTGCGCGCATCACCTCCAGAAATTTGAAGCAGAGCAGATGTTTCATTCAATTCAATCTGACGTTTTGATAAATCAGGATCTTGCTGAACGGCGCGCTGCATCAAACTAATCAACTCATCTTTTGAATGGTGCTGTAAGGTATAAACCTGACATCTTGAAAGCAAAGCGGAGATTACTTCGAACGACGGATTTTCAGTAGTTGCTCCAATCAGGGTAATGGTTCCTTTTTCTACTGCGCCTAACAAAGAATCTTGTTGAGATTTGCTGAAACGGTGAATCTCATCAATGAATAAAATTGCGTTGCCACTTCCAAAAAGACCTGTATTATTTACTTTGTCAATGATCTCTCTGATATCTTTTACACCTGAATTAACAGCACTCAAAGCATGAAAAGGTCTCTTGACCGTATTAGCAATTATTTGTGCAAGGGTGGTTTTTCCTACTCCGGGAGGTCCCCAAAGAATCATAGAAGGAATGTTGCCCGAATTAATTGCCTTTCTAAGTCCGCTGTTTTCGCCCAGAATATGTTGCTGACCAATATAATCAGCCAACGTTCTTGGCCGCATACGCTCTGCCAAAGGAATCAAATTCATGATGCGATTTGTTGACTAACCGAAACTGGTTTTTCTTGTTTCAAAGGCTGAGGATGTTTCCAGCGTTTATGTGACCACAACCAGAATTGTGGATTTGAAACAATTAATTCTTCCAAAATTTTTGAATAGGTATTGGTAATTGCACCGTCCGGAATAGCATTTGGATTTTCACAGATTGTAGAAAATTCTACTTCATAATAACCTCGCTTGACTCGTTTTGAATAGCCGAACAAGACTGCATAATCATATTTTTTAGCCAATTTTTCAGGCCCGATGTTCCAACCTGTTGGCTGATTTAAAAAGGTATTCCAATGAGCTGTTTGGATGTTTGATGGAGATTGATCGTTAACAATAATCACCATTCTTTTTTCATTTTTATTTTCTGAGAAAAAAGGAACAAGGTCACGCGTTTTAATAAGCGTCATTCCATTTCTGACGCGCGAGTTGTAAAGGATTTTATCGTAGAATGAATTTTTAAGAGGCTGGTAAACTGAATAGGTTTTATACTTCAATAATTTAGGCAAACTAAGCGCGTAGAACTCCCAGTTGTTGTAATGACCACAGGTAACAATAATGTTTTTACCCGAAGCATAATATTTTTCAATGAGCTCTGGATTTTTAATCGATGTGCGTTTATCCAGTTGTCTTTCAGAAATACTAATTGCTTTTATACTCTCCATGATGAAATCACAGAAGTGCTTGTAAAAGCCTTTTTCGATAGTTTTGATTTCAGATTTTGACTTGTCCGGAAAAGCGGAAATCAGATTCTGATGAACCACCTTACGGCGATATCTGACAACGTGATAGGTCAAAAAAGCAATCACTGAAGATATAAAATACAGAACACCCAATGGCAAAAAAGAGACAGGCTTCAGTATTAAATAAAACAGTATGCGATCAGCAATTTTTACCATGAACGGCTCAAAAATAAAGGTTGCAAATTTACAAGTATAAGGTTATAGTATAACACGTTTAATTGCTTTTTATTGCAAACTGTGAAAGAAAGTTAAAAACCAAAGATTATCAAGACTTTGCAAAAGATTTATGAAAGTCGGCCATGAGATTGCTTCAGGTTATGCAGACGATTAGAATCCGACAATTCCAACAAATCTTAAAAAATCCAATAACAGCAACGATTCGGCACTTATTTTGTGTGAATGTTTTTCAAAGGCAGGCCGCAGGAAACTTAAACTGCACTAAAACTGTTGAATTATACTAATTTTGCCAATAAGATATGCTTCGCATTGCGCTCATAGGTTGGTTGCTGACAATTTCGTCAGGTATTTCATTTGCCGGAAAAATCGAAAAAGGTTATCAGGCACTTGAGATCTACAACTACTTTGAAGCAAAAAAACTTTTTGAGGAATCGCTTAAAAACAACGTGGTTCCGGCAGCTTACGGGCTGAGTGTGATCTACTTCAGGACAGATAATCCTTTTCACAACATCGACTCAGCTTACAATTTCATTATCCGTTCAATGAGCAGCTTTCCCTCGCTTGATCTTAAATCGAGATTAAAAATTGCTGAACTTGGAGTTGACAGTCTGAGCATTGTTCAACAGCGCGAAAGAATTTCTGAAGTCCTGTATATTCGAGCAATTCACAAAAATACCGTTGAGGACTTCAACTTTTTCATTCACAAAAATTTCTGGAGTGCTAAGCTTGATTCCGCCGTTTTTAAAAGAGACAGCCTTGCTTTTTTAATCGCCGATACGAAAGGTCAAAGCAAAGATTACCAGGAGTTCATGAATTCCTACCCTACTTCTTTTTTTGCAGAACCTGCAGCATCCAAATTTGAGCATACGCTTTATCTGGAGAATACAGCCTCTAACACGCTCTTGTCCTATCTTGAGTTTGTGAAAAAATATCCTGAAAGTCCCTACCGCACGGATGCAGAAGATAAAATTTTTGAACTCTATACGCAGACAGAAACGGTTGATGCGTATCGCAGATTTATTGCTGATTGCCCTGATAATCACAACGTGAATGAAGCCTGGCGAAAATTATACAACACACATGTGCAAACCAATTCATACAGTGAAAACAGCATCGAAGCATTCACAAGCGCATATCCAGCTTATCCCTTTTTAAAAGAAATTGAACAAGAACTTATTCTGGCTAACCAACGATTTTTCCCTATTAAGTCTGGCGATCTTTGGGGCTTTGTAAATGAAACAGGACTGATTACTATTCCACTCACTTATGAAGAAGCTGACAATTTCAGTGAAGGATTAGCCGTTGTCAAGACAAATGGCAAATATGGCTATGTCAATAAAACCGGAACACTGACCATTGCTGCGCGATTTGACGACGCACTTCCATTTCATGAAGGACACGCAGTGGTTGAATTGAAAGGTAAACTGGGTATGATAAACCGGAGTGGCGAATTTATTATTCCGGCACAATTCGATGATTTAGGAAATCTGACAGATGGCCTCACATACTTTTTGAAAGATTCGCTCTATGGTTATTTTGATTCCAAAGGTATTGTGCGTATTCCACCAACCTTCACCGACGCTTTTGATTACCAGGAAGGAAAAGCCATTGTAAGTCTCAATCACTTTTTTGGTTTGATTGACAAATACGGCACAACATTTATTCCGATGAAGTATGACGATTTGCGCCCTTATCAAAATCAAACCTATCTGGCTATGAGTAATGACTATTGGGGATTGATTTCAATTTCGGGAGATACAATTTTGCCGTTTGAATATGATTACATCGGTGCTTTATCATGCAACCGCGCTTTAGTAGTTAAAGATGAACAATTTAATTTTGTAGATCCAAATGGTAATTTGATTTTAACCACCTGGCTTGTTCCCTATTCTGAATACCGACAACTTGCCAACTATAAAAATGGATTTGCCAGAATAGAAGTAGAACAAAAGTACATTCTCATTGACACAACCGGCAAACGATTATTTGCCCAGCCCAAAGAAAATTTAGGTGATTATTCAGAGTTGATTGCAGTCAGCAAAGCTGGCAAGTGGGGGTATTACACACCTTCAGGTGTAATGACAATTGCGCACAATTTTACCTTAGCTGGATCGTTTTCAAAAGGATTTGCAATTGCAGGTATTGATCCGTTTTATGGTTTGATCAACAAGCAAGGACATTACATTTTAGAACCTTACTTTGAGGATCTGACTTTTTTAAACGATACGCTTCTGATTGCCAAAAGCCACGGAAATTATGGCCTCCTGAATGTTCGTGGCGATACTTTGCTTAATTTTGTCTACATTTCAATTGAACCTATTGACGACAAGATCGTAAAGATAGAAGACGGTGATTCAGTTTTTTACTACGACATTTTAAATAATAAATTACTCCGCAAGGAAGAAGAAGAATGATTTTAGATTTTATAGAAAAATACAAATTCGCAATTATTGGCACAGTCATGTTCCATGTTTTTGTATTTATCTATACCAATTTTGCTACCATTCAACGTCCTTTTAGACTGGTTGAACCTGTTGTCGAAATGGAGATTCCTTTAGATGATATTGAGATGGATCCGGAGATGATGAAGTTGCTTGAAATTGCTCCAAAAAATAATCCCGAAAATGCGCCGGTTTATAACGTGACAAGTGATGAAAATGATACGCGTGAGAAATCGTATGAAAATTTCTCTACACAGGAAATGGACAAAATGGTTGAAGAAAATGCAAAAGCATTGGAGCAGCAATATTTTGATGAGTGGGGCGGCACACACGGTGACGGCAATAAAAATCCGGCAACCGGAATGGACATTGACGATAAAAATAAACAGCAAAATAAACAAACCAATACCAATCCGGATAAAACGGTTGACACCCAAGGGGCAAATTCTTTTGCAGGCGACGTGATGGCTTCGTTCAATCTAAAAGACAGAAAAGTACATTCACTTGAAAAGCCTGGTTATACTTGCAACACTGCAGGAACAGTAATGCTGGAAATAAAGGTTGACAAAAGTGGTGTTGTGAAAACAGTTACTTACATGGCTTCCGGATCTTCGAATGCAACTGAATGTATGATTGAACAATCAATCAAATACGCTAAACGATCACGCTTTAATTTAAGCTCTACCGCTCCGGCACTTCAGACTGGAACCATCACGTACAAGTTTGTGAGCAAATGAGTTTGAGAGACTTTTTACGAAATCTCACACCGGATTTTTTGCTGAAATGGAATCGTCAGCGCACAAAAAAAATCAGAAATAATCAATTGGAACAAATGGCCAAAGCGGGCCAGAGTATCACTCAACAAGATTTAGAAAAAGATTTTATTAAGGCCGGAATTAAATCTGGAGATATTCTACTCGTTCATTCTTCATTAAGCAGAATTGGTCATTTAAAGGACGGCCCAAAAACTTTTGTAGATGCACTCTTGAAGGTTGTTGGCGAACAAGGAACAATTCTAATGCCTACTTCACCAAACGCAGTTTATCAATTCGATTACATCAAAACAAATAAATCTTTTGACGTTTTAAATTCTCCATCCAAAACTGGAAAAATCACAGAATATTTCAGAACACTATCAGGCGTAAAAAGAAGCTGGCACCCAACAGAGCCGGTATCTGCCTGGGGAGCAAATGTTGATTATTTTCTGGATGAACACTTCAATCAGCTCACCCCATACAATTCAAAAAGCCCTTTCTATAAAGTTTCAGAGCAAGGTGGTAAACTACTTTATATTGGTGTAACTCTAGCAAACGCGGGAACAAATTTACACACACTTGAAGATGCAGTAGATTTTAAATTTCCAGTTTACGCAGATGAAATTTTTGAAACAGAAATCATCGACCCAACTGGACAAAAACACAGCATTAAAACCAAAGTTCACAATCCTGAATTCTCAAAAAAAAGAAAATGTGATGAATTGATTCCGCTATTTGAAAAAGAAGGCGCAATGAAAAAAGTCAAAATCGGACAAGCTGATACGTTGGTTGCAGATGCTAAAAAATTTCTAGAAGTAATGATTAAAGCGTATAATGAAAAAGGAATCACAATGTATACTCCAGAAGGTGAGAAGGTAAATGGTAAACGGTAAACAGGTAATCAGTAATCGGTAAAAAATTAAATGGCAATTTGTAAACTTTTTCAAACCCTACCGCCTGATTACCCGACCACCGATCACCGATTACTTTTTTCAAACCAGACCACCGATTAATTTTTCATAACAACAACTGAACATAAAAGGAAGAGCAAAACTTGAACACCAAACTCACCATACCCTCCCCGCTTCAAAAAATTGAAGATCCGGTTTATAACAAACATAACCTTGAAGTTTTTATTAAGCGTGACGATTTAATTCATGCTGAAATCTCAGGAAACAAATGGCGCAAACTCAAATACAATTTTGAAAAATTCAAATCAGGCAAGTATGACGCCGTCTTAACTTTTGGAGGTGCGTATTCAAATCACATTGCAGCCACGGCATCTGCCGGTTCAATGTTTCAGATTCCAACCGTTGGAATCATTCGTGGAAATGAATTGAATGAAGGGAGCAACGCGACACTAGCAAAAGCAAAAGCCGATGGTATGAATTTAGTTTTTATTTCTCGCGAAATTTATGAGCAACGATATGAACGAATTTATCACGAAGAACTCAGAAGAGAATTTGGAAATGTGCTCATCATTGAAGAAGGCGGCGCAAACTTTTTGGGTGCACAAGGCGTAGCTGAACTAGTACAGGAAATTTCATTTGAACCTGATTACATTTATACCGCAGCCGGAACAGGAACAACAGCTGCAGGACTTTTGCTTGGAACAAAAACAGCGAATATTATTGCGATCTCTGCATTAAAAAATGGAAATTTTCTGCGCGATGAAATTGGAAAAACACTCTACTACTCTCTTTTCGATGACGAACTTGTAGCTGACTATTTAAAGCGACTAACCCTTGAAACAGAATATCATTTTGGTGGTTATGGGAAATACACAGATGAACTTTTGAACTTCATGCAATCATGGAAAGCAAAAACCGGAATTGCATTAGAGCAAGTTTACACAGCAAAAATGATCTATGCTTTCGAGCAAGATATCCTGGCAAACAAAATTGCGCCAAATTCAAAAGTGGTACTCTTGCACACTGGCGGATTACAGGGAGTCCTGAACAACGGTTGAATCAATCACCGTTGGTTGAATCATTTGTTTAAATGTTCCACGGTTAGCATCGCGCAAGTGGAAAATTGGCGCAAATTTTTCCTGATCAAAAAAGGTTGAGAACATCAACATGTATGAATTGTGCTTTTTCTTTACTTCAAAAACATTCTCCCCTCCATTTACTTCTTTGAAAATGTAGAACAACAATTCTGAACAATATAATTTTTCAGGTGTGAACAAACTGAATCTGTGATCAAACGGAACGGCTAGGCTCAAATAATGATAAGCCCGTTCAGGTATTTTGATGTCTAATGAATCGGCAAAAATAGGACGGCAAATAAACACCATTGAATCTGCTCCATGTCCAACAAAATCCTTTAAGTCGATTAATTGAACACCATCTGTAGCATCCTCACTCGCTGTTCCACCAATGGTATGAACTACCTTCCACTCATCGCCTTCTTTGACAATAATTCCACAGTGTGAATATTCTTCTTTTGTATTGATCATTATATGCGCCGACAAGGGACCATTTCCTTTTCGGATGATGATATCGCCTGGTTTCAATTGTCCGTAAACTGAATCCGGCATCGTTGGCGGCACAAACATATTATCACCACCAACCGTTGTTCCACTTGTTGAATCATCTGCACCGTTGCACGCAGTCATCAAACCCAAACCTAACACTCCAACCAACAAACTCCATTTCATTTTCATAACTCTAATCTCTATACATTAAAACAAAAAACCCGTCTGAGCTAAGCTAAGACGGGTTTTTTGAATCCTTTCCGGATGGAAAATCTTACATTTCCATTCCAAAGTCTTTTTGGTAGTTAGAAACTTTCCAAGCACCATCAACTTTTTTAAGATCGTATTTGAATGTCATATCCATACCATCTCTTTTCTCTACACAAGTACAATTTGCAGTTTCACCTGACTCTGTACAATCTGTAGAAACGATTTCAGTTTTGTAGCTAGTACATCCTGCATCGATTGATCCTTGCACTGTTTCTAGAGCAGTTTCAACAGCCATTCCTTTTGCGTCGTCACATTTTCCGTCAGCTAAAGCTTGAACGAATGAATTTGTAACATCTTTTGGAGTTGAACCTCCACCACAAGCAGTCAACAACAAACTTGCAACTGCTCCAACTAATAAAGTTCTTAATTTCATAACTTGGTTTTACTTACTTAAATAATTAATTAACGGTGCAAATATATACCAGATTTCATTAAAACAAAATTTTTTTACAACAAAAGATATTTTTAGCACTGCCACTGCTGCAATTTAACCTGAAGTTAAGACGATTCGGCAGATGCCTAAGAGCCATGTCAGATGGTTAAGCCTAAAAAAAAACGAACCGAAAATCTGAATCATAAAATTTGTTAATTGGTTTTCCTGAATCAGGTTTTTCAAGGTTTTCTGTGAAATGACTTTACCCTTTCTTCCCGTTCATTCAAGTCATAGATAGTATTCGAAGTTTGTCTGATGCCCTTCAAGGCCTTTCATTTCAAATCACTTTGTGCGTGCGGTTCATAACCCGCTGATAATATAAAGGAACAACAGCCATTAAAACTTTTTTACTCCAAAAGAGGATAATTTGGAGCTGAAGACCTTACCTTTGCAGCTTTAAACTCTCTAAAATCAATGATTCAGGTTAGTAATTTATCGCTTGCATTTGGAAAAAAAGTTCTATTCGAAGATGTCAACTTGAAATTTTCAGACGGAAATTGTTATGGTGTGATCGGTGCTAACGGCGCAGGTAAGTCCACCTTTCTCAAAATTCTCATTGGCGAAATTGAAGGTAATACCGGCCAGGTTTTTATGGAACCCGGCAAACGAATGGCTGTATTAAAGCAGAATCACCACGAGTTTGATGAATTCACCGTTTTGAATACGGTCTTAATGGGACATTCAACGCTTTGGAAAATCATTAGTGAAAAAGATGCTATTTATGCTAAAGAAGATTTTAGCGATGCCGATGGATTGCGCGCCTCTGAATTAGAAGCTGAGTTTGCAGAAATGAATGGCTGGAATGCAGAAACTGATGCTGCTTCGTTATTAAGTAACCTCGGGATCAAAGAAGATGCGCATTATACTTTAATGCAAGATATTCCTTCAGATTTAAAAGTGCGCGTATTATTAGCACAAGCGATTTTTGGAAATCCGGACGTTCTTGTTCTCGATGAGCCAACCAACGATTTGGACATTAAAACCATTTCCTGGTTAGAGGATTTTTTACTTGATTTTAAAAATACGGTGATCGTGGTATCACATGACCGACATTTCCTGGATACCGTATGCACTCATATTTGTGATATTGATTTCGGTAAAATAAATCTCTTTACGGGTAACTATACATTCTGGTATCAATCATCACAACTTGTATCAAAACAAGCCGGAGATAAGAATAAAAAGATGGAAGAGAAACGCAAAGAACTCCAAGAGTTTATTGCGCGATTCAGTGCAAATGCTTCTAAATCAAAACAGGCTACCAGCCGTCGTAAGATGTTAGACAAACTTCAGGTTGAAGATTTGAAAGCATCTAGTAGAAAATATCCTGGAATCATTTATGAACAAGAACGTGAAGCCGGTGATCAGATATTACATGTTGAAAAACTCAGCAAGACATTAGACGGTGAATTACTCTTTAAAGATCTTTTTCTAAACGTTTCCAAGGGAGATAAAATCGCTTTTGTTTCAAAGAATGGATTGGCAATAACTAATCTTTTCCAAATCTTAATGGCCGAAAAACAAGCAGACAGTGGCACTATCACGTTTGGCACTACTATTAAAGCTACCTATCTTCCAAATGATAACTCAGATTATTTTAAAGGAAAGCTTTCGTTGGTAGAATGGCTTCGTCAATACGCTGTAACCGATGAGGAAAAAGAAGAAGTCTACTTACGTGGTTTTCTTGGAAGAATGTTATTCTCTGGTGAAGAAGCATTAAAAAGCTCACAAGTATTATCAGGAGGTGAAAAAGTACGCTGTATGATTTCGCGCATGATGTTTGGAAAAGGAAACTTGTTGATCTTAGATGAACCAACCAATCACCTGGATCTGGAATCAATCACAGCATTTAACAATGCCTTGATAAAATTCCCTGGAACAATTCTATTCACATCGCATGACCACGAATTTGTTCAAACCGTTGCCAACCGAATTGTGGAGCTTACTCCTACTGGTTATATGGACAAACTTATGACCTACGATGAATATCTTGCGGATGAAAAAATTCAGACACAAGTTGAAGAAATGTATGCCTGATGAAAAAAATCATTGCTGCGCTTAACAGATACATTCCCTTTTTTGCTGATATCTGGCAGTATTTGGTTATTATTCTAATCTTTATTATTGCGATGATTTTCTTTTTGTAGATCTGAAAGCCACTGATTTCAGGCTTTGGATACAAATACCACTTTTAGGGTATTGTTTAGAATTGTTATAAATAAGTATATTTGCAACGTTGGAAACAAAAACCTTTGATAAAGCACCTGTAAAGAATTTTGAAACCATAGGTTGTGCTTGTTCATTGGGTACAATCGACGGTAAAAAAGATTGCTGCAAGAAATACAAGAAAAAAGGAAAGTTCTGCGGCGGTTGTCCTAAGAAATAAAAAACGGAATCATCTTTTATCTGATATCCCTAATAGAAATCAGTCTCCTTTAAATCTCTAAAAGTTTTTACGCCTCCCAGAAATTTTTTGAAGACAATATTTTTTTTGTAGAATCCTGCCCGATTGAACGCAACACGTTTTTGTTTAAGCTCTTTGCGCTGTTTTAGCAAAATAGGGAGTTGTCTATAGAAACTGAGGTGTGCACGAAACACTGCCCAGAAATGTCTGAATTGAAACTTTACCAAAAACAGATTCGCAGCAATTCCATCCAGACACAATCTCTTGAATATCTTAAAAAATAATATGCCGTCAAAATTTTTGGCAATCATGTAAAGACTGTTTCTGAAATTCAGATATGTTTTGCGCGGATTCATATAATTTAATGTCCCGCCGCCCACGTGATAGATAGTAGAATCTGAGCAGTAGTAAATTTTATGACCGATTGATTTCAAACGCCAGCACAAATCAATTTCTTCCATGTGCGCAAAAAAAGCTTCATCCAAACCACCGGCCTTATGATATTCTTCAGCGCGAATAAACATACAAGCACCTGTTGCCCAAAAAACCTCGCGGTTCTGATTGTATTGTCACTGGTCTGTTTCAGTGTTTTCAAAAAGTCTCCCCTGACAAAACGGATAAAAATTCTTGTCTAAAAAACCACCTGCGGCACCAGCATGTTCAAACTTAGTTCGATCATGCCAAGCTAATATTTTTGGTTGTACTGCAACAATTGCTGCATTTGAGTCTAACAAATCGATACAAGGCTGGATCCAGTTTGGCGTAACTTCAATATCGGAATTCAACAAAACATAATAATCAGCTTGAACATGTTTCAATGCATCGTTATAGCCTTTGGCAAATCCTCCGTTTTCAGAATTAATGATGAGATTAACTGTTGGGAATTTTGATTTCAGGAAAAGAACTGAATCATCTGTTGATGCATTATCGGCAACATAGATAGCGGCGTCATCTGAGTAATTCAGAACTGATGGTAAAAATTTTTCGAGAAAACCTTTTCCGTTATAATTTAAAATGACGACTGCGACCTTCATGTATTATAAATCCGGCACGAAAGTACTAAGGATTTATATAATAAACACCGCTGTTACCACCATAATGAAGTGAGTTTCCATCATTTCCATTATCAATATTTTCGAAAGGAGAGTTTCGTTTATGCAAATCATGCTCCCAGCGATAGTTTTGTAATTCTCCTTGCATTTCAGAATGTAGCAGCGGATAGTCATTGGTTACCAGATCCGGATTATAAAAAACGAAACGAATGTTTGAACGTTGGCCGATTCTGTAATATTGCCAAATCTGATAAGGGTAGGCGCTTGGCTCATTAGGGCGATCAATCATGGCATCTGGTGCCCCATATTTTAGATATATTCTGCCACGATCAGTCTCATATCCCGTTTTGATTTGGGTTCCAAAATTTCGCTCGCAATAATAGACTTGCGCTCTGTATCTCATCCAAGCCTCATAAGGAAGAATTGGGCTCGTAGTAACCCAATACTGATAAAAATATTTCGCCATTAGTGTGGTGTCCGTTCCTTTCAACATAATGCGAATTGTTTCATACTCATAGCCTGGCGAAATTGGCATCAAACTACCTAAAAAATAAGGTATTGAGTCACGCGGAATTAAGGTTTGAAAAGATTTATCAATCTGAACATCTTCCAATGAAGTCAATGTTATTTCTGCAGCACGGTTTCTGCGTTGAAAATAAACTGACTTGCTAATCAACGTATCGTTATTTTTATCGATAAGATTAATTTGTAAATCGTATTCGCCGGAAGGTAAAGATTCGATCGGTAAAAATCCAATCACCGGAGTAACCACTTGCCCCTGCTGACGCTGGACTTTAAATATTCCCTCTATTGGCTGACCACTTTTGAACCCGGTAATGCTATAGGTTATCATATAAGGCTGTCCTTCACCGATAAACGTGCCCGCATTATATACTTCAAAATAAAAAGCAATTTTATTCACATCCGGTGGAAAATAGTTTGTGAGATAAGGCAACATAAAAAATCCATTCTTCACAAAATTATTCTGAGCTTCAGACTTGTACGCATCTTCAATAAAATCAATATCTGACATAAAAACTTCTTTGGAGTTATATGCTGATATACTCACTGATTGATTGCCTGAAACCAATTCGCCAGAAATCATATCTTTAATAACCAACTCATAATCGTAGACACCCGGAGCCAATGCATAACGCTGAATATCATAAAAGTCATCAACAATAGAATCAAGCATCAAAGGTGAACTGAGCAAGTATTTATCAAAAAAAACAATTGAGTCACCTGAGCGAAATACTTGTGTAATCTCTACATTGGCCTGCAGTCCTTCTCCGTTATTTTTATACTTATAGGTTCCTCCAGAAAATTGAAGGCTGGTTACGATGTATGGTTTCTGATCCGGAGTATAAAAAATTTTATAATTAAAAAATGCCTGTGGAATAGCAAAGCTCATCGAGCTAAATACCAGAAAAAGATAAGTCAGAAGATGACGCATAAGGTTTGATTTGTATGGTAAAGTTACAAAATTCACTCCACCCCAGGTTCAAATTGATTTAAAGGGAATTATTATTGATTAAGCGGTTTCAAACTGATCAAAATTCAAAAATTGTAGATCAAAAATTTGTAAATAAGAAAATATGGCTACTTTTGCAGCGGAGAAATGGCAGAGCGGTCGAATGCGGCAGTCTTGAAAACTGTTGTACTGCAAGGTACCGGGGGTTCGAATCCCTCTTTCTCCGCTGAATGAAAAAATCCCGTCCTTTATGGATGGGATTTTTTTTTGAGGAACATTGTCTGAATAGTGCCAGAAATTCCTCAACCCCAGCAAGGCCAGCCCCTCAATTTGCAGAAAATTTTAAAAAAATATCCAAAATCAAATCTTCTGGCTACATTTGCCCAAATTAATTTAATTAAATGGCAACTGGAAAAGTAAAATTTTTTAATGAATCCAAAGGATACGGATTCATTGTTGATGACGAGTCTAAAAAAGAACATTTTGTTCATATTTCAGGTCTTGTTGATGAAGTACGCGAAGGTGATTCAGTAACTTTCGAACTTCAAGATGGCAAAAAAGGAATCAACGCCGTCAATGTAAAACAAGCATAATTGAAATTTATAGTTTTGCATAAGCCCTTTCGTTAATCGGAAGGGCTTTTTTTTTGCCCAAATCATGCGTGTAAAAATCTTTCTTCCAAAAACCTTTGATTCATTGATATCTGAATTTTGGGAAATGACTTGCGATAAAGATGAAATTCCTGCGCAACAAATGGTGCCTCCTTTTGGCACGCCCGAATTAATTTTTTACATCGGCTCTGAAAGCCAGATTAAACAAGCTCAACCGAAACGTTCTCTGATCAAAGGCCAATACACTTTGATGCAAGCCATTCAGTTGAAAAAAAACGCGCACTTGTTTGGAATTCGGCTGCACCCGCATGGACTATACAACCTGCTTGGTATTAACACAACTGGAATTATCAACAGTGTTTTAGACGGTAAAAAGTATGAGTTTATGATTCAAATAGAATCACTCCTCAATTCAGGAAGACCTCTGGATGAAAAAATGATCCAGGAAATCTATCAGGTCGTTATCTTATTCAAAATTTAATTCTTCAGAAATCACCACAGAGTTTCTTGCCAGAACAAAGACGAGTTCATCTCATAAAATTGCAGAGATCCTGATGGAAGTGATATCAACATGCGCACCTTGCAACGGAATTTCACGCGTGAAGTTGGATTGTCTCCTAAAAAATACCTGAGACTTATCCGCGTTAACCAAATTGAAAAATGCTTCAGAGTTCAAAAAGACTGGATTGAAGTAAGTAACTCATTTCAATCTTGCTGATCAGTCACACCTGATTCGCGAAATCAAAACTTTCAGACAGAATATTCCTACTGAAATGATCTCAAAAAAAATTCTGCTTCATCAGCAGTTACCGCAGCCAGAAATTGTGTGGGTTGATTTATCCCGATGACGCTTTTTTACAATGACAGGAATTTGTATCTCCTGATCTTTGTAAAAAAACATGCAAAATATCGATACTACTCTCCGCATAATTTTGGGACTCCATTACGCAGTTTTTGGACTAAACAAATTTTTTATTGTTCTTACCCGTGGTAGCCTCAAATCCTTTTGCTCAAGAGGTTATCGATTCATTCTATCAAACTGGTTACTTGATGCAGCTGGTGGGGTTCTTTCAAATTACCTCAGGTCTGATGCTGATCCTCAATCAATTCACCAATCTGGGAATACTGATAGCATTGCCTGTGAGCATTAATATTGCAGCCTATACTATTTTCACTTCCAATTTTGGAGCACAATCAGTGATTGCTGCAGCACTCGTTGTCGGAGCGAACTTCTGGCTTTTATTCAGAAGAAGAAAAATTACTTTTTATCTTTAATAAAATTTGAACTATGAAACGATTTCATGCACTTGAATTTGAAGATTTAAGTTGGTTTCCAAAATCATGGCGGGATTATGGTACCGACTATCTGAGATTTGTTGCCGTCAAGTTTGATATCTATAGTCACGTCTCACCAATTATAGAAAAAGGACTTGATGCAAGTCAGCAAAATGACTGGATTGATTGTGCTTCAGGGGGCGGGGGCGGTCTTATTAACCTGGCAAAAAAAATCAAAACAAATCGCCCGGATTTGAAAATTACATTGACGGATTATTACCCCAATATTCAATCTTTTGAATTGACAAAAAAAACAAATAAAGCTATTTTCGATTTTGAAAAAAATCCGATCGATGCAAAGCAATTACCGCTTAGTTTTCAGGGCAAATTCAGAACTATGTTTGGCTCATTTCATCACTTCAGACCTAAAGATGCGCAACAAATTTTGCAGAATGCCATTGATCAAAATGCGCCCATTGCCATATTTGAACCTGTTGGCAGAAACTTTGCAAGTTTCTTTTCAATGCTATTCGTCATTCTGAATGTACTTGTGTTAACACCCTTTATTCGACCAGTGCGCTGGACCGTGCTTCCTTTTATTTATCTGATTCCACTTGTTCCATTGTACATACTTTGGGATGGAATAGCATCCATATTCAGAACCTATTCAGGTCTTGAGATGAAGGACCCGAACCCGATTAACTAACATCGATCACTTTGAGATGGCAAATTGGGATCAAAGAAGAAAACAACCATAATTGCAGTATTTGCTTGGCATTCCAGCTGCAAAGAAATGAAGGTAAATCCTTGCCGATAAAACTAAAATTCAGATATTTGAACTCCCGATATGATCGAACGTAAATGTCTTAAATGTTACACCTGGAATCAGGATGAACGCTTTTGTAAAAGTTGCGGCGCGGCATTGGCTCCTGAAGAAATCATTAAAGAAGAAGATGAGAAAAAGGCCTTTATTGAATCTCAAAAAGCACCGGACAAACTGGATATCTTGCTAAACAAAGCAAAACATTCCAAATACTTGCTGGTTCGTATACTCTTTTACATTTTCTATTCTGTCGCGATGGTTGTTTTTGCTATCGCATCTTTTGTCGCTTATCTTGTTGCATGGTCGCCCGGCTAAGACAAATCTTTTTTCACCCTGTTTTTTTGGCTGGCGTTGCGATTTATGTGCTCATTCGTTTGCTCCGAAAAAACGATTATCCGCTACCAAATTGGATCAATGGACACCTCACCGATTTGATTTGTTTACCGATTGTCTTAATGATATGTTTAGCATTGGTCGGATGCTAAAAAGAAATTCATTCATTGAAATCAAGCCGTGGCTGATTGCATTAATTTGTCTAGAATATGCATTGATTTTTGAATGGATTCTGCCTCAAAAATCGCGCATTTATACTGCAGATTGGATTGACGTTGTGATGTACTTTTTGGGCGGATTAATTTTCTTTTTTATTCAACCAATCTTCAGGAAAGAAAAAAAAACTAATAATTGATATTTACAGCGACTGTATCAAAAGGTGTTGAATAAACTGAATCCTGAAAATAGAGCGCCGCACCTGGATTTTTATAACTGTAGCGTGTGTAAATACCACCCGTAGTCAAGACCGTAAAAGTAGAATCAACACTACCTTCATAATAATAATATTCATTGGTGGTGCAGCCGGTACAACCTGTTCTGAAATTATAATGAATCATGGTAAACAGATCTGTTGCCATACCGCTCATATTAACGAGGTGAAATTTAATCCATGATTTTGGTTCGAGGGTCTCATTAATGATTTTGGTTTCATCAACCGCAACGTCGCCAGAACTAATAATTTGTTCAGAATCAAAATAACCCGATTTTGTCATCGAAACTTTAAACTCAAAGACTTTTTCACGATCAAAGGTCATTTCCCAAGAGCCATCACTGCCAGAAGTTGCCAAGCCTGCTGAATTAAAAAAACTACTGGCTACATTTCCTTCATAAACACGCTGAGAAATTCCAACATTGACGCTCATTAAAGGATTACCATCAACTGATTCCATCACCGTGCCTGCAAACGTATATTGAATCGGATCTTTTTTACAAGAAATCAGGGAACAACTGAATGCAATAAAATACACGGCAAAATTGGTTTGTAAGAGTTTCATTTAGCTGCGGTCAAAATAAATACACTCTCAAATTTAAGACTATTCCATGTCATTTCAAAGTAAATCTATACCTGTGATACCTTTTAGTTAAAAAGAGACCGGATGATTTTTTTCATACGCAGAATGAATACAACAAATCTTATTTTTTGTACATTGGTCTTACATCTCAACACACACTATGAAACATTTTCTTACACTCCTGATTTTTACATCTATTGGCATTTCTGTATCTGCACAACAAGACACCGTTAAAGAAGAGATGATCTATGACATGCCTGAAATTATGCCAGAATTTATTGGCGGAGCAGATGCTTTAGAAGATTTTATCAAAAAAAATATTGTGTATCCACCTGACGCAAAAGCAAAAGGGATTCAGGGAAAAGTCTACATCCAATTTGTCGTTGAAAAAGATGGGACCGTTACCAATGAAGTTGTGAGACGTGGTGTAAATCCACTTTTAGATGCTGAAGCTTTGCGCGTTGCTAAACTCCTGCCTGCGTTTAAACCCGGAACTATGCGCGGTAAAAAAGTTCGAGTCAGATATACCTTGCCGATTGTGTTTTCGCTGAGTGCCTGATTATAATTCTAACCTAATCCAACAAATCAGGCCGTCTTTCCTGCGTGCGTTTGATGCTTTGTTCAGCGCGCCACTCTTCAATTTTTTCTGTGTGACCAGACAGTAAAATATCAGGAACTTTGTGTCCGTTATAATCTTCTGGCCTGGTATAAACTGGTGGCGCTAAAAGATTATCCTGAAATGAATCTGTTAATGCTGATGTTTCATCACTCAATACGCCGGGTAATAATCTGACAATTGAATCAACCAAAACTGCTGCACCTAACTCACCACCAGACAAAACATACGAACCAATAGAAATCTCACGAGTAATAAAAAGATCACGCACACGCTGATCCACGCCCTTATAATGTCCACACAATATGATGATGTTTTCTTTGAGTGAAAGCTCATTGCAGATTGTTTGTTTCAGAAGATCGCCATCCGGTGTCATGTAGATTATTTCATCATAATCCCTTTCTGACTTTAGTTTTGCGATGCAATCAGCAATCGGCTGAATTGTCATGACCATGCCTGCACCACCACCGTATTGATAATCATCAACACTTTTTTGACGATGCGTTGAATAATCACGAATGTTATGCAAATGAATTTCAACAAGATTTTTTTCCTGTGCGCGTTTCAAAATAGAATCGCTGAAAGGGCCATCGAGTAACTGTGGCAATATGGTGAGAATATCAATTCGCACAACTTAAGAAATCAAAAGATCAACAATTTTATGAATCAATTCTTGTTTAGAACTACTCGTATATTTTGTTTGATAAAGATAAATAGTAGCCTTTTTATTTTTGAATTGTGTAAACCATCCCATGTTAAGAATAAACTCAGGAGCATCATTAATAAAGGTCAAATCGACTGTTGTATTTTCAACTTTGATGTGCAGTTCATAATCATTTTTTGCCGTCATTCCGCACTCGTGATATTTGATTTCAAATAAGTCACGATCTGTAAGTGAATCCAGTTCCATTTTCAACGTGTGATCCTCAGAATTAGTTGAATTGTATATGCTTTGCTGATTGAACTTAATTTCAAAATAATTTGCAAAATCACAGTACGCAGAAAGAGAAGCCGCACTTAAAATCAAAAAAGAAAAAAGAGATTTCATACCCATACCTATACGCTAAGTTACAACTTCTGTTGCAAAACAATTGAAATCCAGAACATCACTGAGAATAGAAATGCAGTTAAAGCTACTTTTTTGAGTTCAGGATCAAAGTCTTTCGGATCGCAAACTTTATAGACTTTATAGAGATGGAGCGTGTGAATGATTGCGATTGGCAGTATCAACAAGGCAAAAATCCAGTTCCCCGAAAAAATGATAAATGGAATTGGAAAAGTACCATAGGCAATGGCAAATAGCAAACCGTGATAAATTTTTGCGTTTTTGCTGCCAAGCTTTACAACGAGTGTGTTTTTTCCAACGGCTTTATCGTTGACGATGTCGCGCATATTATTCAAGTTGAGCACCGCCACACTGAAACATCCCATCGTGATAGCTGGCAGAATTACAATCCAATAAAACTCTTTTGACTGTAAATAAAATGATCCGATAACTCCAACGAGACCGAAAAATATAAATACAAATAAATCTCCCAAACCTGAATAACCATAAGCACCTTTTCCAACGGTATACTTAATGGCAGCGGCTATGGCCGCAACTCCCAGCAGAAAAAACCCAACAAAAGTCCAGTTCAAATCAGATCTGAACGAAACATATAAAAGTGCAAGCCCTGAAATCAATGTCAAAATTGAAAGCAGGATGATGGCCCGCAGCATGGATTCTGCAGAAATTTCACCACTCTGAATTGCACGTGCAGGACCAATTCTGTTTTCATTATCCGCACCTTTTTTAGAATCACCATAATCGTTAGCAAGATTGGATAAAATCTGCAACAAAAGCGTCGTCAACAATGTCAGCGTAAAAATTCCCCAATTGAAATGAAAATTTGAAAAGCCTGAACCGTTTTGCATGCTAAAAGCGATAGCACTTCCAAGTAAAATATTACTGAACGAAAGTGGTAAGGTTCTTAATCGGAATGCTTTTAGCCAGGGTTTCATTTTTTGGGTTGATGGGTTTATTAGTTGATGAGTTGAGAGGTTTATTAGTTGATAGTTGAGAGGTTTATTAGTTGATAGTTGAGAGGTTTATTAGTTGATGGGTTGAGAGGTTTATTAGTTGATGAGTTTATAGTTTGATGGTATGAGGATAAAATTACCGATTACCTGATTACCGATTACCTGATTACCGATCACCTGTTCACCGATTACCTGATTACTGATTACCATTTCACTTTGAAATCTCCAGCATTCGTTCAATTGGCAACAAAGCTCTTTTTCTGATTTCCTCAGGAACTTCTATTGCGGGTAATTCATATTTCATACACAGATATAATTTTTCAAGACTATTCAACTTCATATACGGACACTCAGAACAAGCACAGGTAACGTTTTGATGAATAGGCGCAGGAATCAAACTTTTGTGAGGCACCTCTTGTTTCATCTTGTGCAAAATTCCGGCTTCAGTAGCTACGATGAATTCTTTGCAATCACTTTTTTTCACGTAATCAATCAACCCTGAAGTTGACCCGATGTATTTTGCTACTTTTAAAATATGTGTTTCTGATTCGGGATGCGCAATAATTTCAGCGTGCGGATATTTTTGATGCAAGTCTAAAATCTTGTCAATTGAAAAAGCTTCATGAACAATGCAGGCTCCATCCCAAAGCAACATTTCACGGCCGGTTTTGGACATGATATATTTGCCTAAATTTTTATCCGGTGCAAAAATAATGGGAGTATCTTTTGGAATTGAATCAACAATTTTCTCAGCGTTGGAAGATGTACAAACCAAATCACTCAACGCTTTTATTTCTGCCGAACAATTGATGTAAGTTACCACCACATGATTTGGATGTGCTTCTCTGAATGGTCTGAATTTTTCAGCCGGGCACGAATCTGCCAACGAACAACCTGCTTTCAAATCTGGCAAAACAACCTTTTTAGTAGGATTCAGAATTTTTGCAGTTTCTGCCATAAAATGAACACCAGCAAACACAATCATATCAGCATCTACTTTTGCAGCCTGTTGTGATAAACCCAAACTATCACCTACATAATCTGCAATATCCTGAATGGCACCATCCTGATAATAGTGCGCAAGAATAACTGCGTTCTTTTCTTTTTTCAGTTTATTTATTTCAGCTACCAAATCAATTCCTGCAGGAATTTTCAAATCAAGGTATCCGATTGTATTTAATTTCTTTTTTGCTTCTTCGAGTTCCATAGCGCGTTTAAGGAGTACAAATTTACGATTAAAGAAGATTCGTACCTCACAGAATTTTTATTGAAATCATTCTTTCCAGTTTCGTCGATTCAGTGCAACATTCCTTTCAAATTGACGTAAACTAAAGGAGCCAGAACAAAGACGAGCGCCCATTTGGCATAATTTTCGTAACTTTGATTGTGACCTTTTGAATGTTATGCGTTATCACACCATGAAACTAACCGGAATCATACTACTTCTATTTCCATTTCTTGCATTGAGCAAGGGTTCGGAGACGGATACCCTGTTGATGCGGAAAGAAACGGAGATCAACGTAATTCTGACAAATCTTCGCGCAGCCAAAGACAATAAAGCTCGTGCTGGCTTCAATACAGAGTTGAGAAAGGAACTCAGTGCTTTACTTACAAACCCAAATGTTTTAGACTATCCTTTCAGACAATGGGCTACGATGTCAACCATTGCATCTCCGGACGGCGAATTCAGACTCTTTAACTGGAATGTAGAAAGTGATGAAGGTATTCACAGCCACTATTGTTTTCTGGTGAAAAAGAATACCTCTACTGCTAATCTTGTGATTGAGCTAAAAGAAGATAAATTCACAATTTCTCCGCGCCCGGAAGAAACACTTACTGCTGACCACTGGTATGGTGCGCTCTATTATAATATTGTTCCGGTTAAAAAAGGAAACAAAACACTTTACACGATTTTTGGATACAATGGAAACGATCGGGCAACCAACCGAAAATTGCTGGACGTTTTTTACTTCAAAGGAAAATCGTTGCGCATGGGGTATCCGCTTTTTCAAGAAACACCCGGCTCACAACATTTGCTCAGACGCGTGTTCTTTGAATATTCTGAAGCAGCAATTATGACTGTGCGTATGAATGAAAATTTAGGAGCGATAGTTTTTGATCATCTGGTGCCTGAAAATCCGCAATTGGATGGAATCTTTGACTACTATATTCTTGACATGACCTACGATGGATATAAATGGGAAAATGGAATCTGGGTTTACTATGAAGACATCATTGCCTACAATACCAACAATGAAGTTGTGCGCAACTATACGATAACCGATGATGGTGATGCCACTACTTACCGCGATATCGAAAGTGACTGGATTAATCCGGTAGATCCGAATGCACCTGCTGGTGGCGGAACGAATGCCATTGCACCTGTTGAGAATGTAAATGACAAGAAAAAGAAAAATGGCGAGGCAAAACGCAATGGAAAAAATCGTCAGCACAAAATCACCAATCGCCTGAAAGGTCCGCGTTCAGCTGTTACCGGTGAGCGTTCCAAAAAGACCAAGCGTTAATTTCTGCCAAACAAATTCTAATCTTTTTCCTTTAATTTTTCACGATAGATGTATTTCTTTTGAATTGTTTCAAAAGGCCGGTAGATATAATACACCTCATCATTTACAATTTTGATTCGTTCAATGTATTTGAAATAAAGTTTGAAAGATTTTTTAATCGCTCCAATTTTCAAATCAATTTCATATAAGTAGGTGTATCCACTTCTGGTAAACATGGCGTACACTTTACCATTCTTTTCATCTTGAATGAGCGGCTGCTCCCAACCCGAATTACGTGCATCTTTGTGGTAATTTATTGAAACGCTGTCTACTTTGCCCAGACCCGGACGATACAAAAAAAGCTGATCCGTATAATGATCAAAAATCACAAGACTGTCCTGACCAACTTTAAAGAGCGGAGCATAAAGCGGTGTATAATAAACTGAATTTGTAAACACTGTTGCCCCTACCCAAATCTCTTTATCAATACCTGTTTCCAGTTGCTTTTGATGTGCCCAGATTTTTGTTCTGACATCAACATATTTAAATTCTGAACGATACAATTCCATCATCAATTGATCTTCAATTTTCAGTAAATTGGTGTAAGCAGAATCATCGCGATTAAATTCAAAATAGTCAAATGCAGGATAAACGGTTGAATAATTTGAGAAATAGATATTAGGACCAATTGTATCTATAACGGGCGCCACATAACGGAAATAGTAATCCCGGTCTTCCAGATAAACATGGAATTGTTGCGACTCGATCAGAATGAGATACACTTTTTCATCCGTGATTAAATGAATGTTGTTTCTGAAATCTTGCTGCAATTCAACCGCCTCTTCGGGCACGTAAAAATTGTCTAAAATTTTGTTGTCGACTCCTACTAATTTTAATATACTTCCGCTTTGAAGATTTTTTTCATAGGTCAATAAAACCAGATTTCCATTCTTGTCAAATTCAAAATCTTCAACGCTGTAATCCTGTGTTCCAAAAAGTGTATCGGGTTTCTGCGTGGTAACGACGACATCAATTGTTGCAAGGGTTTGATCCTGCATTACCAATTTCAGATAAATTGTGTCGTTGTAAATTCGTCTCTCATTTTTTTTGGAGATAAAAACTGAAAGATCATTGTAGGAGACGTGCTCAATTTTAAGTGAGTCGTATGCTCCAATCGTATAATTGATATAAAATTTACCTTTTTTATCACTAAACACTTTCTGATCTTGATTTTTGTCAAAATAAGCGCGTGCATTTGCAATAGGGTGTCCATCTAAATCTGTTAGCTTTCCTTCAATAACAACATTCTGACTGAGTGCATGCACCGACACCAGCAACAACAGAGTGAATATTGAATTAATCAGCCTCATTTAACAGATAGATGCACAAACGTACGAATTTCCATAAAGGTAGTTGTGAAAAGGTAATCATGTGGTCGGGTGATCGGTGGTCGGGCAGAAAATGGTAATCGGTGGTCGGTGATCAGGTTAGTGCTAATTTGGACAGAACGATACGAAACATAAACCAATCAACTAAACACCTATCCAACCCATCAACCAAAATATCCGATTACCGTTTACTCGATTATCGCTCACCGATTACTGATTACCGTTTACCGATTACCATTTTACCATCTCCCAGTTAAGACACTTTTACTAACTTCGCCCAGGTAAATCAATTATATGATTAAAGTAGAAGGATTATTTAAAGAGTTTAAGCTGAGTAAAAAACAGAAGCAAGAAAACGGAACCACCGATGATGTTTACCGAGCAGTAAATGATGTTTCGTTTGAATGTAAACCGGGAAGTATTTTCTCCTTACTCGGCCCCAACGGAGCTGGCAAAACTACTACGCTGCGCATGATCTCTACTATGATTCAACCTACCCGTGGATCTATTGAAATATGTGGAATCGATGTGGTAAAAAATCCAAATGAGGCAAGAAAAAAAATTGGTTTCTTAACCGGATCGACCGGACTTTATGAGCGTTTAACACCAGATGAAATTCTGAAATATTTTGCAGATCTGAACGATGTTCCAAAAGCTGATTTTGAAAAGCGTAAAGAATATTATTACTCGTTGTTAGACATGCATCATTTCAGATCAAAAAAGATTGGTCAGCTCTCTACGGGAATGAAACAAAAGGTATCAATTACCCGCACCATGATTCATGATCCAGAGGTTGTTGTTTTTGATGAACCTACTTCAGGACTTGATGTGATTACCGCAGAAAACATTATCAAGCTGATTAAAAATTGTAAAGAGCAGAATAAAACTGTGATCTTTTCATCTCACATTATGACCGAAGTAGATTTGCTTTGCGATGATCTGGCTATTATCACAAAAGGAAAACTAGTCTACAAGGATTCCATGGCCAACTTCAGAGGTCAGATGAAAGCTGATACTTTAACCGGTGAGTTCATCAGAATTGTAAATGAAGCGTAGCTTGCTGGAATAGTCCAGAGCCGTTAACAGCCAAAGATTGAAAAAAATAAATTACAAAACCTTAAAACTTACTTCTTATACCTTATATCTCTAAAAGAATATGAAGAAAATAATAGTCATTGCAAAAAAAGAATTTCTCGACATCATGCGTGATCGGAGAACGATGATCCGAATGATTCTGATTCCGTTGCTGGTGTTTCCACTCATCATGAATATTGTGACGCGCGTTCAATCTTCGCAAGCAGAAAAACAAGCGGAGAAAGAATTGACTGTTGGATATATTTTAAACGGACAATCAAAAACATCCATCGAGCGCATGAGCCGCATGCCAAATTATAAGTTCGTCGAGTTTAAGGATACCACAGAATTGATGTCTTCGATTGTGGCAGACAAAACAGACATCGGTTTGTATTATACGCATACATTTCAGGCAGATTTTGACTCTGGCTATCAGGCAAACTATGTCACGTATTACAGAGGTGCTGACATGGAGGATTATGATCGTTTCAGTACACTTTTAGATAAAGAAGATTCAGTATTAGTAGACAATCGCATGAAATCTGTTGGTGAAGAATATGGATTTATTGAACCAACCTCTGTGCGAGAAGTAAACCTTTCCAGCCTGAGTGAAATTATTGGAAAATACGCAGGCGGAATTCTTCCCTACATTTTTATGGCTTTCCTATTTATGGGTTGTATGTTACCCGCCATTGATTTATTTGCAGGTGAAAAAGAACGAGGAACATTAGAAACACTCTTAACTTCTCCTGTTAATCGCGCACAAATTTTGATTGGAAAAATGATTGTGGTGACTAGCATTGGTTTGATGTCTGCAACCATTGCTTTGATTGGCCTCTTCGTTAGTTTAAATATGCTGGATGCCGGCAGTGATTTGATGTCTGCGATCAATCAAATTTTAAGTCCTAAATTAATTTTGACTTTGTATTTGTTATTAGTTCCACTTGCATTTTTCTTTGCGGGTGTGATGATTCCGATATCAGTTTACTCACGTTCCTATAAAGAAGCACAAAGTATATTGACACCTTTGAACATTGTGATGGTTCTCCCTGCGATGGCTGGATTTTTTCCGGGAGTAGAGTTGGATTATACCACCGCATTTATTCCGATTGTCAACGTAGTGCTTGCTACTAAAGCGATTATCGCAGGTAATGCAGATATGGTTTTAATTGCAATCACATTTATCAGCTTGATTTTACTGGCTGCACTTTCTATTCTAATTGCGATGCGTCAGTTTGGAAAAGAATCCATGGTACTGCGCTAAGGTGAGTATCTTTTTTAAATACATCCGCACTTATTTGTCGGCCGATTTTAAATGGGCGCCACATATACTTGCAGCAATCTTTTTGACGATTACAATCTGGCTGAATTATCAGTATCAATTGTATGATCGCATGACTGCGGTGTATTATAAAACGCCCATGTCCATTTTAGTTTATTGGTGTTTTTATTCATTTGCGTTTTTGTCTGCAGTCATTTTTGTTTCCATATTTAAAGAAAAGGACAAACCTATTTTCAACAAAAAATTTATTCTTTTTGGTTTGATCGGATTAGCAATTCTGTCTTTGGATAGCAGTTATTATTTATTGGAATTCACAGGCCCCATCATGCCTGACAACGCATACGTTTATAAATGGGTAAAATCATTGATGGGTAATTTATCAAGCTTTGTGACAGTGATTGTGCCACTTTATGTTATGTACTTTACGGTGAATTATTTCAAACCTGAGTTTTATGGCTTGCAATTAAACGGTGCCAAAGCAAAAAATTATCTCTGGCTGATTCTTTTCATGATTCCCTTGATATATATTGCGTCATTCAGACCCGATTTTTTGGAGACCTATCCTACTTACAATGACAATTTTGAATATCGTTTTCTAAATACAGATCAATGGAAAACAGCAGGACTTTATGAACTCTGTTACGGTTTTGATTTTGTATCGGTAGAATTATTTTTCAGAGGTTTTCTGGTAGTTGCGCTTTCGCGATTTGTAGGTAAAGACGCAATACTTCCTATGGTTGTTGTATACGCATTTCTTCATTTTGGAAAACCAGCCGGTGAAACGATCAGTTCTATTTTTGGCGGATATATCTTAGGAATTCTTGCTTTTCAATCGCGCAATATTTTTGGAGGATTAATTGCACACTTAGGCGTTGCCTGGGGTATGGAGTACTTTGCTTATTTGCAAAGCTAATTCAAGTTCGATTCTGTTTATGATCTGAATCGTTATCAGAATAAGAATCTTCGTCAGCTTCCTCGTCTGTTTTTGGCTTTGAGGTAAGGACTCTGTAAAAAAAGTAACCAGCAACAACCGTTACGCCGATTTGCCAGAAAAGCATCATAAATAAGGCACCTGAAGTCATGCTACTTTAAACTATCCCTGCGAATTTTAAAGCCAGCATTATCAATCCAAGACTAATCACAACAAGCAAAAATGTCAATGCAAATTTCGGATTAGCCTCCTCAGAATTCTCATCATTTGGTTTTGATTTCATCGCTTTGGTTATTAGTTGAGAACAAAGGAACCTAAACTTGAAACCAAGTCCTATTTAATAACCTTAGAAAATACTTAGAAATTACACCAGAGGGAATACAATACTGATTTTTGTTCCCACGGAAAGCGTTGATGCAACTTCGATTTTTGCTTTGTGCAAGTGCACTATCTTTTGGACAATTGATAATCCGACACCATAACCACTAACCTCTGCGGAATTTTTTGCCCGATAGAAAGGTTCAAAAATATGTGGAAGTTCTGACTTCGAAATTCCCGTCCCTTTATCTGCGAATTGAATGGTGAGTGTTTTTATATCTGAAAAGATCTCAATTGACACACCGTGATTTGAGGAAAACTTGCAAGCATTGTCCATCAGATTTACAAAACATGTTTTTAGAAGATGTCTGTTCCCAGATATGAGTAGTTGCTTTTCATTTTCTGGCAGCTTATTCAATGTCAAGGTCACAAAATATGCTGAGTTTTGTGTCTGGAATTCGTTCTTAGTTTCCCAAATTAAATCATCAAGCCTCAGCGATTCAAATTTAAAAGAGTTGCTTTCACCATCAATTTTAGCAAGCACCAGCAAGCGGTGTGACATCTCATTCAAATCGCGAATGTCTTCCAGAACAGATGATATGATCTCTTCGTACTCTTCAACGTTTCTTGCCTTCAACAAGGTAACTTCAAGCTGTGAAGTAATCGCTGTAAGCGGATTCCGTAGTTCATGCGAAGCGTTAGAAACAAATGTCTTTTGCGTGGTGAAGGCATCTTCTATGCGATCCAGCAAGTGATTAAAAGTTAATGTGAGCCGGGCTATTTCGTCCTTGTTGCTGCCTGCACTAATTCGTTGATTCAAATTATTGGCAGAAATACTATCTACCTGATCAATCACCGTTGAAATTGGTTTTAGTGCCCTGCCGGAGTAGATCCAACCGGCAAGCACGATTATAGCAATGACCGAGATGAAAACCAATGCGAGCACTCGCCGTAAACTGCGCAAATTTTTTATCCCGTTCGTATCGACTGCACAAGCAACAACTACAAATTTATCACTGGCATTCTGATACTGGATTCCAACAAAATCAAAATCTCCATCGGATATTTCCTGCTTACCGCTTGCAATCACTTCATCAAGAAAAACATCAAAATCTGGCAATAATTCTGAAAAGTGTATGGTATCATTGTTCGTATAGATCTCCTTTCCCTCGAGGTCGTACACTGAAATATTCTCAAAATCCAAAACATCCTTCTTATTCAAATCAATTACCTTCAGCAAGGTTGAATCAATTTGCTCTACACGAATTAGTAAATCTGCCGTGGTTTTTGCTCGTGATTCCAAGCTCAAAAAAAATTCTTCTTTTTGAATTTTTGAATAGAAAAAATAGATTGTCAAAAATGCCAGCAGCAATAATGCACTGCTGATTAAAAAAAATTGAACGGTCAGTCTTGTTCTGATCTCCATTTAATTTCTTTTTAGGATATACCCCAAGCCGTGTGCAGTATGTATAAGTTTGTTGGAGAATTTTTTATCTACTTTGTTTCTTAAATAATTGACATAAACTTCAATCACATTTGTTCCCGTGTCAAAATTTATGGCCCAAACTTTTTCTGCAATCTCTGTTTTAGAAATTATTCTCTCAGGGTTTCTGAAAAAATATTCCATGAGTGCAAATTCACGCGCAGTCAAGGGTATAGATTCATTTTCTCTTTTGACAGATTTTGCGTCTAAATCCAATTCCATATCAGCATAATGTAAAATATTGGATTTGTCTCTGAGAATAACGGTTCGTTTCAAAAGGGCTCTCACGCGTGCAAGAAGTTCCTTAAACTCAAAAGGCTTGACAAGATAATCATCTGCTCCTGCGTTAAAACCTTCAACCTTGTCATCAATGGTGCCAAGAGCAGTCAACAATAATATCGGAGCCTGAATTCCCTGATCCCGCAACAAGTTGCAAACTTCTACACCGTTCAAATTTGGCATGATGATATCAGAAATAATCAGATCATATAAATTAGAAGAAGCAAGCCTCACCCCTTCTTCTCCTTCAAGCGCACAATCAACCTGATAATTGTATTCTTCTAGACCTTTCTTAAGTGATTGAGCTGTTTTGATTTCATCTTCGATGATCAAAATTCTATCGTTCATTTACAAATATAAGGTTTTAGAAGAACGTACTCTGGACGATGAAGACTAATGCTCCGGCAAAATACCCCACCAACGCAAGCCAGCCAATTCTTTTCAGATACCAGAAAAACTGAATTTTTTCCATACCCATTGCTGCAACTCCTGCCGCTGAACCGATGATGAGTATACTACCTCCGGTTCCAGCGCAGTAAGCCATGAAAGACCAAAAAAAGTGATCCTGCGCATAAACAGATAAATCATACATCCCCATTGCGGCAGCAACTAACGGAACGTTATCAATTATCGCTGAGGCTAAACCTATGGTCATCACAATGATACTTTCGTTGCCAATTTTGTCATCCATAAAAGAAGCCAAATCACTCAATTGACCGGTGGACTGAAGCGCCGCTATTGCAATCAAAATCCCTAAAAAGAAAAGAATGCTGGAAGTATCTATTTTTCTCAAAGCATAAATGATTGAATAAGTTTCTTTATCTGCTTCATCTTTATCCTTATTAATAAATTCAGACACAACCCACAACACCCCAAGCCCAAATAAAACGCCCATAAATGGAGGCAAGTGTGTTATTAATTTAAACACGGGTACAAATGCCAATGCTCCTACACCCACAAACAAAATAATGTTGCGGTCTGACTTCGACTTCTTATCCTTTTCTTCGCTTTTTTTGATTGGATCAATATTACCCTTAATCGAAAAGGAAATTATCGTAAGAGGCAAAAGCAGACTGATTAAACTTGGAAGTATAAGTGATGGAATAATATGCGCAGAAGTAATCTGACCACCTATCCAAAGCATAGTAGTTGTAACATCTCCAATTGGCGACCAGGCTCCGCCGGAATTTGCGGCAATAACAATCATACCTATAAAAAGCATTCTCTCATTTTTATCCTGGATTAATTTTCTCGACAACGAAACCATTACAATGGTTGTAGTCAGGTTATCTAAAATGGCTGAAAGAAAAAATGCAATCAGACAAATAATCCATAGCAGTTTGCGCTTACTGGTAGTATTAATCAAATCACTTACAGCATCAAAACCGTCATGAGCATCAATCAATTCAACAATCGTCATTGCGCCCAAAAGGAAAAAAAGAATACCTGAGATCTCTCCAAAATGCTCCATTAAATGGTCCAGAATGTGATGTGTGCTATCTGCATCTTCAGAAGACAATATATAAACCGACCAGCAAATTACCCCGGTGAGTAAAGCTGTTGCGGCCTTATTAATATTTATTTTGTGTTCAAATGCAATGGCCAAATAGCCAAGAATAAAGACTACAACAATGAATGTATACATCAGAATTAATTTTGAGACAATATTCCGAAAAGGGACCCGACGAAAAACATCCATAAATTAGAAATTCATTAGAAATCTTATTCAATCCGTGTCATCTGCTTTCAACCTCATTATCGCAGGATCCTCAACACATAATAGCCGCAAATCAAAGCAAATCAATGTCATCAGAGTTCTACTACCTGAATAACGCATTCACTAAGATGCCTTTCGCAAAAAACTGTTAATAAAATTTAACACATCTGATCCCAACTAAAAACGGACACCTTGCGTTATCTCTTATGAAAGCCTTGCACATTATTGGTTTTATTACACAGTCTTTCACTAAATTTGCAACGATGACTACAGCATTAACATCCGGTGTAAAAATAAGCGTTGAGAGTCTTTACAGAAAAGATCTTTCAAACGTCGAAAACGAATTATTCTTTTTCAATTACCGTATCGTGATTGAAAACAAGAATCCTTTTGATGTGCAGTTAAAATCACGCTTCTGGTATATTTTTGATTCGCTTAATCCGGCGCGCGAAGTTCAGGGAGAAGGTGTGGTTGGTGAACAACCGATTCTGGAACCCGGCCAAAAACACGTTTACGTTTCAGGTTGCGATTTGCACTCTGAAGTTGGATATATGCGCGGTCACTATATTTTTGAGCGCACCGATACCAAAGAACTTTTCAAAGTAGAAGTTCCGCGTTTTGAGCTCTTTGCCAAGCTGAAGCTGAATTAAGCTTCGTATCTTTCATCACATTTCTTCTTATATTTTTAGTTACTTTTGACATAGATAAATTTGAAAATCTATGCCAAACGCTATTTATAAAGTTCCGGTTCCGGTAAACGAACCCGTTAAAGCTTACGCTCCAAATTCAGCAGAACGTGCAAACCTTCTAGCCAAATACAAAGAGATGTACAATCAGAATCAGATTGACGTTCCCATGTATATTGGAGATAAAGAAGTTCGTACCAACGACAAACGCAAAATGTCACCACCGCATGATCACAAACATGTACTTGGATTTTATAATCACGGCGAAGCAAAACACGTAACCGATGCAATCAATGCCGCACTTGCAGCAAGACAAGCCTGGGCTGATTTACCGTGGGAGCATCGCGCAGCAATCTTTTTAAAAGCTGCCGATCTTTTAGCCGGTCCTTACAGAGATAAAATGAATGCAGCCACAATGTTGGCTCAATCAAAAAATTCTATGCAGGCTGAAATTGATGCAGCTTGTGAGTTGATTGATTTTTTCAGATACAACGTAGCGTATGCACAACAAATTTATCATGATCAACCAGGCTCAAATCCGGGTATGTGGAATCGTTTGGAGTATCGTCCGTTAGAAGGATTTGTATTTGCATTGACTCCGTTCAACTTTACATCCATTGCGGCCAACTTATGCGCTGCTCCTGCTTTAATGGGTAACGTGATTGTTTGGAAACCTGCTGAAACGCAAATTTATTCGGCGCAAATTATCATGGAGATTTTCAAAGAAGCCGGTTTACCAGATGGCGTTGTAAACATGGTCACTGTAAGCGGTGCAACTGCTGGAGATGTAGTTTTAAAACATCCAGATTTTGCAGGAATTCACTTCACAGGTTCAACCGGAGTTTTTAAAAACATCTGGAAAGAAATCGGAAAAAATATTGACATCTATAAATCGTATCCACGCGTAGTTGGAGAAACTGGTGGTAAAGATTTTATCATCGCACATAAATCATCTATCCCTGCTCAGGTTGCAACGGCAATTTCTCGCGGTGCATTTGAATTCCAGGGACAAAAATGTTCAGCAGCATCACGTGCCTATCTTCCATCAAACATTGCTCAACAGGTAATTGATCATGTGGTTGCAGATTTGAAATCATTTAAAATGGGATCACCTGAAGATTTTGGAAATTTCATCAACGCAGTGATTTCAGAAAAAGCATTTGATAAAATAGCAGAGTTTATTGACTATGCAAAAAAACGTGACGATGCTAAAATTGTTGCCGGTGGTAACTACGATAAATCAAAAGGATATTTTATTGAACCAACTGTCATTGTTACAACCAACCCAAATTTCAGAACCATGTGTGAAGAAATTTTTGGACCAGTGATGACCATCTACGTTTATCCTGAAAATGAATTTGAGCAAGCATTAGAATTACTTGATAAAACATCTGAGTATGCTTTAACAGGTGCCGTTTTTTCTCAAGATCGTTATGCAATAAATTTAGCAAGCAAAAAATTAGAAAACTCAGCAGGAAATTTCTACATCAATGACAAACCAACAGGTGCTGTTGTCGGTCAACAACCATTTGGTGGTGCCCGTGCATCTGGAACAAATGATAAAGCAGGTTCTTATTTGAATTTGATTCGCTGGGTTTCTGCACGCACCATTAAAGAGACTTTCGTTTCACCTACAGATTATCGTTATCCGTTTTTGGGGTAATTTCTTAACCGCGGAGTACACAAAGAAGGCACAAAGGTCACAGAGAAAATTTCTTTGTGACCTTTTTTATATGGTATGATTCGCGCTTTGTGAGCTTTGATGTTAGATTTTCGAATATAGATTTGTATAAAAACAAAGCTATTTAACTTTCTCTTCTTCTGTTTTATACGTACTATTGGGTAGAACAATGATTTATGAAATACATCTACTCTTTAATCTTAGTCACTATCAGTTCAATTTCGATTGCGCAAAACTGGAATCTGATCGACGCCAATAAAACCTATTTCTACAAACACAGTGATTCACTTTACATCACAAACACCATCAAAGTAGACAATACTGAAATCAGTGGAAGTGATACTACCTACTCCCTTCATACAACCATCAAAGTTTGTGACACCTGTACTCTTATCCCTTCATACGCTGTTGGAGGAATTCTATACCATGCATTTTGGCCAGAACTATTTGGTTTGTCTCCATCATTTTCAGGTTCAACGAACGAATTTATTTTTCAGGATGGCACAATAAAGCACAAAGCAGAGCTCTCCGATAGTTGGGTCTTTCATACTACTTCAGCAATAAATGCAACTGTAGTAGACAAATATGAAACAACGCTGTTTGGTTCACTTGATTCAGTTAAAGTGATTGAACTTTCAACCCTTGACACGATCATCATTTCCAAAAATCACGGCATAATCCGTTATCCGGATTTTGAAAATGCCGGAAAATATTTTTTACAAGTTGGATATCATGAAGGTCTGAACTCGTTTGGTGAATATTTACCAAATGCACGAACCATTTATGATTTTGCAGCAGGAGACGAATTTTGTTATCAGTTTGGATATGGAGACTCTGGTTTTTCACAAGAAATGGTTGGAGGTAATCTTAAATTCAAAATACTCGCAGATAATAGTTCAATGGATACTATCAACTATCAGGTTAAATATTACCATCAGGAAAGTCATTCCTATTATGGGCCAAATCTGGAAAACGAAGGATTTCCAACTTATAACACGGCTGGAATAACATTTTACAATTTCAAAATCGATGACAATCCAGATTATGTTGAGAACAGTTATGGAATTTTTAGCGCTGATCTCTTTGGAACAAGCGACCAATTCTACTATCCAGTTTGGGTCTTTCCCTTCCCCAACTACAATTGCAGCGACGTTGCCGGATCAGAAATTGGATTTATTGATCATCCGTACAGCAATTATTTTGGATATATCAAAAGAGTTAGAACATTTGTTCTCTTCGAGGATACCTTATGCTATTTTCCAATTGATAACCAGGATCAGGATCGCAAATTTGCAAACGGATTTGGAAGTATTCATTACTCCTACTTCTGTTTTGAAACAAACCAGGATCATCACATGACCAGCTTTGTAAAAGATGGTGATACACTTGAAACGCTATGTTATTTCCCTGAAGATTTAGCGAGTCCATCTGATGAAAAAAATCACCTCAAACTTTATCCAAATCCCGCTACAAATCAAATTCATCTTGACGCAAACTATCAAGAAGTTCAATTTTATTCTTTGACAGGCCAACTGATTTTGCAAATCCAAAATCCAGGCCAAACAATAGCTGTAGGTGATTTGACCAATGGCATATACATAGTAAAGGTCATTGATGTTGATGGAAATCTTTTGACAACAAAATTGATCATCGAATAAATCACTGGTATGAAAAAAATCACTGCACTATTTTTTCTACTGGCGGGATTAAATACAACCGCTCAAAACTGGAAATTACTGGATGAAAACAAAACCTATTTCTACAAACACAGCGATTCACTTTTAATTACAAACACCATTAAGATTGACTCAACAGTGAATTCTGTTCTGGATTCAGTTTTTCACATTCACACTACCATTAAAGTTTGTGACACGTGTACTGTTATTCCGTCAGACGCTGTTGGCGGTGTTCTATTTCATGCATACGCTCCTGAAATATTTGGTAATACTCCTGCTTACAATGTTTCTTCAAATGATTATCAATTTTCAGATGGAATTATAAAACAGGATGCTGAACTTTCAGACACTTGGATATTCAATCCTCTTCTGTCAATTAATGCAACAGTTGTAGACAAATATGAAATAACACTGTTTGGTTCACTTGACTCAATCAAAGTAATTGAACTTTCAACGCTTGACACAATTCTTATTTCTAAAAATCATGGCGTGCTTCGTTATCCTGATTTTGAAAATGCAGGAAAATATTTTTGTTGTGCGGATTTCATGAAGGCCAGAATTCGTTTGGAGAATATTTACCCAACATGTGGCGGATTTATGATTTTAACGTGGGGGACGTTTTTTACTATTCTCATCATCTATCATATTTATCAAGTATACCTGACCAGTGTTATGAAGGAATAAATGCGAAATTATCCATAGTCAATGTAAACCCTTCAGCATATTCACCGTCTTATAACTTCTTTAATACTCAAGAATATTATTTTGGCTGCCTTATCTCTGGTGAACATCAAGAGGGAACTTCAAATGGTCCTGCAAATTATACAATTGATAGCATTAGGGCTTATTATGAAAACACATACTCTGGAATAACTTCCGTTGCCGTGGTACCTGATTCTTGGATGTTGAATCCATTCTATCCCTTTCAATACAATTCTTTCGAAGTAGATTCTCCTTACATTCTAGATACCGCCGTCCGAAGAAATTTCATTCTTCACCGCTTCGATAACGGATACGTCAAATACATCCAAACCATGAGCAATTTTTCTGATAGTTTGTACTTTATAAGTAACGTTCCTGATATTCAATTAAAAATGGAGTTCAGAGAGGGATTCGGCAGAACCTATTTAGAAATCTACCAATTTGAAAATGTTCGAACGGATGAATTGACTTCCTGGATTATAGATGGCGATACGACAGGTAATGTTTATCAATTTTCGGAATCGCCAGAATTAGTGAAAAATGATCTGAATTTCTATCCAAACCCTGCAACCACAGAAATTCATTTACCAGAAAATCTTCAACGAATTTCCTTCATTAGTTTAAGTGGCCAACAAGTTCTTTCAACCGAAAATCCTAATCAAACAATATTCATAGGTGATCTGCCCAAAGGAATTTACATGGTTCAGGCAATTGACGCAAATGGAAATCTTTCTACCACAAAAATGATTATAGAATAGTCACTGAACAACTATTAGCAATAGTTTTCAACACCATACTTTCGATTCTTCAGTCATTCAAACCCGACTTTGAATACAATTTTGCTCTTATCTTTGAAAGACTCAAAGCAGATGGCAGAAAAATTCATTGATATTGAAAAAATAATCGGAGAAAAAAATCCGCGTGTGCTAAAATGGATGCCCCGTTTTATTCTTCGTTATTTGAAACGCATTCTGCACGAAGATGAAGTCAACAAAGCAATTGCTGAAACAAAAGACATATACGGTTATGATTTTTGCGTGAATATCATCAACCGCTTTCAAATCAAAGTGGCTTTAGAAGGAACTGAAAATATTCCAAAAACAGGTGGAGCTATTTTCGCATGCAATCATCCACTGGGTGGCTTTGACGCGCTTGCAATAATTCAAGATGTCAATCCAATTCGTTCAGACATCAAATTCGTGGTAAATGACATTCTTCTTAATCTGCACAGTTTAAAAGACATGTTTGTGGGTGTCAACAAACACGGTACAAATACAAAAGAATCTCTTGAAGAATTGAATAAACTTTTTGAATCCGATCAGGCAGTTTTTGTTTTTCCAGCAGGATTAGTCAGTAGAAAAAAGAAAGGAAAAGTAGAAGATCTTGAGTGGAAAAAAACATTTGTTACCCGTTCTAAAAAATTTCAGCGCGATGTGATTCCGGTTTATATTGATGGAAAATTGAGCAATTGGTTTTACGGTCTGGCAAATTTTCGTAAATTCATTGGAATAAAGGCAAACATTGAAATGCTTTACCTTGTAGATGAGCTTTTTAAACAAAAAAATAAAACGATTACCATTAAATTTGGAAAACCAATTCCGTTTTCAACTTTCGATAAAACAAAATCAGACCCTGAGTGGGCTGATTGGGTGAAGAAAAAAGTATATGAAATGCGTTAACAGAATTTAAACATGTCAGACATTAATTTAGACTATATCATTCCGCCGGTAGACCGCGCCTTGCTTAAAGCCGAACTTACGCCAGAACGTTATGTGCGTAAAACAAACAAAATTGGAAATCTTATTTACATCGTCAATCATCACAATGCACCAAACGTGATGCGTGAAATTGGCAGACTGCGTGAACTTACGTTTGCTTTAGCTGGCGGCGGAACAGGTCAGCCCATTGATATTGACGAACACGATACAGCAGAAATTTGCTACGAACAACTTGTGGTTTACTCTCCCGAAGATGATGAAATCATGGGTGGATATCGCTTTATTGACTGTGCAAAAATTGCAGGCAAAGGAGTTCATCATCTTTCTACGTCACATTATTTTCATTTCTCTGATCAGTTTGTGAACGAGTACATGCCTTATGCCATTGAATTAGGCAGATCATGGATCAACCCACTTTTTCAGCCTTCCATTAATCCGCGCAAAGGCTTATTTGCTTTGGACAATTTGTGGGATGGCCTTGGGGCTATTGTATTATTGCATCCGCACATGAAATACTTTTTTGGTAAAGTAACAATGTATTCATCTTACAACGAACAAGCTAAACGGGCGGTGCTTGGATTCATGAAAACCTATTTTCCAGATAAAGAAAAACTGGTAACGCCGATCAATCCAATTTATACTTCAGTAGAAACGCATGAGATTGTTGCTCAGGTTAAAGGACTTGATTTCAAAGAAGGATTTAAAGTGCTTCAAAAATATTGCCGTGAACGTGATGAAAATGTACCACCTCTAATCAGTAACTACATGCAACTATCACCTACTATGAAATCTTTTGGGACAGCAAAGAACCTTGACTTTGGTGGTGTTGAAGAAACAGGCATCCTCATTACACTTGCAGATATTTACCCTGAAAAGAGCGAACGCCACCTCAAAGCTGTTGCCGATTAACCGAACAGGCGCTCCAGTGAATGGAGTCAATGGTTGATTCAACGGTAAAGTCAAATCTCATTAAAATCCTTACTTTTGCCTATCTAATCAGAAGAAATGTCAAAAAAATTAACGCTACTAACTCTTTTTGCAGGATCCCTTTTATGGACATCGTGCGAAACTGATTTCTCATTGAACGGTGATTACAAAATTACGCCCATTGTTTTTGGTTTGCTGGATCATACAGAGACAACCCACATCTTCAAAATCACTAAAGCATTTATGGGAGATGACGATAACTTAGTTTATGCACAAGTTCCCGACTCAAGTTATTTTACAACGGTTGATGCACAAATAACAGAATATAAAAATAATACTCCAACTGGGCGTAGCTGGCAACTGCATGATTCTATAATATCGAATAAAGATACCTCAGGCATTTTTTACGGCCCGACACAAAAGGTATATGTATTTTATGAATCAGACCTTGATTCATCAGCAGAATATAGATTAGAGGCTGATTTAAATGAAGGAGCTCACCAAATCTCAGCGTCTACCGAATTGATTAAGGGCTTCTATGTTTCCAGCGGTGTTTATCAAAATCAAAAATTGAGTCTGGCGGGTGATAATATCGCTGAAGATAAAGATTATAAAAACTGGATTTTCACTTTGTATGAAGGGGAAAACGGAAGTCGCTACAGTTATAAGTACACGGTGCACTGGACAGAATATTATGATAACAGTACCTCTAAAAGTTTCAGTGCAACTCGCAACAACGGAGATAAAGAACAAGAGGATCCGGAAAGCCCGGGTACACAAGTTGCTTCATTTAGCGGATTGGATTTTTATACGTGGATGGCTGAAATTATTCCGGATGACCCAAATGTTGTAAAACGAACCTTTGATGGTCTTAGCCTTCGAATCACGGCTGCACATTACAATTTTGATCAATACATGGATGTAGCTAAACCCGTATCAAGCATTGCTCAAGTGCAACCAGAATTCACAAACATAAACGGCGGACTTGGATTATTTTCTAGCCGATTAATTTTAGACGTTTCCGGCTTTACGCTCAACAAAGCTTCACGCAAAGAGCTTTGCCGTGGTCAGCACACTGGTGCAAAAGTCTTCTGTTCAAGTGATCCGGAAGATATTGCTGAAAATTATTATTGCCCTTAATCATTAAGGATACAAAAAAAAGAGCCGCAAATTGCGGCTCTTTTTAGTTTTAGAAGTTTGGTCTGAGTGGATGCGATGCGTAGAAATCGTTCATATGCTTGACTGCTTCTTTTGGATCATCAGTCATCTTTAAAAATTTCATATCAATCAAATTGATGTTACCCTCAACGCCAAGCATGATGTTTTCAATCCATGCCACCATTCCTTTCCAATACTCGGATCCGAAAAGCACAACGGGACGCATTTCAATTTTTTTTGTTTGCATCAATGTCAAGGCTTCAAAAAGTTCATCCATTGTTCCAAATCCACCTGGAAAAACGACAAAGCCCTGTGAGTATTTTACAAACATAACTTTACGTACAAAGAAGTAGTCAAAATTTACCGGGTGATTTACGTATTCATTTCCGGATTGCTCAAAAGGCAAACGAATATTCAAACCTACCGATTTACCTTCTCCCTGACGCGCACCTAAATTTCCGGCTTCCATAATACCAGGGCCACCACCGGTGATTACTCCATATCCTGATTCAACAAGGAGTTTTGAAGTTTCCGCTGCAGCAATGTAATAGGGACTATCACGTTTTGTTCTGGCAGATCCGAATACAGAAATGCACGGACCAATTTTTGCCATCTTTTCATAGCCTTCAACAAACTCAGCCATGATTTTAAAAATTCCCCAACTGTCGTTGGATCTTATTTCATTCCAATCTTTATTAGTATGTGTCATAATTTCATTTCAAAAAAGCCATGCAAGATACGAAGATTGTTTTAGACAAATGATACTCAAACAAAAAAGCCATCTGCAAAACGCAAATGGCTTTTCTTGTCTTAATAAAACTCTGTTAAATGTCTGTACGCATTTTCATTTTGAAGATTTTGTATAACCAGAGTTTGAATCGGTAAAAAACCAAATACATTGACGGTGTAATAACGAGTGTCAGGAACGTTGCAAAGGTTAATCCAAAAATAATGGTCCATGACATTGGTCCAAAGAACATAGTATTGTCACCACCGAAATAAATATTCGGATTGTAATCTGTGTAAAGTGTAAAGAAATCTAGGTTGAATCCTGTAGCAAGCGGAATCAATCCAAGTACGGTTGTAATTGCGGTTAACAATACAGGACGCAAACGCGTTTTACCCGCAGCAATTGTTGCTTTAATTACTTCATCCATTGGCAGCAATTCATATTCGGTCAAGCCTAACTCCTGACGCTTCCGTTGTCTTAACAGATTGGTGTAATCAATCAATACAATTGCATTATTTACAACCACACCTGCAAGGAAATAATTCCAATCATGGTCATGATGATGACGAAATCCATTTGGAAAATCACTTCACCTAATAGCACACCGATGAAACTGAATAGCGTTGCAAACATAATTACAACGGGAGATGTAAATGCATTAAATTGTGCTACGATGATTAGTAATACAAGGAACATAGCGATCACAAGCGCCTTTGAAAGGAAAGCCATTTCTTTTGCTTGTTCTTCTTGTTCTCCTGTAAACTTCACTTGTACTCCTTTAGTGATATCATGTTCGGCCTGATATTCTTGCAGAACTGTTTTCAATTCAGCCACAACTTCATTTGGGTTTGAACCTTCAGAGGCATTTGAGTAAACAGTAACAACTGGCAAAAGATCCTTGTGAACAACAGCGCTGTAGGTATTCGTCGGCTTTGGTTCAAGGATCAACGATCGAATTGGAATTCGCAACATTTTTCCCTGATTGTTTCTGAAAATCAACTGCTGATTTAAAAGCGCATCGATATCATTCCGATCTGTTTCATTGAATCGAATATTAATGTCATACGTTTCATCACCCAATTTATAGGTTGAGATATCTGCACCAAAAAGAGCGGTACGAATTGCATTCGCGATTTGTCCGGTAGATGTATTAAATAAGCGCGCTTTATCACGATCAATAATAATCGGCAATTCAGGTTTACCCGTTTCTACATCCAACTTCAATTTCTCAACGCCTTGGATATTTTTTCGATCAAGGAAGATTCTGATTTTTTCAGCTTCCTCAATCAAAAGATCATAATTCACATCACCACTCACCTCAATATTAATAGGCGGTGCAGTTGGCGGTCCTTCATTATTTTTGTCTACAGAAACTTGTACGTCGGCAGGAAATCTTCCTTTCAAACCTTCTGAAATTTCTTCCATGATTTTACTTGTACTATATGTTTCACCCGTAACCGGATCTTTTCTTCGGTATTTAAACTCTGCAAAGTTCACCGTGATACGTCCTTTGTGAGGCGTATTACCCATTACGGGGCCTTGAGCCGGGTCACTTGTTCCATCCCCCACTTGCGCAATCAATGATTGAATGATCCATTCTTTTTCAGGAATACCAACCGTATCACTTAAATATGGTTGCAAAATTTCTTCCGTCAAAATTCGTTCAACTTCAAGTGTTGTTTTATTGGTTACTTTGATATCCGTTCCGATTGGATGTTGGATAAAAATATTCACGTAGTTAGGCTGATTCTCAGGGAAGAACAAAACCTTTGGTGTAAAAATTCCAAGGATGATAAAAGAGAAAATAAATAATCCGATTGTACCGAAGAAATAATATTGTGGTCTTTTCCCAATCAATACTGAAGCAATAATGCGTTCATAAAAATTCTCCAGTTTTGGTAAAAATCCATTCATAAATTTATCCGCCCATGGATTCAATAAATAAACTGTTGAGAAAATAAGGACACCAATTGTTATAAAAATATTACTCCAAAGTGTTGAAACAGGAATCAACAGAAGTCCAAGCACAATAAAAATTCCACCAGAAATATTGGTTCTTTTTTTATTCACTTCTGGCTTGCCAATGCGCATCCACATAGCTATCATCACAGGGTTTACCACCAAAGCAACAAACAACGATGAACTCAATACGATAATGAGCGTGATTGGGAGATACTGCATAAACTCTCCCATAATTCCAGGCCAGAACGCAAGCGGTAAAAACGCGGCAACTGTAGTTGCTGTTGATGCAATAATTGGCCAGGCAATTTCACCCACACCTTTGCGCGCCGCAGTGAAAGAATCTACGCCTTCCTCCATCAATCGCTGAACATTTTCCACCACCACAATTCCATTATCCACCAACATTCCCAACGCAAGTACAAGCGAAAACAATACCATGGTATTAAGTGTAACTCCCATTGTATTCAAGATCAAAAATGACATGAGCATTGACATCGGAATGGCAATACCAACAAAGAGAGAGTTGCGGACACCTAAAAAGAAAAGTAAAATTCCAACGACCAGAATAACTCCAAAAATGATCGAGTTCTCAAGATTGGAAACCATATCGATTGTCTTATCCGACTGGTCATTCGTAACTGAAATATCAACCCCGTCAGGAATCAATTTTTTCACGCGCACCTCTACCAGAAGTTCTCTGATTTTTTGTGAGGCCGTTAATAAGTTTTGTCCGCTTCGTTTTTTTACATCGAGCATAACAACAGTCTTACCACGTTCACGTGCATAAGACGTTGTATCAGCATCTCCAAATCTAACTTCGGCAACATCTCTCAGATAAACAGGTTTGTATTGTTCTTGTCTGACAATTACTCCACCAATTTCATCTGCGGTTTTAAATTCACCTTCAATTTTGATGGTACGCTTTGTAGTCCCGTCCAGATATTCACCACCTGACATGGTCATATTTTCTTGCTGAATAGCGGACTGAATATCTCCAAAAGAAACATCAACTGCCTCAGCTTTTTTTGGATCAACTTCGATGATCATCTCACGCTCCTGCGTTCCGCGAATATCAACACCACTTATTTCTTCAATATTCTCAATCAGATCTTCCAGTACCTCAGCATACTCGTTAAGTTGTGAAATGGAGTGACTGTTTGAAGAAAGATTGACATTTAAGATTGGCATCTCAGACATGTCCATCTCAAAAATGTTTGGCTCAACCGGCAAATCAGTCGGAAAGTCTTTATTAGTTCTTGCCTTATCTACTGCATCTTTGACCTCTTGCAAACCTTGCTTTGGCGTCACTTTAAAATCAAATTTGACACGAATAGAAGCGTATCCATCTATTGAGGTTGAAGTTATTTCGTCCACATTTTTTATGGAGTTCAATTCTTTCTCAATAGGATCCGTAATTTTTTCAGCAATAAGTTCAGGTGAGTTTCCCGGATAAGCTATTCCCACATAAATTTCAGGAATCTGCAATTCAGGAAAACTTTCGTTAGGCATACTTCTATATGCGCTAAGTCCGGCTATGAGAATGATGAATGAAATCAGGTACACGGTTTTTCGGTTATTAACCGCCCATGTGGTGATCCCAAACTCTTTTTGGTTATCTATATTACTTTGCATCTGAAAATATTATTGGATTTTAACTTTGTCTGATTCAGTAATTCCTTTTGCACCGGCAAGTACCACCTTATCTCCGGCAATAAGCTGACCGGGAGTTACAGGAACAATACATGACTCGCCACGATATGATTTTTCAACCTTCACAAAAACCTTTTCAACACTGAATAATTCAGTTTTGTCACCAGATAATTTATAAACGTAATTGTTGTTTTTGGTGTCCTGCAAAACAGACTCAGAGTTGACAACCAATGCATCCTTTTTGCTGTAATCAACCACATTTACTTTTGCAAGCATGTTAGCCAAAAGCAATGAATTATTTTTGATAGTCACGTGAATTTTAAACGTACGGTTAACTGGATCAATGAAGTTTCCTTTATAGTTTACTACGCCTTGAATCACCGTATCATTCATTGCCGGAATGACTAAATCAACAGGTGTCCCAAGGTTAACACGTGCTAATAAATTCTCAGCAAGACTTGCAGAGATTGTAATGTTTTTATTGTTCACCAGACGCATCAATGGATTCATAGGTGAAGCCATGTCTCCCAGGCTAATCATGATATCATCAATTACACCAGCAAACGGAGCTCGAACAACTGTTTTTCCCTGTTGTGAACGCATGGTTTTTAATTTTTGTTCCAATGCTTTTTTCTGATTTCTGGATTGCTCATACTCTATTTCGACACCAACTCCCTCATCCATCAATTTTTGCTGTTTTTCAAACATGTAGTTTGCCATTTCAAGCGATGTTTCTACTTCATCGATTGTTGAAGCCAGAATTTCTGAATCAATCGTAATTAAAGGCTGGCCTTTGGATACACGTTGTCCTTCTTTCACATGAATAGCCCGGATTGTTCCTTGCGATTCTGCAGTTACCAGAACATTTTCATCCGTTTCGACAGCACCTTGCACTTCCACTTTATGCACAAAATCTTTTTGTTCAATCATAGCTGAAGTTACAATTGGTGTCATGTCTACTTCAGCAGTATCCAGTGCTGCAATTTTTTCGTTGAGTAAAGTCAATTCCTTTTTTAGTTCATCACGCTTCATGATGAGTTGTTCTAAAGAATCTTCACCTGATTGTGATCCGCCACATGAAGCAAGAATCAAACCAGTAAAGAGCGATAATAATAAGAGTCCGGTTTTCATTTTAGGTATTTATTAAAGTTGTTATTGATTGAATAATTTATCGAGTTGAATTTTTATGGCTAACATCTGAAACACCATATTTATATAAGATCCTTGAGCATTGAGTAATTGTGTTTGCAGTTGCGTTACACGAAGACCCGATCCTACTCCAATGTCTTTGCGTTTTACCTCATTATTATAAATTTGCGCTGCAAGATTCACGTTCATTTCTTCAAGTTTCATCATCTGATATGAATTTTCAAATGCAGCTTTCAGATTAAGTTCAGTGTATTCAAGCGTACGTTCTAAATTTTCGAGATTATTTTGATCCACTTCCAATTTAATTTCAGCCTGCTGAACACGCATTACTTTTTGACCGCTGCTCATGATTGGTATTTGAACAGACAAGCCCCAAACAGTAGTTGGGTACCACGGTTGATTAGCAAAAAAGTTAAATTCATTTCTGTACGCGTTCTGTGAATGAGTGAAAAATGCACCGACAGATGGAAGATATTTTGCCTGTTCATTACGCAGGTTAAATGAATCCAATGTTGCCTGCTGACTTAATAAAATGTAATTTGAATTTTGAGTGAGGTCAAAATTTTGCAAAACCGGATTAGCCTGTTCAACCTGAAGCAACACTTCTTCCAACGTATTGGTCAACTGCAAATCTTTTTCAAACTCATAGCCCATTTGGAGTTTCAGCATGTTTCGTGAGATTTCGGTTTGACGTTGCGCAGTAAATCTTGAAACCAACATTCGGTTATAAGCAAGTTCCAACTGATTAACCTCTTCAATTCGAATCATTCCATTTTTTTGCAGAATTTTTGTCTCATTCCAGAGTTGTTCGGTATAAGCCATTACCGAGTCAATGAGTGATAAATTCTTATCTGCAATCAGCACATTATAATAGGCCTCACGCACCATTGCTTTTATTTCCTGCTGCGTATTGGTTAATGCTGTTTCAGCCATCTCTCCATAAAATTTCGCAAACTGAAGTCCAATAATATATGAACCATCAAACACTAATTGCGAAACGTTAAATGCAAGAGAACTGCTGTAAGCTTGTCCCATTTGAAAGGTCATTACTTCACCAGGCTGTGCATTTGGATTAAATAAAGTTGCATCAACAACTGAAACCGGAATATCCAGCAAATTCTGGAACGATCCGGTCGCACTTATCTGAGGCAAACCAATTGCTTTTGTTTCCCAGATTTTTTTCTGCGCGATCTCAATGTTGAGCACTGCATTTTTCATTTTTTCGTTGTTGTTCACGCCATATTCTTCGGCCTCAAGAATTGTGAACGCGGTTGATTCCTGCGCGTAAATGACCGACGAAGTCAATACGCTCAGAAGGAGCATCGTGCCTGCTTTAAAAGTTCTCATCATTTTTTATTAGTTCATTTAAGTATTCAAGTCCGCTTGCGCTTGAAATTCCTTTTATATGGTAGCGGAAAAATTCCTGGTAAATTGAGTCTAAGCTAAAAGGCGATTCCGGAAAAATATCGCCAAGCATAATATGATCCATTGTTGCCAGATAAATCATAGAAACAACTTCAACATTCAAATTTGATCTGTATAGACCTTGTTTAATTCCACGCTGAAGATTATCAACTACACATCCGCGAACAAAATCACGTTTATGTGTATTCATAATTTTTAGTGCGTTTGGATGATACTTAGCCAAATCAAAAAAGATAGAAGGATGAATTTTTTTCAAAGTTCCTGCCACATATCTGCTGATTGCAAGCATCTCATCAATTGCATTCTCAAACTGCTTGTTGATCTCACCTATCTGGCAAACTTCACCTTCATGCTCAAGCAAAACGCATTGCTCTACCAATTCATTTTTATCAGCAACATAGGAGTAAAGTGTTTTCTTAGAGATTCCCAGTTGTCGTGCCATCTCATCCATAGTCACACTCTTGATACCAAACTTTAAATAGATGGCTGTCGCTTGTGTAATTATTTCCCGTTTTTTCGGATCCATGGCGCAAAGATATATACAATTTAAGATCTGGAAACATTTTTTGTAATTTTTGTTTCCGACGGACTTCCTAACGTATCAACACACTGTTTTTTTGCAGTTTATCAGACTATGATTTTAAACGAGATCAGGATAATCAATCAATAAACTGATTGTATTTCTATCTTAGTACCCGAATGTCAAAAGCAAAAAAATACTACGTCGTCTGGCAAGGAAATCAACCCGGAATTTATGATTCATGGGAAAATTGTCAGCGAGAAATCAGAGGATATCCGGATGCAAAATTCAAATCATTTAACTCGTTGGATGAAGCCCGCAAAGCATATAAAGATCCGGACTCAGTTATCAGTGAACCGAAAAAAAATATTACTACGTTGTCTGGCGCGGGCAAAAACCTGGTATCTATGAAAACTGGAATGATGCGCAAATTGCAACTTCTGGTGTTTCAAAACCGATCTACAAAACTTTTGGAAGTAAACAATTAGCCGAAAAAGCATTTGCCGAAGGTCCTGAAAATTATCTTGAAGGAAGTTTCAAAAAAACCAAAGATCTCAATCCCGAAGAACTCAAAAAAATTGGAAAACCCATTGAGCTAAGTCTGGCTGTTGATGCTGCCTGCAATGGCAAAGGCGATATGGAATATCAAGGTGTCTGGACATTTAGCAACGAACTTCTTTTTAAGGCAGGCCCCTACAAAAAGGGATCAAATAATATTGGCGAATTTCTTGCGTTAGTTCATGCGCTGGCCTATCTTGGAAAGCAACGTGATGAAAAAATGCACAACATGATAATTTACTCTGATTCAAAAATTGCAATGAGCTGGATCAGACAAAAAAAATGTTTTACAAAAAAAGATCCTTCGCCAGAGGTAAAGAATCTAATTGATCGTGCTGAACATTGGTTAAAAAACAACACCTATAAAAACAAAATTCTCAAATGGGAAACCAAAGCCTGGGGTGAAATTCCGGCTGATTTTGGAAGGAAATAATTTTATGAAAACACTAAAGAAATTTTTTCTGTTTATTCTGATCATTAGCTAATTTGGCAATGGCCGACACGGATTGGGAGCTAGCCAAAGAAGAAGAGGGAATAAAAGTGTACACCCGTGAAGTGGATGGTTGGGATGTCGAAGAATTTAAAGTAATTGCCGTTTTCAATGTAAAGCGTTACTTGATTTACAATGTGATTATTGACATTGCCAGTTATGCAAGCTGGTATCCGGATATTGTTGAATCTGCGATTTGCAAAAGAGTCAGTGAAACCGAATTTTACTGTTATTCCAAACTGGATTTGCCCTGGCCAACTGATGACAGAATTGGAGAATCGCATATGAAAGTAACGCACAACAAAGAAAACAAAACAACCATGATTGAAATGAATGCAGCGTCACAATGCAATCCAGACGCCGAAGGTTATACCAGAATGACTAAAGGAAAAGGATTCTGGAAACTGACAAGCAAAGGTGAAGGCACGGTCGTCCACTTTCAATTCCTTTCAGACCCCGGCGGAAGTATTCCATCCTGGGTTATTAACATGTTTATTGTCGACAATCCATTCAATACGATAAAGGCACTGAAGTCAAAGGTTGGCGGATAATTTTAAGACCGTTCTAAGTTCATGCAGAATTGATTCGCATTGCCGCTTCAAAACATTTCTTATTTTTGGTTATCTAAAAATTTATTGGACTATGAAAAAACTTCTACTCGTCTCTTTTCTCTCATTGCTCAGCGCAATAAGTTCTGTGGCACAAACACAACTTGAAAATCCCGGTTTTGAGGATTGGCAAAATGCCTCAGCACCAGAAGCTGAACCAACTCAATACAGTTCATTAAAAACTGCTGATTTATTTGCAGGTTCTGCCCCTCAAGTTGTATGGGGAGAAACCACGATTGTCCATTCTGGTGATTCTTCAGCAAAAATTGTTGTTGCACCTTTCAATTGGTTAGTAGGTCTTTCTCCTAACGGCACCCTCACGAATGGCAGAGTGCATGCAGAACTTACAGCATCAAACGGATACGTTTTTACGGATGTGGCAAATCCACAATGGAACACTCCTTGTACAGACAGACCAGACAGTATTGCTGGATGGATTAATTATGCACCTTCAGGTGGTGATCAGGGAAAAGTTGAAGTGATTTTACATGACGATTCACAGCTTGGGAAACTGCCTGCAACATCGTATCCAATGCCTCATTGGGTTGGACGCGCACGTTATGATATCACTAGCAGCACAAGTTCATCATGGGTTCGGTTTTCGGTTCCATTCAACTACTACAATAATACAAGTCCAGACTATATTCTAATGGTTATCACATCAGGTGACAGTCTGATTGCCGTATCTGGAAGCACCCTGTATGTTGATGATTTCGAATTAATTTACAATCCAAATCTTGTTTCTGTAACTCCGCCTGCATCTCAGAATCTCAATATCGGAGTAGACGGAACCACACTTACAGTTAATGCAACACCGAATGCGGCAGTTGTAACGGCCATCACTCAGGAATGGAAATTTTCAACGACATCAGGATCGGGTTACACTTCTTTCGGAACTATGGAAATTCAGCACCACTTCAGGCTCTGGATATATTTCTTTTGGAACTCCAGTGACAGGAACGACCTACACGCCTAATTTCAATTCAATCGGAACATTCTATGTTATCTGTGAAAGTGATTTTTCAGGTGATGTTCAGATTTCAAATGAAGTAATAGTACACGTGCCTTCTGCAGCTGGAATTGATACTGAAAATCTCAAATACAAAATTTACTCAAACAATCAGCAGATACAAATTATGCTGAGTGATGTTCAACCAAACACATACTTAACGCTATACTCAATTGACGGTAAAAAAGTATTTGGTCAGCAAATCACAGATGTCAACTCAATGATCGAAACCAATCTGTCTGGTGTTTTTGTTTACACGCTTGTTACAGGCGGTCAGGTGATCACTGGAAAAATTCATTTATAAATAATTCAATTCTAAAAAGCTATCTGTTCGAACGAACGGGTAGCTTTTTTCTATTATTAAAGTCGCATGAAACAACTTTTACTTTTTGCATTTCTCCTGAGTACATCACTCCTTTCTTTTAGCCAATCGCGTATAAGCGGAACAGTGATCGACGCACTTACCAAAGAACCCATTATAGGTGGATATGTAATCTTGAAAAAAGATCCATCCATTGGAGCAGTTACCAATATAGACGGCTTTTTTAAAATCGATCTGGAAGAAGGAATTCATGAACTTATTTTCAAATATACCGGAATGGAAAATGATACCATCCAGGTAGAAGTTGGAAAGGGTGAAGAGAAAATTCTTCAAGTTGAACTCATGCCAAAAACATTGGATAAAGTTGATGTGATTGTCGGAAAATTCGATCAGCCAATCGAAGAACTAACTTTCTCCATGCAGGTAATCAAACCTGAGCTTATTGACAATAAAAATACACGCAGTGTCGAAACAATTCTGGATCAAACCCCGGGATTAAATATTATGGACGGTGAACCGCAGATCAGAGGAGGCAGTGGATTTACATTTGGTGTAGGCAGCAAGGTCGCCGTACTTGTTGACGACATGCCAATACTTTCAGGTGACGCAGGCAGGCCAGAATGGGGATTTGTCCCAGTTGAAAACATTGAGCAGATTGAAGTGACCAAAGGTGCCTCATCTGTTTTATCAGGATCTTCTGCGCTGAGCGGTGCCATCAACATTCGCACGGCCTATCCAAAGTTAAAACCAATGACCAAAGTAAACATGTACTCTGGATTCTACTCTACTCCACAAGGCGATTCTACACAATGGTGGGATGACTATCCTTACATACACGGTGTTACTTTTTTACACAGCAGAATCCTTTACAAGCATTTAGATTTGGTTATTGGCGGAACCATGCAGTGGGATCACGGATACATTGGTGGTCCGATTAAAGGACAATTTTCATACGATACAATTTCTGAAGAGTACACGCAGGAACAAATGCGCAGTTCAAAATACCGGATCAATTTTAATCTTCGTGAAAGATCGCAAAAATACAAAGGACTTCAATATGGAATTGGAGGAAACCTGATGTTTCATAAAACCAACATGGTATTTGCCTGGCTTGATGACACCACCGGGATTTTCAGAGCATATCCGGGAGCGGTATTATTGCAAAATCAAACAATTTACAACCTGGATCCTTACGTCAGTTTTCATTCGCAAACCGGTGTAAAACATAGTTTAAAAATGCGCTACATGTATACTGATAATGACATGTCGTTGAATCAATCAAACACAGCATCTGTTTATTATGCCGATTATCAGTTCAAAAAAGAATTCAATTATCTGAAAGAAAAATCGTTTGACTTTATCGGAGGTGTTTCATCTCAATACATCAACTCAAAAGCAAACATGTATGGCGGCGGCACAGACGATTCAACCAATTATTCTTTCAACCTGAGCGGTTATGCAGAGATCCAGAAAAAATTCCTTGATATCCTGAATTTTTCTTTGGGCGCGCGTGGCGAATATTTCAAGTTAAATGATAGCATTACCGCATGGAAACCGATATTCAGAGCAGGTGCGAATCTTAAACTTGGACAGGCAACATTTTTAAGAGCATCGTATGGTCAGGGTTATAGATTCCCGACAATTACGGAACGTTATATCCGAACAGCCGTTGGTACTTTTGGTGTATACGAAAACCCCGATCTTAAACCTGAAGAAAGCTGGAATGCAGAGGTTGGAGTTAATCAAGGTTTTAAAATCGGAAAAATATACGGACAACTTGATGTGGCTGCCTTCATCCAAAAATATGAAAATACAATCGAGTATCTTTTTGGTTTTTGGGATCCAACTTATGGGATGTTAGATGGCGGACCAATTGCCGGATTCAAATTTCTCAACACAGGAAAATCCCAGGTTACTGGTTTTGATGTTACGATAAGTGGAATGGGGAAAATCGGAAAAAATCTGAACACGGTTTTCACAGCGGGCTATAACTATATTAATCCAATCACGCTTGAACCAGATTTGGTTTTTGCGCAAGACTATAACCCCATGAACCCAACAGGATTCAGCTTTAGAAACACAAGCCAGGACACGGTTACAAATACTTTGAAATACAGATTCAAGCATACATTCAAAGCTGATCTGGAATTAAGTTACAAAGGATTTTCGATTGGATATACGATCAAATATTTCAGCAAAATGGAAAATCTTGATCGTGCAATTACAGATTTTGAAGTAGTCACGCAAAGCACAGGAGGAACCATTCAACCTATTTATTTTACCGACTTCTACGAGAAAAACAACGTTGGAAATTATATACACGATCTTCGTATTTCATATGCAATCGGAAAAAAGGTAGAACATAAAATTGCAGTAGTTGGCAAAAATATTTTGAACTCCACTTACTCACTGCGACCACTGAAAATTGAACAAATGAGAACAATTGTTCTTCAGTACTCTATTAAATTTTAGTTCTACCATGCATATAATTCGTTCATTCTTTGGGTTTTTCGGATAAAAAAACCCAAATTTGAATCCTTCAATTTTTAACAATACCAAAAATGGCAAAGCACAGCTTAAAATCCAGAATCCGCTACTACTTCGAAAACACCATGTCTTCTGGACCTATGGGCGTTATTAAATGGCTTGCAATTGTTTCTTTATTTGTTGTCGTCATATTGGGTATCATTATTGCCATCACTGGCATTAAGAGCGAAGTGAATCCTGATGAAGAATTAGGATTTATTGAAGGTGCCTGGCAAATATTGATGTCGACCTTGGATCAAGGCGCTATGGCCGGCGATCAAACCTGGTCGTTCAGAGCGGTTCGTTTTGTTGCGACACTTGGTTCACTTTTCTTGCTCTCTATTTTAATTGGTAGTATTTCGTCCGGCATCGATGCAAAAATCGGCGAATTGAAAAAAGGAAAATCAAGAGTTCTTGAATCCAATCATACCTTAATTTTAGGTTGGTCTGAAAAAATATTCTCAATCCTGACAGAAATTATTGAAGCAAATTCAAATCAAAAAAAACCAAGCATTGTCATACTTGCCAATCGTGATAAAGAAGAAATGGACGATGAAATTCGCCAGCGCATCACGAATCTAAAAAACACCCGCATCATTGTGCGCAGTGGCTCTCCTCTTTCTTCATCAGCAATTAATGTTGTAAATCCAAATGAGGCCCGCTCCATTATTGTGCTTGCCGGTGAAGAAGAAAATACTGATACCTATGTGATCAAATCTGTACTTGCTTTGACCAACGGAAAAAACAGAAAAAAAGAGCCTTACCATATAGTTGCTGAATTAAAAGATCCAAAAAACATGGAAGCAGCAGATTTGGTTGGAAACGATGAAACCATTTTTGTTCTTTCTTCCGATTTGATTTCTCGCATCACTGCACAAACTTGCCGTCAATCAGGCTTGAGTGTTGTTTACAGCGATCTATTGCAATTTGAAGGCGATGAAATTTATTTTGCTGATGCAAATAAACTGGTGGGCAAATCGTATAAAGAATCTATCATGATGTATGAAACATCTTCTGTTTTAGGTGTATTTACAAAAGAAGAATCTGTTTTGATTAACCCACCGATGGATTATAAATTCCAAAAAGGTGATCAGGTTATTGCCATCTCTGAAGATGACGATACGGTTATCTTAAGCAATAAAACAGATTATAAAATTTCAGTAGATTCATTCAATCGCGAAGCAGAGAAAGATCCAATTATAGAACGTACACTGATTCTTGGCTGGAATGAAAAAGGAAAACGCATCATTGAAGAATTGGATAACTATGTTGCAAAAGGCTCTGAAGTATTAATTGTTTCTGAAGGAATTGATATTTCAGAAGATCTGCAAGAATTAAAATCAACATTAAAGCGTCAGACACTGCATTTCCAAGAAGGAGACATCAACGATCGAAAAACGTTGGTTGATATGAAAACTGAAACATATGATCATATCATTCTCTTGAGTTATACGCATATTGACGTGCAGGAAAGTGATGCAAAAACCTTGATTTGTCTATTGCACTTGCGTAACCTATCTGAAGAGCACAATAAGGATTACGCGATTGTTTCAGAGATGCTGGATATTCAAAATCGTGAACTGGGGGTTGTTGCAAAAGCAGATGATTTTATTGTCAGCGATAATCTGATCAGTTTAATGTTGAGTCAGCTTTCTGAAAATAAAGAATTGAAAAAAGTATATGACGTTTTATTCGAAGCTGAAGGATCTGAAATTTATTTGAAACCAGTAAGTCGCTATGTTAAAACAGGCGTTCCTATGAATTTCTATACGGTTGCCGAAAGTGCTGCACAACTGAATGAAACAGCATTTGGATATCGCATTTCATCACAAGCGCAGCAATCAGAAAACGCATTTGGTGTTTATATGAATCCGGATAAATCGAAAATGGTCACCTTCTCTCCAGACGATTTTATCATCGTGCTTGCTGAAGATTAATTGAATTGTTATCGAATTCGGCCATGAATGATTCTCCAGAATTCAAACCGCTGAAACTTGAAACTTTTGCCAACTTCAGACGCAAGTTAATTCTCATGCTGATTGCTCTTCTTCCAATGATCTACGTTGGTTTTACTACCATACTAAATCTCATTGGAGAGAAAGGAAGTTCTGTGCGGACATTAAATAAAGTCTACGCTCCAATTCTATTTATACTATTGGTTGTTCTCATTTACGCAGCCTATCTGCATTTCTTTCGAAGATCCATCTTAAAAATCCATAAGACATTTGCAGGTGAATTTCAAATGATCATTGAAGATCCATCAGGCAACGAAACGCAAGAAACAGGCATCTGGTCACTTGATGCACGCTACGTAAAAATTCCAGACAAATTCGGAACTTTCAAAAAACAACTCTTTTTAACGATTTCCTGCAACGGAAATGATTTTGCAAGTTTTTTCTATTACTCATCGGCTGCCTATCAAGTGCCAGAAGGGTTTCACGAAGTGCAGAAAGCTTACCTTTCCAATGCACCGCGATACATGACTCCAGGTGTTGATCGTATCTTTCTTTTTCTTAGATCGTGATAAATGCACTAATTTTGTACTGTAAAATTAACCCAATGAAAAATCTATTTTTTCTATTTCCGCTTGGTCTGATGGCTTGTGGTGGAGGCGGTGAAACAATTGCAACCGAAATCAACGATACAACTTCTGTGTCAACGGATACTGTTCAATCAATTGATTACAGCGGCACGTACGAATACATCTACCCTTACAACTCACTTGATCTGATTGAGAACCATTACATTGTTCTAGAAAAAAACACCGACAACACCTATTCAGGAAGATATTATGGGACAACCGATTTATTTGATGAAGCACGTGAAGGATATTTACCAGGATTTTTTGTTTTGCCAATGCAGAACATTTTGATTGAAGGTGAAAATCTTGCATTTGAATTGAATCCAACACCACAGGATTTCTTTAACGAAACAATTTTACTTTCAATGAATTCATCCGCAGATGCACAGGTTGCAGGATTCACAGCGTGGGAAATTGGACTTAAACCAGAGCAAAAAAAATTCACAGCTAAACTTTTGGGTGGCACTATTTCTTTAGAGAATCAATTGGAAGAAATGAACTTTATTCCCATGAATTAATTATTTGATTTCATAAACAATGTCAGACGCATCGCGCAAATTAAAAGAAGACGAAATTAATTCGGCAATTTCCCTGCTTGAATTTTTATTACATAACGGCGATCAAATTACGCAGTTGAAAGAAGAACAGCGCGTTGCCTTAATGAAGGCGGCCGGACAATTATCACGCCCTGACAAAAAAGAGATTAAAAAAAGAAACAAGGCTGTAAAGTTTACCCGCAAACAAGCAAATATCTTAAGTGACAAAAAAGAACGCGCAAAAGCCGCTATCAGACGTGCGCGTGAAAATGCAATCTTTGAAGCACCCAAACAGCTTGGAGAAGGGCAGATTGAAGAAAAAAAAGAAAAACGAATTCTTTCATCACCGCGAAATTGTTATGTGTGCAAGGCAGAATACACAGAGCTCCATCATTTCTATGACAGCATGTGTGAAAAATGTGGTGATCTAAATTACATCAAACGATTCCAAACTGCAGATCTTAAAGGCCAGGTTGCGCTGATTACAGGATCACGTTTAAAAATTGGTTACCACGCAACGCTTATGTTGCTTCGCGCGGGTGCTACTGTTGTTGCCACAACGCGCTTCCCGGCAGATTCTGCTATTCGCTTTTCTAAAGAAGAAGATTTTAAAGATTGGGGACATCGGCTAAAAATTCATGGACTTGATTTAAGACACATTCCAAGCGTCGAACTTTTTGCAAATTATTTTAAGCAGAATTACAATCGGCTTGACATCATCATCAATAACGCCGCCCAAACTGTTAGACGCCCATCTGGATTTTATTCGCATCTGATGGAAATGGAAAATTTGCCTTTTGAAAAACATTCTAAAGAAGCACAACAATTGCTTTCAAGTCATAAAGAATGTATTCAGGAGCTGAGTGGATTCGGGCAATTAGGAACAGATGCAAATAATTCATTAGCCGTAACCTGGCATGGTGCTGAACCGGGAATTGGTATCAGAGCATCGGCACAACTTTCACAAATTCCGTACAAATTTGACAACTCATTAGACACTAAAGAAGTTTTTCCGGAAGGAAAATTAGATGCCGATTTACAACAAGTAGATTTACGTAAAACGAATTCGTGGCGATTAAAATTAGGTGAAATTGAAACGGCAGAAATGATTGAAGTGCAATTGGTGAATGCCGTTGCACCTTTTGTTTTGATCAATAGATTGCTTGATTTAATGAAGCAAGATTATACAGGAAAAAAACATGTGATCAATGTATCGGCGATGGAAGGAAAATTCCACCGCTTTAAAAAAGCAGATCGTCATCCGCACACCAACATGGCAAAAGCTGCGCTGAACATGATGACACATACTGCTGCTTCCAGTTTAGGTGAAGAAGGTGTATGCGATCCTTTATTTGACGGAATCAATACAGGCAAACATTGGAACGGTAAATTTTTGAAGGATTATTTTCCGATTGATTGGTAGTGCTTCGACTAAGTACAGCAACCAATCTTACTAATCGCCAATGATAACATGAAAAACCACTATCTCTTCCACATTCAATTTTTAGGTTTTCGATATCACGGATGGTTAAAACAACCCGGTTATAAAACCATTCAATCAATGGTTGAAAAAACATTTGAATTCATTTTTCAGAACACCAACTTCAAAACGCTTGGCTGCAGCAGAACAGATTCAAAGGTCTCTGCCAATCATTTTGTCTTTGAACTATTCACCACTGAAAAAATCGATCCTGAAAAATTTCTTGCTGTCTTTAATAAAAATTTACCCAACGATATTCGTGCGCTAAAAATTGAAGAGACTGACGAAACCTTCAACATCATTCAGGCGGCAAAATCAAAAGAATACTTTTATTTATTTGCACACGGTCAAAAAATCATCCTTTCTGTGCAGCGCAAGTAATGAGCATTGATGAAAAATTGGATATCGCGCTGATGAATGAAGGAGCTAACTTATTTCAAGGAACACATGATTTCAGAAGATATTGTGCAGAACCAAAAGCAAGTCAAAATTTCATACGCACTGTAGAAGTTTGTGAGATTATCGAAAACAAAATTTATTCTTCCAATTTTTTTCCCGAGCAATCATACTTTTTCAGAATTAAATCAAATGGATTTTTGCGCTATCAGGTTCGTTTGATGATGGGCCAGCTAATCAGTTTGGGCAAAGGCGAAACAACGTTAGACGACTTGAAAGAAACACTTTCTGGTCGCAGTGATATTCCTGTTAGGTACATTGCTCCGTCATCCGGCCTTATTCTGAATGCGGTTGAATTTTCATAATTTAATGCTTAGTATTCAGTTCATTACATTTTATTATTACCTTCATGTCTTGTTATCATTGATCTAAATCGAATTGGCAAACTATTTGATTTGTTATCACCGGCAAAAACAAAATGACTTTTTTTTAGAACTATTTTATGAAATCTATTTTCACTTTATTATTGGCATTGCTTGTTATTAATTTGATTGGCTTTGCTCAAGATCAGGAACCGGTTCAAATTTCTCTTAAAATAACATATGAGGATAAACCGCTATGTAATTGGGATATTACTGTTAAAGCTGGAAGTGCTGTTATTGGCAAAGGAGTAACAGATGCCGCCGGATTTATAAAATTTGAGCCGTATTTACTAGTGACAAAATCAATCAATGTGTACGGCTATAAAAAGACTGCAAACGGCGATAAGAATTGGAGCGTCGAAGGCTATGTAACCTTGGATGACAATTATTTTCACCACATGAAAATGTAAGTATATGCAAAGGAAATTGCAGATGGAGCGGGATTCCCGATGTCAGCAATCGCAGACGGATGGGGAGTCAACGTGAATTGTGACGGCACTGTTGGAACAAATTCTTCGACAACAACCAATACAACAAATCCTACAAATACAACAACGACCACAACCACAACCACTACTACAACTCCCACTGATCCAGACCAGACAATCAAAGACCAAAAACTGGCATTGGAAAATCAACTGGTCGATCTTACAAAAAAAATTACAGCCCTTGAGTTGGACATCAATCAAAACAAAGCAACGCTTACACCTGTTGATTTAAAAATTAAAGAACTGGAAAAACAAGAACTTGAATTAAGAAGAGAAGAGTGCAAAACAGCTATTGAGCGCACAAATAAGTCACTCGATAAATCGCTGACTACAGATGGACTTCAATCATACACCTCCAAAGAACAAGAGTATAAACTCAAAGCAGATGCGCTGCAAAAGCAACGCACCGAACTAAGCACGCTCAAAAACCAAAATGCCGTTTATGCGCAACAAGTTCATGATTACCCGATCGTGTTGACAAAACATAAAACTGAACTGTCTGGAATGACTCAGCTAAACAAAATTGACTCCATCAATTACAAAATTAAGACGCTGGAGATGGAAGAAACAAGCTACAAATTTGAAGCGGCAAAAATTGGACTGGACAAAACAAATAAACAAATTGAAAACGCGCTGGCAAAAGAGACAAAACCACATACGGATTCTCACCTTCAAGAGTTGCAAGTGAAGGAAGAAGAATACAACAAACAGGCATCAACAACCCGAGTTCAGATTCAGGAACAACTAAATTTCAAAAAGGAAGCAGAAAAAGAAGCAAAAAAAGACGCCAATCAAGTTAAAATTGATAACTCGAAACTGAAAATGAAAATTCAAGGTTTGAAGTCACAATTAGGCATGAAAGAAAAAGCATTGGCAAAAGAACAGAAAAAGAAAAAACAAGATCCCGCAAAAATTGAAACGCTTCAAAAGGAAATTGAGCAATTGAAAAAAGACATTGCTGAAGCAGAGAAACAAATTAAATCTTAAAGTTTCTATTGAACAATTACCGTAAACTTTCCGTTCACGATTTCTATTGTAAGAAAAACAAAACTACTGACTGCTTTTGTCTTTTGCATAGCAGGATTCCAGGTTAAGTCTGAGATTTTAATTTTATAATCTTCTTGATCCAAGCCGGTAAAAGTACCGCGTTGATAAATCACTTCGGTTACTTTACCATTGCAATCTACAAGAACTTTGAATACGGCAGAGTGTGTTCCTTTTTTCAACTTTTCTGAAACCGTCGACTCAAATTTCTGCGCAACTTCTGCAACCGAAATAGACGCCTTTACTGAAGGATTAGCAATTGGCAAACCAGTACATGTTACTTTTTCAGATTGAGCAAAACCAACTGCAGTTAATGCAAGCGCAGTAATAAAAAGAAGTGTTTTCATAATTTAATTCTTAGTTACTAAACGATTCAATTCTATAAAAGTTGTTTTTAATTCTGTAAATCAATCTCACATGATATTGGGCGATGATCTGAGAACTCCACGTCGTGTGTGGTGAAATGCGAACTCAAAATTTCAGGTGAATGAAAAATATAATCGATACGATTTGAGGGCATTTTGCCGATGTAGCTTGCTCCCGTTCCATTTCCAGATTCTACAAATGCATCGTTCAGCAAATTGCTTAACTGACGATAACAATAAGAAACCGGCGTATCATTTAAATCTCCACACAAAACAACAGGATAAGGTGATTTCTCAATTTCCGCAACGATGGTTTCAACCTGAATCGCTCTTTTTTCAAATGCAAGTTTTAATCTTTTTACGATACGAGCTTCATCTTCCGTGTCAACATATCCATCTTCTTCAGCATTCTCATCAAAGACTTCGTAATCGTCTTTTTGAAAACGGATAGAACCTATATGCCCATTAAATACACGCAGCGTATCCTCATCTACCACTATATCTGAGTAGATGCAAAAATTATTCTTGTCATTTGAAAAAGGAATTTCGCCTCTATTTACAATCGGATATTTTGAAAAGGTTGCAACACCGAAGTACTTTTGATCTGCCATATCGTGGGTATAGCGCTCATGATAATACTTGGTTTCAAGCAACTTTACCATAGAATCTCTGGTGACAAAACTCTTTCCGCCTTCCTGATGATAGAATTCCTGAAAACAAATGATAGATGGATTCTGCTCGTTCAAAAAAGAAAAAACACCGTTTCGTTTTTCTACCCGATTTTCGAGATCATACAAATTAAAAATCTTCACATTGAAAGACATAATTTTAACCGGCTTCAGTAATTCAGGTTGAATAAAAGTGACCGCATAAAAATGTCTCAAGTGATTAAAACCAAGCAGCAATGTAAGTGCAGGAACCAGCATCCACTTGCGTTTGAAGAATAACCAGAAAATTAAAAAACCAAATGTGAGCATCAACCAGATTGGATAAGACAATCCAAGAAACGCAAAATAAACAAATGTGTTTGGTGAGATATGTGCTGAAAGATAGGCTCCCAGCATCATACAAGACACAAGGATATTTGCCCAAAATAAGAGGCGCAAAATAAAGTTCGGGCGCGAGTTATTTTCGTTGGCTTTCATTGAATAGAAAATCTTTTTCTTCTTTGGTTAGCCCTTCGTAGCCCTTCTTCCCTATCTTGTCCAGAATGGCATCCAGGCGCTCTTGTCTCAACTTTTTATTGAAGTTAAATTCTTCATCCGTCATCTTTTTTGTTTCGTTCGGATTCTGATACACTTTCATTTTAGGTTTGCGCTTGAATGAAAATTTAGGTGAAATAATCCAGGCAAAAAAACGATCTACCTTTTTCATAAAATGATTTGATGAGTTGACCCCAATAATTGAAACAATACCAAATAAGACTCCGCCTAAATGCGCAAAGTGCGCAATGCGTGATTGACCTTCAACTTGTTGCTCAGTTAATCCAAGCAAATCGGTAATAATGTAAAGCGCTGCGATTGCTATTAGCGGAACAGGCACCACTCCAAACAACATCACTTTAAGCGCAGGTCGATAAAAAGCAACCGCCATAAATACCGCCATGATTGCTCCTGAAGCACCGACTATAGGATCAGCAGATTGATTTGCAAACACAGGGAAGATGTAATACGCTCCAACATGCAGAGCATAAGCGAAAATTCCGCCCAAAATGTAAGTACTCAACAAGCGCTTCTCTCCAAAAAATTGAAGGAAAATTTTACCACTGAAGTACAAAATCAGCATGTTGAAAATAAAATGCAGAAATTCATAATGCGTGAACATGTAAGTGATGACAGTCCATGGCGCATACTTCAGCAGTGCCGGATTGCCGGGTGCAACAAGGTAAATTAATACCTGTTCAAGCAAACCATCGTTCACAAACAACCGTTGCGCAAGCATCAGAATTACCATGATTAAATAAATCACAGTATTCACCAAAATAATTTTACCCAACAATCCTGAATTGCGAATGGAGCCTTTTAAATATTCTGATACATTTTGTTGCTGCATAATCAATAGAAATTTGATTTATCGCGTTGCCAGATTTTAATCATGATAAAACCAAAAAGCATTCCGCCTAAATGCGCAAAGTGAGCAACAGAATCACTGGCTGAATTTTGGTATCCGCTGTAAAGTGCAATCAATCCCAAAATAAGTGCAAACCATTTTGCTTTGATTGGAATGGGTGGAAATAACAACATGAATTCTGTATTTGGAAATAGCATGGCAAAGGCCATCAACAAACCATAAATAGCCCCGGATGCACCCACTACATTTGTGTATGCAGAAACAGCGTGATGAAATTGAGCTTCCGTTAAACTCGCGCTGTACTGACAGTTCATTCCCATTATGCCTGGCTGACACTCAACCAAACCATCAGTGATTGGAGTCAATGTTCCGGTTGCATTATAAATTTCGATTGCAAGCACGCCTTGATGAAGGGCAGCGGCTCCAAGAGCTGTAACAAAATAAAAAATTAAGAATCGTTTCGATCCCCACACGCGTTCAAGGTGAGAACCTAACATCACCAATGAAAACATATTAAAAAAGATATGCATCAAATCGCCGTGCATAAAAAAATGCGTTGCAATTTGATAGGGTCTGAAATCTGGTGAATCAAAATAATGAAGCCCTAATATGACAGATAAATCAATACCCCGACTTGATGCAACCGCTTTACCCAAAAAGAAAAGCAAATTAATAATCAACAAATTTTTGACCACATTGGTCATATTGGAAAACATAGCTCCAAACATCAGTTAAATCTTTTAGTTAATTCGTCCATTGAAAATGTTTCAATGATTTTTTTCCCGCGTGGCGATACATGCGGAGATGATGATGCAAAAAGCGCATCAATGATAAAGGTCATTTCCTCACTATTCAATTTTGTTCCGCCTCTGATAGCCATAGCTGATGCTATTCCGGAAACAATTTTAGTTTCTAAATCCAAATCGGTTTGTTCTGAATGTCTGAACTCTTCCATTAAATCAATCAAAACCCGTTGTGGATTTTTATCTTTCAAAACTACCGGTACAGCACTTATCTGAATTACTTTTCCATCAATCAGCAAATCAAAACCAACGGCTTGGAGTGTCGGCAACAAATCTTGCCAGAACACTTTTTCACTCTGATCAATTTCCAATTCTTCAGGAAACAAAAGCTGCTGCGACTTTGCACTGGTTGCTGTAATTTTTGACATGAGCTCATCAAACAGAATTCTGCAATGTGCGCGGTATTGATCAATCAACATGAATCCGTTTTTCACTGAGGTCAAAATATATTTATCGTTGATCTGAACTGGTTTTTTCTTCTCTTCAGAATACTCCTCATTGATGGATGAGTTAATAGTGATTTGTTCAACCTCGCCCTGATCATCGTCATCATTATCTATTGAAGACGTTTGAGTTTTAGAAATATCGTAAAAATTTTCCCAGTCTTCTTTTTTGGAGTCATTTTTGCAAAGCCGTGTGATTGAATTGCAGAAACATTTTTGTCTTCGCGATTGGGTGTATTGTGAAACGGATTAAACTCAGGATTCACTTTAATTTCAGGCATCCTGACAGACTCCCCTTTTTTCAGCATCGGCACATTGAAGCTCGTTTCTTGTTCAAAATCTAAAGTAGAAACAATGTTGTTCTGCCCTAAAGATTGTTTCACAGCGCTTCTTAAAATCTGATAGATGAATTGATTTTCTTCAAACTTAATTTCCGTTTTTGTTGGATGCACATTCACATCAATTGAACTTGTGGGCACCTCAAAATACAAAAAGTAAGGCGGATATTTTCCTGAAGGAATCAATCCTTCATAAGCCGCCATTACAGCGTGATTAAAATAACGATCTTTAAAATAACGGTGATTCACAAAAAAGAAACAACGATCATTGGAAGCTCTTTCTGTATCTGGCTTTGTAATGAATCCAGAAATCTTTACAATGTCTGTTTCTTCATTAACCGGAACCAATTTTTCATTGAATTTGGCGCCGTAAATTCCGACAATGCGATGACGCAAAGTCTTAACAGCAGGTAACATGTAAACCTCATCCCCATTGTGATGAAAGGTGAACTCAATATCAAAATGGACTAAAGCGATACGTAAAAACTCTTCCAGAATTTTTTGATACTCCGTGGTGTCCTTTCCTAAAAAGTTGCGGCGAGCCGGAACATTGTAAAAAAGATTTTTGACCGAAATAGAAGTTCCGTTTGCTGCAGCTACAGGTTCTTGTGAAACAATTTTAGATCCTTCCACCAAAATTTCAGTGCCTAACTCAGCATCGTGTAATTTGGTTTTCATGCCCACATGCGCAATCGCAGCAATGGATGCTAATGCCTCACCTCTGAATCCTTTAGTTTGCAATTTGAAAAGATCATCGGCACTTGCAATCTTACTGGTTGCATGTCTTTCAAACGACATACGCGCATCAATCACAGACATGCCCGAACCGTTATCAATAATTTGAATCAAGGTACGACCACCATCTTTGACAATCAGATTAATTTTTGTTGCGCCGGCATCAATGGAGTTCTCCATCAACTCTTTTACAACAGACGCAGGTCTCTGAACCACCTCACCGGCGGCGATTTGATTGGCAATGTGATCGGGCAACAATTTAATGATGTCTGACATCGAAGAAATTATTTAGGAATTTCAGGTGTTGCGGCATCCATTGTAACAACGGTTTGAAACAAATAATAAACAATCAGGATAACAATACCCAGAATAATTACTAATCGAATATTTGATTTACGCATCTGCGTTTTATAATCAACCACATGACGGCTCCCATGTCTGAAACTGATTGGTTTTTCACCTTTCTGAATGGCTTTTATGTCCTCTTCTGCTTCGAGCTGTTTCAATCGCTTTTCACGCGCCTCTTTTTCAGGATCATAGAATTGCGGCGTATATTCAAAACGCTTGTATTTACTAGGCGGGGTAAATATGGAGAACTTGGTAACTTTCATTGTAAATCAATAAAGCAAATAATAAAACTGGCTTGTCAGACAAATATACGCAAACTACCTTCATCACACGATGAACAAAAGCTCCGTTTTTATTCGCCATTCACTTCTATTTGTGAACAAACTCTGTGCCGTGGCAAGATTTATGCATGTACTATCGTGTACTTTCGCAATTGAGAGATTTTTGACCATGAATAAATGCAAAGCAAAAAATACCGTGTACGTTGAATTTAAAGGACTTCTGTTAAGCGGATTAATTTTATTAACAGGTCTTGCAAACTCCTTCTCCAACACTGACAATTTTACATATCAACCCAAAGATCCAGCTTTTCTGAGCGTAAAGTCGGGTTGGGCAGATTCTGTTTTTAAATCACTTACGCCCGATGAACGCATTGCGCAACTCTTTATGGTTGCTGCCTATTCAGATAAAGATCAGGCGCATTATAATGAAATCACTAACCTGGTTAAGAATTATAAAATTGGTGGTTTAATTTTTTTCAAAGGCAGTCCATACAAACAAGCGCATCTCACTAATTTTTATCAAAAAATGCAAAGACACCACTCATGATTGCAATTGACGGTGAATGGGGACTTTCCATGCGATTGGACTCAACGGTTGTTTATCCAAGACAAATGATGCTGGGGGCAATTCAGAATGAAAAACTGATTTATGAAATGGGGCATCAAATTGCAGCGCAGTGCAAGATCATGGGCATTCATGTAAACTTTGCGCCAGTGATTGATGTAAACAACAACGCAAAAAATCCGGTGATCAATAACCGATCGTTTGGTGAAGTGAAAGAACATGTTGCCAAATTGGGTATTGCGTATATGAAAGGCATGCAAGATTTAAAAGTGATGGCATGTGGCAAACATTTTCCGGGTCATGGAGATACAGACACTGATTCACATTTAGGATTACCGACTATTAATCACGATTATGCACGATTGGATTCATTGGAATTGTATCCATTCAAAAAATTAATTGAAGAAGGATTAGCCAGTATGATGGTTGCGCATTTATACATTCCGGTTCTTGATAATACAGCAAATCAAGCTTCTACGCTATCACCAAAAATTGTCAATGGTTTATTGAAAGATTCACTTGGTTTTGAAGGATTGATTTTTACAGATGCACTGAACATGAAAGGTGTTTCTTCTTTCTATGAGCCAGGCGTTGTAGATGTGAAGGCGTTGATTGCCGGCAATGATGTTTTACTTTTTGCTGAAGATGTTCCGGTTGCAATCACCAAAATCAAAGAAGCCATTCAAAAAGGTGAGATTACCCAGGCAGAAATTGATGCGCGATGTCTGAAAATTCTGAAAGCAAAAGAATGGGTAGGATTAAATAAATATCAGCCGATTGATACTAAAAATCTGATTGAAAATTTAAATCTTCCTGAATCACAAGTCTTGAATAGAAAGCTTGCTAAGGAATCGATTACACTTGTTCACAACGTTGAAAACGAACTTCCGTTGAAGCGCACGGATACTTTAAAAGTAGCATACCTCAACATTGGTGGAACAAAAAACAATCGCTTTTTTGAAACGATGCTGATTTACGCAAAGATGGATCAACTCCAGATTCCGCGTGCCTTATCATCCACTGAAGAAACCGAATTGATATCTCAATGTATGGAATATGATAAGATCATTGTCGGATTTCACAGAACCAACAACGATCCAAAAAAGAATTTTGGTGTAACGATTCAGTCAATTGAAATCTTCCAGAAAATTTCAGCCAATTCAGATGTGACCGGTGTGCTTTTTGGAAATGCCTATGCGCTTGAAAAATTTAGCGATCTCAAATCAACCAAGGCATTTGTAGTCGCTTATCAAGATAATGATTATACCAATGAACAAGCGGCACAACTTATCTTTGGTGGTATTGTTCCAAAGGGAAAATTACCCGTTTCAGGTTCTGAATTTTTTCCTGCAGGAACAGGATTAACTTATACTTCAACAACCCGATTATCTTTTGTAATGCCTGAAGAAATTGGAATAAGCTCTGAAAAATTATTGCGAATAGATTCATTAGCAATTGGCGGAATCAGATTGCGCGCCTACCCGGGTTGTCAAATTGTAGCGATTAAAAACGGAAGTGTTTTCTACAACAAATCGTTCGGGCATCACACGTACGATCGAAAACAAGAAGTAAAAACAACAGACATTTACGATTTGGCTTCCATTACAAAAATTGCTGCAACAACTATTTGTGTGATCAAATTACAACAAGAAGGGTTGATTGATATTGATAAACCGCTCACCACTTATTTGCCGGATATTGTAGATTCAACTCCTTATCAAAACATGATCATCCGAACCATGATGGTGCACCAGGCAGGGTTGCGTGATTGGATTCCGTTTTATACAAAAACATTAAAAGACGGTAAGCCAGATCCAGCAATTTACAAAACGACACCACAAGGTGAATACACGCACAAAGTAGCAGAAGGCATGTACATTTCTGAATATTATGACACGGTTATTTTCAGTCGCATCACCTCCACTCCACTAAACAAAAAAACGTATAAATATTCTGATCTCGGATATTATTTTCTGCGTGAAATTGTTTTCAGAAAAACTGGAAAATCTTTAGACCAATATGCTACAGAGAGTTTTTACGAACCGATGGGACTAGCGTCGATGGGATACAATCCACTGAATCGATTTGAGCGTGAGCGCATCACACCAAGTGAACTAGATACCACTTTCAGAATGCAACAAATTTGGGGAACGGTACATGATCAGGGCGCAGCCATGTTGGGTGGAGTTGGTGGTCACGCTGGTTTATTTTCAAACGCATTGGATTTGGCAACACTCATGTACATGCTGATTAATGACGGAAATTACGGCGGAGATAATTACCTCAACAAAGATACGCTTGCCGATTTTACACGCTGGCAACGTTATGACAACAACCGCCGCGGCGCTGGATTTGATAAACCGGTTCGTTCATTAGATGGCGGACCAACCTGCAATAAAGTTTCGTTGAGCAGTTTTGGCCATTCAGGTTTCACGGGTACAATCACCTGGGCAGATCCTGAAAACGACATCGTGTATGTTTTCTTAAGCAACCGCTGTTATCCCATTGCAGAAAATCCAGTTCTTTTAAAAGAAGGAATTCGGGTTTCTGTTCAAGATGCTATTTATACAGCTTGCGCGGGGGTTAAATAGATATTAATTTTTCTTTGTGCAACTTCTTTTTTTCTTAGTGTACTTTGTGTAACGGCGATGAAGTGTAGAACACTGATCTTCGTCGAATCAAACAATTCTTTTAACACATAGGCACATAGAAACATAGATTTCACATAGGCATTTTGCTAATTCGTAACACGTTTTCTATGAGCCTATGTTTTACCTATGATCCTATGTGTTTAAAAAAATCAAGTTAATCTGCAGTTAGCCTTACAATATCAAAGGCAACAATCCGTCAACAAACTTGTTACTTCAACTAAGAACATTGATGTAAATAAAATTGTTACACACTTTGAATTATGACGCTCGATTTTTTTTATTCTAAAAATTACCGAACCACTGTCAAACTTCCCGTGTAAACTTCAGAATCTCCAACCGGTGATTTAACTATTATTTGGTAAAAATAAACGCCATCTGTAACAGGTTGATCAAAGTTAAAATCAACACCATCCCACAAATCATACGTTGACTGATTGGTTGAAATGTATTCTTCATTTTCATAAACCAAATTACCCCAACGATTATACACTTGCCACCAAATGTATCTGCCACCTTCTAATTGAATGGTGAAATCATCGTTGATACCGTCATTATTTGCGGTGATAATATTTGGTATAAAAATAGTAATGGGGTTAAAAACTTTTATTGTTCCATAAGCGGTATCAGCACACCAAAAATTGGTGTTGTACGCAATTTGTGAGATGGTATATATTCCAATGCTGTCAAAAATATACGTTGGATTTTGTGAGCTAATTGTATCTCCATTTATATACCAAATCCAATTATCAGCCAAGCGACTCAAATCAAAAAAATCAACTTCTAAAGGAACATACCCAATTTCAGGAGAAGTAGAAAAATTTGCCTCTGCTGCAATTACACTTTCAATAAAAACTAAACTATCATCCTTACACCCATTAACATCTGTAACACTTAAATTGTACCAACCACTTTGTAAGTTTGAAAAACTGCTTGACGAATTTCCGTTGAGTGAAAAAGTTAAGGGCGCAACACCACTTGCATTTATATTTGAAATTGCACCTGAATTTTCACCACACGTATCAGTAGTTAAATTAAACGAATTTAATAATGGATTTTCATTTACTCTGATTTTGATGGGTTGCGTTTTTTTGCAATTACCATACTTAGTTGATGTCAAAAAATAGGTAGTTGATTGTTGTGGTGAAATTTTTGGGTTAGGGCAATCATCACAACTTAATCCAATGGTTGGTGACCACTCATAACTGTCAGCGCCGCTGGCAAAAAACTGAAGGCTGTCGCCTTTACAAATAGTTGTATCTTCTGCAAGTAATGAGACTGAGAAGGTGTCGCAAGTGGTTGCATAAACCAGAAAAAAAGCACTATAAATGTTATAACGAAATTCTGTGGGAACAAGCCACTCAAACTCAAAATTTACTGTAGTAGATAAATCAGTTATTAGTCCTGAAACATCAGCTAATGCATCTGCATCAATCATGGCATTATCTGGTGTGTCATCACTCAATCCAAACAAGGTATTGTTCTGGTAATAAAAATCTCCAATGACTCCGCTCCCTCCTATACTATTACTATCAATAACACCACGACGAGTCCCAAAAGATTACCATTGAAATAGACATATGAACGATCTACCGGAGCAACTGATAACCTATCTGCAAGAAAAGAAAAGCCCACAGGATTGGTTGAATTAATTGGTGTAATATCCGTAAATTCATAATACTCATTATTAAGCATTGGCTGGGTATTTACCATGATATTTACGGCTGTTGAGGGCAATGCAAAATTTTCATAAATTATTATTAAATATACTGGGCCAAAAATACAGTTGGCTAAACAACTGTCTGAAAGAATTGACGGGCCAATGTAAACACTGTAAACAGTTTGTAAAGGATCAATGTCTGATGTAATATCAATCGCGTGTACTGCACTTGCGCCAGTTTGAGTTAAGTTGTAAGACGAGCCAATCTGATTACTCTCATCAAAAGTGTAAGTGATACCATTTAGCACTGCCAAACCCGATTCAACATGTCCTAATCGCTGAGTTATTAAGAACGCTTTTTTGATTGTGCTACCCGGCTCTATATATACATCAACTTGTCCTCCGCCATAACCTGGACTGGAGGAAAACCCAGCTCCTGTAACTCCTCCGCGCAAAATATCCTGATAAATTATCTGTTGAGATAATGAATATTTCGTTGAGCAAATCATTACCGCTACAACTAAAAGTGTATTTCGTTTAAACCAGAAAAGAAAACAACACAAAAACATTATGTAAAATTATCAAAGTTTTAAGAAGAATTGAGGGAAGATAAGGAATGTTAATATCTTATGAAAGAAAAATTTGGATTGCTTTTTTTTTATACAATCGAAACATTACCAATACAATCCATAAAATAATTCACTGAGATATACGTATAATCAAATGAATCTATACGTACAGAAACGTATACAAAATAATTAATATTACGTATATTTGTCTAATTGACTCATTTTATGAATACCCAAACTCACACTTTCCGTATCAGAATCGGTTGTCGTTAGGGCAAAAAAGTATGCTAAATCAAAGGGTACAAGCATTTCATTTATTGTAGAATCACTTGAAGTTTAATATCTGATTCTACGGATGAAATCGATCGCTCAATGTTTATAAACTAAGGAATCATTAGCCTTCGATGAATACGATTACAAAAAAAGACCTCAAATTTATATTCAAAATGAAGTATTATTTTCTGGACACAAATGTCATTTTAGATTTGGTTGCCAACCGCGAGCCTTTTGTTAAAGATGCAGAATTACTATTCAAGTTAGCTGAGGAGAAAAAAGTCCGGCTTTATTGTTCAGCCATTTCTTTCAATAACATTTTATTATATCAGTTAAAAAGCTTCCAATCATCAAACAGTACACGAACTTGAACCTTCTTAGAAATCAAGTTTACTAATTGATTTTGACCAAAATGTTTTGTAGACCTGACAGCGACTTCAAAGGTGCAAGTGCGATTCATTACCTCTCAGCGCTCCAAATTCATCCATTAGTGTCTTCAGCGAATCCAAAAAGATTTCAAACTTTTAAATTCCTTTACAACTCCGAATATAGCCGCCTTTAATGTTTTGAATCAGTAATTTTTTCAGTTACCGAGCTAACTAATGCCTGTTTAATACTCCAGTTAACATGGATGTCTATTTTATTGTGCCTGATAAATGTACTGAATGTAAAGGTTTCCATGATGAACCTCAATGCGCTGCAGTATGCCCTGTTGATTGTTGTGTAGATGATCAAGATGTCAGAGAATCTTTGGATACGCTTTTGGCTAAGAAAGATTTGATGCATTTATAATTTTGATGCGATCAAAAAAGTAATTTCTGCTTTTTTCCTATTATCAGCGAATAAAGGTTATAGAGATAAAACCTACTCTCCAACAGCTGTTACAACTTAATTTAACTTCAAATCTCACAATTATGGGACTATCCTTTGGTAAAAATAAACGCCATCTGTAACGTTGACCAAATAGACGGGGAAGATTATGCGGCTCATTTTAATAACAACCCCGTTTGTTGTCTAACAGGGCTGGCATACAATGCAAATAATTATACCGCCACCACAAGCTGGACAGGAGGGGCTAACCAAACATGGACACCTAGTCTGAATCCTTTTAGTACTTCTGGTTTAAGTGAAGTACATGTGTACGGTACTCTTACAATTCCTGCTGGGATAAATGTTACCATTTCAAACATGATTTTTTATTTCCATCCAGATGCAAAAGTAGTTGTAGAACGTTCAGATAATCCTGACTTACCAAACGGCGCTAGGCTTAATTTGAATAACACAGTCTTTACAGTAATCAATGATTGTGGTAGTTCTTTTATGTGGCATGGGTCAACGTGGAGGGTTGGTCTACTCAAGCACAGCTGCCAATTAACAACAGTAGACAAGGGTATTTGTATGTCTACAATAACTCACGCATTGAGCACTCCATTGTAGGTGCAGATACATATCAGGATGATATTTATGCAGCGGATTATCCGAAACCATCTTATGGCGGTGGAATTGTACGCACGAATAATGCTACTTTATTCAATAACCGTATCGACGTTAGAATTACGAATTATACGCATCCACCATCTGCTGGAGTTCCTGTAGAAAATCAAAGTACGTTTATGAATACTTCATTTATAACAAACGGTATTCACAACGATCCTTCCTTGCCTCCTCTAAGCCATGCGTTTTTATTAAATGCTGGTGGTATTAAGTTTACTGGTTGTACTTTTGAAAACCAAACCCCAAATCTGTACGCTGAACTTAACCGAGGCAGAGGGATCCATAATGTCAATAACAAATTAACTGTAATTCCTGGTTGCAGTATACCAACTGTTGGATGCATTCCAAATGATCCTTGTATATTTAAAGATTTGGCCTCTGGTGTTTATTCAAATTCAGGTAGCACACTCATTTCTACTTTTGTGGAAGGTAATCAATTCATAAATAATTTTTACGGTGTTTATTTGGGTGGCTTGACTGGTTCAATAGTTCAACGAAATCAATTTGAAGTTTTGAATTCTCAAAATCCAAACATCGTGTATAATCAAACAGCAGGCGTCTTTTTAAATGCTTGTACAGGCTACATAATCACAGAAAACTTTTTCACGCAAACAGATGGCGCTACTGCATTAACAAATTCACGTGGTGTTGTAGTTCAAAATTCAGGAGAATCGCATAATGAAATTTATAAAAATACATTTGACAATATCCTCGTTGGTGGACAATCTCAATCTATAAACGGCGTAAACATAGACGTGACTAATCCAAATAATGCGGAGCCAGTTGGCTTGCAGTGGTTATGTAATGATTTTCAGGAAAACATTGATGTTGATTTATATGTTTCATCTGGAAGAATTGATTATCAGCAAGGATACTATGGTAGTGCCATCACATCCACAAGCTCATTTTAAAGGTGCAAGAAATCTGTTTCTTCAAGAGAGTGGTGATTACGAAATTGTAATGGCGCCCGGAACGCAATCAATTATCTATACCCATTACCCAAATTTGAATACGACACCGATCACAACCTTGGGTTTTCCGGGTTTAATACAAATACCGATATCCATCAATTATAATATTTCTTGCCCTGGTAAAATTAAATCAACTCCTGGTTCAGGTGGTATTTCAGGACCTAAAAATCAATTGACACAAGAAATTGCAGATCTGAAGGCGTTAATTGATGGTGGTAACACGCAAACCTTGCTAAACGTTATAGCGACTAACTCGCCTGGACAAGCAAAAAATGCGTTGATCGCTGCTTCACCTTATTTATCGGATGAAGTATTGTTGGCTTATCTTGCATCCAACCCGAGTAGCGGACATGCTCAGCAGGTTATGATTGCAAACTCCCCTTTGTCAGCAGATGTTCTGGCTGCATTTAATGCAAAAAACTACCCAGGCGGCATCAAAAAACAAGTGAACGCAAATCAAAATGGGATTTCACCAATGACTTTACTTCAAAATGAAATCAATGCACTCACCTCGGAGAGAAAATTCTATGTAGACGAATTGATTCGTTATTATTTAAACGATTCCACTGTTGTCAATCCAATGGATAGCATCATAACAATTCTTATTGAAGAAGGAGATCGTATCAGCAAAGAGCAACTTTGCGATGCACTAATCATCAAAGGTGACTTGGCTTCTGCAACTTTTGTACGCGCGCAATTTATTGCTGAATATGGCGAATCAAACTTTACCGACTTGGCGGAAATCAATATCAATACGCGAACCGAAGAAGATCCAATTTTAGTTGTACACAGTGACTCTACGATGCATGCCACGGTTACAGACATCGCTACTGATACCAGTGATCCACGCATGTGCCCACGTGGTGAAGCTACACTTTACGACTACGCATATTCGCAGGCTTTCGTTCATAATATTGAAGAACTCTATCTGCCTGGGCAATCACCAAAAAGCATGCTTTCGCAGGATAGTGTCTTATCAACCGAAACTAGTCAGATTACAATCTATCCTAACCCAGCGACAAACCATTTGTATGTAGCGTTTGAAAATTTTGAACAGACAGAAAATATCTCTGTCGATATCTACAATTTAGTTGGACAAAAAATCAATTCTTTAATTTTGACGCAAAATCAGCAGATCGTTAAAATTGATTTGGTTGAGGTTCCTGCTGGTGTTTATATTGTTCAGATCAAAGACCAAAACGGAATTTTGAACGTTCAAAAAGTTGTGATCGAACGACAATAAAATCATTATTAAATTCAATGAGAAATCCCGCTTTGCAATTTGCCAAGCGGGATTTTTTCTTCTTACAAATCAATTGAATTTATCTATTGGCTGTGGAGCTCAATTCTTCTTTGTGTAACTTCTTTTTTTCTTAGTGTACTTTGTGTAACAGCTATACAATGCTATTCCACCAAGAGCACAAAGGAGCCACAAAGGTTCACAAAGATTTAATAAGGATCTATAAGAATGAATCTCACTAAAAATCATTTAGCCTTACAATATCAAAAGCAACAATCCGTCAACAAACTTGTTACTTCAACTAAGAACATTGCTTAAATTTGACACATGAAAATTGGAATTGTATTATACCCCACATTTGGTGGAAGCGGAGTTGTAGCAACCGAGCTTGGAAAAGCGCTTGCAAAAAAAGGTCATGAAATTCATTTTATTTCCTACAATCATCCCGTTCGTCTGGATCATTTTCAAGCCAATATTCGGTATCATGAAGTAAGACCATTCAATTATCCGCTGTTCGATTATCAGCCTTACGAACTAGCTTTAACAAGCAAACTGGTTGATGTAACACGGTATGAAGGTTTGGATCTATTACATGTACATTATGCGATTCCGCACGCTTCGTCTGCTTATTTTGCACAACAGATTTTGAAAACGCACGGTTTGTACATTCCGTTTATTACCACTTTGCACGGAACAGATATTACACTTGTTGGCCGTCACCCGGCTTTTGAACCGGTGATTACGTTCAGCATTAATAATTCTGATGCGGTTACGGTTGTATCTCAAAGCTTAAAAGATGATACGATTAAACACTTTGCCATTGAAACAGAAATTGAAGTGATTCCAAATTTTGTGGAGCATTCCAATTATTATTCCGATCCAAAAGAATCAGATATCAAACGAAAAAAAGACATTGCACCTAACGGCGAATTTATTATCTCGCATATTTCCAATTTCAGAAAAGTAAAACGTCTGCAGGATGTGGTCGCTGTTTTTGACTTGATTCACAAAAAAGTTCCGGCTAAATTAATTCTTGCCGGTGATGGTCCAGAGCGTTTTGCTGCTGAACAACAATGCAAAGAGTTGGGCATTTGCAAAGATGTTGAGTTTGTTGGAAACGTTCAATCCGGTGATGAAATTCTTTGTATTTCTGATTTGTTTTTATTGCCATCCGAGACTGAAAGTTTTGGTCTTGCCGCACTCGAAGCATTGGCATCAGGTGTTCCAGTTATCTCCTCTAATTCCGGCGGGTTGCCAGAAGTGAATGAGCATGGCGTTTCGGGTTACTTAAGTAAAGTGGGTGATGTAAATGACATGGCAAAAAATGCGCTGTCAATTCTATCGAGTCCTGAAAATCTTGAAAAATTCAGCAAACAAGCGTACGAACATTCTAAAAAATTCACATTAGAGGCCATTCTTCCAAAATACGAAGCATTGTATGACCGCGTTTTGAAAAAGAAGCGTGAGTATGAGAATGCTTAGTGATTTAAAATCTTCTTCAGGCGATGATTGAACGTTAACTCGGGGAGATCTCTCACTGCGTTCGAGATGACAGTTTCATTTTGGAAGATTACTCTTCACCTTTTTTGGTGCGCTCAAGAATGATATTGACAGAGAAGAATGTCAAAGCTTCTGAAACTTCCTGCGACTCATAATTGATTTTGCTTTTGGCTTTAAGTGCCATGGTGATAAAGCCAAGACCAGCTCCACCTTTATTCGACATGATTCCGTTTGAAAGTACTTCCATGTAAAGTTCTTTTACCTGGTCAGGATCCATTTCATTTAAGGTATCAATGCGCTCAATGATTTTATACGTATTCTCAGATTTAATCAAATTTCCAAACGTCACTTTGTACTCATCTTCAGTTTGAAGCACGATTAAAAAAGAAATTTGATTGTTGTCTTCATCACGCTCTCCGTGAATTCGGATATTCTGAAGGCCTTCAACAAGAATGCTGAACATTCTTTTCACCACGCCTTTTTTATCGCCAGATTCCAACATAGTATCTTCAATACCAGTTGAAAGGGAGTTTACAAGGTCTTGTGAAAATTCGCCAAAATGAGACACGATGATTTTTCCATTGGCGTTTATATTATAATCGCCAAAGATTTGCTGGAACCTCGCATTACACTTATCGACTACTGTGTTTCTTTGCAACATCTATCGTTTTAGTTCTCGACTTTGAACGCCGAAAGTTAAAAAATAATTGACTAACTGCCTAAATCTTACGACAAAAAAATCAATTGGTTACCAATTATTTAACAAATCATTAATTACTTCGCTTACTTTTTAACAGTTATCCGATTCAAAATTTCACTTACTGCCGGACAAACGTCTCTGTTTTTTACTGTTAATTTAAGAATTTGTTGCATATTTTTTCGATTTGTATGCGGATATTCTCTACAAGCCATCGGTCTTTCTTCATAAACAAAGCATTTATTATCAGCCAAAAGAAATGGGCAAGGCGCTGATCTTAAGACATAATCCTCTTCTTCATCCAGCTTTAAATACTGATCTATGAATTCGTTGTTTTTTTGTTTAAATAATTTCGCCAGACGCTGAATATCGGTAATTGTAAATATTGGACTGGTGGTTTTGCAACAATTTGCACACGTCAGGCAATCCGTCTTTTTGAAAACTGCCGTATGCGCATCATGAAACGACTTATCAAGCTGATTTTTAGGAATCCGGTTAAGTCCTCTGATAATTTCTTCAGACTCTTTTCTATGTTTTCGATCTTCCATCAAACTAATTAAGCTAACAATGTGCCTCTAAATCTATTCAATTCTAGAGCTTATGTAAAGATAATTTTATTACTTTGATCTGCCGATTTAAAAAAAATGGAAAACGCAAAATACGATGTAGTTGTTTTAGGAGGAGGTCCTGCAGGTTATGCCGCGGCCATGCGTGCTATTGATTTTGGCAAACGTGTTTGTCTGATTGAGCGCGGAAAGATTGGAGGCGCGGGAGTTTACCACGGAGCTTTGAGTTCAAAAACAATGTGGGAACTTGCACAACGTGTAAAAAATGTCAACGAAGCCATTGTATCTGTTGGCCGCAAACAGTTTGAAGTTTCCTGGGAAGAAGTTAAGAAAACATTAGGTGAAGCAATTTTTGAAAGACGCTTTCAATACTCATGTCACATTAAACTTTTGATGACTGAGCGCAAAGATCTTTTTACCTATCACCGAGGTCACGGAAAAATGTTGACGCCACATCAGGTTGAGATCACCCGTGAGACTGGAGAAAAATTTTGCGTAGATACTGATTACATCATCCTGGCTACCGGAAGCCGTCCAAATAAAATGGCCAGCATTCCTGTTGATGAAAAAATAATTATGACCAGTGATGGCATTGAAGAAATGCCTGATTACCCTAAAAGTCTGGTTATAGTTGGTGCTGGTGTTATTGGGTGTGAGTACGCAACGATCTTTTCAAATTTTGGAAAAACCAAAGTTTATCTGATTGATCGTGCTGATGAAATTTTACCTTTTGAAGATGATGATATTACTAAAATCGTATCTGACAATTTAGAAAAACACGGTGTAACCATTCACCACAGTGCACAATTGGTGCGTATGGAAATTGTTGATGGTGAAGTTGAATATGAAATTGACTGCAACGGAAAAAAAGAAATCATTCGTGTAGAAAAGGCATTGCTTGCTATTGGGCGTCTTCCAAACATTCAGAACATAGGAATGGAAGAACTTGGAATTAAGCTAGGCCGCACCAACAAGCACATTGGTGATGATGATACGCAAACCAACATTCCGAATATTTATGCGGTTGGTGATTGTTCTGGTCGTATCATGCTGGTGAATATGGGAGAGATTGAAGCCCGCCATGCCATTGAAAAAATATTTGACAATAAAGTCGAGCGACTTTCTTATGACAATATCTGTACAATTATGTTTTTGGATCCGGAGGTTGCAGCTGTCGGAGTCAATGAAAAACATTGTATTAAAAACAACATTCCTGTAAAAATTGTAAAGCTCGATTACTCAGTGATCACCCGGGCAATTGCGATGCGCAAGACAGAAGGGTTCTTCAAAATTATTGTCACGAATGATAATGAGATGAAAATTTTAGGCATGCGTGTTGTAGGTGAACATGCGTCAACTGCCATTCAAGGTGTTGCACTTTTAATTAAAATGGACAAAGGAATTGCTGAACTTTCAGAGTTGATTCACCCCCACCCTTCTATTGTGGAAGGCGTGCAAGAATGTGTACGTATGTTACTCAACCGTTCCATTTTTAAATCATCTGTGTTTAAAGACAAACTGGCTTGTTACAGTTTAGTTGACGGAGTTAAAACACCTTTACAACGCTTATGAGAAAAGTATTCTTCTTTTTTATCGTTTTGACCTGTTACCAGTCAAAAGCCCAGCTTTCAGATTCACTACTGCAAGGTCAATGGAATTTATTTAAAATTATAGATAATCTAACGGGAGACGAGTTAGCTCCTCCAGTGCACACAAACCCCGATTTTAAATACTACATTTCATTTGGGGAAGATTCACTTGTAAAATTCAATCTGGAAATTAATAAATGCGGCAATAGCTATACGCTTCCTGCAACGCACCAGATTAAATTTTTATTCTATTCAGAATGTACAAAAATTTGCTGCGATAAAGAATTTTCAGCCTTGCTGACTTATGAAGATTGCACCAATTATTACATCAAAAATGATAACACGCTGATTCTGGTCAGTGAAGATCGGATGTATTATTTCAAGCGGGCTGAGTAACAAACCACGCACTTCGACTCCGCTCAGTGACCGGTTTGCAGAGGTTTTAAATTATTTTCGGTCCCACTTAGTGAGCGTAATCTGAACTTTTTCTGAGTATCGTCCTCTGATTCGTTACTCTAGTCTTTTACGCTTAAGAATTATTTCCAATACGAAATTATTCATGAAAAACTGGGAACAGTTTAAGCCTCTTGTTCTACAATCAAAAAAATCAATTCTGTTCTATTTACTCTATTACTAGCCGGTCACTCAGCGAAGCCAAAGTATCAGGCGCCGATCCGTCCTGTTTTAGGTACTTCCTTTTATAAGTGCCCCTCAGGGAAAAGATTTAGATGGGATAAAAAAAAGCCCCGAAGCAGAAACTTCAGGGCTTTGAATATTTGTTAGAAAACAACTATGCTTTCGCTGCTTTATCTGCCGCTTCTTTTGTGAAGTTACGTTTTTCACGGATACGAGCTGATTTACCAGTACGCTCTCTGAAATAGAAGATACGTGCTCTGCGAACGCTACCGTCTTTGTTTACTTCTACTTTATCAATAAAAGGAGAACAAACCGGGATGATACGCTCAACACCAACGTTACCTGACATTTTACGAACTGTAAAAGTTTCAGTCAAGCCCATTCCGCGACGTTGAATAACAACACCTTGAAATTGCTGAATACGTTCTTTATTACCTTCTTTAATTTTATAATGTACGGTGATAGTAGCACCTGCTCTGAACGCAGGAACTTTGCTCTCTCCAAGTAATTCTTTCTGTACTTCTTTTATGATACTGTTCATGACTAAAATCTTTAATTCCCTTCAAATCGGGGTGCAATATTACGAAGAATAAATCAGATTCACCAAATCATTCAGGCTAAATTCTTTTTGAAAAGACAAAATCGCACCCCAACAAGCCTTAAAACCACTAGAATACAGATGTTTAAATAATTTATTTTTTAAAGAAAGAGCTTGTGTCAAATCCAATCACGCATACATCATCAATCTGTTCGTGATCCCCCATCCAGCGCTCAAGTTCTTTCTCAAGCTGATCACGCTGCAAAGAATAATCTTCAAAACAATGCTGAAGAATAAACTCTTTCATGTTTTTGACCATGTATTTTTTTCCTTTGTCTCCTCCAAACTGATCAGCATAACCGTCACTGGTCATATAGAACTTCAAACCTTCTTTCAACTGAATTTCATGTTCGTCAAATACCTGATCATCTGGTGTGAATCCGGCTACGGCTACTTTGTTTGCTTTGACCTCTTCTACCTGCCCATCTTTCACAATCCAGAGCGGACGATTAGCTCCAGCGTAAAGCATTGTCTTTTTATCCAAATCAATCATACAAATAGCAGCGTCCATTCCATCACGCGTGCTTCCTTTTTCCCCGTCTTGTTTGAGAGATTTTTTAATTGCACGGCTCAGTTCAGAAAGTATCCGACCCGGATTAACCACTCTTAATTCATTGACGATATTGTTTAATCTGTCTGATCCAATCATACTCATGAATGCGCCTGGCACACCGTGGCCGGTACAATCTGCGCAAACCACAATCAGCTTATTATCTTTTCCTGGAACCAGTAAAAATCACCCGAAACAACATCTTTTGGCCTAAACAAAACAAATGAATCCGGCATCCATTTTTTCATTTCATCTTCAAGTGGAAGAATAGCAAGCTGAATTCGCTTGGCGTAATTAATACTGTCCGAGATTTCCTTTTTCTGATGTTCGAGAACTTCGTTTTTGTCTTTGATCTCACGCGTTCTTTCTTCCACTACTCCTTCAAGCCATTGATTCTGTCTTTTTAATCTGGCCGAACTTAATTTAACTCCTATAAAGAATATAATTATGAAAGCAACTACATACATTATATAAGCCCAGGTGGTACGGTACCAAGGAGGCAAAATGGTAAAACTAAACGTTGCTTCTTCTGAAATGTGACCGTAAATATTTCTTGCTTTTACCCTGAATGTATATTCGCCCTCATGCAAATTTGTAAAGTTTGCATCATTTTTAACTCCCCATTCAGACCAATCTTCATCGTGTCCTTCCAGAATAAAAGAGAACTCAGGTGTATGCTCATCTTCAAAATAAGGAGCAGAGAATCGGAAGTAAACATCATTAAATCCGTATGAGATTTCATACTTATATTTATCATTCTGATTTCGTTGAACTACTCCGCTGTCATTTGCAAAAGCTCCACTAAATACAATAGAATCACGGTTAATTGAAAACTCTCTGATCAAAGAGTAAAAGGTAGATTTATATCTTTTCTGATCATTCTTTTCATAGCGGATCAAACCATCGGCACAACCAATCCAAAAGACACCATTGTCTTCCAGATAAAATTCATTCACCCGTCCGTAATTGATTCCCCAAAAAGGTTTGTTGATGAATGATTGTGATTCAAAATCAAAGAATCCTATTTTATCATCAGCGCAAAACCAGGTACGGTCTTTGTCTTCTTGAAGTAATAAAATCTGAGCAGAAAAAACAGAATCATAAAAAGGTTCACCTTGAAACATTCCTCTGTAATAAGCTGGATCATTTTTTAAACTATCATCCAAATCCTTTACCATTTCATCTTCGTGTATGAATGAAAGAAGTCCCTGACTGGATCCAAAAATAACATTGTCCTTGTAGCGAATTGGTTTTCCGAGTTGATCATCATTCAATCCATCCATCGATGAATACTGATCGATTACAAATTCACTCTGTCCTAATTTTAATCTGAATACACCACCTCCAACACTTCCAATCCACAAGTCATTCGGATGAGCAGCATCGATTTCGGCACTAAAAAATCGCGCTGAAATGTTTTCAGATTGCCAAATTTTATTGAATGATTTGTCAAAAACAAAAATTCCTTCAGAACCGGCTGTCACAAAAACATTGTGTGCCTTCGAAAAATAAATCACATTTGAATTATGCGGTGAAACTCTGCTGTAGTCGTCAAAAAACAGCGATTGGCTTGACACCTGTGTTGCAAAGAAAGGACTCGCCGTTGTTCGGTACACGCCGGCAGAAGTGGCGATATACAGTGCATTTTCAACAATGCAAAAATCCCAAACCTGATTTCTAATTTCAGCGACACTTTCAAATTCCGCAGAACCGAAAATTGAATTGGTTTGCACAAAAAGCCCAAATGAAGTTCCGACATAAAGTCTTCCATTAAAGCGAATCACTGCTTCAACATTGCCTTCAATACCTGATTTTTCATTGAAATAAGAAAGCGGTGAATGATAGTTTACTTTTGAAATTCCGTTTCCAAGGGTCAGCCATAAATTCTGGTCGCGATCTTCAAAAATACTTTTTACTTCATTCGAACGCATTCCTTTCGAGCGATCAATGCGTTTAAGAATTTTACCATTTTCATCAATGATTAAAATTCCATTTGTCAATGTGGCCAAAGCAATACTTCCTTCAGACAATCTCAACGAACCAATAATACCAAATGAGTTCAGCACTGTACTTTGCGGAAGCAATTGACGCATGGCTCCATTTTTCCATTTCCACAAACCAATTTCCTGACTAATAAAAAGCAAAGAATCATCTGCTGTTTCAAAAACTCCAAATAAGCCGTACTCCTGAAACACTTCTGTTCCTGCAAGGGTTACGATTTGGTCATCCTCTAATTTTTGAATACCAACCTGACGCGATCTTAAATACAAATCTCCTTCACAAATAAAGCTCAAATGAAAACTATTTTCAGGATAGAAAACCGTCAGTTTTTCAGTCGCAAGATCATATTTAATCAGTGACTCATAACTTTGAAAAAAGACGGCAGTTTCAGTAGCGTGAATTTTCCAGACATCAAAAAAGAAAAGATCTTCTTCAGCCAATTTAGAACTTAGTGATTGAAAAATCATTTTACCCGATGCATCTGGTTTGAGATAACCGATTTCACCAGATCCACCGACATAAACTACACCGCTGCTGTCTATTGCCATGGCACGCACGTAGGCTCCTGTTTGAACCGTAATAAAATCCCATTGCTGCCCATCAAATTCAAGTACCCCGTTTCCAGTTCCGAAATACATTACACCGCGCTGATCCTGCACTGAACTCAAGATTTCAGGATTGCGTTCCTTACCGTATTGTTGCGTGGAGTAATTGACAATTGGCGGATAATAATCCTGCGCAAGGATCAGATATCCACAAGACAAAAATATTGTTAGTAAAAGCAGGCGCATTGATTCAGGATTTTGAAGATGGTTAAATTATCTTTATTCAAAAATAACAAAAATGAGCGAAGAGATCACATTAAAACAAGTTATTGAGCACGTTGAGACCTTTCACAAGGCTTTTGGAATCCACAACAACTACAGTCCTACCAGTGATTTAACGCAAGATGAAGTCATGCTTCGTTATAAACTGATGCGTGAAGAAAATGAAGAATATCTGGAGGCCGCACAAAAAGGAGATTTAGTTGAAATTGCTGATGCTCTAGGAGATCAATTATATATACTTTGTGGAACGATATTACGACATGGTTTACAAGATAAAATTGCACACATATTTGAAGAAATTCAGCGCAGCAACATGAGTAAATTAGATAAAGATGGCAAGGCGATTTACAGAGAAGACGGAAAAGTTTTGAAATCTGACCTTTATTTCAGACCAAATATTAAAGCGATTTTGGAAGCTCAGTCATGACATGTTATTGCATGTCACATGCCAATGAAAATGACTTATACCGGGATCTTGTCGCGCAGAATAAATTTACCCTGACAAAATTTGAAAAAGGTGATTATGAAGAGACCGCTTTTTTAACCTGTACTAGCTGTGGACAAAAATGGAAATATCATTTTACAGATAGCTATCATTACCCAATTGTGACATGGTCCAAAAAATGAAATACTTTTATTTAACAGCTGTTGCTCTTTTTATCCTGGCGCAAACAAACACAATTCACGCACAAAAAGAACGAAGTCTTAGTTTTGAACTCGCAGGATCAGGAGGATTCGGGTCGATAAATTTTGAAAAAAATATTTATTTAAAATCAGAAAACGAACCCATTGTTGATGAGCTCATGTCTCCAAAAAAAATTGGATTCAGATTGGATATGCGCTACGGTTTTAGTTTTACCCCAGTTGATAAAAACAATGGTGTGGTACTCATATTTCCAATCATGCTTCACGCTATAAAATCAAAGGGGAATCATGGACTTGATTTAGGTCTTGGACAAGCGATTTCGATTACAACACGCGGACGATTCTTTATCATGATGCCAGCTTCTATTGGCTATCGCTTTCAGCCTTTGGATAAAAAATATTATCTGCGATTTTCGTATACGCCAATCATATCTTATCTGGTCGATTTTCAATATCAGCAATGGGGCGGTATCACCTTTGGTTATCGTTTAAAAAGCAAATCATGAAAATAGTTTTTTACGTTTCAGTCATATCCATTTTACTTGCCTGCAACAAGGAAAAATATTTCGGTGGGCCAAATACTTTTTCAGATGATTTTGAATCGTATGCTTCTATCGATAGCACCTTGGATGGCAATAATGTTTACTGGTCCTTTTTTCAAAGAACTATCGAAGGAAATGGTTCTGTGATTGATTCGCTTCAAACACATTCGGGAAATCAGTCTATTAAATTTTTTGCTGCTGCTTCGAATGAAAATGAAGTTTCTAAATCAAGTATTTCCAAACAAAAAATGGCCTTTTATGAAGGAGATATTGTACATGTTGAAATGTGGTACTACATTGAAGGAACTGAAAGTGCAGACTGGCTTTTTCTGTTTGACATAGAAGAGCAGGCTGCTATTGGCGCCGGACCTGGCATACGACTAGCGATGGTTGACAATCAACTTGTGGTTGAACACAAATACTTTAATCCAAATATTTTTCAGCCAGAAGAAAGCGCAAAACAAGTGCCCCGAAATGAGTGGTTCAAAATCACTTTTGAAGCTGAACTATCGCAAAAAGAGAAAGGCTATATCAAAGTTTGGCAGAATGATACCTTGATCATTGAGCAAGAAAAATGGCGTACACTACCAAAAGACGCACTCTACTTTCAACAAGGCACCAAAGGAATGTATAGCAGCATCGAATTTGGTTTGACTGCAAATTCAAAAGACAATCCAATGGTTATTTATCTGGATGATGTTTCAGTAAAAAAATTAAACTAGAAAACAGGCACGGTGATTCTACAAACAGAAAGATTGATACTGCAAAAATTCACTGAAGCGGATGCGCCTTTCATTTTGGAATTGTTAAACAGTGAAGGCTGGATCAAATATATTGGTGATCGCAAAGTTTATTCTCTCGAAGATGCGAAAAAATATCTGATAAACGGTCCTATAAAATCGTATTCAGAAAATGGTTTTGGACTTTCGAAGGTTGAATTAAAATCCAATCACACACCAATTGGAATGTGCGGATTGATAAAGCGTGCAGGGCTTGATGACGTTGATCTTGGTTTTGCTTTTCTGCCTCAATTTACCAGGCAAGGGTTTGCATTTGAAATTGCAGATGCATGTTTGTATTATGCATTTCATGTATTAAAATTGAATCGTGTTGTGGCTATCACTCTACCTGAAAATGTGACAAGTGTGAAACTACTTTCTAAACTTGGGATGAAAGAAGAAAAGAAAATAACCTTGCCAAATGATTCTGCGCTGCTTTCGCTTTATGGTACGGTTCTGCGATCAACAACTCATCCACCTTTTATAGAATTTCCAATTCTCAAAACTGATCGAATTTTATTGCGTGAGATTCAATTGGAAGAAGCAGCTAGTATTCTGGAAATATTATTCTACAATCAAAAAGCAGCGGCTAATGTTGATGAAGCTATCAACATCCTAAAGAAAATAGATTTAAATTATCGCGATGGAAGTGGTGTTAACTGGGGAATCGTGATTCCGGAAACGAATGAAATAGCCGGTACTATTGGGTTCTACAGAGGCTTTGAAAACGATACAGGCGAGATTGGATTTGTGACAAAAGAAAAATTTCGTCGCAAAGGATATACACTCGAAGCAATTTTGCGATTAGTAAATTTTGGATACCATGAAATGGAACTGAAAAAAATTATTGCTTTTACAAATCCCGAAAATTTTGCTTCTCAGAATCTCTTAAAAGGTGCGGGCTTTATTTCCGACTTGGAGGTAAACAAAGGTTATCTTGAGTTTGCCCATACCCAAATAAAATAATGACCTAATTTCGGTCGGAGTAAAATCAACTCGCAAAAATTCCTTCAAAAAAAAAGCCGATCAACTCAATGACCGGCTTTTAATTATTTTAAGTGAATACCCAATGATTTCATATTTTGAATTCTTCCAAATTGGTTAGCATGCTAAAAGATTGACTTCATCGCATTGTATTTCGTCTGAGATAAATTGGATTAACATTAACTTGCTGACCGAATTTCTACCTTAACTCCTTCATCAATTATATATATACGTCGGTCTAATACGAAGCAAACAAGAACAGCTCCGATTGCACTTCCGTAAAGCCCAATGCCAGTTGCCGGAAAAAAGTAAATGGACCGTAAACATCACTTAGCATTAAAATCCCGTCAACTAAAACCCCACAAAATGTTGGAGAGATTATTGTAAAAATTGCCGCGATAGTTCTGCGCTTGTGTCTTGCTTTTATCTGAGTAATGTCTTTTGTTTCTATTAACGTGTCCTGAATTCCAATTGTCAATGAATCTTCAAATTCAAGGAAGCCCAAATATGAAGTTGAATCATTAATCCAAATGCGGACAAGTTTATCTTCTTTGATTATATGCTCCTTCTTGAACTCTTCGCTGTCTATTGAAAGGTAAGCTTTATTCACGTCTTGTGAATACACAAAACCTTGCATCAAAAGATGAATCAAAAGCACGTTATAGACCAAGCTAGTTTTCAGTATTCAAGTAAATAAGTCAAACTATCACCATTGCCAACAAAAAAGTATCTGACCCCTCTGTGTAACCGCTGTCACGAGTTACGTTCCATTCTATTGTATATGTGCCTGCGGGAAGTTGTTGATATCCCCCTCCACCGATAAGGTTCACGCATCCATCCCAAGGCGAATCTTCCTCAGGCCAATATGCATTTAAAACATATATTGTCTGCCCATATTCATATTCAGTAAAGCCAGGTTTCGGAAAAAAGTATCTGAAATGTAATTCATCATTAACGCTTTCGCAATTTGTATTGACTAAATTGAAAGTGAGAAAACCAGTCTCCACCAGTTTTATTTCATAATTGTGAATATTACCTTTTATCAAGTAGTCAATTTGCTGGAAAATAACTTGTTTGTATTTGGAAGGATTTGCCTGTGCTAAATATTCATAAGAGAATCCATCACCTCGTTTTGCTTTCCATTCAAAATGATATTCACCGTTTGCATCCGTAAACCCCCTCAGAAATTGATTTGCCCTTGCTGTCAAAAACAATTTTTCATTCCATTCAATGATTCCGATATAAATATCTGAAAGCGGTTCACCAGTATTATAGTCCGTTGCTTTGACGTGTACCTCAGTCCACAAATCACTTTCTTCTTTGTCGCATGAAAAAATCAGGAAGATAGAAAAGAACAAAAGCTGAAATCTCATCTTCAATAAAATAATTCGATCGTATCAACTTGCCCTTCAAGGAGAGTTATTTCTTTTTCAATGTAAGAAACAATTCCATTACGTTTTACCTTCATCGTAAATGTGTAATCGCCCATTGGAAAATCATAGGGGGTCTCGACGAATAAGTCGTAGCATCCAACTCGCGCTAAAGGATTCCAATCTTCACTCTGATATTCAATTAATGCGTGATCCCATTTAAACCACATACTATCCGAATCATCAAAACAATTCTGATTTTGATAGCTAAAGTACAAACCGGAATACGGTAATAGCGTTATTTCATAAAAATGTGTTTCACCTTTTGTCAAAAAATCCAATTGCTGAAAATTTACTTGGTAGTATTTGGCTGGATTAGCTTGTGCTACATATTCATACGAAAATCCATCACCTCGTTTTGCTTTCCATTCAAAATGATATTCACCGTTTGCATCCGTAAACCCCTCAGAAATTGATTTGCCTTTGCTATCAGATAGCCATTTATCGTTCCATTCAATGATGCCAATATAAACATCTGTCAAAGCTTCTCCAGTATGAGCGTTGGCGGTTGTGACATGTACCTCAGTCCAAAGTTCACTTTCTTCATTTTTACAACTAACCGTGTATAAAAATATTGGAATTAATATTATGATAACCTTCAACCTCATTGGATGACAATTTTTTCAATTTGTTCGGTGGTACCGTTGTCAATGAGTATAACGTATACTCCTGGCAGAAGGTTAGTATAAAGAGTGGTATTGGGTTCTATGCGGCCCCAGTATATTTGTTTGCCGCTAAGATCAAAAAGTCTGACCGTTAATGGTAGGTCATCTGGCCCTATGATTTGAAAACTTTGCTCACCCGTTGTTGGGTTTGGAGCTACCAGATAAGTACCCACTGCCTTTTCAGAGTTGAATTCACCCTCAATAACGTTTTGATCGATATTTTCATTCCCAACGTAATCAGTTCCGTCTTGTGCTGATTTGCCATCGGTGCATGCGGCATAACCAACGGGCGCAATCCTTACATGAAATTCAGAGCCCGGTTTGGCATGAAATCCATCGGACATTGTAATGGCTACTTCTGCAGTGCAAGTAATGTTACCGTTATTCCAAATTTCATAAGGTGCTACATCTGTTTTTGGTGTAACATTTTCACCCAGAAAAATGGCATAAGATGCTTCATATTCAGCCTTGTAATTAGCGCCGTTTGTATTCCATCCCACTTTTTGCTGTTTTCTTTTTTGCAGGAGAAACACAAAAGCAGTATTGAGCTATAGAAAAGTAGGTCTTTCAATATTCGATCAGGTACGTTAGACTATCCCCTGGATTTAAGGTAATAGTATCATGGTATACGTTGGTAGTGTTGTTTTTTGTTACATGCCATTCGTAATGATATCTGCCGCATGGTATTTTTGAAAAAGTAGAAATAATATCCAAACAACCATCCTTTGGCATAGGAGTAAATGAATACCCATTATACTCCGGAATATCAATATTTGGTCTGTAAATATAGATATGATCATTTTCGTCAAAACAACTAACGTTTTTGTAGTGTGTTCGTAGATGAGCCTCTTCAACAAAAGTAAATTCAAAAGAATTCAATTGGAACTTATACAAATCTGTATAAGGCAAAAAGGACACTGCGTAGTATTTATCCAAATCCACCGAACTCGACAGGATATACTGTTTATTCTTGTTTGCCTTAAAACCGAAATCAAACAATCCGTCAACAGATAATGCGCTATGAAGTTTCTCCAAACTTCCAAGTGCATCTTTCTCATATACTCCAATTGAAATATCTGTAATCGGTTCAAGTGTCAAAAAATTTTTAGCACTGACATGAACTTCAGTCCACTTTTTGCTGTTTTCTTTATTGCAGGAGAAACAAAAAAGCACGGCAGTTAATAGTATCCAGTTTCTCATAGCTAATGGACAATTAATTTGGTAATGAATTACCAATCAAGAAGACAATTTAGAAATCGCTTGAAAAAAACACAATCTTGAAAAAGGTTAATAATACAAATTGAAAGTTAAAAATGCACCTTCAGTTACTATAATCTCGGCAGAATATTCAGTCATAATATTATTTTTCGTTACCTGCCACGAATACTTATGGGTTCCGACGGGCACGATAAAGTAATCTGGCGACGTGTAAGTATAACACCCCAATCTTTCATTGGACCAATTGGTTTCGTCATTTGGTAAAGAAAGATTCTCGCGCTTAAAAATGAGTTTGTCGTCAGTATTAAAACAAGCCTGATTTTGTATATCTAGCTTCAAAAAGCCATAACCAACAGTACTAAAAGTAAACTCGTTTTTTTGAAATTTATAGAGTTCTAAATAAGGTAGAAAAGACACCATATAATACTTATCATTTGGCGCAGAAGAGGTAACTACATATTGTTTATTCCCGTTTGCTTTAAATCCATACTCAAAAAGACCAGTTGTGGTTGAACTCTGATAAATCAAATCTAAATTGCCTAATGAATTTTTTCATACAAAGCACAAGTCACATCTTCAATTGGAGCACCCGTTAAATAATCTGTTACAGTGATTTTTATTTCAGTCCACTTTTTGCTGTTTTCTTTTTTGCAGGAGAAACAAAAAAGCAGTATTGAGCTATAGAAAAGTAAGTGTTTCAATATTCAATCAGGTACGTTAGACTATCTCCTGGATTTAAGTTAATGGTGTCATGGTATATATTGGTAATGTTGTTTTTTGTTACATGCCATTCTATATACCAATCACCTGAAGGTACCTTTGCAAAAGTGCTGCCAGTAGAGCTATAACACCCCATATGAGTTGAAGTTCCATATCCGTTGTAACCTGTCTCCGAGTCACGATGCAAAACAATTTGGTCATTAGCATCAAAGCAGGCAGCATTGTTTAATACAAAAGACAAATAACCGTATTCTACAACTGTAAAACTGAATTCATTCTTTTCATAGTTGTATAGTTCAAGATAAGGTAAAAAAGAAACTTTATAATACTTATCTACGGGCGCAGAAGATGTAACTACATATTGTTTATTCCCGTTTGCTTTAAATCCATACTCAAAAAGACCAGTTGTGGTTGAACTCTGATAAATCAAATCTAAATTGCCTAATGTATTTTTTTCATACAAAGCACAAGTCACATCTTCAATTGGAGCACTCGTTAAATAATCTGTTACAGTGATTTTTATTTCAGTCCACTTTTTGTTGTTTTCTTTTTTGCAAGAGAAACAAAAAAGCACGGCAGTTAATAGTATCCAGTTTCTCATAGCTAATGGACAATTAATTTGGTAATGAATGACTGGTTATCTGAAGAAGCGTGCACCTGATAAAACCCAGGGGGCACAGAAATTGAAATTGCTGCATTTTGCTCATGACTGCCACTATAAATCAATTTTCCATTTAAGTCAAAAACCTCTACTAACCAGTTAGAATTGCTTTCAGGGAAAAGAACAGTAAATTCGCCTGTTGAAGGATTTGGGTAAATTACAAATAGTTTTTCTGAAGTTTCTATATCGATTCTTTCAGGAACGGCCATTTCAAGTGGTGTCATCTCAGTTAAATTCCCATCATTAGATGTTTGCGGAGCGTGGTAAAACCCAGTGCAATTAAAAAGTGTATATGCAGGGGCTTCTATAAAGGCATGAAAGTCACTGCCTGCAACGGCATGAAACCCTTGACGTAAATTAATTTCTTCACCGGCATGACAAATAACCGTAGCATTTTCCAGCACAACATAAGGTGCTATGTCTGTGCGTGGAGTAACAAACTCGCCTATAACTATCGTGCTTTCTGCTTCGTATTCTGCCTTATAGGTTCCGCCAGGCTCCGTATTCCAACCCACTTGTTGATTTTGTAGAAAGACCCAATAATATTGAATTTCACCAATAATAAAGTTTTTAATGTGCGGATGTCCTGTTTCATAAAGATCATTTACACTTGCCCCCCCCAACTCAATATTGTATGAGCTAATGTGAGATTGATTAAATTCATCTGCATAAATGGCTTCAAAAGGAGTTATGGAAAAGTGATTAACAGGATGACCCAATACTGGATATCCATAAAAATCTGATTGCGGTGTATTGTCGAAGTCGAAGTCATCATGCATCAACTCCTGTTCCTGCAAATCATAATGCAACTGGAAATCAAAAGCACTGTGAGTAAAATTTCGGATATCGAGAGTAAACACTAAGGGGGTAAAACAATTTGAAAAATAATTATAGATATCTGGGTCACCAAAGAGCCCTTCTAGTTCAACTTTCATGTCTTTAAAAACCAAAGCAACCGGATCAACTCCTTGAATAAATCCACCAGGCGCATTATCCAGTATCAGCATATTATTGTCAGTTCTATAATTTTCTTCCAAGACGGTATTACCCCAAATATTTTCTTCGCGGTAAAGAAAAATTGTACTCGGCCCGCTGAATCCATATACGCTTAAATTAGAAGCCCAATTCACTTGCCACTTCTTATTAGACGTTTCTTTCATAAAAATGGTTTGACCTGGGCTAAAAAGGTAAGGTGAGTTTTGTACCAGATTGCCGTTGAAATATTCAGTATGACGTGATCCATTAGTAACACAAACATTTCTTGAGAAAGCTGGATAGCCGTAGTAACCCATTTTTTCTATTTGCTTTGGCGTAATTTGATCATAATTAAAATCGTACATTAAATCAAGCCTGTCATCGTGCGGACCTTGTCCCTGTGATGACGAAACTTCCACTCCACCCACTATTTGCAACTTTCCAGTTTGATCATAGAAATATCTTGACAGTTCTCTGCTTTGGTCAGAATTTTGAATATATGACAAAAAGAGATTTACAATGTCCGTGTGGTTATCAGTCATATGCTGAAGAGCATGTTGCGATCCAAGGGCTACATTTGCTCCATCCTGCTCCCCTTCAAAAGAAACATACAATTTTGTATGCGGGTGTTGATGACCACTTCCATAATGTAAATACTCCATTTCCGTTAATGCGTATCTCACCATAATTGCTCCTGCACTATATCCAGTAATCACATTTTCAATGTATGAACCATTGGCATATTTACGTTCATTAATAAGATGAATTAAGTGTTCTAGGCGGGCAGCGCCATCTATAATACTCCCAGCGGCTCAATAAAGCGCACGACAACCACATCATGTCCAGTTGCAAGTAACTCATCTAGCAAATGAGTTAAATTAAAATGATGATAATACTCTGTTAAATCATTATGCAAAAGATATTGATATTGTTCAAGGATCAAATCTGGAATACTTGCTCCAAAACCAGCGACAAAAATTGCAGGTTTTTTAAAGTCACCGAAGGTATTGCCACATCCCCATTTAATACCGTAGCGTAACATGGGGTCATCCAAAATGGAACCAACCTCGTCAAAAAACTCTTCTTCCAGTTCAAATTCATCTTCCAAATCTCTGGTTCTAATCGTACCATCAAGCAAAAAACCAGTCCTTAGTAAAGTGCTGTCAGAAAAATAAAAAATTGTTTCAATGAAATTTTCACTTTCCAAATAAGGAGCAATATTTATTTCTTCGTTCAAGGCAAGCCTGAAAGTATCACTCCGAATAATTAGGTCCAGTCCAGAGACCTGGCGAGACCTATTTGTTAAAAGAAACTTGGGATCAAGTCGCAACCAAAAGTCATCAAAGAATACCGAGTCAGTAAAAGTTGAAACGCAAAAAAATTCTTTGGTAAGAACACCTTCTTGCGCATTTGAACCTTCACTAAACACACCATCATTAAAAACAATGTTCCCATTGCTAATTGCATCATCCGAAAATTGATTTACTTCAAAATCAAGCATCATAATTGGAAGATGCAATCCATACTTTTCGGGTTCCTGAGAATAAATTTCTGTAAAAAGTGGATAAAAGAGTTCTTCTTTTGGAGGTAAGGCCAAGTTTTGGCCAGCTGTCTTGGTTAAGTTCAAATAGCAATATAAATCCAGCCACAAATGCAAATCAAAATTTGTACTTATTTCACCATCAGACACCGTGAAAACTTGCCAATCTATAGAATCAAAATCAGAATGTCTATTTAACAAAAAACCAGTAGGAACTGTAGAATCTCCAATACCACCAAAAACATATTCCATGTATTCATTACGATCATAGAAGGTTTGCGCTTTTAGGTGACTGGAAAGAACAAAAACACAAAATAATAGGACGCTCTTTCTCATGGTCATACTATTTAATATTCAATTTTTTCAACTCTTCATTCTCCATCTCCAAAGCCTCTATCCTCTTTTCCATTTCAATCATATACAAAGTCAACTCTTCAATTTTTGCATTTGAATATTTTGCATGTCACCTAAATTCAAACCATCTGCTTCAATTTCAGCTGCGCTTGGAACACCAGGCAAGTGATGGTTTTCATCAATGTATTTTGCAACATCTTTTAGTTTGACGAACTAAAAAAATGGCATCTTAAAAACTTGACCTATGGTTTCTTAGCAAGATACATTTACGAGATAACTATCGACACGATTCTGTTGGAAGCGCTGGAAGTGAATATCCCGTGCGCAACAACACTCCTTACAAACACAGCGCTACTCCTCTGATCTAAAAAAGCAGCGAATAACTCAAATTTAAAGGCACAAAAAAAGCCCCGACTTTCGTCAGGGCTTTCCTTAATCTTAAAGATCTTAGTGACCAGAAGCTTCCATATCTTCTTCAATCAAGGCATCCATATCAATACCTTCATCGCTCAACTCAAATCCGTTTGCATCAGCGTACACATATTGGAAATCAACCCAACGACCATCAATTTCTGAATACACTTCATATGCGTCCAAATATTTATCATACAAAGCATTTTCTTTTTTAGTCCATTTATCATCTGGAGTTGACATTGGTTTAGCAAGCCCTCTCAAATGATCGTTAACCAACATAACAACCACATCAACCCACTCAATGGTTAAGTCATGTAACTCTTGACGTTTTGGCCAATCTTTGCCAGCATATAAATCCATTGCTTTTTTGCAATGTTCAATCATTGCCAGCATTGTGTCCAATTGAGTAGTGAACTCTTCTTCTGTTGCGTCCATTTCATCTAAATCATCGATTTCTCTCAACTTCACGTCGATTTCAACAACCTCTGCCTGAACTCCAAAGAAATACTCTTCACCTGTAGTGGCACCACCTTCTTCAAAGCTAATTGTTGCCTCTACAAAATCATCTTGTGATTCCATTACCTCATTCAATGCATCATTGTTTACTTCAGTTTCGCCTGAATTTCCGCATGACGAAACGAATCCAAGTCCGAGCGGAAGTATTAAAAATAATTTTTTCATTAAAAGTTTTTATGTTAGTTTATAAAACGAAAGTATTTATAAATCTGATATGCTTGCCTTTCAGCACGCAAAAAAAATTAATTCAGGCACTGTGGTATGTATAAATGCCCTGAATCCCAAAACAAAAAACCCGGCAACCATTTCTGATCCATCCGGGTTTTTCGACTTAAATTAAAACGGTTGACTAAATATCAATATTTGCATATTTGGCATTCTTTTCAATGAACTCACGGCGCGGCGGAACCTCATCCCCCATAAGCATCGAGAAAGTGCGGTCTGTTGCGATATCATCTTCGATTTTTACTTGTCTCAAAGTACGTCCGTCTGGAGCCATTGTAGTTTCCCACAATTGCTCAGCGTTCATCTCACCAAGACCTTTATAACGCTGAACAGTTACCGAAGAATCAGAACCTCCGCCTTTCATTTCCATAATCAAACGATCGCGTTGATCATCATTCCATGCATACTCACCTTTTTTACCTTTTTTAACCTGGTATAAAGGTGGTGTTGCAATGTAGATATATCCCATCTCAATCATTTTACGCATGTGACGGAAGAAGAACGTCAAAATCAAAGTCTCAATGTGAGAACCATCCACGTCGGCATCGCACATAATAATGATTTTGTGGTAACGAAGCTTTTCAATATTCAAAGCGCGATCATCTTCCTCTGTTCCTATTCTTACACCTAAAGCGGTATAAATATTTTTAATCTCCTCGTTTTCGAAGATTTTGTGTTGCATTGCTTTTTCGACATTCAGAATTTTACCTCTGAGGGGCATGATTGCCTGAAAGTGACGGTCACGACCTTGTTTAGCAGTACCACCTGCTGAATCTCCCTCAACTAAGTAAATTTCACATTCAGCCGGATCTTTAGAAGAACAATCTGCCAATTTACCAGGAAGACCAGAACCTGTTAAAACACTTTTGCGCTGAACTAACTCACGTGCTTTGTGCGCAGCATGTCTTGCTTGTGCAGCAAGAATTACTTTCTCAACAATCAATCTTGCATCTTTTGGATTTTCTTCCAGGTAGTTTGCAACCATTTCACTTACTGCCTGACTAACTGGAGCAGTAACTTCTTTGTTTCCAAGTTTTGTTTTAGTCTGACCTTCAAATTGAGGTTCGGCAACTTTAACAGAAACAACTGCAGTCAAACCTTCACGGAAATCATCGCCGTTGATGTCAAATTTCAATTTGCTCAACATACCGGAATCTTCAGCATACTTTTTAAGCGTAGCGGTTAAACCTCTTCTGAAACCAGAAAGGTGTGTTCCGCCTTCATGCGTGTTGATATTGTTAACGTAAGTATGAAGATTTTCAGCAAAAGAGGTGTTATAAACCAAAGCAACCTCAACAGGAATACCATGTTTTTCACCTTCAATGTGAATTACTTTTTCAATTAGGGGAACTCTGTTTTCATCCAGGAATCTTACAAATTCGCTCAAACCATCTTTCGATAAGAAAACTTCTTTTTTGAATTTTCCATCTTCGTCGGTCGTGCGTTCGTCGGTGATTGAGATTGTCAAACCTTTGTTCAGGAATGATAGCTCGCGCATCCGAGATGCCAATGTCTCATAACTGTATTCTAGATCTTCAAAAATTTGTGGATCTGGAAAGAAAGTTACTGTAGTACCGTTATAGGTAGACGTTCCATTTTCTTTAACCGGATAAATAGCTTTACCACGCTCATATTCCTGCACGTATGCTTTCTTTTCACGAAAAACATCTGCACGCAAATGTCTTGAGAGCGCGTTAACAACTGAAACCCCAACCCCGTGAAGACCACCAGAGACTTTATAACTGTCTTTATCGAATTTTCCTCCCGCACCAATTTTGGTCATTACAACTTCAAGAGCTGAAACACCTTCTTTTTTGTGCATATCAACCGGAATACCACGACCGTTGTCAACAACTTTTATTCCGTTGCCTTCCAGAATTGTAACTTCGATGTTGTTGCAATGACCGGCCATTGCCTCATCGATCGAGTTATCTACAACCTCATAAACAAGGTGGTGCAAACCTCTGATTCCGATGTCTCCAATATACATGGAAGGGCGCATCCGCACGTGTTCCATTCCTTCGAGCGCCTGAATACTGTCCGCTGAATATCCTTTGCTTTTGTTGTCTTCACTCATAGTAGCTAAAATTTGGCTTGAAAATGACCCGTTTATTGAGGGCTCACAAAGATACAAATAAAGGTCGTTTGAAACGGATTCAGGAAGCCGTTTTGAAGCTAGTTTTCAACAAAAAATAAACACGAAAAAGTACCGCAAAAAATATGACACTTTTGAGGCTAAAATTGACTGCAAAAATTTTGAAATGTCAAATCAATTTTGCATACACTTAAACCAGAAACTCATTCAAACCGAGTTGAAGCTCTTTTTGAAGATTTGTTAGTTCTTTTTTTCGATGACCAGATTCATTTTATGAAGTGAATTCCAGAACTTGAAGACATCTGCCAGAACATCTTTCTCTTCAATACTGTATCGGTGTGAATCAAAACTTGAACCCTCCGTGTAAAAGACCTTATTGCCTTCGATTTTGAAATGTGAATAGACAGTTATTCCTTCGTGAGGACAAAGATCATCTGATTCAGGAATTAATTGCGCAGGCGTAACTTTTGTTCCTTCTGGAAAAACGATTTCGACCGTTTCGCTCGATGTGGAGGCATTTCCAAAAACAAAGTCTGTTTTCTTCTTGTAAATGTCTTTCAGATCTGTATACTCACCATAAAGTGATCCTAACCTGAAAATCAGTTTGTCTCCCGCTACTTCGATCAGTGGAATATTTAACTCGGTGACAACACCTTTTATTATAAGCGGAAGGTAGAATGCATCTTCAGGATCGGTGTTCTGAATGCTGGTCATTTTGAAATCAGAATAATCATTCAAAACATCCAGTAACTTATTCTCTTCTTCCTTTCTTCTTGCATCGTTATACAGATAATAGTAGGATTGGAACTCACCGGCTTTGTACCCGAATAAATAACGTTCAACTTCAATATCCAGTGTCGTATAATCGTCGTGCACATTGATACGGATTACCGTGCTGTCTATATTCTGACGTGCCGTTGTTCCCGGCACTGGTTTCACCTTTCCTTTCGTTTCAGGTTTGGGATAATATTTCATTGAAAAGAGCAAAGCATTATTGGGCACCCAGCTGGCATCCAGATATCCCAATCGCGAAGCAAAATGCAGCGGAGCTAAATATCCATTAAAACCCGGGAAGTGGAAAATATAACTTTGCATAAAATACCATGATTCAATTTCATCACTGAAATGCGTTTCATATCGGTCTGAAATAAATCCATATTCAAATTCAACATCGTTCTCCTGAAACAAAGCCATGAATAAAAGAATGGTTCCAATTGAACTTGCACGCTCCGTTTCTATCAAGGTTGCAATTGGAGTAGACAAGGGTACACTGGAACTAATATCGATGTTCATCTTTATGTAATTCTCAATAATCCGCACATTAACTTCATCTTTGTTGCGTGGGCTTAAGCCCAGCTTCGCGCTCAATTCTTGAATTTTTTTCAGATCCTTTCCTTTATATACAACGTTGTAAACGCTATTCAAATCCTTCTCAAAATAATCATATGGCGAATAACTATTATCTGAAGCCGTGTTAAATCCCTTCAAAGATACATCAAGCTTCATGGTCACATTGTTATACTCTGCAAATCGTTCGTATTTGAAAGCGGGCATTGTATCCAAATGCGAAACCCATTGATTTTTATGTGGAATAGTATCAACCAACTTTGGTTCTGGCAAGCCATTATGCGCCAGAAAATCCCAGTATGCATCATTCGGTGAAACAAAATAAAAATCGAAGTTAAAAATCGGAACCTCTCCCTGAAAGTAGAATTGATCTCCATTTTTTGCATCTTTCATTTTCAACGTATAAAGAATTTCTATTTCATCCCCCAATTCTATTCCAGAAACCGGGAAATAATAATACTGTTCTGACTCTTCATCGCTGTAAAACTCTTCCACTTTTGGTTTCAGATCAACAACACCAGAAGGTTTAATTACCCTTGCTTTCAGACTTTTCAAATCCACAACATCTTCCATCGAAATGTAAACCTTATTAAATGATTCAATGGCAATGTGCGAATTCAATTTCACACGGTAGTGCATCGTTTTATACTTAAAAAACTCACCATAATAAGGATCAAATTCGTACTCAACAGCTAAAAAATATTTTGGATAATAATACAATACATCCGCAATTTTCTGAGTATCCAGAACCGGTGTTTTTTCCCATTTATAATTGTCGTAAATAGGGTATTTCTGAGCAATCGAATCAAAAGACGAAATCAGAAAAGCGAAAACTAAAATGTAAGATTTCATAGGTTAGATCTTTTGAAAAACAATATTCTGCGCAGAGGCTTTATTGACGCTGTCTGAAAAAGCATTCCAATCGTTAAAAAGACTGGTTGGAATAACCAGCAGATGATATTCGTAAGTAAGCGAAGTTGTCACAACATTACCCTCAACACTGTACTTGGCATCAAAATGAAAAAGATCATGCTTGAATGAAATATTTTCAGGCAATGTTTTCAGTTTAAAACCAGCTGGAATCGTAAATCTATATTCATAATCAACCGAACGGTGATGCGCCTTGCTACGGTCATAGTGGTAATCAGCAGAATTGAATTGGGTTAATCGAGGCCTGAATAGTACAGGATTGATGATGTAATCACCTTCATGCTCAATGATTGTGTTGTCTGATGCAAACGTATAATCTATCTGAAGTTCTGCATTATTATTATCCACATTCGCTAATTCAAAATCATGCAAGGTGTAACGATTTTTATTACTCAAGGTAATTTCTTTGACGTAATCAAACAAGTCTTCAGGATCACTGTTTTTCAATTCATAGCTGCGCGATTGACGTTCATATCCACCAAAATAATCCTTGCCTGTTCCGCGAATAGAATCTGTAACCGCATCATACGTAAAATCAATCCGCATCTTAAAGTAATTATGCTTTGCTTCTGCAGGTACTTTGTATAATTGAAATTTTCCAGGACCTTTGTGAATGAGAATTTCTTTTTCCTGAATAACATCAGGTGGCAACAAATAGCCCATTTCGGAACCGGTTGCATCCAGATAATAGAAAGTTCCATCTTCTTTCTCGACAACAGCTATAACATGATTGCAAGTCAGTGGTGAAGGAATTTCACTCATCTGATACGGAATATTGTCAGTACCCACCCATGCCACATAAGCATTTGGGACTCCGGCAAATGTTAACATCTCAACCAAAAGATTTCCCATGTCCTTGCAATCGCCATAACGATTCTTCATCACGACACTACATGATCTAGGAACATAACCATTAATGCCATCTTCAAAGGCAATGTATTTGATGTTTTCCTGAACCCATTTGTAAATCGTGTCCATCTTTTCAATTTCTGTCGTTTTATTTTCTATCAAACTACGCACAACATCATTGAGCTCTTTTCGATTGGTTTCAGTTTCTTTTTGAAGTAAAAATTCTTCGTAAAATTTATGTAGTTGCTCTACCGATCCAATCAATTCTTTTTTTGTGCCATTCGCTTCATAAGATACTATTTGAGCAAGAATATGGGGGATGTGATTATTGATATTGGTACTTCCGCTCTCACGTCTGAATGGCGCTATATCCCGCAATTCCCAGGAAACAACTTTATTTCCTTTTTTGTCTATAGTTTCATTTTTTTCAACCTTATAATTTTTAAAGGCACGTTCATAAAAGGTAATAACCGTAGATGCCGGATAGGTAATCTTCACCATTGAATATTCTGTAGGAAAACCATTCACAAAATGAAAGCGGTCAAAAAACTCAGGCTTTTTTAATTTTTTTGTGTATTCGATGACTGATCGATAGCCTTCACGAATTTCAAGCAGATCAAATACAACCTCCTTATCATCGTCATGAAAAACCCATGAACTTGGTTCAGAATCAATGGTTCTAAAATCGGTTTCGTCCAATTTAATTTTTTTACCATCTGCTTTAATGATGGTTGCATTTATAGAGATGAGATCCTCAAAAAGTCAGAAAGTGATACACTCTGTGAAGTATAAAAGCGAGCGCTGTTTTTCAGATAAAGCACTTCTTCATAATCGGTTTCATAAATATCAAGTTCCTGTGTTTTACTATTGACAGAAATGATAACCGATTGGGTATGATTCAGTACCACCGCCTGATCATTTTTGTGCTTTTGCTGATAAGGAACAACATCAATCGTTTTTTGTGAAAAAGTAGTAGACGCCAAATGCATCAGCACTCCTATACATGAAAGAGGCAGCAGTCTATTTAAATCCATGTTCATCCTTCTGAAAAATTAGCCGTTTTGAGTATTGAATTTGGGTAGGATTCAAATTTAATGATAATACTTTAATTATCTGAATTTGATTCAGGCTGACAATCTTAATAGTCGTTAAAGTCTTCAATAAAGTTAATTTATTAATTTTGCACTCAAACGACACCTATATATCAGGCATGAGCACAAAATTTTATCCCCTTGTAGTAAAAGATGTTAAACAGGAAACGGCTGATACCGTATCTATTGCCTTCGATATTCCGGCAAGTTTGACAAAAGAGTTCAGTTTTAATGCTGGACAATACCTCACGTTTAAAGCGATGCTTGGCGGCCAGGAAGTAAGACGTTCTTATTCGATCTCTTCGAGTCCTTCGCAAAATGAACTTCGCGTTGCGGTTAAACGTATTGAAAACGGCTTGTTTTCAGGCTATGCAACACAATCGTTGAAAAAAGGTGATTCACTTGAGGTAATGCCGCCAATGGGCAATTTTTCAGTTGCACCTGCATCTTCCAATCAAAAGAACTATGTGTTTTTTGCAGCAGGATCAGGAATTACTCCGGTAATCTCCATGATTAAAGCTCTGCTTGAAACAGAGAAAAGCAGTGTGGTCTACTTATTCTATGGAAATAAAACCGCAGCTGATACGATCTTTAAAGCTGAACTGGATCAGTTAGCTTCTGCAAATACAAACTTTAAACTCAATTACATATTATCACGCGAGGAAAGTGGAAACGCTTTGACCAACGGACGCATCGATAAAGCAAAATGTGATTCACTTTTCAGTGCTCACTTAAGTTCAGTTGAGCTAGCAGGAATTTATTCATGCGGACCGCAAGAAATGATCATGGCGATTAAAGAATATTTTACATCCAAAGGAATTGCTTCAGACAAAATTCATTTTGAATTATTCACAGTGGTTGCGCCACCAAAAGATATTGCAACCGAAACTTCAATCGGTGCTGTCGATGCCATGGTTACTGTAATCATGGACGACGAACCTTATACTTTCAAATTAAATACAGGTGGTAAATCTATTCTTCAGGCAGCACAAGATGCAGGAGCGGACGTTCCATTTTCATGCAAAGGTGGAGTTTGCTGCACCTGCAAAGCAAAAGTAATGGAAGGTACTGCTAAGATGGATTTGAACTATGCTTTAGAGCCCGATGAAGTTGCAGCAGGTTTTATTCTGACCTGTCAATCACATCCAACATCTGAAAAAATTGTTGTCTCTTTTGACGAATACTAATTGTTCACTCACCAGAAATTAATTCTGAATTCAATGAAGAATATTGTAATTACTGGTGCAAGTCGTGGAATTGGGGCTGAACTCGCAACAATACTTTCAACAAACAACAAGGTTCTTTTATTAGCGCGCAATTCAGACGGTTTAAAAAATCTTCAGGATCAATTTCCATCTCTGATAATAGCTCCATTTGATTTGGCTGATGCTGATCTGAAAAAAAATCTCACTACTATTATCAACGCTCACTTCAACCGTGTCGATGTGCTGATCAATAATGCAGGAACGATTGTCAACAAACCCGTACTAGAGATCACACGAGCAGAAATGGAAAAAGTTTTTGCAGTGAATGTTTTTGGATTGATGGAAGTTTGTCAAACTGTTATTCCATTTATGACAAATGGATCACACATCGTTAATATCGGTTCAATGGGTGGATTTCAAGGAAGCGCAAAATTTCCCGGACTCAGTGTTTACAGTTCAAGTAAATCTGCAGTTGCCGGATTTTCAGAATGTCTTGCAGAAGAATTAAAAGAGCTAAAAATTGCAGTGAACTGCCTTGCGTTAGGCGCTGCTCAAACTGAAATGCTGGGTGAAGCTTTTCCAGGATACGAAGCACCTGTTTCTGCTCATCAAATGGCTCAGTACATTGCAGATTTTTCGTTGAATGCTCATCAGTGGATTAACGGGAAAACGATTCCTGTTTCGCTTTCTACTCCATAGGTCAATTCATTTTTTTTTGCTCTCACTGATTACACAGATTTTCACAGATTGGTTTTTGATTGCAGTGATGTGAATAGTTCACCAACCAATACTTTAATCCTAACGTTAATAAAGAAGTGAAGTACATTTCATTCTTTTTCGTTTTAGTGATTTTAGGTTGCAAGAAAGAAGATCCTCTTCCGCCTTCAACACCTCCACCTTCTGCGGACTCAATACCGTTATGTGATCCGGTGATTACAGTTAACCATAGTTATGACACTATTTATCCTTCTGACTATTTAATGGCCTATCCTGGTTCATGGTGGCAATATGATGATGGATCAATTGATAGTTGCACAGCTTGGGAAGAGGTTTTAATTCATTACACAACCTATTCAGGAAATTGTAAACTTGTCAATGAAGATCTCTGGATTTTACCTGAGAAATTATCGTATCATGGTGGAACTAATATTGCGTTTGATTTAAACGTAAACACTCCTGCAGACTATAGTTCAACAACATTTGGTAAAATTTATGATACAATCCCAGGAATTATGAATTCCGGAACGTCAAACGGTGGTGAAGGTTCATATTCATATGAAGCAAATGGAGTCACAGAAATGTTACCAAGGCTTGACTCGTTTATTGTAAATGGCACTACTTATTATGATGTTCTCCATAAGAAATCAACCGTTCATATGAACTATTCTAATCAAGGTGGAGGCCCAACTTACTATACAGAATACTTTTTTGCCAAAGGAGTTGGCCTGGTAATGAAGATTTTTTCAAGCAACGTAGGGAACTATACAGAATATAAACTGGTTGATCATTATATTGCACCTCATTGATCAAGTAATCATGAAAATAATTTCACTCAATATTGGCGAACAAAAAACAGTCAGCTGGAGAGGTAAACCTGTCAAAACTGGAATCTTCAAATATCCAGTTGAAGGTCCTTTGCATTTAGGTAAGGAAGATGTTGAAGGGGATGTGGTTTATGATCGACGATATCATGGCGGTATTGACAAAGCCTGTTATTTATTTTCTGCAGATCATTATGCCGAGTGGAAAAAGATGTTTCCAAATGCAGATTGGAGTTTTGGAATGTTTGGAGAAAATTTAACCATTGAAAATCTAAACGAATCTGAATTTTATATTGGAGATATTTTAAGAATTGGCGGAGCCACTGTTCAGATTTCACAGCCACGTCAACCGTGTTTCAAATTAGGAATCCGTTTTGGAACACAAACTGTTTTGAAAAAGTTCATTCTAAAAAATCAACCTGGCATTTATGTTCGTGTTTTAGATCCGGAAAAAGTTTACATGAACGACGGGGTTGAATTAATTGAACGTCCGCATAATTCCATTCGCCTTCTTGAAGTTTGGGATTTGCTGTATGGTCAAAATCCAGATGAGGATCTTTTAAATTTTGCCTTGGATTATCCGCTGCTTTCTGAGGGGTGTAAAGAATCATTGAGACAGGTTAAGAAGGTTAAGTTTGGGTAGAGCTGATAGGTAAACCAGATCTCAATTTCCCGCCACATAGTGGTCCATTCGGACAGGTTTTCGCAGATAAATAAAACGCGGATTTACACAGATTTTTTTAACCACAGAGTGACTCAGAGTTAATCACAGAGATAAATGAGTTGGTTCCAGTTGATTTATACTCTGTGGAACTCCGCGCAAAACTCTTTTTAAACTCTGTGGTAAAAATTTTTCGATCAGATTTTCGCAGATAAATAAAACGCGGATTTACACAGATTTTTTTAACCACAGAGTGACTCAGAGTTAATCACAGAGTTAAATGAGTTGGTTCAAGAAGACTCATACTCTGCGAAACTCCGCGCAAAACTCTTTTTTAAACTCTGTGGTAAAAATGTATCACTCAGATTCTCGCAGATTTTTCTGCTATAGAATGGGTCTTCCTTATTTCTCTTCTAAAAGGATTCCAGAATTAGAAATGACAAATTTAGTATGCACGATTTCTGTCCGCAGCGTATCAATAATATCGTACGTAACGCTGTCCATTAAAAATGTAAAGCTTGTATCAATTTCAGTAAAGACAAAATCTTGAGAGATCGTAAAATATTGTTTTCCAAAATATCCAAAATCAGTTCCGCACCATTCTCCCATAAAAACCTTTTCATCTATTAAATCTCCCGACAAATTATGCACTGTCACAGCAGGTATGATCCAATCAGCAGCATAGCTAGCCAAGAGAACAACCAGCGAATCTGTCTGCATGATGACACCGATTAAGGAAGAACCTTCTGGTAAATAGGCACCCATTTTTTTTGAAAGTACGGCATCAGCTTGCAGACCACAACAATCTTCGCAATACATAGAAAACGGTAATTCAATTTTAGGTGAGCTTCTTACAAGACTTAAAAAATCATTATCAACGACAGGATCTACATTGGCACCTTCCTGAACCTCGCCATTATTAACCGTGCAGGAGCATAAGACCAATAATAACAATAAGAGATCAACGTAAATTCGCATCTGATGCTAATAATTCAACAATCGCATCAACTTAGCTTCAAAGCGATCTTTTGGCATGAAGTTTTTTTCCAGATCTTCCTGGAAAGGAACTGGTGTATCTAAACTTCCTTCACGCATAACAGGTGCATCCAGATACTCAAAACAGTTTTCAGTAATGAGTGCAGAAACCTCTCCTCCTATTCCACCAGTCAGGCAATCTTCGTGCAGAATAATTGCGCGATGTGTTTTTTTCACGGTTGCATAAATTGCATCCATGTCCATCGGCAATAAAGTTCTTAAATCTAAAATTTCTACATCGAGATTATTGCGTTCTGCTATTTCTTTAGCCCAGTGAACTCCCATACCATATGTGATCACTGATGCTTTTGAACCCGTGCGAACAATGTTTGCTTTGCCGATTTCAATTGTAAAATAGTCGGTAGGAACTTCTTCTTTGATACTTCTGTAAAGCGCTTTATGCTCAAAAAAGATAACTGGATTTGGATCTTCAATGGATGCAAGTAATAAACCTTTTGCCTCAGTAGGTGAAGAAGGATAAACCACTTTCAATCCCGGCGTATGTGTAAACCAGGCTTCGTTACTTTGTGAGTGAAATGGTCCTGCTGCAGAACCGCCACCTGTTGGCATACGTACAACTACATCTGCATTTTCACCCCAGCGGTAATGAAGTTTTGCAAGGTTATTTACAATCTGATTAAAACCTACCGTTACGAAATCTGCAAATTGCATTTCCATAATTGCTTTCATGCCTTTGATAGAAAGACCAAGTGCCGTTCCTAAAATTGCAGATTCGCATAAAGGTGTATTTCTGATTCTGTCCTTTCCAAATTCATCTACAAAACCTTCTGTAATTTTAAACACACCTCCGTATTCTGCAATGTCTTGCCCCATGATGATGAGATCCTGATATTTGCGCATCGCTAAACGAAGTGCATCAGAAATTGCATCAATATGTCTTAGTTCAGTTGTTGCTGATGAAGCTGGGTTAATTACCACTTGATTGTATGGTGCATAAACATCGTTCAATTCGTATGCGGTATCTACTTTTACTTTTGGTTCTGCAAAAGCAATTTCAAGTTCGTCGTGAATTTCTTGTTTGATAGTTTCACGAATTTTTTCCACTTCTGATTCTGAAAGTACTTTTTCGTTTTTCAGATACAATTCATAATTCGTAACCGGATCTTTTTTTGCCCACTCGTCTTGGATTCCGTCAGGATAATATTTTGTTCCAGACGCTTCTTCATGTCCACGCATGCGGAATGACAAACACTCCAATAAAAATGGTCTTGGTTTTTTTCTGAGAGAATCAGCAATTTGTCTTACCGAATGATATACTTCCAGAATGTTATTTCCATCAATTTGAAAAGCATCCATTCCGTATCCAACTCCTTTATCAATAAATTGTTTGCAGCGGAATTGTTCATTTGAAGGAGTTGACAATCCCCACTGATTATTTTCTACGCAAAAAATTACCGGAACATCCCAAACAGAAGCCACGTTTAACGCTTCGTGAAAATCTCCTTCACTTGCTCCGCCATCTCCAGTAATTGCCAAAGCTACTTTGCGTTCACCTTTTAATTTTCCTGCCAGCGCAATACCCGTTCCAATTGCCAATTGAGGTCCGAGGTGAGAAATCATTCCAACCAAATGATGCTCTTTTGTACCAAAGTGGAATGAACGATCACGCCCTTTGGTAAAGCCTGTCATCTTTCCCTGAAACTGAGCAAACAATCTGTTCAATGGAATTTCACGTGCGGTAAAAATTCCGAGGTTACGGTGCATGGGAAGAATGTATTCATCTTTATCCAGAGCCAAAGTCACACCTACTGAAATTCCTTCTTGTCCCCAACCCGAGAACCATTTTGAAATTTTTCCCTGGCGCAACAAGATCAACATTTTTTCTTCAATAAGACGCGGCTTAACGAGTGCTTTGTAAATGCGGATTAATTCCTGATCGCTTAGATCTTTTCGGTCGTATTTGATGTATTGTTTTTGAAGAACTTCCATGCTATAATTTGAATAGTAGCACAAAGTTAAGCGTTCTTACCGCAGCGCGTTTAGGATCGGCAACAAATTATCAACCGGTTCATTAACGATATTTGATATTCAGACTCAAACCTGCCTGAATATAAGGAGATGAGAAACTTGTTTTGGTAAAATCTTTCATCTTACCATCCAGTTTCCAGTATTTATTGGACACATCAAAAGCCCAACCCGTTTTAAAATTGAGACTCACAATAGGTAAGGTAATCCGAAATTCAAAGTTGGGATCCAGTGCAAATATATCGTTTCGATAAATATTTAAATTTTTTCCATTCTGCTGAATCAGATTTGGCGTCAGATTAGATGTTTCTTCTGTTAACAGCATTCTGCCATACCCAAAGTCCATTCCAATCGCCGCCATCACCCATTTGTTTCCGAAAGGATAATAACCACCCATGCTGGCCAAAAAACCATTCAATTCAAAACCGTCATTATTTGTTACTGCGGGAATATGAGTATAGCTGAATCGGCTGCCTGATTGTTCCATAAAAATATAATCAAACGCAAAAGTATAGGCCTCAAATTTATTCGTGAATCCACTCGAACCAAATGCAATCAGCGCGTTGTTCAGCTTATTGATTTTTGTAAAATAGTGATAGCCATAATAGACACCAGCATGATATTCTTCCAGCGGAATATCCCAGACAAAATAAGTTTCTTCATGGCTATCGGCTTCTTCGTTGCAAATAATTATAAAAGGCAGATCGTCATAGAAACCAGTGATTGGTCGATACTCCCCCATGTATTCAAGATCGATAATGAATGATTCTCCTTTTGCTAAAAACTGTTCGTCCAGATGAAGGCTCTCCACATTTGTTCCATCCATGCGTGGATTATCCGTATAAAAAATTGGAATCACCAAAACCTGATTTTCTAACGCGGGTTCAATTTCTGCAATACGGCTGGCAACTGAATTCATATAATAGTCATAACAATTTCGCGAGCCTTTGTCTTTTTGAAGATGGCAACGACCAAATTGACCATAGAATTTTCCTTTTGGATCTAATCGATAAACTCGTTCAAATTCATCGCACATAAAACGCTCGCGAATAATCGGTGATTTAACATCGCCGGCTTTTTCTGCCAGATACCATTCCCGCCCAACTTCCAGACTTGCAATAATGGCATAGAAAATAGGGCCATCAGCGCCCAGACGTGGCATCAATTTATCTTTCATCTCGTTGGCTCCGTCAATAATTGACTTTAGTGATGACCATGCATATACCTGAGTGAACTGAAAATCAAATTCAAAATCAGGTTCGTCATAATAAGTTCCAACGCGATAATCATCGTAGTTTGCACTTGCTAAGGCTTTAATCTGCTCAAACAGTTCACCACCTTCAAAACGCGTGTCCAGCGTATCTACTATAGCATCCAGTGCATAAATAGAAAAATAAGGAAAACGTTCTGCATCAATTCCGTTGACATGAATTTTATTCTCCGGCGCAAGCGTGTCGTTGTAATCTTTCAATTCTTTTACTGCTTCAAAAAAAGGTGTGTAAAACATATCCTGCAAATATTGCTGATGACTCATTTTACCGTCAATAATTACCTTGTCAATAATGTACCCTACTGCAGGACTTTGTTCAAAGATGAGATGGCTTACACCCTGAGTCTGGTGCAAGTATTTTAAAAATTTAATTTGCAATTCTGAATTGAACGTTGCATACATATGATTCTCGCCGGTGAAATACACTTTATAACTGTCAAGAGTATCTCCAAAGACAGAAAACTCATCAAAGTTTTCTTCATTCAAATCAATCTGCCCATATTTTTCTTGTGAAAAGGTAAGGGAACTGACAGATAAAAAGAGAATAAGTAAAATGCGCATGCGGTTGAATTTAAGCTATAATGATTAAAGAGAATTTTGTATCAAAAATGTTTTCCGAATATAAATAAAAACCCCAAACCGATGGACGGCTTGGGGTTTTGTAAAGTTTATGTAATAATTATTTTGCTGTACCTGCCATCTTAGCTTTCAGAGCAGCAAGGCTGTCTGATGCTTTTACTTGTGCGGAGCCAGAACCAATTGCTTTATCAATTTCATCGTCTACTGATTTATTTTCAGCAGCAATTTCACCGTATGATTCAGCCAAAGCTTCTTGCTGAGCAACTTTTTCTTTCATTCTTTCCAACATAGATACTGTGCTTGACGAATCAATGTCCGCTAATTGTTTATTGATGTTTGAAGTAGCTTCAGATACTTTTGATCTTGCACGCAACGTCTTCAATTCAACTTCAAATTTCTGAATGTTTGATTTCAAATGCTTAATGTTACCGTCCAATTTAGAAACGCTCGCTTCAAATTTTGCCTGATCTGCTCTGCATGATTCAGCACTTGCCATGTTCTGATCTTTTTGAACCAGGCACTCACTTGCCAAACGATCAGCTTCTTCAGGAGTAATTTCGCCTGACTCAGCTTTTTTCAAAAGGAGCATTGCTTTACGCTCATACTCATTTGCTCTTTCCTGATGTGTATTGGCATCATTTTTAGCACGAATAGCCAACGCTTTTACTTCAGCCATTGCCTGCAAGGCTTTACTCATGTCTTCTTTCAGGTCACGAATTCCCTGTTCAGTCATTTTGATTGGATCTTCAAGTTTGTCAACTAAGGAATTTGCTTCAGCTGAACCAATTTTGAAAAGTCTTTTAAAAATATTCATTGTACTAGTTTTTTCAGGTTAATATTAATTTTTAGAAAAGCCGATAATTTCATCGGTGTATTCACTCAATAACAAACTCAAAGATGAAAGCGTCCCTTCCAGTTCATTCAAATCAAGTGTTTCAACTTGTAAAGTGTCTCTGAAGATTACACGTTTGCCATCTTGATCCAAAACAAATGCACCATGAACGATATCGCGATTTTTCATCAGCAGTTGTTTTGCAACGTCTGAGGTATTTTTTGGATTCAGGTCAAACAAATACTGCTCAATAATTACAATTGGATCTGCAACACCAATCATCAGATTTGTGATTCCATCTTCCATTGATTCGACAATAAAAATTTGTTTTGCTTTATCTTCTTTCAGGATCGTTATTTCCAGATCCGCCAAATACCCTTTAATTTTATCAAAATGACTCATATCAGTTAGTTATTAATTATGCTATCAAATATATAAATTATTCCATCGACTGTTTGTCCGTTATAAAATTAATATGAGACAAACGTGCGTTTTGATCATTACTTTTAGTTCAGTTTCATAGGCACAAATTTAAAATACAGAAACAAATATACTATTATTTTTAGTTTTTTACTACATTTGTTAGGAATTATGAAAAAATCCGTTCTGGCCCGCAATCTACGCAAGTTGCGATCCTTCAAAAATTTGAATCAAACTGAGTTTGCCGAACTTTTTGAACTGAATCGTCCTACGATTGGCTCCTATGAAGAAGGTCGCTCTGAGCCCAAACTGGCAACTCTTCAGCGTATCGCACATCATTTTAATTTGACGATTGACGATCTCTTCACAAAAGAACTTACCGTGAATCAAATTGCAGGATTTGACACATCAGTTATGAACAAAAAATCAGATCAAATTTCAGATGACCGTTTTGAAATACTTGAAAAGCGCCTCGCATCTATCGAAGCATCAATAAGGCTTCTAGCTAAAGTCAAAAAATAGTCATTTCCATTTAATTATCTCGTGATCATTAACGTATCTTAGCACGATAATTAATGCACATGCGTCTTGTCATAACACTCTTGATTCTTGTTCTTTCCAATGGCTTCGTCCTTTCACAAACGAACCTTGAGAAAAACTACGCAAAGCTTGCTAATCCAGCGAACGATACGGCAAAAGTAAATGCGCTGAATTTTTTGGCTAAATATCATATTAATGTGGATCAGGACAGTTCACACTTCTATGTAAAAAACGCATTGATTCTTGCAGAAAAACTGAAGTACGAACGAGGCATAGGTTTCGGATATCTGACTTCAGGAATTCTTGAATCTGATATGGGAAATTATCCGGAAGCGCTGAAATACATTCTGGATGCAACTTCAATAGCTGAAAAAATTAAAGACTTTCCATTACTCAGTGGCTGCAAATTAAACCTGGGAAATTTTTACATTAAAACGAATGACTATGATAAGGCACTTGATATTTACAGAGAAGGTTTAGCCATATCGCGGCAGCACAATCTTTTTTATTCAGAAGCAAGCTTACTAAGTTCTTATGGCCTGGCGTTACGATTAAAAGGTGAGCTTGATTCTTCCATCTTCTATTATGAAAAAGTACTGGAAATCCATCATACAACACTTCATGATTCTGTCGTTATTGCTGCGCTTTACAACAATATGGCCTCTGCTCATTTTGCAAAAGGAGATATTAAAACCGCAGAAAATTATTTAGTTGAGTCCTACAAAATAAACAAGCTGATGGGCAATCAGCGCTACATGATCTTGAACCTTTCCAATCTGGCTGAACTGAGTGGTATGGAAGAAGGCAATATCAAGGAGTCAAGAGCCTATTTTGATGAGGCAATCGCGATGGCAAAAAAGGCACGATCAAAAGAAGCCTTAGAAAGTATTTATTTAGGGATGAGTGAAACGTACTATAATCACAAAATTTATGATGAAGCTTATCTCTTCTTAAAACTGAGTTTAGTTTACAAAGACAGCGTCATAGGTGATGGTAAGCACGCTGAAATAATGCAAATTTCAGAAGAGTTTAAAACCAGACAAATTCAAGATTCACTTACTATAAAAGAAAAAGAACTCCAGTTATCGCAAAGCAATGAACTTGCTGCAGAACTCAAAGCATCTAAAACAACCTGGCAACTCTTGGGCGCCCTGATTATAATGGTAGCCGTAATAATTGTTCTTATTGTTGTCTATCGCCATTCAAAAAATCAGAAAAAAATCAACGCTCTGCTTCAAGATAAGAATGAAGAAATCAATCATCAAAAATTAGAAATTGAAGAAAAGAATACAGAACTCACGGATAGTATTAACTACGCAAAAAGAATTCAACAAGCTATTTTGCCGTCGCCCAATTACATGGCAAAAGTATTGGGTGATCACTTTCTGATTTTCAGGCCAAAAGATATTGTATCAGGAGATTTTTATTGGATCAAACAACAATCCAACAGACTTTATTTTGCCGTTGCAGATTGTACTGGACATGGCGTACCCGGTGCGATGGTGAGCATGCTTGGATTTGAAACTATTGAACGTGTTTCCGGATCTGAAATTTCGGATGCTGCTATTTTCGTCAACAAAATAAATGATGCATTGGTGACAGCATTTACGGCACGATCAGAAGAAATCATTTCTAACGAAAATCAGGTTAAAGATGGAATGGATCTTTCACTCTGTATTGTGACGGATAAAAAAACAGTGAGTTATTGCGGTGCCAATAATGAATGTTATATAATCCGAAAAAATGATCGTCCGATGCCTGTTTCAAACGATCAAATTAAAATTACCAAAAGAGAAAATTTCTCAGTGATTGAACTAAAACCAACTAAACGTCCGGTTGGAGTTTTTGAATCAGAGTATGAGTTCAAATCGGTTGAACTTCAACTTGAAAAAGGAGATCTATTCTATCTCTTTTCAGATGGCTATGCCGATCAGTTTGGCGGACCAAAAGGCAAAAAAATGAAAACCTCTTCATTTAGAGATGCCATTTTGGATGCAGCTCATTTGCCGCTTCAGGAGCAAAAACAGTATCTTCAGAATCATCTCGACAACTGGCAGCAAAATTTTGATCAGTTGGATGACATCACGGTTCTTAGTGTAAAGGTTGAATAGCCAAATACTATTACCTTTGCATAAGCGTAACAGATAAATGTCCAAACCAAAGCGTAAAATAACCGACTACATTTTTAATGCGCTACTTGTAATTATTGTACTCATTCTCATTGTTCCGTCCTGGCGCATTTCTTTTCAAGGATGGTTTCAAGGACTTTTTATGTCAGAAGTAGAATTCAAATCTGAACTCTCTGAATCAATTCCTGAAAAAGAACGAAACTGGGCTTTATTTGATACCGAAAACAAGTTGTATAATTTCGATGAGTTCAAAGGCAAACCCATTGTAGTTAGTTTTTGGGCCACCTGGTGTCCGCCTTGCAGAGCAGAGCTTCCAGAATTACAAGAACTCAAAATGAAATGAAAGGTTCAATCCACGTAATTGCAGTTAGTGAAGAATCTATGGAGGTGATCCAGAATTCAGAACTTCCGCTGGATTATGATTTTCTTTTCAGCACACCACAAATTCCTCCTTATTATAAAGTAGATTCGTATCCAACACTTTTGGTAATTGATAAAAAAATGAACATCGTTTTCAGAAATAAAGGCGCCGGATCATTAAACACCGAAGAAAATAAATCATTTCTCAAAAACCTGATTCGCGAAACTTGAAATTTTCCATTGTAGATATTGAAACCACTGGTGACAGCCCTAAAAATTTTAAGGTGATTGAAATTGCCATTATCATTCACGATGGCAAAAATGAGTTGGAAACATTTCATACGTTTGTTGATCCAGGGGAAAAAATAAATCCATTTGTTGCAAGACTGACTGGCATCAGCGATAATGATTTAATTGGTGCTCCAAAGTTTTTGAAATCGCAAAAAAATAATTGAATTCACACGCGACACAATTTTTGTTGCCCACAACGTTAGTTTTGATTACGGTGTTTTAAGAACGGAATACAGAAGACTTGGTTTTGATTTCAGAATGGATCATCTGGACACCGTTCAAACGACAAAAATTCTTTTTCCAGGATATAAATCTTATGGATTAAAAAACATCACACGTGATTTAGGAATTGAGTTAACAAAGCATCATAGAGCAATTGATGATACAAAGGCCACAGCTCTGCTATTCAACATGCTTTTTGAAAAAGATTCTCAAAATCTGCAATCTTTCATCCGACAAGAAATTAATCCAGCGGCGCTCAATCCAAAATTAAAACTGGAGCAATTTGACGATGTCCCAAACAAGACAGGCGTCTACAAATTCTACAATGAAAATGGTGAGTTGATTTATATTGGAAAAAGCATCCACATCAAAAAACGAATTGAGCAACATCTCAAAAACACTAAGACGCAAAAAGGTTTAGAAATGCGTTTAAAGATTGCGGCAATTGATCATGAATTAACCGGCAGCGAATTAATTGCACTTTTAAAAGAATCAGAAGAAATAAAAACACACAAACCCATTTACAACCGCGCGCAAAAAAATTCTGTTTTCTCACACGGTTTATTTATTCACGAAGATCAGGCTGGATACAAACGTTTCACCATTAAAAAAACAACTTCAAACGATCAGCCTGTTACTACCTTCACAAGCAGCGCTAATGCGAAAGCTATGCTGGAGTATTGGGTTTCTGAATATCAGCTTTGTCAAAAAATGTGCAATCAACACGATGACGTGAATGGGTGTTTTAATTATTCGATCAAAAAATGTGAGGGCGCCTGTGTTGGTGCTGAATCACCCGAACAATACAATCAACGCGTAGAACAATTATTAAACTATCTCAATTTTAATTCAAGCAGCTTTTTGATTTTAGACAAGGGTCGAAATTCAAAAGAATCAAGTTTCGTTTGGATTCATCAGGGACAATATCGGGGATATGGTTTTGCATTTCGTTACTTGATTAAGCGCGATTCAAAAAACTTCAAGAAATTTCTGATTCCCCAAACGACCAATCGCGATTTTCAATCCATCATTCGCATGCAAATGGAAAGAGATGAAAAACTGGAACTGATTCAACTAGACCAATAACTCAGCCTGAGCGCATTATACCAATATCCTCAGAAACTCAGCATTAAACAGTAGAATAGTTGTACTTTTGAGCAAATAAAATTTTTGAAAACTGATTTTGCCCGACCAAAATGAAAGAGTTTTTTGAAAATATCGCCTTCTTTGATCACATCAAAGATCAGTTTATTTTACCGCTGCAAAATCCGGTATTGATTTTCTCATTGATACTCATGATTATTTTACTCGCGCCGCTTATGTTGAAGCGCGTGAGCATACCGGGAATTATCGGTCTCATTATATCAGGCGTCGTTATTGGTCCGCACGGATTTGGAATACTTGAAAATAATTCAGCTATTGAACTCTTTTCTACAATTGGTTTGCTGTATATAATGTTTCAAGCTGGCCTTGAGTTGGACATGAATCAATTCAAAATTAACCGGAACAAAAGTTTGACCTTCGGATTATTTACTTTTATTCTTCCATTGGTTCTTGGTTTTCCGGTGTGCTATTATTTATTAGGCTACGATTTCAACGCAAGTTTTTTGACGGCAAGCATGTTTGCTACACATACGTTAGTTGCTTATCCTATCGTAAGCAAATTTGGTATTGCTAAAAATCAAGCGGTGGCAATAACCGTTGGGGGAACTATTCTGACAGATACGGCTGTTTTGATTATGCTGGCGGTCATCATGGGCAATAATGCAGGTACATTGAATCAGGATTTTTGGATCCGATTAGTGGTATCTCTGACTTTGTTTTCACTGATCATGTTCTATGTTATTCCTCGAATTGCAAAGTGGTTTTTTAGCAGATTGGAAAGTGAAAAACATTCGCATTATATTTTTGTGCTTGCTGTCATTTTCTTTGCGGCATTTCTAGCTGAAGCAGCTGGGGTAGAAAAAATTATTGGAGCTTTCGTAGCTGGATTAGCCTTAAATAAATTGATTCCGCATTCATCTCCTTTAATGAACCGAATTGAGTTTATTGGCAATTCACTTTTCATACCTTTCTTTTTGATCAGTGTTGGAATGTTGGTTGATGTGAGTGTTCTTTTAAACGGTCCCACTGCATTAATTGTCGCAGGTACCTTAACCCTGTTTGCTCTTTTCAGTAAATGGCTTGCAGCACTTGTCACACAACTTATTTTTAAATATTCACGCGCACAACGTCAACTTATTTTTGGATTGAGCAGCAGCCACGCAGCAGCCACACTTGCCATTATTTTGGTTGGATACAATGAAAAGATATTGGATGAAAATATTCTGAACGGAACAATTATTCTGATTCTTGTAACATGTTTGGTAGCATCGTTTGCAACGGAGCAAGCCGCTAAAAAAATTGTTCTTGCATCAGAAACAGATCACGAAGCTATTTCAACAAAATCAGATGCAGTAAGTGAACACATTTTGATTCCGAGCATTGGTAACTCTGACATTTCTAAACTGATTGAATTTTCTACACTGATTAAGGAAGTAAAATCAGTCAATCCAATTTCAATTCTTTCTGTAGTTCTGAATGATGAAGAGGCAGAACAAAATGTTTCGCGTGCGCGCAAAAAGATGGAGGACTACGCTCAAAACGCATCTGCTACTGAGACAAAACTGAACATGATTGCTACGATTGATCACAACCAGGCCAGTGGAATTTCGCGCACTTCACGTGAAATTATGGCGGACGTGATTGTACTTCAATGGCCAGAAAAGACGGGATTGGCCCATCGCTTTATGGGTGAGCGAATGGAGAATCTGTTGAACAATGTTGACAAAACCATTTTCATTTGTGATTTTGAAAAACCGTTCATTCGTCATAAAAGACTTTTGATTTTTATGCCACCGTTCAGTGAAAAAGAAACGGGGTTTAAACTTTGGTTAGATAAACTCACAAAACTTGCTAAGGAATTGAGTCTGACCGTGACCATTTTTTCAAATGAAACTTCCAGAACTGCTGTTCAAAAGCAAATCACAAAAGATAAATCAGGAATTTCTGTTCAATTCCATGATTTTAATGATTGGGATGATTTCTTGATTATCTCACGCGAAATAAAAAGTGACGATATCATAGCTTTGATTTCTACACGCCGTGGTTCGATATCCTACGAAAAGAATCTTGAAAACATTCCGTCAAAAGTGGATAAGCACTTTAAAGAGAATACCAAAATTGTAATCTTTCCACAACAAAATTACCTCTGTGTTGTGGACGGTGATTTTGCCAATCCAACCCTTTCCGCAGGGATTGAAACCGTTCAAAAAATTGGTAAGGGAATTGGCAATATCTTTAAGAAGGATGAAGGGGAAAAAGACCAATAAGGTTATCCACTGATTTGCAAGAACATAAACTCCTTACAATTCTTTAACAGACTGACCAATAACCGCTTAATTTAGACCTCAGGCCGTTCTAAATCAAACAATTTCGTGTCATTCTAGTTAATATCTCAGTTCATAACTCCAAAAAACCACCATTTTCTGAGGCTTAAAAAAGATTAATTTTGTCCCACGAAATTGATCCGGGGGCTGCCGGAACTATAAAACTATTTTATGAACGACTACGGAATGAAAGCAGAAAATGCTTCTTTAGAATCGATTGGATTAAAACACACTGGAAATGTATTTTGGAATATGTCTCCTTCAGAACTTGTTGAAGAAATTGTAATTCAAGGACAAGGTGTATTAACCGACACAGGCGCAATAGCGATTGAAACAGGCGAGTTCACCGGCCGTTCACCGCTTGATAAATTTTGTGTTTTTGATGAAAAGACAGAGAACTCAGTTTGGTGGGGAAAAGTAAATATCAAATTTGAACCATCTAAATTTGATGCACTTTATGATCGCATGCGTGCTTATTTAACCAACCGTGATGTTTATGCACGTGACGCTTATGCTTGTGCAGATCCTAAATACCGTTTAAACATTCGTGTTGTAACTGAAACACCTTGGTCAAACATGTTTGCTTATAATATGTTCCTTCGTCCTACAGATGAAGAATTGCAAGCGTTCAATCCAGAATGGCATATTGTATGTGCACCGGGATTTATGGCTGATCCAGCTACAGACGGAACACGTCAGCACAATTTTGCTGTAATCAACTTCACAAAAAAAATGATTTTGATTGGTGGAACTGGTTATACCGGTGAAATTAAAAAAGGTGTTTTCACAATTCTGAATTATATTTTACCTCACGAAAAAAATGTGCTTTCAATGCACTGCTCTGCTAACGTCGGTAAAGACGGTGATACGGCAGTTTTCTTTGGTCTTTCAGGAACCGGAAAAACAACTTTATCGTCTGATCCAAATCGTCGTTTGATTGGTG